>NZ_PYGJ01000002.1 GCF_003014475.1 Shimia abyssi | reverse complement strand
TCTGTCGGCTGAAATGCCGATCTCACGCCAAAACGGGCAAAAACGCAGGTAAAGACAGACGGGCATCGCAATCAGCCGAGTTTCCACACAGCCTCCGGACAATGCCGACATAGAGCAGGTTAGTTCAACTCCCCGCTGGATATGCTGTGCCTTCATCTTGTGAGCTTGCCGCCGACGAGGCATGACGGTGGACCCATTTCCATTCGTTAGAAACCTCAACAAGAGAAACGGTCCAACGGACAGGGACTACAAGTGGTTCCCCCTCAATTTCCAAGTGAATGTTCAAGGTGACTGCAACCGTGGCAGCACCTCTGTATATGGCAACGTCCTTCCAGTCCCATTCGAAGCGCGTGGCTGTAGCGTCTCTGAAATTTCTTTCGAAGACAGCAGCGACAGCCTCTCTCCCAGAGCATAACTCATCGGCTCCAGTTCCAATAAGCGAGATACCTTGGCCGTCCACGAATATTGCCATAAGCCGATCTAGGTCTTTGGCACAGTAAGCTGCTGCGTATTCTTCAAGCGTTGCCAGCACGGCCTCTTGTTGCGGCATTGTGTATCCTCTCCAGCGGTTGAAGTTCTCCTCAGGCCACGAGGTGGGTAGAGCAGAATGCGCACGGAAGGCTTCGGTAAGCAACAACGCTGTCCGATTTGGGCTTAGAACTGGTGTTCGCTGCAAGAGTTACTGATGACCGCAGTGTGCGAAAGCGGGCACTCAAGGCTGTTGTGTAGGCGACCTGGCTTTGATCAGCGCGGCCATTGCACCATCGACAAAACGGGCGTTTTTAAATCCCATTGCAGCTAAAACGTTCGCTGCAGCGGCGCCTCGATAGCTTGGAGCCCCTCCGCAAGTTGTAAAGATGGTCTTGGTTCGATCCTGCAATTTTGGGCTCCGATACTCGCTCTCCAGGTCTGCCATCCAAGCAATTGCGCGGCCAGGTGCAGCAATGGAATTTGGATAGAGGCCGGTGGAGTCCATTTCCGCGGTATCCCTCACGTCGATCAAGAGTGCATTTTTGTCACTCTTCAAAATTGTGAGTGCAGCCTCCGCGGACATGCCTTCTCCGGCCGAAATCTCCTCTTCTTCCATCTGAGCAAACGTGCGTGTCATGTCGAACTCCTGTCGGCTAGGTCAGAACAAGTTTTCAAACATTCACGGGTCTGATCAATGTCGCCAGATACTCCCTTGTTTCACCATCCCATTCTGCGGGGTTTTCGTCATGCGCAACTTGCGCATGAAGTTCCATGAGTTTCCAAACTTCGTTCTTAGTTTGGGCGACAACACTTGCGGGACACGCCTCCATGCCATCGCAATCTCTACAAGCATATGAAAATGCGTTCGCCATTTTGTTTCTCCCCTAATTTCTAACCAAGGATAGCAGATTTGGTTTAGTTCGCCGAATCCGACTGGGAGAGTGACTATTTGTAAACTTCGGTCTCAACCATAAAAGTCAGCTTTGGGCTCGAAGCAGTCACCTGAGTCATTTTGTCAGATGACTGGTTTGGAACGCTAAGCCGCCATTGAGAGATCGCAATCAATCGGAGATCAAATCCTCGATCTCCTTCTCCATCCGCACCAGATCGTTGATCGCCTTGCGCATTTCTTGCCATTCCCGCGTCCGCATGCCGTGCCTGTAAGCCGGGTTGGCTTTACCGGGGCCATGACCGCCGCGGGCACCGTGGAACCTGCAAACCGTCCAACCTTTCACGGCCGGGCCTTTGCACCGCTCTCCAGTTCGTTTTGACTTCGCTGTGCATCTTGGCGCTGCATGCGCCTTGCTCATGGGGCTGTCGTCACTTTTCATGTGCGACCCTCCCCCGGGTGTCGACGTTTCCGACAATGGCTTGCCCGCCATCTTCGACGTTGACGTGCTGCACGGTAACTGTCTGCTTTCCGCCATTTCGGTATTTGCGGAGCGCCTCGACCTGAGACGTGTAGGTTCGAGCAAGCTTGTTGTATGCCCGTTCGTGCGCCTCGAACTGCGGGAGTTGCTCGGCATTCGCCATGCGGCCACCTTGCCGGATCAGCGCGACGTGGGTTGTCGCCATCTGCACCGCCAGCATGCGCTCGACGCCGTCGCGCGGCGCAATCTCTCTGACGATCGCGGGCAAGAAGCCTCGCATGTCTTTGGTGCCGTCCTCGACTTCGCAAGGTTTGAGCGTCATGTAGCCTTGAAGGAAGAGGCTTTCATTCACCGCGGGGCTTTCGCTGCCGAAGATCTTGTTTAGGGCATCCTCGCCGTGCTGCTTGACTTGCAACACACCGTCTTCGTCTTGGCTGAAGGTGAACAGGTCATGTTTCGGAGGCTTGTCTTTCGCAATTTTGCTCATCGTCATTTCTCCTTGGTTTGGGAAAAGTGACGGAAGTGACGCTTCTGCATATGTGGGACGTATCTGAGATTCTTTCGAAGTCTCGCGCGTACGTCGCATAAAGGGAAAAGCGTCACTTCCGTCACTGTCGTCACCCGAATTTCAATTTGAGGTGCAGCAACCCGCGACCCGTGTTGCGCCGCGTGCTCACAAATTGACGGCTCTTCATCTCCTTTTGCAGCGTGCGCTGTGTCCAGGGCTGCAGGCCTTGCTGCTCACATCATTGCCCGAAGCGCTGATGCAACGCGCTGTTCGTGACGAAGCTGCCGGTGTCGACGTCGGTCTCGTCTTCGAGGAACTGGCCGAGAATATCCTCGTCGTGGAAATATGCGTTGGACGCTGCGGTGATACTATCCGGCACATCGAGCCCGCGCTGGTGCCATTGTAGCGCTCCGTCGATCGCCCACCGCAGAATGGCTGGCGCTTCAGAGCGCAGTTTATCCGGCAGCGTCTTGTCGCGTTTCTCGGGTGGGATCGTCACAGTGAACGGCACCAGCACGACACGTGCTCGAATTGCTTCGTCGATGCCAGCAAAAGACGGCATGTTGTTTCCGGCGATGAAGAGCGTCAGCTGCGGATCGAAGTCGAGATAATCCTGCTTCATCAGGCGTGCAGTCAGTTTATCGCCACCGGTCAGATCCTTGATCGTTGCTTCATCCCAGCTTTTGCCCTTTGGCAGCTCAGAGCCGACGACGAGACGCGCGCCTTGTAGTCCCGCGATACCAGTGGAGTGCTGCTCAAACCTAGAGTTAAGGAAAATCGACGCCGGGGCGCGACGGGCATAATCTCCAAAGAGATCGAAGAGCGTGTTGAGGAACACTGACTTTCCGTTGCGACCGGTGCCATAGAGAAACAGCATCTTGTGCTCGCTGGTCATGCCAGTCAGCGCATAACACTCTACGAGATTCATAACGGCAGCGCCTTCAAGCGGCGTCACTTCAGCCTCAGAAACTGCCCTTAGGACCGCTTGTGCGGCCTCCACAGAGTCTCTGGCGGATTTCATGGGTGGGAGGGCGAACGAGACCGGAGAGTCCTTCCTTGGTGGCGCTATGCGCTCCATACAAAGACGGAGATGCGTTGCAAAAGCCAAGTCCACAGGGCGGCGTTGCAGGGCGCCTGCAGTTCGAGGCTGGCGTGTCTGCAGGATGCATGGCGCCCGTGGCGGCCACATGTCGGGTTCATCCCATCCTTCCTGGAAACATGGAGGACGTTCTCGGGAAGCCGCAGAAACCCGCAATGCGGTCAATGATCTGATCCGTGCACGGCGGGATCTGGATAAGTTTATCGAGTAAGGTGAGTGCCTGAAACAGAGGAAGATTCGGCCCATACCTGACTTTGGTTTACAATGTTAGGAATGGCCTCTTTGAGCTCTAATTTGGTCACTTAGAAGCGTTCGGAAGTACTCACCCTAGTCGCAAGTGTACCGCCACCTCAATCTTACTGGAGAAGATTTAAACCAACGATGGCAAGCACGGGTGAATGCGCTGGCATTCTTGTAACCCAGGGCGCGTCCGATTTCCGTGATGGAGCGAGTATCTTCCCGGAGCCAAAGTTCTGCGAGATGCATCTTTGCGCGATCAATCAGTTCCGCGCCGTTCGTGCCTTGTTTGGCAAGGTATCTCTGTAGCGCCTTTGGATGAACGCCCACAAAGGTAGCCAACCCGTCCAAACCCGGCCAACCCAAGTAATCAAAAACGCGAAATAACGCGACCAAATCCAGTGGTTCTTGCAGCGCAGCTGCATTGTCCGGCGCGCTGTTTCTGGGGAACGGGGATTGTTGCATAAGCCAAGCAGAAGGGAACGACATGCTCAGCCCCCAAGCATCGCCTTGTTCAACATTAGATGAAGGCACCAAGTCGTTTGGGATTGCTTGAGGATCAAACACACTAATTCCAACATGGTTTTGGTCCCACACTGCGCCTAATCTCGCCTTCAGCATTTCAGACCATGAAACAACGTCCCAAGCGTCAGCTTGGCCGGGTGGTTGAGGCGCTTTGAGAAAACGCCTGCCGACAAGATAGGCGCGTTCGGCTTCAACGATCAGTTGATAGTGCATCGAGACCTGAACCGCATCCACAAATTGCAACCAAGCGACCAGAAGATCACCCAAACTGGGCATATCGCTCAAGGTGGCGGGGGCTACGAAACCAGTGCTCCAATCATATTCGCGCGCAATCTCAGCACAAAGATAAGGGTTTCCCGACTGCTCCGCAGCTTTTGTCGAGGCCAGATAAACGCAGGCGCTGGGAATGGGTTGGCTTGTCCCGTCGAATAAGCTGGGGCGCAACAAACACCCTTTCAATACACTATTGCGATCCGCCCCCGATTTGCAGGCTCGTTCTATCACCTCGGACAAGAACTTTGACTGCATCACCGGAAGTGTCAGCTGGTCGGTCTGCGGCTTGCTCAACGAGTTATCCTTTCTGGACTGAGAAAAATGAAATTGTCCAGAAATGACAACGCAAGAATTCTACGGCCCCTGCTAATATACATCTACGAGTCAAATTTAGGAAGCAAAGGAATTAGCTTATGGATTTGCAGTTCTACACACCCAAGCCGCTTAGATTGATTGCGGTCGCTTTGGCAGTTGCCATCTCAGGACTTACTGCGATGCCAATTGCAGCACAGGAAGAAGGCTTTCCAATTCTTTTCACCAACGTGCATGTCTTTGATGGTGTAAACGAGGCGCGGATCGAAAACGCCAACGTGCTGGTGGTCAACAATCTGATCGCCGAAGTCTCGACCGAACCGCTGGTTGTCGCCAATGCCCGGATCATCGATGGCGGTGGCCGAACGCTGATGCCGGGGCTGATCGACGGACACAATCACATCATGATGCCAACCGCCCCCTATCAGGCAGTGAACGACTGGCACTGGGGGTATCTCAGTGCTGTTGCGGGCCGCGAGGCGGAGAAAATGCTCCTACGCGGTTTCACAACGCTGCGAGATACGGGGGGACCGGCCTACGGCCTCGCCAAAGCAATTGACGAAGGCGTTCTTCCCGGGCCGCGGATTTATCCCAGCGGTCACTTTATCAGTCAAACATCCGGCCATACGGATTTCCGATCGTTCAATGAAAGCCATACGCGCGACAGAAGTAGCCGCAATGCCTTTGAGACGGGGTGGGGCTTCATGGCGGACGGCCGGAGCGAGGTTCTCGCCTATACCCGCGAAACATTGCGGCGGGGGGCGACGCAAATCAAGATTAGCGTAGGGGGCGGGGTCGCTTCCGCCTTTGACCCCTTGGACACGGCGCAATTCACCGCCGATGAAATCCGGGCGGCCGTCGATGCGGCCGATAACTGGAACACCTATGTCTTGGCTCATGCCTATACGGATCGCTCTGTCCTGCGCGCTGTGGAGGCCGGTGTCCGGAGCATCGACCATGGGACGTTGATCTCGGAACTCGATACCATGATCGCGATGCGGGACGCGGGTGTGATCTACAATCCCCAAGCGGTGGCTTTCACGCCCACACCCGAGAGTCAGGCCGCGCTGCCGCCCGAAACAGTTGAGAAATCACGCCCCGTCGTCGAGGGGTTAGACAGATCCATGCGCCTGGCAAGAGAAAGCGGTGTGACGATAACTTTTGGCACGGACGTCTTTGGCTCGTCCGAGGCGTTGGCCCGGCAGAACGAAGAGCTGGAGCTTAGAAAGCAGTGGTTTACGTCGCATGAGATCTTGGTCCAGGCCACGTCAAACACTGCGAAACTGGTGGCGATGTCAGGCCCTCGAAATCCTTACAAGGACGGGCCACTTGGCCTGATCGAAAGCGGTGCATATGCAGACCTGCTTCTGGTCGAAGGCAACCCGGTCGAGGATGCGGCGATCCTTGTCGATTACGTGAACAACATCGATCTGATCATGAAAGACGGCGTGATCTACAAGAATACACTCGATTGAGTGTCGCGCGGGGTGAACCTTACCTCGGCATCCCGCGCACTGGATAACTTACCTTTAGGGAGGGAAAGATGAATGTATCAAAATACTTGCTTGCCGCCGCGAGCGTGTTTGCCTTCTCGACGTCAACTTCCTTAGCGCAGGATGCCGCGGTCCAAACACTGTTCACCAACGTGAATGTTTTTGACGGAGTAAACGAAGCACTAATTGAAAACGCCAATGTTCTGGTTGTGGACAATCTGATCGCGGAGGTTTCAATCGAGCCTTTGGCCATTGCCAACGCCCAGATCATCGACGGTGGAGGTCGCACCCTGATGCCGGGGCTGATTGACGCCCATGTGCACATGGCGATCACGGAGCCGGTTGCGGACCTCAGGGACAATTTTGATTGGATGTACTGGGGCGCCGTATCCACAATCGAAGCGGAAAAAATGCTGTTGCGCGGCTTTACCTCCGTCCGTGACGCGGGGGGACCAGCTATCGGGCTTCAAAAAGCTATCGACCGCGGCAAGGCCGTGGGCCCCCGTATCTATCCGTCCGGGCCCGTGATCTCGCAGACGTCGGGGCATGGCGAGCATAGGCACTATACGGAACCGCACCCCAACTTCGAAGGGGCCTCGCCCTCGTTTTTCAACCAGCACGTAGAGTTTCTTGCTGACGGCGTCCCAGAAGTTCTGCGTGCGACGCGCGAAGCATTGCGTCTGGGCGCATCCCAAATCAAGGTCATGGCCGGCGGTGGTGTGTCTTCCAGCGTAGACCCATTGCACACTGTTCAATTCTTACCGGAAGAGCTGGAAGCGGCCGTCAAGGCGGCTGCAGACTGGGATACCTACGTTTTGGTGCACGTCTACAATGACGAAAGCATTCTGCGGTCCATCGAGGCAGGAGTGCAGAGCATCGATCATGCGCAATTGATGACCGAGGTGTCAGCTCAGGCAATAAAGGATGCGGATGTCTGGGTTGTGCCCTTTTTCTCGCTGCTTGGGCTGGATGCCGAAACAGTCACCAAAGCACTTGGTCCGTTGGCAGCGCCCAAGTTCCTCGAGGTTCAGGGCGGGGCGCGAAACCAAATGCGGTTGCTGAAAGAATTCGGGATTGAGAAGGTTGCCTTTTCGACCGACATTATTGGCGACCCCGTGGCCCTGACCAAACAGAACGATGAGTTCAAGTACCGTCTCGAACAATGGTCGTCCTACGAAGTTCTCATGCAGGCAACGTCGAAGGCCGGTGAGTTGTTGGCTCTTTCAGGCAAACTCAATCCATATCCCGAAGGCCCGCTCGGTGTGATTGTCGAGGGCGCCTATGCAGACATCTTGCTGGTCGATGGAAACCCGGTCGAGGACGCGATGGTCATGACCGACTACGAGAACAACTTCGATCTGATCATGAAAGACGGTGTGATCTACAAGAACACGCTGGAATGATTTTTGGGCCGGGGAAGGGCGCTCTCTTCTCCGGCTTCTCAACGAAAAGGATAAGTCAATGACACGACTATTATTGTCAGCACTTGCAGGTGCCGTGATTTTCGCGACCGGCGTGCGCGCCGAAGAAGTTCGTAGCCGATACTACCTGGGGATCGGAGAGCCGTCTCCGGAAGCTTGGCAGATCATGATCGAAAATCCCACCGACCGGGGAAAAGGCATGGGTGACGCGATGGCCGCGATGGGCGGCGAGATGATCAGCTATTTTTGGGGCATGGCCGACGGCAAGAACTACGTGACCGTGCGGGTGCCGGACGATCCTACTATGGTGCAAGCAATGTATGCGGCCCGCCTCAGCCAAGGTGTTCTTAAGAACTACACCTTCATCGAACTGATGACGAGCGCCGACATGGTCGAGGCGCTGAAGCGGGTGCCAGAGTTTACGACACCAGCAGAATAGCATCCGACGTGATCCACAAAGCGACACTGGATCGAGTGTCGCGCAGGTGAATGCAGCTTGCCACAGGGAAAACCTGACAAAACGAAACGAACGAAACTGGGAGAACTTTACCATGCAAAACAGACGCGCATTTCTTAAAACGGCTGGCGCAGCAGCCGCCCTGTCAGCGACCTGCGGGAAAATGACATGGGCCAGCGAATATAGTCCGGTGTGGGAGTCCAGTGACAAGGCAGCCCAGTTCCTGAAGGAAATTGTTGCCATCGACTCGTTGAACGCGAATTTCGAACAAACCGCTACACGGCCCGAGATGTGGGATGAATATTACACCAGAGCCCTCGAAGCTGGCATCACGGCGACAGGTGTCACGACTGCGCAAGGCATCAACGACTTTGACACTTTCGCCCGTGAAACAAGCTACAACCTGCGTAAAATCGCTGCGGATGATCGCTTTATGGTGGTGCGTGCGGCAGGCGACATCCGACGGGCTCATGAAGAAGGAAAGTATGGCTTCTTCTGGAATTCGCAGTCAGCGGAAATTCTTAACAACCAGCCGGACATCTATATGCCTGTGGCCAAATCCATGGGCCTTGGCACAATGGGCTTGGCCTACAATGAACGTCAGCGCGCAGGGGACGGGAATTTTGTCCTGAGTCCAGGGCCGATCTCGGCCTATGGCAAGACCGTCGTCGATGCCATGCAAAGGCATGGCGTGCTCGTTGACACGTCCCATGCCAGCGAACCCACCGCGCTGAGTACCATAGAATACGCAAAGAAAATGCGACCCGACTTGCCCGTTATCGAAACGCACTCTTCCGCGCACGCGCTCTACTCCGGCTATCCCGAAGGAGAAATCCGCCTACGGACAAGTTCCGATGAACGGATTCAAGCGGTCGCCGATACCGGCGGTGTGGTCAGCCTTTGTATGTTGCCCTTCATCATGATCAGCCCCCAGACAGAACTCACCCGCCCTCAAGACGTTGTCGATCGGATTGACTACATGAGAGATTTGACCAGCATCGATAACGTTGGACTAAGTTCCGACGACGGCTTTGACTGGTCCAAGATTTATGAGTTTGGCAAATCAAATCCGGAACAATTCGACGATGGCGGGCTTAGTGCGGCTGTAAACAAATTGGCAACAACTGGTATTGGAGAAGCCGCGAAAATCTATGCGGCCATCATCGATGAAATGTGGTTGCGCGGATATTCCGATGAGGACGTCAAGAAGGTGATGGGAGGCAACTTCTCGCGCATCTTCGAGCAGGTTTGGGGATAGTAGATAGGCAAAGCGGGAAATGATCCCCCCTCGTTTGATAAGGCCGGCCGGGTTCTTTATCACCCGGCTGGCCCTCGCGCTTTTGCTGGTGCTTTTTGCGCAGTCCGCTATCGCACACAAGTTCGAGTTAGGCGATGCGCAGTTGTCCGTCGAAGGCGACAGCTATCGGATCGCCATAAGTGCGGACTTGATCGAAGCGTTCGAGCGCCTCCTGGGCTTAAACGGTTCTGACAGATTTCTTGTCGAGCAGGTGCGTGGGCTGGACTTCGGCGTTATCGAAAGCGCGCTGTCAGAAATACGCGCGGAAATCTCCGAACAGACGCTCATCCGGTTCGACGGTGATCCGGCAGACCTGCAAGCACTTTCCTTTCCATCTCCGCGCGATATCCGGGCTGTTCTCGACAGGCCGCCGGAAAACACCGAGTACCGTTTGGTTTTTGTCGGTTATGGTGACGTTCCCCTAGGAGCCAGCGCAGTGAGTGTACAACTGTCGCCTTTGCTGGGGGATATGCGGCTGGAGGTGACAGTCCCAAGTACGACGCTGCTACAGGCTGGAAGAACCAGCCAGACACTGAGCCTTCAGGGGACACAAGAGACAACACTGAGCACTGCAGTGGCCGAGTTCTTGTATTTCACATGGCAGGGGATTATTCACATCGTCCCATACGGGCTGGATCACATCCTGTTCGTGCTTTGCCTGTTCCTGTTTGCGCAAACGATCCGCGATCTGATCTGGCAAATCACGGCTTTTACCGTGGCGCATTCAGTGACGCTGACACTCGGCTGGCTAGGCTGGGTTGATCTGCCAACCGTGTTCTTTGAACCCCTGATTGCCTTGTCCATTGTATATGCCGCTGTAGAAAACATATTGCGCAACAAACCTGCCGGAGCCCGCTTCACGCTCATATTCTTCTTCGGGCTGCTCCATGGATTCGGTTTCGCGTCGGTTTTGGGCGAGATCAGCTCCTCAGAGGGCCAGTGGCTGACGCGGTTGATTGGCTTCAATGTCGGCGTGGAGATTGGCCAGTTAGTTGTCATCGCAGCAGCTTTTCTGGCTGTCGGGTTTTGGCGTAAAGAACTGTGGTACAGATCGCGCATTGTGTTACCCGTGAGCTTCGCCATCGCCTTGGTGGGGAGCTACTGGACTGTCGAGCGGGTTTTCGCAGCGTTGGCATAAGAAGATGGCGTCTATTGTATGGTCTTTGACTGCCTGTGTAAGGCTCTTCGTGGCCTATTGTACTCCCAGAGGTGATGCATTCGAATGGCATATTCGCATTCACCGGTACCACGATCGTTTCTGGAAAAGCTTTTGAACTCAAATATGCAACCAGCCGGAACTGTAGAAGCCGACATTGGTGTAATTCGCGGCAAACATCTGCTTCCCGCCCATCTTTGCAGGTTGTGGTTGGACGCAACAAGTAAGCGGAGATACATCAGTCGTGTACTACTTTCACAAGCTTCTATCTTTTGGGCGATGTATGCACGACTCGTATGGGGAAAGTTAGGAGCTTGAAAGTGAAGCGTAAACACTCGAACAACGGCCTTGACGTGGTATAAAACGTTGTATTTGTTTCACATTTATTGAATTAGTTGTATTTTAACAATGACTTAATGAGGTAATAAGGCTGCCTTTGTCTCCGCCATAACTCTCAAAAGTATTTGCGTAGGAGTTGGGTGTGTGTGCCACACGATGCGGAGCGCCGAGTTCATGAAACTGCCCGGCTATGCCTCGCTATTTCGGCACAGTATTTTTTAATTCTGTTGATCTTTGCCCGTCCCAGTCGTTTGACTGTTGCGAGATGTGTAAGATTATCTGGCCCTTAGCCTCGATGACCTAATCGTTTGAGGTATCGCGAATTTTGGGTGCCCGATAGAACGCACCAAAACTGGTGCGAATTCAGGTTTTCAGAGATGTGCCGTCAGAACGCGGACGAGCATGTGGGGCGCCACAGAGTGTCGCAACCTGCCTAAAGCACGGTGAGCGTGTGCTCCAAGCCTCGCTCAACATGTCGTTGCAGCGTTGCGCTAGCGCGTTCCACATCGCGTTGCAGTGCAGCCTGAAACATTTCAATGTGCTCTTCGACCGCTTCTTGACCGCGGTTGGTTAAAACCAACATTTGATAGCGCAGGTACTTGTCGAACAGAATCGCGTGCAGAGACAGCAGGTTCTTTGATCCGCAGGCTGAAATCAGGGCCTGATGGAACTCCCAGTCATACCGCTTCCAATCTTCTTTGCCGCTGAGATCCCCCTCAAGCATCTTCGATTCCATCAGGTGCAGCTTGTGATGGGCCGCCACAAGGCGGCCTTCCCAGTCTGTGTCGCCATTCTCGATAGATAGGCGTAATGCGTGGCATTCCAGAAGAATCCGCAGATTAGCAATCTCGCGCAAATCTTCTTGGGATACAGGCGTCACAAAGAAGCCGCGCTGGTCAAGAGCATTCACAAAGCCTTCGCTTGCCAGCCGATTAAGAGTTTCACGTAAGGTTGACATGCTGGCTTCGTAACGCTGCCGCAGGGCCTCGAGTTTCAGCTTGGCACCCGGCGCCAGTTCCCCAAAAATAATGTCATGCTTAATGCGCTGATAGGTGGTCGCGCCAACGATGTTACGAGATTGAGCCATAAATTCCGTCTGACAGTTTTCAGTGTGTCATTCAATTTAGGCAAACCGAAGCATGTCCGCAATGCATTATAATTTATGTTATATGAAAAAATATCAGATGTTCTTGAAATTATCAGCAATGCCCTGTTAGAGATGGTTCCAGACGCAGTGGCGCGTTGCAAAAGGAATGACTTGATGGCGAACATCACCCGTATCGCAGTTGTCGGCTTTGGCCTTATTGGCAAGCGGCATGCCCAATCTCTACAACAGACCGCTGGAGTCGCAATAGCCGGCATCGTTGAACCGGATAAGAGTAACGGCGCAGCCGCAAGGGCCATGGGCGTGCCTGTTTTTGCGACCTTGGAGGAGTTGTTTGACAAATGTGGCCCGGATGGCGTGATCCTGGCGACGCCGACGCCGCTGCATGTTGAGCAAGGTCTGACCTGCATTGCGCATGGTTGTCCGGTTCTGATCGAAAAGCCCATTGCCGTCTCCGCGGATGAGGCCCGTTCCCTGACCGATGCCGCCGAAGCGGCAACGGTTCCGCTGCTTGTTGGGCACCATCGCCGCCACAATGGTATGGTGCGTGCAGCTAAGCAGGCAATCATGGATGGGGCCATCGGGGACATACGTTCGGTGCAGGCCACATGCTGGTTCTACAAGCCTGACTATTATTTTGAGGCCGCCCCCTGGCGCACCCGCAAGGGCGCAGGCCCCATTTCGGTGAACCTGGTGCATGACATTGACCTGCTTAGGCACTTTTGCGGCGAGGTAAAGCACGTGCAGGCCGTCGCAGCTCCGTCCAGACGCGGGTTTGAAAACGAAGATCTGGCCACCGCAATCCTGACTTTCGAATCTGGCTTGATTGCTTCGATTTCCGTCTCTGACAGCATCGTTTCCCCGTGGAGTTGGGAGCTGACAGCGCGCGAAAACCCTGCGTATCCGGCCACAAACCAGAGCTGCTATATGCTGGGTGGCTCTGAAGGCGCGATGTCTCTTCCAGATTTGCGCGTCTGGAAACACCAAAACACGCAGGATTGGTGGACACCAATTGGCGCGACCTCTCTTTTGGCTGAATCCGGGGACCCTCTGATGGTGCAAGTCTCTCACTTTGCAGACGTAATTCGCGGTGAGGCGCTCCCTCTTGTCTCTGGTCTTGAAGGGTTGAAATCCCTTGAGGTTGTTGAAGCCGTCACTCGGGCCGCCGCGTCCGGGGCAACGGTGACATTGTGCAACATGTCCGCTGGGACGACTCCACCTGTTAAAGAGGAGCACCTAAAAAATATATGATGTTTTTAATAATATATTGCAATTTAGAAAAAATCCGCAATAAATGACGCAACCACAAATCATTCGAGATGATCAAAGGGAGGACACCATGATCACAAAGTTTACACGCCGCACCGCCATTGCATCCCTGACGGCCCTCAGCCTGTCAGCCGCCATGGCCGTGCCGGCCTTCGCTGCGGACAAGGTTCAACTACGTTTGGCAACATCCGGCTCTGAAACCGACCAGCGCTCGGTTGCTCTGGCCGAAGTCTTTGCCCCGATGGTTGCGGACTTTGCCGATTATCAGCCAAGCTATAACGGCACGATTTTTGCGCAAGGTACCGAACTGGACGCGATCAGCCGCGGCAACCTTGAAATGTCGATCACTTCGGCGCAGGAGCTGGCTCAGTTCTTCCCCGAGTTCTCGATCTTTACCGCCGGCTACGTGCACCAGGATGCCGCTCATCAGGTGGCGGTCTTTAATGACCCGCTTATGGATGCCTTCAAAACAAAGGCAGAAGACGAACTGGGAGTGAAGCTTCTGTCGGTCATGTATCTGGGTCGTCGTCAGGTGAACCTGCGTCAGCCCAAGGATGAGCTGACAGTAATGAAGCCAGCTGATCTTGCAGGGGTGAACTTGCGCATGCCTGGCACAGACGCGTGGCAGTTCCTGGGCAAAGCTCTGGGCGCCGCACCAACGCCAATGTCGTTCTCTGAAGTATATACGGGCCTGTCGACTGGTTCGGTTGATGGGCAGGACAATCCGCTGCCTACAGTGGTCGACAAAAAATTCTATGAGGTGACCAAGCAGATCGTTCTCACGTCTCATCTTGTTGATCTGAACTATATCGCTATCGGTAAGGGCGTCTGGGACGACATGTCGGCCGAACAGCAGGCGACAGTTCAAAAAGCAGCTGACGCCGCAGCAGAAGCGGGACGTCAAAAGCAGCTTGGTCTGGAGGCAGAGCTGGTGAGCTTCCTCAAGGAGCAAGGTCTAGAGATCTATGAGCCTGATGTAGCGGCCTTTCGGGCTCAGGTGCAGTCGATGTATCTTGAGAGTGAGTTTGCAGAAACTTGGCCGGAGGGTGTTCTGGAGCAGATCAACGCTTTGGGCAACTAATCTGTAGAATAGAGAGGGAGAACAGCCATGAAGACTTTCATCAGGGGGTTCTCCCGACTGACCGAAGCGATTGCCGGCGGTATGCTGGCGGCAATCTTTCTGATCTTTCTTTTACAGATCGCACTGCGCTATTTGTTCACGCCTGCCGGATGGACGCTTGAACTGATTGGTATTCTCTGGGTCTGGGTGATCTTCTTCAGCTGCGCCTTTGTTGTGCGCGAGCGTGACCAGGTGAAGTTCGACATTATCTATCTGTCGATGCCACGCCGGGTCCGTCAGATCTTTGCCATGATCGCCGCCGCCGCCATCGTCATCGGCATGCTTTATACCTTCCTGCCGACTTGGGATTACATCGAGTGGATGAAGATCCGTAAAACATCGACGGTACGTAACCCGTTTACAGGAAACAAGATTCCAATGCGGGATGTGTTCTCGGTTTATGCGGTATTCATGCTGGCCGTGGCTGCACGCTATGCCTGGTCGTTCTTTCATGTGTTGCGCAACGGCCCGCCCAAAACCGAAATTGAACTTGTGGTTGAAGCTTCGCACGAAGAAGACGCCCAAACCGCCGAAAAAGGGGACGAGTCATGAGTTTTGAACTCGCAACCTGTCTTGTCACATTGTTCGTCCTTGCCGGTGTAGGCACGCCAATCGGCTATTCGATCCTGCTGGCGTCTGTTGTCTATCTGGGCGTTGCCGGATTGGACGTAGCACTGGCGGGCGAAAAAATCCTTCAGGGGTTCTACAAAAGCACCATCCTGCTGGCTGTGCCGCTGTTTATTGTCGCCGCCAACATTATGAATGCCGGGTCGATAACTGACCGACTTTTGAATTTCTGTGTGGCTGCTGTTGGACGCTTTAAGGGTGGGCTGGGCCACGTGAACGTCGTGGCTTCGCTGATCTTTTCCGGTATGTCCGGCTCTGCGGTGGCGGATGCTGCGGGTATCGGCAAGATCATTATCTCAATGATGACAAGAGACGGCCGTTATAGCCGAGGTTATGCAGCTGCAATCACCGCCGCATCGGCCACGATTGGACCGATAATTCCGCCGTCGATTCCGATGGTTCTCTATGCTTTGGTCTCCAAAGCTTCGATTGGATCCCTGTTCCTTGCTGGCATTCTGCCGGGGTTGATTATGGGTGTTGTCTTAATGGCGATGAACTATTACCTCGCCGGAAAGCGTGGTTTTGCGCTCGAAGATCCGGTTCCGCTGAAAGAGCTCCCGGCCAAAACAGCCAACGCCTTCCCGGCGCTGCTAATGCCCGCAATCCTACTTTACGGTATCTACGGAGGCGTCACTACGCCAACCGAAGCCGCTGCCGTGGCTGCGTTTTATGCCCTATTGCTGGCAGCGCTGTTTTACCGCGCAATCTCGTTCAAGGGACTTTACCATGTCTTTGTCGACTCGGCGCGTTCGTCTGCATCGGTTGGGATCGTGATCGGCGGGGCCTTTATCCTGAACTTCATTGTGATCTCAGAGCAAATTCCTCAGTCGATCTCGGCTATGTTGGCCGGGTCCGAAATGAGCCCGATTGTCTTCCTTATCTTAGTAAACCTTTTGATCCTGGCCTTGGGATGCGTGCTGGATGCCACTACCATCATTCTGGTGATTGTGCCGTTGTTCATCCCAACCTGCGAAGCGCTTGGTATTGATTTGGTCCACTTTGGCGTCCTCGTTGTTGTGAATTCGATGATCGGTTTGATCACACCTCCCTATGGCATCTTGTTGTTCGTCATCAATGCGGTGACAGACATTCCTTTGCGCGAGATAATCTCTGAAATCTGGGCTTTCCTTGCCGTTCTCATCGTCGCGCTTCTGATTATGCTTTTGGTACCTGATCTGGTGTTGTGGCTGCCGCGCATGTTTGGGTACCAAGGCTAATGAAACTCTCGGTCGCCACGACGTCCATCCCCGGCGATCTTCTGGAGAAGCTGGAAACCATCGCAGATGCCGGGTTCACAGGCGTAGAGCTTTACGAACCCGACTTGACTGGATTTGCCGGAACGCCAGAAAAGGTAGGTGCTCACACTCGTGCGCTTGGGTTGAGTGTCGACGTGTTGCAGCCGTTTCATGACTTTGAGGGTCAGACCGGCAAAGCGCGCACCGGCGCCTTTGCTCGGTTGGATCACAAGCTGGACCTTATGCAGGGCTTGGGGGCACGCACCCTTTTGGTGGGCAGTGCTACTGACCCGGCGACAATTTCGGATGAAGACGCGCTCTGCGGCGACTTTACAGAACTGGCGAACCGTTGCGCGGAGCGTGGCGTGCGGGCTGCGCTGCTTGCTCTGCCATGGGGCAAGTGTGTGCAAGCCGATGCGCAGGCTTTGGATATGGTCAATGCCGTCAATCATCCTGCCTTTGGGCTCGCCCTGAACTCGTTCTTTTCTCTTGCGGACGGCTCTCAACCTGCCCGGCTGCGTGATATTCCCGGCGACAAGCTTTTCCATGTGCAATTGTCCGATGCCCCAGCGATGGATTTCGACATTCGCCATCTGAAAAGTCATTTCGGGCTGCTTCCGGGGCAGGGCGGCCTGAACCTTGCTGGCTTCGTGCGGGTCATTGCACGGCTAAACTATGACGGGCCATGGTCGCTGGCCCGCGTCAGCGATACCACGCAAAGCAGTCGCGACAGCTTTGCACGAGATGGGTTTCGGGCGCTGGTTTCGCTTTTGGACGAGGTGGCACGTACTGAGCCTGCGATGCGAGCACCGCTGAGCGATTTACCTCAGCGCGTCTATCCCACAGGTTTTGAGTTTGTCGAGTTCGCGGCGGATAAAGACGCAGAGCGGGAATTGGCCGAAATGCTGGCTGCGTTGTGCTTCCGAAAAGAGCGTCAGCATGTCTCAAAAGATGTCGCGTTGTGGCGGCAGGGCGCTGCCAATCTGGTGATCAACTCTGATCCCAAGGGGTTTGCCGCCGAGAGCTTTGTTCAGCATGGACCGACGGTTTGCGACATGGGTTTGCGCGTACGGGATGCGGACCAGACCGTAACCCGTGCAACCGCTTTGGGCACACCTGAGTTCTCGCAACCTGTGGGCGTTGGAGAGTTGGATATTCCGGCGATCAAAGGTGTAGGCGGCAGTGTAGTGCATTTTATTGACGAGAAGTCTGACCTTCATCGGGTTTGGGATATTGAATTCGACCCGGTTCCACGCACTGAGGCCATCCCACCCGCCGGCTTGCGCCGCATCGACCATGTAGCCCAAACCATGCGATATCAGGAAATGCAGAGTTGGCTGACCTATTACACAACTACTTTCGAGATGGACAAGACCGCCGTGGTGGACGTGGTCGACCCCTCGGGAATTGTTTTATCTCAGGCAATCTCCAGCCCCGAAGGTGAAGTGCGTTTGAATCTAAATGGCGCGGGACAGCGCCGTACCTTTGCCGGGGCCTTTCTGGCGGATCGCTTTGGTGCGGGTGTTCAGCACATCGCATTTCTCAGCGACTGCATTTTTGAGACCTCGGGACATCTGGCAGAGGCCGGGTTCAGCCGACTGGAAATTGCGGAAAACTATTATATCGACCTTAAATCGCGATTTGGCCTGGAGGGCGCATTCGTCGACAAACTGCGCGAGGGCAACATTCTATACGATCGTGACGGGGACGGAGAATATTTTCAGATTTACAGCACCCCGATTTTTGACGGGTTTTTCTTTGAGATCGTTGAGCGGCGGCGCGGTTATCAAGGGTACGGTGCACGTAATGCACCGATCCGGCTTGCAGCCCAGATGCGGTATCAGCAGGCTCAAAAGGTGGGCTAGAAGTGAAAGCCGCACTTATCGGAGATCACATTGGCCCATCGCTAACTCCAGCCTTGCACGAAGCTGAGGGTGCGGCGCTTGGGCTTGGGTATCACTATGAGCGGATCGATACAGGCGGAACCCAATTGGATGGGCCAGCATTACGTGCGTTGCTGACAGAAGCGCAAGCCAACAAATATTGCGGTCTCAACATCACTCACCCGTACAAGGAGCTTGCAGCGACATTAGTAGACCATCTTGAAGGGCCAGCGCGTGATCTTGAGGTGATCAACACTGTGCTTTTCCGTGACGGGCGATGGATTGGCCATAACACGGATTATTGTGGGTTTCGAGGAGCGCTGTTGGGTGGGATAGGTAGGGTAGAGGGGCAAAATATCCTGCTTTCGGGGGCAGGCGGTGCAGGACGCGCCGTGGCATTGGCCCTTGCGGATTGCGGGGCCGCGCGTGTTTGCATTTTCGATCCAAAACCTGGCAAGGCTAAAGAGGTCACATCACGCCTGTCGTCTTTGAGACCGAAGACCCACTGGTACGCCAGTAGCATCCTTGACGCTATATCGATGAACACCATTTCCGGCTTTGTGAACTGCACACCGCTGGGCATGGCCAGTCATCCCGGTATGGCAATTGACCCAAGCTTGTTGCCACCAGACGCCTGGATCGCTGATATTGTTTATTTCCCACCGGAGACTACACTCCTCAAAACAGCACGTCGTCAGGGCCGGCCTGTCATGAACGGTACCGCTATGGCGCTATGGCAGGCGGTGGAGGCCTTTGCCCTTATTACCGGTCATGCGCCAAATCATGACCGCATGGCGCGACATCTGAACACGCTTCTTGAAACCAACTTGACCTAAGGACAGCAGACCCATGAGCCTTGAAAATACAGAGGAGCACGCGATCCGCCATTGGTGGCGCACCTCGATTATCGACATGAAACCCGGTCAAATCGAGTTTCGCGGCCATCCCATTCAGGATTTGATTGGCAATGTCGGGTTTGCGCAAATGATCTGGTTGATGACGCGTGGTGATCTGCCAAGTAAAGCAGAGGCGGATCTTTTTGAATGCGCGCTTGTCGCTGGTGTGGACCACGGCCCCCAAGCGCCCTCTATCGCTGCGGCCCGGATGGCAGCCACTTGTGGGGTTGGCCTTAACAACGTTATGGCCACCGGTGTCAATATGCTGGGCGACGTGCATGGTGGTGCAGGGGAACAATGCGCCGAGCTTTATCTCGACATTGCCGAACGGATGGACGCTGGTGTCAATCTAAATGACGCAACGCGAGATGGCATCGCCCATTGGCGCGAAACATATGGCAAGATCGTCTCGGGCTTTGGTCACCGATTTCACAAGCCGGTTGATCCTCGTGCGCCTCGCTTGATGGCTATGGTTCGCGAGGCTGCCAGCACTGGTACAGTAGATGGTATGTTTGCAGATATCGGCGAGGCGGTACAGGCCGAGATCGGCCGTCAGCGCGGCATCGAGATTGCCATGAACATCGATGGCGCCACGGCCGTGATCTTTTGTGAGCTTGGCTTTCCTCCACCGCTGTCACGCGGATTGTTTTGTCTGTCGCGGTCAGTTGGTGTGCTGTCGCATGGTTGGGAACAGATGCAGCAGGGCGGGCGAAACAAAGGCCCTATGCCGCCCCGTTTTCTACCGCTGTACGAAGACAAAACCTGAGATGAGAGCAGGCGGATTTCGAGTTTAGGCCAAATGCCATCCTTGTACGGACATCGGTTGGGTAATGCTGTTCGCTAAGTTTCTGTAAAGGATGATAAAATCCGGAGCAGGGTGAGTTGTTTCTGGGAGGTTATTCGAACAATTCGATGAGTCCAAATAGCCAGGCAGAAAAATATTGATGTTTTATAAAATGTCTGATATTTTTTAAAACGTAGGTTGATATAAGCCTGATTATTGGACCCCGAAATGCTGCACCTAAACGACCCGCTTTATTCGTTGGCACATCTAACACTGATCAATTGCACCCCCGCAGAGCTGGTCTATGTCGCGGCGCGGGCTGGATACGACGCGATCAGCCCGCGGTTCATCCCAATGAATGTTCCCGGCGAGTTTTCTCATTCGCCCTTGGAAAAAGCGCAGGTGCAAGCGACCAAGACCGCTCTGAGCACAACTGGACTTAAGGTGCTGGATATCGAGTTAGCGCGCATCACCGAGGATTGCGATCCCCGATCATTTGAGCCCGCACTTGAACTGGGGGGGGAGCTGGGCGCAGGGCACATGATTATGTCAGCTTGGACCACCCGGCGTGACGACCGCAATTTCTTGCTGGATGTGTATGCAGAAACATGTGACCTAGCCGCGCCCTTTGGACTGACCATTGATCTTGAGTTTCCGTCATTTTCGCGCCTGAGAACATTGGACGAAGTGCTCGACATCGTGCGGGCAGCGGATCGACCCAATGGTGGCATCCTTGTCGATACCCTTTATCTGCATTTGTCGCGCGTAGATCTTGGTGAGTTGCTGCATGTGCCGCCCGAGTGGCTTCATTTCCTGCACATTTCGGACTGCCTACCCGGTATCGCGGACACTCGCGAAGGCATGATCCAGTTGGCGCGTGATGCACGGCTGTATCCCGGAGAAGGTTGGATCGACTTTTCCGGTGTCATTGAGCGATGTCCGCCTATGAATTACTCCATCGAACTCCCTAACCAGAGCCGTGTGGCTGAGCTTGGCTATGAAGAGCACGCGCGGCGCTGCCTGACCCATGCAAAACAGACCTTTGGGTCTGCCCGCTCAAAACGCCGCGAAGTCAATCGACTGGCGGCCTGACCCTATTCAGAAAACAGAGGATGCCTCATGGCACGAGAATTGACAGAACAAGAACGCGTTGAAGTCGCGGATATGATTGCGCGCGCCCGCAACGCCATGGCTGAAATCGAAAACTGGAGCCAAGAAGATCTGAACCGCTTGAGTCAGGCAATTGCTTGGTACGCCGGAAACGAAAAGACCTTCACCCGACTTGCACAGCAGGGCGTAGATGAAAGCGCCATAGGTGACCGCGAAGGTCGCCCCGGGAAACGTTTCAAAATCCATATGGTTTTGCGTGATGTGCTGCGCACGCCCTCGACCGGCGTTGTAGAAGTGGATGAGGCCAAAGGATTGGTCAAATATGCCAAACCTGCAGGGGTGATTGCCTCGCTGGTGCCGATGACCAATCCGGCGATGACGCCTCCTGTCACAGGCGTGTCCTCGGCCAATGCGCGCAATGCGGTGATCTTTTCGCCCCACCCGCGCACCGCTCAGACGACGTTCGAGATGGTCGAAGCCATGCGCGCGGCCTGTGAAGCGGTGGGCGCGCCAAAAGATCTGTTCCAATCCATCCGACAGCCTTCGATCCCGATGACGCAACACCTTATGGAGGAATGTGACTTGACGCTCGCCACGGGCGGGAAACCGATGGTCAAGGCGGCGTATTCCTCAGGGCGTCCGGCGTATGGTGTCGGCGCTGGCAATTCATCTATCGTGATTGACGAAACCGCTGATCTGGACATCGCCGCGATGAACACTCGCATTTCGAAGACCTCTGACTTTGGATCGGGCTGCTCGGCTGACGGAAATATCATCATCCAGAAATCGGTCTATGGCGACATGGTTGCCGCTCTTGAGGCTGAAGGCGGTTACCTGTGCAACGCAGAAGAAAAGGCCCTGTTGGAACGCGCCATGTGGGATGACAAAGGCAACCGCACTTTTCCGACCATCGCTTGCAAACCACAGCAAACAGCTGATTTCGCTGGGTTCTCGATCCCCGAGGATCGAAAATTCTTGATGGTGGAAAATCAGGGACAGATCGGAGCTGAGCACAAGTTTTCAAAAGAAAAGCTGACTACGCTGATGGCGCTTTATCATTTTGAGACCTTTGATGACGCGTTGGACACGGTCAGCCAGATTTATGCCATCGGCGGTAAAGGCCATTCCTGCGGAATCTACAGCCACGATGATGATAATATCGACGCACTTGCCCGTTGCGCGCCCGTTAGCCGCATGATGGTGCGCCAGCCGCAATCCAAAGCCAACGCTGGCGCCTGGACCAATGGTATGCCGATGACCTCTTCGCTGGGTTGCGGCATCTGGGGTGGCAACATCACCAACGAAAACGTCACTATGAAACACATGATGAACTACACTTGGGTTAGCCGCCCGATCCCCGAAGATCGCCCTTCTGAGGAAGAGCTGTTCGGTGAGTTCTTTGGTCAGGAGGTCGCGTAATGGACGGTTCACACGTAAACACTAAAACGGTCGCTGAACACCTTGTTGACTATTTGGAACAGCGCGATATCAAGCATATCTTTGGCCTCTGCGGTCACACAAATATCGCGGTGTTGGCGGCGCTTGCTGAAAGCCCGATCGAATTTGTTAACGTGCGTCACGAGCAGATTGCCAGCCATGCCGCAGATGGATACGCGCGTGTGACCGGAAGGGCCTCGGTGGTGCTCTCTCACCTCTCGCCGGGACTGACCAACTGTGCCACCGGAGTCGCGAATGCAGCGCTTGACTGTATTCCCATGGTTGTCATCGCCGGGGACATTCCCACTCACTATTATGGCAAGCACCCCCACCAAGAGGTGAACTTGCATGCCGATGCAGCTCAGTACGAAATCTATCGCCCGTTCGTGAAACGCGCATGGCGCGTGGACCGCGCCGACTTGATGGCCGAAATTCTGGAAAAAGCTTTCCATCTTGCCGAAAGTGGTCAACCCGGTCCGGTTCTGGTCAATGTGCCGATGGATATCTTCTCGGAAGTTATCGATGGGTCGACCTTTGATCGCGTGACGCAAAACACGCGGGCGTTGCTGAAACCTTCTCTGGATGACGAAACCGCGCGCAAAATTATTTCGCGGCTGGCTAAAGCGGAAAACCCTGTAGCCTATGTTGGTGGCGGTATCCTGTTGGCGAAAGCCTCGGAAGAATTGCGCGAGCTTGTGGACCATATGGGGCTGCCTGTTGCGCATTCTTTGATGGGCAAAGGTGCCTTGCGCGATGACCATCCGCTGGTCATGGGTATGACGGGTTTCTGGGGCACGGAACTGGTAAATCAGACGTGTTTGAATGCCGACTATATCCTAGCTATTGGCACCCGATTCAAAGAGGCCGACTGTTCCAGTTGGTATCCCGGTTACACGTTCAACATTGGTGGTAAGGACGACAAGACCAAAGTTATCCATATCGACATTGAACCGTCGGAAATCGGTCGCAACTACCCCACCGAAATCGGGGCTGTGGCCGATGCCAAAAACGCTCTGCGCGTTCTGGCGCGAGTGGCAAGGGAAATGTATCCCGACGGATTTCGGCGCCCCGGTCTGGCGCAGAAGATCGCCAATTTCCGCTCAGCGTTTAAGGCCTCGAATGTGGCTAACCAGACGTCTGATGCGTTCCCGATGATGCCTGAACGCATTTTGGCCGACACGCGCGCTGCGTTGCCGGATGACGCGATTATTACCACTGATGTGGGCTGGAACAAAAACGGCGTTGGCCAGCAGTTTGACATCTTGACCCCAGGATCGATCCTGACACCCGGCGGTTTTGCCACCATGGGATTTGGTCCTCCCAGTGCAATTGGCGCTAAGACCGCAGCACCAGAACGCGTGGTGCTGAGCCTTGTTGGAGACGGCGGTTTTGGCCAGAACCCGGCTATGCTGGCAACAGCAGTTGAACAGGGCTTGGGTATCATCTGGTTGGTGATGAACAACAATGCCTTTGGTACCATTGCTGGCCTACAAAAGGCTCACTACGGCCTGACCTATGGAACATTGCATCCCGGCGAAGCCGGTGCACCTGAATTCGGTCCCGACTATGCTGTGATTGCACGCGCGTATGGAGCCGATGGCGTGAAGATTGAGAGCGCAGAACAGCTTAAACCCGCGCTTGAGGCCGCAATTGCCAGCGGAAGGCCAACAGTTCTGGATGTCGCGATGATCAATAACCCGACGCCTACAACCGGCCACTGGAATATCCTCGACATTTATAGCCCAGACGAAGATGTGAGCCACGTCGCAACCTAGGAAATCAGGGCCAACCTATGCCCCGTTCGGTTGGCCCCTGTTGCAACAGGTTGTTAACGGTCATAGCTGTTAGCAGCTGATCCCCCAAAACGAACGCCCTAAAAGTTTCTTTGTGAACTTGCTGCTCAGGCCGGTCTGGTTGGTGCTTTTATGGGGTATGAACGGGTGATGCCGCACCCGTTCAAGATCATGCACATTGCAGCACACAGAATATTGCAGGAGTCTGCTATTGGACAACGGGCAGGGCTGGTCCTATCGGGCGGGATCGGCCTGACCTCTGCGGAATTGCGCAATATGCGGTTTGTTCCCAAGTTTGTGTTTCTCAATTGTTGCCATCTAGGCTGCTTGGAAGAGAACGCCTCTCCGATCGCGGCGAACCTGTCGCAGACGCTGATCGGGAAAGGTGCGCGCGCGGTCATTGCGGCGGGTTGGGTCGTGGATGATGGGCTGCGTTGCTGTTTGCCAAGGAGTTCTACGACAGCATGTTGAACGGAAATCGATTTGGTGATGCAGTTCATCACATGCGTATGGCAGTGTTTGCGCGGTTCGGGAACAAAGCGAGTTCCGTCAGCGTGCGCATTATTATTCCGCCGCTCATGCCCGCAAAGCGGCCATCAATATCGAGCGCGACGTGGGAAGTGTGCTTCAGACGCGGGATGGTCTCGTTTCTGAAATAAATGCGATCTACGACGCGGCCAAACCTGCGTGGCATGACAATGCTGAGTGATGCGAATCCATGGGGTGGGCCAATGCAAAGCTTGACGCCTATCCGCGCGCGATTTCGGTGTTGGACACGGCCAAACGATTGTCCCGATCTTTTGCGACGATAAATTTGATTGAACGACTTGAGAGCTTGAAAGTGCGCGCTGCTACCCACGATTGGTACAGGTCAGAGCATGGGTTTCGTGCAGCGAATGAGGCGGGCCGGGTATGTGCTAAGCAGGCATTCAATGACAAGAGGAAGGTGCAAAGGGAAACAGCTTACAGTGCGCTCAAATGCCTCAAAATGCTGGATGAGCTTGCCGGGACGTCGGAGGAGTCCGCGTTGACGGAGCGCAGGGAATTGCTGAGGGTCACTGTTTCAAAACGACTGGTTATGACGGCGCGGGATGCGCGGTTGCGGACTAGCGGGTTGAATGAGATGGTGTGTTTTATGAGCGATCAACGGATCTGGGCGCGCGCATTACCTGAAACAGCATCTACCCTATAATTGGCTGTCCGGGCTTGTTGCGCTCGGAGAGACGCATGTTGTAGGAGATCCAATCGAAACCGTGTTTGCCCGGCTGTTGGCGCAAAGCAAAGCCGAAGAAGATTTCAATCCGACTTTGGGGACAGCTGAATTGCCAGATGAGCCAGATATATTGCGAGGCCTGCTTGTTCAGCCAAAGCAGCAGGACGCCATTTTCCAGAGTTTTGAAGCAGGTTTTCGATATGCCTAGAAGCTGGACCTGCGGCATGAGAGTTTGCCAAAGCCTATCAGGATTGGTCCGAGTCCGCTGAAATACTTGGGCTGCATCGTCCAGATCTTCACAGTTTTCTTGCCACGGCACCGGATGCTCTGGACTTTCTTGCTACGCTGTCAGTGCCCGCCCATTTGTGTCGTGATTACGATCGGCAGAAGGCGTCTTGGACATCCGTTAAAGGTACTTTTTGGAGCTATTGGCGGACCCTAAGCTGATGTTGGCTGGGCGCGATGATGCAGAGCGCGTGAGCGTTTTCTTGTTCGCAGCGGCGGTAATTGTGCAAAGGACCAAGTACGGCAGGATCATCGATTCAGATTATAACACGTTGGCGCGGAGTGTGGTCGAGTGGATTTCGTCCCAACGGCCCAAATATGCACTTTCGCACGAGTTGGAGCAGTCTATCAGATACATAGGCCAGTCCGAGAGATCGGAGAATGATCCGCCGGAGCAGTATGTCTTGCACTGGTTTTGCTGTCCGCGTGCAAATGTGCGCGTTTGAGGCAGTGACCAGCGGCCTCAGGGCATGCCGCTGCCCCGAGGGTGGACGTCTTGGAATTGATCCGAATGCAAATCGTTAGGCTGTTTCAGGCTTTCAGTAAGTCTTTGGCCGGGAAATCCGGGTTGCGGACATTTGCGGGATCGGGAGATTTGCCCGCCTCGATCAGACGTTTGGCTACCATATAGGCGCGTGGGTCGTTCATGGCGTCCACGGCGAGGAGCGTGTCGCCATGATAGTACCAGAAGGACGCGGTTTTGCCCTCGCCTTGGCGGGTGACAATTGCATCGTAACCGGCATTCAGGCCTGCAATCTGAAGTTTGACGTCGTATTGATCGGACCAGAACCAAGGCGTCGCAACGTAATCCTTTTCGGCACCCATGATGTTTTGCGCGATGACAGCGGCTTGGTCAATTGCGTTTGGGACGCTCTCAAGACGAATGCGGCCGCCCTTCCATGGGAAGCTGGCGCAATCGCCAGCCGCCCAGATGGAGGGATCTGAAGTGCGGCCTTGGGCATCGGTCTTGATGCCATTTTGGATGTCGAGCCCGGCGGCCTCGGCCAGTTCGGTGCCCGGTGTCACGCCAACACCCACAATGACGAAATCTACCGGAATGTCGGTGCCGTCGCTGAGCTTGGCGCTTGTTACTTTGTCGTCGCCTTCCAGCCGGTCGAGACCGATGCCTTCGCGAATTTCGACACCGTGACTGGTGTGTAAGTCGCGGAAGTAGGCGCTGGTTTCTGGAGCAGCGACACGTTGCAGAATACGATCGGACATTTCGACCAGGGTGACAGAAACACCAAGCTTGGTGGCGACGGCGGCCGCTTCGAGTCCGATATAGCCGCCCCCGACGATCAAGGCACGGGCACCTTGTTTGAACGAAGGCGCCATGCCATCCACGTCGGCGAGGTTGCGCACCACGTGAACGCCCGCTAGTTCGCCGCCTATCGCGGCGGGCAGGCGGCGCGGTGTCGCGCCTGTGGTGAGCACAAGCTGGTCATAGGATATGACATCATTGGCGGTACGAATGGTTTTGGCCTGGGCATTGATCGCGGTCACACGGGTCGACAGGCGCAGGGTGATATTCTGGTCTTCGTAAAAGCTGTCAGGGCGTAATTGCAGGCGCTCTTTTGTCATGTCGCCAAGCAGATAGGCCTTGGAAAGTGGAGGGCGCTGGTATGGTGGGGTGGGTTCGTCCGACAAGAGTGTGATCTGGCCGTCAAAGCCGTGTTTCCGTAAATTTGCAACTAGGCTCTCACTGGCTTGGCCGCCTCCGACCACAACGATATGGGTCATGTCTTTCGTTCTCCGTAGATTGGTTGGGGCGTGCCCCAAAGGTGCTGCCACACGTTATTTCGCTTTGAGGTGCGCTCTGCAACGAAAACCTTACGGGGATGAGTTAACATTTTGCGCCAGAAAGGAAGATGAACCGCGGTGTTCGTTTTGCAGATGTATGGTGAGGGATCGGTAGGTCGGACAACTTTGTCCGACTTACGAGACGGTGCGCGGTTGGAGCCATGCGTCAAGGTAGAGTGTCAGGCGCGCGCGCAAGTCGGTTTCATTGTGTAGCGCGCAGAACATGAGCGACATGGCTTGGATCGCAAAGGCCATGACGCCCTCTGAAATCAGATCGGGCTTTATGTCGGTGCGAAAATTACCATGAACAAACCAGGGTTCAATTACTTGCGCATGGCGTCCAAATGTATTGGCGATCGGTCCAATTTCTGCAACTGCGGCAGCGCCCGAATAGCGAAGGATGACGTCAAAGACATATCGTTCGCAGGTCATATACCGCATCATCGGCAAAAGTGCCTCGACGATTTCGACGACGGTTTGCGGCTCTGGCAGGGCTTCGAGCTGGTCGAGATGTGCGTCAATGCGCGCACCGATCAGTTGGTCCATCAGCGCATCTTTGTCGCGGAAATGGGCAAAGAAAGTACCCTTGGCCACACCTGCACCTTTTACGACCTGGTCCACGCGTAGCCCTTCGTATCCAACATCCTCGATCACTGCTTGGGCAGCGGCCACCAGACGGGCGCGGGTTTCTAAGGTGCGTTGCTGTTTTGCTTTGGTCATGAGGGGATTCTAATTTGATTTGTGACCGTGGTCAAATTTTTTATTGACCACGGTCATTTTTTGCTCCATAAACTGACCGCGGTCAATTTTAGAGATTCATGGAGAGATCAATGATTAGGAAACGCGTTTTTGTCTTGAATGGGCATCCGGCAGCGGAATCGCTTACCGGGAACATGGCAAAGGTTTATGCAGACGCTGCGGCACGGGCCGGGCATGACGTAAGATTGGTGAACCTGCACGATCTGCAATTTGATCCGGACTATGGTTTTGGTGGGTACGTGAACAAGAAACCGCTGGAACCGGCCCTTGAACAGGTGATGGCAGATATCGAATGGTCAGAGCACGTGGTCGTTGCGACACCCGTTTGGTGGGGAGGTGTTCCGGCCAAGCTTAAGGGTTTGTTTGACCGGGCGCTTTTGCCGGGTTTTGCATTTGATACGCGAAAGACCACACGCATGGGCCTGCCAGCGCCATTACTGGGCGGGCGCACGGGCCGCATTTTGATGATGTCTGATACGCCGGGCTGGTTATTCCGGCTTTTATACCGCAATGCGTTGATGGTGCAGATGCGGGGGCAAATCCTAGGGTTTGTCGGGATCAAACCGCTGCGGATCAGTCAGTTTAGTGGCGCCAGCCATCCCAAAGACGGCGTGGTTAAGAAATGGTCGCGCACTGTCGCGCGGATCGGTGCGGCGGCAGCTTGAAGAGTGTTTGGGCGCGGCTGATAATGGACCGCGCCCCATTTTTCAGGCGTCGAGATGGTCGACAATGGCTAAGTGCTGCGCCAGTTCGTCAACCTGAGCGAGCCACGCGTTAAACAGCGCCGGATCGCTGGGGGCGGCATGAACGCCGGGTGCAATTTGACCGGCCAGCACCGCTTCGACTGCTAGCGAGACCGGAATGGAAACCAGTCGTGCCATCGCTGTGCCGGTCTCGTCCCCCCAAGCGTCCATGACATAGGTTTTGTGCCAAACTTCTGCGCCATTGCTTTCGGCTTTGAGACCAACACACAAAACAACGCGGTCTGGTTCGCCATGGTCATATGCGTTTTCAGCCCAGAACTGATCTGACATTTCCTTGAGGCGTGTGTCGCCTTTGGGTCCGGAGAGGGTTTCGATCTCGGCAAAAACATCGCGCCATGCTGAGGACCAACCGTTCAGGCGCAACGTACCACGCACGAATTCTTTTACGTTCCAGTTCTGATCAAACTTATAATCCTCCATAAAGGGGATCGAGTCGCGGTTTGGGTAGACTTCAAAACTTTCTGGAGTTGGCAGAGGTGCTTTGTATGTGCTGATCGCGTCCCATGGGCGGGCGACGTCGAGCGGCGCGTGATCGCGAATTGAGCGCGATGGGGATCGCAGGGCCTTGAGCACGCCTAGCGGCGACCAGCTAAACTTGTAGCGGAAAGGGTTTGGTATCTTTGGGATGCCACCGCAATATGAGATGAAGCTGATGTCGTTGGTCGGATCGAACGCGTCCGAGGTGCGGTAGTCAGCGACGAGGGCGTGCGCCATGAGGTGGTCGATACCGGGATCGAGGCCGACTTCGTTGACGCAGGCAATACCTGCCGCTGCTGCCCTGCTGTTGAGGGCCTTCATTTCCGGTGCGATGTAGGAGGAGCTGACAAAGTTCGCGCCTTTTGCGATGCAGAGTTCAGCCAACGGCACATGCCAGTCACCTGGTAGCATGGAAACAACAACATCGCCGGATTTGAGATCAGCCGAGAGTGTTTCAATGTCGAATGCGCGGATTACGTCGGTCAGATCACCAACCGCGTCCTGCGCCTTATCTATGGTACGGTTCCAAACGGCCACATCGTGACCTGCTAAGATGAGACGGCGCAAGCCGGGGATAGCGGAAAGGCCAGTGCCACACCAGTGGATGGTCATGTCAGGCTCCTTTTCAGAGGTCTTTGGAATGCGTGATGAAATCGGCTTCGGCGCGGGTCCAGACGGCTGCAGACAGATCAGAGACGTCGCGCAAAGTTTCGAGCAGTTGCACGGCGTAGTCGTAAGAGGATTCGACCGGCAACATGGATGGCAAGTTGTCGATGGCCATCACGTCGAGAGGCGGATTCTGAGAGACGCGCAACGCCGGGGCGCCCCAAGTCGTGGCGCGATCATAGACGGGAACGGGGTTATAATCGCTGTCGGGATCACACGCGACGTCGCCGATCGCGGTCAGCGCACGCGAAGCGGTGAGGGCGGATTGTGGAACAAATACAGGTGTTCCGTGGCGAGCAAAAATGCAGTTCAAGAACAAGTCGTGCGCGAGGATTTCGGGGAACGGGCCACCTCCTGCTGTTTCGGCCATGTCCCATTTTGTTACGGAACAGCCCATGGCGGTCAGCAGGTCGGCGGCGCCAGTGCCCACACGGCCCATGGCGCCAATGACGATTGCGGAAGGGCGGATTGAACCAATCGCGTCGAGTTCGCCCAAGAGATCGGTAAGCAATGCGTCTTTGCTCGAGTAAACGCCAACGGGGCCGCAAATTTCTCCACGTTGCTGTGCCGCCCAGCATTTGAGAGTGACAGCAGCACCGGCATAACCGGCCCAATAGCCAAATGCCGCGACACGGCGGCCAGAATCGTCAACAAGGTACTCAAGATCGTAAAGCGTACCGCCACCGGCCTTGAATCGTTTGAGCAAAGCCTTACCCGAGTGTTGGCCCTTGTAAGCGTGGCCAAACATGATGTGGCGGTGCGGCAGCGGTGTGCCATCTTCGGGCAATTCTTTGAGGCCAAAAATAACGGCGTCAGATGGGGCAGATGGCCAGCTGTTTTCGGGTGCAATCTCGCATCCTGCGGCGATATATCCGTCAATTGGGATCGCGCGCACTGAGCTTTCTTCAATAGTGACGCGAATGCCGGCTGCCATTAGGGCCTTGGCTCCGTCAGGTGTCAGGCCAACGCGTTCCTCGTTGGGCCGTTGCTCGGCCCGGACCCAGAGATGTGTCATGCTCAATCCTTTTTAGACGGGTGACACAAGCGCTCTTGGGGCTGTTCGTCAAGTCCCTGACTAGGTATTCCCCGTGATTTCCCGGCATTTTCAGTGATTTCGAAACACTCCGGAAAGTCGCCTGTGGCACTGGGCTGGCTCTGGTTTTATCGTCCTTTGCATCTGGCGCCGCCCTGCCCAGCATGGCACAACAGAGACCGAACCAGAATAGGAGCGTGCGAGATGAGTTTTGGCAAAGGGTGTCACCTGCACCTGATCGACGGGTCGGCCTTTATTTTCCGCGCGTATCACGCGTTGCCACCGTTGACACGTAAGTCTGACGGACTGCCTATTGGTGCCGTGGCAGGGTTTTGCAACATGTTGCACCGCTATGTCGAAGGTAATACCGGCCCGGATGCGCCAACCCATGTTGCCGTGATTTTTGACTATTCGGGCAAATCGTTTCGCAACGAGATGTACGATCTTTATAAGGCCAATCGCCCTCCGGCGCCCGAAGATCTGGTGCCACAGTTTCCGCTCACTCGTGATGCGACACGAGCGTTTAATATCGCGTGCAAAGAGGTCGAGGGTTTTGAGGCGGACGATATCATTGCAACCCTTGCACATCAGGCGCGCGATGCTGGCGGGCGGTGTACGATTATCTCATCCGACAAGGATTTGATGCAGCTGGTCGGTGGCGGCGTCGAGATGTTGGACGCGATGAAGAACAAGCGCATCGATGTCGATGGTGTGCGCGAGAAGTTCGGTGTTGGACCAGAGCGGGTCGTCGATGTTCAGGCGTTGGCTGGGGATAGCGTCGACAACGTGCCTGGTGCGCCGGGTATTGGTATCAAAACGGCGGCATTGTTGATCAACGAGTTCGGCGATCTGGAGAGCCTTCTGGATCGGGCTGAGGAAATCAAACAACCCAAGCGCCGCCAGACGCTGATTGAAAAGCGTGATCAGATCGAATTGAGCAAACGTCTGGCGCAACTGGATTGCGAGATGGAGCTGGATTTCTCGCTTGAAGATCTTGAGGTGCAAGAGCCCGAAGCGGACACTTTGCTGGGGTTTCTGGGCGAGATGGAATTCCGCACTTTGCTAAAGCGGGTTGCGGACCAGCTTGGGGTCGAGGCACCAGCGATTGCGGAGCCGTCCGCCGCCGAGGGCGCCGGTTCCTCTGAGGAGTTGGCCCCGATTGATCCGGACGCATATGAATGCGTGCGGGATGCATCCGCGCTTGAGAGTTGGATCGCGCAATCCTATGCGCGCGGCTATGTGGCGGTGGATACGGAAACCAACTCGCTGAACGAGATGGTTGCTGAACTGGCCGGAATTTGTCTGAGCGTTGAGACAGGCAGTGCCTGTTATGTGCCGGTGGGGCACAAAAAGGGCGCGAATGATGACCTGTTTGGCGGCGAGGAATTGCAGCCCGGTCAGATGGGGTTGAACGATGCGCTGGCGCTGTTGAAGCCGATGCTGGAAGACCCATCCGTGCTCAAGATTTTCCAGAACGCCAAATATGATTGCAAGATTTTCAAGCGATACGGTATTGATGTTGCGCCAATCGATGACACGATGCTGCTGAGCTATGCGATGCACGCGGGCGAGCATAACCACGGTATGGATGCGTTGAGCGAGCGGTATCTCGAACACACGCCGATCCCGATCAAGACGCTGCTGGGCACAGGTAAGTCGGCCATTACTTTTGACAAGGTACCAATCGAGGATGCGGTAAAATACGCCGCAGAAGATGCGGACGTTACGCTTCGTCTGTGGAAAATCTTTAAGCAGCGGTTGCACAGTAAAAAGGTTACGACTGTCTATGAAACGCTGGAGCGCCCGTTGGTGCCTGTTTTGGCCGAAATGGAGATGCATGGCATCAAGGTGGATCGCGACACTCTAAGCCGGATGTCGAACGCCTTTGCCCAGAAGATGGCGGGCTTGGAAGCGGAGCTTTATGAGTTGGCCGGGCACGAATTCAACGTTCAAAGCCCGGCGCAGGTGGGCGCGATCTTGTTTGAAGAAATGGCGTTGGAGGGCGGCAAGAAGACCAAGACCGGTCAATGGTCGACTCCGGCTGATGTGCTGGAAGACCTTGCCGCGACCCATGATTTTGCCGCGCGGGTTTTGGATTACCGCCAGTTGCAGAAGCTCAAAAGCACATACACTGATGCACTTCAGGAGCATATAAACAAGGATACCGGGCGTGTGCACACGTCCTATGTGCAGACCGGCGCGAATACAGGGCGCATGGCGTCGAGCGATCCGAATCTGCAGAACATTCCGGTGCGCACCGAGGAAGGTCGGCGCATTCGCGAGGCGTTTGTGAGTGAGCAGGGCAAGACGTTGATCAGTCTGGACTATAGCCAGATCGAGCTGCGCATCTTGGCACATATTGCCGAGATTGATGCCCTGAAGGAAGCGTTCCGGGATGGGCAGGACATTCACGCTATGACGGCTTCTGAGGTGTTTGGTGTGCCGATGGACGAGATGACAGGTGAAATCCGGCGACGGGCAAAAGCGATCAACTTTGGCGTGATTTATGGCATTTCAGGATTTGGTCTGGCGCGCAACCTGCGCATTCCGCGAGGCGAGGCGCAGGACTTTATCAACCGCTATTTTGAGCGGTTTCCGGGTATTCGCACCTATATGGATAGCACCAAGGAGTTTGCTAAGGAACATGGGTATGTTCAGACGTTGTTTGGGCGCAAGATCCACACACCGGAGATCAATGCCAAGGGGCCACGTGCGAGTTTTGCCTATCGCGCGGCGATCAACGCACCCATTCAGGGCACTGCGGCGGATATCATCCGACGAGCCATGATCCGAATGCCTGCTGCCATCAAGGGCTTGCCCATGAAGATGCTGTTGCAGGTGCATGACGAACTCATTTTCGAAGTCGAAGATGACGCTATTGAAGATGCGATTGGGGCGGCGCGTGACGTCATGCAAGGAGCGGCGGAGCCAGCAGTAAAGCTGGATGTACCGTTGATCGTGGATGCCGGTCGCGGCCAAAACTGGGCTGAGGCGCACTAATGCCACATGCGGAGCTAAAGTATTCAGCTGATCTGGAGATTGATGCAGAAAAGGTGCTGCAATTGATCGAAGAGCGGATAAATGTGCACGATCCAGCAGCGGGTGAGTGCAAGGGGCGCGCGTATCCCAGCAACGTCTATCATCACACGCATATATTGGTTGAGTTGTCATTGCTGACAAAGCCACATCGGGATGCGGCGTTTTCGGAAGCATTGCGAGAGGATATTGAGCGCGCGATCAAAGAGTGTCTGTGTCAGCGATGCTATTTTTCGCTCGCGATAAAGTACAGCGACGCGCTGTATATGACCAACGTGTTCGACCCTAAATCGGCTGAGGTTTGAGCCAACCTAGACCTTTGATCGTGTTCCTGGCGGGGTGATATTCGGCGCTGACGTGGCCTGCGTATCCGGATGCATCCAGCTGCCTGAAGAAAGCGGGATAATCGAATGGGCCGCCCGATGGTTCGTGTCGATCAGGTATGCCGCCGATCTGGATGTGGCCGACGCGATGATTGTGCGTCTCCCAACATGAGGACACATCGCCTGTGATTTTGAAGGCATGGTAGGTGTCAAATTGCAGGGCGAGGTTGGGGGCGGACACCTCGTCAAGCACTTCGGCTGCCAAGTCAAAACAGCTCAGGAAATAGCCTGGCATATCATCTGAATTGATCGGTTCGATTGTTAGGCGTTGTTTGGGGGCAAATTCGGTCGCCCATTTCAGGTTTTCGATAAAGGTCGCTTTGGCGTCGGAACCCGCCGCGGCGCCTGCCATTATATGCAAAAGCCCGGCGCCCAAAGTGTCTGCGTATCGCAAAGAGCGTCGAAAATCGTGTTGGAAACGGTCCCTGCCACCGGGAATGGCAGCAAAGCCGCGCGGGCCGCCTGTGTAGTTGGGCGGAGGTGTGTTGATCAGGACAAGGTCAAGCCCATTCCGCCTTAGAGCGGCGAGTGTTTCGCGCGCTGGGCAGTCGTAAGGGAACAAAATTTCTACAGCATCAAATCCTGCCTCACGCGCTGCATCAAAGCGTTCTTCAAACGGGAGTTCGTTAAAGAGCATTGTGAGATTGGCGGCAAATTTTGGCATTTAAGTGTCCCTTTGAGGCGACGATAACCTAGCCGCTTTCTTCAAAAAAGAGACAATTTTTAACAGGTTATCAAAGCTGTTAAGGAGCTTAAATTTCGAGCGATTGACTTGAGATTATGGGAAAGAAAACTCCGCCCGAATGAATGCCGAACCAATCGGTTCCGTCGAGGGGTTGCGTTTCACCAAGTTCAATCAAGCGGTAGAAACTTTTGCGGTCAATGCGCGCTTCAAGACCGGCGCGGATCATCACGTAGGGGGAAGGTTCACCGGTTTGGGGATCGAGCGCGACGCGGATGGGGTTTTCAGGCCCGGCGGTGGCAAAATCGCCAACATTGGTTTCAAATTCCAGTTCCTGATTGAGACCTGCGTTTTTAATTTCAAAGTTGATCGCCACGAAAGGAGCGTCTTCGACGGTGATGCCAACCATTTCGACCGGAGTGACGAGAACATATCTGTCTTCATCCTTGCGCAGAATGGAGGCAAACAGGCGTACGAGTGCTTCGCGATTAATGGGGCTGTTTTGATAGAACCAGGTGCCATCGCGGGCGATGCGCATGTCGATGTCACCGTTGAACGGTGGATTCCATAGATGCACAGGCGCTGGTCCTTTGCCTTTTTGTGCGGCAAGGGCCGAGGCCGCGAGCCCTTCTGCGTCTGGTTTCACAGGAATTTGTCCGCTCATAGCTTTTGCCATTTCATCCATGCACGTTAAGTTTCGTATAGATAAGGAAGAGCAGGGAGTTTTGCCATGGCCGAAGACGTCGATTTGGTTGCAGATATTGAAGCACTGGGCGAAAAACTGGCGCAAGCCAGAGCTGCGATCACGCGGCGGTTTATCGGACAGGAGCGTGTGGTCGATTTGACGCTTTCCTCCTTGCTTTGTGGGGGTCACGCGCTGTTGATCGGGTTGCCCGGGCTGGGCAAAACACGGCTTGTGGATACGCTTTCGACGGTAATGGGGTTGCATGGGAACCGGGTGCAATTCACGCCGGATTTGATGCCTGCGGATATCCTTGGATCAGAGGTATTGGAGAAGGCAAAGGGTGGTGGGCGGTCGTTCCGATTCGTGCCGGGGCCGATTTTCTGTCAGCTTTTGATGGCGGATGAGATCAACCGGGCCAGTCCAAGGACACAATCGGCGCTTTTGCAGGCAATGCAGGAAAAAACTGTAACCGTCGCAGGTGAGGATCGACCGCTCGATGCGCCTTTCCATGTTTTGGCGACACAGAACCCGATTGAGCAAGAGGGTACCTATCCGTTGCCAGAGGCGCAGTTGGACCGATTTCTGGTGCAAATCAATGTACCATATCCCGACCGGGATACCGAGAGGGAAATTCTGCTGGCGACAACAGGTGTTGAAGAAGATGAAGCACATCAGGTGTTCACGGCTGACGAATTGATCGCAGCCCAGATGTTGCTGCGGCGGATGCCAGTGGGGGACAGCGTGATGGAGCTGATCCTTGATCTGGTGCGAGCGTGCCGCCCGGACGATGAAACGTCGAATGAAGCCATTAGGGAGCATGTTTCGTGGGGGCCGGGGCCAAGGGCGGCGCAGGCGCTGATGCTGACAGTGCGCGCACAGGCGTTGCTGCATGGAAGGTTGGCACCAAGTGCGCAGGATGTGATCGATATGGCGCAGCCGGTTCTGAGCCATCGAATGGCGCTGACCTTTGCGGCGCGGGCGCGTGGCGAATCCTTGGCCGGGTTGATCGAGGAAACAGTGCGCACGCTTGACCCGATGGGGGCCGCTGCGTGATTTCTTTCGCCCAGCTGCGCGGCAGCGCGGAGGAGCAGGCGGCACGGTTGCCGCCACTTTTGGCGCAGGCGGAACACTTGGCTGGCACTGTGTTGTTGGGAGAGCATGGCCGCCGTCGCGCCGGTATGGGCGACGATTTCTGGCAATATCGCCCGGTTCAGCCTGGCGACAGTACGCGGATGATTGACTGGCGGCGCTCAGCCAAGACCGGATCGCAATTTGTGCGGCAACGAGAATGGCAGGTGGCGCAATCCGTGATGTTGTGGGTAGATCAGGCGGCGTCGATGGGTTTTTCCAGCGACAAAGCCCTGCCTAGCAAGGGAGACCGTGCGCGCCTGTTGACGCTGGCGCTGGCGATCCTGTTGATCCGAGGTGGCGAGCGTGTGGGGCTGACTGGTACGCTGTTGCCGCCACGTCGGGGTGAGGGGCAGATCTTGCGCTTGACCGAAATGATGCTGCGCGACGAGGGTGGTGATTACGGCTCGCCCGAGGCGCGCGCAATGCTACCCCATGCACGTGCGCTGTTCGTGTCTGATTTCATGGGGGATTTTGACAGTTTTGAGGCGGCGCTGACGAAAGCGGCGGATCGTGGTGTGTTGGGGGTTTGCCTGCAAGTACTTGACCCGGCCGAGGAGAGTTTTCCTTTCAAGGGGCGGGCGATCTTTGAGAGTATGGGGCAGACGCTGAGCCATGAGACGAAAAAGGCGGATGATTTGAAAGCGCGCTATCTGGAGCGGCTGGCCGAGCGCAAGGAACGCTTGCGCGGCTTGTGCCGATTGACCGGCTGGCACTATGGAACACATCACACCGGGGAGTCTGCACAATCGGCATTGTTGTGGCTGCATCGGGCATTGGAGCGGCGCACATGATTTTTGGCCTTCCCATTGGATTCGCTGCGCCTTGGGTGCTGGCGGCGCTGGTCGTGCTGCCAGTTTTGTGGCTGATCCTGCGGGCGATCCCACCGGCGCCGGTGCGGCGGATGTTCCCGGGGGTCGTCTTGCTGCTTGGCCTGAAGGATGACGACACAGTCACGGATCGCACGCCGTGGTGGTTGTTGCTCTTGCGGATGCTGGCTCTTGCGGCAGTGATCGTCGGGCTAGCCGGACCGGTTTTGAACCCGGACGAGCCAAGCGATGGCAACGGCCCGTTGTTGATCGTGATGGATGCAAGCTGGGCGTCGGCGGCGGATTGGGAGGCACGGCGCACGATGGTTGAGGCGTTGCTGGACGAGGCCGCGCGCGAAGGGCGATCAGCGTCTTTGCAGCGGTTGACCGCGCCGCAAGAGGTGCGGTTTCAGCCAGCGGATGCGTGGTTGTCACGATTGGCGGGCGTGACGCCGATGCCGTGGGAGCCCGAAGCCGCGGCGGTTGCTGCGTGGGCCGAGGAACTGGCGGGGCAGGATTTTGATACGGTTTGGTTGTCCGATGGATTGGCGCGCGACGGCCGGGATGATGTTTTGAAGGCGTTGCAGGAGGCCGGGTCCGTGCGCGTTGTGGAAACCGGACGCGGCGTGATCGGGCTTCAAACGCCTGCGTTTGAGGATGGCAAGGTTTTGTTAACGGCACGCCGGTCAGAAAGCGCGTTGGAGCGCGGGGTGAGCGTGCAGGCAGTGGGCACTGATCCGGGTGGGTCAGAGCGGATTTTGGCGACTTTGCCAATGGATTTTGAAGCTGGCGAGGATGTGGCGGAGAATGCATTGGTGTTGCCAGCGGAGCTACGGGCGCGTGTGACTCGGTTCGAGGTTCAGGGGCTACGCTCGGCCGGTGCGATCAGCTTGACGGATGATAGTTTGCGCCGCCGCGAGGTTGCTTTGATTGCAGGGCGCGAGGATCGTGAGGGGCTGCAACTGTTGTCGCCGCTGCATTTCTTGCGTCAGGCTCTCGTACCGACGGCGGACATTCTGGAGGGTGCGCTGGGCGATGTTTTGCCGGCCAACCCTGATGTCGTCGTGCTGGCGGATGTGGCGGTATTGTCTGCGGGTGAAGAGGCGGCGTTGCTGGAGTGGCTGGATCAGGGTGGGTTGCTGTTGCGCTTTGCCGGACCGCGATTGGCCGCAAGCGAGATTAGCCGGACCGATGAGGATCCGTTGTTGCCGGTACGATTGCGCGCCGGAGGGCGCAGTGTTGGCGGCGCGATGAGCTGGGGCGAGCCAAAATCGCTGGCGCCGTTCAGCGAGGACAGCCCGTTTTTTGGACTGTCTGTTCCCGAAGAAGTGACGGTGACGGCGCAGGTGATGGCACAACCCGACCCAACTTTGGCGGAACGGGTGATCGCAAGCCTGAGCGATGGTACACCGCTGGTGACGCGCAAGGAGATCGGGCAGGGGCAGGTCGTGCTTGTGCATGTGACTGCAAATGCCGAGTGGTCGGGATTACCGCTGTCTGGGTTGTTCGTGCAGATGCTGGATCGGTTGGCCGTGGTGAGCAGCAACAGTGCGGATATGGCCGAGCAGATGGCGGGAACCAGTTGGCAGCCGCTCAAGGTTTTGGACGGGTTCGGACGGCTGGAAGATGGCCAGACCTTGCCCGGAGTGCCGGGCGAAGCGTTGCTGGAAGGCGCGTTGAACGCGGATGTGCGGCCCGGTTTGTACCGCGAAGGGGATCGATTGATGGCGCTGAACGTGGTGCAAAACGACGCTGAGCTGGTGGCAATGCGATGGCCTGCGGATGTGCCGGTAGAAGGGCTGCGCGGGGCGGTGAGCAGGGATTTGTCAGGCTATCTGTTGGCGGCAGCATTGATATTGCTGGCAGCGGATGTGCTGGCGTCGTTGGCAGTATCGGGGCGGCTTTGGGGTGCGCGTGTTGCGGGTGCTTTGATGGCACTGGTGCTGGTTGCCCCGGTGCATGAGGCGCGCGCGCAAGGAGCAGATGCCCATGCGCGCGATGTGGCGTTGGCGCATGTGCTGACGGGCAACCGGACAATTGATGATACGGCATTGGCGGGGATGCGGGGATTAAGCGAGACTCTGTTTTTTCGCACCTCGGTAGAGCCGGGAGAGCCTGCGTCAGTTGATCTGGAGCGCGATGAGTTGGCGTTTTACCCGATCCTTTATTGGCCGATCACGCAGGAGCAGCCGACGCCGAGCCGGGAGGCTTATGGCAAATTGAATGATTACTTACGCTCGGGCGGGATGATCGTGTTTGATACGCGCGATGCGGATGTGGCCCGGTTTGGGGCATCGAGCCCGAACGGGCGCAAGTTGCAGAGCCTTGCCGCTGGGCTGGATATTCCACCGCTGGATCCACTGCCTGCGGATCATGTACTGACGCGCACCTTTTATCTCTTACAAGATTTTCCTGGGCGTTATGACAGCCATGACGTTTGGGTTGAGGCCGCTCCACCGGATGCGGAGTTGATCGAAGGTATGCCGTTTCGCAACCTGAATGATGGGGTGACGCCAGTGATAATAGGCGGCAACGACTGGGCGGCGGCCTGGGCGGTGGATGCACGGGGCAACACGTTGTTGCCTGTTGGGCGCGGACGCGCCGGAGAGCGGCAGCGCGAGTTGGCCTATCGATTTGGGGTTAATATCGTGATGCATGTGCTGACCGGGAATTACAAAAGCGATCAGGTGCATGTGCCTGCGTTGCTGGACAGGTTGGGCCAATGACCGGACAGATCATGTTTGACCCGCTGGTGCCGGTTTGGGTGCTGATTGCGCTGGCGGTTTTGTGCGCGCTGGGTGTGTCAGTGGCGTTGTGGCGGGGGCTGTCGGGCTGGGCGTATCGCGGTCTTGCGGGGCTGGTGATTTTGGCGGCATTGGCCGGGCCGGTATTGCAGAGCGAGGACCGCGCGGCGTTGAGTGACATTGTGCTGATGCTGGTGGATCAGAGCGCGAGCCAGAAATTGGCAGATCGTGCCGAGCGCACGGAAGCGGCAGCGGAGACGTTGGCGGCGAGTATTGCAGGGCGCGAGAATACTGAGCTGCGTCGGATCAATGTGCCGGACGGGCCGGGAGATACGGGCACCGAAATGATGGCGGCACTGGCGGAGGCGATGGCACAGGAACCCCGTGGGCGGATTGCCGGTGTGATCGCGCTGAGCGACGGGATTGCGCATGATATGGAACGCGTGCCGGACGTGCCCGCGCCCTTTCATTTATTGCATACAGGTAAAGAGAGTGACTGGGATCGGCGGTTGAGCGTGACCAACGCGCCTGCCTTTGCCATTTTGGGTGAGCCGGTAACGCTGACCTTGCGGATCGACGATACCGGCTCTGCACCCGTAGCTGAAGACGGGCGTGCGCCGTTGGAGATTTCCGTCGATGGCGGGGAGCCAGACAGCTATATGGTGCCGGTTGGGCGCGATATAGAATTGCCTGTGACGCTACCTCACGGCGGGCGCAATGTGATCCAGTTTGTGGTGCCAGAAGCGTCGGGCGAACTGACTGACCGCAACAATGCGGCGTTGGTGCAGATCAATGGCGTGCGGGATCGATTGCGAGTGTTGTTGGTGTCGGGAGAGCCGCATCCGGGGGGGCGGACATGGCGCAACTTGCTGAAATCAGACGCGTCGGTTGATCTGGTGCATTTCACAATTTTGCGACCGCCAGAAAAACAGGATGGTGTGCCCGTTTCGGAGCTGTCGCTGATCGCATTCCCAACGCGGGAGCTGTTTCTGGAGAAGATCGAGGACTTTGATCTGATCGTATTCGACCGGTATCAGCGGCGCGGGATCTTGCCGTCGATCTATCTCGAAAACGTAGCGCGCTATGTGCGAGACGGCGGTGCGGTTTTGGTTGCGGCGGGACCGGATTATGCGACGGCAGATAGCCTCTATCGCTCACCATTGTCGATGGTGTTACCCGCCAGCCCAACGGCGCGGGTTTTGGATGAAACCTATGTGCCGAAGGTATCGGAGGCCGGACAGCGACATCCGGTCACGGCGGGATTGCCGGATCAGGACCACTGGGGGCCTTGGTTGCGGCAGGTCGATGTGAACCCGGATGCGGGCACAGTTTTGATGACCGGTTTCGAAGAGCGCCCGTTGTTGGTGCTGAACCGTGTGGATCAGGGGCGCGTGGCGCTTTTGGCGTCGGATCATGCATGGCTGTGGGCGCGCGGTTATCAGGGCGGTGGGCCGCAGCTAGAATTGCTGCGACGGTTGGCGCATTGGTTGATGGGTGAGCCAGAGCTTGAAGAAGAGGCGCTGTGGGCGGAAGCGACGGGGCAATCGATGCGCATCATTCGCCGCTCGTTGAGTGAAGATGTGGGTGCGGTGACGATCACGACACCATCGGGAGACATTGCCGAAGTGCCGATGGCCGAAGTTTCGCCGGGTCGGTTTGAGGCGTTTTATGACGGGCCGGAAATCGGGCTTTATCGGTTGCGAAATGGTGAGGAAGAGGCGGTGATTGGGCTTGGGCCTGCGGCACCGAGGGAATTTGTCGAGACGATTGCGAGTGACGCGGTTTTAGCTGGGTTGATTGAGGCACGAGATGGTGGGTCTTTTGCGTTGGAAGATGGATTGCCGAGTGTACGCAACGTGCGCGAAGGGCGACCGGCAGCGGGACGCGGGTGGATCGGTCTGACACCAAGAGAGGCATATGAAACGCTGGATATCGCGCGTACGCCATTGTTACCGGCCTGGGCGGTATTGTTGCTGACTGGTTTGATGATCGTGACAGGATGGCTGCGTGAGGGGCGGCGGTGAGTGCACGTTTCAGGGGCAACCCTTCAAGCCTTCGCGGGCATTCTTTTCCGACGGAGACAAAAACCGGTTCCCACCTGTGGCGGGGCGGGGTAGAACGCGCGTGATTTCACACGGGAGATTTCCATGACCGCGCCCAAGCCTGTCGTTCTGTGTATTCTCGATGGATGGGGTCTTTCGGACCGCACCGACGATAACGCGCCTTTCCTTGCCAACACTCCGACCTACGACGCGATGATTGCAGGGAGCCCAAATGCGACGCTGGTTACGCATGGGCCGGATGTGGGTTTGCCAAGCGGGCAGATGGGAAACTCAGAGGTGGGTCACACCAATATTGGCGCCGGCCGTGTGGTGGCGATGGATCTGGGGCAGATTGATCTGGCGATTGAGGACGGTTCATTCTTTGAGAATGGCGCATTGATTGATTTTATTGCTACTCTGAAGTCAACTGGTGGAACGGCGCATTTGATGGGCGTGATTTCGGACGGCGGTGTGCATGGGCATTTGAACCATGTTCTGGCTGCGGCTAATGCGGTGGCCAATGCTGGGGTGCCAGTAGTGCTGCACGCCATCACGGATGGGCGCGATGTGGCGCCGAAATCAGCACTGAGCTATTTGGAAACGCTGAAGGCGGAATTGCCGGAGGGTGTGCGTGTCGCAACCGTGACGGGGCGGTATTTCGCCATGGACCGGGACAACCGCTGGGAACGGGTCGCAGAAGCCTATCAGGCGTGGGTGTTCGGCGAGGGACTTGCCGCGAGCGATGCGCATGAGGCGGTGTCCAAGGCCTATGCACGATCTGAAACCGACGAATTTGTCGCGGCCAGCGTGATCGGTGACTATGCGGGAGCCAAAGACGGCGATGGTTTTTTCTGTCTAAATTTCAGGGCGGACAGGGCGAGAGAGATTTTGGCAGCCATTGGCCAACCAGATTTTGATGCCTTTGACGTAGGTGCCCGACCCAAACTTGCGGGCTTGTTGGGGATGGTGAATTATTCGGATGCGCATAACGCCTATATGACCACTGCCTATCCCAAGCAGGAGATCGTCAATACATTGGGCGAGTGGGTGGCCAAGAAGGGTTTGCGTCAATTCCATCTGGCCGAGACCGAAAAATACCCGCATGTGACCTTTTTTCTGAATGGCGGCAAGGAAGCGCCCGAGGCGGGAGAGGACCGCTATATGGCGGCGTCGCCCAAAGTGGCGACCTATGATTTGCAACCTGAGATGTCAGCAGCCGAGGTGACGGAGCATTTTGTGGGGGCGATCCGCGAAGGCTATGACCTGATCGTGACGAATTATGCCAACCCGGACATGGTAGGTCATACAGGAAGCCTTGAAGCAGCGATGAAAGCATGTGTGGCGGTAGATGAGGGGCTGACGGCAGTGCACGCGGCGTTGCAGGAGGCGGGCGGCGCTATGATTGTGGCCGCTGACCACGGCAATTGCGAGATGATGTATGATCCTGCCACCGGTGGGCCGCATACGGCACATACGACAAACCCGGTGCCGGTGATTTTGGTCAATGGGCCAGAAGGCGCAACGATTAAGTCAGGACGTTTAGCGGATCTTGCACCTTCGCTGCTGGATCTGATGGGGCTAGACCAGCCCGAGGAAATGACCGGAGAGAGCCTGATAATCCGATGAGATGTTTCGCGCTGCTCCTGCCATTGGTACTGATCGCGGGATTGGCGCGCGCTGAAACCGATCCGGCAGATGCGGCGCGGATTGCATCGGACGAACTGGAGGCGGCATCGGTTGCGTTGGCGCAGGCAAATAGTGCGCGCGATCGCGTTAAGGCGTTGACCGAAGTTGTGCATGCATATGAGGCGGGGCTGACGGCGTTGCGCGCAGGATTGCGCCGGGCCTCTATCCGAGAGGCTCAGTTGGGGCGGCAGTTGAAGGCTCAGGAAGGTGAGATTGCGCGGTTACTGGGTGCGCTGCAATCCATTGGATCGGGGCCACCGCCGGTGATGTTGCTGCATCCGGAGGGGCCAGAAGGTACCGCAAGGGCCGGGATGATTCTGGCCGACGTAACGCCGGGGTTGGAAGGCGAGGTTGCCAAGCTGCGCGCCGATCTCGAAGAAGTTGTGATCCTGCGCAGTCTTCAGGAAGGGGCTGCAGAGACCTTGCAGGATGGGTTGGCGGGCGTGCAGGCGGCGCGCACAGAACTGAGCAAGGCGATTGCGGATCGCACGGATTTGCCACGCCGCTATTCGGAAGACCCGGTTCAGACGGCGTTGTTGATTGCTTCGACGGAAACGCTCGAGGGGTTTGCAAGCGCGTTGGTGGATTTGCAAGTTGATGGGCTGGAAGAGATTGACCTGCCGGATGCCACGGCATTCAAGGGCATATTGGTTATGCCAGTTGAGGCCGAAGTGTTGCGCCGGTCGGGAGAGGCCGATGCGGCGGGTATTCGCAGGCCGGGATTGGTGCTAGCCACTAGGCCAAATGCGCTGGTTGTTTCACCCGTGGCAGCAACGATCCGGTATCGGGGGCCGTTGCTGGATTACGGCAACGTCATGATCTTAGAGCCGCAGCCCGGGCTACTATTTGTTTTTGCAGGCATGGAAAGAGTCTATGGCGACGCAGGCCAGGTGGTACCAGAGGGGTCGCCTATTGGATTGATGGGAGGAAATGACCCTGAAATCGGTGCCATTCTCTCACAGTCGAGTGATGGCTCTGGTCATGACCGCACAGAAACGCTCTATATAGAAGTCAGAGAGGGCAAGTCGCCCGTGGACCCGGAAACGTGGTTCCGAACGAACAAGGATGGATAACCTATGAAGAAATTCTTTGCTGCCGCCGCGGGAGGTGTGTTGGCCGGGTTGCTGGTCACGACACAGGTGGCCGGCCCACTGCTTGCCCAAGAGACGTCACGCAAAAGTAATGTCTACGAACAGTTGGACCTGTTCGGAGACATCTTTGAGCGCATCCGGGCACAATACGTGGAGGAGGTCGACGAAGCTGACCTGATCGAAGCGGCCATCAACGGGATGCTGACATCGCTTGATCCGCATTCAAGCTATCTTTCGCCACAGGATGCCGAAGATATGCGCGTGCAAACTCGCGGTGAGTTTGGTGGTTTGGGCATCGAGGTGACGCAGGAAGAAGGGTTTGTGAAGGTAGTATCGCCGATCGACGGTACCCCTGCGGATGAAGCTGGAATTGAAGCCGGAGACTTTATCACTCATGTGAATGACGAGAGTGTTCTGGGTCTCAATCTGGACGAGGCGGTTGAAATGATGCGCGGACCGGTTGGGTCCGAGATTATCATTACGGTGGTACGCGAAGGTGAGCCGGAGCCGTTTGATGTTACCATCATTCGGGACACGATCAAATTGACAGCCGTTCGGACACGCAATGTTGGAGATACGGTTGTTTTGCGTGTGACCACTTTCAACAATCAGACGACACCGAATCTTGAGGCTGGGTTCCTGAAGCAGGTTGAAGAACTGGGTGGTATGGAGAACGTGAACGGGATTGTGTTGGATTTGCGCAATAATCCCGGTGGTCTTTTGACCCAAGCGATTTCGGTTTCTGACAGCTTCCTTGAAAAAGGCGAGATTGTCTCGACCCGTGGGCGCAATCCACAGGATGGCGAGCGTTACAACGCGACGCCGGGTGATCTTGCCATGGGCAAACCCGTGGTTGTGTTGATCAACGGCGGGTCGGCCTCGGCCTCGGAAATTGTGGCGGGGGCTTTGCAAGATCACCGGCGTGCAATTGTTGTTGGTACAAAGAGCTTTGGTAAAGGGTCAGTTCAAACGGTTATGCCGCTGCGCGGGGATGGTGCGATGCGCCTGACCACGGCGCGGTACTATACACCATCAGGCCGTTCGATCCAGGCGCTGGGTGTGAGCCCGGACATCGTGGTGGAGCAACCACGCCGGACACCAGCGAATGAGGAGGAGGAAGATGCCAACCGCCACATTCGGGGTGAAGCAGACCTGCGTGGTAGCCTGAACAATGATAGCCTGAGCGAAGACGAGGTACGTCAGATAGAGGAAGATCGTGCCAAGGCAGAGGAAGCTGCGAAGCTACGGGAAGAGGATTATCAACTGGCCTATGCCATTGATATTCTGAAAGGCCTTTCGGCGTTGGGTCCTAATGAGTGATCCAATGAGGATCGCATGAAAGAATTAGGGGTGCCCGGTGGCCTGCCATTTGCGATAAATGATGCAGCACCGGGCCGATCGCATTGTCTGTGAAGATTGGCGGCTATGCCGACGGAACGGACCGTCATTCCTTCCAGTCTGGCTGGCGGTCACGGCCCAGAGCCGACCTTGGTAAAGAGCCACGCGAAAACCGGCTTTGGGAGACAATTTGCAAATCAGCTTAAGTCAATTCACGGCCTCAAAAACTGGGAAGGTCCAACTCCCATCCAGAATTTCGGCACGGGGTTCGTACAGGCGGACTGTGTAGTTCCAGCCGGGCGAGACCGGGATGCAGTTGACGCGGCCAACGTCACAGCCACCAAAATGGATCGGGTAAGCCCCATCATCGTCTGGTGTCGCAGTGAAGTTGTTGTAACTGTTCACACCCATATCATTGGGTTCCAGATAGCCGTCGGCATTGTAGATGGTGATGGACCAGAACGCTTCCACCGGCACTTCCTTGACGGTCACAGAATGCGGGGTTTCGCCATCATTATCGGAAACGCTGTCAATGACATAAGACGCTGCAGTGAACGGCAGACCGCCCCAACCCGCAGCAGCGCCGACAAGGTGGTCAATGGGCCGTGTCTCGTCTTTGGTGCCAAACGCATATCTTGAATCAAAGCCAAGTACCGCGACATCACTCAGCGCCTTGCGCGCCACACCTAGGTTATCCAGATTCCAATCCGGCGACTCGTATGGTCCTGTGCCGCCGCCGCGTGTCATGATGGCGTCCTGTGCAGCATGGGCCTTTGCGATGTCGTCAGGGTTGGTGACGTCAACGAATGTGCGGAAGGCCACGAGAGCAAAGCGGGTGCCGACCTCCTCTTCGGTCAGCCTGTAGGTTCCAGGTTGGGCCTCAGCGAACATATAGTGATCCTGATTGACCAAATGCAGGGACTGATACCGCCCACCGAGGTCAGGCAGCGTGATCTCCACAGGCTTTGACAGGTCCGCCACAAGCCCGGAATACAGGGTATCCTGGTTCATCCGGATGGTTGGCTGGTCTTCGGTGGTCGTTGGTTCGCGCAGGTGATGAAGCTCGCCCACGCTAAAGCCAAAGGTCTTCATGTTGCTCAGGATATTGAAATTCGACTCGGCGCGTACAAAGTTATCGACAGTGACGTTTTCGGCCAAAATCAACGTCGGCGCACACAAGGCGACCGCCAGCAGTGTTTTCATTGCATGTTCCCTTTTTGGTTAATTCACTTGTTGGGCAGCAGGAAACGTCCAGCTGCCATCCAGGACTTCGGGGCCCGGACGATAAAGCCGCACGGTATAGTTCCACCCGTCCATGATCGGCAGACAGTTGACCGCACCCGTGTCGCACCCGCCCAGATGTACCGTCATGCTGCCGTCATCGTTGGGTGTTCCGGTGATCGAGTTGACGCTGTAAGCATCGCTCGCGTTCTCCTCAAAGAAACCAGCCGCATTATAGAGACTGACAGACCAGAATGCCCCAACCGGCACGTCTGCCGGGACGTCGATCTTGAAGGATCCGACGGGCAGGTTTGGTTCGACACTTACATAGAAGGCCTCGGTTTCCGGCAAGCCACCCCAGCCGGCCGCCGTGCCGATGAAATGGCGCACGGGATCAACCGCAGACTTGGCACCAAAGGCGCGTGTTGCATCAGGTGCAAATCGACCCAATCTCAGGGTCTCTGAGATCAAGTCCTCCAGATCCCTTTCATTGTAATCCGGAGCGATGAAGGGGTTGGACGACGCCGCCTCGATCGACATCGCATCCTGAATTGCATTCACGGCGGCGACGTCGTCCGGATCAGACGCGTCCACCAGAATGCGCATGAACACGATGACATAAGGGGTGTCGAATGTCTTCGTGTCCAGCGTATAGGTGCCGCCGCCGAAAATGACTTCGTTGATATAGTGATCCTGGTTCACAATCATCGCGGTCATATAGCGCTCGCCCACCTCGGGCAGCGTCAGGGTCGCACCTTTGCTGATGTCGACAACAGCTGTGCTGTAGAGCGTGTCTCGGTTCATGCGGATCGTCGGCTGGTTTTCTACCGGGGTCGGTGTGCGGAAATGGAAGAATTTGTTCACCCCACCAGCCAATGAGACGTATTTGTCCAGCTCTGCATCCGTCGCGGCACGGGTAAAGTTATCGACCGTAACCGGGATTTCCTGGCTGTCGACAAGGGCGTCAAGCGTGGCGCTTGTAGATTCTGCCATCGCGCCACCTGAGACCAAGGCAGCGACGCAAAAAGCTGTAACACCCCGCGCGGACTGGGAAAGTTTTTTAGGCATCGGATTGTTCCTTTGTACTTTCAAAGAAAGATATGTGCACAGGTCACTAAAATGTCCACTTAGGACGGTGACGTTGCTGTGGCGTCACATCTGCATTTTACTACCATGCAAGTCTTGTGCGTTGTCACAGATCATGTGTCCCGCTTTTCGCCCTGTCCTCCTGTTCGTGCCTATCACCTCGCTTGTCCCTTTGGGCTCAAAGCGGCCATTGCGCTTCGAGCTTTAACGGTTTTTACCTGCATCATTCATTTCAATGGGTTGCGCCCGGTGGGCGTTTTTTTGCGAACGCCGAGGTCACCCCCTTAGCCCCTCCGAGCAGGTCTGAAACATTGACGGCAGCGAAGTGTTGCGTGCAGCAAGGGGCGTCGGTAGGAACAGATAGCGTGCAGAGGAGTACTGACATGACACCGGAAGAGATCACGAAGCTACCCTATCGTCGCAATGTGGGCGTGATGCTGGTCAATGGCGATGGGCATGCTTTTGTTGGGCAACGGCTGGACAGCGAAGTCGCCGCTTGGCAGATGCCTCAGGGCGGAATTGACAAAGGTGAAAGTGCCCGAGAAGCAGCGCTGCGTGAGCTGGAAGAAGAAACCGGAGTATCGCGCGAATTGGTGACGGTGGAAGGTGAGAGCGAAGGTTGGATTGCCTATGATTTGCCTCACGACATCGTGCCGCGCATCTGGAAGGGCCGATACAAAGGGCAGGAGCAGAAGTGGTTTTTGCTGCGGTTTCACGGCGACGATACGCAGGTTCGCATTGATGGCGACCACCCCGAGTTTTCGGAATGGCGCTGGTTACCAGTGAAGGAGCTGGTCGATAATATCGTGCCGTTCAAACGTGCCGTTTATGAACAGGTTGTGGCGGCGTTTGAAGCCAAGATCTAACGCTTTGCACCTAGTCCTTGGCCGATACTGTAAATGCCTCGACCGGCACTGATACATTGCGCAATTCAACTGAGCCCAGTGATCTAGTACCAGTACCGTGGCGCGCGACATCTTCAGTAACGACAATCCGGTGGCCTATGGTCTTGCCATAGTCGCCAAGGCGGGCGGCGATATTCGCGGGTTGGCCAATTACAGTAAAGTCGAGCCGTTCTTTGGAACCAACATTGCCGTAGGTCACACTGCCATAAGCGATACCAATGGAGCATTGGCAGTCGAGCTGCTTTTCTTCTGCCACTTCTGCGAGGTTGAGCACGATTTCTTTTGAGGCTGCAAGCGAACTGGTGCGCGCTTCGCCTTCGACCTGCCCCTTGGGAAAGACTGCAAGCACAGCATCGCCGATGAATTTCAGCACTTCACCACCATGGTCGTTAACCACGTCAGAGACCGTGTCGAAGAATTGGTTGAGCAGTGCGATATAGTCGTCGCGTGGCATTTCTTCTTCGAGACGGGTGGAGCCGCGCAGGTCACAGAACATGATGGCGGCGTCGATCTCGTCACCTTCACCGCGTCGGATATCGCCACCCAAAACACGTGCACCTGTGCGACGTCCGACATACGTTTCCAATAAAGACTGAGCGTTCTCTTTCTGAGTGAAAACCTCGTAAAACCGGCTGATTACAGACGAGATCTCGAAAATCAAGCCGAGATTGGCCGTTGTGAAACCATTAGGATGGTCGCTTGTCAATGTTAGTACGTTGATTTGCCCGTTTGAGAAGATCAGCGGCATGGCGACATAGTCGGTGTGACCCTCTTCTTTGAGATCTTTCATAATCGGGAACTTCATCGAGTCGACCGGTAGGTTCAGGCGTTGGCGAATGCCGCCCTGGCCCGCTGCAACGTGGCTAAGCGGGCTGTTGATGTAGGCCGGGTGGTCATACACATCATAGTTGGGCGTGTAAGTTGTGATCTCTTCCTCGCCCTTTTGCCAGATATAGTGTTTGCCGGCGATCATAGGATGCAGCGACCAAATCATCAGGCTCATCCGAGAGACGGCTATGCCGCATTCTAGCATCTTGTTAGCGAGCGCCTGTGTGAATTTCTCTGGTGTCTCAATAAATGCGGCGCCGCGCATCAGCCAGTCAACGAGGGGCCCGGTGATATTGCCAGACTCGTCAGGAAGCAGCTCTGCCTCGCCAAGATCGATGTCTGTGTAGGTTCCACGCATGAATCCGACAAAGCCATTGATCTGGCGGCTCTCAGGAAGGGCGTCATTGTAGGACCAGACGGCATTTTCCAGCACGGTTTCGTCGATATGAATGTCACGATACTCTGCTGTGCCCTTGAAGGGGCAAAATGTCTGTAGATCGACCGGATCAGACAGGCGCACCTTTACGTCCTCCAGTGGGACATAGATCTGCGGGTCAAGCCGGGTCTCGTACATCACCTTGGCGCGATTGCTTTCGGCCAGCACCAGACCGTCGCGTAATATACGCACGGTGGTGTCTAGAGGTTCGATGCGGAGTCCGTAGCCTGCATTTGGGCCGAAACGGCTGCCTTCCATCGTGGGTGGCCTTTCTGATCTATCCAAGAGGTAGACCAGCATATGGCGTCGCCACCGTATATTCCAACCGTTTTGCTGAAACCTTAGTAACTTTTTTATGACGGGTGGGTGCCGTGATCAAAGCACCTTGATTACATCCTTATCGATTGCCAGCATATATCCCTTGCGTGCGATATTCTTAACCAAAAGCTCACTGACCATCTGGTTGCCAAGCGAATCTCTGAGGCGTTTGATCCGAGTGGCGCCTGCGGCTTCTTCGCAATCGATGGCGGATTTTCCGGAGATAACGGATTCGATTTCGACACCTGACAGCATCTCGTCGTCAAGGCGCGCCTCGGCCAGCACCGAGAGGGTTTCCATGGCTGCGTCGGTCAGCTTGAACCCCATATTATTGAGGTAGACGGTTTTTTCGTCGCGGCTGATCAGGAGAGAGTTGACCTGAATACCTGACCGTTCAATTTGAGCCATTCGCCGGTTGAGAGCCACCAGCATGATCAGAAATACCAGGGCGGCGATCATCATACCTGTGGCAAATACAAGCAACACCAGAATGACCATGCGATAGCTGGCCAATGTGTCGGCAAAAGCCGTGCCGGATTGCGCGAGAATTTCGAGCAGCTTGATTTCAGCCTGTCCAGTCAGCGTATCGTTTTCCAGAAAGAGCTGTTCAACCCGCTCGTTGAACGCGTTGGCATCGGGCAGGGTCAGCAACAACACAATCGTCGCGATCATGAGGATTGCGACGATAGCACTTATTCCGATTGCAACGACGCGCCCGCCATGGCGGCGCACGTCAGTAACGGAGGTAGAATTGTCCTGCACTGGAGTCCTTTCCCGATAGTTCGGAGGCGTCAAAGATGGACAGAACGTTCAGCAACGTCCAGCCGTCGCGCTTGATCCGCTCAGCGACTTCGGATTTTGCAGAGGCCGCAGAGCAACCATTTTGAAGTTGAACAACACCATAGTGCAGGCGCAGGGGATTGTCCTTTTTTGCCTTGTAGTCGGCAAAACAATCGGCAGCGTTTGCAGTGACTGGCAAGGTCAGCGCCACAAGGAGAGCAGTAAGGAGGGAGATATGTTGAAGGGCATGTTTCATGGGGAAACTGTGCCGTGAATGCGCGTGTTATTCAATAACGAAGCACGTTTGGGTTGCTGATATTAGATAACAAGAGGCTGATATTGTGAAACTTTTTTGAGTTGGATGATGGTGGGTGCATCCAGACGGGTCAAGTCGGCCCGGACCAACACTACAACTCAGTTCAAGAGGTTATTCCCATGCAGACACGTACCTTTATTGCCGCAATTCTGTCCACCGCGATGGCGATCACCGGTTTTTCGGCCTCAAGTGCGCATGCGCTGAGCGAGGACGACATCGCCAAAATCCTGATCGGAGCGACGGCGTTGTTTATCGTGGGCAAGGCCATCGATGATCACAATAATAAGGACGATTATGTTGCCCGCCCGACCATTCCAGTGAAAAAGCCCAACCCGCATCGCCGCCAGCAAGTTTTGCCGCGCAACTGTAAGAGAGACTTTGTGACCGCACGCGGCAAGCAAATTCGGGGCTTTGGAACGCGCTGTCTTGAGCGTGAACGCTATTCGATCCGTCACCTACCGCAGGATTGCCGCCGCAAGGTGAACACGCGCCGCGGTGTTGGTACGGTCTACAAAGTAGGTTGCTTGCGCCGCAGCGGATACAATGTAGGCGGGCGGTAAATCGCCGAGCAGAGTGCCGACGTTAGAGCGGCAAAGATCGGGCGGCCGTTTTGGTCGTCCGATTTTTTGTTGCATGGTGTGATCTGGCATGGTTGGGAGAGACTATGGACTATCCTGATTTTTCCCTTGAACTGAGCGCATACGGACATGGCGCGAGCCGTGTTGCCGGTGTGGACGAGGTGGGCCGTGGCCCGCTGGCGGGGCCGGTGACAGCGGCGGCGGTGGTGCTGGATCCTGATAAGATACCAGACGGTCTGAATGATTCAAAAAAGTTGTCGGCCAAGCGGCGGGATGTTTTGTACGAGCTGATTGTGGCGCAGGCGGATGTGTCAGTAGCGCATGCCAGTGTCGAGGAGATAGACGAGATCAATATCCTGCGGGCCAGCCATCTGGCGATCGAGCGGGCGGTGCAGGGGCTGCAATCTGTTCCGGATTATTTGCTGATCGATGGCAACATGATCCCGCGTGGTTTGGAGATCCCGTCAGCGGCGATTGTGAAAGGTGATGCGCGATCCGTTTCGATTGCGGCGGCGTCGATTGTGGCAAAAATCACACGGGATCGCATAATGAGGGACCTTGCAAATCAATATCCGGGCTATGGTTGGGAGACGAATGCCGGTTATCCGTCAAAAAGCCACAAAGCGGCGCTCCAAAATCTGGGGGTAACACCACATCATAGGCGTTCGTTCAAACCGGTACACAATATCTTGTATCAAGGCTAAAAACTAACCTGTTGATTCAAAAAAGAAATTGACGCCGAATCGTGTTTGACTCATCCTTAGTCTCAATAAGCGAGCGCACAAAAAACAGCGCCGTTAATGAGGCAGAGAATGAAAACGATGACCAAAAGCAAGGGCGCAACTGCGCTCCCATTAAACACGATTCTAAGCGGGGACTGCATCGATGCGATGAACAGTCTGCCTGAGAATTCGATAGATCTGATCTTTGCAGATCCGCCATATAACCTTCAGTTGAAGGGCGATTTGCATCGCCCCGACAATTCTAAAGTGGATGCGGTCGACGATGAGTGGGACCAATTCTCCAGCTTCGCCGCCTATGACAAATTCACGCGCGAATGGCTGACGGCGGCGCGGCGTCTGTTGAAGCCAAACGGTGCGATCTGGGTGATCGGCAGCTACCATAACGTGTTCCGCATGGGCGCGGAGCTACAGAACCAAGGGTACTGGATCCTGAATGATGTGGTATGGCGCAAGTCCAATCCGATGCCAAATTTCCGCGGCAAACGGTTTACCAACGCGCATGAAACCATGATTTGGGCCTCCAAATCCGAAGGCGCAAAATACACCTTTAATTACGAGGCTCTAAAGGCGTTGAACGAAGGTGTGCAGATGCGCAGCGATTGGGTCCTGCCGATTTGTACAGGCCACGAGCGTCTGAAGGACGAGAACGGCGACAAGGCGCATCCTACGCAGAAACCAGAGAGCCTGTTGCATCGTGTATTGGTCGGATCGACCAATCCGGGTGATGTTGTGCTTGATCCATTCTTTGGCACGGGCACGACGGGAGCTGTGGCCAAGATGCTGGGGCGCGATTTCATTGGGATCGAGCGAGAGGCCGCCTATCGCAAAGTTGCTGAAAAACGTTTGGCAAATACCCGCAAATTTGACCGCGAAGCCCTGCAAGTATCTGCCAGCAAACGCGCGGAGCCACGCGTGCCCTTTGGCCAACTGGTCGAGCGCGGCATGTTGCGCCCCGGAGAGAACCTCTATTCCATCAACGGACGTCACAAGGTCAAGGTGCGCGCTGATGGCACGCTGATCGGCGATGACGTCAAGGGATCGATCCACCAGGTCGGCGCACATCTCGAAGGCGCACCAAGCTGCAATGGCTGGACCTATTGGAGCTACAAGCAGGATGGCAAGAAAGTGCCAATCGACGTGTTGCGCCAGCAGATTCGGGCCGAAATGGCAGAGCGACCTAACTGATACGACGCTTGGAATAGATAAGAATACCGCCGGTGCCTGTGGCCTGACTTGTAATACAGGCACCACGACTTGCCCCGCCGACCATCGGCGGGGTTTTTTTGCCTTTTAAATTAGCCTTGTGGCACTATCTAAACCGAAGAGTTTACTCATAAGGTTTTCAGCGATGGCGCGTGCGCATCCGATCAGGTCTTTGTTTCAGCAACGCCGACAGGAAGATTTTCCGCAGACAGACAGCCCGGAGTATCAATATACCGAAGCTGTTCTGGCACGGCACAAGGCCGAGGGGCTGGAGCTCGCGGTGCGGGTGCGGTGGTTTGCGATGGGTGTCATTGCGGTGCTGCTGCTGTTTCTGGTGCCGTTTCCCGAGGTCCTGTATTACGAGGCCATTCTGGGACTGTTGTGCCTAAATGGTTGGTTGATGCGCCGGGTGGGCAAGGTGGGGCAGTCCAAGCTTGAGCTTGGTTTGATCTTTTTCGATCTGTTCCTGATGACGTTGGGCATGGTCGGGCCAAATCCGCTTAGTGAGCAGACTTGGCCACACGCAATGCAGTACCGATTTGAGAACTTCATCTATTTCTTTGTTCTGCTGGCGGGGGGCACGTTGGCCTATTCATGGCGCACGGTGATTGCCATTGGTACATGGACGGCGGGGCTGTGGCTTGGGGCGTTAATGCTGTCGCTTTGGTTGGTCGAGCCATTGCCGGGTTTGAGCGAGGGCATGATCGGTGCCTTTCCGGATCAGCCGGATATGGCGCTGTTGCTTGACCCGAACAGTTACCGAGTAGAGCTGCGAGTGCAGGAGATTGCGGTGTTCCTTATCGTAGCGCTGAGCCTTGCGGTGTCGGTGCGTCGGTTTAACGGGTTGCTGCGCTCTAATGCAGCGTTGGAGCGAGAACGGACCAACCTATCGAGGTATTTCTCGCCAAACGTGGTTGAGGCGCTGTCGACCAATGATGAACCACTCAAGAAAATCCGCAACCACGACATTGCGGTGCTGTTTGTCGATATCGTGGGGTTCACGGAGTTCGCCGCCGAGCGCCGACCAGAAGAGGTGATCGAGACGCTGAGGGAGTTTCATGTTCTGATGGAAACTGCGGTGTTTTCTCATGGTGGCACGCTGGACAAGTATTTGGGTGACGGGTTGATGGTCACATTTGGCACGCCGGAGCCGACGGAGCGAGATGCGATCAATGCGCTGGAATGCGTGCATGACATGATGGAGCGGATGGATGTGTGGAACAATGATCGGATTGCGCGTGGGCTGATACCGTTGCGAGTTGGGTTCGGGGCGCATTACGGGCCTGCGGTTCTGGCTGATATTGGTGCGAACCGGTTGGAGTTTGCCGTTGTTGGCAACACTGTAAACGTGGCCTCGCGTTTGGAGGCGCTGACACGTGGTTTGAATGCGCGGCTGGTGATCAGTGACGGCATGCACGACGAAGTGGTGTCGGAAGGCGGTCATGACTGTCTAAGTGGACTGCGTAGGTTCGAAGATCAGGACATCCGCGGTGTGGAACGCAAACTGACCGTGTGGGCGTTTGAGCGGCCAGCGGAACAGTCGATTTCGTAAGTCGGACAAATTTGTCCGACCTACCCGTTGTTCAGCGTGGCAAGGGATTGGTTGCCTTTTTGTAAGGCATCCAATCGGTGATCTCGGGATAATACATCGCGCGCCATTTGCGCACACGTGGGTTCATTACACGCCGCCATATGGGTGGAATCATCGCGGTCACGGTCATGATTGGGTAGCCAAATGGCAATTGCGGCGCCTCATCGGCGGTATGGTTTTGTAGTAATGGAAAGCGGCGGTCGGGTTTGTAGTGATGATCCGAATGGCGTTGGAGGTTAATCAGCAACCAGTTTGACGCCTTGTGCGCGGCGTTCCAGCTATGATGTGGTTTGACATGTTCGTATTTGCCTTCGCCAAGGTGTTTGCGGGTAAGCCCGTAATGCTCGACGTAATTGGTTAGCTCCAGCTGCCAAATGGCGCTCAGCGCTTGCCACAAGAACAATAGCAAACCGACCCATCCGCCCAAAATAAGCGCGAGCAATAGCATCGCGCCTTGGAGTGCCCAATACCTGAAGAACGGATTGGACAAATCAGTCCAAGGTAGGTTTTTGCGTTCGAGCTTGGCCCTTTCCGCCTTGAACGCGGATATCAGCGACTCGCGCAGGACACGCGGGAAAAAACGCAGGAAGCCTTCGTTATAACGTGCGGTCACCGGATCGCGTGGTGTGCCAACATAGCGGTGATGCACCAGCAGATGTTCAGAGCGGAAGTGCGAGTAGAGCACCATCGAGAGCAGGAAATCGCCCAGGAAACGTTCGGTCTTATTCTTTTGGTGCATCAGTTCGTGGCTATAGACGATGCCGATTGTGCCCGACAGGATTCCCATTCCAAAGAACAGCCCAACCATGGCCGCGACCGAGAGGTGGTCGGTATGTGTGGCGTAGTAGATCAGGCCAAATAGCGTTACGAACTCAAGAAACGGCCACATCATGGTTATTGCGCGATACCAGTAGAGGTCGTCCTCGGACGTTTCGGTATCAGCGTTTTCCAAGTTCAACCCGGTTATGACGTCCAGAACTGAAAAGAGGAACCAGGTGCAAATCGGTAACAGGATCACCCACCAACCGCCCGCACTGGCCACGATCCAGATCAGCGGAACCAGCAAGATAGACAGCCAGAATGGCAGCGCACTACTGAACTTTGCGATTTGCGATGACGAAACCATGATCTCTCCTCTCACACACACGCGTGTGCAGTATGGTGTGCCGCAACGCGCGCGGCAATTGGATTAGGTGTTTACGTTGCGATAAAGGTCAAACGCCTTGCGCATGACAGTGGGCAAGTCGGATGGGCGAAAGTCTTCCAATGCCAGAAATTCACCAATCTTGGGTTCGCGATCCATCGGTACGAGCGATGTTTTGACGGTTAGTCGTAGGTGGAAATGGGTGAAGGTGTGGCGCGCTTCGGCGGTTTGTGTTTTCCATTCCGCGCGGATGGGGGCGGCATGGGGCGGTGTTTCACCCTCGGTCCAGTCCGAGCCGGGCCATCCCAGCATACCACCAAGCAGCCCCTTGTCCGGGCGGCGTTCGAGCAGTAGCGCACCGTCTACTCGGCTGGCGATATAGGCGGTGCCATAGCGGATGGGTTTGGGTTTCTTCGGCGTCTTTTGGGGAAGTTCCGCGGCTGTGCCCAGTTCTCGCGCCAAGCAAGGCGACCGCCAGACGCAGATACCGCATGCTGGATTGCGCGGCGTGCAAATGGTTGCTCCAAGGTCCATTACCGCCTGTGCATAATCGCCGGGGCGTTGTTGCGGGGTCAGGTTAGTGGCGAAATCGGTTAGGATCGGTTTGGCCTCGGGTAAGGGTGTGTGTTCGTTAAACAGGCGCGCCATGACGCGTTCTACATTGCCATCCACAACCGTGGCGGGCTGATCAAAGGCGATCGACGATATGGCGGCGGCTGTGTAAGGCCCAATGCCGGGCAGGGCCAGCAGCCCTTCCATTGTGTCGGGGAATTGTCCGTCGAGATCGGTTGCAATTGCACGGGCGCATTTCAACAAATTGCGCGCGCGGGCGTAGTAACCGAGCCCAGCCCATTCGCCCATGACATCGCCGTCTTCGGCGTCGGCCAGGGCCTGAATGGTCGGCCAGCGGGCGGTGAAACGTTCGAAATAATCTTTGACAGCGGCAACAGTGGTTTGTTGGAGCATGATCTCGGAAAGCCATACGCGGTATGGGTCTGGCAAAACGCCGCGCATCCGATCTGCAGGCGCAATCCGCCATGGCATTTTGCGCGCATGGGCGTCATACCATTCCAACAAGTCCGAGGCTTGTGGCATTTCACGCAACTGTTATCTCCTTTTTGAGACGGTTTCGCTGGTGCGACGCCGCTGGCACACTAAGATAATGCCTGAGACAAGGATGCAAGACCGTCATGCGCCGCGCCACGACCAAAGGTTTCAAACGCACGTCCTCGCTGTTGCGCGACCGGATACGGTCGGCGGGCGAGAGCCGTGGTTTTGCGGTGTCGCGCGTGATCACCCATTGGGGCGAAATAGTAGGTGAGGATATCGCCAAGATCTGTAAACCGGTTGATGTGAAATACGGACGGCAAGGGTTTGGTGCGACCTTGACGGTGCTGACCACAGGTGCGCAGGCGCCAATGCTGGAGATGCAAAAAGAAACGCTGCGGGCGCGGGTCAATGCAGCCTATGGCTATAATGCGATTGCGCGTTTGCGATTTACCCAGACCGCGCCGACAGGGTTTGCCGAAGGACAGGCAAATTTTGCCCCAAAACCCAAAGCGGAAAAATCGGGGCCCGATCCAGAGGTTCAAGAGCAGGCCGCCAAAGTGGCGGCACCTGTGGGCGACCCAGATTTGCGCGCTGCGTTAGAGCGGCTCGCAGGAAATGTTATGACGAAACACAAAAATGAAAAGAAAGGTTTTTAGATGAACCGTCTCATTCCGATTGCATTGGTGGCGGCGACTGCTGTGGCGGGCGGCGCCTATTGGTTTGCCCAGCCGACGCAGAGCGCACTGGCCCAGAACACGTTGACGCTGGACGCGATCGAAAACGTTCAGTTGGTGGCCTCGGACGAAGCGTCGGCAAACTCTGACGAGGTTGTCGAGATGGTGATGGGTGCTGAGGATGCGCCGATTACGATGATTGAATATGCCTCATTCACCTGCCCTCATTGTGCGAGCTTTCATGAGAATGTCTTTAAGGACCTGAAGGCGAACTACATTGACACTGGCAAAGTTAAGTTCATTTTCCGTGATGTATATTTTGATCGCTTTGGCCTGTGGGCGGCGATGGTGGCGCGTTGTGGCGGACAAGAGCGGTTCTTTGGCATCACCGATCTGTTGATGGAGTCGCAGTCGGAATGGTCGCGCGCGGGTGATCCTGTGGCGATTGCCGATGCGTTGCGCAAGACCGGGCGTCTTGCCGGTCTGGAAGACGATCAATTGCAGGCCTGTTTGCAGAACGAAGATAAGGCCAAGGCTTTGATTGCGTGGTATCAGGAAAACGCGAGTGCAGATGACATCTCGGGGACGCCGACGTTGATCATCAATGGCGATAAGCATTCGAACATGAGCTATCGCGAATTGAGCAAGCTGTTGGACGAAAAGCTGGAAGGCTAATGCAATCCACGCTGAAGAACGCCAAAGGTCGCCCATTCGAGGCGGCCTTATTTTTTGAGATGGTTGAGCCGTGCTTGAGTTAAGCTGTCGAGAGGCGCCCAGCAATCGACGGCAAGCCGCACGGGCAATGTCAAAACTCGCGGGCGCATCTCTTGGGGCAGGCGCACAGCATCTTTTTCAGTGGTGACAAGTTGTGCACCAAGGTTGCGGGCCTCGGTTTCGAGGCGGGTCAACAGCGTGGTGGAGAGCTTTTGGTGATCGTCCAGCGGTTGTTCGCGAATAACATTGGCTCCGAGGTTGCGCAGTGTTTCAAAAAACTTGGCCGGATGGCCGATGCCAGCAAAAGCCAAAAACCGGGTGCCGGCCCAGTCCATGCCGGTTTGCAACGGGGTCAAGGCCCCGGTGAGGTGGGGCAATGTGATTTGCGCACCCCATTGGCTTTGAAACTGCCTCTGAGCTGAGGCGTCGCCGATCGATAGGGCAAGATCAGCACGGGCTAATCCCTGCTGGACCGGTTCGCGCAGTGGGCCTGCGGGGATACAGCGGCCATTGCCAAATCCACGTGCAGCATCGACCACGATGATCGAGACATCTTTGTGCACTGTTGGGTTCTGGAACCCGTCATCAAGCAGGATCAGATCGGCCCCGGCCTTTTGTGCCGCAGTCACGCCAAGCGCGCGATCCTTGGCGACCCAGGTAGGGGCAAATGCCGCAAGTAGCAGTGGTTCGTCACCTGTTTGGTCCGCGGTATGTGTACGTTCCGACACCTGGACCGGACCGTGAAGCGACCCGCCATAGCCACGCGAGACGACATGTGGTTCTAAGCCTTGAGATTGAAGATGCTGGGCAAGCGCGATTGCAGTGGGGGTTTTGCCGGTGCCGCCAGCGTTCAGGTTGCCAATGCAAATCACAGGAATGTCGGCGCGAAGGGCGTTGACCAGTCCGGCATTCCTATTTCTGGTGGTGCGCCCATAGAGATGCCCCAAAGGGGACAAAAGACGCGCTTGCCAGCCGGGGCGCTCTGGTGGGTTTTGCCAGAACGATGGGGGTCTCATGCGTAGACCTCTTTTTCGTCCAGCAGGCGCTGGGCTTCGGCAACAATCTGGTCCGACACTTCTGCCCCTGCAGACACAACCTGCCAACCTGCATGGGCCATAGCCGCAGCTTTGTCTGGTGCGGTCAGGCGGGTCAAATGTTCGGCAAGCCCATTGGCGTCTTTAACAAGCTGTGCGCCGCCTGCCTTGGACAGGCGGTTATAGGCGTCAAGGTGTCTGCGTACGCTTGGCCCATGGAGGATAGCTGAACCAAGCGCTGCGGGTTCAAGTGGGTCACGGCCACCAAATCCAGATGCGAGGGATGACCCCATCAGAGTGACTGGAGCTGCGCGAAACCAGAGGCCCAGTTCATCAGTCGTTTCGGCTAAAAGAACATGGGTGTTGTCATTGGGAAAAGCGCCATCTTCCCATTCGCAGAAGCGCAAGCCCGCATCAATAAGCGCCTGTCGCATGGTTGGTGCGCATTCAGGAGTATCGGGGACAACGATTAGCAACATCCGGTGCGACAGGCGCAGAACTTTGCGATACGCGTTCAGCACCAGAGGCAGTTCCTGAAGTTGCATTCGCGCCGCGAGCCAGACCGGACGCCCAGCACAGGCTGTGCGTAGCTCATTCAGGTCGGTTTCATTGTAGGGCAGAGGTTGGCTTTCCTCGGACAATGGGCCGCTATTATGTACGATTGTCGGCGTGTCCTTAAGTGGTTTTTGAAATCTATCAGCCGCCATCCTATGCATCGCAAAAACGGAGCTGAATAGGCGCAGAGTTGCCTGTGTCGGCTCCGGCAACCAGCGCCAGCGACGATTGGCGAGTCCGAGTGTATCGGCCTCTACCAGAATTGACGCAACGCCGCGGCGTTTGGCATCGTCGATCAAAACAGGGCGCAGCCACGGGCCAAGCCAGACCATCAGATCAGGCCGCCAATGATTGAGAAACACGCGTACGTCGCTGGGGTTTTCTGAAGGGCATTCCTGCCACACCACACCTTCTGGCAACTCTTGTTTAGGACGTTGGCCGGGTGATGTCGTCAACAGAACCGTCGCATTCAAACGTTGTGCGGCGAGGCGAAGACCAAGCTGTGCCAGCGTACGGGAGCGATCAGGATCGGCGCAATGTATCCAGATCAATTCGCCATCCGCACGCGGCATGGTGATTTTAGGCAGGCTGGTCGGTTGACGGCGTGCAAAGGCCATGTAGGCCGCAAGGCTGAGCGAGCGTGCCATTGGGCGACTCCGGACTTGGGTGTGACTGCAAACTAGGCGCGATGAGGGGCGGCCTCAAGAGGTGAAGACGTGTGTGACCTGATCGGTTGACGAGAAGGGCGCAATCGGGCACCCATTTGCAACGTTGTTTGACGGGAATAGCCCATGAAACCATTTCTAATCTTGCAATTGCGCCCTGAAACCGAAGCGTCGGATGACGAGTTTACCGCCATTCTAACCAAAAGCGGGCTGTCGGCGAAAGAAGTGCGTCGTGTCCGATTAGATCAGGACCCGCTGCCTGCTGATCTGCGGTTGGAGAATTACGCAGGCGTGATTGTTGGTGGCGGGCCGGGCTGTGTGAGTGATACACCTGAGCAGAAAACCCCGGTCGAAGCGCGGATTGAAGACGCGGTATTATCACTAATGCCGGAAATCACAGCGCGTGATTTCCCATTTCTGGGCTGTTGCTACGGAATTGGCATTTTGGGTCATCATCTTGGTAAGGTCGTTTCCAAGGAGAGGTACTCGGAAGAGGTGGGCACATCGGATTGTTCTCTGACGAAAGCAGGTCAAAGTGATCCGGTTTTGGTGGGTTTGCCAGAGCAGTTCGAGGCTTTTGTTGGCCACAAGGAGGCAATTCAGCGCCTACCCGAAGGGTGCGTGCACCTGATCAGCGCGCCAACATGTCCATATCAAATGATCCGTTTTGGCGAAAACGTCTATGCCACGCAGTTTCACCCAGAGGCAGATAGTGATGGGTTTGAGGTGCGGATCAATATTTACAAGCACAAAGGCTATTTCCCGCCAGAAGATGCGCAGAAATTGATCGACATGTGTCGGGCGGCAGATGTGCATGCACCCGAAAAGATTCTGAAGAATTTCGTGGAGCGCTATCGGGGCTGACTACGCAAGCGCAGAACAGATATTGCGATGCAGGTCTGCATTGGCCGTAACCATACCCTTCAAACGTGGGTCTGCATTGTTGAACAACAGCGGACCGTCGCTTCGGTTTGAGGTCGTAGCACCAGCCTCTCGCAGGATCAAATCGCCGGCGGCAATATCCCATTCCCAAGTTGGGCGCAAGGTCAGCATCCCGTCATAGCGTCCTTCGGCCACTAGCGCGAGGCGGTAAGCTAGCGAGGGGCGGTAGCTGCGTTTGATGTCTGGGGGGAGAGATTTCCAATGTTTTGGCTCCATGACCGGGCGCGTCACGAGGAGGTTTGCGCCGTCGAGCGAGGCACGCGTTGCGCATCGGATCGGGGCGCCATTGAGATAGGCGCCGCTGCCGCTGGTGGCGCTGTAGAGTTTGTCGCGCAAGGGCAGATAAATCACCGCTGCGGTCACGACACCGTTCACCGCGATGGCCAATGAATGAGCCCAAGTGTCTGATCCGTCGATAAAACTGCGAGTGCCGTCAATCGGGTCGATGATAAAGACGCTCTTGGCTGATAGCCGATCACCGTTGTCCAGAGACTCTTCGCTCAGCCAGCCGTAATCCGGGCGCGCCGCGCGCAATTCGCGCTCGAGCATCTCATTTACAGCCAGATCCGCTTCGGTGACAGGACCTGCGTTTTCCGGCTTGTGCCATGTTTGCGCCGTCGGGCCTGTGAAGCTGGTGGCTATGCGCCCGGCCTCTTTCGCGGCCGAGAGCAGCAGGTCGAGGTCAGTTTCCGGCAAGGGTTAACCCCGGTACAAGCAAAGACGGAACAACGCGGGACAAGTGGGCACGGGCATCGTTGGCGGGGACGAGATTGCGGAGCATGTCATGCAGATTGCCCGCAATTGTGCATTCGTTCACCGCATATGCGATTTCGCCGTTTTCGATCCAGAACCCGGAGGCTCCGCGTGAATAGTCGCCCGTATTTGGGTTGATGGTGGACCCGATCAGGGACGTGACCATCAAGCCGGTGCCCATATCGCGCATGATCTCCTCAGGCGTTTGGGCTCCTTGTGTCAGGGCAACGTTCCACGTGGACGGTGATGGCGGGGAAGAGACACCGCGTGCCGCATTTGCCGTTGGAGCCATGCCCAGTTTGCGAGCATTGCCAAGGTCCAGCGTCCATCCTGTAAGCACGCCGTCGTCGATGATGGCGCGATGCTGAGTTGGTAGACCTTCAGCGTCAAACGGGCGAGAGCCTGACACGCGCGGGCGGTGCGGATCTTCGATCAGTGACAAGGCAGTGGGCAGGACTTGTTGCCCAAGTTTATCGCGCAGCCACGACGAACCGCGCGCAATCATGGCTCCGTTAGCTGCTGCCAATAGGTGGCCGATTAACGACGAAGAAATGCGTTCGTCAAACAACACAGGGTATGTGCCGGTTTGTGGTTTGCGCGCGTCCAGCCGTTCAACGGCGCGCAGACCGGCCGTTTTGCCAATGTCTTCGGGAGAGCGCAAATCGGACTGAAAGATGCGCCCGTCTCCGTCATAGTCACGTTCCATCGCGTCACCGGTGCCTGCTATGGCCGTGCAATAGGTGCCTCGGCTGGTACGCTCATACCCGCCTGAGAACCCGTTGGAAGCGGCCAAGTGGACGCTGGTGTGGCTGTACCCAGCAGTGGCGGATTGCACCTGTGACACGCCCACGACGTTCATTGCCGCGGCCTCAGTCGCCTGCGCATCAGATTGCAGATCGGCGGGATTAGGCTCTTTAGTCGGGTCCATCAGTTCGAGTGCCGCAATGTCCCAGCCATTTGCAAGCTGAGCGGCGTCGGCGAGGCCGATGAATTCGTCTTCGGGAGCTTCGCGCGCCATAGCAACAGCGCGTTCGGCCATAGTGGCGATGGTTTCGGGGCGGGCGTCGGAGACAGATACATTTGCCTGTCGTTGGCCCACAAAAACCCGCAGTCCCAGATCAAGCCCTTCGGAGCGCTCAGCCTGTTCAAGATGGCCTTCGCGCACATCAATAGAGAGCGAGGTGCCATGCACCACAAATGCATCTGCCCCATCGGCCCCGGCGTGCGTAGCTGCCTCCAGAAGGGATTGTGCGTGGTTTTCCAGAGTTTGGCTCATCGTGCCCCTGCAATGTTGTTTAGCATCAGGTAGACCGCAGGCGGCGATTGCGCAAGGTCCGGCACAAAAAAGGGCCGCCCGGAAGCGGCCCCATGGATCATAAAGCCGTTTGCGTCACTTGAGTCGCTGACCATTAGCCAACACGTGACCCTGTTCGTTGACCTCTATGGTCGAGGTCAGTGTATCCTCACCTTCGCCGGGAACGGAGAACATCGACATCATCATGCGCGCGCCCATGGCTTGTTCTTCTGGGAGGAGACCCATTTCAACCAGCTTGTCCATCAGCGCATTCACACCGGTGATATTGAGATCCAGTGCGCCCTCGGGACGGGGGAAACCGTCGAATGATTGCATGTCGGTATTGTCAAAGACGAAGTCACCCGTGCCCGTTACGCTTGCTCCCGCGATGTTGAGCAATAACTCGTTCAAGGTCAGAGAATTCAGCTCTCCGGGTACTTCAGACGCGTCTTCGTCCAGCGTCATCAAATCGGCAAACAAAGTTGCCTTGCCAGACAAATCTAGCACCAGCGTGGCTGGATCGTGCGGCAGTACCTGTCCGGGATCGACCATGCTCCACAGCATTTCAGAAACTGACAAGTCGCCAAGAACAAGGCCAAAACCGAAATCTTGTGGTTCGTCGCCAGCTTGCAGCGGCATTTCAAAGCCATAACCAAACTCGCCAAAGCTGACGTCAATTGGCAGTGGAACATCAGGCACGAGCATGTTGAGCGCGACGTCCTGAACGATGCCGCTATAGGCCATGATGGAGTTGTTCATCTCCATCCCCATTTCACCGGCGCCAGTATTAAAGGACATATTACCTGCTGCCCCGTCTTCGATGAATTGCATCGTCATCTCGGAGCCTTCGAGGGTGTATCCACCAGCGATGTCGAACCCGGCCTCAAAGAAGGCCTGAGGGTCTTCGGTATAGTCGCCCAGTGGCACCACTCCGTCGAAATCCATGTCGATCCCAGTTATGCCGCCCTTAACGTCAAGCGACCCTCCACCGTCAGGATCGGTGCCCTGAATAGTGTAGTTCAGGGTTTCGATGCTCATCTTTTGTTGAGTGGCCACGGTTTCGCCAACTGCCATCGACGAGCGGCCAAGCACGCCACCCATGATCGCATTGGCGACGATACCCGGAATTACCTCTCCGTCGACGGTCAAGTCGGTGAGTGCGACGCCAATTTCAGAGGCATTGTACGTGTAAACCATCTCTTCTGGTGTACCCGACACGATGGTTGAATACCCCTTGCTGGACACGGTTATAGTCCCGTCGACGTTTTCGCCATCGGCTTTCACCAAAAAGTGGATCGGCATTTCGGCGGGGATGACTACCTCGACCGTACCGTCGCCATTTTCGACAAATTGCAAGCCACCCATTTCAACAGTGACGGTGCCGTCATCCTCAGGTATTTTCATACCGAGGGTGAAATCTTTGATATTCAACGTGTTGCCGTCGGTGTTCTCGCTAGCGGATATGTCGTATCCGAAACCACCTAGATAGCTGCGCCAGCTTTCCCAGACATCACGGGCACCGATATCGGCAAGGGCAGTCGACGACAGCAATACAGACGCCAGCAGGCTGGGCGCGGCAATTCTCTTTGCAAAATTCATGGGATATCCCTTTCAAAATAGTCTGCACCAGCTTCGTGCGAGTGCGCGGTAGGGTCAAGTAGGAAGCGTATGGTGACAAGTCACAAAGTCGGGGTGGACCGAAATGAAAATGGGCACTAGGTCTTTGAGGAAGCATTTCTTAGGAGGATGACATGTCGCAAGTTGCTGGAAAAACGGTGATTATCACAGGCGCGAGTCGTGGGATCGGAGAGAGTGCCGCGCGGGTTTTTGCAGAAGCTGGGGCCAATGTTGTGCTGACAGCGCGCAGTTCAAACGCAATCGATGCGATTGCGACCGAAATTGGTGGCAGCGCGATGGCGATGGCCTGTGATGTAGCCGACTATGACGCGGTTACAGCGGTGGTTGCAGCGACCGTTGAACGGTTTGGCGGCGTCGACATTTTGATCAACAACGCTGGCGTGGTGGAACCAATTTCTCATTTGGATCAATCCGTTCCAGCGGATTGGGGACAGGTGATCGATATCAATCTGAAAGGGGTCTACCACGGCATGCGTGCGGTCATGCCGGTGATGGAGGCGACGGGCGGGGGCTCCATCCTGACGATCAGTTCTGGCGCGGCGCATGGCCCCGTCGAAGCCTGGAGCCATTATTGCGCCTCTAAAGCTGCCGTAAATATGTTGACTCGATGTATTGATAAGGAAGCGCGCGACAAGGGTATCCGCGCCATTGGCCTGTCGCCCGGTACAGTGGCAACACAGATGCAAAGGGAGATCAAAGCCAGTGGAATCAATCCTGTGAGTAAGCTGGATTGGTCAGATCACATTCCACCAGAGTGGCCTGCAAAATGCTTGTTGTGGATGTGTGGTTCGGACGCCGATACGTGGCTGGGTGACGAAATATCTCTTAGGGATGAAGGTGTTAGGAAGCAGGTCGGCCTGGTATGATTGAGCTGGCACGTGAGGCGTCAGGGCTGTGGATTGTGACGATCAATCGCCCCGACAAGGCAAATTCTCTGACCCACGCGATGCTGACTGAGCTGGCCAACATTGCCGAGGACGCACAAGAAGCGCAGGCTTTGATCCTGACGGGCAAAGGTAAGGTGTTTTCTGCAGGAGCAGACCTGGATGAGGCCCATGGTGGGCTGGCGACAAGCGATGTCTGGGAGCGCTTGTCCGGCGCCATTGCGGCGCTACCCGGGCTAAGCATTGCCGCGCTTAATGGCACCATTGCCGGAGGAGCGATGGGCATGGCTTTGGCCTGTGACGTGCGGTTGGCGGTTGATGGGGCGAAGTTCTTTTATCCTGTTATGAAGCTTGGGTTCTTACCGCAACCATCAGACCCGGTTCGTATGGCGGCACTAATCGGCCCTGCGCGTACCAAGCTGATCCTGATGGGCGGGCAAAAACTGACCTGCGAAGAGGCGCTTAGCTATGGTTTAGTGGAGCGGATCGTAGGTAGTGATGCGTTGCTGGATTGTGCTCGTGATCTGGCGGCAAGTACGCTAGCCGCGCGATCAGAGATCGCATTCGGAATCAAGACTCTCTGTCGCTAGTTGAATGGGACCGAAACGAACAAGTCCGCACGTCGGGATTACGTCGGTAAAATGTCTGCATTGCGTCGGTGTCAAGATCATCCTCCACCTGGATGAATGCGACGAGCATAGTGCTATGGGTATTTTGAAACATTGAGAAGTTTCAGGTGTGATGTGATCCGAAATTGGCGGTACGGATCTTGGATCTTAGAATGAAATCTGGACGTCGAATTCGTCGGGGCTGATTAAAAATCGTCAAACAAAAGGTGGACTTCCCTTTTCACTTTTAGGCAAGAAATGGAGCGGTGCAGGCTTTGAACTGGGTTTGCCGGGAATAGACGACCGTACTTTAAGCATACAGGAACGGACATATTGGTTATCCATTGTGTTCGGATAGGCTTGCAGGCAAGACAAGTGCGGAAACTGATGGCAATCAAAGAATGAGATGACGCAAGCTTTGGTCATAGGCGGCGGCCCCGCTGGTTTGATGGCAGCGGACGTAATGTCTGCGGCTGGCGCACGCGTGATTGTCGTAGAGGCCAAACCTACGGTAGCACGAAAATTCCTAATGGCGGGAAAGTCTGGCTTGAACCTGACCAAAGATGAGGCATTTGCCAAATTCCTATCTGCTTACGCAGAGGCAGCGCCAAACTTGCGTCCGATTTTAGAAGAATTTGGACCGAACGACGCGCGTGCCTGGGCAGAAGGTTTGGGACAGGAAATGTTTACTGGATCATCCGGGCGCGTATTTCCGCGCGCGATGAAGGCTTCACCTTTGTTGCGTGCATGGTTGCGGCGTCTTGAAGCACAAGGCGTTGAAATTCGTACGCGCTGGCGTTGGGTTGGCGGTGCGTTTGCGTTTGAGACACCTTTAGGGCGGCAAGAGATTTGCCCGGAAGTGACTGTGCTGGCCTGTGGTGGGGCAAGCTGGGCGCGACTTGGGTCGGATAGTGCATGGGCTGATTGGATTAATGTGCCGCTGGCGCCTTTTCAACCGGCGAATATGGGGTTCGAAGTGGATTGGTCGGCGCATATGACGCGCCACTTTGGGGCGCCAGTCAAAAATGTGACTTTGACATGCGGAGATCAGCCGGTGCGCGCCGAGTTCGTTGTGTCCCGGCGAGGCGTTGAAGGCGGTGGCATTTATGCAGTTTCCCGCGCTTTGCGAGACGGCGTGCCGCTGGTGCTGGACCTGTTGCCTGACCTGAGCGAAGCAGAAATAAGCAAACGGTTGAGCCGCGCAAGGGGCAAGGCAAGCCTTTCGAACCATCTGCGCAAAACACTGCGGTTGGAACCAGTGAAACAGGCGTTGCTGATGGAGTTCGCGCGGCCACTGCCGGATGATCTCGCGCCATTGATCAAAGCGCTGCCTATGAGATTGGGGCCACCCCGCCCAATGGACGAGGCGATATCAACAGCAGGGGGGGTGCGGCTTGATGCGATGAATGCGGGATTGATGCTCAAAGATCATCCAGGAGTATTCGCCGCCGGGGAAATGCTAGACTGGGAAGCGCCAACTGGCGGCTACCTGCTAACAGCCTGTCTTGCCACTGGGCGTTGGGCTGCAAATCACGCACTGCGCTGGTCACAGGTGTCCTGACTTTCATCTTGCCAAAAACACTTCGGGGGATTCGCCATTTGTGGCGATGGGGGCAGTGCCCCCTACTTTAGCCCATCGGCCAATTTCTGAAACGCTGGTCGGGCGCGGACGTGTTGGAGATAGGTTTTAAAGTTCTCGTTATCCAAAGGAAATTTGGCTGCGCGCGCCCAACCGCCGCAATGAGCCAGGATGATGTCGGGGATCGTCATCATATCACCCATTAGGTAAGGGCCCTTCATGCGCTGCATCACATTATTGATATTGCGCGAATACTCCCACATCAGTGAAGGTTTGATCTCGCCGACGCGTTTTTCTTTGGGGAGGATGAAGCTGTGGCGCGATGCCGTCCAGAGGACGGCATCGATTTCATCCAGCACGAGATGGGTGATGCTGTCCTGATGAGCGCGTTCGATGGTGCCGGGGGGATAGGTCAGGGCACCGTGTTTGTCGGCGAGATAGGTCATGATGGCGGTGGAATCGATGATTGCGGCGCCGTCGTCAAGCAGGACGGGAACCTTGCCAGTTGCGTTCAGCTCAGTGACCTTGGAATCATGTGGGGGGACGGCCGTGTGGTTATAGGGTTGGCCCAATTCTTCGAGCATCCACAGTACGCGGAAGGTGCGAGTGACGGGAATACCGATGACGTCATACATGAGGTGCTCCTTCAAGTTTTATCGAAGGGTGGCAGGGAGAACCGGATCTGGCAAGGGCGCAGAATTGGTGGGTGATGTGTTGGCATGCTCCTTGGCCCTTGTAGGCCACCTCACGTCAGCGGCGTCCGAGCATTGCGAGGCGCAGAAACAGGCGTTCGACGAGCGCCATGTCTGGTGCGCGTTGACCGGCAGAGCGTAATTGCAGGTCGGTGTCAGTAAGGCCGGTGAGGGCCTGCTCTAGTTTTGGCGCGCCCCAGCCCTGTGCCTGACGCAGCATACGGTCGCGGCGCGGGCCAAAGATGGGCGGACGCATGCGGGCGATACCCGCCGAAGCGCCTCCGGGGTCGGAAGCAGCAGTGTAGAGCGCGCGAAAGTGGCGGGTTGCTGAGATCAGCAGAGTAACAGGGTTCACGCCTTGCGCTTGAAGTTTGCGCAATACAGGGCCGATTTCCTGGGGACGGGCTTCGGCCACGATATTGAGGATGTCGTCCAGAACGGCCTCGGTCGAAAGGGGCGCGCAAGCAAGGATATCATCTGATGTGACGGGGGTGTCGTCCTTTAGTTTGTAAAGCGCGAGTTTTTCCAAGGTCTGGCGGAAATCACCGGGGTCGAGTTCGCGCGACAGGTTGGTGAGGTCGGTCATTGCCTCGCGGTCGGGATTGGTGAGGCCGGAGCGGGTGAGCTCGGCCTCAATCTCTTCGCGGGTCGGGGGATCATTGTAGATGCCGACAGAGTAGGCATTGCGATGGCCTTCAAACGCTTTTCGAATTTTGGATGACGCTTTGAGCTGACCGGCGGTGACAATAATTTGTGCGTCACCCGGTTGCCAGTCTTCTAACGCGGTCAGAATGGCGGGCGCGGCGGCGTCGGTGGCATCTTCGACAAAAGCGACGCGGGGGCCGGGGAAAAAGCTGACTTCCTTGATGGTATCATTCAGGCGCGCGGGATCCTTGCGCAGCTCGCTACCGGGAATGCGGGAGAGGCGCATTTCCTCTTCGCCTTGGGGGCCGATCAGTGCGGCGATCACCTCTTGGCGTTTGATGGCCACGCGCATCGCGTCAGGCCCGAAGATCAGTAGGCCGGTTTTGTCCGGGTCCGGATTGTCGAAATAACGGGAACTGTCGCGGGCGTTGAGCTTCATAGCGGGTTGGTGGTGGAATAGGCCTGAAGGTCAGCGACGATGAGGTCAGCGAGAATCACCATCAGCCGTTCAAATGCATCCGTTTCGGCGGCAAGTTCGGCCACTGTGGAACCGGTGGTGGAGTAGCTGGTGAAGCTATTGACCTTGCCGGTGGTAACGACCTCTTTGGAGTCGAGATTGCGCAGCGAATAGGTTGCCTCGCCCGTGATATCAAAGCGGGTCGTGACCTGTGCCACGGTCCGGCCGACGGATTTCTGATCGGTTATGATCTTGAGGGATAGTCCAAAATCCTCGCCTCCGCGCCCGCGACCCAAACGATCCTCTAACTCGCGCACCAAGAGGTAGGTGGCGTTGTCGTTGGGTTCGTCGATTGCGACATTGTCCTGAAGTGCGGTGGCCGCGCCGTCGGTACCATAGACCGGTTCAAAGCCGCAGCCCGAGAGCGTGAGCCCGGATGCTGCGGTGAGAAGCAATAGTGAACGACGGTTAAATGACGACATTTACAATCCGACCGGGGACGACGATGAGTTTCTTGGGCTGGGCCCCTTCCAACCGGCTGGTGACAGTTTCGTGGGCGAGAACCAGTTTTTCAATCTCTTCGTTGGCCAAGTCTGCCGGTACGCTGATTTCCGCGCGCCGTTTGCCGTTGATCTGGATTGGCAGGGTGACGTTGGCTTCGACCAGCATCGCCTCGTCCGCGGCGGGCCAAACCGCGTTGATTATCAGGCCGTCACCATCAAGCAGTTGCCAGATTTCTTCGGAGAGATGTGGGGTCATGGGGGCCATGAGCTGTGCCAGCGTCTTGGTGGCCTCGCGCTTGGCTGCCGATCCCGCCTTGGATTTGGCGAGAGTGTTTGTGAAACCGTAGAGCTTGGCGATGGAGGCGTTAAAGCCGAAACTTTCTACACCGAGCGTCACGTCGCGGATGGCTTTGTGCATTTCACGCAAGAGCGCCTCATCCGACCCATGCGGGCCGTCTTCGGCGGTGGCTACATCCGATGCGATGCGGTGCACGCGGGAGAGGTGTTTGAATGCAGCTTCTGCGCCTGACGCTGTCCATTCCACGTCGCGTTCGGGGGGAGAGTCGGACAGCACAAACCAGCGCGCCGTGTCGGCACCGTAGGAGGTTATGATGTCGACGGGATCCACCACGTTGTTTTTGGACTTCGACATTTTGGCCGAGGGTATCACGGTGACTTTTTCACCTGTTTCCTTGACGAACGTGCCACCGTCGCGGTCTTCAATCTCGGCCGGGTAGTGATAGATGGCGCGACCATTCTCATCCGTACGCTCGGCGTTTTTGAAGATCGCATGGGTCACCATGCCCTGCGTGAAGAGCGCATCAAAGGGTTCCTTGGCCGATTCGGGCAGGTGGCCGCAGATATGCATCGCGCGGGCGAAGAAGCGCGAATAGAGCAGGTGCAGGATCGCGTGTTCGATGCCGCCGATATACTGGTCGACATTCATCCAATAGGCGGCGTCCTCGGCAACCGTGGGGGTGGTGGCGCGCGGGGCGGTGAAGCGGGCGAAATACCACGAGCTGTCCACGAAAGTGTCCATCGTGTCGGTCTCGCGTTTGGCTGGCGCGCCGCAGGATGGGCAGGCGCAGTCGCGCCATGTGGGGTGGCGATCAAGCGGGTTGCCGGGTTTGTCAAAGGTGACGTCGTCGGGCAGTTCGATCGGCAGGTTTTCTTTCTTTTCAGGCACCACGCCGCAGGCGTCACAATGCACAACCGGGATCGGACAACCCCAATAGCGCTGGCGGGACAGGCCCCAGTCGCGCAGCCGGAATTTGGTCACACCTTCGCCCCAGCCCTGAGATTCAGCGAGGTCGATGGTGGCGTTGATCGCCTCTTCGCCTGTGGCTTCTTCCAAGCCAGCGAAGTGGTTGACCCATTTCACTTTTTCGGATTTGAGAGGCACAAAGGCGGTGTTTTCGACCGGCTTGGCGTCATCGAGCGCAAAGAAGGTGTCGATCACCGGCAGGTCGTACTTGCGGCAGAAATCGAGGTCGCGCTGGTCATGTGCTGGGCAGGCGAAAATCGCGCCGGTGCCGTAATCCATCAGGATAAAGTTGGCGATCCAGACCGGGAGTTCCCAATCGGGGTTGAGCGGGTGTTTGACGCGAATGCCGGTGTCATAGCCGAGCTTTTCAGCGGTTTCGATGGCCTCTTCGGTGGTGCCACCCTTGCGGCATTCAGCGAGGAAGGTGGCCAGCTCAGGATTGTCCGCTTCCATCTCTTTGGAAATCGGGTGATCGGGCGAAATGCCAACAAAAGACGCGCCCATGAGCGTGTCAGGACGTGTGGTGTAGACAGTGATCGGTTCGCCCGCGTCTGTGCGTTCAAATGAGAATTGCAGGCCTCGCGACCTGCCGATCCAGTTCTCCTGCATCAGACGGACCTTAGCTGGCCAGTTTTCAAGCGTATCCAGCGCGTCGAGCAATTCTTCGGAGTGATCGGAGATTTTGAAAAACCATTGAGTCAGTTCGCGCCGTTCGACAAGTGCGCCCGAGCGCCAGCCGCGCCCGCCTTCCACTTGTTCATTGGCGAGAACGGTCATGTCGACCGGATCCCAATTCACGATTGCGTTTTTGCGATAAACCAGATCGTTTTCGAGGAAATCGAGGAACAGCGCCTGTTGCTGGCCGTAATACTCCGGATCACAGGTTGCGAACATGCGTGACCAGTCAAGTGAAAGGCCCAACGGCTTCATCTGGTCAACCATGGTGTCGATGTTGGAATAGGTCCATTCTTTAGGGTGGCCCCCAATTGCCATTGCCGCGTTTTCGGCAGGCATGCCAAAGGCGTCAAAGCCCATGGGGTGCAGCACGTTGTGGCCGGTCGAGATTTTATGCCGCGCGATGACGTCGCCCATCGTGTAATTGCGCACGTGGCCCATATGCAGCTTGCCCGAGGGATACGGGAACATTTCCAGCACGTAGTATTTTGGCTTGGACGGATCGCGGACAGCCTTGAAGGTGTCAGCCTTGGCCCAAGCCTGTTGCCATTTATGTTCGATCTCGGCGGCCGTGTAGCGCGACATGGACAGTCTCTCTCAATTGGTCATGGCATGCCGCAGTTCTGCGGCGCAGTTCGCGAGAGGTGATATGCGTCAAGTCGCGCGCGGTCCAGTGTGCATGGCGTTTATTTTGATAATTCACCGGGCTTGGCGGCAGTAATTTCTGGGGTATACAGGTCAAAACTAATAATTTGTCGGGCAGAGATTTTATGAAAGTTCTTTTTATCCATCAGAATTTCCCCGGTCAGTTCAAGCACCTGGCGCCCGCGTTGGTTGCCAAGGGACACGAAGCAGTGGCGTTGACATTGCGCGTGAAAGAACCAACGAGGTGGCAAGGCGTGAAGTTGCTGCCATATGAGATTAAGCGCAAACCGGGGCAGGGTGTGCATCCGTGGCTGGTGGACTTTGAAACCAAGCTGTTGCGCGCCGAATCCTGTTACATTGCGGCGCGAAAGTTGCGGGATCAGGGATATATACCGGATGTGATCGTGGCGCATCCGGGGTGGGGCGAGTCGATGTTTCTGCGTGATTTGTGGCCGAGTGCGCGGATCGGACTGTATTATGAGCTCTATTATTCAAGCGAGGATAATGATGTCGGGTTTGACCCGGAGTTTTCTAAAGCAGATGAACAAACTGACGCGATCCGGCTGAGGTTGAAGAACCTTAACAACATGATGCATTCGCAGATTGCCGACATGGGGATCAGTCCGACACAGTTTCAGGCGGACAGCTTTCCTGAGGAATACAGGCAAATCATTGATGTGATCCATGATGGGATCGACACGACGGTGGTGAAGCCGAACGCAGAGGTGACGTACCGGTTGGGGGACGGGCGGGTGCTGACGCGAGACGATGAGGTGATCACCTTTGTGAATCGCAATCTGGAACCTTATCGCGGCTACCATGTGTTTATGCGAGCGTTGCCTGAGCTGTTGAAGGCGCGCCCAAATGCGCAAGTGCTGATCGTGGGCGGTGATGGGGTGAGCTATGGCTCTAGGCCGCCTGAGGGGCGTAGTTGGAAGCAGATTTTCATTGACGAAGTGCGCGGTCAGATTTCGACGCCGAACTGGAACCGGGTGCATTTCCTGAACAAAATTCCCTATGATCAGTTTCTCAGACTGCTACAGATCAGCAAGGCACACGTGTATCTGACATATCCGTTCGTGCTCAGTTGGTCATTGATCGAAGCGATGGCTGCGGGTGCGTCGATTGTGGCCAGCGACACAGCCCCGTTAAGGGAAGTGATCCGGCATGGTGAGACCGGGCGGCTATTCCCGTTTTTCGATGGGAATCGCATGGTTGATGAGATTTGTACGGTTTTGGACAGTGCAGACATGCGGGCGCAAATGGGTGCTGCGGCACGGAAATTGGCGGTAGAGACGTATGATTTGCAGTCGGTTTGTCTGCCACGTCAGCTGGATTGGATTGACCGGCTAAATAAAATGCCACCCAAAAAAGTGCGTACCTGACCATTGTCGAGGGCAAAGAAAAAGCCACCGCTGATATCCAGAGGTGGCCTAATTGGCGATTTAAGCCTGTTGCAATGTTACAGGTCAGAGTTTGCCGTCAGCGATACGCAGCTGGCGTGCGCGGGTCAGTATCGCGTCTTCAACGGCGCGAATCGTGCCCTCTGACACGGCACCGCCGCCGCGTGTTTGCATTGCAACGTTCAAAGACCGTGCATCCAGTGCGGGGTCACGGATGTAAACGGCGGCGCGATAAGAACGGCCGCTGCCCGGTGGTGTACCATAGCCAGTCACGATTACGCCGGAAAAGGGATCGACGCTTTGAACCGGGAGAAAGTCCAATACTTCCAAAGAGGCGGCCCAAAGATATTTGTTTACCCTGACCTCTACATCGGAGTTGTCGGGGCCAAATGCGTCCCATATCGTTTCGCGTTCCTGCGAGATTTCTGTATTGCGTCCATCTACGGCAAGGCCAGACGGTGACGTGCTACTGCTGCCGCACGCGCTTAGTGCGGCGAATGCGATGAGCATCATACATATAACGGGACGGCGAACTGAATTCATGGTTTTGCCTCAAGTCAACGTTTGTTCTCTCCTAGCCAAGCAAGCCCTGTTGAGCAAGGCTCTTGCTGGAGTGTGTCGGTCTGTTGAGACTCTTGGAATGGTGAGTCGGCGGTAAATGACCCATTTTGGCGCCAAATCCGGTTCGATTGCCGCTAGCGCTCAGATGACTGTGGCAAGTCTGCACCATTTGCCGTGACTTTGACGTCTGCGGTTTTGCCAAGCTTGCAAATGACCCCCCAAAAGAGCGACAGACTACGGCATACCCAGTTGGGATTCTCCGAGCTGGGCGCATGAATGGAAATCCGAGGGAAAACTCATGAAAAAAATTCTCTTCGCTTCGACGGCCCTGATCGCCACCGCTGGCATGGCCGCAGCAGAAATCACTTGGGGTGGCTACGGCCGCTTCGGTCTGGTTTATGACGCCGATGGCGCCAACAGCAACACTCACGAGTCGGCTCTGGATCACCGCTTCCGTCTGACCGTGACCGGCATTTCTGAAACCGACAATGGCCTGAAGTTCGAAGGTCGTATCCGGTGGGAAGCCAACGACGGTGGCTTCAGCAGCAATGCAGCTAACGCCGCGTCTGTTGGTGGTGCTGGTTTCGCAGTTACGACAGGCGGCTTCCGCTTGGACGTAGGTCACGTTTCCGACGTGTTCGACTCGGGTGACGTTCTGAACTGGGGTGGCCACGGCGCTGGTTACACATACTTCCAGGAGCAGTCTTCGAACTTCAACGGTTTCCGCAAAACTGGCTTCGGCGCAGGCGCAGCAGCAGCTCAGACCATCAAAGGTCGCTACACTGTTTCTGGCTTCACAGGGTCGATCTCGTACACTCTGAACGACACTGCGTCGACAACTGATGAGTACTGGCAGATCGGTGCTGGCTACAGCTTCGGTGATCACCGCGTTGGTGCCGCTTATGGCGACAGCGACATCGCAGGTAGCCAGTGGGCACTGGGTGTTGACGGCTCGTTCGGCGACTTCTCCTACGCAGTTCTGGTTGGTGACAACGACACCGCAGCTGACACAATGTTCGGTGCATCGGGTTCCTATGCGATCTCCGCAGCGACTTCGATCAACGCCAACTTCTCTTCCGGTGGTGCTGCAGGCAATGACACTTCCTACGGGCTTGGCGTTCGCCACTCGCTGGGCGGTGGTGTAACTCTGGGTGCCGGTATCGGTTCCGCATCCGACGGCGACACCGTTGCTGACGCAGGTGTTCAGTTCAACTTCTAAGTTGACTGGAAACATCTAAGTTTCGGGGCGGACTCTTCGGAGTTCGCCCTTTTCTTTTGCTTAGTTTTTGTGTTTTTTGCGGGCAAGTTCATCAGAGGTTGGCCGTATGTCACTTGAAGAAATCACTGCCCGTATTCGTAAAGCAGAAGCTGAGGCTGGCCGTGCGCTGGGCGCGACGGAGTTGATCGCTGTAAGCAAACGGCAGCCCGACGAGGTGGTCGAGGCGGTTCTGGCGCAGGGGCACCGGGTGTTTGGCGAAAATCAGGTGCAGGAGGCCGCTGGCAAATGGCCGGATTTTCGAGAAAAATATAACGGTGCCGAGGTGCATCTGTTAGGGCCACTTCAAACCAACAAAGCACGTCAGGCAATGGAGCTGTTCGAGGTTATTCATTCGCTTGATCGGCCCAAGCTGGCAAAAACACTGGCGCGGTTGGCGCAAGAGCTGGGACAGTGTCCCAAGCTTTTCGTTCAGGTGAATACCGGTGAAGAAGAGCAAAAGGCCGGTGTTCTGCCGGGCGATGCGGATGATTTTGTTGCCGAGTGCCGGGCGCTGGACCTGCCAGTTGTCGGGTTAATGTGTTTGCCGCCGGTGGAAGAAGAACCGTCCTTGCATTTTGCGTTATTGGCCAAGATTGCTGAGCGCAATGGGCTGGACGGGCTGAGTATGGGAATGAGTGGCGATTTTGAACGCGCGGTAGCGTTGGGTGCGACGCATGTGCGGGTCGGTTCGGCCATATTCGGAGCGCGTGATTACTGACGCACTGGGCGCTGTTCTGGCGAGTGGGCGAAGAAGGTACCGAAGTGCGGGCGCATTTTAGCGCGATTATTTGACAATCAGTCGCGTGCCGGGTGGGGCGTGAGCGGCGATCCAATGGAGGTGGTTGCGTGCAAAGGCGATGCAGCCTTCTGTTGGATAACCTGGACGACGCCATTGATGCAGGAAAATGGCGGAGCCAGCATGAGGTTTGGCGTCTGGCCAGTTCCAGTTGGTTAGGAGTATCACGTCATAGAGTGGGTCAGAGCGGCGCAGAGACTCGTGGCTGGCGGTGTAGGGTGCGCGGACGAGGTGGTTGTAGTCAGGTGTATTGGGAGCATCGCTCCAGAGGTCGTCTTTGCCAACCGCCATGGCCCATGGTGCGGGTGCTGAGAGCCGGTCGGCGCGATAGAGCAGGCCGGTGATTTTATGGTGACCCAGTGGGGTTGCACTGTCGCCTTCGCGCTTGTCGGACCGCAGACCGCCGCGACCTATGGAGCACGGGAACATACGCCCCATAAATCGGACACCGCGCGGGGATAGGATGAGGTTGTGCGGACTCAAAGAAGGTGTCCGGATTTGGCCGCCTTGGTCGCGAGATAAGCGCGATTGTGTGCGGATTCGCCAACCCTGAGCGGGACACGCTCTGTAACGGTGAGGCCGGTGCTTTCCATCATCGAGATTTTGCGAGGGTTGTTTGTCATCAGGCGCACTTGAGAAAAGCCCATTTCCTTCAGTATGTTAGCGCCAATGCGAAAGTCACGCTCATCATCCTCAAAGCCGAGGCGGTGGTTAGCCTCGACCGTGTCAAAGCCCTGATCCTGAAGCGAGTAAGCACGCATCTTATTGGCCAGCCCAATGCCGCGCCCCTCTTGGTTGAGGTAGAGCAGGATGCCGTGACCTTCGGTGCCCATTTGGGCAAGAGCGGCGTGAAGCTGGGGGCCGCAATCGCATTTCAGGCTTCCCAGCACATCACCGGTGAAACAGGCAGAGTGCAGACGTGTGAGCACGGGTTTGTCCCGTGCGGGGCGGCCAACCTCGATCGCATAGTGTTCCTCGGCGCCATCTTCGGGGCGAAGGATATGCAGGCGACCGGCCTCGGCCAGTGACATTGGCAAGCGGGCGTGCACGACTGGGTGAAGGGGGCTGGTCGATGACAAATGCGGTTCTGCGAGATCCGCCGGAAGGACGGTCAGGCCGTGTTCAAGCGCAAAGCTGGCGGCGTTTTCCAGTGGCAGTGTCAGGGCCGAAGGCAGGATGCGGGCGGATTTCACAAGGCGCACGGCGGTGCGATGGAGATCAGCCCGTCCGTCGCGCTGGCTTGCCAGAGGGCCCTTCATCGGTGCACGCATATCGTCATCTGGGTTAGCGACGCTATTGAGCCAATGAATGTCTGCATCATGTGGCAAATGGATGCGAGCGATGTCGCCGTCATAGGCACGTGCCTTGAGTGTTTCGGCGCGACGTGACGTGATGACCAGCGCAGGTGTTCCGCCGAGCTCACGCGTGTCGGCCAAACGTGCCGGTGTGAGGGTTTCGACCGCAAGGACAAGCAAAGCAGTGCCGTCGCCGGTCATGACAATGGGTACACCCATGCGTAAATCGGCACGTGCGCGGGCAAGACGTTCGACGATGTCTGGCGAAAAACTCATGTAGATGCGGTGGTCCTATGTTTCAGTGGGGCGTGTCAGATGTAGGTTTATTGGCAGCAATGTGAAACAAATACCAGTCCGGGGACACGAGGGCGTGAGCAGATTGCAGCAAATCTTGTCGGATCGGCGTTTACGCTCCAGATGTTGAACAGAACAACACGTGACGGCGAAAAGCGAGGAGGCCAGATGGCACAGCTTAAGAAAATTCTGCTGGTAGATGACGATGAGGATCTGCGCGAGGCTCTGTCTGAACAGCTGATCATGACCGAAGATTTTGATGTCTTTGAAGCTGGCAACGGCTCGGAGGCGATGGTGAAGGCCAAGGAGAGCCTTTACGATATGGTGATACTCGACGTGGGTTTGCCGGACACGGATGGGCGAGAGCTGTGCCGTTTGATGCGCAAACAGGGGGTAAAGAGCCCGATCCTGATGCTGACCGGACATGACAGCGACGCTGACACCATTCTCGGCCTGGACTCGGGTGCGAACGACTATGTGACGAAGCCGTTTAAGTTTCCGGTTCTACTGGCGCGTATTCGGGCGCAGCTGCGCCAACACGAGCAGAGCGAGGATGCGGTTTTCCAGCTCGGCCCATATACGTTCAAGCCGAGCATGAAAATGTTGATCACTGAAGAAGAGCGCAAGATCCGACTAACCGAGAAAGAAACCAATATTCTCAAATTCTTGTACCGTTCGACAGATGGTGTAGTGGCGCGCGATGTGTTGTTGCATGAAGTCTGGGGATACAATGCAGGAGTGACGACACACACGCTGGAAACGCATATCTATCGCCTGCGCCAGAAGATCGAACCCGACCCGTCAAATGCGCGTTTGCTCATTACGGAAAGCGGTGGCTATCGGCTCGTCGCGTGACTGGAAAGTCGCAGTTGCAACCCTGCGGTGACTGGTTGACTGGCGCGAAAGGCAGTTTTTTGATATGAGTCAAAGAAGCATATGAGCGACATCTTATATGCTTCAAAGACGGATCCCGTGCATGTCCGGGTAATGACATGTACCTCCCTGTTGGACTTGCCCGGGCCTTGTGCCCGGTTTTTTTTTGTGGTCGCGGGAGGTAGGCGCATTGTCGCTCTGTTGAAAATCGGACATTCACCCCAGAGTAATTTGGGCGAAGGGAAGTGGTGGGCTCTAGTTATGCAGGGTAAAGGCGTGATGGGTTCTGGCCCTTTGCAGCAGGCAGAGTTTTGTACCCGTGTCGCGAGTCAAATTGGTGCAGTGGCGAGGCAATTCTTGGTGCCTTAATGGATGGCAAGTTCCCCTAGAGCGGGTTAGGGTGCAGCAAATTTGGGATTTGAGGGGACGCGCAGATGTCGTTTACGCTGGCCACATGGAACATCAACTCGGTGCGACTTCGCGAGCCTATCGTTTTGAAATTGCTGGAAGAAGAAGCTCCGGATGTGCTGTGCCTACAGGAGTGCAAGAGTCCGGTGGAAAAGATTCCAACCGAAGGCTTCGCCGCACTTGGCTATACCCATGTGATTGCGCGCGGGCAGAAGGGTTATAATGGTGTTGCGATCTTCTCAAAGATGCCAATTGAAGATGTTGGTGATAAGGATTTTGCAGGGTTGGGCCATGCACGTCACGTGGCTGGAAGGCTGGAGAATGGTGTGACGGTACATAATTTCTATGTGCCCGCGGGCGGTGACAAACCGGATCGCGAGGTGAATGAGAAGTTTGGCCAAAAGCTCGATTATCTGACTGAGATGCGCGATTGGTTCAGCGCCGAGCGCCCGGAAAAGTCTATTCTGGTGGGTGATCTTAATATTGCGCCGCGCGAAGATGACGTTTGGAACCACAAGCAGCTATTGAAGGTGGTGAGCCATACGCCTATCGAAGTGCAGCATCTGGCAGAGACGCAAGAGGCCGGGGGGTGGATCGACATTACGCGGCAGGATATCCCCGAAGGGCAGCTTTATAGTTGGTGGAGTTATCGTGCGCGGGATTGGGACGCGGCTGACAAGGGGCGGCGGTTGGATCACGTCTGGGCGACGCCGGATATCTCGAATGCCGGTCATTCGAGCCGTGTTTTGCGTGCAGCACGGGGCTGGGAAAAGCCAAGCGATCATGCGCCGGTGTTTGCATCGTTTGATTTGTGAAGCTTGTGCCTGTTGCGGGACTGCGCGAAGATTGCGATTGGATTGATATTTTGCGGGATTGTTAGCGGGAATCGAGGCTTTCATTCTGAACGCGGAAGGCACATATAGTGCGCAAGAAATGGATTTGAGGAGCTGAAAAATGCTTGAACTGGGACAAGGCGACGCGGCGCAGGCCGGGGCATCGGCAGGCGATCTGATCAAGGAAGTCAGCGAAGCAACATTTATGACCGAAGTTGTCGACGCGTCGATGACCGTGCCGGTGATCGTGGATTTCTGGGCGCCGTGGTGTGGCCCGTGCAAAACGCTTGGTCCGGCGCTGGAGGCGGCGGTGACGGCAGCCGGTGGGGCCGTGAAGATGGCCAAGATCAACGTGGATGAAAACCAGGCCATTGCCGGGCAGATGCGTGTACAGTCCATTCCAACCGTTTATGCCTTTTGGCAGGGTCAGCCGGTTGACGGGTTTCAGGGTGCATTGCCGCCGAGTGAGATTGACGCCTTTGTAACACGTGTGATCGAGGCCGGTGGCGGTGCGGCTCCGGATAATGGGCTGGACGATGCGCTGACTGCGGCGGAAGAAATGCTGTCCGAGGGTGACGCAGAGAGCGCAGGCGAGACATTCGCGGCGATCATCGAGCAAGATCAGACCATCGTTGCGGCCTTTGGTGGTTTGGCTCGTGCTAATATCGCTATGGGAGCATTGGATCAGGCTGAGGCGGTGCTGAATGGTACGCCAGCAGAATTTTCCGATGCGCCGGAGATTGAAGCGGCTTATGCTCAGTTGGAGCTGGCGCGGCAGGCGGAGAACGCGGGGCCAGTAGCTGAGCTGCGTGCAGCGGTCGATGCCGATCCGGGCAACCACGAAGCGCGGTTGGATTTGGCGCAAGCGTTGCATGCTGCGGGTGAAGTTGAGGCCGCTGTGGCAGAGTTGCTTGAGCTGTTCCGACGTGATCGTGAGTGGAATGACGGCGCAGCTAAGACACAGTTGTTTACAATTTTTGATGCGCTTCCAGCGAATGATCCGGTTGTCCTTAATGGACGTCGTAAGCTGAGTTCGATGATCTTTGCCTGATCGGTCAAATCGCGCTAGGCTGGGTCATGATCAAAGCTTCTGAATTGCCGCAGACATTGGCGGTGTTTCCATTGCCGGGGGCACTTCTTCTGCCGCGGGCGCGGCTTCCTTTGCACATATTTGAACCGCGTTATCTGGCAATGCTGGATGACGCATTGAAATCCGGCCAGCGGGTGATAGGCATGGTGCAACCAAACGAGGTGCCGGGGCGCGAAGGTTTGGGGCTCCACACAATCGGCTGTATGGGGCGGATAACGCAGTTTTCCGAAACGGAGGATAACCGGTATCTGGTGACGTTGTCCGGCGTTTCGCGGTTTCGGATTTTGCGTGAGGTTGAAGGGTTTACGCCCTATCGGCGTTGCGATGTGAGCTGGGACGGATTTGTGCGCGATCTCGGACCGGCGGAGAAGGATCCTGGGTTTGACCGGGCGGCGTTTATGGGGCTGTTGCAGCGCTATTTTGACACTTTGGATTTGTCGACCGATTGGGACACCTTGAAGGAAGCGAGTGACGAGTTGTTGATAAACTCGTTATCAATGCTTTTGGAGCTCGACGCAGAGGACAAGCAGGCGCTCTTGGAAGCGCCGTCGCTGGCAACGCGGCGCGAAACCTTGGTGACGTTAATTGAGTTTGCCTTGCGTGGCGGGGCCGGAGAGGATTTGATGCAATGAAGGCGGAAGTTGAGTTTGATCGCCGCATGTTGGAGGCGCTGATCTGTCCGCAGACGCGCACCACGCTAGTGTATGAGCCGGAAGCGCAGGAGCTGGTGTCAAAGGCGGCCGCGCTGGCTTTTCCCATTCGCAATGGAATCCCGGTGATGTTGATCGATGAGGCTCGGGTTCTGGAGTGAAGGATTGAGGGGCGTTGCCCCTCTTGGGCCGAAAGCCCAATTCACCCCAAAGTATTTTCTGGCAAGATGAAGAGCGTGTGGGTCGTATTGGCCGGGTTGTTATTTTTTAACGCATAAGCGTGGGGAGGTTGCCTGAGAGGCCGGCGGCTTCGCGCATGAATGTGCGGCGCAGGGTTGGGGTGGCATTGACTAGCCCCATGCCTATATCGCGCGCAGCGCGGAGAATTGGATTGTCGTTGGAAAACAATTTGTTGGTAAGGTCCGTGGCCGCCACAAGAGCGTTAGTGTCGAAGCGGCGCCATTCTTGATAGCGTTCAAGCACCTGAATTGAGGCGATATCCTCGCCGCGTTTGCGGGCTTCGTGCAGGACGTCTGCCAAGGCGGCGACGTCGCGCAGACCGGCATTGAGGCCCTGACCCGCAATGGGGTGCATACCGTGGGCGGCGTCTCCGACCAATGCGATATGGTCGGCCACGAAGTGATTGGCTAGCGATAGGCTGAGCGGGTAGGTGAAGCGGTTGCCGACGAGTTGGATATCACCGAGGAAGTCACCGAAGCGCGGGCGCAGGACTTGCATGTAGTCTTCGTCGGGTAGAGCATTTATTGCAGCGGCATTTTCGTCGGTTTCGGACCAGACGATGGAAGACATGTTGCCGGGCAAAGGTAGGATGGCCAGAGGACCGGGGGGCATGAAGAACTGATGCGCGGTGCCATTATGGGGGCGTTCGTGTGCAATGGCACAGACCAATGCGGTTTGACCGTAGCCCCAACCCGTGCGGTGGATCCCTGCACGTTTGGCAACTCCGCTGGCGCGGCCATCGCAGCCGACCAATAGGCGTGCACGATGAGTTTTGCCGGTCGACAGGGTAACGGTGACACCGGAGGCATCAACGGATTGATCAGTCACGCTGGTTTCTGAGAGCAGGGTGATGCGTTTTTCGCTTCGCATGGCGGCGAGGAAGGCGCGATAGAGGTGGCGGTCTTCGACCATGTAGCCCATCGGGCCTTCTTCGATCTCGCCATGATCAAAATGCAGGAAAAAGGGCGCGGGACCTTGGCCTGCGTGGCCATCAGTGACCTTGATTTCCAGTAAGGGCTGGGCGTTTCCCACGATATTTTCCCAGACACCGATGGCATTCAGCAGACGTTGGGATGCAAGAGCCAGCGCATAGCCGCGGCCGTCAAAGTTGTCGCCGGCACGGGTGGGGGAGGAGCGCGCGTCAACCACGGTAACGTGAAGGCCCGATTGGGCGAGGGCCAGTGCAAGGGCTGGACCATTGAGGCCGCCACCTGCGATCAATATGTCGCTGTCATAGGTCATGCGGCTAATATGGGCACAGCTGTGGGATTGTCCATGTGCATCTACGTCGCTACCGTTGATTTCACGTGATGGCAAAGGGATGTGCGATGTTTGAATGGCTGGAGATGAGCGCGGCGGATCTGGGGCGTGGTATCGGGGATGGTTCCATTGACCCGGTGGCTCTGACGCAAGCCTTTCTTGGGGCGATTGACAGCCATGATCATCGTGACCGGATCTACGCTCGGGTGACACATGAACGGGCCATTGCCGAGGCAGAAGCGGCGGCGGAACGCGCGCGTGCGGGCATGCGACTTTCGCCTCTGGACGGTGTGCCCGTCAGCTGGAAGGATTTGTTTGATACAGCTGGGGTGGAGACCGAGGCGGGGTCGGCTTTGTTGAAGGATCGAGTACCGGGGCAGGATGCGGAAGTGTTGCGAAATGCCACTGCGCTAGGGCTGGTGTGTCTGGGCAAGACGCACATGTCGGAACTGGCGTTCTCGGGGCTGGGGTTGAACCCGGTGACGGCGACACCGCCCTGTGTGAATGACCCGCGCGCAGTGCCGGGAGGTTCGTCCTCCGGGGCGGCGGCGTCGGTGGCGTTTGGGTTGGCGGCTGTTGGGATTGGCTCGGACACAGGCGGATCGGTACGCATTCCGTCGGCGTGGAACGACCTTGTGGGCTTAAAAACCACGGCGGGGCGCGTTTCATGTGAGGGGGCCGTGCCGTTATGTCGGAGTTTTGACACGGTGGGGCCTTTGTGCCGCACCGTAGAAGACGCTGCTTTGATGTTGGCCGCGTTAGAGGGCGGGCGCGCGCCGGATCTGCGAGGTGCAGATGTGCGGGGGATGCGGTTCGCGGTGCTGGAGACAGTGGCATTGGACGCGGTGCGTGACGGGCCGTTGGCGGGATTTGAGGCGGCTGTGACCAAGCTGAGCGAGGCCGGGGCCGAAGTGCATCTGATTCGCGCACCAGAAGTGGCGCAGGCGATGGAAATGACCGGAGTGCTCTATACATCAGAGGCTTATGGAGAGTGGCGTGATGAGATCGAGGCCGCGCCGGATTTGATGTTTGATCAGATTTTAGATCGGTTTCGGGCCGGCGCCCTCTTTACGGGACCAGACTTTGTCGCCGGATGGAACAGATTGCGCGAGCTGCGTGCCCGATGGAATGCGCGGGTTACGCAGTATGACGCAGTGGTCATGCCAACCTCGCCGATATTGCCGCCGGATTCGCAGCGGTTGATGGCCGATCACGAGTATTATGTGACGGAGAACTTGTTAGCGCTGCGCAATACGCGGATCGGGAATTTGCTGGGATCATGTGGTGTGAGCCTACCCACGGGGGTGCCGAGCTGTGGATTGACAATTCAGGGGCTACCCATGGGTGAGGAACGGTTGTTGCGGGTGGCGTCAGCGGCTGAAGCGGTTTTGGCGTAGTTTGGCTGTGTCAGATCGTGGTTCAGAGACCTGTCGTTGTTGGGTGTTTGGGCAAAAAAGAGGTGCGCTGCCCCATCGCAGCGCTCTGCGATTCCTCGGAATATTATTTGGCGCAAGGAAAATATGGGGCGGGCTTGGAGGCCAAAGGGGCGTGTTGGCCATGTTTTTTGGCAGGGGTGGCGCGAGGGCCACAAGTGGTCGAATTGACGGCATTTTTCTGGACGAACGCCCGGGGCTTGGGTAGTTTGGTTGCAAACGGGGCGTAATGATCCCGAAGCTGAGGCAGTATTGTAATGAATTTCCCCGAGCGGTTCTCGAACCTACCGGCCTATGCGTTTCCGCGTTTGCGGGCGTTGCTCGACCATCTTGAGCCGGGCGGTGCGGTGGTGCACATGACGATTGGCGAACCGAAGCACCCGTTTCCGGTATGGGTGACGGATGTGATCGCGCGCGAGGCAGCCGGGTTCAACAAGTATCCGCCAAATGAAGGTGCGAGCGAGTTATTGCAGGCGATTTCGGACTGGATCAAGCGCCGTTATAGCGTGGAGATGGACCCTGAATCGCAGATTATGGCGCTGAATGGCACGCGTGAGGGGCTGTATAATGCGGCCATGGCGCTGTGCCCTGAGACCAAGAATGGCGAGCAGCCGTTGGTATTGACGCCAAACCCGTTTTATCCGGTTTATGCCGTGGCGGCGACGGCGGTGGGGGCAAAGCCGGTATTTGTTTCCGCCGATGAGAGCACAGGATTCCTGCCGAATTTTGCCGGATTGAGCGCAGAGGTGCTGGATCAGACGGCGATTGTGTATTTCTGTTCACCCGCGAACCCGCAGGGTGCGGTGGCGGATCGGGCCTATTGGCGCGAGTTGATCGGGCTGGCCGAGAAACACGATTTCCGGATTTTTGCGGACGAGTGTTATTGCGAAATCTACCGCGACACGCCGCCTATTGGGGCGATAGAGGTGGCACACGAGATGGGGGCCGACCCCAATCGCGTTGTGATTTTTCATTCGTTGTCCAAGCGGTCCAACCTGCCGGGGCTGCGGTCTGGCTTTGTGGCCACAGGTGCCGAAAACATGCGCGAAATTCGCCAGTTGCGCACCTATGCGGGCACGCCGCTGCCGTTGCCGTTGCAGCGAGCTGCGCAAGAGGTTTGGGCGGATGAGGCGCATGTGGAAGAGAACCGCCGCATGTATCGCGAGAAATTTGATCTTGCGGACGAGATTTTCAAGGATTTGCCAGGCTATGTTAGCCCGAGTGGCGGGTTCTTTTTGTGGTTGCCAGTTGAAAACGGCGAGGCGGCTGCGGTGAAAGCGTGGACAGAGACAGGTATTCGGGTGTTGCCTGGAGCCTATCTGAGCCGCGATGTAGACGGGAAAAACCCCGGTAAAAAGTATATTCGGGTCGCTTTGCTGGCCCCAAAAGCCGAAGTGGCAGACGCGCTGACAACGTTGCGCGACTGCATTTACGGATAAGAACGACGAGGGATCGATATGGCATATCAGGCACGGGGGCGGGACCCGCTTTTGGACAGTAACATGCAGGCGGCGTTCGAGAAACGGGGCAAAGAGCTGATCGGGATCGCGCTGATCGTTTTGGCGCTGATGGCTTCGGCGATGGTTGTGTCCTATACGCCAAATGATCCGAGCTGGATTTCGGTGACAGATGCGCCGGTGCAGAACTGGATGGGGCGGATCGGGGCGTCGATTGCCGCGCCGCTTTTCATGATCATTGGCTGGAGCAGTTGGGGATTGGCCGCCGTTCTAGGTATATGGGGCGTGCGCTTTGCGTGCCATCAAGGTGAAGAGCGGGCTTTGAATCGGGTGGTTTTGTCGCCGATCATGCTGGCGATGGGGGCTGTTTATGCCTCGACGCTTACACCGGGTGATGCGTGGACACATAGTTTTGGTATGGGGGGCATGTTTGGTGACACGATCACCGGCGCTTTGCTGACCATCTTGCCGGTGAGTGCATCGACCGGCGTAAAGCTGTTGTCGTTGGTGACGGGGCTCGCCTTTGTGGCAATGGCGCTGTTTGTGTTGGGTTTTACCCGCGAAGAATTGCAGCGGATTGCGCGCCTTGCGATGCTGGGGCTGGTGCTGGGCTACGCAGCGTTGATGACGGCGCTGGGGCGTGGGGCCACCGGGGCGGTGCATGCGGCGCGGACTGCGCAGGAAAGGCGCAGTGAACGCAAGATTGTGCGCCGCACCGAGGAAGAGGCGCGCGCCGTTGCAGAGGCGCAAGCGGCGGAGATTGCTGCGGCCGAACTGCGCGATGCGGTTATTGAAGATGAATATGTTGAGCCGGTTGCGATGGCGCCGGACCCGGTTGTGACAACTTCCGCGCCGGTTGCGACGCCTGTTTCGCCGAAGCCACGTTTGAGGATGCCGGCATTAATCAAGCGCGCGGTGCCTGGCCCGGCCCAAGAGCCGATGCCAGAGCCGGAATTGGTTGAGAATATCTTTGTAGAAGATATTGCAGATGCGCCGGGCGAAGACCGTATCAAGGCCAAGATCGCCGATGCACTGCGCAATCGCGTGGGGCGCGGTGAGACCGTGGCACCGGCAGAGTTGCATCCCGATAAGCCGTTGACCAAGGGGCGCGGGCGTGGACCTGATCCTTTGGTTCTGGATGAACAGCCAGACTATTTGGCTGAGCCGGATTATGCTGCGGTTGAGCTGCCACCCGAGCCACCGTTGACAAGTGGTGTGCCGCTGCGGTCTGAGCCACCGCTGATGTCATCTGCGCTACAGGCGCCGATGGCTGAGGATGTGATGCCCGAGCCGGAACAAGCGCGCGTTCTGCCATTGCAAAAGTCGCAACCCGCGCCAGCGCCGCAACCTATCCCGGTGGCGCAGCCTAAAAAGGTTGTTCAACCGCGTATGCAAAAGCCGGTGCAGCCATCCGAGCGGGCCAAGGCGGAAGCGCAACCGTCGTTGGCATTTGAAGAAAAGGCGGTTGAGTACGAGCTGCCGCCGCTGAGCCTGCTGTCGAGCGCAGAGGACATTCCACGCCACCATCTGAGTGATGAAGCGTTGGAAGAGAATGCGCGGATGCTGGAAACGGTGCTGGATGACTATGGCGTAAAGGGCGAGATTGTCAGTGTGCGGCCCGGACCCGTGGTTACGATGTATGAGCTGGAGCCTGCACCGGGTCTTAAGGCGAGCCGGGTGATTGGATTGGCAGACGACATCGCGCGGTCGATGTCGGCGTTGTCGGCGCGTGTGTCGACCGTGCCAGGGCGCAGTGTGATCGGGATCGAACTGCCTAATGAAAACCGTGAAATGGTCGCGTTCCGCGAGATACTGAGCAGTCGGGATTACGGCGATGGCAACCAAAAGCTGCCGCTGGCGCTGGGCAAAGATATTGGTGGTGATCCGATTGTCGCAAACCTGGCCAAGATGCCCCACCTGTTGATTGCAGGGACGACCGGTTCGGGTAAGTCTGTGGCGATTAACACGATGATCTTGTCTTTGCTTTATAAGCTGACACCTGAAGATTGCCGGTTGATCATGATTGACCCCAAGATGCTGGAATTGTCAGTTTATGATGGCATTCCGCATCTGCTGTCCCCGGTTGTGACTGACCCGAAAAAGGCTGTCGTCGCGCTTAAGTGGGTCGTGGGCGAGATGGAAGAACGGTATCGCAAGATGTCCAAGATGGGTGTGCGCAACATTGACGGCTATAACAGCCGAGTTGCGGATGCGCTGGGGCGAGGCGAGATGTTTAGCCGGACGGTTCAGACGGGCTTTGACGATGACACGGGCGAACCGGTGTTTGAGACCGAAGAGTTGATGCCCGAAAAGATGCCCTACATCGTGGTGGTCGTTGACGAGATGGCCGACCTGATGATGGTGGCGGGCAAAGAGATCGAAGCGTGCATTCAGCGCCTTGCGCAGATGGCGCGAGCCAGCGGCATTCACATCATCATGGCGACACAGCGTCCGTCGGTAGATGTGATCACCGGTACGATCAAGGCGAACTTCCCGACTCGGATTTCATTCCAGGTGACGTCTAAGGTGGATAGCCGGACGATCCTTGGGGAAATGGGGGCTGAGCAGCTCTTGGGCATGGGCGACATGCTGTATATGGCGGGGGGTGCCAAGATTACGCGTTGCCATGGTCCGTTTGTCAGCGATGAAGAGGTTGAAGAGATCGTCAATCACCTCAAGGCGTTTGGACCACCTGATTACATTGGCGGTGTTGTCGAGGGGCCGGACGAGGAGAAGGCCGACAATATCGATGCGGTTCTGGGCTTGAATACGGGTGGGAACACCGACGGCGAAGATGCGCTTTATGACACGGCGGTTGCGATTGTGATTAAAGATCGCAAGTGCTCGACCAGCTATATCCAGCGCAAGCTGGCGATTGGGTATAACAAGGCCGCGCGGCTTGTGGAGCAGATGGAGGAGCAGGGGCTGGTCAGCCCGGCCAACCACGTAGGCAAGCGTGAAATTCTGGTGCCTGAACAGTAAGCTGAGCGAATTTCGGCGCAATACGTGATGCGCGCGCAGACGTGAACCGCCGGGGCTGGAATCCCGGCGGTTTGTGTTTAGGTTTGAGGTATGATGATAAAAAAGCTCTTTTTGGTGCCAGCATTTCTGGCCGTATCCACCATGCCTGCGATGGCTGAAAAGCTATCTTTGGATGCGTTGTCGACCTATTTGAATGGAATGACCACCGTAAAATCTGCGTTTACGCAGATATCGGACGATGGGACGGTGCAGACCGGCAACCTATATATCAAACGCCCCGGAAAGATGCGGTTTGAGTATAACCCGCCGGAAACGTCAGTAGTTTTAGCGTCGAACAATGCGGTTGCGATATTTGACGGGCGCTCTAATCAGCCACCTGAGACCTATCCATTACGCCGCACGCCGCTGTCGATCATTTTGGCCCGCAACGTGAACCTGAAGCAGGCCAATATGGTTGTCGGTCACGAGTATGACGGGACGGCGACAATAGTGACGGCGCAGGATCCAGTTCACCCGGAACACGGGTATATCCAACTGAAATTTACCGATTCCCCTGCAGAGTTACGCCAGTGGGTGATCTTTGATGGCGGCGGCGGGCAAACCACCGTGATCCTTGGCGAGACGGAAAAAGAGCTAGAGTTGCCAAATAGCCTGTTCAGTATCGAGCGGATGATCGGGCGAGATAACTAAGCGATTTGAGCGAGGTGGGCGGCGACGTAGCCGCCCCAGTTTGTTACCAGACGCGTAAACAGCGGCGCAGCTGCTCCTTATAGCGGTGAGAGCGGGTGTTGACGTCGTCCGCCACGCGCAATAGCCACGATTTGTTCTTGTAAGTGCCGCGTGCATAGCCGGTGTGGCCATCATGATACGCCAGATACTGGCCGCGGGCGTCGGACAAGGGCACGCCGTTTTTGTCGCGGGTAATGTTCATGTACCACCCCATGAAGTCGGTGGCGTCCTTGATATTATCCCGCCGCGCAGAGCGGTTGCCTGTTGATCTGCGATAGTCGTCCCAAGTTCCGTCAAGCGCCTGAGCGTAGCCATAGGCGCTGCTTTGGCGGCCCATGGGCAGCACGCCGAGGACGTATTTGTTGGGGGTGCGTGCGTTCGAGATGAAGCGGCTTTCCTGATAGAGAACGGCCATCTGGACGTGCGCTGGCACGCCCCATTTACGCTGGGTGGATTTGAAAGCGCGCTTGAAGTGCGGTTTCTCTTTCAGAATCGCACAGGCGTTTTCAGTATTGCGCGGTGCCTGCTTATCGCCGCCGCCGCAAGCGGCAACGATCGTGACCAGTACCAACGCGAGAATGAATCTGCTCATCTGCCTCTCGCTATCTATTTTTCTTTTTCCGACAGACTAGCGGATTCTGGGTGTGAGGGGAAATCACATTGTTGAAGAAGGGATTCACGGGTTCCTCAGAGAAGGATCGCGAGGATGATGGGCAGGCCGACTACTGAAACTAGGGTGGAGACCACCGCAAAACCGGCGACTGATGCGCTGTCGGCATTAAACTTCTCGGCCAATAGATACGATGAGATCCCTACAGGTGTGGCCATCTGTAAAACCAGCACGCCAAAGGCGACGCCAGTTAGGCCAAAAGTCAGGCCAATGCCCCAGCCAAGTGCGGTGCATAAGATCAGTTTGGCGACCGACAGCCAGACGGCTGTAACTACTCCGCCCGGCGTGAGGCGAGCGACAGCGACGCCCAAGGTAAGTAACATCAGCGGGATTGCCATTTGCCCAATCAGGCCAATTGTATCGGTGAGGAAGTCGGGTGTTTCCCATCCCTGCCAGAGAAAAAGCGCGCCGAGCAAGGTCGCCCAAACCATTGGCTCGCGCAGGATGCGGCGCGCGGATCCTTTGCCCGCGACAAGCCAGAGGCCGAGCGTGAACGAGAGTATCGCGGTGAGGGCCAATATGACGATGCCATGTTCCAGACCGGATTGGCCAAAGGCAAAGAGGGCTAGAGGCAAACCAAGATTGCCGGTGTTGCCAAAGATGAACGGCGCTAGATAGGTACGCAGATCTAACCCGGCCGCGCACATCAAGCCCCACCCAACCAGCGTGATTGCGCCATATGCGGCCAATCCGGCCAAAGTGAGCGACAAAAGGGTGCCGGGTTCGGCTTGCGATTTCATCAGTGATGTGAAAATCAGGCAGGGTACGGCGACGTTCACACCGAGTTGCGTGACAAATTGGATTCGATACTCGAATCCAAGCTTGACCCAACCGAAACCGAGCGCCGCAACTAAGAATACTGGGGCAACGATTTCCAGAACTGTTAAGATAAGGTTCACAGACTGTTTCCCGATGAAATGTGGCAAAAATTGGACAAAGACCCCTTGAAGGGGCTACCTTTGCGGGGTAGGGGCTGCTCGAAATGTTGAAAACACGCGCGAAATATCATCTAGGCCAGATTGTTCGGCACCGCAAACACCCGTTTCGCGGCGTTGTTTTTGATGTGGACCCCGAATTCTCGAATACGGAGGAGTGGTATGATGCCATTCCCGAAGACAGCCGCCCTGTGAAAGAGCAGCCGTTTTATCACCTGTTGGCAGAGAATGATCAGAGCTACTATGTGGCTTATGTGTCTGAGCAGAACCTTATTGCGGATTATTCGGGCGAGCCCGTTGGGCACCCCGATCTGGATGAAATGTTTGGTCCGTTCGAAGACGGATCGTATCCGCTCCACTTTCAACTGAACTAAGACGCGCATTGGGTTAATACCCCAACGCACAGCCGTCTTTGCGCGGATCCGACGCCGCCTCTAGCACGCCGTTTTCCAATATGCGAATCGCCTGAGCGCCGCCGATGGGGGCCGGTGGGATAATCACGTCGTGACCCAGATCTGACAGTTCCTGTCGCACAGTCTCAGAGTAGCCGCGTTCCACACGCAGCTTGCCAGCCTCGGTGAAAACGCGTGGCGCGTCTAGCGCGGTTTGCAGGTCCATATCGAAATCGACCATGTTTGAGAGAACGCGGGAATGGCCGTGGGGCTGAAATTGCCCGCCCATGACGCCAAAAGGCATTTCGACGCGCCCGTTGCGCCGCAACATGCCTGGAATGATGGTGTGCAGCGGGCGTTTCCCGCCCTTTAGTTCGTTCGGATGGCCCTGCTCCAGAGTGAAACCGGCGCCCCGGTTTTGCATGAGGATACCAAATTTCTCGGAGGCGATGCCGGAGCCAAAGCTGTGGAAGGTAGAGTAGATCAGCGATACGGCCATGCGATCTTTGTCAACGACCGTGATATAAACGGTGTCCTTGTGCACCGCCTCGGCCCCTGGTGCAGGGCTGGCCAGCGCCTGTCGTGGGTCGATCAAGGCCGCGAGTTTTGCAGCTGTTTCGGGGGCAAGCATATGGTCCAGTCGGGTAGTATGATCAGGATCTGCTAAGAATCTATCGCGTGCATCATAGGCCAGTTTTGAAGCCTCGGCCTCAATATGGGCGCGTTTGCTGCCGAGCGGATCCATTGACGAAATGTCGAAATGTTTCAAAATGTTGAGGAGCAAGAAGGCGGTTGCGCCTTGGCCGTTTGGCGGATGCTCTATGAGCTCAATTCCCTTGTAGTCGCCTGATACGGGTGCGGTTTGTGTGCCCGCGACTTGGGCGAAATCGTCCATCGTATGTATGCCGCCCATGGAATTCAGAGTTGAAACCATGTCATCGGCAACCTCGCCTGTGTAGAACGCGTCACGTCCGTCACGGGCGATGCGACGTAACACTTCGGCTTGGCCGGGGCTGCGAAAGATGGTGCCCATTGCCAATGGTTGGCCATTGTTGAGATAGTGAAGTTTTGCGGCACCTTGAAGCACGTGGCCTTCGCGTGCCCAGTCAAAGGCGACGCGAGGCGCGACCGGCACACCGGCATCGGCGTAGTGAATGGTTGGAGCAAGGCTGTCGGCGAGGCCAAGATTGCCAAATCGGTCGGACAAAGTGCAGAACATGTCCATAGCACCGGGCAAGGTGACGGCATCTGTGCTGTGCAGGCTAACCTTGGCTTCACCTCGAGCGCGAAGTTGCGCGGCATCCGCGGCGGCAGGTGCACGACCTGAGCCATTAAAGGCAAGAACATCTTCGGTGCCCGCCGGGGAGACCAATGCAAAACAATCGCCGCCAATCCCGGTTGACTGCGGCTCGCAAATACCCAAAAGCACTGCTCCGGCGATGGCGGCGTCCATGGCGGACCCACCTTGTTTCAGGATGTCGACCGCAGCCTGTGCCGCCAGTGGGTGGGATGTCGCGCACATTCCGTTTGCAGCGTAAACGGCTGATCGCCCGGGTAACTGAAAGTCTCTCATGAGCGTCACTCCTCGTTTGGTTTGAGGACTGTATGTGGCCAATTCAGGGAAGCCAATGCGATTTTGGTTTTATAGGGAGCCAGTGCTTGTGGGGCTAACCATCCATGGTGAAAGAGAGCACATTCCAATCGGCAGATCGCTCATAATGAAGGTCGCGGGCCAGCATGCGCACCAGCGACCAGCCGAACCCGCCTTCCGGCAAGTTCTCACGGGTTGTATCGACATCGGGTGCCACTCCAGGTGGCAGTTTTCCATTGGGCATGTGTATGCCGTTGTCACGAACGATAACGCGCCATTCGCTGCTCTCATGCAAGCATCGCACGACGATCAACCCATCTACGCGACCAGCCAGTGCGTGTTCAACAACATTGTTCAGTACCTCGCCCAGCACGATTTCAAGCGATCCCATATTTGCGAGCGCCTCACCGTTGGCATAGGTCTCTTCGCGGAGCTGCAAAAGTGCGGCGCGAACAGCATGCGGCGTGCCTTGCAGTTCGAACTGAATGGGAGTTTTGGCGTGTGTCCCCATTTGAAGCGGCCTTGTCTCTGGAACTGGATGGGTCAGGCGGCTAACGCATCGTCAACTGATGCAAAGATCCGAAATACGGTATCCATGCGGGTCAGTCGAAACACTTTGTCCACATTTTCATTGAGGCAACACAAATCCAGCCGATGTTCTGAACCCAGTTGCTTCATTGCGGCGACAATTGCGCCAAGCCCGCTGGAATCGATAAAGTCGACCTGCGACAAATCCAGCGCAACATGGCCGGTGATAGCATCGGTTTCTTCTCGCATCCGATCCTTGAATTGAATCGCGACAGAGGCGTCGATGCGTGGTTCGTTGACTGAGACGATGAGTAGGTCGCCAACAACCCTGCTGGACAAATCCATGGTCCAAGTTCCTTTCAATCTGACTTTCTTGCACCATAAAAGTGATTCCTTACCATCCCGTGAGTGATCGCCGCCTTGCCATGGTTTTTGAAACCGACCACATATTCTGAAACATCCTTGCAATGATTGAGCGGCAAGGCAGTGAACAAACAGCAAATGCGAGGGAGAATTGTCATGAAGAACGTGGTGATCGCGGGAGCGGCTCGTACCCCGATGGGCGGATTTCAGGGTGTGTTTGAAGGCATCGATGCGACGGAGCTTGGCGGAGTCGCTATTCGCGCAGCGCTGGAGTGGGCCGGGGCGACCACAGTGGACGAAGTTCTTATGGGATGTGTTTTGCCAGCGGGGCAGGGGCAAGCACCGGCGCGCCAGGCTGGTTTTATGGGAGGATTGGGCAATGACGTGCCTGCAACAACACTGAACAAGATGTGCGGGTCCGGCATGAAGGCGGCAATGATGGCGTTTGATGCAATTGCACTGGGGGATCGGGATGTGATGATCGCCGGGGGTATGGAGAGCATGACGAATGCGCCTTATCTGCTGCCAAAGATGCGCGGTGGTGCCCGTATTGGTCATGGTCAGGTTGTAGACCACATGTTTTTGGATGGGCTCGAGGATGCATATGAAAAAGGTCGCCTGATGGGTTCGTTTGCCGAAGATTGCGCTGTGAGCTTTCAGTTCACACGCGAGACGCAGGATGAATATGCGCTGATGTCGCTATCTAACGCTTTGGCCGCACAAGAGAGTGGCGCGTTTAACGGAGAGATCGCACCGGTGACTGTAAAGGGGCGCAAAACAACGACGGAAATCTCAGTGGATGAACAGCCCGCCAATGCACGCCCCGATAAAATTCCGCACCTGAAACCGGCATTTCGCAAGGATGGCACTGTTACTCCGGCCAATTCTTCTTCGATTTCAGACGGAGCAGCGGCCATGGTGATCGCCTCAGAGACAGCCGCAGAGGCCCAAGGGTTAACGGTACGCGCTCGTATTCTCGGACATTCCAGTCACGCACAGGAACCTGGATTGTTCACAACAGCGCCGGTACCCGCCGCGCAAAAGCTCTTGGAAAAAATCGGCTGGAACAAGGACGACGTGGACCTTTGGGAAGTGAACGAAGCGTTCGCCGTGGTGCCGCTGGCCTTTATGCATGAAATGGATTTGCCACGGGGTAAGGTAAACGTGAACGGAGGCGCCTGCGCGCTGGGTCACCCGATTGGCGCCAGCGGTGCGCGGATCATGGTCACGTTGCTAAACGCGCTTGAAAAGCGTGGATTGAAACGCGGAGTGGCGGCGATCTGCATCGGCGGTGGAGAGGGCACTGCGATTGCGATCGAGCGGGATTGATCTTCTTAACTTTGAAAAATACCGTCTGTGATGAATTGACCCACTAAGAGGCATAATATGACGGTTAATTATGACACGCTAACCCAAACGATCTCTGCACTGACAGAAGGCGAGACGGATGCCGTGGCGCTTATGGCCACGGTCGCCTGTGAAGTTCATCACAGCGACAACCGGTTTGACTGGACCGGGTTTTATCGTGTCACAGAACCACAGACGCTTAAGATTGGCCCTTATCAAGGTGGGCATGGCTGTCTGGTGATTCCGTTTGCGCGTGGTGTCTGCGGCGCCGCGGCGCGCACTGGCGAGGTGCAGTTGGTGCCGGATGTTGAGGCATTTGAGGGCCACATCGCCTGTGCCAGTTCGACCCGGTCCGAGCTTGTTTTGCCGGTATTTGATGGAGGTGGGCAACTCCTTGGGGTGTTTGATATCGATAGCGACCTGCCTGGCGCGTTCTCTCAGACTGACGCGGATCGTCTGGCGGAAATTCTGAGTGCCGTGTTCCAAAACGTTTAGCGATTGGTCTGGGCGCTTTAGTCGCCGCGTTGCGGCGTGAAAAAATGCTTTGAAATTTCACGGACCTGTGGCAGCGTGAAATTCGAGGGAATTTTTTCACGAGAGTGAGTCGCGCGTGTTGCACCGGATGCCAGATGATTTGAGCACGTTGGGAGCGGATATCCGTGCACTACGCAAGGCGCGTGGGATGACATTGGCGGATATGGCTGAGCAATTGGGCCGATCGGTCGGGTGGCTAAGCCAGGTGGAGCGGGACAAGTCTGAACCGTCCATTTCCGACCTGCGCCAGATTGCGCGGCTTTTGGATGTGTCGATGTCGATGCTGTTTGGTCAATCGACCGCTCCAGTCGATGAGCAAGGCTATGTCGTGCGCGCGGGTGCGCGGCGCAAAATGGGGTCGAGCGAAGAGGGGCTGGTTGAAGAACTGCTCTCCCCCGATCTGACCGATGATTTCGAAGTGGTGCACTCAACTTTTTTACCCGGCGCCAAGATCGGCAAGCCCAATTGCCGTCCCACCCAAGAAGTAGGGTACGTCACGTCTGGCAAGCTGGACCTTACGGTAGGTGAGCGTGCCTTTACCTGCGCGGCTGGTGACAGTTTTCGCATTCGCGGTGAGTTCCATACTTGGGCCAATCCATATGATGAACCGGCGGTGGTGATCTGGGTGATCGCCCCGCCCGTGTATTGAGGGGCGCTCCATGTTGCAGGGAAGCTGTTTATGCGGGGAAATACGGTTCAGGGTGCATGGCGCGCCGCAGGGCGTGTCGATGTGCCATTGCGGTCAGTGCCGCAAACAATCCGGTGGCATTTGGTCATCAGCGTTTGTGCCGGAAGAGGATCTGGAAATCGAAGGTGATGTGAACTGGTTTGAGGCCAGTGTTACGGCCAAGCGGGGTTCTTGCAGGCGGTGCGGATCCTATCTGTTCTGGACGGCGCACGACGAAGACACCATCAGTTTTGCGCTAGGCGCAGTGGATGGACCGACAGGGTTGAGTTTGGAAAAGCACATCTTTGTCAAAGATAAGGGTGATTACTATGCCCTGAGGGACGGGGTCGAGCAACGTGACTGATGCTGTGCGTTCTGGGAGCTGTCTGTGCGGTTATGTGCGATATGAGGTGCGCGGCCAGTTGCGCCCTGTCTGGGCCTGTCACTGTGGACAGTGCCGCAAGACTACAGGGCATTTCTGGGCGGCGACAAGCGTGCCCGAGGAGAACATGACCATCCATGAGATCGGTGCGCTGCGTTGGTTTCGGTCGTCAAAACACGCGCAAAGAGGGTTTTGCAGCACCTGTGGGTCCAGTCTGTTTTGGAAAATGGATGGGCAAGAGGGAATTTCGTTCGGTGCTGGAACGCTGGATGGAGACACAGGGCTGGACACCGAGCGGCATATTTTTGTCGAGGACAAGGGCGACTACTACGAGATTGCGTGCACAGCGCCGCAAATCGCGAGGTACTGATGCCCGAAACGTTGCTGAATATGAATGCGGTGTTGATCCTGACCTGTGTATCAGCGGGTGTTCTATTGGACCTGACACCGAGTGAAGATGTTGCATGCGCTAGAAGCTGCGGCGAGTCTGGAGGCCGGCATAGCAGTGCCACCACGGTTGGTCGGGGCGCGGCGATTGGAATGTTTGGCGCGGCGTTGCAACGCGGGTCGGCCGCGCTGAACAAGCTGGTGGCGATTGTGTTTGGCGGGCTGGCGGCCCGTTTGCTTTTGGATTGAGGGAGAGCGAGATGTCTGAGTCGAATAAGGATTTTCCGACCAAGGCCCGTGTGGTCATTATCGGTGGCGGTGTTGTGGGCACCTCTTCTTTGTATCATCTGGCCAAGAAAGGCTGGACAGACTGCGTTCTACTGGAAAAGAACGAGCTGACCGCCGGGTCAACTTGGCACGCGGCGGGCAATGTGCCGACGTTCTCGACCTCTTGGGCAATCATGAATATGCAGCGGTATTCGACCGAATTGTATGCCCGGTTGGGCGAAGAGGTGGATTACCCGATGAATTATCATCAATCGGGATCGATCCGATTGGCGCATAGCAAGGAGCGCATTCAGGAATTCCAGCGCGCCATGTCGATGGGGCTGTATCAGGGAATTCCGATGGAAATGTGGACTCCCGAAGAAGCTAAGGAACGCTATCCATTTCTTGAGACGCATGACCTTGAAGGGGTTTTGTATGACCCAACGGATGGTGACATTGATCCGGCCCAGTTGACGCAGGCATTGGCCAAGGGGGCGAGGGATATGGGAGCCCGGATTATCCGGTTCTGTCCGGCAACGGGTGTGACCCAACAGGCGGACGACAGCTGGGTGGTGCATACTGACAAGGGCGACATTGCGTGTGACTATGTCGTGAACGCCGCTGGGTATTATGCGCAGCGTGTGGGTGAATGGTTTAAGCCATATGGCGGGCGCAGTGTGCCGATGATGGTGATGAGTCACCAATATCTGCTAACCGAAGAAATCCCCGAGGTTGAAGCATGGTCCAAGGAAAACGGTGGCGTCAAACTGCCTTTGCTGCGCGACGTGGATATATCCTATTACCTGCGTCAGGAAAAACACGGCTATAACCTTGGCCCGTATGAGCCGAACTGTAAGGCGCATTGGGACACTGATGACGACCCAATGCCGGATGACTTTAGTTTTCAGCTTTGGTCAGACGATCTGGACCGGATCGAAGTTATTGTGACGGATGCAATGGAGCGCGTGCCGTTGATGGCAACGTCTGGAATCAGTCGAGTGATCAACGGACCAATCCCGTATGCGCCGGATGGATTGCCGCTGATTGGGCCAATGCCGGGGGTAAAGAACGCGTTCGAAAACTGCGTCTTTACGTTTGGGATTGCGCAAGGCGGCGGAGCGGGCAAGGTGTTGGCTGAATGGATTGTTGACGGCGCGCCCGAATGGGACATGTGGGCTGTCGATCCGCGTCGTTTCACAGATTACACCGATCATGATTATTGTGTGAAGAAAGGCATGGAAGTGTACGGGAACGAGTACGCCATGCATTTCCCACAACACGAATGGCCCGCTGCCCGCGACAAAAAGCTCTCGCCCGTCCATGACCGGGTTGTCGCACAAGGTGGTGTTATGGGGGCCTATAACGGCTGGGAACGGGCCAATTGGTTCGCCAAGGATGGTGATGATACCTCGCTTGAGGCGACGCACACTTGGGGCCGTTCTGGGCCATGGGAGCAGCGCGTCAAGGAAGAGTGCGAGGCCGTGCGCGACCATTGTGGTGTGCTGGATCTGCCGGGGTTCTCGCGGTTTCTGGTTAAGGGAGACGGTGCTGCGGAGGCGCTGCGCGGGCTGGTGACGGGTGGATTGCCCAAGGTTGGGCGGATCAATCTGGTTTATGTGTCCGATGATCGGGGGCGCATCCTGACCGAGATGTCGTGTATGCGGCTGGAGGACGATACGTTTGTAATGATCACAGCTGCCACGGCGCAGTGGCACGACCGTGATGTTCTTCGTGCGGCGATGCCTGCGGGTGTTTCGGTTGAGGATGTGACGCATACACGCGATACGCTGATTGTGACGGGACCAAATGCACGCGACCTCCTAGGTGATCTGACCGACGCGGACCTGTCAACCGGATGGCTGACCCATCAGGCGGCGACAGTAGCTGGAAAGGCGGCGCACTTGATCCGGGTATCTTTTGCGGGCGAGTTGGGGTGGGAAGTTCATGCGCTCAAGGAGAATATGCCCGCGATCTATGACGCCATTGTCAGTGCCGGGGCCAAGCCGTTTGGCATGTATGCGCTGAACAGCTTGCGTTTGGAAAAAGGGTATCGTGCTTGGAAAGGCGATTTGTCGACGGATTATTCCCTGTTGGAAGGTGGATTGGAGAGATTTGTGAAACTCGACAAATCGCAGGAGTTTCCGGGCAAAGCCGCCATTTTGTCTGAAAAGCAACAGGGCGTTAAGAAGCAGTTTGTGACGTTGGTTGTCGAAGCCGGAGCAGCGGATGCGCCTTATATGTCCTGCGTTTGGTCGGATGACGAGATTGTGGGCGAAACTACGTCGGGCGGTTGGGGGTATCGCGTGAACGCCTCGATCGCGTTGGGCATGGTGCGGGCGGATTTGGCCGTGCCGGGTACCGAGCTGCAAGTGGATATTTATGGGGAGAAGTGCCGCGCGGTTGTGCAGGAGGATCAGCCTTTGTGGGACCCTGAAAATGCACGGCTTCGCGCGTGATGCGCACCGAGGTAGGTCGGACAATTTTGTCCGACTTACGAAGGTTGCGTAAGAGGAGAGTTTGATGATCCCTGAAACGATGAGGGGTGTATACCTGACAGGGCATGGTGGACCCGAAATGTTGGAATGGCGCGAGAACATTCCTGTGCCATGTCCCGGCCCCGAACAGGTTTTGGTGCGCGTGTCAGCTGCAGGTGTAAACAATACCGACATAAATACGCGCATTGGCTGGTATGCCTCGGAAGTGACCGGGGCGACAGGTGACGAGGCCGGGGACGTGGAGGCCGGAGGGCATGCTGGTGCGCTCGATTTTCCGCGCATTCAGGGCGGTGATCTATGCGGGCGGGTCGTGGCCGTAGGCGATGGTGTCGAATTCCTGTTGGGCGCGCGTGTCACGGGGCCAATCAATTTGCCGCGCCCAACGGATGAAATGCCGACCGCTTATATCGCCTTGGGATCAGAATTGGATGGTGCCTTTGCTGAATACTGTCTGGTGGAGGCGAGCGACATCTACGATGTCAGTGTGTCGCCTTTGACTGATGTAGAAATTGCGGCGATTCCTTGTGCCTTTGGTACTGCTGAAAACCTGTTGACCCGCGCCGGGGTCAGTTGCGGACAGTCGGTTTTGGTGACTGGCGCGTCCGGGGGCGTAGGCTTGGCGGCGGTGCAACTGGCCAAGTTGCGTAGGGCAAATGTTACAGGGCAGACAACTGCGGCTAAGGCGGACATCGTGCGAAATGCGGGCGCAGCAGATATCTTGGAACGAGAAGTTGCGCCATCAGCCCGTGCCTTTGATGTTGTGATAGACGTCGTGGGCGGGACGATCTGGCCGGAACTGATCCGAGGGCTGAAACCGGGGGGACACTATGCCGTTTCTGGTGCGATTGCCGGGCCGGTTGTTGAGGCTGATTTAAGAGACATCTATTTGTCCGACATCACGATCCACGGCTGTACCTATCAACCGATTTCCGTCTTTCAGAGGCTTGTTGACCTGATGAATGCAGGCGACATCCGCCCGCTGGTGTCGGGCACCTATGCGTTGCAGGACATAGGGCAGGCGCAGGCGGATTTTTTGTCAAAGACTCTGCCCGGAAAGCTGGTTCTATTGCCGCCGAGTGAGGGTGCGAAATGAGCGAAATTATTCTGAAAGATGGTGGGACGGGGCAAGAACTGATCCGGCGGTCGTCTATGGCGCCGCACCCATTGTGGTCGGCCAAAGTGATGATGGAAGAGCCGGATATCGTGCAGAGTGTGCATGAAGATTTTATCCGGGCCGGTGCGCGGTTGATCACGTTAAATACCTATTCCGCAACGCCAGAGCGACTGGCGCGCGAGGGAGTAGCGGAGATGTTTGTGCCTTTGCAAACTAGGGCCGTTGAGTTGGTGCAACGCGCATGCGAAGCCGTGGGCGAAAATGGGGTGCGGATTGGAGGGTGCTTGCCGCCTCTGCACGGTTCGTATCGTCCCGACATGATGCGCAGCCATAACGATTTACTGCCTGCCTATCGTGAAATCGCGGACATGCAGGCGCCGCATGCAGATGTCATGATTGCCGAGACGCTGGCATCGGTTGCCGAGGCGACGGCCGCCGCGCAGGCCGGGGTGGAAACCGGTGTGCCGACCTGGGTCGGAATGACTTTGAACGACGATGACAGTGGGAAGTTGCGTTCTGGCGAACCTTTGGCGGCTGCGTTGGACAGGTTGGCGGGGTTGAAATTGGCTGGGGTCATGTTGAATTGCTCCAAGCCCGAAGTGGTTACGGATAACCTTCAGGCGCTTTTGCAGACGCGGTTCCCAGTGGGAGCCTATGCCAATGCATTTAGCGGGATTTCAGCGTTGGAGATCGGTGGGACGGTTTCGGAATTGAAGGCACGTGCCGATATGACTCCTTCTGATTATGCCGATTTTGCAATGGGTTGGGTTGCGCAGGGCGCCACGTTCGTGGGTGGATGCTGCGAAGTGGGGCCGGCCCATATTAGAGAGTTAGCTCAGCGGCTGAAAGCCGATGGTCACATCATAATCTGAGGCGCGGGTGCGCTCATTCGCCCTGTCGGGCGGCTTCGCAATGAATGGAGAGAGACATGGCTGAACTACCGAGCAAGGCCCGTGTGGTTATTATTGGCGGTGGTGTTGTGGGCTGTTCAGTGGCCTATCATTTGACCAAACTGGGCTGGAAAGATGTGGTTTTGCTGGAACGTAAACAGCTGACCAGTGGCACAACCTGGCACGCAGCAGGACTGATCGGGCAATTGCGTGCGTCGTCCAACATGACCAAACTGGCGCGGTATTCGGCCGAGCTTTATCAGGGGTTGGAAGCGGAAACGGGCGTTGCGACAGGCTTGCGACAGGTGGGGTCAGTCTCTGTTGCATTGACTGCTGAGCGGCTAGAAGAACTGTATCGCAACGCCGCGATGGCGCGTGCGTTTGGCGTGCCAGTTGAAGAATTGTCCCCTGCTGAGGTGAAAGCCCGCTATGAGCATGTCAACCTTGATGGGGTGACGGGGGGCGTTTGGTTGCCGACCGATGGACAGGCTGATCCTGCCAATATCGCCCTGGCGCTGGCCAAGGGGGCACGCCAAAGAGGGGCTTTGGTCAAGGAGCGGATCAGGGTCGCAGGCATTGCGCGTGATGGTCGCAAGGTAACAGGTGTTGATTGGATAAGTGACGACGGGCAGGCGCAAGGGCATATTGCGTGCGATATGCTTGTGAACTGTGCAGGCATGTGGGGCCACGAGGTTGGGAAAATGGCTGGTGTGAATGTGCCGCTGCATGCGTGCGAGCATTTTTACATAGTTTCGGAACCTATTGAAGGGCTGAGCCAGATGCCCGTGCTGCGGGTGCCGGATGAGTGTGCATATTACAAAGAAGACGCGGGCAAGATGATGCTGGGCGCGTTTGAGCCCAACGCCAAGCCGTGGGCCATGGAGGGCATCCCCAAGGATTTCGAATTTGATCAGTTGCCCGAGGATTTCGATCACTTTGAACCTATTCTGGAGTGGGCGGTTGAGCGAATGCCGATGTTGGGTACAGCAGGGATCCATACGTTCTTCAACGGGCCAGAGTCCTTTACACCGGATGACGCCTATCACCTCGGACTTGCGCCCGAGATGGATAATGTCTGGGTTGCGGCCGGGTTTAATTCGATCGGGATTCAATCCGCTGGCGGCGCCGGGATGGCGTTGGCGCAGTGGATGGAGGATGGGCAGAAGCCGTTTGATCTCGGCGATGTGGATGTCAGCCGAATGCAACCGTTTCAGGGCAACAAGACTTATTTGTATGAACGCTCGAAAGAGACACTGGGCCTGCTCTATGCAGACCATTTCCCGTATCGGCAGAAGGAGACGGCACGGGGCGTGCGGCGCACACCGTTTCATCACCACCTGAAGGAGCGGGGGGCGGTATTCGGCGAGTTGGCTGGCTGGGAGCGGGCGAACTGGTTTGCAAATGAGGGGCAGGACCGGGCTTATCAGTACAGTTGGAAACGTCAGAACTGGTTCGAAAATTCCGCCGCTGAGCACCGCGCGGTGCGCGAGAATGTGGGCATGTATGACATGTCGTCTTTTGGCAAAATTCGCGTGGAAGGACCGGACGCAGAGGCATTTTTGAACTATGTGGGTGGTGGTGATTATTCAGTGCCGGTGGGCAAAATTGTTTATACACAATTCCTCAACCCGCGTGGCGGAATTGAGGCGGATGTGACTGTTACACGCCTGAGCGAGACGGCCTATCTGGTGGTGACGCCTGCGGCGACGCGATTGGCAGATCAGACGTGGATGATGCGGCATGTGGGTGATTTTCGGGTGGTGATCACGGATGTGACGGCGGGTGAAGCCGTTTTGGCCGTGATGGGACCGCAGTCGCGAGCGCTGTTGGAGCGAGTATCACCAAATGACTTTTCCAACGCGGTGAACCCGTTTGGCACAGCTCAAGATATCGAGCTTGGGCTAGGTCACGCCCGGGCCCACCGGGTGACTTACGTAGGGGAGCTTGGCTGGGAACTTTATGTGTCGTCGGACATGGCAGGACATGCGTTTGAGACGCTGTTCGAGACAGGCCAGGACCTGGGTTTGAAGTTGTGTGGAATGCACATGATGGATTCCTGCCGGATCGAAAAAGGGTTTCGCCATTTCGGGCATGATATCACATGCGAGGATCATGTGGTGGATGCCGGATTGGGTTTTGCCGTGAAGACCGACAAAGCGGATTTTATCGGTAAGGGCGCGGTGTTGGAACGTAAGGAAGGCGGGCCTCAAGCGCGTTTAGTACAGTTCAGGTTGAACGACCCAGAACCGTTGTTGTTTCACAATGAGCCGGTGGTGCGCGATGGTGAGATCGTGGGTTATCTGAGTTCGGGGAATTACGGTCATACGTTGGGCGGTGCGATTGGGTTGGGCTATGTGCCTTGCGTGGGTGAGAGCGCGGCGGAGGTGCTGGCGTCAAGTTACGAGATTGACGTGATGGGCACGCGTGTGCGCGCAGAAGCGTCTTTGCGTCCGATTTATGATCCCAAATCGGAGCGGGTGAAAGTGTGACGGCGGGGTCGGACAAATATGTCCGACCTACGTTTAGGTCACGTTAATCAAGCTGTGCCCATTATGGGGCATGCCAAATTATAGACGCGATCGAACCGCTGGTGGGACGTGGTATTTCACCGTGTGCTTGCGGGATCAGACAAGCGATTTATTGACCCGGAATGTGGATCTGTTACGCGAATGCGTGGCGGGTACGATGATAAATCAACCTTTTGCGGCGCCGGCTTGGGTAGTTTTGCCAAGCCGGATGCATTGTATCTGGACATTGCCACCGGGGGATATGGATTTTTCAAATCGATGGAAGGCGATCAAGGGGCGGTTTTCGCGGCGGTTGCCGGATCGGCCTGTGTTTGCGCGTGTGGCGCGGCGTCCGCGAGAAAAAGGCGTGTGGCAAAATCGATTTTGGGAGCATCGGATACGAGGTGCGAGCGATTTTCAGGCACATTTGTGGATTGTGCATCAAAGCCCGGTACAGGCAGGGCTGGTGCGGCGGGCAGAGGATTGGGTCTATTCCTCGGCTCATCGGACGCGGCGGGTAGGTCGGACGAATTTGTCCGACTTACGATATCAGCGTATGTGATGGGCAGGCGCACAAAATGAGATGTTCCATTTCGGTTTAGCACTGCCATAACGGGAGCGAATGTCATTGGAGATCCGGAATGGTACAGCCCGCTGTTCGCAACACTGACCAAGATACACCCAAGGGCCTTGCTCTTGCGCTTGGGGCCTATGTTTTTTGGGGCTTTCTTCCGCTTTACCTGAAATTGATGGCGCATATCCCTGCGGCTGAAGTGGTGGCGCATCGGGTCATCTGGTCGGTGCCGCTGGCGGGATTGGTGCTGATCCTCTTGCGGCGCACGTCGGATTTGCGAGACGCGTTGCGCAACCCGCGCATGATCGCAATGGCGAGCCTGACGGCGGCGTTGGTGTCGGTTAACTGGGGTATTTATGTTTGGGCGATTGCGTCTGGCAATGCGCTGGATGCAGCTCTTGGGTATTACATCAACCCGTTGTTTAGCATCGCGCTTGCGGCCGCATTTTTGGGTGAACGGTTGAACCGCACGCAGATGCTGGCAATTGGCCTCGCGGCCGCCGGGGTTCTGGTGCTGATACTAGAGGCGGGTGCGCTGCCTTGGGCGGCGCTGGCGCTGACCTTTAGTTGGGGGTTTTACGCGATGTTCAAAAAATCCCTGCCAATCGGACCCAATCAGGGGTTTCTGCTCGAAGTTTTGATCCTGTTGGTGCCAGCAACGGGCTATGTCATGTGGCTTGTCGCGACCGGAGAGAGCCATTTTGAGATCGGCAGCATCAATATGTGGTTGCTGATGGGGGGCGGTGTGGTCACGGCAGTGCCTTTGATGATCTATGCCAATGGGGCCAAGCTGGTACGGCTGTCGACCATGGGGATCATGCAGTATATCGCACCGACAATGATCTTTCTGATCGCAATCTTTCTGTTTGGCGAAGAAATTGACCGCGGGCGGATGATTGCCTTTCCCATGATCTGGGCCGCGCTGGTGATTTATTCGGTGCCAATGATCCGGCAAATGCGGGGCCGCGCCTAGGCGAGCAGCTCTCTAATCTGCGTGCCAAGCAGATTGGCCCAGAGCGCGTAGGCGGTTTCGCTGGGGTGGTAACCGTCAATCGCGAGATAGCGCTCTTCAAAGGGGAGCTTCAGAGCGAGATGTGTGAGCGCGACATTGTGTGACGCGAGGTCTGCGAGCGCATCGTCAAGTCGTTTTGCGTGGCGGCCAAGCATCCAGCGCAGTGGGTGTGGCAGCATGGGGTATTGGCCGATTGGTGGCAGACCTGACGTGATCCCGTGGCGGGCTTCAAAGGTTTTCATGACCAGAACCAGCAGCTCTGTTTGTTCACGCCGCCAGCGTTTTTCTGATCGCAAGCGGGTCGTGTCATTCACGCCAAGTGCGGAAACGACGACCTCGAAAGGTTCGGGCGTGAGTTTTTTTAGAGAAATCAGGGTATCGAAGGTGGTTGCGCCGGTTCCGGCCTCAAGCCGCCATGTTACCTGAAAATCGCGTGCGAGGTTAGTCACGAGTTGACCGCAGAGGGCCGTCTCTTGTGTAGCAGCACCGACACCCGCAGCGGAGCTGTCGCCGATGATCAAGAGGCGCAAGACCGGGCCCGTGCCAGAGCGGCCCATGCGCGCGCCCGGTGGTTCGGGAAGGAGCTGGGCGTTGCGGCGTACGCGCAACCCTTGGGCGAGCAGTAGGGGGGCGAGTGGTAGGCGGGCAAAGATGTCCAGCATGAGCTTATCCGAGCGCGCCCTTGTATTTGAGAAAACGTGGGTCTGTCATGACACGTTTGTTCATTGCATCTCGTAGGGCGGCAACGGACTTATGCGGACGCATGGCCACTTCGAAATGCGCGATTTCACCAGTGTCGTTCAAGGTAATCAAGTCTACGCCGACCGCGTCCAGCTCACCAACTTTGCATTGAAACTCAAGCGACCAGTTGATGTCTTTACCCAAGATACGGCGGTATTGGAAGTCGGTGAAGATCTGCCCAACGTGACCCAAGAGGGCGGTGACGGGTTCGCGGCCAGTCCAGGTGGCCCAGTAAGTCGGGGGCAGAAACGCCACGTCTTGTGCCAGAAGTGGCGCGATGTCGGTTTCGTTTCCTTTGGCGACGACATCGATCATGCGAGCGATGGTTGGGTGCATAGTGTCTCCTGTCGTGTTTTGCTCAAGGTGGCGCAAGGCGTCGGCTGTGCAAAGTGTGACGTTGGGTTGCTCGGCTGGGCCAAAGCGCCTATTGGAGCGCCATGCCTGTTTCGTCTGAGTATATCCCGCCTATGGACCCGTTGGTTGTTCTGCATGAGGACAGCGATATCGTTGTCGTGGATAAGCCGGCCGGACTCTTGTCAGTGCCGGGGCGCGGTGAGCATTTGGCGGACTGTCTGCTTAGCCGGGTGCAGGCGGCGTTTCCGACCGCGTTGTTGGTGCACCGATTGGATCGGGATACCTCTGGTGTGATTGTGTTTGGTTTGACCGCTCATGCGCAGCGGTCGTTGTCCATGCAGTTTGAGAAGCGCAAAACCAAGAAAACTTATGTGGCACGGGTGGAGGGCCATTTGGATCCCAAGGTGGGAACGGTTGATTTGCCGTTGATTGTCGACTGGCCTAATCGTCCTCGCCAGATGGTGGATCGCGAGAATGGCAAGCCTGCTGTGACGGATTGGCGGGTGCTGCGCACGGGTGATGGAGAGAGCCGGGTGCGGCTGAGCCCGAAGACGGGGCGGAGCCATCAGCTCAGGGTGCATATGTTTGCTTTGGGGCATGCGATTCTGGGCGACCCGCTTTATGCGACGGGGGCCGCGCTGGATTGGCCACGGATGATGTTGCATTCCGAGGAGCTGAGGATCAATCATCCGGAAAGTGGCAAGGGCATGAGTTTTCGCGCGAAGGCAGCGTTTTAGGGCTTTGCCCCTGGTGCGCTGGGCGCACCTCCCCCAAAGTATTTTTGGCAAGATGAAAGATGGGTGTTGTGCCATTTAGCGGGAGTATGTGGCGGGATTCAGGACTCGCAATGAGAACAAAAGGTGAATATAGTTCAGAGCTGCCATGGTTGCCGAATTTTGCATAACATCGAACTTCACCTTTCTGACCGGGGCGTCGCACCCGGAGGAATACATGCGCCGCGCGGCCATGGTGGGGTTGGGCGCAATTGCGATTGCCGATGTTAACAGTGTGGCGGGGATTGTGAGAGCCCATACCGAAGGGCGAGAGATTGCGCGCAAGGTACGTGATCGGCGGCGATTTGACGAGGGGGTGGGGCTGATTGGGCCACCGCGACCTGAGGGGGTTGCCGCGCCGGAGAGTGCGCCGATTTACGCGGTGCCGAGGCTTATTCCGGCGGCGCGGCTGGTGTTTGAGGATGTGCCGGATGTGACGGTGATACCCGAAAGCCGGCAGGGGTGGGCATCATTGTGTCGGGTTTTATCCAAGGGGCGGTTGAGGGCGGAAAAGGGCAGCTGTCGGTTGGTCTTGGACGACTTGTTTGAGTGGGGCGAGGGGCTGCAATTGATTCTGCACCCGATGCCACAGAGGGCTAGGGGTTCCGGCGGTGCGGATGTGTGGGGGCCGCATATGACCGGGTTGACGCGCCGCTTTGCCGGGCGGATGCAACTGGCGCTGACGCCGGGATATGACGGGCATGATGGCGCGCGATTTGCGGCGGTCGCGCAGGTGGCGGAGCGGTTGGGGCTGCCCATGGTGGCCACGACCATGCCGGTGATGCATCACGGAGGGCGGCGGCGATTGGCCGATGTGCTGAGCGCGGTGCGTTTGGGGTGCCGGGTGGATGCGTTGGGCCGAGGTGCGCAGGCCAATGGCGAGCAGCGCCTGCGCAGTGCACAGGAAATGGCGCGGCTCTATGAAGGCTATGAAGAAGCCCTGGTCCGTACCGACCGGCTGGCCCAGACATGTACCTTTTCACTAGATGAGCTGCGCTATGAATATCCAAGCGAAGTGGCGCAGGGGGAGACCGCGACACAGCGGTTGCGACGGTTGGCGTATGAGGGGCTGCGCTGGCGGTATCCGCAGGGCGCACCAGAGAAGGTGCGCACCATGCTGGAGCATGAACTCTCTCTTATCGGTAAGCTGAATTACGAGCCTTATTTCTTGACCGTGCGCGACGTGGTCGATTTTGCCCGGTCGCGAAATATCCTGTGCCAAGGGCGGGGAAGTGCTGCAAATTCAGTGGTTTGCTTCTGCCTAGGCGTGACGTCTGTGTCCCCCGAGGTGGGCACAATGGTGTTTGAGCGGTTTGTCAGCGAGGCGCGTGACGAGCCGCCCGACATTGATGTCGACTTTGAACACGAGCGGCGCGAGGAGGTGATCCAGCATATTTATGAGCGTTATGGCCGCCATCGCGCGGGGTTGTGCGCGACGGTGGTGCATTACCGGGGCAAGCGCGCCATTCGTGAGGTGGGCCGTGCCATGGGACTTACCGAGGACACGATCTCGGCGCTCAGCTCACAGCTTTGGGGGTTCTTTTCGGCACAAGGGCTAGAGGAAGCGCGGATGCGTGAGATCGGGCTTGATCCCGCGGATCGCCGCCTGAAACAGACTATGGCGCTGGTCTATGAAATTATTGGCTTTCCGCGCCATCTGAGCCAGCACGTGGGTGGATTCATCATCACAGAGGGGCGGTTGGATGAACTGGTTCCGATCGAGAATGCGAGCATGGAGGATCGCACGGTCATCTGTTGGGACAAGGATGATATTGACAGTCTTGGGATACTGAAGGTCGATGTGCTGTCCTTGGGTATGCTGACCTGTATCCGCAAAGCGTTTGATCTGATTGACCGGCACCACAATCACCCTCTGAGCCTGTCGTCGGTTCCGCCAGAAGATTCAAGGGTTTACGATATGCTGTGCGAGGCCGACAGTATTGGTGTTTTCCAGGTCGAGAGCCGGGCGCAGATGAACTTTCTGCCTCGGATGCGGCCACGCAATTTCTATGATCTGGTGATCGAGGTGGCCATCATTCGCCCTGGTCCTATTCAGGGCGATATGGTGCACCCATATATTCGCCGTCGCAATGGCGAGGAGCAGGTGAGTTTCCCATCGGACGCGCTGGGCGAGGTGCTGGGCAAGACGTTGGGCGTGCCGCTGTTTCAGGAGCAGGCGATGCAGATTGCCATTATCGGCGCGGGGTTCACGCCAGAGGAGGCCGATAGGCTGCGTCGGTCGCTGGCGACGTTCAAGAAACATGGCAATGTCAGCGAATTTCAGGGGCGTTTCATGCGGGGCATGAAAGCGAATGGGTATGAAGAAGATTTTGCCGCGCGCTGTTTTTCCCAGATCGAGGGGTTCGGATCTTATGGGTTTCCCGAGAGCCATGCCGCGTCCTTTGCACTGTTGGTGTATGCCAGCGCATGGATCAAGTGCCATCACCCCGGCATTTTCACCTGCGCCCTTCTTAACAGCCAGCCAATGGGATTTTATGCGCCTGCTCAATTGGTTAGGGATGCGCGCGAACATGGGGTCGAGGTGCGCCCGGTCGATATTAACGAGAGTTTCTGGGACAATGTGATGGAGCCGGATGGACGCGGTGGGCTGGCGCTGCGCCTTGGGTTTCGTCAGGTCCAGCGGTTGCGAGAGGAGGACGCAGCCTGGATCACGGCGGCACGCGGCAATGGCTATCTGACGGTCGAAGATGTGTGGCGCCGTGCGGGTGTCCCGCCGCATGTGCTGACCCGGCTGGCTGAGGCAGATGCCTTTGCCTCATTGGGCCTCAAGCGACGTGAAGCACTGTGGGAGGCCAAGGCGATCACGGCGGAAAAGCCATTGCCGTTGTTTGCCGGGGACATGGATGGCGAGGGGATCATGGAGCCTGCTGCGCTGTTGCCAGAGATGACAGCAGGCGAGCAGGTCGTAGAGGATTACGTGTCCATGCGGCTGACGCTGCGCCAGCATCCGGTGGCATTGTTGCGCCATTTGCTGACCCCGGAAGAGGGGTTAACAGCGCCGGAAACGCCAAAAATGACGGGTCGGTAATACGTCGGTATAACGTCGGTATTGCGTCAGAATGGTTTGGCGTCACCGGTGTTGACGTTTTGGTCCCAACGGCGGACCTAAGGCAGCGGATCGGTCTGGAAAAGACGCACACGCAACCCGCCATGCGAAACGGACGGCCCCGGTTCCAGCAGTGGCAAACCGGTGGCGCGCGCCAGCCCAGCCTCGGTTGTCACGATGCCCACACGCCAGCCGCTAAATCGCGCCTTGAGCGCCATGCCCAACCCGGAATGCAAGCCATAAAGATGCCCCTTGTTGCTGATCCGGCTGCCATAAGGCGGGTTCACAATGACAATGCCCGGAGCAGCCGTTGGTGGCGCAATCTCTTCGGCTTTGCCCTGAGAGAAATCGGTAAAATCAGCAACCCCGGCGCGCGTCGCATTGGCGCGCGACGACGTTACGGCACCCGCGTCACGGTCCGCACCAAAAAACTGGCATGCCGGTGCGGTCAACGCCGACACTTGGCGCATCGTGGCCCATACGTCGGCGTCAAACGTGGCAAGATGTTCAAAGGCAAAAGTGCGCGACCGGCCCGGACGCAGGCCAGCGGCAATCTCGGCAGCCTCAATCACAAACGTGCCCGAGCCGCACATTGGATCAAACACAGTTTGCGATCCGTCAAACCCCATCTGACGCAGAAACAACGCCGCCATGGTTTCGCGCATTGGCGCCTTGGCCACCGCCGCCTTGTGGCCGCGTTTGTGAAGGCTTTCACCGGATGTATCGATGCTCAGCGTCACCAGATTGTCGTCGATCCGCGCCTTGAGAACCACGGCGGCGTCCGGATCTATGGCCATGCCGACATCCTCGCGCAGTATCTTTTCAATACGCTCGGCCGCAGCACCTTGATGATAGATTTTCGATTTCTGGGTCGTAACCTCGACCTTGACAGGGATATCGCGGCGCAGGAACTGGCCCCAGTCGAAATCGCGCGCACGTTTTTCCAACGCCCCAAGGCTCATCGCCGAAAAAGATCCGATCCGCGCCAGCACCTTAACCGCGCCGCGCAGCTCCAGATTGGCGCGCCAGACATCATGCCAGTTACCGCGAAACCGCACCCCACCGGGCATCATCTTGGGTTTGGCAAACCCGGCCTCACGAACCTCTTCGACCAACGCTTTTTCAAGGCCGGGAGAGGTGATCAGGAATATCTCGAACTTTTTCATGTCGCCTCCATAGCGCCAAACTCCGCCATGTGCGAGATGCCATGCTCTTCATCTTGCCAAAAATACTTCGGGGGAATCACAGCGTGCTGTGAAGGGGGCAGCGCCCCCGTCTGTGCCCTTTCCCCCATGGACACCGGCGCGGCTGCGCGCTATCCCAACCAAACTATGGCCAAGAAACCAAAACCCAGTACCGAGACTAACTATAAGGTGATCGCCGAGAACCGGCGCGCGCGCTATGATTATGCCATCGAAGATGATCTGGAATGCGGCATTATCCTGAGCGGGTCCGAGGTGAAATCGCTGCGCGAAAAGTCGGGAAATATCACCGAAAGCTATGCGGCGGTCGAAGAGGGCGAGCTGTGGTTGGTGAACTCTTACATCGCGCCATACGAACGGGCGATGTTTCCGCATATGGAGCGGCGCAAGCGTAAGATGCTGGTAAGCCGCAAGGAGCTGTCTAACCTTTGGAATGCCACTCAGCGCAAGGGTATGACGCTGGTGCCACTGGTGATGTATTTCAACCACAAAGGCCTGGTGAAACTGAAAATCGGTATCGCCAAGGGTAAGAAAAATCACGACAAACGTGCCACCGAGGCCAAGCGCGACTGGGGTCGTCAGAAACAGCGCTTGTTACGCCACAACGATTGATGCTGCCTGCCACGCCTCGCGCCAGAGCCTGTCCACGTGGGCCAGTTCAGACGGGTGAAACTGATCCAGCATTTCCCAATAACGCCCGGTTGGCGCGCGGTAATTCAGTGCTGCTTCTTTGGCGAGTGGTGGGGTCATTATGCCGGCTCGTGGTTTGGTTACGCGGGCGTCGTGGCTCAAGGTGTCAGGGGTTGAGCGGGGAAAGACGAGGCGGCTTTCTGCGTTTGACAAGTTCACACAGGCACAGCCCGATTGCGCCGCGTGAAACCACAGCCGTGCTGATTTGGCTTCCAGGCTTTGCAGCGTGATATCATCGCGCAAGGGATCGGCAGCGCCGGTGCCATAAAAATGCGTTTTGCCTTGGCTGGGATAGACCATGTCACAGCCCATGAAGGCCATGATGTCAGGTTGGAGCGCGCCAAGCGCCCAGTAACCCGCAGTAAAGGCCATGGTTCCGCCTGCGTAGATCACACCGCCATAGCGATTCTGTTGCGGGATATAGTCGGTGTAGTCGACCAGTGTTTGATCGTCCTGCCATGTCCGGGGGCGGCGCTCGGATGGAAAGTCTTCGGGGTGGATCAGATGGGTCCAATCCTCGCGGATACGCCATGCGTTATTGATTGCGACAATGTTGGTAAAGTGGCCGCGCGCATATGTGCGGGTCTCGGGGGCGTTCGGACCGCTGCCGAGGATCAGCACGATTTTTTTTTCTGATTTGGGGCCTGCAACGGTGCCGGTGGATGTCATCTGTACGCCTCTTGTACTCGGGAAATGCTGTTCAACGGTAATACGGGTGGGGTAACCACACCAGATCACTCAGATTCAAGAAGTTGCGGGCGGATTGCATGGTGGGTCAGGCTTGCCACCGGGCGGGGTGGGTAGTAGCAAGGGCCGACTCTGAAATTGGGGGCATTGATGGCACAAGACGATCCCAGAACACTTGTTTCAACTGAATGGCTGGCAGCGCATCTGAAAGACCCGGATTTGCGTATCATTGATGCCAGCTGGCATATGCCGGCCGAAAATCGGGATGCAAAGGCGGAGTATGACGCCGAGCACATTCCCGGTGCGCGCTTTTTTGACATTGACGAGATTGCAGACCTGCGCAGCGAATTGCCTCATATGGTGCCACCGGTAGAGAAGTTCATGTCTCGGATGCGTGCGATGGGCATTGGTGATGGCCATCAGGTGGTGGTTTACGGCGCAAATGGCGCGTTCTCCGCGGCGCGGGTTTGGTGGCTGTTCAAGCTGATGGGGCAAAACGATATCGCAGTGTTGGATGGCGGCCTTGAAAAGTGGAAGGCCGAGGGGCGCGAGATTGAGGATATGCCGCCGGTGATCCGGGATCGGCATATGACGGTGCGCCGCCAGAACCATCTGGTCAAGGACGTCACACAGGTGTCGTCGGCTAGTAAGCTGGGTGACTATGAGATTATCGATGCACGCGCTGGCGCGCGGTTCCGTGCAGAGGTTGATGAGCCGCGTGAAGGGCTGCGGGCCGGGCATATTCCGGGGTCTAAGAATGTCCCTTTTGCCACGCTGCTAGAGGCCGATGGCACAATGAAAGCACCGGATGCGTTGAAGGCTGTGTTTGAAGACGCGGGCGTGGATTTGTCCAAGCCTGCGATCACCAGCTGTGGGTCTGGTGTGACAGCATGTGTGCTGGCGCTGGCGATGGAGCGTTTTGGAAAGACCGATTACGCCGTTTATGACGGTTCGTGGACCGAGTGGGGCGCATTCCCCACGCTGCCTATTGCGACGGGAGACGCATGATGCTGACCAATCTGAAAGAACAGCCCAAAGACAAGATCCTTGGCCTTATGGCTCTGTATCGCGAAGATCCGCGAGCGACCAAGATCGATCTTGGCGTTGGGGTCTACAAAGACGCGACAGGGGTGACCCCGGTGATGCGCGCCGTCAAGGCGGCAGAGCGTCGGATTGTCGAGGAACAGACCAGCAAGGCCTATACCGGTTTGGCTGGTGACGCGGGATATTCGACGGCAATGCGTGACCTGTTGCTGGCCGACAGTGTGGATCCGGCGCGGATTGCAGCGGTGGCGACTCCCGGCGGAACCGGTGCGGTGCGTCAGGCGTTTGAGCTGGTCAAGCAAGCCAACCCGAACGCACGCGTGTTTGTTTCGAACCCGACCTGGCCTAACCATGTCAGCATCCTGGGCTATCTGGGGATCGAAGTGGTCAAGTACCGCTATTTCGACACCGAGACGCGGGCTGTGGATTTTGACGGCATGATGGAAGACCTTGGCGACATTACGTCCGGTGACGTGGTGCTGTTGCACGGCTGCTGTCATAACCCGACGGGTGCCAACCTGAACCTGACACAATGGCAATCGGTGATCGATCTGATCAACGACAAGGGCTGCCTGCCCATAATTGACATTGCGTATCAGGGTTTTGGCGACGGGCTTGAAGAAGATGCAGCAGCGACTCGGCTGGTGGCATCATCGGTGCCTGAGCTTTTGATCGCGGCGAGCTGTTCCAAGAATTTTGGTATCTATCGTGAGCGGACCGGTCTGTTGATGGCAATCAGCGAAAAGGCCGAAAGCACGGCAGTGACGCAGGGCAACCTGAACCACCTGAACCGCCAGAACTTTTCATTCCCACCAGATCATGGTGCACGGGTTGTGACGACGATTCTGAACGACCCTGAGCTGAAGGCCGACTGGATGGCCGAGTTGGAAGAGATGCGCACGGGTATGTTGGCTTTGCGTCAGCAGTTGGCGGACGAGTTGCAGCGCCTGAGCGGTTCGGATCGATTTGGGTTTATCGCGGAACATCGCGGTATGTTCAGCCAGATCGGCACGACGCCGGATCTGGTCGAAAAGCTGCGTGCGGATAATGCCATCTATATGGTTGGCGATAGTCGTATGAACATTGCCGGGCTGAATGCGCAGAGCGTGTCGGTTTTGGCCAAGGCGATCGTGGACGCCGGTATTTGACGTCAGCAAAAACGTGAGATTTTAGGACGCGCGCCCGGGCACCGGCGCGCGTTTTTCTGTGCTTGGGGCGGGTGTGTGCTCGGCAGCCCGTGCGGGCTTTCTCGCTGAGGGAGGAGAGGCGCGGGCCATGGTGGGTTTGGGTGCAAAGCGCAATGGTTTGGAGGAGCGCGCGAATATCTCGGATTGTTGGGTATGGTTCAGGCGCTGCTCAAAAGTGATCTCAACGAGGGTGCCAAGCTTGGTGTCAATGTGTGCTGCATATGACTGGCCGTCGATTTAGAGCGCGACGCCGGATGTATTGGAAAGCGTGGCGACACGGGCCAGGGCTCCGTCATTGACTGGCTGGAAGTGGCACTCCTTGTGATCGAGTAGTGTGATGTGCCCGTCAATGACGTCCAGCCCTTGAGATATCACCGCCTGGATACGGCACAGGCGACGGTTGTGGGTGTAGGCATAGATCCAGTTATACACGAGCGTCAGACCGTAGATCGTAAGGATTGTCAGCGACACTGAACCCAGCAGCAGCATCATGCGCGCAGTTGTCGTGTCGCTATGGATCAAGCGGGGCAATTTCAGGTTGGCGGTCACTTGTCCTATCTTGCTTTGGGAGGATATAGGCAACGGATCGGGAGAGGTTTGCGAGAGTTTGCAAACCAATTGATCCAGTTGGATTACATTGGTCACGTTTTGGTCAACAGATTTCGGGTCGATTTCATACCCTAATGAGCTGGCGCGGTGGGCCTGTATGAGCAGGGTTCCCACGATGGAACGACTTTCGCGGAGGCCGACGGAAGACAGGGTTTGTTGGACGGCGTCCATATCCAGCTTTTCGATGGATCCTCGCAGGCGCGCGCGCCATGCAACACGATCCTGCGGCGTTGCGTGGACGGAGCCATTCAGAGCTTTGGCAAGGTGGAAAACGCTTTCTGGCAGGCCACAATGGGAGGATTGTGCAAAGCCAGAAGACGCCGAAAGCAGGAGCGCAAGTGCAATTGAGGTAAGTTTTCTGAGACCTATGAACACTTGGCACCGCCCCGATACTGATACTGATACTTTGCAGCAGTTTCGTGCAGAGGTTTCAATTGTGCGTTAATGGAAGCCGTGCGAGGGGTGAAAAGTGCGCTGTGCTGTGTTTTGGCTGAGACGCATTTGGAAATCATGATAGCATGATGGGCAGAGCTGCGATTGAGTGAGGAAGGCGACAGGATGCGGAGTTTGTTTTTTGGGGGTGTCGCTTGTTTGATGTCGGGGTCTGTTTGGGCCGCGGACCCGTCCTTTGATTGCGCAAAGGCGGGTAGTTCGGCGGAGGTTGCGATTTGCGGCTCAGAGGATCTGGCGGCGCTGGATCGTGAAATGGCACGTTTGTATCAACTGGCGGTGCGTGATGGGACGCTGAGCGCGGATCGGTTGGCCGAGCTGAAAGCCTTTCAGCGCGGATGGATCAAGGGTCGCGACGATTGCTGGAAGGCGGATCAAGGGCTGGAGGCCTGTGTCGCGACCGAATACGGTGCGCGGATTGCTGAAATTCGAACTGGCTATGCCGCGTCACGGGGCAAAAAGGGGCCGTCGGATGGCCCGTATCCCTATGTGTGCGATGGGCTGGATTTACCGCTGAGCGTGGTGTTTGTGAATGCTGGTACAGCGCGGGCGGTATTGTCATCGCGAGAAGGGACGCAAGTTTTGACAGCAGGTCCTACCGGTTCCGGTGTGCGTTATGAAGGGCGCGATGTCGTATTTCACACAAAGGGACGCGACGCGCATTTGAAAGTTGGCAAGATCAGTATGAGCTGTCGGCAGGACGATATTGGCTGACATTGTGGCGGTGGTTAATGAACCACCGCCGGTTGCATTTGAGCAATATTCGGTGTTGGTATCTGAGTACGTAAAAGCGCGCTGAGCGCCATGCCGAATTCAGCCGCCAACCCAACGAAATTGCGCGCCATATCTGGACGCACAATGAGTGCCGCAAGCATTGTGGCGTCCTCGTATTCGGCGCTGGCGGCGGATTCGACAAGGCAGGCGAACACTGCTTCGTCCGCGCCCAGACAATCGCAAGAACGACCGTGGCGCATGAGAGGGCGACGCCCATAATGTGCGCCGATTTCCATCAGGTCATTCAGGACATCCAGCGTGTTGCGGCCTCGGGTTTGGCCGAGACCTGTTGAAAGGCAGGCAGTAAGGCGGGATTGGTCCGCTGGTGTGCTGTTCCATTCCCGCAGGTATTGTACGGCGAGCCGTTCGACAGGTGAAAGATCGCTGATGCGTCCGACACGCTGGGCGCCGTGGTTGTCTGGGCGGCTCATTTTGTGAGGATCAATTTGCCGGCGCGGGTGATGCGCAAGGTATAGAGTTGATCGCCCAGTTGGATATGGGCAAGTCCATTATCGCCGGTCAGGCGGGTTGCCTCGTGGACCGGGGTTCCCTGGAGTTGCAGAGTGTTTGGCATTTGAACTGTCATCTGACCCTCATTCGTGACGCGTTTTGGCGCTGGCTTCCCGGTTCGGGTGGCTGATGCGCTATATCTGACTAAAATAGTCGGATTCGTCAATGGGTAAATTTAGGAAACCCATGCAGGGCGGAATTTTACTTTTGTGGACGCGTTTTTGTCATTTCCTGCCACTGGCGGTTTTGTGAGGTGAAAGTGACCGGATCGGCCCCATATTTAAATTATCAGCAAGGAGACATCGTTAATGTCGCACTCTGATTTAGTATCTGAAATCCAGGAAGGAGCCCGCCCATGGTTAAACGTCTGCATCGCGCCATCGTTAATGCATTGAAACTGGCTGACACGCCCGATGGATGGAAGCGGATTGCGCAACCTGAAAACATGCGCGCTGGTATCGGGAGGAGCGCGCGGGAGCTTTCCTTAGTGAGTATATTGAACCGCCAGATCGCAGATGCGCAGGCGCGTGAAAAGCGAATCGTTGATGAGGGGGAGCGCGTGGCGCAACAGCGGTTGATTGCGGAGTTGCGCAAACATCTGAATGTGGAGCTGTCGACAGAGCCATGTGGCTTGGCTGCCTGACATTGGGCGGTTCATAAAAAGAAAAACCCGGACGTTTCCGCCCGGGTTTCGTGTTTTTTCGAAGTTGGTTGGATTAGCCGTTGGTGAATTCGGGATACGCTTCCATACCCAGTTCCGCCATGTCGAGACCGTTGATCTCGGTCTCTTCGTCAACCCGCAGACCCATGACGGCCTTTAGGATGAACCAAACCACGCCAGACATCACGATAGTGGCAGCACCGATTACAAAGATACCGTATAGCTGAGCGCCCAGCGATGCGTCACCGTTGGTGAAGACAACTGCGATGGTGCCCCAGATGCCAGCGATCAAGTGAACCGGGATCGCACCGACAACGTCGTCGATTTTCAGCTTGTCCAGGAACGGAACCGCGAAGACCACGATCACACCACCGACAGCACCGATCAGCGTAGCGGCACCCAAGGATGGGGTGAGCGGCTCGGCTGTGATCGAAACGAGGCCAGCCAGTGCACCGTTGAGGATCATGGTGAGGTCAGGCTTTTTGTACATTATCTGTGTCAGGATCAGTGCGGCAACCACACCACCGGCCGCAGCGGCGTTGGTGTTAGAAAAGATACGCGATACGTCAGCAACGTCACCCACAGAACCCATGGCCAGCTGGGAACCACCGTTGAAGCCGAACCAGCCGAGCCACAGGATGAACGTACCCAGTGTGGCGAGGGTCAGGTTGGAACCCGGCATTGGGATGGTTTTGCCATCTTTGTACTTGCCGAGACGCGGGCCGAGGATGATGGCACCGGTCAGAGCCGCCCAGCCGCCAACAGAGTGCACGATGGTCGAGCCAGCAAAGTCAGAGAAGCCTGCTTCGCCAACAAAACCGCCACCCCAGGTCCAGGACGCTGTGAACGGATAAATGATGCCGGTCAGAACGATCGTGAAGACAAGGAAGGGCCACAGTTTGATGCGCTCTGCGAGCGTACCCGAAACGATCGACGCGGTGGCCGCACAGAACATCAGCTGGAAGAAGAAGTCCGAACCGGTGGACGCGTAGCCATAGTCGTCGGCCGCATCAGCAGTCACACCAACAGCTTCGAGTACGCCGGGTCCAAACAGGCCGGACAAAACGCCTTCAACCGACCATGTGCCCAAGGGGTACATCAAGTTGTAGCCAATTAGGTAGTAGAAGATCGCGGCGAGGCCAAACAGCGCCATGTTTTTGGTCAACTGCATGGCAACGTTTTTGGAGCGTACAAGGCCCGCTTCGAGCATGGCAAAGCCAGCGGCCATGAAGAACACGAGGAAGCCGCCCACAAGGAACAGCAGCGAGTTCAGGATAAAGACCACATCGGTCGGTACGGCGGCGGGCACTTCGGCCTCTTGCGCCATGCCCATGGCCGGCAGCGCGATTAGCGCGGCGGGCAGAGCAAATTTCATCAGGGTTTTCATATTCTGTCTTCCTTCCCTTGCGACGCTTAAATCGCGTCTGCGTCCGTTTCGCCGGTGCGCACGCGGATCGCCTGCTGTACATCCAGCACAAAGATTTTGCCGTCACCGATTTTGCCGGTCTGGGCTGTTTTGGTGATGGTTTCGATGACCTGATCGGACATGCCTGCAGGCACGACGAGTTCAAGTTTTACCTTTGGTACGAAGTTCACCGCATATTCCGCGCCGCGGTAGATTTCGGTATGTCCGGACTGAGAGCCGAACCCTTTGATTTCGGTGACCATCATGCCGCGCACGCCGATCTCGGTCAGCGCTTCGCGGACCTCCTCAAGCTTGAACGGTTTGATCGTTGCAATAATGAGTTTCACCTTGTTCCCCTTTCCTGTGGCGAGGGAGGGCCTCGCGCATTTGCAGGTGCAGAAAAACGCGAGCGCGCCGGAGAATCGAAGGTTTCGCGCCGGAAAAGGGGGCAAAAATGACGGTTAACGCACAATTATTGCGCAAAACTGGGTTGATGATGAAATTTTAAGCGAAATACGAACGGATGCCTGTCGGTTGTTGGGTCTACAACCTCTTAAATTGGGGTTAAGGTGGGCCAAAAGAACATGCCGGGCAGAGCAGCAGCATGAGTGATTCAGGACGAAAACGGCCACCGCTGGTGGCGGAGAAACGCTATGGTGGCGCGCCTAAGAGGGCGGCGAAGCCAGCTGCGCGCAAAGCGTCGAGCAAACCTGCGGCCAAGCCGAAGGCGTCGAAATCGGCGCGCAAGGCACCAGCGAAGACGTCGCCGAAGGTTAAGGCATCGCGCAAACCCACGCCGAAACGTAAGCCAAGTAAAAAGCGGCATCCGATTGTCGCATTCTTTCTGCGGATCTTGCGGTGGATCTGGGGGATTGTCTGGGGATTTACATGGCGCACGGGAATGGTGTTTGGTTTGCTGCTTGGGCTGGCGGTGACATATGTCTACATGACATTGCCGGACGTAACGGAGCTTTTAGATGGGCGTTCGCGCGGGTCGGTCACGCTTTTGGATCGCGACGGCAAGGTGTTTGCGTGGCGCGGTGATCAGTTTGGTGGCGTGGTTACGGCGGATACAGTTAGCGAAGATCTGAAAAACGCGGTGATCGCGACCGAGGACAAGCGGTTTTACCGGCACTTTGGGGTCAGCCCGCGCGGCGTGGCTGGAGCGGTGCGCATCAACCTGAGTGAAGGGCGTGGGCCGCTGAGCGGGCATGGTGGATCAACGATCACGCAACAAACGGCCAAGTTGATGTGCCTGGGCGTGGAATATGATGCAACCGAGTGGGAGAGCGAAGCAGACTATGTGCGTGATTGCCGCCGTGGGTCGCTGTCGCGAAAAGCCAAAGAAGCGATTTATGCCATCGCGATGGAGGTCAAATATACTAAGAACGAGATCCTGTCGGTCTATTTGAACCGGGCCTATATGGGGGCTGGGGCCTATGGCGCGGAAGCCGCGGCACAGCGGTACTTTGGTAAGCCTGCCGCCAATCTGAGCGCCGCAGAGGGGGCGATGCTGGCCGGGTTGTTGACCGCGCCTTCGTCGCTGGCGCCCACGGCGAATTTGCAGCGGTCGCAGGATCGCGCGGCGACGGTGCTGCGTTTGATGAACGAACAACGGTATTTGTCAGACGAGGACACAGCCTATTGGCAGTCAAACCCGGCGGTGTTGTCGGCGGCAGCTGAGGCCAAGGCAGGCGGGTATTTCGCGGATTGGGTGATGTCGACTGGCCCCGAGTTCTTTACACGCAACACGACCGAGGACGTGGTTTTGAAGACCACGATGGACCCGCGCATCCAGAAAGCCGCCGAAGAGGGGCTGAAGTGGGTGTTTGACAATAAGGTCAGTGAAGGGTCGAAGGCGCAAGCCGCCATTGTAGTGATGAGCGCAGATGGTGCTGTGCGCGCTATGGTTGGGGGGCGGCGCACCAAAGTGTCTGGTGCGTTCAATCGCGCGGTACAGGCCAAGCGGCAGACCGGATCGGCGTTTAAGCCATTTGTCTACGCGACTGCGCTGGATCTGGGCAAACATGCCAATGACACGGTGATTGATGGTCCCTATTGCCAGAACATTCCGGGGTCTGGCGAGTGGTGCCCGAAGAACTATACCGGCGAGCATTATGGCGAAGTAACGCTGACGACGGCGCTTAAGAACTCGTTGAATGTACCGGCGGTGAAGGTGTCGGAGCAGGCTGGGCGGGAAAATGTGCGCACGGTGGCGAGCATGTTTGGAATCGAAAGCGATTTGGCGGCGGGTCCGGCGCTGGCGTTAGGGGCGTCTGAGAGCTCTCTGCTGGAGATGTCGGGCGCATATGCTGGCATTCTGAATGGTGGGTCGTCTGTGACGCCTTATGGGTTGATTGAGTTGCGCCTGTTGGGCGATGATAATGCGCTGATGGGCACCGGCGGCGGTATTGGCGAGCGGGTGATTTCGGATGCGGCTGCGCGAGAGCTGATCTGGATGATGGAAAAGGTCGTGAGCGAAGGTACTGGTGGGCGGGCGCAATTGCCGGGCTGGCAGGTGGCTGGCAAGACCGGCACAACGCAAGCTGCACGGGATGCATGGTTTATCGGCTTCACTAATGAGTACGTAGCGGGCGTGTGGATGGGCTATGACGACAATACGCCGTTGACCGGGGTGACGGGGGGCGGATTGCCCGCCGACATCTGGCGCGAAGCAATGGTGCGGGTGCACGAAGGTCTGACGCCAACCGCATTGCCAGCGTTCACGCCCGCGCCGCCCAAGCCGAAGGCGCAACCGCGCCCCAAGAAGAAAAAACGGGGTTTGGATGACGTGTTAAACGGGATCATCAAAGATATCGTTGGCGGGAATTGAGCTGCGTTTGGTGTTTGTTCTGCGATAGGATGTGTGGGGCAATAAAATAGACGCCCTAATGTAACACTTTGCCGGATCTCGGTTTCGGGTCAGAATGGACCTGAGTGTGGAGAGAGGGTAGCGCGATGTTTCGGAAAATTTTGAGTGCTGTGGCTGTGATGATCGGCGTTTCTGGCGCGGTTATGGCCAGCGAAGAAAGCAAAACATGGCCCGCATCGGACGAGGCGCGGCAGTTTGTGCAGGACACGATTGTGATCGGCATGTTGGCAAGCCCGTATGGGACCGGGTGGACCGAGTACAGCCAGTTGCACGAGTATTTCGCTCGCGCCCGAGAAAGCGGCATCACGGGCCACGAGATGACGCTGGCTGCGGCGGACATGTCTTTTGAGACACTTCTGGAGCAACACTACCATTTCCGGGCCGCGATGGCGGAACAGCCGGGCAAGTTCAAGATCGTGAACGAAACGCGCGACATCGAGGCGGCTCATATCCAAGGCAAGACGGCGGTGATCTGGAACAGCCAGACGGCGACGATTTTGAATGGCGATCTCAAGAAGATGGCGGTCTTGAAGGACATGGGGGTGAAATCCATGATCCTGGCATATAACGACATTTTCCGGACAGGTTCCGGACAGTTGGCGGCTTATAATGGCAATGATATCGGACTGACCGCTTGGGGTCGGGCGGTGATTGACGAAATGGTGCGTTTCGGGATCATGCTGGATTTGAGCCATACTGGGGAGAAGACGGCCGGAGAGGCCATGGATTATATGGACGAGACCTATCCCGGTGTGCCGTATGTGTTCACCCATTCCGTTCCGGCGGGCCTGTATCGGGACGGGCCGAACGAGACGCCAAAGGGGTGTTACCGCAACATAGAAGATGCTGAGGCCGTGAGGGCGGCGCAGTCCGGTGGATATGTCGCGCCGACCTTTACCGAGTGGATGATGGACGGCGTTTGGCCCGAAGATATTAGCCCCAAGCAAGCGGCGGACATGATCGATTATTGGGTAAAGTTGGTTGGTGTTGATCACGTGGGGATTGCGTCTGACGACATGTTTTCAACCGAGTTGGTGGTGGATTTCGCCAAGGCAAATGCGTCGATGTATAATGATGGTGGCTATATGATTGAGGCGTTCAATCGTGGCGCGACAGGGAATGGCGAGTTGGCCAAGATACTCGCCGCGATCACGGATGATCTTTGGGGGCGGGGATATACGAACGAAGATTTGGCCAAGATATATGGCGGCAATAAAATGCGTGTGTATGCCCAGGTCTGGGAAGGCGTTCCACCTGAGCAGTTCCAGAGGGAATACCCGGAACGTTTGCGCCTGCGTGAGCAGTTTCGTGCCAAGTTTTATAGCCGGTGACGGCATGTCGGCGAATTGATGAGCGACGTTTCATATCATCGGTTAACGGCTGCGAATGCCCATTTTTTGATAGGTGCAGATGTATTTGACGGCCCGGTTATCGGTGAGCAGCTTAACCGGTTCGTGGCGGATGATGGCCACGAATTGGTTTTTGCACTGTCGGAGGATGTGGTTATTGGGTTTGCGTCAGGGGTGGTGCAGTTTCACCCCGATAAAACTCCGACATTTTTCGTGAGTGAGGTTGATGTCGCGCCGGAGGTTCAACGCCGGGGGATCGGAACGGAGCTTTGCGACAGATTGCTCAAGATAGCACGGGATATCGGGTGCGAAGGAGCGTTGCTTGCAACCGAGGTGGACAATGTACCTGCGCGCGCACTGTATCGCGCGTTAAAGGCGCGGGAAACCGAAGGGGTTGTCGTGTATGACTGGGACGGCGTGATGGACGCGTAACATCAGGCACACGCGGCGGATTGCAGAGTTTGAAGAACTGAGAGCGCCTGGGCGCTGCGATCATCGGGGACGAGCACGTGATCGTGGTGATATCCAGCTATCATGTTGCACGGGATGTTTTTGGCCGCCAAGGCAGATGCAACGGCAGCGGTAAGCCCAACGCCGTCAAGCGCAGAATAGACGTTCAGCGTGATGCAGTGCATTGGTTGATCCGTGGCATGGCCTGCGTCCTGAGCCACCTTGATCGGCAGTACGAGCGACAACCCTTCTTCTTCGCGGGTCGCAGAAAAGGCGACCGGCAAAAGATCGCGCGCTTGATCGAGATCTGTCAGAGTCGAGAAGACAAAAACCTCTGGCCTGAGCTGAGGGGTCATGCCCGCGATCATGGCATGGGCGGATTTAACGATCTGAGACATACGGCGCCCCTACTGGAAATGACGTGATCATGTCAGCCATTTACCGCGCGGGCAAGTTACCAAACTGTTTCCAGATTCGAGCCCAGCGAAATTTAGCCGGCTTTTTTCAGATCGTTGATCAGGCCATTGATGTTGCCGCCGTTGCGATCCAGCATGGCGCCAATTTCGGCCTTTTCAGACAGGCGCAGCGAGATGCCTTCGATAATCATGTCAAAGAACTTGTCCTTGCCCGAGCGATCAGAGACGAGGAAGTTAACCTCGAACGGGGATTGACCGCGCAGTTTTACGGAAGTCTTGACCTCATAAAAGCTTTTGACCTTGCGGCTGCCCTTGACGTCAATCTGACCGCCAACGAACTCGTTGAAACGCTTGCCATATTTCCGTGCCATATACCCCTGGAATGCTTTGGTGTAGGCGTTCAGTTGCGAGCTGGAGAGGCCGCGGGCATCCGGGCCAAGGGCAGAGCGCGCGATGATTTGAACGTCACCGTATTTGGCAAAGATCCGCTCGAAATCGCGGATCATGGCATTCACGGATTTGCCCGAGCTTATGACCTTGTTGATGTCGGCCACAGCGCGGTCGATCAGGGCCTTTGCCTGTGCGTCATTGAGTGCAAATGCAGTGCCGGGAAGGGCAAATGCCAGCGCAGTTGCGCCTGCTGAAGCGATGAATCCGCGACGGGTTATTAGATCAAAAATCTTCATAAGGGTCCTCATACGGATTGAATTCGGGATCAGTGTAGATGTCTTCTCCGGAGATTCCGAGGTCAAATCTGCGGTTCTGCAGGTACAGGATCCTTGCCTGCGCATAGCTGTCCGCGCTTTCGTAAAGGATAGAATCTATCGTGTCGTCAAAGTCGTAGCGATTGCCCATGGCATCAACGACGTAGGCGGCGACGCCAATATATTGCGTGGGATCACGGAAGATCACGACAAAGGGATTGAGCGCGATGTCGGCCATCAGTCCAACCGTGTCACGCGATGTTGACGGCCCAAAGAACGGCAATTCGACGTAAGCGCCCTCTTGTACGCCCCAAACGTGCAGGGTTTCGCCGAAATCGGTATCATCACGCGGAATGTCGATTGCGCTGGCTGGGTCAAAGAACCCGGCAATGCCAACTGTGGAGTTTATTAGAAAACGCCAAGTCGTGCCAACGGCCTCTTCCAGATCGCCCTGAAGCGTGTGGTTGATGACATCGTTAGGCAGCGACAGGTGATCTGCAAAGCGGCTGAAACTGTTGCGCACAGGTTGCGGGAACAGGAAGCCGTAGCCGTTGGATGCAGGCGAAAACAAGTAGCGGTCTACGTCCTTGTTGAACTCGTGCATTTTGCGGTTGGCGTCTTCCTTTGGGTCATAAATACCTGTCCGGCTCACCTGATCATTGGAAGCACAAGCCGACAACGCCAACACGGCGCACAGCAGTAGCGAGCGACCGAGCTTGGCTGGGGCCTTTGTTTTTCGTGATGACATCAAGAAAATTCTCACCCAAAGTGAATAAGTAACGCGCAATAGGTTAATTGACGATCAGCTCCAAGCTTTCAAGAGTGTTCCACAACGATTGTGGCAGATTGGGAACATCTTAGGCCCAGTTTCATCGTTTGGGCAGTGTCTTGTCGTGGGTGCGGATATGTGTAGTGGTGAAAAAGAAAAATCAAGAATTGATAATGACCAACAAAAATCAAATGGGGCGCGACGAGTTGCGCGCGGCGCGCGCGGAAAGCCGTGGTCTTTAATGGGCAGTTGCCATTTTCAGCTGCTTTGTCAACTTATTGATGCTGACTGGGCCGATTTTCATGCTGCAGGTTTACGACCGTGTGCTCGGAAGCCGGTCTGAAGAAACGCTCTTTGCGCTGTCTTTGTTGGCAGCATTCCTTTTCGCGATGATGGGGCTTTTGGATTACGCACGTGGCCGAGTAATGGCGCGGGTTGGCGCGCGGTTTCAGACCCGTTTGGATCGGCGGGTCTTTGATGCCGTGCTGCGGCGATCTTCGGTGGGAAAATCGCAGAAGGCTGAAACAGGGCTGGCCGATCTGGAATCAATTCAGCGATTGATGGCATCTCCAGTTCTTACTTCTGCATTTGACATCCCTTGGACGCCAATTTTCTTGGTAGGCATTTCTTTATTTCTCCCTTGGTTGGGGCTATTGGCTGTTGTGGGTGGCAGTATTCTGATTTTGGTAACTGTACTCAACCAAGCAGTGACAAGATTACCGTTTGAGAAAGCAGGCTATGCTTCACACGTCGCAGGACGTGTGTCTTCGCAGATGCAGAGCGAGGCGGAGATGATCCGTTCGATGGGAATGCAAAATGCTGCGTTCGAACGCTGGCAAGTTGCAAGGAACGGATCTTTGGAGGCTGCGGTCTCAGCATCTGATTTGAGTGGCGGATTTTCGGTTTCGACTAAAACGTTTCGTTTGTTCCTGCAGTCCGCGATGCTTGGCCTTGGAGCTTATCTTGCATTGCAAGGCGAAGTGTCGCCAGGTGCCATGATCGCCGGCTCAATCCTAATGGGGCGCGCGCTTGCGCCAATTGAATTGGCAGTCGGACAGTGGGCCTTGGTTCAGCGAGCGCGTCAAGGGTGGCGAAGTCTTGCGGATTTGCTGAGCGAAGTGCCTCCTGAACAGCTACGCACAAAACTTCCTGTTCCTGCGGCGCGGCTCGACGTGCAGCAGTTGACGGTATTGCCCCCTGGAGAAGCGCAGGCAGTACTGCGCATGGTGAGCTTTACAGCTAAGCCTGGCCAGGCGATCGGCGTAATTGGTCCTTCTGGGGCGGGTAAATCGACCTTGGCCCGCGCGTTGACTGGATCCTGGCGTGCTGCCGGCGGAAAGGTCCGCTTGGACGGGGCGGCCTTGGAGCAGTACGAACCTGATGATCTTGGGCAATACATTGGTTATTTGCCACAAAGAGTTGAGCTGTTTGACGGTACGATTGCAGAGAATATAGCGCGGCTCAGTCCGAAACCTGATCCTGAGAAAGTCGTTTTCGCAGCCCGCAAAGCCGATGCACACGAAATGATTCTGAAATTGCCGCAGGGCTATGACACACCCGTGTCCAGCCATGGCGGGCGACTGTCTGGCGGACAGATGCAGCGGATTGGGTTGGCGCGAGCGATGTATGGCGACCCGGTTGTGCTGGTGTTGGATGAACCTAACTCGAACCTCGACAACGAGGGGTCTGAGGCATTGAACAGCGCAATCCGCGCTACAAAGGCAGACGACCGGATTGTTTTAATTATGGCGCACAGGCCTGCTGCAATCCGCGAGTGTGATATGTTGTTGGTTCTGGAAAACGGCGCAACACGGGCATTTGGGCCGAGAGATGAAGTTATGAAAGAGGTTCTGCAAAATTATCAGCAGATTAAAGGGTCTTCGGACCCTGGAGGCATCCGATGAATACGCAAAATAACGATGGCAAGGGACGTTTCGGAGCGAGAAACCCGCTGCTTGTGGGCGGTTTTGCCCTGCTTATTCTGGTCGGTGGATTTGGGACGTGGTCGGTTTTGACGGAAATCGCGGGGGCTATTGTTGCGTCAGGCCGCGTGGAAGTAGACCGGAACCGACAAGTTGTTCAGCATCTGGATGGCGGCATTGTCTCCGAAATTCATGTGGAAGAAGGCGATGTCGTTGACGAAGGGGCCTTACTGTTACGTCTGGATGATACGTTTCTGATTTCGACTTTGGCGATCACAGAGAGCCAGTTGTTTGAATTGATGGCGCGTCGCGGGCGGCTTGAGGCCGAGCGCGACAACAGCAGTGATTTGGTTTTTGAACCGGAATTGTTGGAGCGCGCAACGGGCGATGCCGGCATTCTTGATCTGCTTGACGGCCAGAAGCGGCTGTTTGAGGCGCGTCGCGTGACGCTTGAGCAAGAGGTTGAACAGCTGGGGAAGCGGCGGGGCCAGATTTCCAACCAGGTTGAAGGCATAGATGCCCAAACCATCGCGTTGAGCACACAATTAGACCTGATCCGGGATGAATTGGAAGATCAGCAACAATTGTTGGATAAGGGGTTGGCACAGGCAACGCGAGTTCTGGCGCTGAGGCGAGAAGAAGCTGGGTTGGCCGGGCGTGTTGGCGAATTGACGGCGCAGCGCGCCCAAGCAGAGGGCCGCATAACCGAGATAGATATCGAAATACTGAAACTGGCAACTGCTTGGCGTGAACAAGCAATTACGCAGTTGCGGGATTTGCGCTATCGCGAGGTAGAGTTGTCTGAGCAGCGCAGACAGATCGAAGAGCGGCTTTCCCGACTGGATATTCGGGCGCCAGTGTCTGGTGTGGTCTATGGGATGCAGGTGTTTGCCCTGAGGTCGGTTGTTCGCCCCGCTGCTACTGTACTTTTTGTTATCCCACAGGACCGCCCATTGGTGATCGCAGCACAAGTTCCGGTTATCCATGTCGACCAAGTGTTCCCTGGTCAAACGGTATCTTTGCGGTTTTCGGCTTTCGACCAGCGCACCACGCCAGAGCTTTTTGGCGAGGTCACACAGATTTCGGCTGATGCTTTTCAGGACGAAGTAACGGCCCAGTCCTATTATCGTGCAGAAATTGTTCTTTCTGAAGGCGAGGCTGCCAAGCTGCCTGCGAATCTGTCGCTAATACCGGGCATGCCGGTTGATGCATATTTGCGGACTGAGGATCGAACGCCGCTGGCCTATCTGGTCAAACCGCTGGCGGATTATTTTACTAAGGCGTTCCGAGAGAGCTGAGGCCTGGGCGTCGCAAATTCGATTGCACTTCGGAATTGTGGTTTTAATGCTGGCGCGCGCGGTTTAGCGTCGCCGCAGTACTTGATGATGGAGAAATATCATGAGCGCGATTGAAGCTCGATTGGCTGAACTGGGTGTAACGCTGCCGGATTCGCCGGCGCCTGCGGCCAATTATGTGCCGTATGTGGTGACTGGTGACACCGTCTATGTGTCTGGGCAGATTTGCATGAACGCGGATGGCTTGATTCTGGGTAAATTGGGAGCCGATATGGCGTTAGAGGACGGCGCCGCGGCGGCACGGGCATGCGCGATAGCGTTGCTTGCACAGCTTAAGTCGGCTTGTGGCGGTGATATTGATCGTTTGGTGCGGGTCGTCAAATTAACGGGTTTTGTGAATTCGACGGCGGATTTTACACAGCAACCACAGGTTATTAACGGGGCGTCGGATTTCCTTGTTGAAGCGCTTGGTGACAAGGGGCGTCATGCGCGGTCTGCGGTGTCTGCTGCGGCATTGCCATTGGGTGTAGCCGTTGAAATCGAAGGCATTTTCCAGATCGCGTGACCTGTCATGTTGCATAATAGCTTTTTGACTGTACCGCTTGCCCATCGTGCATTGCATGATGTCAACGATGGGCGACCGGAGAACAGCCGCGCGGCAGTGCGTGCGGCTGTTGAGCGTGGCTATGGGATCGAGATAGATTTGCAATTGTCCCGCGACGGGCAGGCGATGGTGTTCCATGACTATCAGCTTGACCGGCTCACGGCGCAAAGCGGTGCTGTGCGGCAACGCAACGCCGATGAGCTGGCGGCGATATCACTGAACGGTGGGGATGAGGGTATTCCGACCTTTTCTGAGGTGCTGGACATTGTTGGCGGGCGGGTGCCGGTTTTGGTGGAGCTGAAGGATCAGGACGGCGCATTGGGCCCGAATATTGGAGCGTTGGAGGCGGCGACTGCGGTTGCCGCGCGTGATTATGCCGGGCCGCTGGCTGTCATGTCGTTCAATTCGCAAAGTGTACTGAAGCTGGCCGAAATCGCGCCCGATATCCCGCGTGGGATTACAACGGAAAGCTATCCGGCAGAGGATTGGTTGCTGGTGCCCGAGGAGGTGCGCGCCCGAATGCGTGAAATTCCGGATTATGACCGGGTTGGTGCCTGTTTTATCAGCCATGAGGCGGCGGATTTGGGCCGGGATCGGGTTGCGGAATTGAAAACGGCGGGCGCCAAGGTACTGTGTTGGACGATCCGGTCTGAAGCGGAAGAGGCCGAGGCGCGCAAGGTGGCGGACAATGTGACCTTTGAAGGATATTTGGCGCAGTTTTCTTAAGTCATGTATGGCTCGCGACGGCGGGATCACGCGGCCTTGTCAGACGCGGCGGCTGTTGCGCTTGAATGTTTGCGCGGCGTTGCCAGATAGTTACTAAAGGAGGCGCGGTTTATGGATGGTGGACAGATCGAGATCGAATTGCACGGATCGCTGGCAAGCATTGCCGCGAGCGATTGGGATGCCTGTGCCAATCCCGAAACTGCGGTTGGTGGGCGGCCTGTCGATCCGTTTACCACATACCGATTTCTAAAAGCACTGGAAGCCAGTGGTTCAGTTGGGCCGGGGACGGGGTGGCAGCCCCGGTACCTGACGGCGCGGGTCGGGCAGGATGTGATCGCCGTCGCGCCGCTTTATGCCAAGTCGCACAGTCAGGGCGAGTACATGTTCGACCACAATTGGGCCCATGCCTATGAGCAGGCTGGCGGGCGCTATTACCCAAAATTGCAGATGGCAGTGCCATTTACGCCGGTGACGGGGCGGCGTTTGCTGGCGCGACCGGGGTTTGAAGGCGCGGGGATGTCGGCACTGGTACAGGGCGCTGTTCAGGTCGCGGCGGATAACGAGGTGTCTTCGTTACATGTAACATTCTGTGCGGGAGCTGAGGCCGAAGCGGGAGAAGCGATGGGGCTGATGCGCCGAACCGGCCAGCAGTATCATTGGGAAAACCGCGGCTATAATAGCTTTGCTGAATTCATGGCGTCGCTGAGTTCGCGAAAGCGCAAGAACATGCGCAAAGAACGCGAGAGGGCGCAGGCGTTTGGCGGTTATATTGATTGCCTGACGGGCGATGATATCCGCGCGGAACACTGGGACGCGATGTGGCGGTTTTATCAGGACACCGGCGCGCGCAAATGGGGTACGCCGTACCTAACGCGCGGTTTTTTTGAAATTGCTCATGAAACGATGCGTGACGACATATTGCTGATCTTTGCGCAGCGCGGTGGCGTGCCGGTCGCGGGGGCCATGAACTTGATTGGCAGGAACTGTCTGTTTGGGCGGTACTGGGGCTGTGTCGAAGATCATCCATGCCTGCATTTCGAATTGTGTTACTATCAGGCGATGGACTGGGCGATTGCGCATGGTCTTGGCCGGGTTGAGGCCGGAGCACAGGGCGAACACAAGCTGGCGCGGGGTTACTTGCCCGTGGAAACACATTCGCTGCATTGGATTGGTGATGCCGGATTTGCGGATGCGATTGCGCGCTACTTGGATGCTGAGCGCAGGGCAGTGAGTGAAGAGATCGAAGTCATGACGGCCTGGGGACCGTTTCGCAAGGAACACAGGGAGGAACAGCAATGAGCGAATTGTTGAGTGACGCCGCCAGAGACGCTGTTCTGGAGCCACTATTTGCGAATGGTTGGGCCATGGTCGAGGGACGCGATGCGATTTCCAAGACCTACACGTTCGCCAATTTTGTCGAGGCATTTGGATGGATGGCAAAGGCCGCAATGTGGGCCGAGAAGTGGAACCATCACCCGGAATGGAGCAATGTGTATAACCGGGTAGAGGTCGTGCTGACGACGCATGACGTGGGTGGGATCAGCGCACTGGACGCAAAATTGGCGCGTAAGATGGATGGTCTTTAACTAGGTGAAATGTGCCTCTAGCCGAAACCCGAGGCACGATTTCCTATCAAACCGCGTGAAGCAGCGTTTCACCGGCGGAAAGTTCGCACACACCGGGGCTTTCTTCGACGTTCAGGACTTTCAGCTCGCCGTTTTCGACAAGCGCAGAAAAGCGGCGTGAGCGGTCGAGAAAGCCAATCTCTGGTACCGAGAAGCCAAGATCCATGGCCTTGACCAATTCGCCGGTTGGATCCGTCAGCATGGTGATCCCGCTGTCAGATGCGTTCGTGGATTTGTCCCATGCGTCCATGACAAAGGGGTCGTTTACCGCAACGCAGACGATCTCGTCGACGCCTTTGTTACGGAACGCTTGTGCGGTGCGCATAAAGCTGGGCAGGTGGGCCGAGGTGCAGGTACCGGTGAACGCGCCCGGCAGGCCAAACAGGACAACCTTGCGACCTTCAAGTAGTGAATCTACCGAGATAGGTTCAGGGCCGTCCGCGCCGATCTTCATCAATGTACCGTTGGGGACCTTTGTGCCGATTTCAATTGTCATGAGAACTCTCTCTGCATTGCGTTTCCATATTGTGGCGATATAGGGTCGCGCGACGCTGGCGCAATTTTTTTTCCGAAAGATGAAGGCAGTACACGGTTTTGTGAATAATCGGGAAAACAGATAGCAAGGGGCAGAATGTGAGGATCATTGCTGGACAGTTCCGCGGCACGGCATTGGCCAGTGTTGGCAAGGGCGATGCAGGTGCACATTTACGCCCCACCACGGACCGCGTGCGCGAGAACCTTTTCAACGTGCTGATGGGAGGCAAATTTGGAGACCCGATCACGGGCGCTCGGGTGCTGGATCTGTTTGCCGGGACCGGCGCGCTGGGATTGGAGGCATTGTCGCGGGGGGCAGAGTCCGTTGTGTTTGTGGATGACGGGCGCAAAGCGGGGTCACTTGTACGCGAGAATATTCAATTGACCAGATCCAAGGGCGCGGCCCGATTGGTAGCGCGTGATGCAACGCGACTGCCTTTGAATGCGGATGCGCCGTATGATCTGGTGTTTCTGGACCCGCCTTATGGCAAGGGTCTGGGAGACAAGGCGCTGGCGGTTGCGGTCGCAGGGCGATGGATTGCGCCTGAGGCATTGATCGTTTGGGAAGAGAACGCGCCACAACTTGCGCCGGATGGTTTTGAACTGTTGGATCAGCGCAAATATGGTGACACGCATGTGACATTTTTGGAGGCGGGCGCGTGAGGCCGGAGCTGGTTATTTTTGATTGTGACGGTGTTTTGGTCGACACAGAGGTGGCGACTTGTACTGTCATCTCGCGCAATTTGGCCGAGTACGGGTTGGACCTGTCACCTACTGAGTGTCTTGGGTTGTTTGTGGGTGGCACGATCTATAGCGCGTGCGAGGAAGCGCGGCGGCGGGGGGCCGATTTGGCAGATGGCTGGGTCGATGAGATGTACGCGCAGATATTTGACACACTGCGCGCCGGTGTTCGGGTGCTGCCCGGAATACCAGAGGTGTTGGCGCGCTTAAAAGCATTGGACATTCCTGATTGCGTGGCCTCGAACGGACCACCGGAAAAAATGCAGGTGTCGCTGGGCCCTTCCGGGCTGTGGGACCACTTTGACGGGCGTATCTGGTCACCACACACACATGGGCCAGCTAAGCCGGATCCGGGGTTGCTATTGATGGCGGCGGAACACTTTGGCGTGGATCCTGCGGCTTGTGTGATGATCGATGACAGCCCAGCAGGTGTAATTGCGGCCCAAAAGGCAGGTATCCGCGCCATTGGGTTTGATGAAAACGGCGCGTTGGGGCGGGTGTCGGGCATGGGGGCCGAAGTGATCGAGCACATCGACGCGTTGCACGATCTTTTGTCGCTCACCCCTTGATCGCGGGAACGTGCGGGGGTTTTCAAAGACTTGTGCTATAGTGATTCCATGAGATGCAGGCCGCCCAAGAGGTTCTGACCCCGTGATCGGGTTTCGAGCATCCTGCACATTCTGGCTGACGACGCGGCCTGCCTGATGAAATCAGGAGGACGCAATGGTTGAGACAATCGGAAATCCGCTAAGCTGGGGAGCGCGTGTTTTGGGTGGCGCCGGGCAGCGAATGGGCGACGTTGCCGAAGGTATGGGAAGCGACGTGCGCGTGTCGCCGCGCGTGCACAGCCTTAATATGAGCGACATTGGCGAGGCGTTGCGTCTGGGGCTGGCCGATATGGGGCGCAGCCGCAGCGATGTTCTGGTGCTGGTTATGGTTTACCCGTTGATTGGCCTTGCATTGACGTTGATAGCGTTTGACAGCGCGATGATCCCGCTGGTGTTTCCAATGGCGGCAGGTTTTGCGCTGCTTGGGCCGCTGGCTGCTGTGGGGCTTTATGAGATGAGTCGACAGCATGAAGATGGCAACGAAGTGAGCTGGGCGGTTGCGCTGTTGTCATTAAAAAGCCGGGTGTTCGGGCCTATCATGGTATTGGGCCTGTATTTGATGGGGTTGTATGTAGTCTGGATGGTTGTCGCGCTCGAAATATATGGCGCAACGATGGGACCGGAACTGCCCAAGACGATGGTGGGGCTGATGAGTAACGTATTGTCGACGCCAGCCGGCTGGGCGCTAATCTGGATTGGTTGCGGGGTGGGATTCATCTTTGCCGCCGTGGTGCTGGTGACGTCGATGATGAGTTTCCCAATGCTGGTAGACAAACCGGTTGGGTTGCCCGTGGCCGTGGCGACATCCATGAGAGTTGCTATGAAGAACCCAGCCGTTGTCGCCGTGTGGGGGGCGATTGTAGCCGGGTTGCTGGTATTGGGTTCGGTGCCGTTCTTTATCGGGTTGGTTCTTGTGCTGCCAATACTCGGACACGCGACTTGGCATCTGTACCGCAAAGCGATCAGCTACGACTGAAACTTAGCTGATGGCCTGAAGATATACCGTCAACTATAGGTCGGGTGGAACTTGCCGGTTGGTGATTTTGTGAAAATCTCGCAACCATCAGATGTGACGCCAATCGAATGTTCAAACTGGGCGGACAGGGATTTGTCGCGTGTGACGGCGGTCCAATCATCAGCGAGGACCTTGGTTTCGGGGCGTCCAAGGTTCACCATGGGTTCAATAGTGAAGAACATGCCCTCTTCGAGCCGTGCGCCGGTGCCGGGGCGACCGTAGTGCAGCACATTAGGCGGCGCGTGGAAGACACGACCAAGCCCGTGACCGCAAAAATCGCGTACAACTGACATGCGTTGGCTCTCGACATAAGATTGGATGGCGTTGCCAATGTCGCCAAAGGTGTTGCCGGGTTTGACGGCTTCGATCCCCAACATGAGCGAATCATGTGTGACCTGGATCAAGCGCTCGGCCTTGCGCGGGAGTTTGCCAGCCACATACATACGGGATGTGTCACCATACCAACCGTCGACAATTACAGTGACGTCGATATTGAGGATATCGCCATCCTTAAGTTTCTTGTCGCCGGGAATACCGTGACAGACCACGTGGTTGACTGAAATGCAGCTGGCGTGCTCGTACCCGCGATAGCCAATGGTGGCGGATTTTGCGCCCGCTTCATCCACCTTGGCTTCGATCGCAGCGTCGATGGCGGCTGTGGTCTGGCCAGGAATGACCATTTTGGCCACCTCATCCAAAATCCGCGCGGCCAAAGCGCCAGCGGTATGCATACCTGCAAAATCTGACGTGTCATAGATACGGATCCCGTCGCGGGTCTGGCGGCCTTTGCCAATCATTGGGTTTGCTCCGTCGGCTCTGAGTTTCGGCTTTATTTAAGAGTAATTGCGGGAAAGAACCAGAGGGTAAGCGTTTTTGACAAACTGGGTGATTTTGGGGGCGCTGCCCCCATCGCAGCACGCAGCGATTCCCCCGGGGTATTTTTGATCATTGAGAAATGCACGGGCGCGTCATTCAGTGTTCTCAAATGCCAAAAACTCAACTTGTGAGGTGTTTCCAGGGTTCGCGGGAAAAAGGCAGCGAAGGGCCGATGTCGATGCGGTGCGGAGTAATGGTGCAGCTATATGCGATCACCTCAACGCCAGCGGCGCGGGCGGCGTCAAATGCAACTGCATATTTGGGGTCGATGTCTGCAGCCAGAGTGACTTGTTTGGCGTCGGTGCGTTGGACGAGGTAGAACATCATGGCGCGATGACCGTCGGCGAGCATGGATTTCAGTTCATCAAGATGCTTGGCTCCACGTGCCGTAACACTGTCTGGGAATTCGGCCGTTTCCGGTCGGCGCGAGAGGGTGACGGATTTTACCTCGACATAGAGGTCGGGCAGGGTGTCGGCGGATAACAGGAAGTCAATCCGGCTGTTTTTACCATATTTGACCTCCGGGCGGACAAGCGGATACTCGGCGAGTTCCGGAATGGCGCGGGCCATAAGGGCGGCTTTCAGGACCCGGTTGGGCACAGAGGTGTCGACACCGGTGAAATGACCGTTTTCGTGCTCTACCAGCCGCCAGCCGTATTTCAACTTTCTCTTTGGGTCATCGTTGGGTTCGAGCCAGATGCGGGTGCCGGGATCGGCCAGACCCATCATCGAGCCGGGATTGGCGCAATGGGCAGTAACCTCGGTACCATCCATCAGGCGGGCGTCGGCAAGGAACCGTTTGTAGCGACGGATAAGCACGGCGGGAACAAGAGGGGTTTGAAAGCGCATGGGCGGAGGCCTATACCTGCAGAACGCTTGTGACAAGGAGAGTAGAGGGATGGCGAACCCAACAGCGGCAATGCTTGTGATCGGTGACGAAATTTTGTCTGGGCGCACACGGGATGCGAATATGTACTTCCTTGCCGGGGAGCTGACCAAGGCGGGGATCGACCTTCGTGAAGTACGGGTGGTGGCGGATGATTCTGACGGGATCGTAGCGGCGGTGCGCGCTTTGTCCAAGTCGTATGACACCATGTTTACCAGCGGTGGAATTGGGCCGACGCATGATGATATCACCGCTGATTGCATCGCGTCTGCTTTTGGGCGATCGATTGATGTGCGGGCCGATGCGCGGGCGTTGTTGCAAGCGCATTACGACCGGTCGGGTCAGGAACTGAACGAGGCGCGATTGCGCATGGCGCGGATACCGGATGGAGCGGCGTTGATCGACAACCCTGTGTCTGTGGCGCCGGGATTTACGGTGGAAAACGTGCATGTGATGGCGGGGGTGCCAAGTGTTTTCCAAGCCATGGTCGCCAGTGTTTTGCCGACGCTGACAGGGGGTGCCCCTGTGTTGTCGCAGACGTTGCGCGTGATGAAGGGGGAGGGCGATATTGCCGGACCGTTGGGGGCGTTGGCGGTTGATTTTTCGGACCTCTCTATCGGGTCATACCCATTTCAGCGAGATGGTGTGTATGGTGCGAATATCGTGATCCGTGGACAAGATGGTGCGCGTGTGGATGCGGCGATGACCAAGCTGGCAGAGGTCTTTGGATGACGAGTTTGCCTGACGCTGCGCAGATGTACGATGTTGTTGAGGGCACATGGCCGCCATTTGCGACAAGCGAAAGCGGGCCTTTTACCATTCGTGATGGCCGCGGCGGCGGGAAACGGGTGTCGGCCGCGACAGCAAATGGACCGGTAACGGCAGAAGACATCTGGCGCGCAGAAGGGGCAATGGCAGCATTGGGGCAGGGGGCGTTGTTTCAGATCCGCGAGGGCGAGGACGCACTGGATGCGCTATTGGCAGAAATGGGTTATGAGGTGGTCGACCCGGTGACGATGTTTGCTGCGCGCGCCGCGGATATTGCCACCGAGCGCCCCCCGCGAACTGCGGCGATCCCGGCGTGGGAGCCGCTGAGGATCATGGAAGAGATGTGGGCTACGGGTGGGATCGGACCAGACCGTGTTGAAGTCATGAAGCGTGCCGTGGGGCCCAAGACAGGGTTTGTGTCGCGTTGGCGGGATCAGCCTGCGGGTACGTCCTTTCTGGCGATGCATAACGGTGTCGGTATGGTGCACGCGTTGGAAATTCTACCCGCTCAACGGCGGCAAGGTGTTGGAAAGTGGCTGATGCAACGGGCGGCGTTCTGGGTGCTGGAGCACGGCGGGCATACGTTGGCGGTGATTTGTACGACACGTAATACCGGCGCAAATGGTCTCTATGCTTCCCTTGGGATGTCTGTTGTGGGAACGTATCATTACCGACAAAAACCAACGGCTTAAGGGAGGCCTTCATGTCCAGTTCAGATCAGCCTACGGCATTGGATATTCCGATGCTGGACCCATTGCCGCCTGAAACACAGCGATATTTTGAGATTTGTCAAGAAAAGCTGGGCATGGTGCCCAATGTGCTCAAGGCGTATGCGATCCATGTGGACAAGCTCAATGCGTTCACGGCGCTGTATAATGATCTGATGCTAGGTGAGAGCGGGCTGAGCAAGCTGGAACGCGAAATGATCGCTGTGGTGGTGAGTTCGGTGAATAAGTGTTTTTACTGCCTGGTCGCGCATGGCGCGGCGGTTCGCCAATATTCGGGTGATCCGGCGCTGGGCGAGAAGATGGTGATGAACTGGCGGGTGGCGCAACTGGATGCGCGACAGCGCGCGATGCTGGCCTTTGCCGAAAAGATGACGATGGCGTCTTATACGATTGAAGAGTCGGACCGTCAGGGGCTGCGCGATGCGGGGTGCAGCGATCAGGACATCTGGGATATCGCCAATGTCGCCGGGTTTTACAACATGTCAAACCGCGTCGCTTCGGCCACGGATATGCGACCAAATGAAGAGTATCACTCACTGGCCAGATGATCCGAGCGCTTGGCATAAGTTTGGCGCTATGGCCCGGTGTGGTGTCGGCGTTTGATCCGGCTTTGCCGGATTCGGCGCAGCTGATCGGCCAGTTTGATACGGCGGCTGGATATTACACATTACCTGTTGGCGTCTTTGTGAACGGAGCGGTGCCAAGTGAGCGTTATGGCGGCGGTGTGCGGCGGCGTAGTTGGCGGATTGGCAGTGGGTTTACAGGGACCGCTGATGTCATGGCCGATCTGACAGCGCAGTTGTTGCGAACTGGCTATGAGATTCGGTTGTCTTGTGATGCGCAATTGTGCGGTGGTTTCGATTTCCGGTTTAATACCGAGGTGATGCCACCACCGGAGATGTTCGTGGACTTGGCCGATTTTCGGTTTTTGGCAGGGTCGCGAGAGGCAGATGCCGGACCAGAAGCCATTGGTATTCTGGTCAGCCGGACTGCGCAGGCGGGGATGGTGCAAATAATTGAGGTGGCCCCGCAGTTGATGATCGATTCCGTGCGAGTGGTGGCAGAATCGACTGCTCCGGTTTTGGAAGAGGCACCGCATGTTGGTGTGCCGGTTCAGGCCGATGATGGTCGGGATCTGCGCCCGGCGGTGGTTGAGGCAAGTGATATTTCGCTGGTTTTGGAGAGAACTGGACACATTGTTTTGTCCGATCTGGTGTTTGAAACCGGCTCGTCACAGTTGGGCGAGGGACCGTTTGGGTCGCTGGCGGCGTTGGCGACATATCTGAATGACGATGCAGAGCGACGTGTTGCGCTGGTGGGGCACACGGACAGCGAAGGGTCTTTGCAGAATAACACTGAGCTGTCGCGGCGACGGGCGACTTCGGTGCGCACGCGATTGGTTGAGGTTCATGGCGTCGGCGAATCACAATTGGAGGCGCGCGGGGTTGGTTTTTTGTCGCCAATTGCGTCTAACCTTACGGAGGCCGGACGCAATGCCAACCGGCGGGTTGAGGCGGTATTGTTGAATACGAAATAGGCTGAGCCGGTTGTTTCTGGCAAAAAAAGACCCGGGCCAAGGGGACCGGGTCAGTAGTGAGCTTTCATCGGGAAAGCCAGGGGAAATCGTCAGGGTTTCGTGAGGTTTACCAGGCGCTTGGGCCCTTGTCGGCAAATGCGTGTACCAGGAAATCTATGAAGGCGCGTACCTTGGGCTGAGTGAACCGACCCGGAGGATAAACGGCGTAGATACCTTGGGTTTCCATGGGCAGGTCTGGAATGGCGTCTTCGACTAGTCCCTGCTCTAGTGCGTCGGCATAGAGGAAGCTGGGCAAGTATGCGATGCCAAGACCTGCGACAGCTGCGTTCAACAGCGACTGACCGTCATTGACCGAGAGCCACCCAGCAGTGCGCACCTGACGTTTTTCACCCGAAGGAGCGGTCAGTTTCCACACAGCGCCATTGGATTGGCTGGAATAATGCAGAAGTTTGTGATCGTTGAGATCGTCGATTTTCTGCGGACGGCCGTAGCGTTTGAAGTATTCGGGGCTGGCGATCATACGTTTAGTGGTCTCGGTCAGCTTGCGAGCGCGTAGCGTGCTGTCTTCGAGTTCACCGATACGGATGGCCATGTCAAAGCCTTCGGAAATCAGCTCAACATAGCGGTTGTTGAGAACCATGTTGACAGTGATGTCCGTGAATTCGTTGAGGAATTCGCCCAGAACCGGGCTTAGGTGATTGACACCAAAGTCGGTTGCGACGGAGATGCGCAAGAGACCCGAAGGCGCGGATTGCATCGAGGTGACAAGCGCGTCGGCCTCGCCGGCATCATTGAGGACACGGCGGGCACGGTCGTAATAGGCAAGACCAATTTCGGTCGGGCTTACGCGGCGCGTTGTCCGGTTCAGGAGGCGTGCACCAAGGCGGGCCTCAAGGCTTGAGACGTGCTTGGACACGGCGGATTTGGAGATGCCCATTTTCTTGGCGGCATCCGTGAAGCCACCCTGATCCACCACGGTGGCAAAAGCTTCCATTTCGGTCAGGCGATCCATCATTCGGTCCTTCTGAGTTCTTCTTCGAGGATCAGGTATCGCGGCCAAATCAGGCAAGATGAGGGCAATGGGCGGACAATATCAGGGATTTGTTGCGCATCGTTTGCGACGTGGAAACAGGGAAACAGTTGTTTATGGCCGCGAGATTATCAGTAGAACGCGGTGTGTACCGCCTTCGCACAAGCGACCTTCGCGCAGCGGAGCGCGAAGGTCTGTTTCAGTTTGTTTTCAATCCAGATGGTTCACAAGGCGATAGTTTCATTAGGGCTGACGGGGAAGGCATAGTTGAGGTTTTAAACAAACCACATGGCAATTGTGCTGTAGAGCGGGAGGCCGATGGTGAGGTTGAACGGGAAGGTGATGCCAAGAGAGAGTGTCAGGTAAATGCCGGGGCGCGCATCAGGCAGGGCGATACGCAAGGCAGCGGGGACTGCAATATAGGATGCCGAGGCCGCAAGCGTCATCAGCAGGAACGTGCCGCCGGGGGACAAGCCGACCACAAGCGCCGAGATGAGCCCAAGCAGCGATCCGATGACAGGCATGACGCAGCCAAAGGCCACAAGACTGAGCGATACGTCATCGCGGTGGTTCATGATCGAGCGACCCGCGGAAAGACCCATATCGAGCAGGAAGAGGCACAGAACGCCCGTGAAGGGTACAACGATAAATTCGTCGATCTGCTCCAAACCATCTTGTCCAGTGATTGCGCCAATTGCGAATGCGCCAATCAAAAGCACGATCGAGCCATTGCCAAGGATGTCGCGAATAAGCGCCGGGCTCAGCTTTGCGCCGCCAGTGCCGCGCGCGGCGAGCCAGAGGGCCGACATGATAGCGGGTACTTCCATAACGGCGGCAACCGCGACGATGTAACCTTCGGCATCAATGCCGCGCCCTTCGAGCAGGTTAGAGGCCGTTACAAATGTCACGATAGAGATCGAGCCGTAATGTCCGGCGACGGCGGCGGCGTTTAAAGTGTCAAGCCGGGTCATGAAGCGCAGGAGCGCAAAGGCGATGAACGGCATGGCAAAGGAGAGCACCGCGCCGGCGGCGAGTGTTCCGATGACCTGAGGGGTGATTCCGCTGCCTGAAATGCTAACCCCGCCTTTGAAACCGATGGCAAACAGCAGGTAGATCGACATGAGCTTGGCCGCGCCGTCCGGGATTGAGAGATCAGAGCGCATGACAGCAGCAATGAGGCCTAACAGGAAAAAGAGAATGGTCGGGACCAGCAGGTTGGTCGCGAGTGTGTCAAAAATTGCTGTCATGTGTTTGGTCCCTTGGCGCGTGTTCTGGCATTCCGTCGGGGATAAGTTGCAGATTTCAATTGATCCAATATATTAAAACAGTATTTTACATAGGATTTACCTATGTAAAGGGGCAGATTAATGAAGCCGACATTGCGTCAGTTAGAGTATTTGGTTTCGGTTGCAGAAACCGGCCAGTTCGGACTGGCGGCAGCACGGTTAAATGTCAGCCAGCCGAGCCTGTCGGCGCAGGTGGCTGAAGCCGAGGAGGCATTGGGGGTGCGGGTCTTTAACCGGGGGCGGCGCGGTGCCATCGTGACCTCGGGTGGGGCAGACATTGTACGGCGCGCGCGGCGGATTTTGCACGACATGGAAGATTTGCGGGCCTCGGTTCGCGGCAATGGCATTTTCGAGGGGCGATTGCGGTTTGGGATTTTACCGTCGGTTGGGCCGTATCTATTGCCAAGGATCGTTGCCGGGTTGCATCGGCAGTATCCTGAGTTTCGGTTGGTGGTGCGCGAAGAGGCGACACAGGATCTGGAAGAGGGGCTGAGCACAGGGCGGCTAGATATGATCTTGTCCACCCCCGAGGATCATCCGGGGACGCGCAAGATGCATTTATTTGATGAAACGTTGTGGATTGCCGTGGCACGAGATGATGAACTTGCAGGCGAGGGGCCGGTTGAGCCCGGAGTCTTGGCAGGGCGTACCATTCTGACGCTTGGACGCCGACACAGGCTGTCGTTGATCGTTGCGGCCTTGGCCGAGGCGGCTGGCGCGCATGTGTCGGATGAATATGAAGGGACCAGCCTGGATGCGGTGCGATTGATGGCGGCGGCTGGTTCAGGCGTGGCCGTGCTGCCGCAGGTTTATGCGGCGGCAGAGGCAATCCGGCGCGATGATATTTCGCTGCGCCCAATCGCTTCGCCAATGGCCATGCGGTCCCTTGCTCTGATCCAACCGCAAGGGCCGGAGCGGCGACCGGGGAGTGGGCGTCTGGCTGAGGCGCTGAGTGCGGAAGCGGAGCGGATCATGGCGCCATTGTCCGGTGCAGCTGCCCAAGGCGCTGTGAGATTCTAGCATCGAGTGTGCTGGCGTCTTCAACAAGTTGATCACGCCTATTTAAGCTCCGCCTTGCCGTTTGATTGCAGATCAGAGCGAGGCAGCGAGGCGCGTGCCTTGATCGATGGCGCGTTTTGCGTCCAGCTCGGCAGCAACGTCCGCTCCGCCAATCACGTGAACCTTCACCCCTTTGGCGTCTAACGCGTCCGCAAGCGAACGTTCAGGTAACTGCCCGGCGCAGATCACAACGTTGTCGACCTCGATCAACTGAGGGTTTTCGCGAGCCGCGCCGTAAGTGATGTGCAAACCTTGGTCGTCAATCTTTTCGTAGTTCACGCCGCCGACCATTTGCACGTCTTTCATGCGCAATGCCGCGCGGTGAATCCAACCGGTGGTTTTGCCCAATCCTTTGCCCAGTGCCTTGGCCTTGCGTTGCAACAGTGTCACTTGACGTGCGGGAGCGTGTGGTTGCGCGCCGGCTGCAACAAGCCCTCCGCGGGTGGTTTCAGGATCACCAACGCCCCATTCGACCATCCATTCGGGGAGATTTTCGGTCAGGCTTTCACCTTCGTGGACAAGGAATTCGGAGACGTCAAAGCCAATGCCACCTGCGCCGATCACGGCGACGCGCGTACCGACAGGTTTCTTGTCGCGCAGCACGTCGATATAGCTAAGCACCATAGGATGGTCCTGTCCGGGAATAGCCGGGTCGCGGGGTATGACGCCGGTTGCGATGATGACGTCGTCATAGGTTTCAAGCATTTGCGCGTTGGCCGTTTCACCAAGGCGCAGTTCGAGGCCAGAGTCGGCGACCATCGTGTCATACCAATCGACGAGCCCCCAGAATTCTTCTTTGCCGGGAATTTGTTTGGCGATATTGAGCTGTCCACCGATCTTGTCAGCCTTGTCAAAAAGCGTCACGGTATGGCCGCGTTGAGCAGCGGTGAGCGCGGCGGATAAGCCGGCGGGCCCTGCGCCAACCACTGCAATTTTCCTAGCTGTTTCGGTGGGTAAGATGGTCAGTTCGGTTTCATGGCATGCGCGCGGATTCACGAGGCACGATGTGAGCTTGCCACCAAAGGTGTGATCAAGGCAGGCCTGATTGCAGGCAATACAAGGCGCGATCTGGTCAGCTTTTCCCGTTGCCGCCTTGTTGACGAAATCCGCATCGGCAAGGAAAGGACGCGCCATTGAAACCATGTCGGCGCACCCTTCAGCAAGGACCTCTTCGGCTACTTCGGGCATGTTGATGCGGTTTGACGTGATCACGGGGATGCTCACTTTGCCCATCAGCTTTTTGGTGACCCACGCAAAGGCGCGGCGTGGTACGGATGTTGCGATGGTGGGAATGCGTGCCTCGTGCCAGCCAATGCCGGTGTTGAGGATGGTTGCGCCTGCGTTTTCAATAGCTTGAGCGAGCTGCACCACCTCTTCATGGGTCGAACCGTTAGGGATCAAGTCGATCATCGACAAGCGGTAGATAATGATGAAGTCGTCGCCAACGGTCTCGCGACAACGGCGAACAACTTCGACCGGCAGGCGCATACGGTTTTCGTAGCTGCCGCCCCAGCGGTCGGTGCGCTTGTTGGTGTGGGTGACGAGGAATTGGTTGAGAAAGTAGCCCTCGCTACCCATGATCTCGACACCGTCATAGCCAGCGGCGCGGGCGCGGGTGGTGGCGGTGACAAAATCATGGATCTGTTTCTCGATACCGTCTTCGTCCAACTCCTTGGGCGGAAACGGAGAAATCGGGGATTTGACAGGAGAGGCCGACACGCATTCTGGGCCATATGCATAACGTCCAGCGTGCAGAATTTGCATGGCGATCTTGCCACCTGCGTCGTGAACGCGGTCGGTGACGATCTGGTGGTTGGCGATGTCTTGATCGTTGAACAGGCCCGCCGCGCCGGGGAAAACACCACCTTCTCGCGAGGGGGCCATGCCACCTGTGACGATCAGGGAGACCCCGCCGCGGGCACGTTCGGCGTAAAACTCAGCGACCCGGTTCCAGTCCTTGGTCTCCTCCAGCCCGGTATGCATCGACCCCATTAGAACGCGGTTCTTTAGGGTGGTGAATCCAAGGTCAAGTGGTGCCAGCAGATGGGGGTATTGAGTCATGAGAGCCTCCTCTTTGCCGGTTTACCAGAACGTAAACTTAAGCGCCTGTCACGCGAAACGCGGCGTCAGTTTGGGACTGCAGTCGGGAATAAGGGTCAGATGGTTAATGCTCGGGAATGGCCCAAAATGGAACGTCGGTATTACGTCGGTATTCTGTAGGTATCGCGTCGGTGTCGTTTTGCGACGGAGTGCGTTAACGATTAGGCTGCGGAGACCCAATGCGGAGGGCTTGTAAACTAAGTATGCGACTCCTGAATTGCGCGATCCGGTCGAAGGAGCGCATTAGGCTCGGCCAACGGCCGAGCCATGCCCAACGGGTCGACGGCATCTTTGATGCAGGACGACCGGGCGGGAGTGCTACCGGATTTGGGGGGTTACATCGTTTCGACGCAATGCCGACGAAAGGCGCGCTTGAGCATGTCGAGTTCTGCCCGCAACAGATCGAGTTCTGCCCGCAGATCATCGGCCAGCGCTTCGCCGGAAATAAAGGTGATGCTCTCCAGCCTTTCACCGCTGGATTGGTCATTTATCAGAATGGTTTGCGCCCCGTCACACAGTGCTTCGACCGGGATCGGGACTTGCACGGCCCATCCTTCGCCGTCTTCCCGTTTGGCAACCGTGACATCTGGCACGGGATTGTCGAGATATGTGACGTCCAAAGTCGGTGCGTCATCACCGCCTTCAACGCGCAACACGCCCTCCCAGACGCCTTCGAAAAGTCGGGTCTTGGTCAGGGTTATGTGGCTCATGGGATGGGCTCCTGAGATAGGGTCAGAATTCGGCGCGGGGGCGGCGGCTGAGGGTGAGGTCGCACAGGATGACTTGGTTCATTTCCGGCCCCTCAAAAATCAGGTCTAGCCAAAGCTGTTCGACCCGCTTTTCATTGAGGTTGGAATAGGCCAGATCAAACTCCACGCGGATGTCTTCTTTGGAGAGAGGGAGTTCGCGCACGATCTGTTCGGTGTTAGGACCGTGGCGGATATTGAGGCGGGCAAAGATTTCGAGCGGTTTTTCCATTTCGACAATGGTATCGATGCGGATCACATGGCTGCGCCGCAGATCCTGTGCCGCCTCTGGTGGGAGATCGACCACGAGGGACAAAAAGGAACCGTCAAAGCGGAAAACATCCATACGAATGCCAAAAGGAGCCAGGTCGCGCTGGCGGTTGTTTCGTAGTTGGCGCAATGTAAGCTCTGAAATGCGGCAATCATGAAACAGGGTTACTTCTGTACCCAGTCGTTCTTTGTTCCCCACTGCTGCAATACCCTTGGTTGGGGTTGGTTCGCGCCAGAGTTCCGGGCGCCACGCCCAATCGGTACCGTGAGGTTTTGGAAAAGAGTTCGAGCCGATGATGGGCAGCGCCAAACGGCTTTCCGCCGTGGAAATCAGCGTATCGAGATGTTGACGCAGGTTGCGTGCACGGCGACGCTGGCTACGCAACGCTTCTAGATCGGTCCGCTCCGCGCGACGCGCGAGATGCGCCCAGTAACGAGAAACGCCCCGCTGATAAAATCGCTGTAAGATATTGCTTCCTAGCGCCATCATGCCCCTGTTGATCCGACGTCATCCGTCGTGTGGTTGATTTGTCTCCGAACGCAACAAAGTGGCGCCGGCTTTTTTGTTATTTACCCAAATGGTTGCCATCAAACAAACGCCTATTTTCGATTTGAGCAAGGGGTGTGCGGGTATTTTGTTGCGATTTCAATTGATTTCGCTGTAGGTCGTCGCCATGAACGCCTATCGCCCTCATGATATCCTTATCGAACCGGCCCGCTCGTCTGCGTCACTGATGCAATTGGGAATGGGGCTGGTGGTCATGGTGGTTGCGGTGATCGTACTGAATTTCGCCTGGTTTGGGGTGTTGGTTACACAGTTGGGCGGCCCGTCTGTCATCCACGAAATTGCCCAAGGTACTACGGTGCGCGGTATGGCGCTGTTGCTGGGCAGCTTCTCTTGTATGGTCGCCGCGTTGTGGTTGGCGTTGGCCTTGGTGCATGGGCGATCTTTGCGCTCGTTATTAGGCCCACGGCTCGCTTTCGTGACGCAGGGGCGTCAGGTGTTGAAGGCCTGTGTCATTCTCTATGTGGTGCTGTTTTTGGTGCCATCGCCTGAGGAAGTGACACCGGAGCGGGCGATGGATTGGGGGCTGTGGTTGCGGCTTTTGCCACTGAGCCTTGGTTTGCTGATTCTGCAATGTGGGGCAGAGGAGCTGGTGTTTCGCGGATATTTGCAGAGCCAGTTGGCGGCCCGTTTTCGCTCTCCCTTGATTTGGATGGTGTTGCCGAGTCTGTTGTTTGGAGTGCTGCATTATGATGTTGAAGTTTACGGCGATGTGGCCATATGGCTGGTGATCTGGGCGGTCGCCTTTGGATTGGTTGCCGCAGACCTGACGGCCCGCACTGGCACGCTGGCCCCGGCGATTGTTCTGCATGTGGTGAATAATTTTGTAGCGATGAGCCTTGCTGCAACTAATGGGTATTGGGACGGTCTAGCATTGTATACGTTCCCCTTTGGTCCCGAGGACACCGAAATACTTATGGCGTTGATGCCAGTAGAGGGCGGCGTGTTGTTGTGTGCGTGGTTGGCCGCGCGAGTGGCGGTGCGACGCTGATTGCAATTCCTGACGTAGCGTCTTATTTCAAGCGTGTTGAGAACCCCGAAAGGCAAAAAGGCCCATGAACTGGATCACCAACTACGTCCGCCCCCGGATCAACTCGATCTTTTCCCGTCGCGAAGTGCCGGACAACCTCTGGACCAAATGTGATGAATGCGGAACGATGTTGTTTCACCGCGAACTGTCAGCGAACTTGAATGTGTGTACGCAGTGCGACCACCACATGGGAATTACGCCACGCGCGCGGTTTGAGGCGTTGTTTGACGGTGGCGTATTTGTCGACGTGGCCGTGCCAGAGCCGACAGCGGATCCGTTGCAGTTCCGCGATCAAAAAAAATATCCGGACCGGATGAAGGCTGCCCAGAAGAAGACCGGCGAAAAAGAGGCCATGTTGGTGGTCGAAGGCGAAATTGGGCGCACGCCCATTGTGGCCGCGTGCCAGGATTTTTCGTTCATGGGTGGGTCCATGGGCATGTATGTGGGCAATGCGATCATAGCAGCGGCGCAGCGCGCGGTTGAACTGAAGCGTCCCTTGATCCTGTTTTCGGCTGCCGGTGGTGCACGTATGCAAGAAGGCATTCTGAGCCTGATGCAGATGCCGCGCACGACCGTGGCGGTGCAGATGCTGAAGGAGGCGGGCTTGCCCTATATCGTGGTGCTGACGCACCCGACAACCGGGGGGGTAACTGCGTCTTATGCGATGTTGGGGGATGTGCAGATTTCCGAACCTAACGCGTTGGTCTGTTTTGCGGGCCCTCGGGTGATTGAGCAGACTATTCGTGAAAAACTGCCCGAAGGATTTCAGCGGGCTGAATACCTGTTGGATCACGGTATGTTGGACCGTGTGACCAAACGTACCGAGATGCGTAGTGAGTTGATCACTATCACGCGGATGTTGCTCGGTTTGCCGCCAGCAGTTGCAGGTGATTTGCCTGCACCAGAGATGGTCGAGGGCGACGACAGTGTGGAAAAGGGTGCCGCGCAGGCCAAAGTGGAAACCGCGTCTGAGGACGCTAAAATGGCCAAGAAATCTAAGAAATGACCCAAGCGACATCTGACGTCATCCTTGAAAGGATGATGGCGCTGCATCCGAAGATCATTGATCTGACGCTGGACCGCGTGTGGCGTTTGCTGGCAGCACTGGACAATCCGCAAGACAGATTGCCCAGTGTCGTCCATTTGGCAGGGACCAATGGAAAGGGGTCCACGCAGGCGATGATTCAGGCTGGAATTGAAGGCATGGGCAAAAGTGCGCATGCCTATACCAGCCCGCATCTCGCGCGGTTTCATGAACGCATCCGGCTGGCTGGGACACTGATTGACGAGGCGCATCTGACTGAGGTGCTGGACGAGTGTTACAGTGCTAATGGCAGTGAAAACATTACCTATTTCGAGATTACGACCTGTGCAGCCTTGTTGGCCTTTGCACGTGTTGAGGCGGATTATACGCTGCTTGAAACGGGGCTTGGCGGGCGCTTGGATGCGACCAATGTTGTCGAGGCGCCTGAGTTGACTGTGATCACGCCAATTTCGATCGATCACGAGCAGTTTTTGGGAAATACCATTGCCAAGATTGCTGCCGAGAAGGCGGGTATTCTGAAGCGCGGTGTGCCATGTGTCGTGGGGCCTCAGCCGGATGAAGCGATGGACGTGATAGAGGCGAAAGCGGCGGCGTTGGGGGCGCCGTTGATTGCGCAGGGACAGCAATGGCATGTGTTCCAAGAGCGCGGACGGTTGGTGTTTCAGGACGAGAAAGGGCTATTGGACCTGCCGTTGCCCGCGTTGCCGGGCGCGCATCAGATCGAGAATGCGGGCGCGGCATTGGCGGCGCTGCGGTATCTGGGTGCGGATGAGGCAGCTTGCGAAGCGGCAATGGCAGATGTCCGCTGGCCAGCGCGGATGCAGCGTTTGAAGCAAGGGCCACTGATCGATGCGGCAGGCGATGCAGAGCTGTGGTTGGATGGCGGGCATAATGCGGCGGCAGGCGCTGCGTTGGGCGCGCATTTGAACGGGTTGAGTAAACGGCCAACTCATCTGATTTGCGGTATGCTGAATACCAAGGATATTGATGGATATCTTCGTCCATTGGCGGCAGTCGCCGACAGCCTGACGGCAGTATCGATCCCCGGAGAGCCCAATACGTTGCCAGCGCCTGAGACGGCTGCTGCCGCGAGAGGCGTTGGTCTGAAAGCGCAAGAGGCCGAGAGTGTGCTGGCCGCGCTGGAAGGGATTATGAAGGCGGAGCCGGGCGCGCGGGTGCTGATTTGCGGGTCATTGTATCTGGCGGGCGCTATTTTGCGCGAAAACGGCTAGGCCCGCGCTTGTTGAGACATGTCAACTTGTTCGCGAGCGATTCGCGGAAATGATTCGTTTTTGCGAATCACCCCATTGACTGATTCGATTCGTCGCGCGTATAGTCGAGCAAGCCTTCGGATTTTCGGCAATAAAAATAAGCAAATGATCAGAAAATCCATTGGGTATGCGGGACAGGCAGGCAGGAAAATGGGGGGCCGGGTGCCCCCCAAATAACGTTGTGATATCAACTCTTACATTGGCAGCCGGGACCGCGGGCTGTATTTAAACCTAGGCGTGCAATTTCACGCGGGTCGGGAGTATTTTATGAGTTCGGACTTTGCCATTGTTGGAGGCGGAATTGTCGGCCTGTCAGTGGCATGGGGGCTGCTAAAGCGCGGCTTGGGTGTCACGGTTCTGGATGGCGCTGATGACGCCCTGCGTGCAAGCCGTGGGAACTTTGGCCTTGTCTGGGTCCAGGGCAAAGGGTTGAAACAACCAGTTTATGCTCGTTGGAGCCAAACGGCAGCGGCCGCGTGGTCAGACTTCGCGGAAGAGCTAGAAGATGCCACTGGATTTGACCTGTCGTTGGAGCAACATGGCGGATTGGACCTGCATTTCAGCGAAAACAGTTTGGCAGATTGGGCGGCGCGATACACGAAAATTCAATCCATTTTGCACGGTGATTATCCGTTCGAAGTATTGAGCGCTAAGGAACTACGCAAGGAAGAGCCCGGAATTGGCGACGCCGTTGTTGGAGCTTTGCTGCATCATCAGGATGGGCAGGTCAATCCACTGCGTTTGTTGCGGGCGTTGGCCGAAGAAGTTCGACGATTGGGCGGCGAGATCTTGTCAGGTAAGCAGGTTCTGTCGGTCACACACGGCGCGGTTTTTGATTTGGGGTGCTCTGACGGTTCGCGGATTGAAGCGGACCGGGTTGTTCTGGCGGCGGGGCTTGGTGCGGCTGAGCTGGGGCCGAAATTCGGGTTCAAAGCGCCGCTGAGCCCTGAACGGGGGCAGGTTTTGATCACTGAGAAGCTGGCGCCATTGATCCGGCGTCCGTCGCTGATTGCGCGTCAAGTGAATGAGGGCGCGGTTCAGATCGGTGCGACCAATGAGCTGGTTGGGCAGAATGACGCGGTGACGCGCAAGGGCATGGCGCAGTTGGCAGCCGAAGCCGTTGCGGCCTATCCTGATTTGGCGCGCGCGCAACTGGTGCGCAGTTGGGGCGCGTTGCGGGTTATGTCCCCTGATGGGTTGCCGATATATCAGGAAAGTGAGCAGATGCCGGGAGCGTTTCTGGTTACGTGTCATAGCGGTGTGACGCTGGCCGCGGCACATGCGCGCCGGTTGCCAGAGTGGCTATTAAAGGGTGAAGGCGCACCCGATCTGGAGGTGTTCGGTGAAGCCCGTTTCGCGATTTGAAGAGCTGGAGAGCGGTGCGCCGCGCGTGCCCGTGCGCTTTGGCGGGCAGGAGTATCAGCTGGCGGAGGGCAGCAACCTTGCTGCGGCATTGATGGCGGCGGGGGTTGATGCGTTTCGCCAGACATCGCACCGCGGGGTCGGGAGGGCACCCTTTTGCATGATGGGCGCGTGTTTCGATTGTCTGGTTCTGGTGAACGGCGAAACGCGTCAGGCCTGTTTGATGGAAGTTGAAACCGGGTTGGATGTGCAACCTGCGCGCAGAATGCGGGAAGGGCCCTATGCATCGCGTTAACTTGGCGATAATTGGTGCCGGACCCGCAGGGATGGCGGCCGCCGCTGAGGCAGCGAAGGCAGGTGTTCGGGTATTGTTGCTGGATGAACAGGCAACACTGGGTGGGCAGATTTTTCGCAATGTAGAAGTGGGATCGGAGTTGCGTGGTGCAGTATTGGGCCGTGATTACCGCCGGGGTGCGTTGCTGACAGATGCTGTAGCCAAATCTGATGTGGACTATGTGGCCAAGGCGCGAGTTTGGTCGATTGAGGAGAACCACGTCGCCTATAGCACACCAGATGGTGAGTATTTGGTCGAGGCAGATCATGTGCTGTTGGCGACGGGAGCCTTGGAAAGGGCGATGCCGGTGCCGGGGTGGACTTTGCCGGGTGTCATGACGGCCGGTGCGGCGCAGATCATGCTGAAACAGTCTGGGATTGTAGCAAGAGAGGCCGTGCTGGTTGGCTCGGGCCCGCTGTTGTATTTGGTGGCTGTTCAGTTAGTGCGCGCCGGTTTCCCGCCCAAGGCCTTGGTCGAAACACAAACGCGTAGCGATATGCGCAGGGCAATGACTCATTGGCGCGCTGCAATGCGGGGATGGCGGTATCTGCAAAAAGGCGCGGCGACGCTGAACGAGTTGCGCAACGCTGGGGTGCCGCGTTACGTCAAGTCGCGCAATATTGCCCTACTCGGTAGTCGGCGTGTGGACGCGGTGCATTTTTCCTGTGGTGGTGCCATTCACGAAATGGCGACAGACACTGTCCTGCTGCATCATGGGGTTGTCCCGGATGTGCAGGCTGCGCGGATGGCCGGAATCGAGCATCATTGGAACGCACAACAGAACGCTTTTGTGCCAAAGGTCGATCCGTGGGGGCGCACAGAGTGTGACGGTGTCTGGATCGCCGGGGATGGTGCGGGAATTGGTGGTGCGATGTCTGCAGAGCTTTCTGGGCGGATCACTGGTTTAGCCGTCGCACACGAATTGGGCTCACTTCCACGGGCCGAAAGGGATCGGCGTGCCAATCCACTGATTGGGCAGCGGAATGTAGAGCTGAGCATTCGCCCATTCATTGACCGCGCTTTTCCGCCTTATCATGAGGCGTTGGCGCCGGAAGATGAGGTGACGGTGTGTCGTTGTGAAGAGGTTAAGGCGGGGCAGATCCGCGAAGCAGCTGAGCAAGGCTGTTTGGGGCCGAACCAAGCCAAAGCCTTTACCCGTGCCGGTATGGGGCGGTGTCAGGGGCGGTATTGTGGGCTGTCTGTTTCGCGCATTCTGGCCGATGCGAACAATCGGAGCATGGATGACACCGGATATGTCCGTGTGCGACCACCGCTTAAGCCCGTTACCTTGGGGCAGGTCGCGGCGCTGCATGACCCGAACGCGCCGTTGGAGCAGGCTGGCGGGCATGATTGAACCATTGAGCCATGTGGTCTTTGGTCTGACTGTATTGGCGACCGCTGTAATGGCCGCCTCCGCCGCCATTCAGGGTGCGCGGCACACGTTGGATTTGTTTGGTGCGACCGTCATCGGGGTGGCCGCCGCCGTAGGTGGCGGGACCGTGCGAGATTTGTTCCTGGGACGGGTGCCGGTGTTCTGGATCACGGATTTGACCTATCTGATGGTGGCCATTCCTGTGGCTGCTGCGGCGTATTTTGTGGCAACGCGTCTGCCGTCAGGCAATGGACGGCGGTTGCGACTATTGATGCAGTTCGACGCCGTGGGGCTAGCGCTGTTTACATTGGTCGGTGTCGAAGTCGCGTTGCAGATGGAGACGCATCCGTTCGTTGCTGTGATCATTGGGTGTATCACTGGAACCGTTGGCGGAATGATCCGAGACATTTTGTGCAATGTAACGCCGTCGGTTTTGAAGGAAGATCTTTACGCGACGATTTCGTTGGTTGGAGGCGGCGTGTTTGTGGGTCTGATCTCTTTGGTCGATCAGGCCGTGGCGCTGGTGACGTGTTTTGCGCTGATGTTGGTGGCGCGGCTATTTGTAATCGCTCGAATGTCACAAGGGTAGGCGCAAGAACAACGCCCGTTCCACCGTAGCGAGGTGGACGGGCGCTGAGGTGCCTGCTGAATACTAGCGTTTCTTATGTTTCATGACAGAGCGCACCATTTTGCCAAACGCTTTGTCATCTGCGCGGCGTTCGGCGATCGACGCTGTGTTGAACCGTTCTTCGGCGACAAGTTTGCGCCAGCGGGCCAGTCTGTTTTCGTCAATCGCGCCAGTTTCAAGTGCCGCGCGGACGGAGCAGCCAGGTTCGGTGTCGTGTTTGCAGTCGTTAAAGCGGCATTGGGTGGCAAGCTCGGTGATGTCCTCGAACACGTCGGCAACGCCTTCGTCCGCCTCGGTCAGTTGCAGTTCGCGAATGCCGGGTGTGTCGAGAACACCGCAGCCATCGGCGGTGAAGTGCAAGTGGCGGTGACGCGTGGTGTGGCGTCCCTTGGCGTCGTCTTCGCGGATGCCAGCGGTGGCCGCGATACCGGTGCCAAAAAGCGCGTTCACCAGTGTGGATTTGCCCACGCCAGAGGAGCCAAGGAAGGCGACGGTTTGGCCCGGTTTGCACCAATCCGTAAGCGCGGTTGCGGGTTCGCCGGAACGCGCGTTCAGCGTGAGGACTGGGACACGGTCAGAGATAGTGCGGGCCTGTGAGGCAAATTCTGAGGGGTCGTCGCAGAGGTCGGCTTTGGTCAGCAGGACAACAGGTGTCACGTCGGCCTGAAAGGCAACAGCCACGAAACGTTCGAGGCGGGCGATGTTAAAATCTGCGTTACAGGACGAAACAATAAAGGCTGTGTCCACATTGGCCGCGATCAGCTGAATACGCCGATCCGTGCCCGGCGCGCGGCGCTGGAACAGGCTTTTGCGGTTTAGCACCGCGCTGTTGGCGGGCAGGTCACGATTGAGGAGAAGCCAGTCGCCCACTGTCGCCTCTGGCCCCGGTGGCAGGGTGGTGTCGATACCGTCGCCCATGACACGAAGGCCGCTGCGGTGCTGTTCAACAGCACGCACGGGCGGTGTGGCGACCAGGGTTTCGAGGTCAGTTTGCTGGGCAAAGAAGGGTTGCCAGCCCAGCCGCTCCAGCGCGGAGAGTTGGCGTTTTGGGGTCGGGGTGCCGCTGGTGGGCAGGAATTGGGAATAGTCCCGTGTCATCGCTTTGAACTTTCAATGTTCATGCCATCGAAACGTCTGTTGCAGGCGGTCCGAGGCGAAATACATGTGGTTGGTTGTAATGTGCAAATCAGTGGGCGTCGACCGCTGGTGCGGGACGTCTCCGGAAAGCTGTCATTTTGCACGTGGAAGGCGCGTTGCCTTCCGGCCTGATCAGGACATCAAGTCTCCATCGTTATGGGTTTGAGGTAGGACGTGCGGCACGTTTTGTCAATGTCGCGAGCGCGGCCAAAAGGGGGGGGCTCGTAGGCGGGTTGCCAAGAGCACAGCCTAGGTTGCAGGGTGATCTCGGGACAGGGAGAGATGCAATGCAGGTTGTCGAAGAATTTCCGATTGATGTGGAAGAGCACGCGCATGTAGCCATTCCGATGGCGGATGGCACAAGGTTGTCGGCGCGGATCTGGCGCCCAGTTGGGGAGGATCCGGTCCCGGCCATTCTGGAGTTTCTGCCGTATCGCAAGCGGGATGGTACGGCAAAGCGCGACGCGCTGACCCATCCCTATATGGCGGGGCATGGGTATGCCTGTGTGCGGGTAGACATGCGCGGATGCGGGGACAGCGAGGGTCTGTTTGACGATGAGTATTCGCCACAGGAGTTGGCGGATGGGGTGGCAGTGATCGAGTGGCTGGCCGCGCAAGCGTGGTGCAGTGGCAATGTCGGCATGATGGGGATCAGTTGGGGTGGGTTCAACGGTTTGCAGATTGCTGCGCTGAAGCCTGAGCCGTTGAAGGCGGTGGTGAGCATTTGTTCGACCACTGATCGGTATGCTGATGACATCCATTATAAGGGCGGTGTGATGCTGGGCGAAAACCCCGGCTGGGCGGCGACGGTTCTTGGCTGGTTCGCGCTGCCGCCTGATCCCGAGATTGTCGGGGACGGTTGGCGTGAGATGTGGATGGAGCGGCTAGAGAATACGCCGTTTTTGGCCAAGACCTGGGTGCAGCATCAGGTCAGGGATGACTATTGGAAGCACGGGTCGGTCTGTGAAGATTACAGTGCGATAAATGCCGCCGTGTTGAGCGTGGGCGGGTGGCATGACGGGTATCGCAACTCGATTGCACATCTGGTTAATAACCTAGATGCGCCTGTTAAGGGGCTGGTTGGGCCATGGAACCACAAGTATCCGCATTTTGCAGTGCCAGGGCCGCAGATCGATTTTCTGGGCGAGATGCTGCAGTGGTGGGACCGTTGGTTAAAAGGTGTGGAAAATGGGGTTGAAGATTTGCCGGCGTATCGCGCGTGGCTGATGGATTCGGTGAAACCACAAGTGAGTTATGAGGCGCGGCCCGGTCGGTGGATCGCGATGCGGGATTTGGAGCATGAGCTGCATACAGAGAGTTGGCATTTGACAGCTGACGGTCTGTCGGATGCCGCGGGGGCTGCCGGGCAAAAGGTGTTTCCGGCGCTTGGTTGCGGGCAGGCGACGGGAGAGTATTTTCCGTTCGGATTTGGCCCCGGAGAATTGCCGGGCGATCAACGCGGCGATGATGCGTTAAGCTGTTGCTTTGACGGGGACGTGACGGATGAGGCGCGCGACATTGTCGGCGCGCCTGTGGTGCGGTTGCGGTTGCGGTCCGACAAGCCGAGTGCGCAGGTGGCGGTGCGATTGTGCGACCTGCGCCCTGACGGGACAAGCGCGTTGATAAGCCACGGGGTTTTGAACCTGCGCCAGAGAAACGGGCGCGAAGCGTTGCAAGACTTGCCGGTAGGCGAGTTGGTTGAAGGCGAGGTGGTGTTGGATCAGTGCGCGTACCGCTTGCCAGTGGGGCACAGGTTGCGGGTGGCGATTTCGACCAGTTATTGGCCGTTTATGTGGCCCGAGGCGGAGATGGCGACGCTGGAGATTGCAAGTGGCGATCTGCGCTTGCCGGTACGCGCGCTGGCGGCTGGTGACGAGTGGACGTTTGAGCTGCCACGCTCGGCAAAACCGCTAGAGGAAGTGCGAGTAAGAGCCGGGTGCGAAAGCAAGCGGGTGATTCGGGACAGTGCGACACGTGAGATTCGGTTGGAGATCGAGGGCGATGACGGCGCTGTGCGCGATTTGGCAACTGGATTGACCAGCGCAACGACTGTGCGGGAGCGGTTTTCGATCAAGGAGGATGATCCGCTATCGGCGGAGGCTGAGTTTCGCTGGGTACGTACGATGGCCAGAGACGATTGGGAGGTGCGGACCGAAGCCATGGTGCGTTTGCGCGCAGTTGCGGGCAGTTTTTTGGTTGAAGCCGAGCTGGACGTCATGGAGGGTTCAGACAAGGTGTTTGAGCGCAAATGGAGCGAAAACGTACCGCGTTTGTGATGAAGTGATACCCCGACGACGTGGTCACGGAGAGTGGATATGCGCGTTGAGGCTGATTACCGCGTGGTGTCGGACAGACGGATGGGGTAACCTGCTGACGTTGGGTCAGTTTTTCTGTCTGTGGATGGTGCCGTTCGCGATCAGGAGCCAATTAGCATTGGCCAATTGTACTTTGGAAAGACGAGAATCCGGGATTGCAAGGTCAAAATCTTGAATGGCCGTAACACTTTTTCCTTGATTTGTGTCGCTCCTGACCCGCAGCATAGTAAAAAAACGACATATTCAGATGGGGAGTACCAAAAATGAATGATGAACTGAAGTATTTGAGCCAGCGGGCCGCGATTGGGCGCCTGTCGCGCCGCAGCTTTTTGGGCCGCGCCAGTGCGCTGGGTTTGACGGCGGCGACTGCCAATACAATGCTGGCGGGCGCCGTTCGCGCCGCTGGGCCGCAAACGGGCGGAACCATCCGGGTCGGCATCGAAGGTGCCTCGACAACAGATAGCCTTGATCCGGCAACGACCACCAACTCGGCGGGGACCATGGTCAGCCGCTTGTGGGGTGAGCCGCTGATGATTCTTGCGGCCGATGGATCGCTGGAGCCACGTGTGGCCGAAAGTGTAGAAGCCTCCGCCGATGCGAAGACATGGACCTTTAAGGTCCGTAGCGGCATGACCTTCTCGAATGGCAAGACTGTTACCGCAGATGACGTATTGGCCACGATTGAGCGCCATTCAGGTGAAGACACCAAGTCAGGTGCTTTGGGACTGTTGCGCGGGATTGCGAGTATGCGCGCGGAAGGCGACAACTTCATCCTTGAGCTTGATCAGGCCAACGCTGATTTGCCTTATCTACTGACCGATTATCACCTGATGATTCAGCCTAATGGCGGTAAGGATGATCCGACGGCGGCAATTGGCACTGGGCCTTACATCCTCAAGAGCATGGATATGGGTGTACGCGTTGTTGCGGAGAAGAACCCGAACTACTGGAATGCTGGTGAGTTGGGCCACGCCGACACAGTCGAAATCATTGTTATCAACGATGACACCGCCCGCGTGGCGGCGTTGCAGTCTGGTCAGGTGGACATGATCAGTCGCGTACCACCACGTACGGCTGGTTTGATTGGTCGCGTACCGGGTGTGACTGTTCATTCGACAGCCGGTCCGGGCCATTACGTGTTTATCATGCACTGCAACACGGCACCATTTGACAACAATGACCTGCGGCTGGCGCTGAAATATGGCATCAACCGTCAGGAAATGGTCGATAAGATTCTGTTTGGCTATGGGTCTGTCGGGAATGACTCGCCAATCAATGCGTCTTATCCGTTGTTCTCGGAAGCTGAACAGCGCGCATATGATCCTGACAAGGCTGCGCATCACTTTAAGAAATCCGGGCATGACGGGCCGATCCTATTGCGGACCTCGGACAACTCGTTCCCCGGTGCGCCGGATGCCTCAGCGTTGTTCCAGCAATCGGCCAAGGCCGCTGGTATCCCACTGGAAATCAAGCGTGAGCCCAATGATGGCTATTGGTCGGAAGTTTGGAACAAGCAACCATTCTGCACCAGCTATTGGAGCGGACGTCCGGTTCAAGATCAGATGCTGTCGACAGCCTATCTGTCGAGCGCAGACTGGAATGATACGCGGTTCTTTAACGAACAGTTCGATCAGTTGCTAGTAACTGCACGCGCCGAGCTGGATTTGGCGAAGCGCACGCAGATGTATGCGGACCTGTCTACCATCATCCGCGACGAAGGCGGTTTGATCTGCCCGATGTTCAACGACTTTGTTGGCGCGACATCGGATCGGGTTGACGGCTGGATTGACGGCCACAAGGGCTTTGGCATGATGGACATGCAGGCACCGTTGAAAATGTGGGCGACTGCCTGAGATGTCACCCATCCTGAAACTGTTGGCCCAGCGCATCGCGCTGGGACTTCTCCTTCTTTTCCTCGTTTCCATTCTGATTTTTGCTGGCACTATCATCCTGCCAGGAGACGTGGCTCAATCCATTCTCGGACAATCTGCAACGCCCGAAGCGCTAGCCAATTTGCGCGCGGAGCTGGGGCTGAACGATCCGCCGTTGCAACGTTATCTAAGCTGGCTGGGCGGTTTGGTTCAGGGCGATCTAGGCACCGCGCTGACCAGTGGTCAGGATATTGCGTCGAGCCTGGGCAACCGATTGAAAAATACGCTTTTCCTTGCCTTCTGGGCGGCCATTATCTCGGTCCCGTTGGCAATTTTCCTTGGGCTGTTGGCGGTGCGCTATCGCGACCGCTGGCCTGACAAGTTGATCTCGGCGGTTACGTTGGCGTCGATTTCGATCCCGGAATTCCTGATCGGCTACGTGCTCATGTACATCGTCGCGGTAAAGCTGCGCTGGGCACCTTCGGTGGCGATGATTAATGATAGCATGAGCCTTGGTCAGAAGCTGAATTCCATTGCATTGCCGGTGGCGGTTCTGACGTTAGTTGTTTTGGCGCATATGATGCGCATGACCCGAGCTGCCATTCTGAACGTGATGCAGTCGGCTTATATTGAGACAGCCGAGCTAAAGGGCATGTCGATGTTCGTCATCATCTGGCGCCATGCGTTCCCGAACTCTATTGCGCCCATTGTGAATGTTGTGATGCTGAATCTTGCCTATCTGGTGGTTGGTGTTGTGGTAGTCGAAGTGGTGTTCACCTATCCAGGTATGGGCCAGTATCTGGTCGACCACGTGAGCAAGCGCGACATTCCCGTGGTGCAGGCCTGTGGCATGATCTTTGCAGCCGTTTACATCGGGTTGAACATGATCGCTGACGTCGTATCGATTCTGGCCAACCCGCGCTTGCGGCATCCGAAATAGGGGAGGCAGAGATGAAAAATTTACCTATTGCAGCTGTCGTCGGCCTCTTTTTCACCAGCCTTTATTTCCTAATGGCGATTTTCGCGCCGCTGATCGCACCCTATGGGGTGGCTGAAATTGTTGGCGGCGTATGGGAGCCATCGAGCAAGGAGCATTTGCTGGGCACTGACAATATTGGTCGAGACTTGTTGAGCCGCATGATTTATGGCGGACGTACGACAATTTGGATTGCTACGGCGGCAACTATTCTGAGTTTCACAACGGGGTCCATCTTGGGTTTTGCAGCCGCTGTAATTGGCGGCTGGGTCGATCAGGTGATGAGCCGGTTTGTGGATTTGATCATGTCAATCCCGACGTTGATCTTTGCACTGGTTGTGCTTTCGGTTGTGCCGGTGACGGTGCCAATCTTGATCATTGTCATGGGCTTTCTGGATAGCACGCGCGTGTATCGTCTGGCCCGCGCCGTGGCGGTGGACATCAACGTGATGGATTACGTCGAGGCCGCAAAACTGCGCGGCGAGGGGCGTGTTTGGGTGATCTTTCGCGAGATACTGCCCAATGCGCTGAGCCCGTTGGTCGCGGAAATGGGACTGCGCTTTATCTTTGCGGTGCTGTTCGTATCTACACTGTCGTTCCTGGGTCTGGGTGTGCAACCGCCAGAGGCCGATTGGGGTGGTATTGTGAAAGAAAACAAGGATGGAATTGTCTATGGCATTGGAGCCGCGCTCTATCCAGCGGTGGCAATTGCCACGTTGGCGATCAGTGTGAATTTGGTGGCTGATTGGGTCCTGAACCGTACCACGTCGTTGAAAGGAGGCCGCGGATGAGCGAGACATTGTTAAAAGTCCGCGACCTGAAAATCGGCGCGACGATCTATCCGCCGGGCGAAAAGCCGCGTGACATTGAGATTGTGCACGGGGTGTCCTTTGATCTCGAGCCGGGCAAGGTGTTGGGATTGATTGGGGAATCCGGGGCCGGGAAATCGACCATTGGGTTGGCCAGCATGGCCTATGGCCGGGGCGGAGTAGAAATTACTGGCGGCGAGGTTTGGGTCAATGGCCGAGACATCCTGAAGTCGGGCCTAAATGATGTGCGCAAGCTGCGTGGTGGCGAAGTAACCTATGTTAGCCAATCGGCAGCGGCGAGTTTCAACCCGGCTAAGCAGATCATGGACCAGGTCATCGAAGCATCTGTGCGGCATGGAAAGTTTTCCAAGAAGGACGCAGAGGCGCGGGCGGTGGAACTGTTTCGCAAGTTGGGTTTGCCGGATCCGGAGAATATCGGTAATCGATATCCGCATCAGGTATCAGGAGGGCAACTTCAACGGTGCATGACGGCGTTGGCGCTTTGTCCTGAACCGGATTTAGTCGTTTTTGACGAGCCGACCACTGCGTTGGATGTAACCACACAGATAGATGTGTTGAAGGCGATTAAGGAAGCGATCCGGGATACCGGTGTTGCGGCGCTGTACATCACGCATGATCTGGCTGTGGTGGCGCAGGTGAGCGACGACATTCTGGTGCTGAAGATGGGAGATATGGTCGAATATGGCAGTGTCGATCAGATCATCAACGCGCCAAAGGAAGATTACACTCGGGCGCTTGTGTCTGTGCGTTCAATCGATCACGAGGAAAAAACCGCAACGTCCGAGCCGGTGTTGAAGGTCGAAGGTGTGACAGCACGCTATCGCGGCACCAATTTTGATGTCCTGAAGAATATCAACGTCGAATTGCATCCTGGTCAAACGTTGGCTGTGGTGGGTGAAAGCGGATCAGGCAAGTCAACACTTGCCCGTGTGATCACCGGTTTGTTGCCGCCGCGTGCGGGCAATATCCACTTTGCCGGGCGAGATCTCTCCGCCGCCCTTGGCGGGCGTTCTCGGGAAGACCTGCGAGAGTTGCAGATGATCTATCAGATGGCGGACACGGCGATGAACCCGCGCCAAACGGTTGGAACCATTATCGGGCGACCGCTGGAGTTTTATTTTGGTCTGAGAGGAAGTGAAAAACGAAAGCGGATAGTCGAGTTGCTGGACGAGATCGAGATGGGTGAAGCCTTTATGGATCGGTATCCGGCGGAGTTGTCTGGTGGGCAGAAGCAGCGCGTGTGCATTGCACGTTCGCTTGCGGCTAAACCCAAGATTATAATCTGCGATGAGGTGACAAGCGCATTGGACCCATTGGTGGCCGACGGCATTCTGAAGCTGTTGCTGGATTTGCAGAAAGTCGAAGATGTGGCCTATCTATTCATTACCCACGATCTGGCGACCGTGAAGGCAATCGCGGATTCGATTGCGGTAATGTATCAGGGCGAGGTTGTGCGGTATGGCGGCAAGACGGATGTTTTGAGCCCGCCGTTTGATGATTATACTGATTTGTTGCTGAGTTCGGTGCCGGAAATGAAACTGGGCTGGCTGGAAGAAGTTATCGCGAACCGCAAGATGGAGAGCGCGGGGAACTAGATTTTGTGCCTCCGGCGGAAGTATTTTTGGAAAGATGAAGGGGCGTTTTGGGCGCCCTTTCTTTGCGTTTGGGAGTTGAGGACATGAAGCGCAAAGTGTTGTTGATCGTGCTGGATGGAGTGCCATGGCGCAATTGGGGACGTCTTTTCGGCAATCTTGAGGGTTGGGTACAAAGTGGCGCGGCACGCAAGTGGCGTATGCGTTCGGTCCTGCCATCTACCTCGGCAAGTTGTTATGCGTCGATCCATACCGGGGTGACGCCTCAGGTGCATGGGTGCACAGGCAACCGTAATGTGTTTCGGTTGGATCAGCCGGACGTGTTCAGCGAAGTGCGCAAGGCAGGCGGGGTGACCGGGGCTGTGGCGCATTCATTCTGGTCAGAGTTTTTCAACCGCGCGCCATTCGATCATGTGCGCGACATCGAGTATGATGAGCCTGAGAGTGAAAGCATCAATCATGGACGGTTTCATTCGATGGCAGGCTATGGGCTGATCAATCAGATGACGCCGTCGGATGTGGATTTGTTTGCAACGCTGACGTCGCTGTGCTTGCGGCATGGATTGGACTACGGGATGCTGCATACCTGTACGCTGGACAGTATGGGGCATCGGTTTCAGCATGAGAGCCATGAGATGGACCATGCCTGTTTCGTGATGGACGAAATGCTGGCTCCGTTCATTCCGCGTTGGCGCTCAGCGGGGTATGAGGTGATCGTGACTGCCGATCATGGACAGGACACGCGTGGCCATCATGGCGGGCATGATCCGTTGCAGCAGGAATTTGCGCTGTATTATTTTGGTGATGCTGATGGGCCCGCGGGGAATGTGCTGCTGGATCAGCTTCAATTGGCGCCAACAGTTTTGAAACTGATGGGGGTTGCTGCCCCAGCTTCGATGAAGGCGGAGCCGTTTTTGGTTTAGAGCCTTTATTGGCTTTGACAAAATGGTTTATTCGGCGGCGGTCTTTGTTCGTGCAGAGGTCAGCAAGGCGGCCAGTTCCGGTTTGCAGGAGCCGCAATTAGACCCCGCGGAAAGGGCAACGCCGATTTGCTCAACGCTAAGCAGATCTTGCGTTGTGATGGCGTTCAAAATTGTGTTCACGCCGACGTTGAAGCAGGCGCAGATCGTGGTGCCGGGGTCTGGTTGGTCTGCGCCGGGGTGTCCAGCGAGCGCGGTTCGGCCGGGGCTTCCGAGAAGGTTTGCAACGTACGAGCGTGAGACGGCAACGGGGTTGGGCGCGGCGTAGAGTGCACCTATGAGTTGGCCGTTCTGGTGTAGGGCGACGCGGGCGGTGCGACGGGTTTGATCGATGACGCTGGAGAAGGTGGCGTCCTGCGCTGCGAAGAGGGTTTGGGCGAAGGTTTCCCAGCTGTCTGGCGTGTTTTGGCCGGCAAGCTCGGTACGCCAGCCAGAGGGGTGGCGAGCGGCGGCCCAATAGCCTGTGTCGGGAGACAGGCGTGATGAGGAGACGGCGAAGCCGTACCATGTAGGCGCGAAGGGGGTAATCGAGACTTGCGCTGCCTTGGTATCTGGTTGACCGGATATCGGATCCGTGGCCGAAGGAATCACGGTGCAAATACGCCCGGCGGAGGCGTATTCAGAGGTCCAGTGGATTGGCGCGAACACGGCCCCCGGTCTTACACGGTCAGTGATCAGGACGCGCAGAATAGCGTAGCCATGGCGGCTTTCAACTTTGGTGAGGTCCGCCGCCTTGAGGCCGATGGCAAGGGCGTCCTGTGGGTGGATCTCAAGAAATGGTTCGCCGGTGTGCTGATTGAGGCGAGGGGAGAGGGCCGTGCGTGTCATGGTGTGCCATTGGTCGCGGATTCGACCAGTGTTTAAGCGGTAGGTTCCACGGACGGCGGGCGGGGCGCTAGATTGTGTCAGGGCAAGCATATTGGCGCGGGTGGAGGGCGTAAAGAAACGCCCGTCGGCAAACATGCGGTCGCCGGATGTGCCGCGCGTTGGGATAGGCCAGCGGGTGGGGTGCAGAGCGTCGTACTCGGAGTTGGTGAGGTCTGACAGTCCGGAGATGTCGAAGTCTTTGCCTTGCGCGGCGGCGAGGCCGGACAGGGCGGCGTATTCGCGGAATATCTCGGCCGGGGTGGAATAGTCGAAGGCGTCCTGCCACCCCATGCGACGGGCGACGTCGGATATGATGTCCCAGTCGTGACGGGATTGACCGGTTTTGGGTAGCACCGCGCGCTGACGCGAGATAACTCGGTCCGAGTTGGTGACGGTGCCGTCCTTTTCGCCCCAGCCCGTGGCAGGGAGCACAACATTGGCGAGGCAGGCGGTATCAGTTGTGGCAGTGAGGTCGGAAACTACGGTGAAGTCGCAATTGGCGATGGCGTCGCGCACGAAATCAGCTTGTGGCAGCGAGACGGCGGGGTTGGTGCACATGACCCAGAGCGCCTTGATCCTACCCTCAGAGACGGCCCGAAACATGTCGACTGCTTTAAGGCCGGCGTGGTCCGGCAGGTTGGGCGCGTTCCAGAAGCCGCCGACAAGGGCGCGGTGTTCAGGATTTTCGATGTCGAGGTGACAGGCGAGCATATTGGCGAGTCCGCCGACTTCGCGCCCACCCATAGCGTTGGGTTGACCGGTGACAGACAGAGGACCCATACCCGGCTGACCGATACGGCCTGTAGCGAGGTGGCAGTTGAGGATGGCGTTGACTTTATCTGTGCCATGGTCGGATTGGTTCACGCCTTGGGAGAAGACCGTCACGACCCTTTCTGAGCGTATCCAGAGGTTCAGGAACTCGGTCAACTGGGCATGGGGGATGCCGGTGACGGTTACGTCTGTTGAGCTAGCCGCATCAAGTGCTGCGTCAAAGCCGGTTACATGGCCGGTGACGAACTCGGCATTCACGGCGCCCTGTTCGTGGATTTCGCTGAGAAGACGGTTGAACAGGGCGACGTCGGTACCGGCGTTGATGGCTAGATGCATGTCGGCAAGATCGGTGGTGGCGGTACGGCGGGGGTCGACAGCAATGACGCGCATGTTGGGGCGGGTGGCCTTGGCAGCGGCGAGGCGTTGGTAGAGCACCGGGTGGCACCAAGCGAGGTTGGAGCCGACAAGCACGACGAGGTCTGCCTGTTCAAGGTCTTCGTAGGTGCCGGGTACGGTGTCGGTGCCAAAGGCGCGTTTGTGGCCCGCGACAGTGGAGGCCATGCAAAGGCGCGAGTTGGTGTCGATATTGGCAGTGCCTAAAAAGCCTTTGATCAGTTTGTTGGCAACATAATAGTCTTCCGTCAGGAGCTGGCCAGAGACGTAAAAAGCCACGGAATCCGGTCCATGTTTGGCAATGGTCTCGGAAAATCGGGACGCGACCAGATCGAGCGCGTGATCCCAGCTTGCGGGGCGGTTGTCGATCTGCGGGGTGAGGAGACGACCGTCGCTGGCGACGGTTTCTCCGAGCGCCGATCCTTTGGAACACAGCCGGCCCGCGTTGGCCGGATGCGTCGGGTCGCCCTTGATCGTCAACCCGCCAGCGCCATCAGGTGCAGCCAGAACACCACAGCCTGTCCCGCAATAGGGACAGGTGGTGCAGGTGGCGTTTGCGGGGGATAGATCAAAGTCTTTCATCAGGCTGCGGCCTCGGTTTGGAGCGTTCTGGAGTCGAGCAGAATGCGCCCGTCAATGATCTGAGTGGCAAAGGTTTCGATCTGGCCTTCATCAGCCCCTTGAGCAGCGCCGGTTTCGAGGCAGAAGACCCAATTGTGCAGTGGGCATGTGACCTTGCGGTCATGTACGATACCTTCGGAGAGCGGACCGCCCTTGTGTGGGCAGCGGTCCGAGGTGGCGAACACCTCGGTTTCTGTTGGGCGAAACACTGCGACGCAGCCAAGGGGTGTTTTCACCACGCGCGCGCCCCGCAGGGGAATGTCGTCGAGCTTGCCAATGTCGATCCAGTTCATTCTGCCGCCTCCAGTGTCAGGTTTGCGATGGGTTGGTATGTGTCGGCTCTTTCGCGGGCGTGTTCTGCCCATGGGTCTTTGCGATAGATCGACTGTGAGAGTTCGAAACGCGCAGCCAGTGCCTTTCGGTTCTCAAGATCGTCCACGACGTTCTCCTGGACCCAGTCCATGCCGACCTTGGCCAACCATTTATAGATACGGTCGAGATATTTACCGCCTTCGCGATAAGCTTGGGTCACGGCGGTTATGACTTCGATCACTTCCGCTTCGGTTGCGACCTGACAGAGCAATTCTGTTTCTTTAACGTCCATGCCCGCGGCGCCGCCGATACCAATCTGGTATCCACTGTCGACACATACGACGCCGATGTCTTTGCATGTGGCTTCGGCGCAGTTGCGCGGGCAACCAGAGACACCCAGTTTCAGCTTGTGTGGCGCCCACGAGCCCCAGAGAATTTTCTCAAGTTGGATGCCAAGCCCGGTGCTGTCCTGAGTGCCAAAGCGGCAATGGTCGCTGCCGACACAGGTTTTGACGGTGCGCAAACCTTTGGAATACGCATGTCCCGAGACCATGCCAGCCTTGTTCAAATCGGACCAGATTTCGGGCAGATCCTCGCCCTTGACCCCCAAAAGGTCGATGCGCTGGCCACCGGTGACGTGGATGGTCGGCACATTGAACTTTTCAGCCGCATCCGCAATGGCGCGCAGCTCGGTTGGGTTGGTCATGCCACCCCACATACGGGGTACCACCGAATAGGTGCCGTCCTTTTGAATGTTGGCATGCTTGCGTTCGTTCACAAAGCGCGACTGTGGGTCGTCGGCATATTCCAACGGCCAATCGGCAAGCAGGTAATAGTTGATTGCCGGGCGGCAGACGTGGCAGCCGTTTGGTGTATTCCAGCCAAGTTCCTGCCAGACGGCGGGCTGTGATTTCAGCTCGCGCGATTTGATCAGGCGGCGCACGTCTTCGTGAGTGAACTCGGTACAACCGCAAACAGATTTGCTGGCTGGCAGTACAAAGTCATCGCCAAGCGTGACTGAAAGCACCTGTTCGACGAGACCGGTGCAGGTGCCGCAGGAGCCGGAGGCCTTGGTTTGGGCACGGACATCATCCAGTGTTGTTGCGCCGCCTTGAATGGCGTCGACGATCTGACCTTTGCATATGCCGTTGCAGCCGCAGATTTCTGCGTCAGCCGGTAAGGCTGCAACGGCTGCCATAGGGTCCGAGGGGGCACCCCCCTGGAAGGCAGGCCCAAAGATCAAAGTGTCGCGCATATTGGAAATGTCTTCGCCACTTTTTAGTAGGCCAAAGAACCAGTTGCCGTCTGCGGTGTCGCCATACATGACCACACCGATAATACGGTTCTCTTGGATCACAAGGCGTTTATAGATGCCGCGCGCCGGATCGCGATAGACGATGTCTTCGCGCCCTTCTCCGTCGGCAAAGTCGCCAGCGGAAAAGAGATCACAACCGGTGACCTTGAGCATGGTCGAGACGTCTTTGTTCACAAAGGTCGCTTCTTGGTCGAGCAGGGTTTTGGCAATGACTTTGGCCTGATCATATAGCGGTGCGACAAGGCCAAATATATTACCTTCATGTTCGACACATTCGCCAAGTGACAGGATGCTGTCGTCGGATGTGACCATGTGGTCGTCGACGTGAATACCGCGCCCAGTGGCGAGACCAGCCTCTGCGGCTAATGCGATGGAAGGGCGGATGCCGACGGCCATCACCAGCAGGTCACAGGGAAGTTCGGTACCATCATCCAGAAGGAGCGCTTTGACGCGACCGTTTTCGCCAGGGATTTCTTTGGAATTGGCCGAGCATTTGACGGTGATACCTTTGTCGACCAGCGCTTTGCGCAAGAGATAGCCTGCGGCCTCGTCCAGTTGGCGCTCCATCAGGTGGCCCATAATGTGCACAACGGTCACGTCGACACCGCGTGCCTTGAGGCCAGCCGCGGCCTCTAACCCAAGCAGGCCACCGCCGATTACCACGGCGCGTGCATCGGGTCTTTCGCCGAGGGCAATCATTGCGTTGGTATCTTCGAGGTCACGATAGGCGATGACACCGTCAAGATCATGGCCGGGAAGCGGAATGATGAATGGCGTGGAGCCGGTGGCGATGATCAGTTTGTCATAGGCCAGCACGTCGCCATTATCTGCCGTTATGGTTTTGGCGTTTCGATCAATGGCGACCACTTTTTCGCCAAAGCGGCACGTGACGTTATTGTCCTCGTACCATTCGGCGGTATGGGTGAGGATTTCCTCAAACGTCTTGTCGCCCGAAAGTACTGGTGACAGCATGATGCGGTTATAGGTGCCGCGAGGTTCGGCGTTGAAAAGGGTGACGTCAAAGGCGTCGGGAGCTTGCTCGAACAGATGTTCGAGGGCGCGGCCCGAAGCCATGCCGGCCCCGATGATAATCAGTTTCTGGGTCATGGCTTTCACTCTGCTGCGATGGCCTTGGGGGCGGTTTTTGGCGTGGGTTTGGCGCCGTGTTCGTATTCCTCTAGGAAATCGAGCACTTCCTGTCGGAAGGTGTAGTAGTCGGGGTGTTCCAGAAGCGCCTTGCGTGTGCGCGGGCGAGGCAAGTCGACATCCACAATTTTGCCGATTGTGGCCTGTGGGCCGTTGGTCATCATAACCACGCGGTCAGCCAGCAGGATGGCTTCGTCAACGTCATGTGTAACACAGATGGCCGTTACTTTGGTGCGGTCCCAGACCTCCATGAGCACCTCTTGCAATTCCCAGCGGGTGAGGCTGTCGAGCATTCCAAAGGGTTCGTCGAGCAAGAGGAGCTTTGGCGAGAGGGCAAAGGCGCGGGCGATGCCGACGCGTTGCTTCATACCGTTGGACATGGAATGTGCTGGGCGGTCCATGGCGTCGGCAAGTCCCACGCGTTCGAGATAATAGTCGACCACGTCCTGACGTTCGCTGCGCGAAGCCTTGGGGTAGACCTTGTCCACACCAATGGCGACGTTTTCACGTGCCGAGAGCCATGGGAAGAGGTTGGGCGACTGAAACACTACGGCGCGTTCTGGATCGGCGCCTTCGACGTGACGACCGTCAAGGCGAATACCGCCTTTGGAGATCTCATTCAGGCCAGCGGCCATGGTGAGGACAGTGGATTTGCCGCAGCCAGAGTGGCCGATCAGCGAGATGAACTCGCCGCGTTGCACCTTGAGGTCGAAGTCTTCGACAACGGTTAGCGGGCCTTTGGGTGTTGGGTAGACTTTGTGTAATTGCGAAAAGTCGAGGAAGTTGTGGTCGATCATGCCCTTTTGCGCGTCTTTGACGGCGGTGGGAACACCATGGATTGGCGTCACGTCGGGTAGGGTTTTGGTGCCTTCGGTTTTGGCTTCGATCCCCACATCCATCAGGTATTTAGTGATGTCTGCCCGCAGGCGTTTGAACCCGTCGTGGTGGTTCATTTCCATGCGGTCGCGAGGGCGAGGAATGGTGACGGTAAACTCGTCGCCAAGTGTGCCATCGGGGTTCAAAGCGATGATACGATCCGCGAGGATGATTGCTTCGTCCACATCATTGGTAATCAGGACGCAGGTTTTTTTGTCTTCGGTCCAGATATGTTCGATCTCGTCCGCCAGATTGGCGCGGGTGAGGGCGTCGAGCGCAGAAAGCGGCTCGTCCAACAGCAGCATTTCGGGGTCCATGGCCAAGGCACGGGCGACGTTCACACGTTGGCGCATGCCGCCAGAGAGTTCTGCCGGGCGGCGGTGCGTTGCATGGGAGAGGCCGACCATATTGACGTAATGGGCCACTTTGGCCGATTTCTCATCCTTGGGCATCTTCGGGAACACGCTGTCGAGTGCAAGGCGCACGTTACCGTTCACGGTGAGCCACGGCATGAGCGAGTAGCTCTGGAAGATCAGACCACGTTCCGGGCCAGGGCCATTGATTGGTTTGCCTTTGAAGGTGACGGCCCCTTTTGACGGTGTGTCGAGGCCTGCCATCAGGTTGATCAGCGTTGTCTTGCCGGTGCCGGAGAAGCCGAGGAGGACGAGGAACTCGCCCTCCTTCACATTTAGGTTGATGTTTTTGAGTACGTCGGTCCGTGCGGTGCCTTCACCGAAGGATTTGGAGACGTTGTCGAAGGTGAGAATGCTCATGTCAGATCACCGGTTCGAGGAGAAGGTAAAGAGCGACTGGATGGCGTACATCAGGCGATCAAGCAGGAAACCGATGATGCCAATGGTGAAGACGGCCACCATGATTTTCGCCAGTGATGAGGACGAGCCGTTCTGGAACTCGTCCCAGACAAATTTGCCAAGGCCGGGGTTCTGGGCCAGCATTTCGGCGGCGATCAGCACCATCCATCCCACACCCAGCGACAGGCGCAGACCGGTGAAGATCAATGGCAGGGCGGAGGGCAGGACAAGTTTGGTGATCTTGGTCCATGTGTTCATTTTCAGAACTTTGGAGACCGAGATGAGGTCTTTGTCGATGCTCGCGACCCCCAGGGAGGTGTTGATCAGCGTCGGCCACAGAGAGCAGAGCGTCACGGTGATGGCCGAGTTGAGGAACGATTTGGAGAACAAACCGTCGTCTACAGTGTAGGTGGCCGACACGATCATGGTCACGATTGGGAGCCAAGCCAATGGGGAGACCGGTTTGAATATCTGGATCAGTGGGTTGATGGCGGCGTTTGCATATGGCGAGAGGCCAGCGAGGATGCCCAGCGGGATTGCGATAATCGAACCGATCAGGAAGCCGAAAAAGACGGTTTTGATCGAGGTCCAGATTTGGTTGTAGTAGCTGGGCGAGCCGGTATAGGCGATTTGCTTGACCTTTTCGGGCTGACCATTGGCGATGAATTTTGCGTTGCGCGCGTCGACCCGCGCATTGAATTTCGCCTCTTTGGCGGCTTTGGCCTGTGCGTCTTGGTGAAGATTAACGGCCTCGGTCCAGACTTGTTTAGGGCCAGGGACTGCACCGAGTGAGGTTTGAACCTGTGGGGCGAGTGTGCCCCAGAGCAGCAGGAAACCGAGGATGGCAAGAACAGGAACGCCGAGCAGCCGCCAGATTTTTTTGGCCTGCGCTTTGGGGTTGTCGCCTGCGGCGGCTTTGAGAATGGGGGTGACGAAGGAGAGGCCGAGGACCTGAAACCAGGTGTCGGCCTTGTTGATGCGGGTGAAGAGACGTGCGCGACGGGCTTCGCGCTCTTCATCGGCCAGGGCTTGGGGGTCGATTGCGGTCATGGGGCGTGTCCTTGGACGGATGGCGGGGGGGTGCGCTCCTCAAGCCCTTGCGGGCTTTCATCGCGAGGAAGTCCCGAAAGGGGCCGAGGAGCGCGCTTGTTGCTTAGCCTTGGATCTCTGTACCGACGACCTTCTGGTCGCCTTTAAGGCCGATTGGCAGGCTTTCGAGATAGGCGTTCGGGGTGCGACCGTCATATGCGATGCCGTCGATGATATCTTCGGCAGGGGTCGGAGCCTTGTAGCCGTCGCTTTCCCAAGGGAAGTCCGCAGAGTTCGCAAGACCCTCGTCGACCAGAAGTTTGGCGGCTTCGAGGTAGATTTCGGGTTTGTAGACCGACTTGGCGACTTCGTCATACCAGCTGTCTGATTTTGACTCGGCGATCTGACCCCAGCGGCGCATTTGGGTCAGGTACCAGACGGCGTCCGAATAGAACGGGTATGTGGCGTTGTAGCGGAAGAAGACATTGAAGTCCGGTACTTCACGCTTGTCGCCTTTTTCGTATTCGAATGTGCCGGTCATGGAGTTTGCGATCACGTCATAATCTGCACCGACATATTCGGGCTGGGACAGGATTTCCACGGCGGCGGGGCGGTTGGCGTTGTCGTTTTCGTCAAGCCACATGGCCGCGCGGATCAGAGCCTTGACGACAGCCAGCGTGGTGTTGGGGTACTCTTCGGCAAATTCGGCGGTGATGCCAAAGACCTTTTCCGGGTTGTTTTTCCAGAGTTCGTAGTCGGTGATAACAGGGACACCGATGCCTTTGAACACGGCCTGCTGGTTCCACGGCTCGCCGACGCAGTACCCGTAGATTGTGCCTGCTTCCATTGTAGCGGGCATTTGCGGTGGGGGCGTGACGGAGAGCAGAACATCGGCGCCGATTTGACCTGAGATGTTTTCGGGGCTGTAAAAACCCGGCTCCAGACCGCCTGCAGCGAGCCAGTAGCGCAGTTCGTAGTTGTGTGTCGAAACCGGAAAGACCATGCCCATATTGAAGGGTTTGCCCTCGGACTGGTATTTTTCGACCACAGGTTTCATTGAGGCGGCAGAGATCGGGTGCTGCGGGCGGCCATCTTCCATCAGGGGGACATATGGCTTCATCTCTTCCCAAATCTGGTTGGAAACGGTGATGCCGTTGCCGTTCAAATCCATGGAGAAGGGGGTGATGATGTGCGCCTCGGTGCCGTAACCGATCGTCGCGGCGAGTGGCTGGCCGGCGAGCATATGCGCGCCGTCGAGCTGGCCGTCGATCACGCCGTCCAGCAGAACTTTCCAGTTGGCTTGCGCTTCGAGTGTCACGAAGAGACCCTCGTCGTCAAAGAAGCCTTGTTCATAGGCCACGGCCAGCGGGGCCATGTCGGTGAGTTTGATAAAGCCAAATGTCAGTTCGTCTTTTTCAAGTTCGAGTTCAGCCATGGCCGGGGTGACCAGCATGGTGGTGGCTGCAAGGAGAGATGCGATGCGTTTCATGTTACTTCCTTTGTTAGGCCCCTGAGTGGCAGGTGGGGGAATAAAAAAAAGCCGCTGGACCGACGTTGTGGGAGGGCAACGGGTCGAGCGGCTTTGCTCTGGGGTTCCCCTGCTTCGGGGAGGGAGGAATTTGCGGAACGTCTTTGTTCCGGCTTGGGTTCATTAGGCGCCGGGGGAGCCTATGGCGCAAGCTGTGTTGGCGTCAGAACAGGTTGAATGCGCCGCATCGCAGCATAATTTTGCTGCGAGTGCACATTTTTTGTTCATTCGAGAACTGGTGGATCAAAAATTCGGCCGTCAAAAAACGCATCCGGTCCGAGAATCAGGGTGCCGTTGTCAGATGCGACCGACGTTGGCACGGCCAGCGCGCCTTCGAGTTTTACGGACGCACCGGGCATATCTGCGCCCAGTGGGGCGAGGTGACGGCGGTAGAGATCGGATCGAAAGATCGTTGCAGCGTCTCGGGCAGCGGCGATCGGATCCAGACCGTGCCGATTGGCGAGTTGCGTTGCGATGAAAGCCGCCTGAGATTTCCATGGAAACGTGGCGGCCGCGTCGAAAAACGCAACCATGCGCGGGACGCGTTGAACGGGCGCGTGTTGAGATACGATCATATGACCGGTGAGAGACCGCTCTAGAATTTCGGCGGGAATGCCGAGATATTCCGGCCAGCCGAGGATTTCTGCGGCGGTTGAGAGTTTGGAGGCGTCCCCCAGCCAACGCCCGGCCTTCCATGTGGCACGCAAGAGACGGCCGGCGAGATTGTCATTGGTGCTGACCCAGTCACTACGTACGGCGAGCACTTTTTCAGGGCAGAATTGCCATATGCGCGCACCAGGCAGGAGCAACTCTCCGCCGCCGTTTTCTACGGTGATGGATCCCCACGGTTCACCAACGCAAAACGCATCGATTTCGCCGGAAGCGATGGCGTCTGCCATCAGAGGGGGCGGGATAGTGCGCACCTTGAGCGCCTGTGGAGCGGTTTGGCCGAAAGTGACCAGCCAGTAGTGAAGCAGTTCAGCATGCATGGAAAAGGGAAACGGAACACCGATGCGCAATTCCCCGGAAACTTGGGCCAATGCCTGGCCGGCGGCGAGCGCATCGGTGAAATCGGGTTTAAACTCGCTGGCGCGCAGGCGGCTGGCGAGTTCGTTGGAGACGCCAAAAACATTGCCGTTGACGGAGAGAACGGAGAGTGCGTCGAGCCGAGTGCTGATGCCGCCCAGCCCAAGCGCCATGGCGATGGGGACGGGAGAAAGCATATGTGCGGCATCGATTTGGCCCAGCACCAGATGGTCCCGCAGAGTGGACCATGACGGGCTGGGCTGCAAAGTCAGGGTGAGCCCTTCTTCTTCAGCAAAGCCAAGTTCATGCGCGATGATCAAGGGAGCTGCGTCGACGAGAGGCATGAAGCCTATGTTCAGCGATTGTGTTTTCATGACAGCAGGTCCGACGCGGTCACGAGGGCTTGGGCGACATCGACGATCTTTTTGCCCTGTCCCATCGCAGTCTTGCGCATGAGCGCATAGGCTTCGTCTTCTGAAAGACCACGTGCGCGCATCAGGATGCCCTTGGCGCGGTCGACGATCTTGCGTTCTTCCAGGGCGCGTTTGGTTGCAGCGAGTTCGGTGCGCAGGCGCTGGAACATGCGAAAGCGCGAGATGGCGGCGTCCATGACCGGTTTGAGACGGTCTGTGCGTAGGCCATCGACCACATATGCCGAGACGCCGGCTTCGATGGCGGCCTTTGTCATACTGTCGTCGCTACGGTCTACAAACATGGCGACGGGGCGTTCCAGAGGCGATGAGGCCAGCGTGAGTTCTTCGATCATATCGCGCGAGGGATTGGTGATGTCGACCAGCACGATATCGGGGTTGAAATCGGCGACCGAACGAGCAAGGCCCGTATGACCCGAGAGCACTGTTATGTGGTGGTCGCCAGTTGTCGCGAGGCTATCTATGATAGCATGGGCGCGGGATTTGTCAGGCTCGACAACGAGGATTTTGAGTGTGGTTGTCACGGGGCGGGCGGTCTCTTTTTTGAGAGGCTGGACGACCCTTTTGGTACGAGCGGGAAGCGCAAGATACGAGGCTAAGGGATCAGCGCAAAGGCGTCTTAAGGGTCGCTGCCAGATTAATGTGCACGGTTGCACGAAAATTGAGCAACGTTGCGAGCGCGCTTCTCCAGCCATTGCGGGCTGTCCTCGCTAGATGCAGCGCCCGCCATCGACCTCCATCAGAGTGCCGGTGATCATGCTGGCCTCGTCCGAACAGAGGAAACAGGCGGCATTGCCCATATCCTCGGGTTGTGAGAAGCGGCCTAGTGGGATTGAGGCTAGGAATTTGGCGCGCATTTCGGGGGTGTCTTCGCCCATGAAACTCTTGAGAAGGGGCGTTTCGCCTGCGACAGGGTTAAGGGCATTTACGCGGATGCCAAAGGGCGCAAGTTCGACGGCCATGGTTTTGGTGGCGGTATTCACCCAGCCTTTGGAGGCATTGTACCAATTCAGGTTGGGGCGGGGTGAGAGACCTGCGGTGGACGAGACATTGAGGATTGTTCCGGCGCTTCGCTGTTTCATATGGGGAATAAGAGTGCGGGCGGTGAGGTAGATAGATTTGCAGTTCACAGCAAAGACGTGATCGAAATCGTCCTCGGTGATCGTGTCCAGCGGGGCAGGGAGGTGGGTGACGCCAGCGTTGTTAACCAGGATATCGACATGGCCCCACTGAGACAGGGCGGTGATAATCATGTTGGCGACGCTTTCGCTGTCTGCGACATCGACGTGATGTCCGAAGGCGTCTGCGTGTTCGTTCGCCTTGGCTTTTGCGCCCTCTTCATTCAAGTCTGCGATCATGACGCGCGCGCCTTGGGTAAGGAATTTGTCGACGATCCCAGCGCCGAAGCCTGAGGCGCCGCCGGTGACGATAGCGGTTTTGTTTTCAAGGCGCATGAATGTGTCCTTTTCGTTGGTTGCCGGGTGTTTGGTGATGGCGGGCGCCTCCGGGGGGGTACTTTGAAACATTGAGAATTCAAGGTTGGTTCGAGGGAAGGATGGGGATTTCTGTGGGGTGTGCAATGGCTTTGAGTGGGGGCGGCAGGAAAAGGCCGCCGGTTTCGCGGATGTGGAAGTAGAGGGAAGGGGCGAGCGGGATGTCGTGGCGAGCGAAAAAGGTAGCGAGTTGTTCCGGAGGCGCGGAAACCGGCCATTCGAAGAATTGGTCTGGGGCGTTTCGGGCGAAATAGGTGCGGGCGTTCGCGTGGTGGGTCGCAAAATCGTTGCGCCATTTTTCGAGCACCTGCCACGGGCGCAGGACGAGATATTTCGCGGTGATCTGAACCAGCTTTTTGTGGGCGCGGCGCGAGGCGAGCCAGCCTTGGACGGATCGTGTGTTGAGGATAAAAAGCGCGTCCGGGTAGGCCGCGTGGAATTCGGCAAAGCGCAGGTTGAGATCGTGCGGGCCGACGGTGAGATCAATGAAGACATCATAGCCTTCCAAACCGTGGAGCGGTGGGCGCTGGGCGTCGAGGTTGGCTTTGATGTGGCGCGTGGCGTGGGGGATAGTGGCTTGTTCTGCCTCTGGACGACCAAAAAGTTTTCCGTTGCCGGAGGAATGGATGGTCAGGATACCCGAGGCCATCATCAGCATGGCAAGTGAGGATGTCGCGGTTTTATTGAACCCAATGAAAATAATTTTACGCCCGGTGCGGCGAAAGGCAAAGCCGGGACGTGGCAGGACCGGCGTGGCGTCGTGAAAGAGCGCGGCGCGCAGAGGGTAAGTGTTGTCCATTTGGGTCCGAAGTGAGGCTTGCGATGCATACACATTCGGACCTGTGGCATTTTAAAGCAAGGGCGGGCTAAACTGAAACCGCCTCGAGTAGTTCTTGGCGGCTGAGGCTGTCGGAGGTGCCGGATTTCACCACGGCGCCGCGGCGCAGGATGACGAAGCTGTCGGCGTGGTCATAGGCGAAGTCGAAGAATTGCTCGACGAGGATAATGGCCATGTCGCCACGGTCACGCAGGTAGTCGATGACCTTGCCGATTTGTTTGATGATGTTTGGTTGGATGCCTTCGGTAGGTTCGTCAAGCAAAAGGAGTTTAGGCTTGGTGATCAAGGCGCGAGCGATGGCGAGCTGTTGTTGCTGGCCGCCAGACAGATCGCCACCGCGTCGGTGCAGGAAGTCTTGGAGGATCGGGAAAAGCTCAAAAATTTCATCGGGGATGAAGTGCTCTGATTTAGGCAAGCATGCATAGCCGGTTTCCAGATTTTCGCGCACAGTGAGCAGCGGAAAGACATCACGTCCTTGAGGCACATAGCCAACGCCGAGTTGGGCCATGGCGTGGGCAGGGAGCACGTCAATTGGCTTGCCATTTATTGTAATGCTTCCGGAGCTGCGCGTGTGAGTGCCGGAGATGGCTTTGAGCAGTGAGGTCTTGCCAACGCCGTTGGTGCCCATGACGCAGGTGGTCTTGCCGAGTTCGGCCTGCAATGAGATGTCATGCAGGATTTGCGAACTGCCGTAATGCAGGTTGAGATTGTCGATTTTCAGCATGTTTCAGCGCCCCAGATAAACATCGATGACCTCTTGGTTCGAGGTGACGTGGTCGAGTGAACCTTCGGCCAGCACAGACCCTTCGTGCAGGACAGTGACTTTGCAGTTCAGGCGTCGCACAAACTCCATATCGTGTTCAACAACGACAACCGCGCGTGTTTTTGCGGCCTCGACCAGAATCGAGGTGGTGTGTTCACGTTCCTCCGGCGTCATGCCCGCGGCGGGTTCATCAACCAGCAGGAGTTGCGGTTCTTGGGCCAGCAACATGCCGATTTCGAGCCATTGTTTCTGGCCGTGGCTGAGTTCACCGGACTTACGGTAAAGCTGTTCGTTGAGTCCGATCTGTTCCGCCAGTGCCACTACTTTTTCCGTGTCTGTTGGGCCTCGTTTATAAAAGAGAACAGCAAGCGGATTGCGGTCTTTCTTGAGTGCCAGCAGGAGGTTGTCGAAGACAGATTGGTCCTCGAACACGGTAGGACGTTGAAATTTGCGGCCTACCCCGGCGCGGGCGATTTGGGCCTCGGAAAGTTTGAGGAGCGAGACCGATTTCTCACCCCAGATTACGCGGCCCTCATCCGGGCGGGTTTTGCCAGTGACAATGTCCATGAACGTGGTCTTTCCGGCGCCGTTGGGGCCAATGATGGCGCGCATTTCGGCGGCGCCGATCTGGAAGGACAGGTTGTTGATCGCGCGGAAGCCATCAAAGGAGACGGAAACGCCGGAAACTTCGAGAAGGGTGCTCATGTGTCGGCCTCTTGTTCCTGGAGAGAGCCCGCGCCGGGGCCGAGATCCTGACCGTGGCGATCAGGGGGGGTGCGACCGGTGAAGTAGTCGAAGAGCCCGCCAATGCCTTTGGGAGCAAAAAGGGTAACTAAGACGAAAGAGAGGCCCAGCACCACTTGCCACCAGTCGACCCAGTCGACGGTATAGAAACCTAAGGGAACCGACGGCACTTGGCCGCCTGTAAACCAAGTGGAGACAAGTGAAACGAAGGCAGCGCCGATGACCGCACCATAAAGGCGGCCGCGTCCACCTATAGCCACCCAGACCGCGAGGTAAATTGAGGCGATGGGGGCAATTTCTGCCGGGTTGATAATGCCCGCCTGGGGGTAGTAGAGCGCCCCGGCGATGCCTGCGATTATGGCGGTGACGGTGAAGATGAAGAGTTTGTACCCTTCGACCGAGTAGCCAAGGAAACGCACGCGCGCCTCGTCATCGCGGATGCCACGCAGGACCGAGCCGAACTTACCCGAGACCACCCATGCAGCAAATAGGTAGCCGAGTCCGAGTGCGAGGGCTGAGGCCCACAGGAACCATAGCGACACGGTGGCTTGGGGAACGTCGTCAAGGCCGGGCACGTTTTGCAGGCCGGAGAGACCGTTATTGCCGCGCAGTCCGCTGTCGTTCTGAAAGAGGTAGAGCGCAAGAGCAAGCGTCATCGCCTGGGTCAGGATGGAGAGGTAGACGCCGGTTACACGGCTGCGGAAGGCGAGCCAGCCGAAGATTAATGCCAGCAGGCCGGGCACGGCGACGACGAGGATCAGTTGCAGAGTCAGTGAGTGGGAGAAAGCCCAGATGAGTGGGAAATCCGAGCTGCCCACGACGCCAAAGATCTGGTTGCCAATAGCGTCAATGACTTCTTGCTGGGTGGGGGGTATTTCATTGTTGGCCATGGAAGACACGATGATGTCGCGGGTGCGCTCATACATTAGCCACATGCCGATCATGTATCCGCCCAGTCCAAAGAAGGCGAAATGACCCAGCGAGAGAATACCCGTGTAGCCCCAGACTAGGTCCATCGCGAGGGCGATCAGACAAAGGCATAGAGTTTTTCCGAGTGTTTTGACAAAGCTGGTGGAGACCATGCCGGTGCCCATCGCCTCGGACAGGGCGGTGACGCCCAGTGTGAAGAGCGCGAGGCAAGACAGGAAAATCAGCACCGAAGGATTGCGGGCAAAGAGGGATCTGGTCATGGCCGGGCGCCTTTGGGTGGTTTTTGGGGTTTGGGGGCGCTGCCCCCGTCGCCCTTGGCGACACCCCCGAAGTATTTTTGGCAAGATGAATGCAGTTTGATGGGTGTGACCCAAAGGGCGGAGAAACAGAGCGGCATAGTGTCAGTCTCCTGCTGCGCGGCCCTTGAGGGCGATGATGCCTCGGGGGCGGAATTGGATGAAGATGATGATGAAGATGATCATGTAGGTCTGGGCTGCGAGCGTGTTGGATGGGTTCATCCACTCGATTCCTTTTTGCAGGAAGCCAATCATGGCGGCACCTGCGAGGGTGCCCCAGATATTGCCGACGCCGCCGACAACCACAGTCATGAAGGATTGCACGATGTAGTCAGAGCCAAGTTCGGAGGTGACTTTGGCAAAGAGGCCGATGGCAACGCCTGCGATGCCCGCGATGCCGGAGCCGAGGCCAAAGGTGAGCATGTTGACCTTGTCAGGGTTGATACCCATCGAGGCGGCCATGCGAGGGTTTTGGGTGACGGCGCGGGTTTCGAGACCGAGGCGCGTGCGTTTCATGATGAAGAGAAAGACGCTAAGAAAGATCAGCGCCAAGACGAAAATGGCGATGCGGATGTAGCTGATTGAGACCACGTCGTTCAGCACCCATGCACCATCGAGCCATGCGGGCGCAGTGAGGGGGCGGGCCTGGGTGCCGAAGATGTTTTTGGCGATCTGTTGCAGGGCGATCGAGATTCCGAAAGTCGCCAACAGTGTTTCTAGCGGGCGGTTGTAGAGGTGGCGGATGACGAGCCGTTCCATCGCGACGCCGGCGGCGAAAGTCACGGCAAAGGCGAGAGGCAGGGCGATGAGGATCGACACGGTGTAGTTCGGAACAAGTTGCTGGACGACGTAGCCGGTATAGGCGCCCATCATGATGAATTCGCCATGTGCCATGTTGATCACACCCATTACGCCAAAGGTGATGGCGAGACCAATGGCAGCGAGGAAGAAAATTGAGGCCAGTGAGATGCCGTCCAGTGCGAGGTCAAGTGTCTGGTTGAGGGCGACGCGGGTTTCGATAGCGGAAAGTGCGGTTTCAGCGGCATCGGTGACGGCGGAGGAGGGCTCCAGATAGGCGTCAAAGAAGCTGTGGACAGTGAGAGCGGCGGTGATCTCAGATTGGGTCGGTTGCGGTGCGGCGAGGCCGTTATCGACAAGCGAGGCATAGGCGCGTTCGCGGGCCTCGGTGCTGGTGAGGCTGGCGACAGGTACGCCGCCGACTGAGCCGCCGTCGATATTGGCGGCGAGCGCGGTGCGAATTTCATTGTCAGGAATGCGCGGTGGAGCGAGGCCCTTGGTCGCAAGCAGGGAGTAAGCGTCATCTACTGACAGCGTGTCGGAACCCGGAATGAGCGACCGGGCGACATTTTCGCCGTCGGGGATGGCCCCGGCAGTGACTTTTCGGGTGGTGTCGAGCAGGGTGTTGAGCGTTGCACGTGTGTCGAGAGAGATGTCACCCGAAATGCGGGTGATGGCAGCGATGCGGGCGGCCTCGTCCGTGTCAAAGCTGATGGTCAGCAGGGTTTCGAGTTGTTCCTTGCGGGCCTTGATTGTTGGGTTAGATTCACCGGGAATGGAGGCCCGTAGCGGGGCGAGGTGGCTGATCTCGGGATCACGCTGAATGGCCGTCAGAGCCTCAAGGCGGCGGGTGGCGTCGGGATCTGAGAGTTGAAACTGGACTAGTGCAACGCCGATCAGGGCGCGTACGCCGCTGTTGGGCTTGAGCTGTTTGAGGTCGCCCTTGTCTAATTCACCGATGGCTTCGCCTGTGTCGAAATCAGTAAGGCGGTAAGTTTTTTTGGCGATTTCTTCGCCTGAAAAGAACAGTCCGTCGGACTTGCGGCGCCACATGTCCTTGGATTGCCAAGTTTGCAGAACTGTCTGAGCCTGTGTGAGACCGCTGGCAGCGATGGCCTCGATCGCTGGGGCGATGGTTTTGCGCGAGCCTTTGGCGATGATGTCGCCGTGTTCTTGAAGAATCGTCTGGATCGCACCCAGTTCAGAAGCGGCAGGCGCGGCTTCTTGGGATTGGGCCGGAGGGGAGAAGAGAAAAACGGCCGCGATGGCGGCGAGAAGAGCCCGCATGTGTCCTACCAGAAATTGATTATTGGGAAGTGTTTTTTGTCAGGAGCTGGAAGGTGATGCAGGGAGAAAGTGCCCCCTGCATCAATGTCATGCTTAGTAATTCGAGAGCAACTGGACGCAGCTTTCGGTTTCAGTGTTGTACATGCCACATTCCAAGGACTGCCAATCAGACTTGAGGATTGCTGATTCCGGCAGGAAGTCTGTCCATGCATCGCCCGGAACTTCCGTGGTTTGGGAAATGATGTCGAACTGTCCGTCTTCCTGTATTTCGCCGATCAGGACTGGTTTGGCCAAGTGGTGGTTGGGCAGCATTACGGCAGTTCCGCCGGTCAGGTTTGGCACTTCGAGGCCATACATGGCGCTGCGTACAGCGTCGACATCGGTGGAGCCCGCAGCTTCGACCGCTTTGACATACATGTTAAAGCCGATCACGTGCGCTTCCATCGGGTCGTTGGTGACGCGATCTTCGCCCATGCGGGCTTTCCACGCTGTGATGAATTCTTCGTTGAGGTCACTTTCCGCCGATTGGAAGTAGTTCCATGCTGCGAGGTGTCCAACGAGGTTGGTTGTGTCCAGGCCGGAGAGTTCTTCTTCGCCAACCGAAAACGCCACAACGGGAATATCGTCAGCTGATACGCCAGCTGCTGCCAGCTCCTTATAGAAACCGATGTTGGCGTCGCCGTTTATGGTCGAGATCACGCCAACTTTTTTACCGTCTGCACCCAATGCGACCACGTCAGCGACGATCTTGGACCAGTCAGAGTGACCGAATGGCGTGTAGTTGACGAAAATGTCGTCAGCGGCGATGCCTTTGTCCTTGAGGTAGCTTTCAAGAATATTGTTCGTGGTGCGTGGGTAGACATAGTCGGTGCCTAGCAATGCAAATTTTTCGACACCCAATTCGTCGAGGAAATAATCCGTTGCCGGGATTGCCTGTTGGTTCGGCGCGGCGCCAGTGTAGAAAACGTTTTTGGAGCTTTCTTCACCTTCGTACTGAACTGGGTAGAACATCAAGCCGTTAAGTTCTTCAAGAACGGGCAAGGCGGACTTGCGAGACACTGAGGTCCAGCTACCGAAAATCACGTCTACATCTTCGACGGTGAGCAGTTCGCGGGCTTTTTCAGCAAAGAGTGGCCAGTCAGAAGCTGGGTCCACGACAACTGCTTCAAGCTGTTTGCCCAGAATGCCACCTTTGGCATTCTGCTCATCGATGAGCATTAGCATGGTGTCTTTCAAAGTCGTTTCAGAGATGGCCATAGTGCCCGAGAGTGAGTGCAGAACGCCGACCTTGATCGTGTCAGCGGCGTAGGCTGCGCTGGCGAGGGCGGCGAAAACGGCAGAGCCTGCGAGCGTGGATTTCAGGAAATTCATAAGCATCCTCCTGCAGGGCGAGCGGGCAAACTCTTGCGCGGAGGCGCAATTGGTTTTACCTCAGACCCTGCAACTGTTTGTTGCGATCCGTGTGGCGACCTGTTTCGAGGTCCAATTCGTAAGGTCGTCACACACCCGATATATTGTGCAAATTGGCAGTGATGTCCGGTTGCGCGTCGGGTGCCTTACCCTTGTTCGACAATGCTGCAGGTGCAATTTAGGACGCCGTTTTTTTGGGCGCTTGGAGAGATGTGATGAATTGTTGTGCTGACATGGGCGTTGATGCCTGATTAATGGGCGAAACCTCAGTCAAAATTTTAGTGAAACCACCCAGAGGCGGTTTGAATTCCAGTTTATTGGGCCGCTTTTTGAGCGGCATTATGCTAGCGATTCCTCTCAGAGCGGCACGCGAGACGCCGGGATTAATCGTATGCACCTGCCGAGTAGGTCAGTTCATAAGAATGGCTGTAGAGCTCAAACACGACACCAAAGGGATCTTCGACGTAGACCATCCGATAGGGTTTTTCGCCGGGGAAATATTCTCGGATGGGCATGCGTTGTTTACCACCTGCGGCAACGATGCGGGCCAAAAGCCCTTCGACATCTGGATCCTGAATAGCAAAATGAAACGTGCCGTGGGTGCGGAAGTCGAGATTGTCCTTGGGCGGGCGGTTTCCGTCGAATTCAAATATTTCGATCCCGACACGGTCTGCGGTGGCCATATGGGCGATGCGGATTTTGCGCCAGCCCTGACCGAAGACATCAGAACACATTCTACCGATATCTGTGTCATCTTCCGATATGTCAGTTGGCTTCATGATTGTGTAGAACCCCAAAACATCGCGGTAAAAGTCGACGGCCGCGTCAACGTCTGGGACGGACAGACCAATATGAGAAAAAGTTCTGGGCGTTGGTGACATTTTGTCCTCCGGAAAATGAGAGAGTTGAAAAAAGTTGGTAGGAATAAACCTGAGTAAACCGTGACACAATTCAAATGGTCCTCATAGCAGTTTGGTCGGAAATGGGCCGGACCAATGGGGATACCAGGTTAAATGGCTAAGAAAATGCCCGTAATACCTTGCAAATCGGCTTGGGTGATGACACCTCATGCGCACGTCTTTTTAACGGTATCAGCCATTCTCAGGGAGACCCGCCATGCCTGATCTTCGCTCCAAAACCTCGACCTTTGGCCGCCGTATGGCCGCAGCGCGCGCGTTGTGGCGTGCGACGGGTATGAAAACCGAGGATTTCGGCAAGCCGATCGTCGCTGTGGTGAATTCGTTTACGGAGTTTGTACCGGGGCACGTGCACCTTAAGGACATGGGCCAGCTGGTTGCGCGCGAGATTGAGAAAGCCGGCGGTGTCGCCAAGGAAATGAATACGATTGCCGTGGATGACGGCATCGCCATGGGCCATGACGGGATGCTTTATTCGCTACCGAGCCGTGAGGTGATTGCGGATAGCGTTGAGTATATGGCCAATGCCCATTGCGCGGACGCGCTGGTGTGTATTTCGAACTGTGACAAGATCACTCCCGGTATGCTGATGGCGGCGATGCGCCTGAACATTCCGGCGGTATTCGTGTCGGGTGGCCCAATGGAAGCTGGCAAGGTGATTTTGCAGGATGGCGAGCACAAGGCCGACCTTGTGACCGCGATTGTTGGTGCGACGGATGAAGACCGTTCTCAGGAAGAGGTCGACAAGTTGGAGCGATCTGCCTGTCCAACTTGTGGATCGTGCTCGGGTATGTTCACTGCAAACTCGATGAACTGTTTGGCTGAAGCGCTGGGTCTGGCGTTACCGGGCAATGGATCGCTTTTGGCGACACATTCCAAGCGCGAAGCGCTGTTTAAGGAAGCGGGTCACAAGATTGTTGAGCTGTGCGAGCGCTGGTACAAAGACGGCGACGAGTCTGCGTTGCCACGCAGCATCGCGAACTTTGACGCGTTTGAAAACGCGATGGCGCTGGACATTGCCATGGGCGGTTCGACAAACACGGTTCTGCACCTGTTGGCGATTGCACATGAAGGCGAGGTGGATTTCACCATGGCCGACATGGATCGCCTGAGCCGTCAGGTGCCGCATTTGTGCAAGGTCGCGCCGTCTACGCCGAAATACCACATGGAAGACGTGCACCGTGCAGGCGGGATTGCCCGGATCCTGGGCGAGCTGGACCGTGAAGGTAAAATTCACCGCGATTGCGCGACGGTGCATGAACGGACCATGGGTGAGTTTATCGACAAGTGGGACGTGCGCCGTGAAAGCGCGGGCAATGAGGCGCGCGATCTTTATATCGCCGCCCCCGGTGGCGTGCGCACGACTCAGGCGTTCAGCCAGTCGCGCATGTATACTGAGCTGGATCTGGATATCGAGGAAGGCTGTGTCCGCGACTTTGAGAACGCCTATTCGGAAGAGGGCGGGTTGTGCGTGTTGTTTGGGAATATCGCCGAGCAGGGCTGTATTCTGAAAACTGCTGGCGTGATCAAGGAGATGTACGACTTTGAAGGCACGGCCAAGGTCTTTGAATCGATGGAAGACGCGATGCATGGCATCCTGCAGGGCGAAGTGAAGCCTTACTCGGTCGTGGTCATCCGCTATGAAGGACCCAAAGGTGGGCCGGGTATGCAGGAGATGCTATATCCTACGGCTTACCTGAAATCGAAAAAGCTCGATACGACATGTGCGTTGCTGACGGATGGCCGCTTCTCAGGCGGCACCGCGGGGCTATCGATTGGTCACGCCTCGCCGGAGGCGGCGGAGAAAGGTGTAATTGGGCTTGTGGAAGATGGCGATAAGATCAAGATCTCGGTGCCCAACCGCAGCATTCATTTGGACGTGAGCGAAGAAGTGTTGGCGGAGCGTCGGGCGAACCACCCGCAGACGGACAAAAAATTCTGGAAGGCAGAGGGGCGTCCTCGGGCCGTGTCCAAAGCCCTCAAAGTCTATGCGGCGCACGTTTCGAACGCTTCGACAGGGGCCGTTCGGATACTGGACGAAGAAGACTGATTTGGGTCAGTTATGATATGGAAACGGGGTCGCAAGTGCGGCCCCGTTTTGGTTTGGGGCGCTGCCCCGTCGCCGTGACCGGCGACTCCCCGGGGTATTTTGCAACATTGAGAATGTTAGAGCGATTGGGGGCGGAATGCAGCGGTTATGCCTTGGCCGCCGCCGATGCCGATCATGGCCATAGCGAGCGCGTTTCTGAGGGAAGGGGGGCGGATCAGTTGGGAAAACAAGCGCACGAGCAGGATTGCACCGGAGGCGCCAAAGGGGTGGCCGAGGGCGATGGCTCCGCCGTGGGGATTGGGGAGTGATTCAGGGATATTCAGAGCGTCCAAACAGGCAAGGGTCTGGGCCGCGAACGCTTCGTTGAATTCGAGGTGAGTGAGGTCGCTGAGCGAGAGGGACGGGTTTCGCGCGAGAAGTTTTTGGGTTGAGGCAACAGGGCCGATGCCAAGGAGGTTTGGGTCGACCCCCGCGGTGGCAGCGTCGAGGAAGGTGAGTGCGGTTGTGTGGCCGAGAACGCCCGCACGGGTGGCGGAGGTCACGACGAGCGCCGCGGCGCCATCGTTCAGCGGGCAGGCATTGCCGACGGTCACTGTTCCAAAAGGTGTGAAGGTTGGGCGCAGTCGGGAAAGGCGGGCCGCGGTCATGTTGGGGCGGGGGCATTCGTCGGTTGATTGGCCAGCGACAGGGGCGATTTCAGCTTTGAACATGTCAGCCGATTGCGCAGCGACGGCGCGGGATTGGGATTGCAGGGCGAAAGCATCTTGGCGTTCGCGGGTGATGCTGTGGTGCACGGCAACTGTGTCGGCGGCGGCGCCCATTTCCGGGTCGCCAATTGCGTCGGGTGAAAAGCGGGCGCGTTTGTAGCTGTGTTCTGGCAGTGTTTGAGTTGCTGGCAGGGTGCGCAGAGGCGCGCGGCTTTGGCTTTCGACGCCACCGGCGATGTAACATTGGCCCGCGCCGGACTGGATCAGGCGGCAGGCAAGAATGGCGGCCTCTAGCCCGGAGCCACATTGACGGTCGACGGTGAGGCCGGGAATGTGAGTCGACAGACCCGCTTGAAGGAGTGAAAGGCGGGCGATGTTGCCGCCAGGGCCAGCTGCGTTGCCGAGGATGACGTCGTCGATCTCTTCCTCGCTGATGCGAGCATCTTCGATGACGGCGCGCAGGACAGGGGCGGCGAGCACTTCTGTTTCAAGTCCGGAAAATATGCCGCCAGCGCGCCCGATGGCGCTGCGGCGGGCCGCGATGATCACTGGTTGGCGATCAGGAGGCAGAGGCGAGGGGAACAAGGTTTGGATTGTCCTCTTTTAGCCAGGTGTCAAGTGTGGCACGGGCGATTTTGCCGCTTTGGGTCAGGGGGAATTTGGTGATCCCGAGATAGCGGCGCGGCAGTTTGTAGCGTGGCAGATGGATGGCGAGGCGGGAGCGAATTTCATCAAGCGGTGTGTCGCCTTGCAAAATAGCAACAAGCTCTTGCCCGCGTGAGGCATGCGTGTGGCCAAGCACCACGGCGCCGGTGATGCCGGGGATATCAGTCAGCGCCGTTTCGATTTCCTGTGGGTAAATGTTGTGGCCTGCCGTGATGAGCATGCCGCCTTCGCGCCCTAAAATTGAGAGTGACCCGTCAGTGTTGAGTTGGCCGATATCGCCAACCGTCGCCCACGGGCCTTCTCGGCGGAAGCCGCTGTTACGTCCTCCCCAGAGGTAGCCGTCGATCGCAAGATCGCCGCGCACGAAGATAGTTCCGGGAGTGCCTTGAGCGACTTCCGCGCCATCTTGGCGGAGCGATAGGGACACGTGTGGGAACGGGTGACCGACACTGTGCGCGGGGGCGGAGGAGCTTTGGCGGCCATGGGTGTTGATCGAAACAAAGCCTAGCTCGGACGCGCCGTAATACTCGTGTAGGCGCGCGCGCGGGAAATGGGCGCGGGCGCGGGTGAGGAGTGCGGGGTCGAGCTTGGCCCCGGCGGTGGTTATTTCGACGATTTGTTCCTGAGCTGAGCCATTCGCCAGCGTGCCAAGAAGGGTGGGCACGGCGACAATGCGGCGAGCCTCGGCCATGGCGCGGCGGGCTTCGGGGAGGTCGAACTTGGTGATTGTATGGAACGCGGCGCCGAGATCCAGGGTTTCGGCCATGGCGTAGAGGGAGACACCATGAGAGAGCGGGCCAGGGGCAAATGTGTTGCTTTGGTCGGTCAGAGCAAAGGCGAGGCGCGAGGCATCGAGCGAAGCGCGCCAAGAGTGGCGCGCGCGCGCGAAAGCCTTAGGTTGCGAGGTGGTTCCTGAGGTGAAGCCCACTAGGAATATGTCCGTCGGAGCAGTCCAAGGCAGAGTGGAGGGATCGTCTCCGAGAAAGATCTCAAACGCGTCGGTGTCAACACAGATGGCCGGAACGCCGAGGTTTCGGGCCGCATCGATCAGGCCCGTTTGGTTGGAGAGGCAAAAAATTGCGTCTGGGGGGAGTTTGGCAAGAGTCTGGTGGTGGAGAGCATCTGGCCAGTGGGGATCGAGCAGGGCGACGGCGTGCGGTGTTGCTAACGCGGCGGGCAGAAGCGTCGCGGCGGCTGGGTGGTTGCCGGCGGCAAATGCGTAGAGGCGCCCGTCTTGCGGGAGGTCGAGCGTATCGCGCGCCTGAGCTGGGAGGGCGGCGAGGGCCGTGTTCAGGCGGGCGATGCGATTGTGCAGCTGAGCATAGGTCAGGCGGTGCCCGGAAATGGCAATCGCCAGCGCATCGGGGCGCTGGCGGGCGTGGTGTTCTATTGCAATGCGAAGTGGCAAGCAAAGTCCTTAGAGGTTCGGGAAGGCGCGGCGCAAGCCACGGGCGATGATCGTCGCCAAAACCACCTTTACCAGATCGCCGGGCACATAGGCCACCATGATCGTAATCGATTTTGAGAGGCCGAGATTGCCGATAAAGGCCATCCAAGGGATACCTATGGCGTACATCAGAACAATACCGCCGAGGGCGATGTAGATTGCGGTCATCAGGAATGATACGTCGGACTTTTTGGTGACGAGATAGCCGATCAGAGCAGCGCTGAGCGGCCAAGCGAGCAGGAAGCCGCCGGATGTTCCAAAGAAGACGCCAAGACCGCCACGACCACCGGCCAGAAGCGGCAGGCCAACAGCAACGAGAGCGATAAAGAGCAGCAGGGCAAAGCCACCACGGCGTGCACCTGCAACGGCACCGGCAAGCATGACACCGAGAGATTGTGCGGTGATTGGAGGCAGGGCGAGGCCTGCGAAGCTGATCGGGGGCATGAGGCCGAGCGCTGCGGTCAACGCGGCGAAGAGGGCGATGTAGACGATGCTTTTGGTGTCCATTGTCCTGTCCTTGGGTCGTTTTGATTTTGATAGAGGCGCGGAATACGCCGCAGTGCAGCGCCTGCAAGGTCGAGACAGGAAAATGGCGTGGTTTTAGGGACGATATCCTCTGGATTCGATCGCATCAGAAATATCGTCCGCCATCTTGATGGTGCGGATGGCGACAGGCATGGCTGTCGCGATGATCGAGCGTTCTAGGCCGCGAGCCTTTTGAGCCTCGCGTACTTCGGTGGTGATTTGAGCCAGTACAGGGATGAAACGCAGGGCGAGCGATATGGCCAATCCAACCTTGGCCGGGTTCACACCGAGTGGTTTTAGAAAGCGCAGGCTCGAGGTCATGGTGTCGATCATGTCCGAAGACCGGGTGGTCAGGGTCACGAGGCTGGCCAGTAGGATTAGTGCGGCAAGGCGAAGGACCACGTAGGCGGCCATTTGGATGCCGGAGAAGTACCATTGCACCGCAAAGAACAAGCCGAAGATCCACAAGAGTGGACGGATCTGGGCGGCGGCCTGTTTCAGGGTGAGTTGTGTGAGTGGATAGAGGGTCAGTGTGGCGAGAGTGGCGACGAGGGTGAGCGGTAGGCTTTGATTGATAAAGAGTAGAGTGGCCGAGATCATGAGAGCCAGCATCTTGGGCGCGGGCGGCAGGCGATGAAGGGGCGATGTGCCGGGAGAATAGAGATCAAGCATCAGGCCATCAGGCTTTCATAGGCCGGGATGGCATTGGCGGGTGTGTCATCGATCACCACACGCCCTTCGTCAAACACTATGACGCGGTCGTAAGCCGCGATCAGGTCAAGGTCATGAGTGGTAAGGATGATGGTCTGACCAAGCGCGTTCAGCGCGGCAGAGATGCGACGTTTATTACGCAAATCCAACAGGGTGGTGGGTTCATCGAGCACCAGATATATGGGCTCCATCACCAGTACGCCCGAGATTGCGAGCAGCTGTTTCTGCCCACCCGAGAGCAAGTGCGCGGGGTGATCGCGCAAGTGCAGCATGTCGTAGCGGGTCAGAATGTCTGTGGTTTTGGTCGCAATGGTGTCTTTGGAAAAACCCAGATTTTTCATGCCAAAGGCGAGGTCTTCCTCGACGACGGGGAAGACAATTTGGTTATCCGGGTTCTGAAAGACAAAGCCGACTTTGCGACGGATATCCTTGCCGTTGTCCTTGGTGGTCTGACCGTCGATGCGCACGGTGCCGGAGGTGGGCAGGAGGAGGCCGTTCAGGAGGCGGGCGAAGCTGGACTTGCCCGACCCGTTGGCACCGATGATAGCGATGCGGCGTTCGGTAAGCGTGAGGGAAATGTCGTGCAGGACAGCGCGAGTGCCGTAGCTGAGGCTGACGTTTTCGATCTGAATCATTGCGCGTCCCGTCGGGTGGTTTGGTGGGGACTTAGCGGAAATTGAGCGGCGGGTGAAGGCGGGTTGAGGCGAGGTCATGAGTCCTGCGCCCCGAACGGTAGACCCTGCGTGTTTTAAGCGAGTTCGCCCATAAGCTCCGGGATGCCGCCAATTTCCCCGATGAGGGGTAGGAGGGTGTCGACGCCTGTACCGTGGCGCAGGGCGGTAAAAATGAACGGTCGGGTGCCACGCATTTTGGTTGCGTCGCGTTCCATAACGTCAAGCGAGGCACCGACATGGGGTGCGAGGTCGGTCTTGTTGATGATGAGAATATCAGACCTTGTGATGGCTGGGCCGCCCTTGCGGGGGATTTCTTCGCCGGCTGCCACGTCGATCACGTAGAGGGTGAGATCGGCGAGTTCGGGGCTGAAGGTGGCGGAGAGGTTATCGCCACCCGATTCGATCATGATGATGTCGAGGTCCGGGATCGCGGCGTTAAGTTCGGCGATTGCGGCGAGGTTGATCGAGGCGTCCTCGCGGATGGCGGTGTGTGGACACCCGCCGGTTTCGACGCCTTTGATGCGTTCGAGGGGCAAAACCTGTTGGCGCATAAGCTCTTCGGCGTCTTCGCGGGTGTAGATATCGTTGGTCACGACCGCCACCGAGAGGCGATCACGCAGGGCACGGCAGAGATTGGCAGTGAGGGTGGTTTTTCCTGCGCCGACGGGACCGCCGATGCCAATGCGAAGGGGGCCATTTGGAGATGCCATGTCAGGCTCCTATGAAGTTGAGGATCACGAAAGCGGCGCCGATTGCGAGGATCAGCGGGCCGAAGAAACGCTGGTCAAGTGTTGCGAAGGGGTCTTCGCAGAACAGCTTGCGCCAGTGCGGCGTGTAGGTGGCGATGCCACGCAACAGAAAGACTGTGGCGGCACCTGTCATGAGCAGGCCGTGCATGGGGAAAGATGGGATATGCGGCAGGATGGCCGCAAAGAAGAGCGCTACCGCGACCACCGCGCAGGGCACAGGGCCGGGCATTTGCGTGATGCCCTTGGCCCCCACCGTGGCGCGGGCGAGCGCTGTTTCGTCTCGGATCGGTGTCCAGTAACCAACGGCCCAGAGCAGATGCAATGCAGCGGGTATAATCAAAGCAACGGATAGAAGTGTCGCGAAGAAAGTCACGAGCGAAACAGCCTTGAGTATTGGGTTTCGTGGGCCATCGAAGCGATGTCGGTGGCAAATGAAGATGCACCGAGATCATCGAGAGATTGGGTGATGGCTTGATCCGCGATGGATTGGCAGAGTGGTGTGACGGAATGCAGCGCGGTTTGGCCAGCGGTTTGGCCAAGCGGGATCAGGCGAATGGCGGCGGACGTGAGGCTGGCGGCGAAAGCGTGCAAGAATAGGCGCGCGGTGTCCCGCAAGGGCAGCTGTTGTAGGGCAGCGGCGCGCCCAATCGCGACGGGGTAGGTGAGCCTGGAGAGATCAGTGTCAAAGACGGCACCGGTGGTTTGCGCGAAGGCCGCGCCCTGTTGATCGGTTTCCAGCAACCGTTCGGCAGAAGGCGCAAGGGCACGGGCCAGCTCATCGAGCCCGTGCAGGCTCTCTTCGCTGTTGGTGTTATATGCGGCGGCGAGCAGGATCACGTCATTTCGTCCTGCGCCGTGAGACAGGACATCTTTTAACCATTCGCTAAAACTGGGCGCGTCATGCACCATGCCGGAATGCACAGAGCTTTCAAGGCCATGGCTGTACGTGAACGCGCCCACCGGGTAGGAGGGCGAGAGCCATTGAGTGAGGGTCAGGATCGGGTCAATGCGCATGGTCATGCGCATGTGGGTGCGAGTGATCATGACCGTGCGTGCGTCCGTGACCATAAGCACCGCCTTCGGGTGTAAAGGGTTCGGTGACGTCCGTAACGGTTGCGCCCAGTAGATTAAGCATATCGCGGATGACATGATCGGGTTGGATCAGGAGGCGATCAGCCTCGATCTGGCACGGGGTGTGGCGATTGCCTACATGCCACGCGATGCGGGTGAGCTCGTGGGCCGTGATCTGGAGCAACGGCTCGGGTGCGGCATTGACGGCTATTTCGCGCCCGTCGGTCAGAACAAGTACGCCGCCATGGTCGAGCGATGTTGTCTGCGGTAGGTCCACGAGAAAGCGTTCGCCGTCTGCGGTACATAGCATTTTACGGCGCAGAAAACGTTCTTCGTAGGAGAGGGAGACGGTTCCCGACGCGGGCGCGTGGGCGTGGTCATGGTAACGATGGGCGGTAGGGAGGGCGGTCATGCGAGGCCCTCCGAACTCAAAGTGGTAGCTGGCGCAATCAGATGTGCATGTGATCGCGGAACACAAAACGCACGATGGTGTCGCGTGTCAGGCCGCGTTCTGCCAGTTCCGCGTCGCTGAGCTTCTGAAGCGCTTGGACCTGTTGCATGCGGCTGTTGCTTTCGGCAACGGTGACGCAAAAATTGGCGAACGCGACAAAAGGAGCTGCCAGGATTTTGGACAGCGAATAAGTTTGAGTTGAGGGAGTTGCAGTATAAGCCATTTCGAACCTCGGACATTTGGTTTTGGAGTGTGTGTCGTTGAGAAACAATATGGGTAAGTATTTGAGACATGAGTAGGGTCACTCTGGGCAATGCTGCGTTGCGTTTGCTGCAATGCAGCGATGGTTATGGCAGGGTTTCGATCCGGACATAGGTGTAGGTTTCGGCTGAATGATCTTTGGACTTGGTCTCTGCCAGATATGCGAAACCCAGTTCGGGCAAGTAGTGCAGTTTTTCTTCGTATCCGTCTTCGTCGTGGTAGATCGCGAAAATGGTGTGCATGTCATAGGAACAGCCACCGATTGTGATCTGAGTGAGCGGGCCGAAGATATAGCTTTCGCGTTGGTTTATTACGTCGGCGCCATCAAGGGTCATCACCTCGGTATCCCAGCGTCCACCGGATGCGGGCACCGGGGCTTCGGCGGGTTTTAGTGGATAGGCGTGTGTAACGCGTGAGCCTAATACGCGTTTGCCATAGTCGAGATCAAACGATTCAACGACATAGATGCCCTTGAGCAAAAGGAATTCGGATCCGGTGCCAACGTCGTCCTTGTAGTCGCCTTTTACGAACAGGTCGGATTGAGTGCGATAGGTTTCGGCCCCACCATCCATATCAGTTAGGCGGATTCCGGCGGACATATTTTTTATCGTCGGACAATCGGCCAGAACCGGGGTGGCCATAAGTGAGAGGATCAGAGTTGCAGTGCGCATGAAAGCTCCTGTCAGAACATGAAATAGCGCTGTGCCATGGGCAGCACTTCGGCAGGCTGACAGGTCAGGAGTTCGCCATTGGCGCGGACCTCGTAGGTCTCGGGGTTCACCTCGATTTCTGGAGTCGCGTCATTCAGGCGCAAGTCAGACTTGCCAATCTGACGGGTATTTTGGACGGCAAGGGTGGATTTGGCCAGTCCGAGCGTATTGCCGATGTTGGCAGCGTGAGCGGCCTCGGAAACGAAAGTCACTGCTGAATTTTCTACGGCGCGACCAAAGGCGCCGAACATGGGGCGGGAATAGACCGGCTGGGGCGTGGGAATCGAGGCATTGGGGTCGCCCATTTGGGCGCAGACGATGGATCCGCCAATCAACACCATTTCGGGCTTCACTCCAAAGAAAGCCGGGCTCCAGAGGACGAGGTCAGCGCGTTTACCTTCTTCGATGGAGCCAATCTCATGGCTCAGACCGTGGGCGATGGCGGGGTTAATCGTGTATTTGGCAATGTAGCGCCGGACGCGAAAATTGTCGTTGTCGCCGGTTTCTTCGGCCAGTGGCCCGCGTTGTTTCTTCATTTTGTCGGCGGTTTGCCAAGTGCGGATCAAAACCTCTCCGACGCGGCCCATGGCCTGGCTGTCAGAGGCAATGATCGAGAATGCGCCCATGTCGTGCAGGATATCTTCGGCAGCGATGGTTTCGCGGCGAATGCGGCTTTCGGCAAAGGCCACGTCCTCGGGGATGGATTTGTCGAGGTGGTGACAGACCATCAGCATGTCGAGATGTTCGTCGACGGTGTTAACGGTGAACGGTCGTGTGGGGTTCGTGGAAGAGGGCAGGACATGTTCTTCGCCGCAGATTTTGATGATGTCAGGGGCGTGGCCCCCTCCTGCGCCTTCGGTGTGAAATGCGTGGATAGTACGGCCTTTCATGGCGGCGACTGTGTTTTCGACAAATCCGGATTCGTTGAGTGTGTCGGTGTGGATCATCACTTGCACGTCCATGGCATCGGCCACCGAGAGGCAGCAATCGATGGCTGCGGGGGTGGTGCCCCAGTCTTCGTGCAGCTTTAGTGCGCAGGCGCCTGCGGCGACTTGTTCCTCAAGCGCGGCGGGCAGTGAGGCGTTGCCTTTGCCCGCAAAGGCAAGATTCATCGGGAAGGCGTCAGCCGATTGCAGCATGCGGCCAATGTGCCATGGGCCGGGCGTGCAAGTGGTGGCCAATGTACCATGCGCAGGTCCGGTGCCACCGCCGAGCATGGTGGTGAGGCCCGAATGCAGCGCGTCTTCGATCTGTTGTGGGCAGATGAAGTGGATGTGGCTATCGAAACCGCCGGCGGTGAGGATTTTGCCCTCTCCGGCGATGGCTTCGGTGCCGGGGCCGACAATGATGTTGACGCCCGGTTGCGTGTCAGGGTTGCCGGCCTTGCCGATCTTGGCGACGCGTCCGTTCTTGAGGCCGACATCAGCCTTGTAAATGCCGGTGTGATCCACGATCAGCGCGTTAGTGATAACCGTGTCGACCGCCCCTTCGGCGCGGGTGGTCTGGGCCTGGCCCATGCCGTCCCGAATGACTTTGCCACCGCCAAATTTTACCTCTTCGCCATAGTAAGGCGCATTGCCGCCTGCGCCAACGCCAGCAAGATCGGCAGTTAGGTCGCGTTCAACCTCGATAATCAGGTCCGTGTCCGCCAACCGTACCTTGTCACCGGTTGTGGGGCCAAACATGGCGGCATAGTCAAAGCGGGAGATTTTGGCGGGCATGATCGGTCCTAATGTTTGAAAGTCTGGCGCGAAGTGTTCTGAGTGCGCCGTTACGCACTCAGAACATTTTGTTGTGGCGGCTTATTTTTTCTTGGTTGCCTTGCCCGGCATTGCGGGCGGCTTGGACGGTTTGCGGGCGCGACGTGCAGATCGTGTCGTTTCCTTTGCTGCCGCAGTTGGAGCGGTTGCTTTGGCACTGATGGTGGATTTGGCGGGCGTCGCGGCCAGTTTGGCGTCGTCCTTCTTAGCTGGTGCAACCTTTGGCGCGACGGTGGCTGCCGCTCGTTTGGTTTTTGCAGCGGGTTTCGTCGCTGTAACGGGGGCGGCTACAGTTTTCGAAGCGGGCACGGTGGCTATTTTTGGTGACGTCGCGGATTTGGCCGCAGGTGTCGGCTTTTCAGCGGTTTTGACTGCTGGTGTTGTCGCCACTTTATCCGTGGCCTTGGTTCGAGTCGCGGTTGGCGTAACGGTTGTGCGCGCAGTTGTTGTCTTGGCCGCCGTTTTCTTGGCAGGTTCTGTGGCGGATTTTGGCGCGAGTTTTGTTACGGTTGCGGACTTGGCTGCAGCCTTCGGGGAGGTCGGTTTTGCTGCTGGCTTGCGGCGCGTGACTGTTTTGGGTGCCGGCGCAGGCGTGGTCGGTTTGACCGAAGGTACCGGCGAATAGTTGGGTACAGTCGTCAGCGCCTGCGCCATGGCATATGAAAAGCGCAGTTGTTTTTCGAGAATATCGGAAAACACTGCGAAGCCAGACATCGAGGCAACAAAGGGATTCGTGAGTAATACAGTCATTTCAGTCTCCTAGAGGAAGATCATGCGAGGGGGCCCATGACCTGTTTGTTGAACCCGTAGACAGTGCGATTGCCCGAGAGGGGAATCAATGAGACCTCACGTCGCTGACCTGGCTCAAAACGAACCGCAGTTCCCGCTGCAATGTCGAGACGCTGGCCCATGGCGGTGTCACGATCAAATTCCAGCGCGCTGTTGGCCTCGGCAAAGTGGTAATGGCTGCCGACCTGAACGGGACGGTCGCCGGTATTGGCGACCATAAGTGTAGTTACGGGCGCGCCGGGGTTCAGTTCCAGATCGCCGGACGCAGGGAAAAGCTCGCCTGGGATCATCGGCGGACCCAAACGAGGCGACCTAATGTGGCGACGACAACGGTGCCCACGATGAGCGGTAGCCAAGAGGGATCAGAGGCGTGGGGGTGCAAATGCACGCCTTCATGCGCAAGAGTTGGCGTTGCCAGAAGGACGGTGATGGGGGCGAGCAGATGTTTCATGGTGTCTCCTGTCGTGTCAGCGGATGGGGTCGTGAACGGTGACGAGTTTGGTTCCGTCGGGAAATGTGGCTTCGACCTGAACTTCGTGGATCATTTCGGGGATGCCGGACATGCACTGTTCGCGGGTGATGACCTGGGCGCCAGCCTGCATCAGGTCTGCCACGGAACGCCCATCGCGAGCACCTTCGACAACGGCGTCGGTGATCAGGGCGATGGCTTCGGGGTGGTTGAGTTTGACGCCGCGCGCGAGGCGTTTGCGCGCCACTTCGGCGGCCAGGGCAATCAGCAGTTTGTCCTTTTCGCGGGGGGTGAGTTGCATGTCAGAGCATCCATGTTCGGGGAAGATCGGTGCCGCGCAAAGTGCGCAACACAGGATTGAGGATCGCGCGTAGGTCGTGCCCGTCGGACGCGAGCAGGCGCGCAAAGAGAAGGCCATCACGGATCAGGCTGACTCCGCAAGTGGGCGGGAGCAGGTCGCGCAATGGTTCGAGATGGCGTTCAGCATCGGGTGCCGCGAGCAAGATGGACGCCATGGCGCGCGCACCGCCAGCGATTGCGGGGCGGTCGAGATGGGATTGAACGTCGCCGGTTAGGCTGATGCGGTCAGCAAATATCAAACGCCCGTCGCGGCGCAGATCGACACGGTCAGTCAGGGTGGCTGATCGGACTGTTTCACCCATGGCTGTTCGGCCAAAGACGATGGGTTCGACCATCAGAAAGCGGGACGAGGCCGCGATGTCGATAGAAAGGTTTCGGGCAAGCGATGACCCATCAAAGAAGATGGTTTCTTGTGGCAACCAGTCAAGTTGCGCGCCGTCTTGGATTGTCAGAGTGTTGTTCAATCTGCCCGGTTGGCCATCGACGCTTTTGTAGGCGCGTTCTGCGGCCTGTGTTGTCAGAGTTAAAGATGTACCCCGGCTCGCGATAGCGGTGATGTCAAAACGATCACCGCTTGTTACACCGCCGGATGTGTTGAGCAGCACTGCTTCGAGCGTTTTGTCTTGGCGACGAGGGAAAAGCACACGGCAAGAACCAGAGAGGCGGAAGTCATCGAGTACAGTTTCTGTGGCGCGTTGCTTGGTGCGAACGAGGGCCGTCCCGATAGCGCGCGGTTGAGAATTGCGCGCAGCGACCACGGGGTTGGCCCCCAGTTGTATTTTGGCCAATGCGGTGATGGGACGCTCTCCTTTAACTCGTGCAAACTGTGACATCGTGGTGTGACAGTTCTAAGATATGGTGCTGTATTTTTGAGCTTTGCTGAGAAAGCTGGCGCAATTTTGAGCGCATTGGTCGATTGCGCACAAAACTTGAGCGAATTGCAAACGGCCTGCCGAACTGAAGGGTGCGGGAAATCATTTGCACTTTGCCCAGCGCGCGCGCATTTTCCGGCCAAGTCGAATCGAGCGTTTTGGTGGCTTTTCAGAACGTGTCATATCACCGCTATCCTAAGCGGGCCGGGCTGGGGATGGCTTGGTTTTAGAACAGATGGGAACTCAGATGGCTTTTGACCGCAATATCAAGATTGCTCCGTCCATTCTGGCGTCAGATTTTGCTAATTTCGGCGCTGAAATTCGCGCGATTGAAGCTCAGGGCGCGGATTGGGTGCACGTGGATGTGATGGACGGGCATTTTGTGCCGAACCTGACATTTGGCCCGCCAGCAGTTAAGGCGTTTCGCCCGCATGTAAAGACGTTCATGGACGTGCATCTGATGATTGCGCCGGTGGATCCGTATATCGAAGCCTATGCCGCAGCGGGCGCGGATATGATCACAGCACATGTCGAGGCCGGGCCGCATATCCATCGCACATTGCAGGCGATCAAGGCGCAGGGCGTTAAAGCAGGAGTATCTTTGAACCCCGGCACGCCGCTGGAGAGCATTGAGCACGTCATGGACCTTGTCGATATGGTATTGATCATGACCGTGAACCCCGGATTTGGTGGACAGAAGTTCATTCATTCGGGCGTGGACAAGACCCGTCGCGTGCGCGAAATGATCGGGGATCGTGATATTTACATTCAGATCGACGGGGGTGTTGACGTCACGACCGCGCCGCTGGTCGCAGCGGCGGGGGCCGATGTATTGGTCGCAGGTTCGGCAGTGTTCAAAGGAGGGTCCGTTGATCAGCCTGAGGTGTATGGTGAGAATATCCGTGCCATTCGGGCAGCTGCCGAAGCGGCGATCTAATCTAGGGAAAACGCGTTATTGCCTGTCTGGTTTCTGCGGTCGATTGCACAGAGTTTATTTTTTCAGGTACTTGGCGTTGGTGTCGCGTAGTCTAGTGGCGGGTTGGGCACGGTGAGGTAGCGTTCTTTCGGTATACGCACCAAGCCGGTGAGACCCAATGCCGTGCGTTCCAGATCGCTGAGGTCATTGATCGCGTTTGATACTGCTTCGAAAACAATATCTGGGTCATTGTTGCGTGCAGTTATCAGCGGCAAGCCCGGAGTGGGTGCTGTAAAGTTCAGAACACGAAGTCGCGCCGCGATTGGATCGTAGGTTTGCATTTGCCGCCAGGACACCGCATCAAGCGCGGCGATGTCTGCTGCTCCGTCGGCCACAGCGCGGGCTGATGCCAAATGAGCGCCGGAGTGAAACGTACTATTGAACCAGAAACCGTGCGGTTTCAGGTGCCACCAAGGCGCCGCATAGCCCGATTGTGAAAAAGTTTGGTTATAGGCAAATATGGCGTCACGGTAGGCTGTGACGTCCGCGCGCGGATCGTCGGCGCGGACGATTATTGCGCTGTTGTAGTATCCAGGTGGACAGTCAGGCAGTGTATAGTCCGGTGTGCCGACCAATGAAACCTGATCGTGCAACCAAAGGCGGTAAGGCATTCCGCATGTTTGTGAAAGGGTCAGGTTTGGGTGAGTCCAGACGTGGAACTCTTCTGTCGATTGACTGAGGTCATTTGGGCTTTTTACGCCTGATGCAATTAGGCGAGCGCTGATATGCCGCCAAAAGTTGGCATGTGCGTCGGCCAGTTCCGGACGGGCGTACATCATCAGGCTTGCAATCATAGTCATTACCCTGGCGAAGTTGAAGTGCCCAAGCTGTAGCGCGGATGCACAGGATTGTCAGTCGCGCAGTTCGCTGTCCTGAACACCCCATAGATTTGTTTTAGGCGCCCAGCCCTTGAAACCGCCTGCGTTCAGGCGGCACCAGTCCGGACCGCATTCACCCAGTCGCGCGACAACACCCAGTTCAAGGTGCGCAACCATCGGCGTGTCAGATTCCGGACGCACGTTTAGTGGCATCATATCCTGTTCAACGATGACCGTTCGAGCACCGGATAGCAGCGAATAGTGAATCCAACCGCCAAGCCCCTCGATATCGCGAACACGGCGCCAGTGGCCGTATTCTGCTGTGATCTCAAGCGGCATGTTTTTCCGTTTGAACACCCAGTCGATACGATGCGTAAGGGACGGGCCACGCCGGACATTTGCCTTGCTTGCTTTGAGCGACACGTAGCGTGGCAACGGAAGGTTCGTAACAGGCCCACGTGCAGATTCTGCAATCGCGGCGCCAGTTAGCGCCACCACAAACGCGGCGGCGACGACAATGAGTGGGAATCTCCCCATGGTAGACATCTTGCCTGTGTTTTTCTGTCTCGATATGCGCCGCGGGTTCTTGTGCCCCGTCGGCCTGTAAGGCAGTGTGGCACCCACGCGCCAGATTTAAAAGTATTGGGAGCCCCTTGATGCCAAAGCAAAGTCTCAGTGTTGTCGTAACGCGACGGTTGCCTGAATCGGTAGAGACTCGATTGTCGGAATTATTCGATGTCAAGTTACGCGAGAATGACACACCTATGACACGAGAAGAGCTGGTCGCGGCGGTCAAAGAGGCAGATGTACTGATCCCTACGCTGTCGGATCGTATCGACAGCACACTGATCGCGCAATCGGGAGAAAAGCTGAAACTGATCGCAAATTATGGCGCGGGTGTTGATCACATTGACGTTGCGACGGCGCGCCAGCGGGGGATATTAGTATCGAACACGCCCGGTGTATCGGCCGATGACGCCGCAGATATGGCGCTTGCGCTGATTCTGAGTGTGACGCGCCGCATTCCAGAAGGGTCGCACCGAATGCAAAGTGGTACTTGGGACGGTTGGGCACCAACGGCACTGCTTGGTGGGCGGATCAGCGGCAAGCGTTTGGGTATATTGGGTATGGGACGTATCGGCACAGCGGTTGCGCGACGTGCGCAGGCCTGTGGGATGCAGATACACTATCACAACCGCCGCCGTTTACGTCCGGAGATTGAAGAGCAATACGAGGCGACCTATTGGGAGAGTCTCGATCAGATGTTGGCGCGGATGGATGTGATTTCGGTCAACTGTCCGCACACGCCATCCACGTTTCATCTGATCAATGCACGCAGGTTGAATTTGCTTAAGCCCACAGCCGTAATCATTAACACGTCACGTGGCGAAGTGATCGATGAAAATGCGTTGGTTCGTATGCTAAAATCGGGTCAGATAGCAGGTGCCGGTTTGGATGTTTACGAACATGGCAACGAAGTGAATCCGGATGTGCGGGACATGCCCAATGTGGTTCTGTTGCCACATATCAGTTCGGCCACTGTTGAGGGTCGGATTGAGATGGGTGAGAAAGTGCTCATTAATATCAAAACCCATGATGATGGGCATCGACCGCCTGATCTGGTGGTTCCGGCGATGCTCTGATCGATGCGGGCGTTTGTGGCCATTGATCTGGCTGCGGCGCTGGGTGCGGAAATTGTGCAGCTACAGGCGCAGGTGCCTGTAGGGCGATCCGTGCCCAAGAAAAACTTGCATCTGACAGTGGCGTTCCTTGGAGACCAGAGCGCAGCCGCGCTTGAGGCACTTCACGAAGAACTGGATGCGCTAACAGTAGAGCCGTTTACGTTGCGGTTGGCTGGGTTCGAGCCGCTGGGTGGGTCGGTTCCTAAGGTGTTGACGTTGCGGGTCGACCCTTGCGCCGAGTTGTTGGCGCTGGAGAATGGTGTGCGTCGCGCCGCGAGGCTGGTTGGTGCCGCCCCAGAGCGAAAACGGTTCCATCCGCATGTCACGATCACGCGGTTTGGTGGCGGGTTGAAGGGTAACGAAGCGGCGCGGCTGGGTCATTTCCTGAGCACCCAATCAGTGCCTGTATTGCCGGAAGTTATGGCGACTAGCTTCAGCCTATTTGAGTCTGTGTTGACGCCAGAAAGAGCGGTTCACCACATTTTGGCGGATTACCCATTCGTTGGATTTGGTGAAGCGCCTCGACTGTCATAAGGTTGGTTCAAGTTCAACCTGAAGGGGAGAGTCGCATGTCGTGTATTTTGAATGCTTGTGTTTTGAGTTTTGTTCTTGCCGGTGCAGTTGCCGCTCAGGAAGCGGCAGACGCGGTCGCGCCTGAGGCGGATACCATTTTGGGAGCCATTGTTCCCGAAGAATTGAAAGCGGCGCAGGCGGCGAAAGATGCCGGAATGCCGTATGACGCCGAGAAATGGATGGTGGCGGCGGCCCATCCTTTGGCCGTGAAAGCTGGAGCCGACGTTTTGCGAGAAGGCGGTACGGCAGCAGACGCCATGGTTGCAGTGCAGGCAGTGCTTGGGTTGGTTGAGCCTCAAAGCTCTGGCCTTGGCGGTGGTGCGTTTCTGGTTTGGTACGATGCCGAGAGTGGTGAAGTGACCACCTTGGACGGGCGAGAAACCGCGCCATTGTCCGCCACACCGCGTCTGTTTCAAGATGAAAATGGCGAGCGGCTTGGGTTCTTTGACGCGGTTGTCGGTGGATTGTCAGTTGGCGTACCGGGTACACCAATGTTGATGGAAGAAGCACAGCGTCGTTGGGGTAAGGCGCAATGGGCGGGATTGTTTGACGACGCGATTTCGCTGGCCCAAGAGGGTTTCATCGTGTCGCCACGCATGGCGTCGTCGATTGAGCGAGATGTTGAGCGATTGTCAACGCATCCAACCACGGCCAGCTATTTCCTGCCTGGCGGAGACCCGTTGAAAGCAGGTGATCTGCTGATGAATGAGGCCTACGCTGCGTCGCTAAAGGCAATGGCAGCAAAGGGGGCTGATCCGTTTTACACAGGCGATATTGCTGCGGATATCGTGAGCGCGGTGCGAGGGGCGAAACGACCCGGCGAACTACGGGCAATTGATCTAGCGCTTTATGAAGTAAAAGAGCGGTCTGCGGCATGTGTGACGTATCATGCCTATGAGGTTTGCGGGATGGGTCCGCCCTCGTCCGGGGCGCTGACCGTTGGGCAGATTTTGGGGATGGTTTCACATTTCGATCTGGCCGGGATGGGCGCGGATAGCCCCGAGGCGTGGCGGTTGATTGGCGATGCATCTCGTTTGGCATTTGCAGATCGCGGGCGGTACATGGCCGATAGCGATTATGTGCCGGTGCCTGCGAATGGTTTGCTGGCGGATGATTATCTGGCAGAGCGAGCTAAGTTGCTGGATCGCGAGGGCGCGTTGGAGGCTGTTGCGCCGGGCAAACCGGAATTTGACCACGCCCTGAACTGGGCCGATGACGACGCAATTGAGCATCCTTCAACCTCTCATATCTCGATTGTTGATAGTTACGGGAATGCGCTGAGTATGACGACGACCATCGAGAATGGCTTTGGTAGTCGGGTTATGGCTGCGGGGTTTCTGCTCAATAATGAGCTGACCGATTTCTCGTTCCGCAGCCACGTGGATGGCGTGCCGGTTGCCAATCGGGTCGAGCCGGGCAAGCGGCCGCGGTCTTCGATGGCGCCAACCATTGTGCTTAAAGACGGAAGGCCGGCGCTTGTGATCGGATCGCCCGGCGGCAGCCGGATCATTGGGTATGTGGCCAAGACGATCATTGCGCATCTGGATTGGGGCATGAACGCGCAGGACGCCGCTGCGTTACCGCATCTGGTCAATCGGTTCGGGACCTTTGACATGGAAAGCGAAACCCTGCTTGCCCCACTTGAAGCGATGGGGTTCGAAGTAAACCAACGCGGGTTGAATTCCGGACTGCATGTTATTGCGGTGGGTGACGGATTAAGCGGCGGTGCCGACCCGCGCCGCGAAGGTCTGGCCTTTGGTGAGTAGAGTGGTTGCCCGGATGTCGCGCAAGGCATAGGCTTGGCGCGATATCGGGGAGAGAGACTATGGGTGAGGCATTGGATCTGCCGCGCAATGAAGATGGTATTGCGGCGGCGGCCGGCATTCTAAAGCAACGTTTTGGCGAGAAGTTCCAGACCGGTCAATCCGTGCGTGAACAGCACGGGCACACGACGACTTGGATTGTAAATCAAGCGCCTGATGCCGTGGTTTTCGCGCAATCTACCGAAGATGTTGCTGCAATTGTTCGTGTTTGTGCAGAGCACAAAGTGCCGGTGATCGGGTATGGTACGGGCACTTCGCTTGAGGGGCAGGTCAATGCGCCAGCGGGTGGGATTTGCGTTGATTTGAGCGAGATGAGCCAGATTGTAGCGGTGCATCCGGAGGATCTGGATTGTGTGGTGCAGCCAGGTGTAACGCGCGAACAGTTGAACACCTATTTGCGCGACAAGGGGCTGTTTTTCCCAATTGATCCGGGGGCGAATGCCTCGCTCGGTGGAATGACGGCGACACGTGCGAGTGGCACAAATGCAGTGCGATACGGCACGATGAAGGACAATGTCCTGGCGCTTGAGGTGGTGTTGCCGTCTGGTGAAATCATCCGTACGGCGACGCGGGCCAAGAAATCGAGCGCGGGGTATGATCTTACGCGGCTTATGGTCGGGGCCGAAGGGACACTTGGTATCATCACGCAGATCACGTTGAAATTGCAGGGTATTCCCGAGGCGATGTCTTCGGCGCGCTGCTCGTTTGAAACAGTGGACGCGGCCTGCCAGGCAGTGATGGCGACCATACAGTACGGCGTGCCAGTGGCGCGGATCGAGCTGTTGGATGAGAAAAGCGTGGAGGCGGCCAACACCTATTCCGGGCTGGATTTGCCGATATCGCCGCTTTTGTTGCTTGAGTTCCATGGCTCTGAGGCGAGTGTGGCGGAGCAGGCAGAAATATTTGGTGAAATTGCTGGTGACGTTGGTGGCTCGGGATTTGAATGGACCACAAAAGCCGAGGATCGTAACAAGCTGTGGCAGGCACGCCATGATATGTATTGGGCAACACTGGCCCTGCGGCCCGGAGCCAAGGGGATTTCTACGGATGTTTGTGTGCCGATTTCGCGGTTGGCCGAATGCGTGACTGCGGCGCAAGACAAGGCGGCGGAACTGGGCCTGTTGGCGCCGATTGTCGGGCATGTTGGGGATGGGAATTTCCACGCATTACCGCTGATCGACATGGAAAACCCTGATGAGGTTGCTGCTGGTGCGGCGTTTATTTCCTGGCTGAATGATCTGGCGATTTCGATGGATGGCACTTGCACCGGCGAGCATGGCATTGGGCAGGGCAAGAAACCCTATCTGCGGCGCGAACTGGGTGGGGCCGTGAGTGTGATGGAGGCTATCAAAGCGGCGATTGATCCGGATGATATCATGAACCCGGGCAAGATCGTTGGTTAGCGGTTGGCATGATCTGCTAGTTTGCTGGCGTAATCTGTTATTGTTGGGCTGGCGTAGTTTGATTAGGTGACAACCAGTGGATTTGCGGGAGTGACGGTATGGCAGACAAGCCTATTGAAGTGGCCACCTACCAGCCGGTGTTGGTCACAGGTGCGACAGGTTATGTGGCCGGGTGGATCGTAAGACGTTTGTTAGAGGCGGGTGCAACAGTTCATGCGCCTGTACGTGATCCGGAGAATGCAGCCAAGGTGGGGCATCTGGCGGCGATAGCCGAAGCAAGCCCTGGTGAGATCAAATTCTTCAAGGCCGATTTGCTGAAAGAAGGGTCTTATGCCGAGGCGATGGAGGGGTGTGGCGTGGTTTTCCATACGGCGTCACCCTTTACGATTTCAGTGAAAGACCCGCAAAAAGAGCTGATCGACCCGGCGGTCAAGGGCACGCGTAATGTATTGGAAGAAGCGAACCGCGTAGAAAGCGTGCATCGCGTAGTGCTGACAAGCAGTTGTGCGGCGATTTACACGGATGCGCAGGATACATTAGATGTGCCGGGCCGGTGCATCACAGAAGATATGTGGAACACAACGGCGTCTCTGGAGTATCAGCCCTATTCTTATTCCAAGACGCTAGCGGAAAAAGTCGCTTGGGAGATCGCTGAGGCTCAGGAACGTTGGCGATTAGTGGTGGTGAACCCGTCATTGGTAGTTGGGCCTGCGGTACAGGCAAAGCCGACATCGCAGAGCTTTAACATCCTCAGGCAACTGGGGGATGGCACGGCCCGAATGGGCGCACCGAAGCTAGGGTTTGGTGTTGTGGATGTGCGCGACCTGGCCGAGGCACATTTGGCAGCGGGATATTTGGCGGATGCCGAGGGGCGGCATATTGTGTCCGGGCACGAAACCGATTTGCTGGAAATGGCGCTGGCGTTGCGACCGAAGTTTGCGGATCAATACCCGTTGCCCAAAAAAGCGCTGCCTAAGTGGCTGGTCTGGTTGGTTGGCCCTCTGCTGGGGATGGATCGCAAGTTTGTGAGCCGCACGGTGAATGTGCCGTGGCGCGGGGATAACTCCAAAAGCATCCGGGCGCTTGGCATGAGCTATCGTCCGATGCAGGAGAGCATGGAGGACATGTTCACCAAGATGATCGAAGATGGGTACATTAAGAAGTAAGTAGTTTTCGCGTTAACGGTAAACCTCGTCTTCGCTAGGGAAACTGCGGTTTTTAACCTCGTCGGCGTATTGGCTGACGGCGCGTTCGATGGCTGGGCCGAGGTCGCCGTAGACTTTGACGAATTTGGGTGTCCATTCGTTCAGGCCCAGCATGTCTTCGAGCACCAGGATTTGGCCGTCGCAATCAGAGCTGGCACCGATGCCGATCGTCGGGATCGATATCTGCTTGGTGATGCGGGCGGCGAGGGGTTCGACCATACCTTCGAGCACAATGGCAAAGGCACCTGCTTCGGTCACGGCCTGTGCGTCGGCCTCGTGTACGGGCCAGTCATCTTCGTCGCGCCCCTGCGTTTTAAAGCCGCCCATGACGTTGCTGGATTGAGGGGTGAGGCCGATATGGGCCATTACCGGGATGCCACGTTCGGTCAGAAAACGGATTGTCTCAGCCATGCGCGCGCCGCCTTCAAGCTTAACCGCGCCACAGCCGGTTTCCTTCATAATGCGGGCGGCGTTGCGAAAGGCGATACCGGGACTTTCTTCGTAAGTTCCAAAGGGCATGTCGACCACGACAAGCGCTTTTTTGGTGCCGCGAACCACCGCTTTGCCGTGCATGATCATCAGGTCAAGCGGTACGCCAACTGTGCTTTCCATACCGTGCATCACCATGCCGAGGCTGTCACCGACAAGAATGAAGTCTGCGTATTTGTCGACGATTGCTGCCGTGTGTGCGTGGTAGGATGTCAGCGAGACAATAGGCTCGCCGCCCTTGCGCGCTGCGATTTGGGGCACGGTGGTGCGGCGGATGGGGGCTTGTTTGCTCATGGTGTGACGACCCTTTGATCAATCAGAAGGATGTCTCCGAAAGCGACGGAGAGCATTATTGCGGTGGGTTCGTTGACGAACCCGCTGAGTTCATTGAGGCTTTCTGCGGCGACAATGTCCAGCCCCTTGAGGGCGGCACGTGGCTCTGCCCTAATAGTTGACGCGATAACATCGCGCAGCTTTTCAACGGTAGTCCCTGATTGTACCGCGTGTTCAGCTGCGTCGAGTGAGCGGGACAAGACCAGTGCTGCGGCGCGATCCTGTGTCGACAAGCGCACATTGCGCGATGACATGGCCAGGCCGTCGTCTTCTCGCACGGTTTTGCCGCCGATCACCTGCACAGGCATGTGTAGATCGGCCACCATGCGTTTGATGATTTGCAGCTGTTGGTAGTCCTTTTCGCCGAAACAGGCGATGTCAGGTTGAACGATGTTGAACAGTCGCGACACGACCGTTGTAACGCCGCGAAAATGACCCGGTCTGACCTTGCCATGTAACATGTTGGCCAGGCGGGTTGTTTCAACGACGGTTTCGTCGCCCGGTGGGTACATGGTGTCGACGTCGGGGATGAACACGAGGTCAACACCGGCAGCTTTCAGCATTGCCAGATCGCGGGGCTCGTCGCGAGGGTAAGCGTCAAGATCGGCGGATTCGCCGAACTGGGATGGATTGACAAAGATTGAGACGACTGTGCGGTCTGCCTTGGAACTTGCGAGTTTCACAAGCGTCATATGACCCGCGTGCAGGAACCCCATTGTCGGGACCATGCCTACAGTTTCGCCCTTGCTTTTGTAGTCAGCAACAATGGCGCGGCAGTCGGTAATTGTACGGCAAACCCGCATGTAATCTTGTCTCCTCCCAAGATGGGTTCTGTGTTTAGCCTTGTTGCTGCGTTGCAGCAAGTTATTTTTACGCCACACCAAGGTCGGTTTCGCGCACATAAGCGTCGGCTGGACCCTGCGCGGTTTTTTATATCGAGTAAGACTCTTGTTCAAAGGGATGTCTTGGGAGTCGTCTGGACAATGAAAACGAATGTCAAAGCGCTGGTCGTAGGCGGGGGTGCCGTCGGAACTTCAATTGCCTATCATCTGGCCAAGGCGGGCTGGGAAGATGTCATGCTGATCGAGCGGGATGAGCTGACATCTGGGTCGACGTGGCACGCGGCCGGGCTTTTGCCGCTGTTCAACATGTCATATGCCACGACCCATATTCACCAGTACTCGGTGGATTTTTATAAAACGCTGGAAGAGGAAACCGGGCTAAACGCCGGGTTTGCCGTAGTCGGCAATCTACGTATGGCGCAGACGCAAGAGCGCATGGACGAATACATGCTCTATGCGTCCACGGCAGAGACGTGTGGTGTTGACTATGAATGGTTGACACCTGATCAGATTAAGGAACGTTGGCCGCTGATCAACACCGAAGACCTGAAAGGTGCGATATATCATACCGAAGATGGCTATATTAACCCGGCGGATGTGACACAGGCAATGGCCAAGGGCGCACGCCAACGTGGGGTCATGATTGAGCGCAAATGGCAGGCCGATGGGTTTGAGTGGAAGGGCGACCACTGGGACGTGACCCTAACCAAGATGGTTGAAAAGGGCGGCAATCTGGTGCCGGGTGACGAACAGATCGTGATCAGCGCCGAGCATGTTGTGACTGCCTCTGGCAACCATGCTCAGCGTACTGCCAAGATGCTGGGCATCAAGATGCCGGCGATTCCTGTTGAGCACCAGTTTATCGTGATGGACAAAGATCCGGCCTTGGTCGAGTACCGCGCAAATGGCGGTCAGGAACATCCGGTTGTGCGCGATGCGGATGCTCAAAGCTATGTGCGCGAAGAGCGTGGCGGCTGGATTTTGGGCGTCTATGAAAAGAACGCCCCCGCGGTGTTTGAGCATGGTGTGCCAGACAGTTTCCGAGCCGACCTGTTCCCGCTTGATCTGGAGCGGATCGAAGAACAGTACATGGCAATGATCCACCGCATTCCATCATGCGAGGAAAGTGGGTTGAAGGACGATTTTAATGGTCCAATCTGCTATACACCGGATGGTAACCCTCTGGTTGGTCCAGCACCGGGGCTGCGCAATATGTGGCTGGCCGAGGGTTTCTCATTCGGGATCACGGCGGCAGGTGGAACAGGGTATTACCTTGCCCAAATGATGGTGGACGGCGAAGCCGAGATCGACATGGCCTCGTTGGACCCGAAACGGTATTCCAGCAACTGGATGACAACCGAGTTCGCGGCGCGAAAGAATGAAGAGTGTTATGATCATGTCTATATTCTTCACCATCCGGACGAAGAACGACCCGCCGCACGCCCGTTGCGCACGGCACCAGCGTTTGACCGGCAAAAGGCGCTTGGGGCGCAGTTTGGCTGGGTGAATGGCTGGGAACGTCCGAACTATTATGGCCCGCTGGATGCGCCTGAGAGTTTTGACCATGACGCGAGGTCTTTCCGTCGCGGTGGCTGGTGGCAGTATGCAGTCGACGAGGCGAAGGCCATTCGTGAAGGTGTTGGGCTGATTGATGCGACGGCTTTTACCAAACACGTGGTCAAAGGGCCCGGCGCGACGGCGTTCCTTGATTGGTTCACCTGTAATAAGTTGCCCAAAGTGGGGCGGATCAATTTGACCTATGCGCTAACGGCGCATGGTACAACGCGCACGGAATACACCATCGTACGCAATGGCGAGAACAACTATTACCTCGTATCTGCCGGTGCCTGGACCGAATATGACGCAGATTTCCTGCGTAAGGCGGCCGAGGATAAGTTGGATGAGTTCGGCTACATCGAAATTCAGGACGTGACCACCCAGTGGGGCGTGTTCGCCATCGCAGGCCCCAAAACGCGCGACGTTTTGAAGGAGATCATCGTAGATGCCGACAAGGACACGGCATTGAGCAACAAGCGGTTTCCTTGGTTGTCGGCCAAACAGATCGAGCTGGGTATGTGCCCGGTCAACGCAATCCGCGTGGCCTATACAGGCGAGTTGGGCTGGGAGCTGCATCATCCGATTGAGATGCAGAACTACCTTTGGGATCTGTTGATGCAGGCGGGCGAGAAGCACAGGATCAAGCTGGTTGGGGCGCGGGCGCAAAACTGGCTGCGTCAGGAGAAAAGCTACCGTGCGTTTGGCAATGAGCTGGGCCGGGATGCGACGCCAGCCGAGGCTGATCTGCCGCGGTTTATTGATCAGTCCAAAGAGTTCCACGGCAAAGAGGCCATGGCGGCGCTGGGTGTACGCGCAAAGTGCTGTACGCTGCTGATTGATGGGCCGTCGGATGCCGATCCATGGGGGCGCGAAGTGCTTTATACACCGGAGGGCGAGCGCGTAGGGCGCTTAACATCAGGTGGTTATTCTGTGGCGTTCGGGAAATCCATTGGAATGGGCTATATCAAGCCGGAGTTGGTGATTGAAGGCACCAAGCTTAAGGTCAAGATGCAGGATCAGCTTTGGGATGCGGTTGTGACCTGTGACAGCCCTTATGACCCAAAGAACGAAACCATTCGCATGAACGGGTAAACCCGTTTGTGAAAGAGACGAAAGGCCAAGGCGTATGATGTGCCTTGGCCCCTTTTTGCGGCATCGGATGAGCCTAGTAGTCGCCTGACTCCAAGATGCCGTTTTTGTTGCCGTCGTTCTTGTTGAACCAATTGCGCAAGCCGGTTTGGAACTCTTCGAATGTCACCAGACCGTCAAGGTTCGTGTCAAATCGATTACGGGCCATGCCATGCACGGCGAGGCGGTGATGTGCGTCGCCCGTCGCCTCAGCTGTGGCGGCGCGGTCCTTGTCAAAGGCTGTGTATTCCTCGCTATTGAGTGCACCGTCACCGTCAATGTCATACGTGCTGAAAATCTTGCGTTGCAGATCTTCGAGTTCCGTCCATGTCACGCCACCATCGTCATCCAGATCCCAGTTTTCCAGAAAAGACGCGTCTGTGGCGGTGGCCTGAGTCGCAACAAGGGCGAGGGCCGCGATTGGGGGTAGAAAACGAGTCATAATGTGGTCCGATCTGGAAAAGCCTGAGTTGGTGCAATGTTAAGAGGTTGCGCAGACGGTGTCAGCCCTTTGCAAGCGTGTCAAAGCAATCGAGCGCCTTGGCGGCATACATCATCGATGGCCCACCGCCCATCTGTATGGTCATGGCCAAAACATCCCCAACCTCTTCCCGAGTGGCACCTGCCTTAAGCAGCGCCTCGCAATGCAGGACAATGCAGTTGTCGCAGCGCATTGCGACCGCGATACCAAGAGCGATGAATTCTTTGGTTTTGAAATCAAACGTACCGCCTTCTTTGACAGCTTTGCCCAATCCGCCAAAGGCGCGGGTAGCATCCGGGATGGTTTTATTTAGCGAGCGTAGTTGTGTGCGGGTTTCGGTAAGTTTTTCTGTCCAGCTCATTAGAGGCTCCAAAGTGTGATATCGGATGAGACAAATACTACTTTTGGAATGTGTTTATTGATCCGGATCAGATCGGGTGGGGATTTTCAGGTTTTTTGCCAGCACAACGCCAGATTGTTGGCTGGCATTTGGGTGGTGCGTTGGTGCGATAAGCCGGCGCCGATGCCCCATTTAATAACGGTTTGATCGCTTTTGTACCCGATCTCTGGATCTTGAGATTGTAAGTTGGCGTGAAAACGTGCGTCGCCTTCGCTGATCAAGGTGTCACCGCGCATGAAAGGACCGTAGACCACTAGGAGGCCCCCTGATTTCAGGGCTTGTGCGGCCTCTGCCACAAGGGTTTGCGCCTCTGCCTTGCTCACGAGGTGTAGCAGGTTAACCAACAAGATCAGGCTTTGCCCTTGGTGGTGCGCGCCCCAACCGGGCGCAGTTGCGTCGAGTTGGATTGCAGGGGAAGTGTTGGAGAGATTGGCCTCAGACAGATACGTGTCGATGCTGGCACGGCGTTCTGGGGCGATTTCGGTCGGTTGCCAGTGCAGGCCGGGCATGGCGGCGGCCAGTTGAATGATATGCTGGCCGGTGCCGCTGGCAATCTCTAATGCGTTACCCGACACCGGCGCGACGGAAGATACAAAATCAGTAATGACCCCTGCATTGCGATCTGGTGATGGGGCGAACAGTTTGCCATTCTCATCCGGCGTTGCAACCGAAGCGCTGGGCGGCAGTTTGCGTCGTTCTGGCATCAGGCGAACCTATTGGGGTTTATAGCTGCAAGCGTGTCTGGGTCGAGGTCAGAAGGCTTGCCGGTAACAAGATCCACAATCAGTTGTGAAGCGGCGGGCGCGGTCTGGAACCCATATCCACCTTGCCCGGCTACCCAGAAAAACCCGGCATCGTCCAGAGCGGGGCCAAGGACCAAATTGCGATCTGGTGAGAATGTGCGCAAGCCCGCCCAGCTTGCGGTTAGCCGGGTCACATCTTCGGTCACAAACTCCTGATAACGGGCGATCCCCTCGGCCAGCACAATATCGTCGGGCCAAGCATCAAAGGGAGACATCGGGTCTTCCTCGGCGGGGGAAACCAAGAGGCTGCCTGCATCCGGCTTGGCATACCAATCTTCGCGGCATCCCAACATCATTGGCCACGGGCTGACGTCATGATTGGCAGGTGCGGGAATGCGCGCCATGGACCGGCGCAATGGGGTGAAGCCCAAGGGAGCAATTCCCGCCAATTCAGCGATGTGATCAACCCAAGCACCGGCTGCATTAAAGAGCATCCGGGCATTATGGACCTGACCCGATGAGGTGACTTCCCACCCAGCGTCTAATCGTTTGATGTCAGTGACATCTTGGTTGGTCAGCACCGCGCTGCCATTTTGGCGGCAAACGCGAGCAAAGGTTTGAATTTGAAGATCGGTGTCGATGTCATAAGCGGCCTTGTGAAAGGCTGCGTGTTTGACATTTGCGGGGTCCAGTATAGGGACAAGTTCAAAGGCACGTTCAACGTCGATGGGCGCGACATTCAGGTTATCGCAGGCATGTGCAAAATCGGTTGCTTCACCTGCTTTGCCCAATACCAAGAGGCCGCGAGCGCTTAGAAAGCCGCCATGGGCGTTGGTGTGAAATTCGGCGCTGGCTTTTGAAAGCTCGACGGTGCTCTTGAGGCCGTAATTTGATTCAAACAAAGCGGCGGAGCGCCCGGACGCATGGTAGCCCAATGCAGTTTCGCGCTCCAACAGTGTTACTTTGCCAAATTCTGATAACCGAGCGGCAGCGGATACGCCCGCAATGCCGCCACCAATCACCAAAAAGTCGATCATGTTTTTCCCAATGAGTATTGTTTCTGCTCAGCGAGGAGAGAGTGGCATGGAATGTGATGTGGGAAAAGGGATGAATCTGGCCGCTATTGCAAAACCGCGTTTTCCCATTCTTGCAGAAATGTTCGTTTCTTAAGCGTGTCCAGATACGTCATCAATGCCGGGCCCAATGCGATGGTGGATTGGTTGTCGACGTTTTCCGCTGGGTTCAGCGGTGGCAGTGGGAAACTCGCGTGATCTGAATTCGCTTGCTGCATCTCAACCAGAAACCGCGTGAACGACGCCGCCGTTTCCGGTTTGTCGGTTTGTGCCGCCACGAAAGCTGTGCGCATCATTGTTGTGGGGAATTCTGAAGGTAATATGATTTCCAGAACATTCGCGTTTTCAGTGCGGGCGGCGGCGTAGCTGCCCAGTACGTTGTATGCGACGACCAGATCGCCACGAGTGAGATCGTCGATCATGTCACCTGAGCAGCAATAGAGACGTAGGCCGAGACTGCCCATAACCTCCATCAAACGCCAATAAGTTTCGGACGCGCGCGCGTCTTGCGTGGCAAAAAGATATCCAAGCGCGGATTGGCGGACATCATAGGTTCCCAGGCGATTTTCAAAGATGTCCGGACGCGCGCGCATGGCTTGGATCAATTCCTGGCGGGTGCGTGGAATGGGATGGCCGCGAAACGCGTTTCGATTGAGTATTATGGCCGCAGGTTCAGCAGTAAAGGCAAACAGGCTTTGGCGCCACTGAGCCCAATCGGGGGCAGGTAAGTCTTCTATTTCAATCGCATACCCGTCATTGACCAGTTTAAATTGTAAGTCCATCGCGCTGGATATCACTACGTCAAACCGTTCTGGTGTCGCGCGGAATGCGGCATCGATGTCTGCGGTGCTGGCCACGAGATATTCAACTGCAATGTCGCGGTTGGATTGCAGGAAATGGTCGATAATGGGTTCGAAAAGCGCTGTATCAGTTGAGGAAAGCACCCGCAGAGTTTGCGTTGGCGATGTCGTGCCAAAAAATTGCCGGTCTTCCCAATCTTGGGCCGACGAGAGGGCAGGCAGGAAGCACAAGATCAGAGTGACAAGGTTACGCATGCGCCCCCCTTTGGATTGTTGGACAGTACCAGCGCGCCACCATGGGCCGCCGCGACGTCTTGGGCGATGGTAAGGCCAAGGCCGGACCCGATAGTATCGCTGGCATTTTCGCCGCGCGAAAAGCGGGACACCAGATCGGCCATGTTTGCCGTTGGAAAACCCGCGCCCTGATCGCGAATTTCGACAGTTGGTCGCGAGGCTGTGGTTACATTTAGGCTTATTTCGGTTTCGCTCGGCGCGTATTTGAGGGCGTTGTCGATCAGGTTGCGCAATGCGTTCTGCAATAGGATGGGATCGCCGCTTACGGGCACCGAAGTGTCACCGGTGAGACGTAGGTCAATGTGCTTCATGTCCGCAATTGGCGTGAGGCGTGTCACAAGATCCTGAACCAAGTCGACGAGATCGAGGTTTTGTAGTTCCAGATGATCGGCACGAAAAGTGATCATGGCGTGATCAAGCAACTGTCCGGCGGCACGGGAGCTTTCGTCAATGGCGCGCATCATAGCGCGCAAAGCCTGGCGGTTCTCCTCGCGCTCAACGCGATGTAGCGTTGCCTCGGCATGAGAGCGAACCGTAGCAAGTGGTGTGCGAACGCGGTGCGCCGCTTCGGCGATGAAGTCTTCGGAGCGGTGCAGGGATTGATCCAGTCGCGACATCAGCGAGTTGAGCGATGAAACAAGCGGCGCCATTTCGACGGGCACGGGTTTGGCGACCGGGCTGAGATCTTTGGGGCCACGGCGGGTCACAGAGTCGGTCAGACGTCGCAAACGAGAAATGGTTGTCGACGTAGCCCAGAACGACAGCACTGTGGCCAATAGAAAGAACCCCGCGCCAAAGAGAGCGACGTTACGTGAGATACGGTTGAGTGTGCCTGAAAGTGCGTCACGTGTTTGTGCGACCGAGACCTTGACCTCGGTGCGGACATCCGCGCCAATCAGAACGCGCGCCGCTGTGGCCAACCTTACTGGGGTGCCGTTGTAGGTGACAGTGCGAAAGTCGTTTTTCGTAGCGTTGGTGTCAAGAGGTGGAGGCAAGTCGGCGTAGCCCGAGATAGGAGTTCCGTCCTGATAAACCGCGTAGAAAACCCGGTCGTCCGACGGAGTGTTCAGCATGGAAAACGATGCATATGGAATGTCAATCTGGATGACGCCATTGCGTATGATCGCGGCGTCGAGGATCGAGGTAACAGACGCGCCAAGCACGTCATCCTGTCCTTGCTGTGCGATCTGGGCTGCGTAACTGCGCACCACGAGAAAGATCAGAATTGCCAAGACAGCCGCGCCGCCGACCAATGAAATAACCAACCGGTTGCGCAGCGCACCACGGACCTGAACATCGGCAGGCGCGCTACTCGTCATGGTCCAGCCTATATCCCAAACCGCGATGGGTTGTGATGCGCAATTGTGAAGGTTCCAGATGTCTGCGCAGGCGGCCGATATAGACTTCGATAGCGTTTTCTGAAACGTCATCGTCGTAAGAAAACAGACGATCAAAGAGTTTTTGCTTGGAAAATATCTGACCGGGTGCGTTAAACAAAACTTCCAGAAGGCGCAGTTCCCGGTTGCGCAGCTGAATGACACAATCGCCGACCGTCAACGACCCGGCAACCGAGTCAAAGGCGACGTCACCTAACCGTTGAACAGACTGGGCCGCCCCCGCATTGCGGCGCAAAACGGCGCGGCATCGGGCCTGTAGTTCTTCGTGATCAAAAGGCTTGGTGACATAATCATCAGCACCAAGATCAAGCATGCTGATTCTGTCGGAAACCTGAGAGCGCGCCGTTAAAACGATGACCGGGGTGTCATTTTGGCGGGCACGGTGCTGTTTCAGAAAGTTGCGTCCGTCGCCATCCGGAAGCATGATGTCGAGTAGGATCAGGTCGTATTCACCGGTTTCAGAGAAGGCTTGAGCCTCTTGGATTCTGTCAGCGTGATCAATAACATGACCATCCAGTTGCATCCGCGTGCAGATTGCATTGGCCAGCTCGTGATTGTCCTCGACCAGCAGGAATTTCATGTCTCGATTGCGCCTTTCTGAGAGCGTGACAGGTTTGTGTCAGGTTATGGTGTTTTTCTCTCTTCAACTGAGCCGTCTTTCGGACAGTTGTCAAATTGGGAGGAAATCATGACGACATTCAAACTGGGCCGCCGCGCCCTGATGGCGACGGCTGTCGCCGCAATGGCCTTTGGTGGGTCCGCAATGGCGGACGGCCACAAGGTTGCCGACAGCATCCACTTTCTGATCCCCGGCGGTGCCGGTGGCGGCTGGGATGGCACGGCACGCGGAACAGGCGAGGCGTTGACCAAGGCGGGCATAGTGGGCAATGCGTCTTACGAAAACATGTCCGGTGGCGGCGGTGGTAAAGCCATCGGTTTCTTAATCGAAAACGCCGAGAGTAACCACGGCACGCTGATGGTGAACTCGACGCCGATTGTCATTCGCTCATTAACCGGTGTGTTCCCGCATAACTTCCGGGATCTTACATTGGTCGCGGGCACTATCGGCGATTACGCCGCAATGGTTGTGGGCAAAGACAGCCCTATCAATTCGATGGAAGACCTGATGGCGGCCTATGACGCAGATCCATCCAAGACCGCGATTGGCGGCGGATCGGTTCCAGGCGGTATGGACCATCTGGTGGCGGCGATGGTGATGGAAGCGGCTGGCAAAGACGCGCTGGGCGTGAAGTACATCCCTTACGACGCTGGCGGCAAAGCCATGGCGGCGTTGCTGTCGGGCGAGATTGCAGCGCTGTCGACTGGTTTCTCAGAAGCGGTTGATTTGGCCAATGCAGGCGAAGTGAAAATCATTGGTGTCACTGCGGATGAGCGAGTGTCTGCAGCCCCTGATGCGATGACCATGAAGGAACAGGGCATCGATACATCGTTTGTGAACTGGCGCGGGTTCTTTGCGGCTCCAGGTCTGCCGGATGACAAGCTGGCGATGTATCAGAAAGCGCTGGGCGAGATGTATGAAACCGACGAGTGGGAAGAAGTGCGCGCCCGCAACGGTTGGGTGAACATCCACAATTCAGGCGACGATTTCCAATCGTTCCTAGAAGATCAGGAAAAGGTCATTGGTGACCTGATGAAGAAACTGGGCTTCCTCTGAAGACCCTACGCACGACAGAGCGGCATGCCCGCTCTGTCGTCTTTTGATTTACCCGACAGGAGATGCAGATGGCCTTGGATCGCTGGATAGCGTTGGTCTTGCTGGGCGTGTGTTTGGCCTATGGCTATGCCGCCTGGTTCACAATGGATAGTGGCTTGGCCCCGTTCATGCGTCGCAACCCAATTTGGCCGAGCACCTTTCCGAAGGTATTGTCTGTGCTAGGTATCGTCGCCTCATTGATCATCTTGCTGGGATTGGAAAAGGGCGAGGAGAAGGAGCTGGATATAGATTACAGGCGGTTAGGGGATTACCACCTTGGCCAAGCATTGATGTTGCTTGCGTTGATGGTGGCCTATGCGCTGTGTCTGCGTCCGCTTGGGTTTATCTTTTCCACGTCCGCCTTCCTGATCCTTGGGTCTTTCATTCTGGGCGAACGTAAGTGGCACATCATGGTGCCTATCGCTCTCTTTGCGACACTTGTCGTGTGGTATTTAGTCCAGCAGGTGCTGGGCATTTATTTGCGCCCGTTGCCGGGCTTTATCGGAGGCTGACATGCTTGAAGGACTTCTGATTGGTCTACAAACGGCACTGTCTGTTCAGAACCTGTTGATGGTGATCGGCGGGTGTTTAATTGGGACATTCATTGGCATGTTGCCGGGTTTGGGGCCGATGTCGATCATCGCGATCATGATCCCGGTAGCGATCTCGATGGGGGATCCGTCGGCGGCGTTGATCCTGCTGGCTGGCGTCTACTATGGCGCGATTTTTGGGGGCTCGACTTCTTCGATCTTGCTGAACGCGCCGGGGGTGGCGGGGACTGTCGCCTCTAGTTTCGACGGTTATCCGATGGCGAAAAGTGGCAAGGCGGGCAAAGCTCTGACCATCGCCGCGATTGCAAGTTTTGCGGGTGGTAGCGTCGGCGCACTTTTGTTGATGATTTTTGCACCAGCGCTGTCGTCGGTGGCCTTGTTATTTCATTCGGCGGAGTATTTCGCGCTGATGGTGGTGGGTCTGTCCGCAATCGCCGCTTTTGCCGGAACCGGGCAGGTAGCAAAGGCACTGATGATGACGGTGCTTGGGTTGATCATGGCAACTGTTGGTGAAGGCGCATTGTTTAACATGCCGCGATTCACCATGGGGATCATGGATCTGCAGTCTGGCTTTGGCTTTATCACGCTGGCCATGGCAATGTTTGCCCTACCCGAAGCGCTTTTTCTGGTGCTGAAGCCTAAAGAGATGGGCGGGGGAAATGACGGAGAAATCAAGGATTTGCGCATTTCCCGCAGTGAGGCCAGGGCCATTGCACCGGTCATTGGGCGTCAGTCGTTGCAAGGGTTCTTTATTGGGGTTCTGCCCGGCGCAGGCGCAACAATCGCGAGTTTCCTGGGCTATGCAGTCGAGCGCAATATTGCGCCAAAGGCCGAGCAGGAAGAGTTTGGTAAAGGGTCGATTAAGGGATTGGCGGCGCCTGAGACGGCGAACAATGCGGCCTGTACCGGGTCATTTGTGCCGTTGCTGACTTTGGGTATTCCGGGGTCCGGAACGACGGCGATTTTGTTGGGCGCACTGATTGCGTTGAACGTGACGCCAGGGCCGAGGTTGATGATCGATGAGCCACAGATTTTCTGGGCCGTGATCATGTCGATGTTCATTGGCAATCTCGTGCTACTGATCCTGAACCTGCCGCTGATCCCGTATATTGCAAAAGTTCTATCTGTGCCGCGTAACTATCTGATTCCATTTATTTTGTTCTTTACACTGATGGGGGCCTATATCGGGCAAAACAACGCGACGGAACTGTTATTGCTGGTTGGATTCGGGGTCTGCGCGACAGCGCTGCGGTTTGCTGACTATCCACTCGCGCCGCTGCTTATTGGCTTCATTCTGGGCGGGATGCTGGAAGATAACTTCTCTCGTTCAATGCAGCTTTATGATGGGGTCGCGTTCATCTGGGAACGTCCGATGACCCTTGGTTTGTTGGCGATTGCGTTGCTATTAGTGGTGTTGCCGAGCTATCGGGCACGCCGTGCGCGGGCGCGGGCTGAGGGAGTGGCTGACGGGGACTGATTGTTTCGTAGGTCGGACAAATTTGTCCGACCTACCTGAAGGTTTAGTACGGGTCTTGGGCGCTACGGTCGGATGAGAGGCTGCCTTGGCGCTCTTGCACCAGTTCTTCCACGGCATCCGCGAGATGGCCCTCGGCGATATTGTAATCCCCGCGGGCGACGCGCAGACGGTGGGCACGGATAAGGACATCTGCATGAGAGCATCCAAACGGGGGTTCAAACTTGTAGGTGGCCAGTTCGATAAGTAGTCCCATCGGGTCTTTGAAATAGACGGAATCCATGAACCCCCGATCCCGAGCACCTGAGTGCTCAATATCTCTTTCATCAAGCCTTTCAATCGCTTGCAACCAGCTGGCGCGGCTGAGGTTGAACGCGATGTGATGCACACAACCCGGTTCGGTCGGTGTGCGCTGCGGGTCTGGTTTGCGGGTTTCGTTGGTGAAGACGGTTATCAAGCGACCGTCGCCGGGATCGAAGTAGAGATGCCCCTCGTTCGGGTCATCGAGGTTGGGTTGGTCGAAGATATAGGGCATACCCAATAACCCCTCCCAGAAATCGATAGATGTCTGCCGGTCCGCTCCGGTCAGAGTGATGTGGTGCACGCCCTGTGCTTGGATCTTGCGCATGAAGTCTCCTCTCGTTCGGGATAGCTTACAGTACCTTCTGGGCGCCTCAAATAGAGGAGCAGCGCACGAGACGTGTGCGCGAATTGCGATAATCAGACATCGGGCGTTTCGTCGTGAAATGGCACGTCGGTATTGCGTCGGTAGTTCGTCGGTATCGCGTAGGTGCCATAATTGGACCGCGTGCTAGGGACCGAGCGCGCGCTCGCCTCTGCCTTGAGCTGGTAATTTTGATAGGGGTGACTGAGTTGTGGCGCGCGATATGACGGTTTGTAGCATTTTCGTTATCAAATCACGCAATTGTTGCGAGAAGGTGATGAAGGCCTTATGGCGAGACGTATGAATGCGGAAGAACACGCACGTCGGGTAAGGTTGTCCAGCTTCGGATGGATGGTTCAAGAGGTTTCTCACCAGAGCCAGCAGCGCCTTACAGCCGAACTTAAGAAACTGGGATTGAGCCTGCCGCATTTCCCGGTCCTGATGGTTGCTCTGGAGCATGGCCCGTTGAGCCAGGCGGAAATTGGACGATACTACCATCGTCCGGCGTATGTCATCAGCCGCGCTTTGGACGGATTAGAGGAGCGCGGTTTGATCGAACGGCGACCGCATCCAAATTCCCGCAGAGCTCACGCAGTTCATGTTACGGAAGCGGGCAATCAGTTGGCTGAGCGTTTGTATGACGCGGTCGGGCTGGTGAACGATCTGAACCTCGCCCCGCTGTCTGATCAAGAACGCGAGACGCTGGTCGGGTTGCTGGCGCGGCTATTGCCGCGCACTGGCTAATCCTATTCGTCTCGCTTCAAGGCGTCGAACACCACCTTGTCTTCTTTGATTGTGGCGAGCACTTTGAGGTTTGCAAGAATCTCGGGATCAACGGCCGTTGGATCATCCGACAGGATCACAAAATCGGCAAGCTTGCCAGGCTCCAGTGATCCTTTGCTGCCCTCTTCAAAATGTTGCCACGCGGGCCAAATTGTCATCGCCTTGAGTGCGGTCATTGCATCGACACGCTGATGGGGGCCGAGGATGTCACCTGAGCGGGTGCGGCGTGTCACCGTGGCGCTGAGAACGCGCATGGAGTCTGGGAAGGCCACGGGCGCATCGTGGTGTGTGCCAAAGATCATATCACGCTGACGCAACCAACCGGTGGGTGAAATATTGTCAGCATTTTCTGGCCCAACAGTGTGATCACGATGCCAGTCGCCCCAGTAGAATGTGTGCATAGGAAAGAGGGACGGGAAAACGCCGAGGCGTTTGTAGCTGTCGACCTGATCCGGTCGCAGAAATTGGCCATGAATCAGGACAGGGCGGCGGTCAGCCACGCCATGAGATAGGGTAGCGGCGTCTACGGCGGCGATCAACATGTCGGATGCGCCTTCACCATTGGCGTGCGTTAAGATTTGAACGTTATTGGCGAAGGCCCAGTCAATGGCGTCGGTGACTTGCTGCATCGTGGCGGAAGCGTATCCACGATAGCCCGCCGCATAGTCGCCCACCGGATCATAGTAAGGCCGGTCGCGCAAAGCCGTGAACCCCTGGGGTGAACCGTCGATTGTGAGCTTGGCGCCGCCAATACGCACGCGATTCTGGTACTCATGACCATGGTTTTGAGCGACAAATTCGCGATCCACAAGTACATCAGCGTACACGACGACATCAATGGGCAAGGGTGTCTCGGCGGCGACCATGTCGACAATAGCGGCGACTTGAGGGGTGGCACGCCCCTCTTGCGCGGTGGTGTAGCCAAAGCTGGCCCAGAGATCGACACCTGCGCGGGCAAAGGATTTGAAGCCTTCCTCGCCGAGGCCGTCGAGCAGTGCGCCGAGAACGATGAAGAATGCGTTTTCCTCGAGAACGCCGTTGGGCAGGCCGGTATCGTCAAAGCGGATGATGCCACCGGGGGGATTTTCAGAATCAGCGGTGATGCCAGCCAGAGCGAGCGCTGCCGAGTTTGCAGCGCCGAAGTGACCCGATTGGTGCACGATGATAATCGGAATGTCGGCTGAGACCTGATCAAGGTCTGCGCGGGTCGGGTGCCGCAGCTCGGCCAGCTGGGATTGATCGTACCCGAAGCCAACGATGAGATTGGTTGCGTCAACGGTCGCTTGATGGTCAGCGGTCCAACCGCGCAATGTGTCGAGCAAGCTTGCAATGTCGGATACGTTGCCGTCTGGCGCGGCCAGTAGATTGGCGGAAAGTGCCTGAAGCCCTCCCATGACGGCGTGGCCGTGGCTGTCTACAAATCCGGGCAGCAGGGTGCGCCCGGCGAGGTCATACGTCTGCGTGCTGTCGCCCCAATGTGGGCGTACATCAGATAGTGAACCGACGGCGAGTATGTGACCGTTCTTCACTGCGACGGCTTGGGCGCGGGGGGCATGGTCGGACATTGTGAGAATGGGACCGCCTGTGTAAATGCGGTCAGCGATGTCTTGGGCCAAAACGGGTGTTGCGAGTACGGCTGCGCCGATCAGCGCGGAAATCAGGCGGCTAAAATGAGTCATGCGACAGGTCCTTGAAATGCGCCATGAGTGTGATTGCCCGTGCTGTCGCGTGTCAATTTGCCAATTGGTCTAAGAGCGGGTTTTTGCGGTTACTGTTTCGTGGAGGAGGCTCTGTACATAAATGTCTAGACAGAAGTGAACAGTGTGTCTAGCGTGAGTGCGTTCACGCTGGGGAGGGTCGTATGAATTCGCATTACCGTGTGGTTGTTATAGGCGGGGGCGTCGTGGGGGCGTCGGTCTTGTATCATCTGGCCAAAATGGGTTGGACAGATGTGTGTCTGATCGAGCGCAAAATTCTGACGGCGGGGTCGTCATGGCATGCGGCGGGTGGTTTTCATGCGCTGAATGCTGATCCGAATATCGCGTCACTACAGGCGTATACCATTGATTTGCTGAGTGAAATTGAGAAGGAGAGTGGGCAATCTGTCGGGATGCACATGACTGGTGGATTGACGCTGGCGGGAACGCCAGAGCGCTGGGAATGGTTGCAATCGGCCTATCGCGTTTTCCAGACGATAGGCATTGATGATTGTCGGTTGGTCACACGAGACGAGGCGGTTGCGTTGAATCCGGTCATGTCGGGGGACGGTATTATGGGCGGTCTGTGGGCAGATCGCGAGGGGTATATTGACACGACCGGGACCGTGCATGCCTATGCCGGAGCGGCTAAGAAACGTGGCGCGACCGTGGTCGAGAATAACCGGGTTCTAGAGTTGAACCAAACGGTTGAGGGATGGGAAGTGGTCACCGAAAAGTGCACGATCCGGTGCGAGCATGTTGTTAATGCCGCTGGATTGTGGGCCAAGCAGGTGGGCCGCATGGCGGGGGTTGAGCTGCCGGTTAGCCCGTTGAACCATCACTATCTGATTACCGATGGCATACCGGAGGTGGCCGCGCTGGATCACGAGTTGCCGATGACGGTGGATCTTGAGGGGTTCACGTATATGCGGCAGGACCAGAATGGGATGCTCGTAGGGATTTACGAAATTGAGTATGACCATTGGATGGAAGACGGTGCGCCTTGGTCTTATGGGTTTGAACTGCAACAGGAGGATCTGGGGCGGATCGAGAATGAGCTGATGCTTGGCTTTGAGCGCTATCCTTGTTTGCAAGAGGCCGGCATTAAGACGTGGGTGAACGGAGCGTTCACTTTCTCGCCGGATGGCAACCCGTTGGTTGGTCCGGTGCCGGGCAAGCGCGGATATTGGACGGCCTGCGCGGTGATGGCTGGATTCTTGCAGGGCGGGGGCGTTGGCAAGTCGCTGGCGGAGTGGATCATAGAAGGCGAGCCAGAGGCGGATGTCTATGGGGTGGATGTGGCGCGATATGGGACCTATGCCGAGAACAAGCGCTATATCCGAGAAACCACCGGGCAATTCTATTCACGCCGGTTCGTGATGACCTATCCGAATGAACAATTGCCTGCGGGGCGGCCGCTGAAGATGGCGCCGGCGCATGACGGGATGACACAGGCGGGGTGCAGATGGGGCGTCAGCTGGGACCTAGAGGTGCCGCTCTACTTTGCGCCTGAGGGGTTCGAAGAGACGCCGACGCTGAAACGTTCGAATGCGCATGAGATTGTTGCCGAAGAGTGCAAAGCCATCCGCGAGGGTGTGGCGCTGTTGGATATTACCGGGTTCTCGCGGTTCGAAGTTTCAGGGGCAAACGCACAAGCGTGGCTGGACAGGATCATGGCCAGCAAGTTGCCAGCACCAGGGCGGGCAAAGCTTGCGCCGATGTTGAGCGAGACCGGGCGGCTTATGGGTGATCTGACGGTTTTGAACTGGGGGGATGGCTCCTTTTGGATCATGGGCAGTTATTACCTGCGCGCGTGGCATATGCGGTGGTTTGATGACCACATGGAGGAGGGCGTCAGCCTGCGTGATCTGGGAGAAGAGATATGCGGATTTGCGGTGATTGGCCCCAAATCCGAAGAAGTTATGGAGTGCGTGGTGGAGCAGGACATTTCGGGTTTGAAATTCATGCAATGCGGCGCGTTTGATGTCGGGCTGGTGCGGGCCAAAGTGGCGAGGATGTCAGTTACCGGCGAGAAAGGTTATGAGATCAACTGTCGATATGGCGATCACATCGCGCTGCGGCGGATGTTGCTGGAGGCGGGGGAGCCCTTGGGCATCCGCGAAATTGGCTTTAACGCCATGCTGAGCACGCGGATTGAGAAGAGTTTCGGTATTTGGTCGGCAGAGTTCACGCAAGGGTACACGCCGGGCATGACTGGCATGGATCGCTGGATCGATTGGGACAAAGATTTCATCGGCAAGGATACGGCTATTTCTGAGCGTAACGGGAATGGGCCTGCGCAGGTTCAAGTTACGCTGGAGATTGATGCGGCGGATGCGGACGCGAGCGGGTATGAGCCGATTTGGTCGGATAGTGCACGCGTAGGCTTTGTGACCTCTGGCGCATATGCGCATCATTTGAAGAAATCCCTTGCCATGGCGCTGGTTGATCCGGCCAAGGCGGCAGTGGGCAGTGAACTGAGTGTGCATATTGTTGGGGTTGAGCGGACCGCGCGTGTTATTGAGGCATCGCCCTATGATCCGGCGGGCAAGGCCATGAGAGCATGAACGGCCAAAGGCCAGAGCGGCGCAGAGGCCGGCGCAAATCGCAGGAGGATCGTGGGACGTCCAAGCGCGAGGTCAACTATCGCCAGCTAAAGAACCCGTTCGCGACGATGGATGTTTTTGCGGTGGACCAGATCGCGCACATGCATGAAAGCGCGTTGCGCCTGTTGGAAGAGATGGGCATCCGGGTCTTGCTGCCCGAGGCGCGCGACATATTCGCGAAAGCGGGGGCGCGCGTCTCTGACGACGACATGGTCTATATTGGGCGCGATATTATCGAGTCGGCGATTGCGACGGCGCCAAAGTCGATTGAATGTCGTGCGGGCGCACGAAACCGCGACTTTGTTCTGGAGCTGGGCAGTCTTGTGTTCCAACCAGGGGCGGGTGCGCCAAATGCGACGGATCTGGTGAAGGGGCGCAGGCCAGCGACGGGACAGGATTACATCGATTTCCTGAAGATGACCCATCATTTTGACGTTTTCCAGATGGTGTCGCCGCAAGTCGAGCCGCAGGACATTCCACCACATGAGCGTCATTACTTTACCACCAAGGCGCAGGTGGAATTGACGGACAAGTTTCCGTTCTTTTTCTCACGAGGGACGCCGCAGGTGATGGAGTGTTTCGAGATGCTTTGCATGTCGCGCGGGCTTTCGGATGAGACGTTTCGGGCCGCGCCGCATAGTTATACGATCATCAATACAAACAGTCCGCGCACATTGGACATTCCGATGGCGCAGGGGCTGATTGATTTTGCCCGGATGCGGCAAATGTCGATCGTGACGCCGTTCACGTTGATGGGGGCGATGGCGCCGATCACGGTGGCCGGGGCGATCACGTTGAGCCATGCCGAGGCGATGGCAGCAATTGCACTGACACAGTTGGTGTCGCCTGGAGCGCTGATTTGCTACGGTACGTTCACATCAAATGTAGACATGAAGTCCGGCGCGCCTGCCTTTGGCACGCCGTCGCATTTTCAGGCGTCTTTGGCGGCTGGACAGTTGGCGCGGTTCCTTGGGCTGCCGTGGCGTTCTGCGGCCGGGTCTGCGTCGAATAGCAATGACATTCAGGCCGCAAACGAAAACCAGTTTGGTTTGTGGGGGTGCCTGTTGGCTGGGGCCAGTGTTGTGATCCATTCCGCCGGGTGGCTGGAAGGGGGGTTAACAGTGTCGTTTGAGAAGATGATTTGCGACGCCGAAGTGTTGAATATGGTGGCCGAGCTGTGTGCTGGGGCACAGGCGGGGGCGGATGAAATTGGCTATGACACTGCATTGACCCAAGTCGCGCCGAGCGGTCACTTCTTTGACGCGCCACAGACGATGGAGCGGTATCAGACCGCGTTTTACGAGCCGTTTTTGCACGATTACGCCAATTTTGGAACATGGACAGAGCGGGGGGCACAAGATGCCAATCAGCGCGCCACGGCGCTGTGGCAAGACATCGTGGCTAACTCTCCAGCTCCGGAACCGAAGGCAAGTGGGTTGAATGACTTGCATCGGTTCATTGAGCGGCGCATATCCGAGGGGGGTGCCCCACCGGAAAGTTGATGCCATGAATTCCAAGACAGTCCTGCACCGTGATAATCCCGAAGCCGAGCCATTGGGTGGCAATGTCAAAGTCACGCGTGACGATTGGCTGAATGTCGCGCGCGATGTATTGGTTTCGGACGGGGTAGAGCAGGTCAAAGTGATGAATTTGGCCGCGCATATGGCCGTGTCGCGATCTTCGTTTTATTGGTATTTCAAGTCCCGTCAGGAGCTGCTCGACGCGTTGTTGGCCGATTGGCAGGCGACCAATACCGGGGCGTTGATCCGGCAGGCAGAGGCCGAGGCGGCAACGATCACTGCGGCGGTGTGCAACGTGCATCGCTGTGTGGTGAACCCGGCGTTGTTCAATACGGCACTGGATTTTGCAATTAGGGACTGGGCGCGTCGGTCGGACAAGGTGCGAGATTTGCTGGACCAGTCCGACGCGCAACGTGTGGATGCATTAACCAAGATGTTTTGTCGTTATGGGTACGATGAGCTGGAAGCTATTACGCGGGCGCGGGTGCTGTATTATATGCAGATCGGTTATGATCTGGCGCAGCTGAATGAACCGGTCGCGTTTCGGCTGAGGCTGCTGCCGCATTATTTGTTGACGTTTACAGGGATTGAAGCACGTCCGGACGAAATTGAGGAATTTAGTGTCTATGCGCAGAGCTTCTGGGAGTAGTTTCCGACCCTAGCCGCGGTTTAGCACACGGGCGAGGAAGTCACGCGTGCGGGGTTCCTTGGGGGTGTTGAACACCTGTTCCGGCGGGCCCTGTTCTAGGATGCGCCCGCGATCGAGAAAACAGACGCGATTACCCACATCGCGCGCAAAGGTCATTTCGTGGGTCGCGAGGATCATGGTCATGCCTTCGCGTTTGAGTGCCTTGAGGACTTCGAGAACTTCGCCAACCAGTTCCGGATCAAGGGCTGAGGTGATTTCGTCAAAGAGCATGATCTCGGGTTTCATCGCTAATGCGCGCACGATCGCGACGCGTTGCTGTTGCCCGCCAGAGAGCTGATCGGGGTATTGGTCCATATGTTGGGACAGGCCAAAGCGTTCAAACAATTCGCCAACATGCGGCATCAGGTCGGCGCGTGATTTCTTGGTGATACGGCGTGGGGCGAGGAGAACGTTTTCCAAGGCTGTCATATGTGGAAATAAGTTATAGGACTGGAAAACAATGCCAATTTTCTGGCGCACCGGTTGCGGATCAAGGCCGGGGGTTGCGATGTCGTGACCATCCAGCCAGATCGCGCCATCATCCAATGGTTCCAACAGGTTAATGCAGCGCAAAAGGGTCGATTTGCCAGACCCTGACGCGCCGATCAGGCAGATCATTTCACCTTGGGACACATCCAACGAGATGCCATCCAGCACAAGACGGTTGCCGAGAGTCTTCTTGATCTGATCGAGGCGGAGTTTCACGAGCGGGCCCGGTTCTGTTTGGAAATGAGGTGATCTGCGAGACGGGTTGTCGGGACGGTGATCACAAGGAAGATCAGAGCGGCTACGACATAAGGTGTGAAATTCGCGAGCAGGGATTTGAAAACACCGGCCTGCCGGAAAATCTCGACCGGACCAATGAAGGAGAGCAGGGCGACGTCTTTTTGCAAGGCTATCAGCATGTTCATCTGAGCCGGAATCACACGGCGGATGGCTTGGGGGAGAACCACAAAGCGCATTGAGTCTGAGCTGCTGAGACCTAGGGACAGGGCAGCGCTGCGTTGTGAGGCGTGCACGCTTTCGATGCCGGAGCGGAAGATTTCCGCGACATAGGCCGAGTAGGTCAGCACGAGAGCAACAGTGCCCCAGATGTAAGGTGAATTCCACGGGCGGGGCAAGCCAAGACCCGGTATGCCAAAGCCAATCAGATATACGACTAGCACGACAGGGACACCGCGGAACACGTCGGTGTAGACCATACCGAAGAGGCGTAGAGGGTAGAGGACCGGGTTGCGCACGTCACGGGCCAGAGCGATGGCCAATCCGAGAATGGCGATCAGAGGTGCAGACCATGCGAAAATAGCGACATCGACGAGAAAGGCGCTGAGCAACTTGGGAAAGGACTTGGCAAAGACCTCTGCGTTGAAAAAGCTGTTTTGCACACGTTCCCAGCCTGGTGCCAATGGCACCAGCAGCACGATGGCAAGTATGATCAAAGCGGTGGACGAGCCAGCGATGACGAGCGAGCGTCGACGCTGGCGGCGTTCATATTCCTGTCGGCGGGTCAGGCCGGATGATGGTGTCGTCATTATTTGATTACGGGTACACCGGTTGTTTCAGAGAGCCAGCTGGCTTCGATCTGCTGCAATGCACCGCTTTCTGAAAGGACCGTGATTGCCTCGTCAACGCAGGCCTTGAGGGGCGAACCTTCTTCCATAAGCGCACCAAATTGGTCCGGGTTTTCGGACCGGTCGGCGGGAAACTGGCCCAGCAGGGTGCCATTTTCGACCACAACCGCCGAAAGGTAAAGTGCTGTGGGCAGATCGAAGAGGGCGGCGTCAATCTGGCCAGCCTGAATAGCGGCGGTGACGTCGGTGTTGTCGTTATAGAGCAATGGATCGCTGTCGGGCGCGACGAGGTTCATCAGAAGCGGCACGGCTGTGGTGTTGGCGTCGGCCCCCCATTTCAGGGATTTGAGTGAGGCAAGATTTGCTTCCGCGCCCGCGTCAACCACGCCTTGTGTGGTTAGGACAGCCATGGCCGAAGAATAGTAAGGCATTGAAAAGTCGACTACTTTTTCACGGTCTTCGGTGATCGAAAACTGCTGCATGTTGAAGTCGAAATTCTTTGCGCCAGGTTGGATGGATTCGTCAAAGCCGGAGCGCACCCAAACAACATTGTCAGCTTCAAAACCCATCTCCGCGGCGATGGCATAGGCAACAGCGGATTCGAAACCCTGGCCTGATTCCGGCGCGTCATCCATTACCCAAGGAAAATATGCAGGGTTCCCGGTTGCGATGGTCAGCTTGCCGTCTTCGAGTGTTTTTCCGGCGGCGCAGTGCCCATCGGCGAGGGCGATGCCGGGGAAAGTGCAGATTGTTAGGCCTAGGGCGGTCAGGAACTGAGTTGAGCGCATGGAAATACCTCTTGTTTCACGGGTTGCTCCAAGGAAACGGGAAGACGCGTTGAATGTCCAGTGATTGAATCGATCCGACAGTCAGGGAGAGACGGTTGCCAGGTTAGTACGCGGCAAAGTCTGCGGCTGCCTTAACCGTTAAGAAGGCCCTTGAGCACGTAAGTGGCTGTGCTCTGGCTGTTTGCGAATGGCAGGTCGTAAACGATCGCGAGGCGACTCAGCGCTTTGACGTCAACGTCGTGTGGCATTGGCGACATGGGATCGATGAAGAAGAAAAGCGCGTCCAGTTTTCCTTCGCAGATCAGTGCGCCGATCTGTTGATCGCCGCCTAAGGGGCCGCTTTTGAGGCAATGGATATTGAGAACGGGCAACGCATCGTTGATGCGTGACCCGGTTGTGCCTGTGGCGTAGAGTTGCGCCGATTCGAGATGCTCGGCGTTTGTTTCAACCCAAGCGACCAGCGCGTCTTTCTTTTGGTCGTGGGCCACGAGTGCAACCCGCAATGTATCACCGGATAAATTGTTCGACATAGTCAGCTCCGAGTCCGACGTCTTCGTAGTGTTTTCTGCACATGTCAATTTTTGTGAAGACGTCTTCGTATCCCATGGTTTTACCCCAAGGGTCGACGTAAAGCATTACACCATTGACTTGAAAATAGGTGATCATCTCTTCGACATCATCGGGGACAACCAACGTGTGGGTTTCGCCGGGTGGTTCATAGACATAGCCGCCTTCTTCAGCGGTCCAATCATGTTCGAGATAGTGCCAGCGCCCCTTAAGCACAAAGCCATGCACGGGTTGGGGATGTCTGTGGCGGGACAGAACGCCGGATTTACGCACACGCAGCAGGTTCATCCAGTATCCCTGAGACCGGTTCAGGCACAGTGGACGGAATGACACGTTTTCGGTCTGAGGCACCCAGATACGTTCGTCTGTGGCCACGGCCTCTGGGATGACTATTTCTTCTTGCGCGTCCTGAGGGAACGGCAGCTGGTAGGGCATTCTGGGGTCGTGGTCTTGTCCTTGGACAGGCATCGCGTTTTCTCCTCGCTCACATTGCTGAATAGCCACCATCAACAGGGTAGATGGCGCCGGTGACAAATGCCGCATCCTTTGACAGAAGCCATGCGGCAAGTTCCCCGACCTCGGTTGTTTTTCCCCAGCGTTTTAGGGGGGTGCGTCCCAAGATTGGATCGCTGCGTTCTGCGTCGTTCTGAAGGGCTTGGGTCATTTCAGTTGCGATCCAGCCTGGCGCGACGGCGTTGACGCGGATGCCGTCTTCGGCCCATTTGCCTGCCAGAGCCTTGGTCAGCTGCGACACGCCACCCTTGGACGCCGAGTAGGCCGGAACTAGGGGGCCGCCGAAATAGCTGAGCATTGAAGCCGTATTCACAATCGCACCTTTGGATGCGGCCAGCAAAGGCTGGGCCGCGAGACAGCAACGCATTGTGCCAGTCAGGTTGATGTCGATGACGGTTTCGAACATGTCGATATCGTATTCAGCACCCCGCGCGAGGATACCTGCGCAGTTTACGAGCCCGTCCAGAGTATTCAGCCCAGCGAAAAAATCATTGACGGCCGTAGTGTCGCGAACGTCGAGTTGAGTTGCGGAGTCCTGCGGGTTCACTGCGAGATAGTCCGCAACTTCTTCTGAACTGACGCCGGTAACGGTTAATGTCCAGCCCTTGTCGCGTAATGTGCTGGCGACACCTGCACCAATGCCGCGAGTGCCACCAATGATAACTGCGTGCGGCATTATTCGACAACCTCTGCCAAGAATGCTTCGACGGCGTCTTTGTGAGGCATCGGCTCAACTGCGCCGTATCCTTGGGTTGAGAGCGCGGCAGCGGCATTTGCGTAGCGAGCGGCCTGAAATGGATCGTCGCCTTTGGAAATGCGAGCGAGAAATGCGCCGTCAAACGTGTCGCCCGCCGCAGTGGCGTCGACCGCTTCAACGCGGCGGCCCTTGACGCGTTCGCGTTTCTCGGGCGTCGCGACAAGTGTGCCGTCCGCGCCAAGTGTAAGAGCAACGACGCTTGCGCCGAGGTTCAAGTAGAAATCGGCAATTTCGTCGGGGTCGGTCAGGCCGGTCAGTTGCTGTGCGTCATCAAGCCCCGGTAGGGCGATGTCGCATTGGGCCATGGCGGCATGCGTTACGGCCGTGGCGCGTTCGATGGGCCATAGCTTCAGGCGCAGGTTGGTGTCGTAAGACACCTTGCCGCCAGCGGCTTTGACGATGCGGATTGCCTTGAACACAGCGTCGGCGGCGGTGTCGGAAATCGCTTGGGAAATGCCCGAGACATGGAGGATTTTGGCCTGTTCGAGCGCGGCGACAGGCAGGTGTTCTGCACCCATGCGGCTGCTGGCGGAACCGGCGCGGAAATAGCTGAATTCATGGCCATCGGCGCCATGCGTCACGAAGTACACGCCTGTGTGGGCGCTGTCGACCTGAGACACGGTGGATGTGTCGACGCCTTCGGACTTCCATAGGTCCATGAAGGAATTTCCAAAGGTGTCTGCCCCGATATGCGTTACATAACCAACGGACGCGCCCTGACGTGCGGCAGCAATTGCGCAGTTGGATGTGTCGCCGCCATGTCCTGGCAGGTAGTTGCCGTCAGGTTGCTGGTTGAATTCCAGCATTGGTTCACCAAGGCAGAGAATATCGGGTGTCATTTTGATCTCTTCTTATGAAAGGGGCCAGCTCAAGAGAGGGCTGGCCAAGTTGTAGGGAGGATTATTCAGTTGTGTAGCTTTGTCCAACCCCAGGAATCTTCCAGATGCGGAAGTTCGGGATTTCGGGATTTTCGAAGTTCATGTCGCCATCAACCCAGATATGCAGGTGGTTGGAGACCACATACATTTCGCCGTCCGGGCCCCACGCCAGCGCGTCAGGCCAGTTCATTTCAGGGTGATGTACGAAACGGCTGACCTGACGTGTGCTTTCGTCAAACTTCATGATGCCGTCCAGCGAGAGGGCGGTCATGTAGATGTTTCCAGCATTGTCAGCCGTCATGCCATCGGTGTTAGAAGGCAATACGGCGGCAACTTCTACTGCGTTTTCAATCACCGTTTCGTTTGTGTCGAAGTCGCGTAGTACCTCTGTTGGGAGGCTATAGAGGTGGTTGCCGGTCAGGTTGGTCCAATAGAGCGTCTCTTTGTCACCAGCCAATGCGATACCGTCTGCACCGGTTCGCATTTTACCACCGCTGAGGACTGTACGATCGTCGATGTTGAAGAAAAAGTTCGGCTCGTCATTGGTGAAACGGTGCTGATCCAGAATACGACGCACCGAGTTTGTGTTGCTGTCATAAACAATCAGACCACCGTGCAAGGGATCGCAAAAGATGCCACTGTCGGCGATGTAGGCAAAGCCTGTATCGTTGTCGACGGCGAGATCGTTCAGGAACGAGCAGTTTTCGTCAGCTTCCTCGTTTGAGAAGACGTAGCGCTGGATTTCTTTGTCAGCTTTAATGTCCCACAGAACAAGCTTGGCGTCGCCGTTTTTGTAAGGAGGGCCTGCAACGTGGCCTTGGTCGAGGATCCACATTACGTCATTGCGGTCAATCTCAAAGCCCAGAACGGCCTTGAGGCCAGCTGCGTCGGCGATGTTGTTCATCGCTTCGTTGGGATATGCTTCGAGTTCCCAAGTGTCGCCGTTCTGAACCAGCTTAGACAAAGTTGAGGGAATTTCGGCTCCGCCCCAACGGGCCGTGGATACGTAAATGTTCCCCTCACTGTCTACTTTCGCGCCCTGAACCAATGCGCGACCGTAAATTTCGCTACCCTCCCAAGCTGCCTTTGTTGCCTCGTCCTTGACGGAGTAGGGCAAACTGTTCCATTCCACTACTACCTCGGGCTCGTTCGCGAGCGCCGGGGTAGCCAGAATGGTTGTAAGGGCAACCGTGTTGATCAGTCGTTTCAGCATGTATTCCTCCCTTGCTGAGTTTTGGTGTTCCGCAGGCTGCTGCAACAGCCTGCGGAACGATTGGAAACTTAGAATTAGATGCGGCCGTATTTGGCCAGACCTTCACGCAGCGAGCCGCTTTCGATGATCAGGCGCGCTTGTTCCGCTTCGCGTTCGTCAATCTCGCGGGCCATTTCCAGGACCGCTTCGGCGTGATCGCGGGGAACCGCAACGACACCGTCAACGTCCGCAACGATGATGTCGCCGGGGTGAACAATGACTTCGCCCATCGCGACTTCGACATTCGAGGCAAGCGTTTTGATGCGGCCCAAAGTGGTGCCAGGGTTTACACAGCGGGAGTAGACCGGGAAGTCATAGTCGCGCTTGATTTCCACCAGATCGCGCACGCCTCCATCGAGAACCGCGCCTTCATGCTTGTTTGCAACGGCGCCAGCAGTCATCAGGCCACCCCAGAGTGCAACGTCGGTGGTGCCGTTTGTCGAGATTACGATGATCGAACCGGCTTCGCTCTCGTCTATGGCGTCCAGCGCGTGCTGGGGGGGCAGAAATTCGTCAGATGGGCCTTCCAGAATGGTGACGGCTGGGCCAACGATTTTCTTTTCGTTGATGCGTGGTTTCATGGATTCCGGCAGGAAGCCGGTTTTGCCAGCAATTTTGTCAACGGCGTCAGCAACCGAAGCTGTTGCCACGTCGCGGAAGGCGGCTACGATTTCTTGAGTGTTCATTGTCTTGTCCTTTTAACTCATAATTAGTGAATCGAGACGGCCGCAATGGCCGTGTTTATTTGTTCGCGTGCCAGAGGCAGGTCGTTTGCCTCGAGCGCTCTTGCGGGAAGAAGTTTGCCCCCCATGCCGACGCAGACGGCACCAGCGTTGAGGTAAGCGGTGGCGTTCTCGGGAGAGACGCCGCCGGTTGGCATGAGGGCCAAATCAGGGAAAACCGACTTGAGTGCCTTGAGAAAACCGGGGCCGCCAGCCGCGTCAGCCGGGAAAACCTTGACCACGGACGCGCCGTTTTCGGCGTGGTGATGCACTTCGCCCGGTGTCATCGCGCCAGGCAAATAGGGGATACCAGCATCCAGAATGACCGGTGCGGCGGTTTCGCTCCAGCAAGGTGACACGACAAACTCGGCACCTGCAGCGAGAACGTCGTGTGCTTGTGCGGCGGTAAAAACAGTTCCGGCACCGGTGCAGATATCTGGAAACCGCTGGCGAAGGTCTGCGATGAGCGTGTCGGCACGGGGAACGGTTGTCGTGACTTCAAGCGCTTTGATCCCAGCGCCGACCAATAGTTCGCAGGCCGCCATGGCAATGTCAGGATTGCTGTGTCGGATAACTGGGACGACGCGCGCTGCGCGCAATTTTTCGATAAAATTTACCATGGGTTTACCCAGCTTTGAGGGGCCTGACCCTGCAGAACACGGTCGATTTCGTGTGCAGCGTTACTCTGAAGAACCGCCACCGAGCGCTCGGAGTACCAAGCTGCGTGATCAGAGACGACAGTATTCGGGCTCTTGAGCAAAGGGTGGTCTTGGGAAACCGGTTCTTGTTCGAACACATCAATACCGGCCCCAAAAATGCGCCCTTCCACCAAAGCCTCAGCGAGAGCTGCTTCATCGACCAAGCCGCCGCGCGATACGTTGACAACGATGGAGGTTGGCTTCATCTGTGCGATGCGGTCGGCGTTCAGAATATGGTGGGTTTCTGGGGTCAACGGTGCGTGTAGGCTGATAACATCGGCGGACGAACACAACGTGTCGAGATCCACCTTTTCCACGTCCGCGGTCGTCGCATTTTCATCTGTCATGTAGGGGTCAAAGACCATCACCTTGGTAAAGCCGAGGGCGCGGAATTTCTCAGCGGCCTTGAGACCAATTTTGCCACATCCGATGAGGCCGAGAATGGCGTTCTCGCGGTTAGGAATCATCGCGGCCTGTCCAATACCCCATTTGCCATCGCGAATTTCGATGTCACGGGATGGAACACGCCGTTGGACTGCCAAATACAGTGCCAATGCGTGCTCACTGACTTCGGTTTCGGCGCCGTAGTCTGGGACATTGGCAGCGTAGATCCCACGTGCGCGCAGCAGATCAAGGTCAAGGTTGTCGACGCCCACTCCGTAGCGGACGACGACTTTCAGATTTGGGCAGGCATTGATCACGGACTTATCCACCGTGCGCTCGCGCACCAGTATTGCAACCGGGTCCAATGCCTGTAGCGCAGGGACCGCCTCGACGTCACCGGCCACCGATAAGACTTGAACGTCATGCTGTGCTAACACCGAGCGTTCGGTATCGTAGCGTGCGTAACCGGGTTCAAGTATTGCGATGGTTTGGCTAGTCATGTGACGGTCCCTAGGTATTTTTATTGAGCTTTGTAGGCTTCGACGGCTGCGTCGAGGCGGTTTGGCCAGTCTTCACCGATCTCACCAACGATGTATTCGCGCACTGCAGGCTGAGCTGCCGCACGGAACATTGCCTTTTGCTCTGGGCTAACCGGAACAACTTCCATGCCCAAATCGGACAGGATTGCAGTTGCGTTGGCGTCCTGAGCGGCAGTCATGCCACGGTGAATGGTTTTGGAGATTTCCACACACTGGCTGACAGCGGCTTGTTCGTCACCTGTCAGCGATGCGTAGAACATGTCCGACATCAGGTATGCGTGCCAGCTGAACACGTGACCGTCGAGGGACACATATTTCTGGTGCTGATAAAGCGACGCGTTCACTATGTTGGTCACGCCGTTTTCCTGACCATCCACAACACCCTGCTGCAGAGCGCCAGGCAGTTCTGGCCATGGAACCGGAGTTGCCGAAGCGCCAAGGCTTTCGACGAGTGTGATCCAGACCGGCGCGGTCATAACGCGCATTTTCAGGCCTTCCATGTCGGCAGGCTCGGCAACGGGCTTCACGTTGTTGGTGAAGTTACGAACGCCGTTGTCTGCCACGCCGAAGTTGCGGATTCCGGTTTTTGCCAGCATGTCGTCGGCCAGTGCATCGCCGAATTCACCGTCCATGACAGACCATGCCATCGCCTGGTCGTCGAACAGGTACGGCATCGCCAGAACCGAGAACGGTTTGTAGACAGCGGAGATAGGACCATCGTGGATCGCAGCCATTTGAACTGTACCCAGTTGCAGACCTTCCATGATCTCCGAACCGCCCCCCAGCTGGGACGCGGGGAAGATCTGGACGTCGATCGACCCGGATGTTTTGCCTTCCACACAGGCTTCGAAAGCCAGAGCTGCAGCGTGTTTAGGCGAGCTAAGGTCAGCTGCCTGGAAGTGAGCATACTTGAGCTCTTTTGCCGAGGCAGCGCCTGCGGCGGTGATTGCGATGGCTGCGGTCGCAGTCATCAGTTTAGACATGGGTTTCATGGTATTCCTCCCTTTCATGTCAGTTCGCAAATCCAAAGAAGTTGGGGACAAAGGTGCTGACGCCCGGCACGAGAATGACGAGAAGCAGCACAATGAGTTCGGCTAGCAGAAGCGGAAGAACCGCTTTTGACAGAGCCTCGATCTTGAGTTGACCGACGGTGGCGATGACGAAGAGCACGGGCCCGACCGGAGGCGTGATCATGCCAATGGTCAGGTTCAGTACCAACATCATGCCAAACTGCAGCGGATCAATGCCCGCCGAGTATGCGATGGGCCCGAGGATCGGTGTCAGAATGATCAACGCGGGCAGAGTATCGATGAAAAAACCACAGATCAGCGCGAAAGCCGCGAGGATAAAGAGGATGCCGAGCCGGCTGTCCGTAATCTCTGTGATGAGTTTCGCGAGTTCCTGTGGAATCTGAAGGTAAGTCAACAGCCATGCAAAGATGGATGCCATTGCGACGATCAGGAATACCGACGACGTCACAACTGCCGCGCGTACAAAAGCGGCGTAGAGCGTACGAGCAGTGAAAGCGCGCAGGATGAAACCAAGGAACAACGCATACGCGGATGCAACGGCCCCAGCCTCGGTTGGTGTGAAGACGCCAAAAAGGATGCCGCCGAGGATGATGCCTGGCATAATCAACGCGGGCACTGCCGAGAACGTGGCACTGCGAAGTTCAGAGGCGGATGCACGGTGTTCGCGACCACGATAGCCGTTTCGCGTAGAAACAAAGTGGTTTGCAATGGCCAGCGACACGCCGAGCAGGACGCCTGGAACGATGCCTGCAAGGAAGAGACCCGCAACGGTCACGCCATTTGTAGAGATTGCGAAGATAACGGCAAGGATCGACGGCGGAATGATGGGGCCGATTGTGGCGGTTGCGGCTGAAAGCGCTCCAGCGTAGTTCTTTTCATAACCCGCTTCACGCATCATCCGCATCACAATGGCCGATGGCCCTGCTGCGTCAGCCAACGCCGAGCCGCTAATCCCGGCAAAAAGCATCGAAACGAGGATGTTTACGTGACCCAAGCCACCGCGCACGTGCCCAACAAGGGCGTTTGCAAAGCGCAGCAGGGCGTTGGTAAGCCCGCATGCGGTCATAAGTTCGGACGCCAAGATGAAGAAGGGCACGGCCATCAGCGGGAAGCTGTCAATGCCAGCGAACATACGCTGGGTGGCAACCAAAGGGTTTAGACCGCCATTGATGAAGATTGCCGAAAGCCCGGCGATGCCCATTGTGAATGCCACGGGAACGCTAAGGAACAGGGTGGCAAAGAAGAGAATAATCAGAGTTTTCGCCACGGTTCAGACCTCAAGCTTTTCAATTTCGGGATCGAGGCCTGCTTCGAATTCCTGTGCGACAAAGCGCTTTGCGAAGAACAGGAGCTGTATCAAAAACAGGGCGCAGCCAATCGGAATGGCGAGGTATGGAATGCCGCGAGAGATGCCTGTCGACATGGTTTCTTTGTTCCAACCAAATTCAACAAAGCGAATTCCCAACCAAAGCATGGTTGCCATGAAGGCAAACATTACGATTACGATGCCCCATCGAAGGGTGGTCGCCAGCGTGTCTGGCAACAGGTCAGGAACCGTTGTGATCGCAACCAACCGACCTTCGCGCAGTGCAAGACCTGCTCCGCAGAAGGCGCCTAAGATCATAAGGTGACGCGCAACCTCTTCGACCCAAGCAAAAGACGACCCAAAGCCGTAGCGACCCACAACGTTGGCAAAAACGATGAGGAATACAGCCGCCAACGCGAAGGCAACCAGCGCCCTGTTCAGTCTGACGATCCATGTCTCAAGTAAGTGCAAAGACGCTCCTCCCATCGCGGTCTTTCAAGGTGAGTCGAAACTGGCATACAGTATGCTAACATGTCAACACTTGTATATTGTATGCCAGAATAGGTACTGATAAGGTCTTGTGGAGGAGAGCCATATGAGCCCGTTTAATCGCCCGAAATCATTAACAGAATTGGTGACGGAAAATCTTCGTCAGCGCATTGTATCCGGGGGTTTTGAACTGGGAAGCCAGTTGTCGGAAGCTCGAATCGCAAGAGATCTGGAGGTCAGTCGAACGCCCGTACGCGAGGCGATAAACCGCCTTGAAACGGAAGGTTTGCTAATTGTCGAGCCACAGCGCGGATCATTTGTTTTTAGTCTTGAGCCTGAGGAGCTGGCGCAGCTTTGTGACGCTCGGGTGTGTCTTGAAACCACGGCTCTGGCTCTGGCGATCCAAGCACATCCGAAAGGGTTGCATGAGGCGTTGAAGGACTGCGTGGAGAAAATGACGGCGGCAAGAGCCGTGGGAGACGATGGGGAGTATTTGGTTCAGGATACGGCCTTTCACCAATACTTCTTCGATTTCTCGGACAATCGGTTTCTGAACGATGCCTATCAAACGATCGCCTTGAAGATGGCGGCAATAAGAAATCGATTGGGCCGGCACACCGATCACATGGCAAAATCATTTCGGGAGCACTGCGAATTGACGGATGCCGTACTTGAGCAGGACGCTCATAAGGCGCTGAATATCCTGAAGTACCACATTGATCGGAAAGAGGGTTCCTATTGGATTGAGGCGACGAGCCCCGAGTAGGGGGCACAAGCTTATGGCGCCAGTTTGGCCTATGCGGGGCTAAGATCACATGCCCTTGCTCTGTTGAGGCCTAAGTGGCCAATCCGCTTAGACCGTCTTTACGTCGTGCCGATAACAAAAAAGCCCACCGAATTTGGCGGGCTTTTCGTTAATTTGGGTTTCGTCCTGATCAGTTCGGGATTTCCGCGTCCAGACCTTCTACGTAGAAATTCATACCGGCCAAAGTGCCGTCATCAGCCGTTTCGCCGTCTGCCAGCCAGTCCGATCCGTCCTGCTTTTTCAACGGGCCGGTGAAAGCGTGATAGGAGCCGTCGGCCAGTTTGTCTTTGAGTGCTAGAGCCGAGGCTTTGATTTCGGCGGGAACTGCATCCGAAATTTCACCGATTCCGACCATGCCGTCACCGATGCCATGCCATGTATTCACGCTTTCCCATGTGCCGTCCATAACGGCCTTGGTGCGGGCCACATAGTAGGGGGCCCAGTCATCAATGATGGAAGAAACGCGCGGGTAAGGGGCGTACTCGCTCATGTCTGACGCTTGCCCAAATGTAATAACATTGCCTGCTGCCTGAGCGGCCGCTTGAGGTGCTGTCGAATCGGTGTGCTGAAGGATCACGTCGGCACCCTGTTCGATCAGCGCCTTGGCTGCGTCAGCCTCTTTCGCGGGGTCAAACCATGTATAGGCCCAGATAATCTTGAACTGGATATCGGGGTTCACTTCCTTGGCGTGGATATAAGCCGAATTGATGCCACGAATAACTTCGGGGATCGGGAATGAAGCGATGTATCCGATAGTGTTGGTTTTGGTCATCTGACCAGCGATGTGACCCTGAACGGCACGGCCTTCATAAAAACGGGCCGAGTAGACGGACACGTTGTCGGCCTGTTTATAGCCGGTGGCGTGTTCAAACTTCACTTTTGGGAACTTTTTGGCCACGTTGATCGTGGGATCCATGTAGCCAAACGAAGTTGTAAAGATCAGATCAGCGCCTTGTAGGGCCATCTGGGTGATCACGCGCTCTGCATCGGCGCCCTCGGGGACGTTTTCGACATAAACGGTTTCAACGGCATCGCCGAACTCTTCAACCACGGCCTTGCGCCCCTGATCGTGTTCATATGTCCAGCCTCCGTCGCCGACGGGTCCGACATAGACAAAGCCCACTTTAGTGTCTGCGGCCATTGCGGTAGTTGCCAGACCAAGCGCCATGGCTGCGCTTGTAAGCAAGTTGGTCAGTTTCATTTTGGTTCTCCCCGGTTGGTTCGTCGTTTTTGTGTTGGCCTCACTGAGAGGCATGGAATGTTCGGCCGAGTGACGCAGGTGCACCGCTCTTATCAGCCGACATGATAACCAGCACTAGAATGGTTATCAGATAGGGCGACATTGCCAAGTATTCGACTGGAATGGCAATGCCAGCAGCCTGCAAATTGAGTTGCAGAACGTTGATACCGCCAAAAAGGTAAGCACCAAGTAAAACCCGCCACGGTTTCCAGCTTGCGAATACGACAAGTGCCAAAGCGATCCAGCCGATTCCTGCGGTCATGCCTTCGGTCCATTGCGGTACGCGGATCAGCGAGATGTACGCCCCGCCCAGACCGGCGCAGGCGCCACCAAACATGATGGCGAGGATTCGCACTCGGATGACGTTATAACCGAGGGCATGGGCTGCATCGTGGCTTTCTCCGACCGCGCGCAGCACAAGGCCTCCGCGTGAGAATTTGAGAAAAGCCCAAACACCGGCGCAGAGGGCAATGCCAATATAAAGCACAGGGTCATGGGAAAAGAGGATTGGGCCGATCACCGGGATGTCAGAGATGACCGGAATGTCCAGTGTGGCCATAGCCGGGGGTTTGATGCCCACATAGGACTGCCCCATGAGGGCAGAGAGGCCGAGGCCGAAGAGGGTGAGGGCAAGGCCAGAGGCGACCTGATTGGCCAACGCAAACTGAGTGAGGAAGGCAAAGAGCAGCGAGAGTAGCGCGCCACCGATCATTGCGGCGATAAGACCGAGCATCGGAGAGCCGCTTTCGACCGAAATGGCAAAGCCGGAGATCGCGCCGACGATCATCATGCCTTCGACGCCGAGGTTCAGGACACCGGCCTTTTCGACGACGAGTTCACCGATGGCAGCCAAGAGCAGTGGTGTGGCCGCGACCATGAGTGAGGCGATCAGCAGGACGGGGTTGATTGCGGACAGATCCATTAAGCAGCTCCCTTTACGGCAAATCGCACGCGGTAATTGGTGAGAAGATCAAGTGCGAGAAGGAAGAACAGCAGCATTCCCTGAAAGACCTGAATGGCGGCGGAGGGCAGGCCGAGGTTGCCTTGGGCGATCTCGCCGCCAATGTAAGTCAGAGCCATGAGCAGTCCCGCGAGCAGGATGCCGACCGGGTGCAACCTGCCAAGGAAGGCGACGATGATCGCTGTAAATCCGTAGCCGACATTGAAGTCGATGCTCACCTGACCGCCGGGGCCTGAGACCTCGAATAGACCCGCGAGGCCAGCGAGAGCGCCTGAGGTGCCAAGGCAGAACAGGATCAAACGTGTTGGGCTGACGCCTGAAAAGCGCGCGGCGCGGGGGGCTTCGCCGGTGAGACGGATGTTGAAGCCGAGGATGTGGCGATTGAGAAGGATGTAAGCAAAGATCACCGCAATGAAGGCAAAGACCATGCCCCAGTGCAGGCCTGCGGCCTCATTGATCCATGACGTGCCAGCAGGGTAGTCGTTGAAATTGCGTGAACCAGGGAAGCCGTGGCCTTCGGGGTTTCTAAGTAAGCCAAGCGACATGGAGGCGAGCAGCTGTTCGGCCACATACACCAACATGAGCGAGACGAGGATCTCGTTGGTCCCAAATTTGACCTTTAAAAGTGCCGGGATCATGGCCCAGGCCCAACCGCCAAGCGCTCCGGCAAGGATCATAAGCGGGAAGACGACAAAGCTGTCAAATGGGTAGAACGCTAGGCCAACAGCAGCTCCGCACAGGGAGCCGATGATGTATTGGCCTTCGGCACCGATATTCCAGATACCTGCCTTGAAGCCAAGGCTGAGGCCGATCGCGATGAGTACAAGCGGCGCGCCTTTGACGAGCAATTGCGGGCGGTAATAAAAGGCGAACTCTCCAAAGATTGGATCCCAGAAAATCGTACGGATCGCCTCAAACGGGTTCTTGCCGAGGGCGGAGAATAGCAAACCGCCAGCGATCATTGTGATCGCGACTGCGATCAGGGGTGTGGCCACAGATAAGGTGCGCGACGGCATAGGGCGTTTTTCGAGCTTGATCATGCCGGAGTTCCTTCTGCGCCGATATGAGCGGCTTCCATGCCGTGTGCGCCACCCATCATCAGGCCAATTTCGTCAATGGTGAGACCTGCGGCGGGGCGAATGTCGGATAGGCGACCTTCGTTGAGAGCGCCGAAGCGATCAGAGATTTCCATCAGCTCGTCGAGATCCTGAGAGATGACGACAATGGCGGCACCACCGGCCGCTAGGTCCAGTAGCGATTGGCGGATGGCTGCCGCGGCGGCGGCGTCGACGCCCCATGTAGGTTGGTTAACGATCAACACTTCGGGGCGTTGAAGCACCTCGCGGCCGATGACAAACTTTTGCAAATTGCCGCCAGAGAGCGCGCGGGCGGCGACATGCGTTCCGGGGGTGCGCACGTCAAAGGATTTGATGATGTTTTCCGCGAAGGATGTGGTGCCCGACCAGTTCACAAAACCATTTGAGGTGAGTTCTTCGCGGATAGCACCGGTGAGAAGGGCGTTTTCTGTAAGGCTCATATCCGGGGCAGCGGCGTGGCCGAGCCGTTCCTCGGGTGCTGCCAAAATGCCTAGACGGCGGCGAGCACTGGGGCCAAGATTACCGACCTCACTGCCCTTGACCTTGATTGCGTCGGGCCATGTCGGCGTTTCACCAGACAGCGCCGCGAGCAATTCGTCTTGCCCGTTGCCCGCGACCCCGCCGAGGCCAAGGATTTCGCCGCCCCGCACAGTAAAATGGATGTTTTTCAACGTTGTGCCAAATGGGTTGGCCGGTTCTAGCGAGAGGCCAGAGACGTCGAGTACCACGTCGCCTGCCTTTTCGGTTGAGCGGGTCGGTGTTTGCAATGTGTCGCCAACCATCATCTCGGCCATATCGCGCGCAGAGGTTTCGGCAGGAACACATTCGCCGACGTTTTTGCCAAGGCGCAGAATGGTGGCGTGATCGCAGAGGGTGCGGATCTCTTCGAGTTTATGCGAGATATACAAGATCGAGGTGCCTTCGGCTTTGAGCTTGTTCAATGTCTCAAACAGGATTTCGACCTCTTGCGGGGTCAGGACCGAGGTGGGTTCGTCCATGATCAGAAGCTTGGGGTCTTGCAGCAGGCAGCGAATGATTTCGACCCGCTGACGTTCACCGGCAGAGAGGTCGCCAACGGTGCGGTTGGGATCAAGCGGTAGGCCGTAGGTTTCGGAAACCTGACGGATTTTGCGCGCCAGATCGCGCATGGGGGGCGGATCCTCCATGCCAAGCGCGACGTTTTCGGCGACATTGAGCGCATCAAACAGCGAGAAGTGCTGAAACACCATGGCGACCCCCGCAGCACGGGCAGCTTTGGGTTCGGCTGGTGTAAAAGGCTGGCCCTTCCATGTCATGGTGCCGCTGTCGGGTTTAACGAGCCCGTAGATCATTTTCACGAGCGTGGACTTGCCGGCCCCGTTTTCCCCCAAAAGCGCGTGCACCTCGCTTTGGCCGATATCAAACGACACGGTGTCATTGGCGACGACGCCCGGATAGGCCTTGGTCAGGCCGGAGATGCTTAGCAAGGGTCCGGTGTCGCTCATCATGTGCGTTCCTTTGGCCGAGGGCTGATTGGGTGCTGAATGGCTTTTAGCGGCCTCACACTAGGAAGTGCAGGGCGGATTTAGCAAGAGGAACTTAGGGTTAGAGACACGGGATGGGGCACGGTTTTGGAGTGTTTACGTGTAAGATTTTTGGAAAATGTGTGTGTTTATAAAGGGTAATGCCATCCTATTTTCAACGAATTATTGAAAGTGTTGCTAGGTGAGAGTGATTATCTTTTAGGCTGATTTGTTGCAAGTGCAGCGCCTTTGCGAGGATTTCGTGCGCGGCGCACAGTGCGGCCAGAACGAGAATTAGTAGTTCATTGCGTTTTGGAGCATGGCGCGCTTCGCGGTTTTTGGACTTGTCTGGAGAGTAAGAGGCAAGCCTTGAGGAAAGCGGCCAGCGTTGGTCTTTGTAAATGTACCAATTCTGGCGGTTTGGCGGATTATAAACCGAGCGTCGGCGCAGCGAGCAGCCAGTCTACCCGCCATAGATTGCATAATCAGCTGTCGAACTGAGAGTCCTGAGTCAAGGAAGCCCGGCAGAATAATCTACCGTTTGGTTTGTGGCCCAATTATTCCGTCGCTAAATCTCATAAACATAATCGGTCTCGCGCTTCTTCAGGCCGAACCCACAAACGCAAGATCAATCGGTATTTCCCCCATTTTTGGTGGGGTCCAAAAGTAGAATCTATGCTGCTTTTAGTTTCTGGATTGGTGTCATTCCTCCGATACCGATACCGATACCGATACCGATACCGTTGTTCGGAAGTTCGTTGTTGTGTGTCCAGAGCCAGCGGATTGCATGATTCTGAACCTCTGCGATGGATTCAAAGTGATACCGGCCCAGCCATTCCGTCATGACAGTGCGGTTGTGGTGCTCTACATATGCGTTCTGCTGGGCTTGCCGGGCCGAATGTACATCAACGCGAATGGCCAGTGGCTTTCTACGCCAGCCAATGAGCTGGTTCAGCGCTCGGACGACCCGTTCTGAGGGCAGCGAGAAACCCACCTCGATGGCAAGCTCCTCGCGGTTGAAGCCGTCCAGCACGTTCAGCGTGCGGAACGACCAGTCATCCACGATTTGGTCGGCCATGAAGTCCATGGACCAGACTTCGTTGGGTGTTTCCGGCACAGCCAGCGGTTCCGGTTTGTCCCGTTGCAGCCGATTGCGCGGTTTGATCCGCACATTGAGTTCCAACCCGCAATAGATGCGGTAAACCCGCTTGTGGTTCCAGCCAAGCATTGACGTTGCGCAGATGCAGAAAGCACAGGCCAAACCCCCACGCCTTCTTCCGATCCGTCAACGCCACCAGCCAATTGGCGATCAGCTCGTTCTCGCCGCTCAGTTTCGTCTGATACCGATAGCAGGTCTCGCCGATGCTGAACGTCTGGCACGCAAACCGGATACTGGCAGATTTGTATCGCACGGCCCATTGCGCCATCTCCTTGCGCTGAGATGGCCTTACCACTTTTCCCCAAAGGCCTCCTTCAGCAGGTCATTCTGCATGCTCTTCTCGGCGTACATCCGCTTCAGGCGCTTGTTCTCTTCGTCCAGCGCGTTCATCCGCGAGATCAGCGACGCATCCATCCCGCCATACTTCGCCCGCCATTTGTAGAAGCTGGCCGAGCTCTTACCATGTTCACGGCACAGATCAGCAACCGGAACGCCGTTATCAGCCAGCTTCAAAATGTTCAGGATCTGAGCGTCGCTGTACTTCGATTTCCTCATCAGAATCTCCTCGTTCATTGTTGAGAAAATTCCACTTCTAAACACCCACAATTTCCGGCAGGATTACCCTTGGATCGTCTTTTTCGAGCATAGCAATGCAAGTTTGATGGTGACAGGTCGGTTCGGGATTTCGGAACTTAGCGGGCTGGGCTAGAGTGGCTGCATGAGCAGCACACCACGATTCATTCATCTCCGCACGCATACTGAATACTCGCTTTTGGAAGGGGCCGTCCGGGTAAAGAAATTGCCCGGAATGTGCGCCGATATGAGTATGCCAGCGGTTGCGATTACAGACACCAACAGCCTTTTTGCGGCGTTGGAGTTTTCGGTTACGGCCAGCGGAGCAGGCATTCAGCCAATTATCGGCTGTCAGGTGGATCTGGAAATGCCAAATCCGGATCAATCCGGGCGAACGCAGGCACCAGCACCTGCGCCAGTCGTACTGCTGAGCCAGAGCGAAGTAGGATATGAGAACCTGATGAAATTGAGCTCGTGCCTGTACGTAGACAAGGGCGGACAGTTGCCGCAGGTCACGCTAGACGAGCTGGAGGCGCATTCTGACGGGTTGATTTGCTTGACCGGTGGACCGGATGGGCCTGCGGGAAGGATGTTACGACACGGGCAGCGGGCGGAGGCCGAGGCGCTGATTTCGCGTTTGCATCGGATCTTTGGCGATCGGTTGTATATCGAGTTGCAGCGCCATCCGGGAGAGGGCGGTGCGCCCGAGGCTGAGCGGTTGAGTGAGCGCGGGTTTGTCGAGATGGCCTATGCGATGGATATTCCGCTGGTCGCGACAAATGATGTCTATTTCCCGAAATCGGAGATGTACGAGGCGCATGACGCGCTGATCTGTATTTCTGAGGGCGCCTATGTCGATCAGCAGGAGGGGCGACGGCGATTGACGCCGCAGCATTACTTTAAGTCCCCCGAAGAGATGGTCACGCTGTTTGCAGATTTGCCTGAGGCGATTGAAAACACCGTAGAAATAGCCAAACGCTGTGCATTCAAGGCGTATTTGCGCGACCCCATCCTACCCAAATTTGCGGATGACGAGGTGGCAGAACTGCGCCGGATCGCCAATGAAGGGTTAAAAAAACGCCTTGCTGTGATTCCGCACGCGGTATCGGTGGAGGAATATCAGGAACGGCTTGATTTCGAGTTGGATATTATCGAGGGAATGGGGTTCCCAGGGTATTTTCTGATCGTTGCGGACTTTATCCAGTGGGGTAAAGATCAGGGCATTCCGGTGGGGCCCGGGCGTGGATCTGGTGCGGGGTCGCTGGTCGCATACGCCTTGACGATCACCGATTTGGACCCGCTGCGCTATTCGCTGCTGTTTGAGCGGTTTTTGAACCCAGAGCGGGTATCGATGCCTGATTTCGACATCGATTTTTGCATGGATCGCCGCGAAGAGGTGATCCGCTATGTGCAGCAGAAATATGGGCGGGACAAAGTGGGGCAGATCATCACTTTTGGTGCGTTGTTGTCCAAGGCGGCGGTGCGCGACATTGGCCGGGTTTTGCAGATGCCCTATGGGCAGGTGGACCGATTGTCCAAGATGATCCCGGTCGAAGGCGTGAAGCCGGTGTCGATCGAGAAGGCTTTGCAGGATGAGCCGCGTTTGCGCGAAGAGGCGCGCAACGAAGAGGTCGTGGACCGTTTGCTGACTTATGGTCAGCAGGTTGAAGGGTTGCTGAGGAACGCCTCGACCCACGCGGCGGGAGTGGTGATTGGCGACCGTCCGCTGGATGCGTTGGTGCCGCTATATCAAGATCCACGTTCGGATATGCCCGCGACGCAGTTCAACATGAAGTGGGTTGAGCAGGCCGGTTTGGTCAAGTTTGACTTCTTGGGTTTGAAGACGCTGACGGTGATTCAAAACGCAATCGAGCAGATACATGCGTCCGGGAGGCATATTCACATCGCTGCGGATGGTACGCAGCTTTATGAGCCGGCAGAGGGGGCGGAGAACGAGATCAACGCCATCCCGCTGGACGATGAAGCAAGCTACAAGCTTTATGCGTCGGCCAAAACTGTGGCGGTGTTTCAGGTGGAATCGACGGGCATGATGGATGCCCTTAAGCGGATGAAACCGACGTGTATCGAGGATATTGTTGCGCTGGTGGCGCTTTATCGCCCGGGGCCGATGGAGAACATTCCGACCTATTGTGAGGTCAAGAATGGGTTGCGTGAAATTGAATCAGTGCATCCCCTGATCGACCACATTCTGGAAGAAACCCAAGGTATCATCGTTTACCAGGAACAGGTGATGCAGATTGCGCAGGTTATGGCTGGCTATAGCCTTGGCGGAGCGGACCTATTGCGCAGGGCGATGGGTAAGAAGATCAAGGAGGCGATGGACGCTGAGCGGCCTAAATTTGAGAAGGGGGCTGCGGAAAACGGTGTGCCGGCCAAGAAGGCGTCCGAAGTTTTCGACCTTCTGGAGAAGTTCGCCAACTATGGGTTTAACAAATCCCACGCGGCGGCCTATGCGGTGGTGTCTTACCAAACGGCATGGCTAAAGGCGAACCATCCGGTGGAGTTTATGGCAGGGGTGATGAATTGCGATATTCACCTGACGGACAAGTTGGCGGTCTATTTTGAGGAAGTCAAAAAGGCGCTGAAGTTGCCGTATGTGCCGCCATGCGTGAACCGCTCGGATGCGATGTTCAAGGTAGTTGATGGTGCATTGGTCTATGCGTTAGGTGCGTTGAAAAACGTCGGTGTCGAGGCGATGAACCTCGTTGTGGCGGGCCGCAACGTGGACGGTGCGGAAAAGCCGTTTGCGACGCTATTTGATTTTGCGCGGCGCGTGGACTTGAAGAAAGTCGGCAAGCGCCCGCTGGAGATGTTGGCGCGGTCTGGGGCGTTTGATCAGCTTGATCCAAATCGGCATCGCGTGCTGGCCAGCCTAGATGCGCTGGTTGGATATTCGTCTGCAATTTTTGAACAAAAGGCGAGCAATCAGGTGTCGTTGTTTGGCGAGGCAGGGGATGATTTGCCAGAGCCGCGATTGTCACCTGTGGGGGATTGGTTGCCTGCGGAACGGCTGGATGAAGAGGCGCGCGCCATCGGGTTCTTCCTGTCTGGGCACCCGCTTGAGGATTACATGGGAGCGCTCAAGCGTAAGAAGGTTCTGACGCTGGATGAGTTGACGGAAAAGGCGCGCGGTGGCGCGCTCGTTGCCAAGATTGCGGGGCGCGTGTCTGGGCGGCAAGAGCGCAAATCGGCGCGGGGCAATCGGTTTGCGTTTGCGCAGTTGAGCGATCCGACCGGGGCGTACGAGGTGACGATTTTTAGCGAGACGCTTGAAAAATCTCGTGAGTTCTTGGAAACCGGAGCCAAGGTCGTTGTGACCGTAAAAGCCGAGATGGAAAGCGATCAGCTTAAGCTGCTTGCGCAGTCGGTGGCCCCGGTGGACACGATTGTCGCGGATGCGGGCGCGGTTGGGCTAAGGATATTCCTTGAGCGGGCAGAGGCCGTGGCGCCGGTGGCAAATGTGTTGCAGGGCGCGGCAGAAAGCCTGCGCGGGGTGCCGAAGGGGCCAGTGATGGTGTGTCTGCTGGACCCGGAGTTGCCGGGGGACGTGGAGATGGATTTAAAGGCCGAGTTCCCGGTGAACCCGCAAATCAAAGGCGCATTGAAATCGCTGGATGGGGTGATGAGCGTCGAAGAGTTCTGATGAGCGAAACGCGCGCGCAGTTAGCGGCGTTTGCGCACGGGTTTTTTGCGAACTTCTGGTGGCTTGGCGCCGTCGAGCCCGAGTTGATCGCGCACGATGCGACGACGCACCTCTTCAACCTTGCCCGCTTTGAGATCGCCGAGTTGAAAGGGCCCGTACGAGACGCGGATCAGGCGATTTACGGTTAGGCCTATAGCCTCCATCGCGCGGCGGATTTCACGATTTTTGCCTTCGCGCAAACCAATGGTGGCCCAAGCATTTGCACCTTGTTGGCGGTCAAGTGTGATCTCCATTGGTTGAAAATGCTCGCGTTCAACAACGATGCCATTGCGCAGCGGGGCAAACGTGTCTTCGGTAGGGCGGCCATTGATGCGGACGCGATATTTGCGCAACCATCCGGTAGATGGGAGTTCGAGTTTGCGTTTGACGCCGCCATCGTTGGTCAGCAGCAACAGCCCTTCGGAGTTGAGATCAAGACGACCGATAGTCATGACGCGCGGAAGGTCTTCGGGCAGGTGATCAAAGATCGTTTCGCGCCCCTTTTCATCCTTGTTCGTCGTCACAAGGCCCGAAGGTTTATGATAGAGCCAGATCCGCTCGGGCTCTGCCTCGCGAATGGGCTTGCCGTCAACCGTGATGCGATCTTTGACCGTGACGTTGAGCGCCGGGGAGGATAGCTTTTTGCCATTCACTGAGACGCGGCCTGCTTCGATCATGCGTTCAGCCTCGCGGCGGGAGGCGACTCCGGCTCGGGCGAGGACTTTGGCGATGCGGTCGCCCTGAGGTGTGGACGGGGATTGGCTGTCTTGGGTCATGCACTTCCTGTAACCGGGTTTGGGGGATTGCGAAAGGGGGCAAGGCGGGGCATGTCAGAGTGCATGACATTTACAAGCCAAATGGAACAGGCGCTGGAAGAAGCGCGTGCAGCGGAGAAGCGCGGAGAAGTGCCCGTTGGAGCGGTTGTGGTTTCGCCCGACGGGAAGGTCGTGTCGGCGGCGGGCAACCGGGTGCGGGAATGGTGTGATCCGAGCGCACATGCAGAGATTGTCGCAATCCGTGAGGCGTGCCGGATCCTGGGAAGTGAACGGCTGGCGGGGCACGACCTATACGTGACGCTGGAGCCGTGTCCGATGTGTGCAAGTGCGATATCGCAGGCGCGGATTGCACGTGTGTATTATGGAGCAGCTGACCCGAAATCTGGCGGCGTAGCGCAAGGGCCACGCGTGTTTTCGCATCCCCAGAGCCATCATGTGCCCGAAGTGTATGACGGGATTGGTGCTGTTGAATCCGAGCGGTTGCTGAAAGCGTTTTTTGCACGGATGCGCTAGGCGCTCGGGATAGTGTGGATTTCCCGTGGGATGTCGGCAAGTGGTTGACCGCCGGTTGGCGTGATCACGAAGCTTTCGGTGATGGCGACACCCCAGTCAGGGGTCCACAGGCCGGGCATCAGGTGGAAGGTCATATTTTCCTTGAGTGGAGTGGTGTCACCGGGTCGCAGGCTCATGGTGCGTTCGCCCCAATCTGGTGGGTAGCTGAGGCCGACTGGATATCCGGTTCGATTGCCTTTGACGTATCCGGCGCGGGCGAAACTTTCGTAAACACAAGCCGCGACGTCTTCGCATGTCGTTCCGGGTTTTGCAGCTGCGAATGTATCGGCAATGGCGCTAAGAACCGCCTCTTCCGCGCGGCGGATATCGGCAGGCGGTTCTCCGACGAAGAGAGTGCGGCTAATCGGGCAATGGTAGCGGTGATAACAGCCGGAGATTTCAAAATAGGTGGCCTCGTTTGCTGTCAGTGGCCGGTTGTTCCACGTTATGTGGGAGGCGGAGGCTTCGCGACCGGAGGGTGCGATTGGGGCGATTGCGGCGTAGTCGCCGGGAAGGTCGTGCAAGCCTGCGATACCGGCAGCCTGAACTTCGGCAACAAGTTCGTGCTTAGGGCGACCTAATTTAAATCCAGCGCGCAATGTGGCGTGCATATGAGCGGAAAGGCGGCCTGCTTTGCGCATCATTAAGAGTTCGGCGTCGCTTTTGACGGCACGTTGCCAATTCACAAGGCCGGTTGCGTCCGCGATGTTATCCGCGCCTAATGCATCCGAGAGGACGCGATGGGATGCGGCGGAATAATAGTAGTTGTCCATTTCAACGCCGAGGGATTTGGTCCAGCCACGGTCGCGTAGATGGGTCACAAGCGCCTCGTACGGGTGGTGGTCAGGGTGCTGAACGTGTTCTTCGGGCCAGTCGAGCAGGTTGTCGGCTGGCAGCCATGTTGTTTGGGCGGCACCGGGGCGGTCTTGGGTGCGGCCCCACCAAACTGGGTCGCCGGCCGCGTGCAAGATGACAGCTTGCGGGACATAAAAGCTCCACCCGTCGTAACCCGTGAGCCACGCCATGTTTGACGGGTCGGCAACGATGAGCGTGTCGATGCCCTGTTCTGTCATTGCGATGCGAGTTTTTGCGATACGAGCGTTGTATTCGTTGGTGCTGAAATCACTGGCGGGCATTATGTGTCCTTGGCTATGAGCAGGTAGGTTATGTGGTCACCCGGGATTCCCTTGAGCGATAATATTTCAGGTTCAGAGAAATCTAGTTCGGTGGAGATGCCAGAGATCAAGTGCGTTGCATCAGACAGGCGAATTTCACCAGCCAAGGTTGAGCCAGCTATACGAGCTGCTTTGTTTACGACATTCCCAAAAAAATCGTCCCGAGATCGAATGACTTCGCCTGTATGCAGTCCGATGCGCACAACAAGAGCAGGTTCTTGTGAGGATTGGCTTGTCATATGGCGAATTGCTTGTGCCGCTGTGAGCGCATTGCTTGCAGAAGGGAAGGCGGACATGGTTCCATCACCAAGTGATTTCACCAATGTGCCGCTATGTTGTTCGATGATCTCTGTCACCTTTGTGATATGATCATCTAGTTGTTGCAGCCATTGCCGATCACCGAGATTTAGAGCGATGCGTGTGCTGTCTACGATGTCCGTGAACATGATCGTGGCGAGACCTTCAGAGCCAAAATCGAAAGTGCCGGCTTCTGCGGCGGTGAGCAGATCGGCAAATGCTGTGTGCTCGATTCCCAGCTTTTCGATGTTGGATGTGGCCTCGGAAATGTGGTGCTGAATTAACTTCCACGCGCCGTGTTCCAGAACAAACACAAAGGTCGCGCGGTGCGTACCGGTTGCCCCTGTTGAGTGGAACTTGAACTTGCTTTGGTAGGTCGCCCACCCAGTAGAGCCGTTTTCGAACGCGTCAATCTGGACATCGCTTTCGGTGAAATCGGGTACTTCGGCCAGATGCGCAGCGATGCCATCGCGGACAATCTGCCCTTGCCAGATTTCACCGACGGCGGTGCCGATATAGGTGGTGGCGGCGGAAAGCGAAAAGTAGTGCGGCAGGTCTTCTACATTGTGGTCGCGTATCGACGATGTGAAACGGCGTACGATGGCTTCTATTTCGGCGGAATGTTCGGTCATGGCGGAGCCTGAGTGCAGACAATGAGTGTCATATTGCGATCGCCTGCATGACAGTAGGTTCGATCACGTTGACGCCGGGCAAACCGTCGATCAGCGCTTGGGCTGACTGTTCAAGGATCGGGAATGTGCCGTAATGGCAGGGGATCACCGTATGAAAGTTGAAATAGCGTTTGGCGGCGTAGGCGGCTCCTTTCATGTCCATGGTGAAATGACCGCCGGCGGAAAGGATGCCTACATCTGGTTTGTAGTAGTCGCCCATCCAATCCATGTCAGCCATGATGTCGGTATCGCCAGAAATGTAGACTGTTTTACCTTCTGCGCGCAGCATATAGCCAACTTCGGTGCCTGAAGATTTCGGTCCGTCTGGCGTGCCAAAACAGGTGCTGTGGGAGGCGGGGACCATGGAGAGTGAAACACCGCCGAAGTCGACCGTACCGCCTTTGTTAAAGCCGATAGTGGTGATTTTCTCGTGTTCTTCCCAATGGCCCATAAGATCGTATTGCCCAACAACGGGGATTGAGAGCTTGCGGGCCAGAGGCAGCATATCGGCGACGTGGTCAAAATGGGCATGGGTCAACACAAGGTGCGTGGCCCCGCCAATGGCCGTATCATGCTGTTCCTCGGGCAAGACTGGGTTGCCCGTGAGCCATGGATCAAGGAGAAGAACCTTGTCGCCAGTTTCGATGCGGAACGAGCCGTGGCCGAGCCAGATGATTTGCATGTGAGTGCCCCTTGAAATGACGTATGTTGCCATCAGGTTAGCACGGGATTGGATTCTGGAAAGGGCGCAATGGATTGGACACGTCAGATTGACGGTTATTGCGAGCGATTGGGGCCGATGTATTGGGCGGAACCGGTTAATGCGGTCACAAACCTAGCGTTTTTGATTGCGGCGTATGTCATGTGGCGACGTGTGCAGGAACCGGGGTTAGGTACTGCGCGATTACTGTGCGTGGTGCTGGGGATGATTGGGCTAGGAAGCTACCTGTTTCACACCCATGCCGAAGTTTGGTCTGCGGTCGCGGATGTGGTGCCTATCGCGATTTATGTATTGATCTATATCTGGGCGGCGAACCGGTATTATTGGGGGATGCGCTGGTTCGCGGCGCTGGGCGCGACGGTGCTGTTTTTTCCGTATGCTTATGTGACGGTGCCGTTGTTTCAGATGGTGCCGTTTATCGGCAGTTCTGCGGGGTATTGGCCGGTGCCAACCTTGATTGCGATCTATGCGGTTTTGCTGCGCGCCAGGGTGCCGAACGTAGCAAAAGGGCTGGGCATTGGGGCGGCGATACTGGTTGTTTCGCTGGTGATGCGCAGTCTGGACGAGCCGATTTGCGATGCAATTCCGCTAGGGACGCACTTCCTTTGGCATGTGCTGAATGCGATCATGCTGGGATGGATGATCGAAGTGTTGCGGCGGCATTTGAAGACGCAAGGCGAGGTATGAACCCCGCCTTGCGAAACTTTGGTTAACCGTAGCGATATGGGCGGCCAGCGGCCTGCATGTCGGCATTGTATTTACGGAATATGTCGACAACCTTGGCCTTGGTGGGGCTTTCGGCTGCGATTTCGTCCCAGAACTTAATGGCGGCTGTTTCGACCTGTGCCCAATCGTCATCCGGGATCGTGGTCAGCTGCATTTTGGTTCCGTTGACGCGCAGGTTGGCCTCTCCGCCCCAATACCACCATTGACGGTAGTAATGTGACTGATCACAGCAAACCCTGAACAGCGTCTGGAGATCTTCGGGCAGTTCGTTCCAGCGGTCCATATTGGCAAAGAACGATCCTGCCCATGCGCCCGAGATGTTGTTGGTCAGGAAGTAGTTGGTCACATCTGCCCAGCCGACGGTGTAATCCTCGGTTATGCCAGACCATGCAATGCCGTCGAGTTCGCCGGTTTGCACGGCGACTTCGATGTCTTCCCAAGGCAGCGATACCGGCACCACGCCGAATTGTGACAGGAAGCGGCCTGCGGTTGGGAAGGTAAAGACGCGTTTTCCCTTGAGATCAGCAAGCGAGTTGATCGGGTCTTTAGTGGCAAAATGGCACGGATCCCATGCGCCAGCTGAGATGTGTTTTACACCAACGGCGGAATATTCTTCGTCCCAGATTTCGGCCAGACCGTACTGGTTGAACAGCACCGGTACATCGAGCGAATAGCGCGAGGCGAACGGGAAGTAGCCTCCGAACACTGTGACTTCGGTGGGGGAGGCCATGGAATCGTCATCCGATTGCACGGCGTCGATGGTGCCCTTTTGCATGGCGCGGAAAAGCTCTCCGGTGGGGACCAGCTGATCGGCATAAAACAATTCGATCTGCATACGGTCGCCTGCGATCTTGTTGAACATCTCGATTGCAGGATCGATGACATGAGCAGCAAGGGCAGCGCCCGCATAGGTCTGCATCCGCCATTTAATCGTGGATTGGGCAAGCGCAGGCGCGGCCAGCGGGGCCGCTGCGGCGCCAAGGGCGGTGGTTTTTAGGAAATTACGTCTTGTTGTCATTGGTTTATCCTCTCCAGTTGGTTTCTAATCAGCGATGCCTTAGGGCATTCTCGTTATTTTCCGTAAACAAAATTTGGCAGCCAAAGCGCGATTTGCGGGAAGGCCATAATGATTGCGAGGGCAAGAACCATGACCCCGACAAATGGGATGATGGAACGATAGATATCCTTGAGGCCAATTTCTGGTGGGGCCATGGCGCGCATCAGAAACAGGTTATAGCCGAACGGTGGCGTCATGTAGGCAATTTGGGTCGTGATCGTGTAGAGCACACCGTACCAGATGAGATCAAAGCCGAGCACTTTAACCAAGGGGACGTAGAGCGGCGCGACGATGACCAGCATTGCAGTGTCATCGAGGAACGTACCCATGATGATAAAGCTGAGCTGCATCAGGATTAGGATCGTCCACGGATCAAGACCCATTTGTTCGGTAAAGAGGTTGTCGATGGCTTTAACCGCGCCAAGGCCATCAAAGACCGCACCAAAGCCGAGGGCGGCAAGGATGATCCACATGAACATGCAAGAGATCGCCAACGTTTGTTTGGTGCAAAGTTCAAAGATCGCCCATGTCATACGCCGCTTGAGGATCGAGGCTACAAGAGCTGTAAGCGCACCGATGGCGGAGCTTTCGACAAGCGAGGTCCAACCGTTAACAAATGGGACCATCATGGCGGCGAAAATCGCAAGTGGCAGGATACCCGCGCCAAGCACACGGAGTTTCTCGGCGCGTGAAACGAGATGGGCGTCTTGCATAGCCGGACCCAGTTCGGGTTGGAGGCGGCAGCGCAGCCATATGTAGAAGATGAACATCGCCGCCATCATCAGGCCTGGAATAACTCCAGCAAGCCAGAGTTGTCCCACGGGTTGACGTGCGATCATGGCGTAGAGCACCAGTACCACGGAGGGGGGCACAAGGATGCCGAGGCTTGAACCGGCCTGTATCACACCGGTCACCATGATCTTGTCGTAACCGCGTCGTAGCAATTCGGGTAGGGCAATGGTCGCGCCGATAGCCATACCCGCCACCGAGAGACCGTTCATTGCTGATACAAGCACCATGAGGGCAATTGTGCCAATGGCAAGGCCGCCATTCATCGGCCCCATCCAGACGTGGAACATCCGATAGAGATCGTCGGCGAGTTTGCTTTCGCTGAGCACATAGCCCATGAAAATGAACATCGGCAGCGTGAGCAATGGATACCATTTCATCAGCTTCATGGCCGCAGAGAATGGAATGTCGTACCCGCCCGTGCCCCACAGCGCGAGCGCAGCGATGGAGGCAACAGCGCCAATGGCGCCAAACACGCGTTGCCCGGTAAAGAGCATCAACATCATTGAGGCGAACATGAAGATCGCGATATATTCCTGGCTCATGTGCGGGCCACCCCGATCTCGTGCCCTTTGATGCGGGCAATGTCCTTTAGAAATTCCGAGATGGCCTGAAGCAGCATCAGGAAGAAGCCGAATACCATGATGGATTTGACGGGCCAGATAAAGGGACGCCAAGCCGATGAGGCACGTTCCATGCGTCCGATTTCCTCGGACCCGTTTAGGAGGCCAGTGAAGAAGGCAAACGGGTTGTCGCCCCAATACCCCAGAGAATAGGCCGTGGAGCCTAAGCCTCCGTAAAAGAGAATGCCAAGATAGAAGATCAAAAGTAGCACTGTGAAGGCATCGAACCATGCTTTCCGGTGGTCACTCCAGCTGTGATAGAACAAGTCCATGCGGACGTTTGAGCCGAGCTGGATCGAGTAGGGGCCGCCCATGATATAATAGGTGACCATGGCAAATTGGGCGAGTTCCAGTGTCCAGAGGGACGGCAGGAAGAAGGTTTTCGAGATTGAAGACCACAGGAGGATGCCCATCATCACGAAGAGGCCCCACATCATCACGCGTCCGATGCGATAGTTCACGGCATCAACAATACACACATATCCGGACATGACGCGGATCATGAGGTGAACCCGTCACGCGTCGTGCTGATCCATAGCGCGAGCGCTTCAGCGATTTCGCTTTGCTGGGCTGATGTCTGGATCAGGTCATTGCGGATTTCGAGCATAACGTTCAGCAAGTTGATCGGTGCGGCGTGAACGTCGAGCGTATGGGCGACACCGTCGGTGGCCGAGTAGGGCGCGTTGAGCTGGGTGTTAAGGGTGATGCTTGCCGGTTTGGCGGCCAGCATTGCTGTGGCAAACCGGGGGTCTTTGCCGTGCAAAAGGCCAAGTTCGACGTCGCGCGGTTGGCCGCGGTAGATTGGGGTAAAGCTGTGCACAGTTACCATCAGGGCCAGCGTGTCGCGATTGTTTGTGATGGTTTGGGAGAGCATGTCGCGGAAAGGGGCGTAAACGTTGGCGGCCCGAACAGCCTTGTCCTTTTCCGACAGGTTGGCATTAGCGGGGATCGCGAAGATTTCACTGGTGACGGGAATTGCGTCATGCGCTTGGGGTGGGCGATTGCAATCATAGACGAGCCGCGAGATGCCCCCATGCACCTGAACCGCGTCGAGGTGTTGGCTCAGGGCTTGTGCCACACCGAGCGCACCTGGGTCCCATGCGATATGCGCGTCGAGTGACTGGGCATCAAGGCCGAGAGTTCCAAGCGTTTCGGGTACGCGGTTTGTGGCATGTTCGCACACGACAATGATGGACGGGGCCGACTTAGATGGCGTGACATGCACCGCGGGGCCGAAAGTGGCGTCGCTGGATCGCGACTCGTTGAAAGATGAGGTGTCCATCTGTGAAAAGTTTCACGGAGCTGGAGCGTCTGTCAATAATTTTCCTGCATGGAATTTTCCACTCTTGATTGAGGTGGCTAATTTTTGACATTATGGGGCAGCAAGAGAGGTGAAAGAGTGCGGGTGATCGACAGGATAATGGCCGCGCGTGACCAGATGACGCCTAGTGAGCGGCAGTTGGTTCAAGCGTTGTTGGACGATTATCCTGTGGTAGGGCTTGGCAGTATCACCGAATTGGCTGGGATCGCAAAAGTTTCGACAACGACTGTCGCGCGGATGTTGCAAAAGGCAGGTTTTGGCGGTTATCCGCAGTTTCAGGCACAAGTGCGTTTAGAGCTGAAGGCGATGATTTTAGATCCAGCTGCCAAGCGGGATGAGTGGAAATCGGAATTGCCGGACGAGCACATTCTGAACCGGTTCGGCGCCAGAGCGATTGAGAACCAGCGCCGGAGCCTTGAAGATATTGATCCCGCAGAGTTTGACAGCCTTTGTAGTCTGTTGTGTGACCCGGATCGCCGGATTTTCATTGCGGGCGGTCGGATCACCGGGGCTTTGGCACAGTATCTTTACCTGCATCTACAAATGGTACGCCCGGATGTGCGGCTATTGCCTGAGGCGGCATCATGGACGCATGACCTTTTGGAGGTGCGGGAGGGGGATGTTTTGGTGGCGCTGGATGTACGGCGTTATGAAAACACGACGCTGACAATAGGTCAGATGTGTCATGAGCGTGGCGCTGAGATTGTTTTGGTCACGGATCAATGGCGCTCGCCTATTCACAGGTTTGCCAAACACACTTTTGGAATGCGGGTTGCGGCACCGTCAGCTTGGGATTCCATGGCGGCGGTTTTGGTATTGTTGGAATGTGCGATTGCGGAAACGCAGGAACGATTGTGGGAGTCAGTCAAATCGCGTACCGAAGAGCTTGAGCAAGCCTTTGACCGCACCCGATTGTTTCGCAAATTTGGCCAAAACGCCAATCGATAGATTGGGACGCGGTGGTTTCCAGCGCGCGTCCCAAATACTGTTAAGCCTCGACTGACTCTCCGACAACTTCGGCGAATTTCTTGAAGAATGCGCCAGAGAGTTTTTTGGCCGTTCCTTTGATCAAGCGGCTGCCAAGCTGGGCGATTTTACCGCCGACATCTGCAGTTGCAGTGTAAGCCAGAATAGTTTCGTCTCCGTCTTCTGTTAGGGTGACATTGGCGCCGCCCTTGGCGAAACCTGCTGCGCCGCCCTTGCCTTCTCCGGAGAGAGAAAAGCCATCGGGTGCCCCCGATTGGTCGAGTTCCACAGTCCCGGCAAAACGGGCTTTGACCGGTCCGATCTTGAGCACGACTTTGGCCTCAAGCTCGGATGGGGAGTGCTGGATCAGCTCTTCGCAACCGGGGATGCATTGGCGCAGTATGTTGGGATCATTGAGCGCGTCGTAAACCACCTGTTTGGGCGCAGGTATGCGGATTTCGTCATTTAGTTCCATGTCTTATGGGTCCTTTAGGTCAACAACATTTGGGAAAGCTGCGCAGAGCAAGTTCGGCGCGCTCTTCCGGTGTAAGGGCGCTTGCTTGAGGTGCACGCCAGCGCGTGATCCAGTTACGCAGTGTTTTCATGGCTGTCTCCGGAGTTTGGGGCCTTGGCGTCGGTGTTGCGCCAAATGACAATCTCGGCAAGCGCCGAGAGCGCGATTTCCTGAGGATCGATGCCTTTGAGGTCGAGACCTGCCGGGGACTTAAGCCGGTCGATCTTGTCCTGTGGGATGTCAGCGGCAAGTTTGGCGGTCAAGGCGTTGGCCTTGCGACGAGAGGCGATCATCGACACGCGCCGTGCCGGACTTTCGAGGGCCGCGCGCAGGGCAACGCCATCTTTTGCGCCCTGAGACGCGACGACCACGAAGTCGCGCGTGGTGATTGTGAGCGCGCTGATGTCGTGATCAGCAAAAGTTTCGACCGACTCGGCGAAGTTCATTTCAGAAGGTGTAACGACGCGGTATCCTGCTAGTGCAGAATGGGCAGCAAGGGCGCGGCTGATCGGTGTGTTGCCAAAGATGACAAGCTTGGGAGGAGGAACGTAGGGCTCGATCAGAACATCCACAGTGCCGCCAGACGGGCAGCCACTTTTGTAAACTTGAGCGCCGTCCTGATCAGTGAGATCCACGACTTTGCTTGATGGTTTTACGCGGATCACGCCTGTCTCTCCTGAGTCAATGGCCACTTGCCCGGCGCTGCGAACAGCGCGCTGAACGCAAGCGCCGCCCAAATGGCCAATGATCTCACCCGAAGACGTCACAGCGGCTTTTGCTCCCGCTTTGGCAGAGGTCACATCGGCCGTGCGAACCACGGTAGCGACACAGAATGGTTCGCCGGATTGGCGCAGGGTATCTATCGTGTCGAAGATATCAAAGTGTCCCATGGATGGCCTCATAGCTTGGCAAACTGTGGCTCAAGCGCGGCGAGCGCATCAAGCGTGTTGGCGGGGAGGTGGGCATCGATATGCGGCAACGCAGCAGTGATACCCGCGTTGACCGGGGCGTAGTCTTTCCAACCCAACAGCGGATTGAGCCAGACAACTCGACGCGCCTTGCGGCGAATTTTTGACAGGCTGTCGGCGAGAGCTTCTGGCGTTCCGGTGCAATAGCCATCAGACAATACCAGCACGACGGTTCGGTTGTTCACTGCTTTGGCGGCGTGGTTTTTGACAAAATTTGCAAGGCAGCCGCCGATATCGGTGCCACCGCCAAAGCCTTCGGCCATGAGTGAAAGCCGCCCAGCCGCGCGCAGAGTATCGTGATCGCGCAAAGCTGGAGTGATACGCATGAGGCGGGTGTGAAAGAGATATGCGTCTGCACTGGTGTCGGTGTCGATGAGACCCTTGATGAAGGCAAGAAAGACGCGTGAGTACACGGTCATTGAGCCTGAAACATCGGCAATTGCAACGATGCGCATCGAGCGGTCTGGACGTTTGCGATAATGCAGGTCTAGCAGCTCTCCGCCTCTGGCGAGGCTTGTTCGCTGGATGCGGCGAAGATCGAGCAATGCGCCACGCTGGCTGCGCTTGCGGCGGCGCGAACGGCGGTCGCGGATCGCCTGAGCCAGACGACGCGCGGCGGCCTCCGCCTCGCGCAATGTCTCTTCATCCATCAGTTCGCGCAGGTCGCGTTTGCGAAGGTTTGCTGAGCGCGTTGCAATGAGGCGGCCGTCGACCCCTTCAGCGTCGCCATCACCATGACTGGGTGTAGTTTCGTTCTGGCCTTCGGTGTCGGCCCCCGCACCATTTAGATGAGGTTGCCAAAGTGTTGGGCGTGCAGATTGAGTCCGGACATGAGTGGACGCAGTGCCAGATCGGGTTTTGCCTGCATTAAACCAATAGGCATCAAAGAGAGCATCGAACGTACTCCAAGTGTCCGCGTCAGGCACCAGGAGCGTCTTGAGCGCAAGACGCACTTCTTGAACGTCAGTCGCTGAAACCTGGGTCAAAGCGGTCAGCGCCTCGCCTGTTTCACCGGGGCCGAGCTTTAGCCCATTCAATCGCAGATGCGCGATGAACCCTGACATACGGTCGGCCACGCCAGCAGCGCGAGAGGGAAAGTGTGTGACGACCATCAGGCGACTTTTCCAAGGATACGATCAAGCACTTCTGGCGGCAGCGCGCCGCGGTCCGCTGCGGTTTTCAACAGACAAACGAGGGTCGCCTGTAACGTCGCGCGGTCTTCGGTCAGGTCGTTGACACCAAGCCCTGAGAGCGCAGCGGCCCAGTCAAGCATTTCGGCAATACCAGGGGTTTTGTCGAGATCTTCGCGGCGGATGGCCTGCACGGTGCCAACAATCTGACGTGCGAGTCGGTCTTCGACATGAGGCACGCGTTTTCGCAAAATTGCCAGCTCACTGTCACGGTCGGGATAGTCGACGTAAACATAAAGACAGCGGCGGCGCAGCGCGTCCGAGAGGTCGCGGGTGCCATTCGCCGTTAGAATCACAATCGGGCGTGTCTTGGCGTGGATCGTGCCAAGTTCCGGGATGGTGATCTGGAAATCCGATAGAATTTCCAAAAGATATGCCTCGAACTCTTCGTCCGCCCGATCAATCTCGTCGATCAGAAGTACCGGAGCCTTGTCTCGCGAAATTGCATGTAAAAGAGGACGTTTCAGCAGGTACTTTTCCGAAAACAATTCTTCTTCAGAAGTGTTTTCCGCCCGGATTGAGAGAAGTTGGCGCTGGTAATTCCATTCATAGATCGCGTGCGAGGCATCCAGCCCCTCGTAACACTGCAGACGGATCAATTCGATGCTCTGCATTTCGGCTAGTGCCTTGGCAATTTCAGTCTTTCCTACACCAGCGGGCCCCTCAATCAGAAGTGGGCGGCCCAGTGCAAGCGCCAAGTGCAACGCCATCGATAAGCTTTCATCGGCCACATAGCCGGTTGCGCTCAAACTTCCTTGCAGTTCCAAATGGGTCACGGGCCGCTTCTCTTCATCTTGCCAGAAATACTTCGGGGGTGCGGGGGCTGGCCCCCGCTTCGGTCGGATCGGCCAAAGGCCGATCCGAAACCTCTCTCAGTTAATCCGCACTCAGCTGTGCAGCCCCAAGCCATTGGCCGTCTTCCAGATGCGCCAATGGTCATGGGGCATGTGACTCTGCGTTAGCCCAAATGGGCGGAACGCATCATGCACCGCATTTGAGAAACAAGGAACGCCACCGACATTCGGACTTTCGCCAACACCCTTGGCACCGATCGGGTGATGCGGGCTAGGGGTGGTGGTGTGATCGGTTTCGTAGTTGGGCGTTTCCCAAGACGTGGGGATAAAGAAGTCCATCAACGTCGCAGATTTGTTGTTGCCCATTTCGTCATAGGCAATCTCTTGTCCCATCGCGATGGCCAGTGCCTCGGTCAGGCCGCCATGTACCTGCCCTTCGATGATCATCGGATTAATCCGCGTGCCACAATCATCCAGCGCATAGAACTTGCGTACCTCTGCTTCGCCAGTGTCCACATCAATGTCTAGCACACAGATATAGGCCCCGAAAGGATAGGTCATGTTGGGAGGGTCATAGTAGCTGACCGCCTCAAGGCCTGGTTCCACACCCGGAATAGCTTGATTATAGGCGGCAAAAGCGATCTCCTTCATCGTCTTGAACCGCTCTGGCGCGCCTTTGACCACAAAGCGATCCACGTCGAATTCGACATCGTCGTCATGCACCTCAAGAAGATACGCTGCGATCATCTGGGCCTTGGCCTTTATCTTGCGTCCAGCCATGGCCGTCGCCGCTCCGGCCACCGGAGTGGAACGAGAGCCATAGGTGCCAAGCCCATACGGTGCCGTATCGGTGTCCCCTTCTTCCAGTGTGATGTCATCGGCGGGTATGCCGATCTCGCTAGCGATGATCTGGGCAAAGGTTGTGGCGTGGCCCTGACCTTGGCTGATTGTGCCAAGGCGCGCGATCGCCGATCCTGTGGGGTGGATGCGAATTTCGCAACTGTCGAACATGCCAAGCCCTAGGATATCACAGTTTTTGACTGGCCCGGCGCCGACGATTTCGGTGAAGTGTGTCAGTCCGATGCCCATAAGCCTGCGGGTCTTGCCAGCCTTGAAATCTTCAAGCTGTTGGGCCTGTTCTGCGCGCAGGTCGTCATATCCAACCGCATTGAGCGCCTTGTCCCAAGCGGTGTGATAATCGCCCGAGTCATATTCCCAACCCAGAGCCGAGTTATATGGGAACTGTTCTTTTTTGATAAAGTTGATCCGGCGCAGTTCGGCGGCGTCCATGTTCAACTTGATCGCGAGTACTTCGATCATGCGCTCGATGAAATAGGCCGCCTCAGTTACTCGGAACGAACAGCGATATGCCACGCCGCCCGGAGCCTTGTTGGTATAGACCCCGTCCACCGCCAGATAGGCTGTGGGGATGTCATAGGACCCGGTGCAAATGTTCATGAAACCGGCCGGGAACTTGGTCGGGTCGGCGCATGCGTCAAAGCCGCCGTGATCTGCTGTGGTGTGGCACCACAGGCCAGTTATCTTGCCTTCCTTGGTTGCCGCGATTTTTCCCTGCATCCAGTAGTCGCGCGCAAAGGCGGTGGACATAAGGTTTTCCATGCGGTCTTCGACCCATTTCACGGGCTTGCCGGTGACAATTGAGGCGACAACCGAGCAGACATACCCCGCATAGGCGCCGACCTTATTGCCAAAACCGCCGCCGATATCGGGTGAGATGACACGGATATTGTGCTCGGCAATACCAGAGATCAAGGAAACCACTGTGCGGATCGCGTGAGGGGCCTGGAATGTGCCCCAAAGGGTCAGCTTGCCTGTCACCTTGTCCATCGATGCCACCGAGCCGCAGGTTTCCAGCGGGCTGGGGTGGGTACGGTGGTAGTAGATCATCTCTTCGGCAACAACGTCTGCCTCGGCCATAACGGCTTCGGTCGCGTCTTTGTCTCCCTGTTCCCACGTGAAGATGTGATTGTGATGGCGACGCGGGCCGTGCGCACCTTCGGTCTGGCCTTCGAGGTCTTCGCGCAGCACGGGGGCGTCCGGTTCCATTGCCTTGAAAGGGTCCACGACGACGGGCAGTTCTTCGTAATCCACTTCGACGGCTTCAACGCCATCGGCGGCGGCGTAACGGTCGGTTGCGACAACAAAGGCGACTTCCTGTCCCTGAAACAGCACTTTGCCGTCAGCCAGAACCATCTGCTTGTCTCCGGCCAGCGTTGGCATCCAATGCAGGCCGAGTGGTTCGAGGTCGGCTGCGGTGATCACGGCAAGCACGCCGGGAACCTTCATTGCTTCTTCAGTGTGGATCGTGGTGACACGCGCGTGGGCATAGGGAGAACGTACAAAATCGCCAAACAACATGCCGTCGAGTTTGATATCGTCGACATAGTTGCCCCGGCCTTGGGTAAAGCGGACATCTTCGACACGTTTGCGCGATGAGCCCATGCCCTTGAGGTTGGCGACGCGTTCTTCGGTGGTGGGTACTTCGTCCTTCATTCCGCTGCCTCCTTTTGAGCGTTCATCATGTCGGCGGATGCCGCGATTGCCTTGACGATGTTCTGGTATCCAGTGCAGCGGCAGAGATTGCCAGCCATGCCAAAGCGGATATCTTTCTCGGTTGGGTTTGGATTCTCCTGAAGCAACCGATGCGCGCGGGTAATCATACCGGGGGTGCAGAAGCCGCACTGCAGACCGTGATGTTCACGGAACATTTCCTGAATAATGCCGAGTGAGCCGTCATCATTCACGAGTCCCTCGACTGTAGTGACGTCTTTGCCGTTCACTTGCCCGACAAAAACGGTGCAGGATTTTACAGACTTGCCGTCGATATCGACAGTGCAGGCGCCACAATGCGAGGTTTCGCATCCGATATGTGGGCCGGTTACCTTAAGGTTCTCGCGCAAGAAGTGGATCAGAAGGGTGCGTGGCTCTGCCAGACCTTCAACTTCTTCGCCGTTGAGGTTCAGTTTGACGTGCATTTTGCTCATGGTATTTCTCCCTTACCCGACGCGGCTTTGAGCGCGGGCGATGGCGCGGCGTAGAATAACGCCGGCCACATGTTTCTTGAATTCGACAGGGCCGCGCATGTCCTCTTGCGGGTCAATGGCATCCAGGGCGGCGGCGACGGCGCCGTCGACATCACCGGCGGCGAGGGCAGTGCCAGCGGCCTCAGACCAGATTGGCGTGTCGGACAAGTTTGTCATTGCAATTGATGCGGCACCGTTCCCGATCATGACCGCAGAGGCGGCAGTGGCGTAGTCACCAATTTTGCGTTTTTGTTTTTCATAGGCGTAGCCGGTTCCGGTAGCGGGTACAGGAATGGAAATCTTGGTCAAGATTTCCTCATCTTCGCGCGCGGTGAAATACGCAGCTTCGTAAAAATCACGGGCAGGGATAGAGCGCCTGCCATCGGGGCCGACAACTTCGAAGGTGGCATTGAGGCACTGCATCAAGCCCGGCATGTCGTTACCCGGATCGCCGTTAGCGACATTCCCGCCGACGGTACCCATATAACGAACCTGCGGGTCGGCGATTTGCAGAGCGGCTTCGCGCAAGATGGGTAGACGCGAGGCAAGGTCGGCGTTGTCGATCAGCTCATGCTGGGTTGTCATTGCCCCCATAACGACAGAGCTATCGGAGAATTCGATACCTTTGAGTTCCTCTATGTCCTGAAGATCTACAAGGTGACCCATTTCGGCCATTCGCAGTTTCATCATCGGGATCAGGCTGTGACCCCCGGCGACCACGCGCGCCTCGTCTCCATGTTGCTGAATGATACCAATTGCGGCAGAGATTTCTGACGGCCGATGGTATTCAAAATTAGCTGGGATCATCCCTAGTTCCTCCCGGTTTGACTTCCTGCTTACGTAAGCGTTCGAAATCTGTGCCGGATAGAAGTTGTTCGACCAACGATTGGGCCATGAAAAACAGGTGTTTGTGCACGAAATGCGAATGGCGTGCACGAAAAACGACTTTTGGGACGGTGGTGCAAACCGATATTAAGGCTGCTCGCTAGCCTGTCGTATCTGGATCGTGTGTTGCTTGGTCAGCCTGGAAAACGTTGAGTTGTGACGTATTGCGCCAATAGGTCCGTCAAGAGCTTTGGTTCTTGGAGGCTTGGGAAAGGAAGCGAAAAAACAGAAATAATTCGCTGCCCAAAACCTCCAAAGAGTAGCCGTACCCACTCACAAAAAAAGCGAGACATCCACATTGGGTACTGGCGTGTGCCTTTGAGCGTTAAACTTCGCTTTTTGTTGGACCGCAACTCTCGCGAACGACGAGGTCGCCGTGAAGCAACGTTTGGAACGCCTCTTTCGTAGGGCTGCTGAGTTGGTCCAGTAAGGTCGCCATTGCGATTTCGCCAATTTTGTTTCTTGGCTGGCGGATCGTTGTCAAAGCGGGGGTAATATTGTTGGCAAAGGGAATGTCGTCAAACCCAATTACAGAAAAGTCTCTGGGTACGTTGTGACCGCGTAGCCGCAATGCGCTGATTACACCAATCGCGGTGTCATCGTTGTAGCAAAAGAAGGCCGTTGGAAGGGTGTCTTTGATAAACAAGCGTTCCACAACGGCACGCCCACCCTCGCTGCTACCGTCGCCATCGACGCGCCAATCCTCAATGGGAGTGGCGGATTCCTCCAATCCTTTGCGATAACCAAGGTGGCGCAGGTCAGAGATGTGATCGCTGGAACCCGCGCCAACGTAAACGATCCTTTTGTGGCCAAGTGAGACGAGATATTCAGTCGCCATCTTGGCGGCGGCAACATCGTCCGTACCGATATAGGGTATTGACGCGCCGGACGCAGGGCATGTTGCAGCAACCATTGGAGGGAACGAGCCAGCAGGGCTCTTGGGCCAGCCTGCGACAGGTAAATGACCCGTCAACAGGACAAGCCCGTCCACCATGCCAGCGGACAAAAACCGGAGGTAGTTTTCCTCAAGGGAGATAGTGCCTTCCGTATTGCCGATCAAAACACCGTATCCTCGCTCATTCGCGGTCTTTTCCAGCCCAATCAGGATGCCGGGGAAATTGGGGTCTGCAATTGAGGATGTCAGCACCATGACCATTTTAGAGCGCTGCATCCGCAGATTCTGGGCCATTGCGTTTGCGGTATAGCCAGTTCGAGCAATGGCTTGTGTCACCTTTTTGCGGGTGCTTTCAGCGACTTTCTCAGGCTTTCGAATCGCACGGCTAACCGTCGCAATTGAGACGCCTGCCAATTTAGCGACATCTTCGATTGTTGCGGGTTTGTTGCTGTTTTCGTTCACTAAGTTGATTCCGGATTGTGGAAGTGCCCTTCGAGGAAATTTAGGTTCAACTCCAGTTGCTTAGGAATGTCTATACCTCCGCTGTTTTGCATTGAAAAGGTTTACATTGTAGTATGTAAAGGTTTACATAAATGATGAAAAGGTTTACATCGGTCAAACAGCGCGCACACTTGGGGAAAATCGGTGTGCTATTCGGGGGGAGCCGATATGCAAAAGAGTCCGAAGAAAGAAACGGCAATCCTTGCCGCGGAACGTGTCAGCAAGTCGTTTGGGTCTGTGCCGGTGCTTTTTAGTGTCAGCTTTGACATTCGACCTGGAGAGGTTCACTCTCTAATTGGCGAAAATGGTGCCGGCAAATCGACGCTCATAAAGACCCTTTCCGGATTTCACAAACCCACTTCGGGTCGAATTCTATTGGATGGAACGGAGGTCAAGCTGCCGCCCAACGGTGAAGCAGAGCATCTGGGTATCGTGCTGATTCACCAAGAGCTTAACCTTGCTGAACAGATGACCGTTGAGGAAAATGTTTTTCTGGGGCGAGAGTTGAGGCGTGGCGGTGTTCTAAGCCGAGTGGAGATGCGCCAAAAGGTGCGCGGCTATCTAGATGCGGTGGGATTGGATATTTCACCAGCTTCGCGGATTTCTGACCTATCAATTGCGGAGAAGCAAATGGTCGAAATCGTGAAGGCAATCAGCCGAGATGCTCGTGTTCTGATTATGGATGAGCCCACTGCTGTACTAACGGAAGCAGAAACTGAAATATTCTTTAGACAAGTGCGCCGATTGAAGGAACAAGGCGTCGCAATTGTATTCGTTTCGCACAAGCTCGGCGAAGTGAAAGAAATTTCTGATCGGGTGACGATCTTGCGCGACGGGCAGTGGATCGCAACGCAAGATGCCGATCAACTTACGCCAGATGCAATGGCGCAGATGATGGTCGGGCGCGAGCTGTCCGATCTTTATCCTCCGATGAACGAAGTGGACTTTGATGCCGATACCATTTTGGAGGTGAAGGGGCTGAGCGGTAAGGGCATTCGCGACGTTTCCTTCAAATTGCGTCAAGGTGAAATCCTCGGGTTTTCAGGATTGATCGGCGCAGGTCGTACGGCGGTGTTCGAGGCGGTGTGCGGGTTAATACCTATTGAAAATGGCGAGGTGTTCGTCGCAGGACAATCAGCCAATTTCGGTTCGGTTGCCAAGGCGCGGGATGCGGGCATTGCGTATCTGACCAAAGATCGCAAATCCAAGGGTTTGCTTATGCAGCAGCGCATGCGGCCCAATTTAACGCTGTTTGCGCTGAATCAATTTGTAAAACGATTGCGATTGGATAAGGCGGCAGAAGAGGTCGCGTTGAAACGTGCCATTCGGCGTTTTGACATCCGTGCTAGAGACCCGAGTATCAACGTGGGCGACATGTCTGGCGGCAATCAGCAAAAACTGTTGTTGGCCAAGGTCATGGAGGCAGAGCCGCGCATTGTAGTCATCGATGAGCCGACACGCGGCATCGATGTTGGCACAAAACAGCAGGTGTATCATTTCATCGCTGCGCTTGCGGCCGAGGGCGTGTCTGTGGTGGTGATTTCGTCTGAAATGCCCGAAATTATTGGACTTTGTCATCGTGTGATCGTGATGCGAGAGGGCAGAGTCATGGGATCTTTGACAGGTGATCACATCAACGAAGCCGAGATCGTTCGCTACGCGGCCGGCCTTAAACAGGAGGAAGCGGCATGAGCGAAGTTACTACGAATTCAGAGTTGAAAGGAAGGTCGATGCAGTTTGACATCAAAACGGCCGGACCGGCAATTGCGCTGCTTGTGCTCTGCGTGATCGGATTTTTGTTGAACCCTGCATTCCTGAGTGAGGGAAATCTGACGAACCTTCTGACGCGCTCTGCGTTCATTGGGATTATCGCCATCGGGGCAACCTTTGTTATCACGGCGGGTGGGATTGATCTTTCGGTCGGATCAATGGCAGCGGCGATTGCAGGAGTCATGATCATTATCATGAACAGCGCAGTCGATGCGTTTGGCACGGGAGTCGCGACAGTCCTGCTGGGTTGTGGATGTTCAGTAATTCTAGGTTTTGGGGCAGGGCTTATTAACGGTGTCTTGACGACCAAGGGCAAAATCGAAGCCTTTATTGTCACGTTAGGGACAATGGGCATCTACCGGTCTTTAGTGACGTATTTTGCGGATGGCGGCACGTTGTCGCTGAATTTCGACCTGCGCGGCACCTATCGCCCTGTTTATTACGACAGTTTTCTGGGCCTGCCGATCCCGGTCTGGGCTTTTATCATCGTATCGGTCGCTGGTTGGTTTCTTTTGAACCGAACCGCATTTGGGCGTTATTGCACGGCGATCGGATCAAACGAGGCTGTCGCCAAGTATTCTGCAATCAAAGTGGATCGGGTCAAAACCTTAACCTATGTGATCCAAGGCGTGTGCGTCTCAGTGGCAACTATCATTTATGTGCCTCGCTTGGGGTCAGCATCTTCGACAACAGGTGTTTTGTGGGAACTTGAAGCCATAGCGGCAGTGATCATTGGAGGCACGGTCCTCAAGGGGGGGTATGGCCGGATTGGCGGGACAATCCTTGGGGCGCTGATCCTTACAACTATTGGCAACATTCTGAACTTCACAGACATGATCTCGAACTATCTGAACGGAACGATGCAAGGATTGATCATCATTGTAGCCGTTATGCTGCAACGGGCCAGTTGGGGTAAATCGAAGATCCGCACAACTTAAGTAGTTTCACATCCTAAAACGGGGCCTGTCATCCCCGCCAAAGAAACAACCGGCGTCACCGGACAGGAAAAGTGCGCCTAGAGACCAACTATCGGAGGAGAAAATCATGAAAACACTAACCAAACTCAGCGCCATCGCATTGGTAGGGGCTGTTGCCCTGAGTGGCGGAGCGGCACTTGCGCAGGAAAAGATCAAGATTGGGGTCAGCTACCCTACACCGACACATGCCTGGGCCTCTGGGATGAATTGGCATGCGGAAAAGGCCGAAGAACGCTTGGAGGCACTGTATCCGGATGTGGATCTCATACTTGTCAATTCACCCGATCCAGGTGCTCAGGCAAGCGCGCTTGAGGATCTGGTATCTGTGCATCAGATTGACGCGTTGGTTGTGTTGCCATTTGAATCTGAGCCACTCACCGATCCTGTTTTGAACGTCAAAAAGTCGGGCGCCTTGATTACGGTCGTCGACCGAGGACTAAGCCAGCCAGGTATCGAAGACATCTATGTTGCCGGGAACAATCCGGAGCTTGGACGCGTGTCGGCACAGTATATGAAGACCCGCCTGAGTGAAGGCGACAACATAGTTGTGTTGCGCGGTATTCCGACCTTGATCGACAATGAGCGCTTTGATGCCTTCATGGCCGAGATGGAGGGGTCAGGGGTAAACGTGTTGGATCACAAACACGCCAATTGGAACCGCGACGATGGTTTCGAGGTCATGCAAGATTTCCTGAGCCGTTTCCCGGACATTGACGCAGTCTGGGCGCAGGATGACGACATCGCAATTGGCGTTGTTGCAGCGCTTAAGCAAGCGGGGCGCGACGGTGACGGTATGTTCGTTGTTGGCGGCGCTGGTATGAAAGAGATTATCAAGTCGATTATGGATGGTGATGAACTTATCCCAGTCGACGTGCTCTATCCGCCTGCAATGATTGCGACGGCGATGGATGTCACCGTTCAAGCGTTCAAGTCGAACGGGCCCGTGGCCGGGCGTTACATCCTTGGTGCGACACTGATTACACCTGAGAATGCTGCGTCCTTCTATTTCCCAGACTCTCCCTTTTAAGGGCGGTAGATTGCAGCACTTGGGAGAGGGGTAAACCTCTCTCCCATCAAAACTTTCCTAAGGACATGTGATGAAAACGATCAAGGGCCCCGCGCTCTTCCTTGCGCAGTTTGCCTCGGACGAAGCGCCATTCAATTCCTGGAACTCTATAACTAATTGGGCGGCCGATTGTGGTTATGCCGGTGTGCAGGTTCCCAGTTGGGACAGTCGACTTTTTGACCTCAAACTTGCGGCAAGTTCAAAATCATATTGTGATGAATTTCTGGGAACCGCGCGGGAAAACGGTGTGGAGGTAACGGAACTCTCAACCCACCTTCAAGGGCAGCTTGTTGCTGTGCATCCTGCCTATAATGAAGCGTTCGATGCTTTTGCCGCGCCTGAAGTTCAGGGCAACCCAATCGCCCGACAGGCCTGGGCCGTTGACCAAGTTAAGCTGGCACTGACAGCGAGCCACAACCTCGGGATCGATGCGCACGCCACTTTCTCGGGCGCGTTGGCGTGGCCCTTCTTGTATCCGTGGCCGCAACGCCCGCCAGGCCTGATTGATGAAGCTTTTACAGAGCTTGCGCGACGCTGGCGCCCCATCTTAGACCACGCTGAAAATATGGGAGTTGATGTCTGTTACGAAATTCACCCGGGCGAGGATCTTCATGATGGTGTCACGTTCGAGATGTTTCTTGAAAAGCTGGGAGACCATTCGCGTGCGAACATGCTTTATGATCCATCGCACTATATGCTTCAGTGCCTTGATTATTTAGACAATTTGGACATCTATCGCGATCGGATCAAGATGTTTCACGTCAAGGACGCGGAGTTCAATCCGACTGGTAGACAAGGTGTTTACTCTGGCTATCAAAGCTGGGTGGATCGGTCTGGTCGGTTCCGTTCGCTGGGTGATGGGCAAGTCGATTTTCCGGCGATCTTTTCCAAGCTCGCTGCCATGGATTTTGACGGTTGGGCTGTTGTCGAATGGGAGTGCTGCTTGAAACACCCAGAAGACGGTGCGCGTGAAGGGGCTAGTTTTGTAAAAGATCATATTATTCGCGTAACTGAAAAGGCGTTTGACGACTTTGCAGGTGGCGAGACCAACGCGCAGGCCAACCGTCGGATGCTCGGGATTGGAAACTGATATGGGGTATGCACGTCCAATTCGATTAGGAATGGTTGGAGGAGGAGCGGGTGCGTTCATTGGCGACGTTCATCGGATCGCATCGCGGATAGATGGTGACTTTGACTTGATCGCGGGTGCGTTGTCCTCGACAGCGGATAGGGCGCAGGCGTCTGGCAGGGCGCTTGGTCTTGCGCCGGATCGGATTTACGATGACTTCAAGGTGATGGCCATGCGCGAAGCACGGCTTAAGGACGGTATCGAAGCAGTCACAATCGTTACACCCAACCATATGCACTTTCCTGCGGCCCGCGAGTTCTTAAAGCGAGGAATCCATGTCATCTGTGACAAGCCTTTGTCGTCAAATTTACGGGATGCAAAGAAACTCCTGGAAGCTGCGGAGAAGTCGAATGCGCTATTTGTGCTTACCCATAACTACACTGGGTATCCTATGGTACGACAGGCTCGTGAAATGGTCAGCAAAGGTGACATTGGTGACATTCGTGTTGTGCAGGCAGAATACCCTCAGGACTGGTTGACTGAAGCGGAGGAATTGCAAGACAACAAGCAGGCAGAATGGCGGACCGACCCGGCCCGGTCTGGAGTTGGTGGATCAATTGGGGACATCGGAACCCATGCCTTTAATCTGCTAAGTTTTGTCACTGGTCTAGAAACTGAATCTCTCGCGGCCGATTTGCAAAGCTTTGTTCCGGGCCGCCGTTTGGATGATAATGCTCACACAATGCTGCGATTTGAGGGCGGTGCGCGTGGGATGCTGTGGTCCAGTCAGGTTGCACCAGGCAATGAAAATGCGCTGCGATTGCGTGTCTATGGTTCCAAGGGCGGGCTGGAATGGGCGCAGGAAGATCCAAACTATCTGTGGTATACGCCGTTTGGCGAGGCAAAACGCCTGATTACTCGAGGTGGGGTGGCCGCGAATTCCGTCGCCGCGCGAGTTTCACGAACACCGGGTGGGCACCCAGAAGGGTATCTGGAGGGGTTTGCCAACATCTATGCTGAAGCGGCGAAGGCAATACGCGGTCGGCAGGCGGGGCAAAAAACCGACCCGGAGGTGGTTTATCCAACAGTCTACGATGGCGTTCGAGGTGTTGCGTTTATTGAAGCGTGTGTCGCTTCGTCCAATCGTAACGCTGCGTGGGTTAAGTTCTAGAAACAATCAGTGATAGTTTTTCACTTACTGCACACGACCTCTTGTACTAACGGCATTCTATCGGTGTGGCTGAATGCCGTTGGTAGACCAGCTATTATCAAAATGTATTAAATGATGATGAGTTGTACACCTTTCGGTGGAATTACGTAGTCTTCAGCGCTTTGGTGGCCGGAAATCTTGACTTTAGACGTTTGGGGCTACCTGTGAACATGTACGGCGCATGGCGCATGGCGCACCACACGTGCGGCGGTTGAGCCTAACAGGTAGTCACTCAGGCCAGGCTTGTGTGACCCCATGACAATGCAGTTTATCTCATGCTGAGCAGCGAACTCGATAATGCTGCGATACACATGACCTTCGACCACATGGCCGTGAATACCCAGCTCTCCTGACATCTTGTCTTTCATAAGAGTTTGAGACCGTTCAAATGCCAATCGCGCTTGCGCATCACTTTGCGTTGCGCGCGCGAGTCCATATGCTTCTTCGACGACATGCAGCGCTAAAATCTCGCCCTTCGCCGATAACAGCCCGCGCGCGATATCTAGTAGTAGATGCGACAACCCGTGATCTAACGCCAATGGAACAAGAATTTTGTTGTACATGGAAACCTCCGACTATGGTTAGGAGCCAGTTGTGCCCCGAATCTGATTTGCTCTTTGGTTGCGATTCATCCATCTGCCGATAGATCAAAATCCTCATCCGGGAAGTATTTGGCCAGCCGAACATCGGCCGCGCGGGCGTGGCCTTCCATGCCCTCCAGTCGCGAAATACGCGCGGTTGCCTGGGCAATTGATTTAGAACCTTCGCGTGTAGCGCGCTGCCATGTCACGATTTTCATGTACTTATGAACGCTTAAGCCCCCAGTATATGTTGCTGCGCGCGACGTTGGCAGAACGTGGTTCGTCCCTGACGCTTTGTCACCATACGATACAGTGGTTTCCTCGCCCAAGAAGAGCGAACCATAACATGTTAGGCGGTCTTGCCACCAATCCAGTTCAGCCGCTTGAACCGTAAGATGCTCGGGCGCGTATTCATCTGATGTCGCCGCCATCTCCTCGCGATCCGTACACAAGATCACCTCTGCATAATCCCGCCATGCTGCGGCAGCGTTTTCGCGATTGAGCGCCGGCAGCGCTTCGATTAGATCGGGAACCAAACGCAGAACATTCTCTGCCAGTGCTCCGTCATCGGTAACGAGCCACACCGGTGAATTATAGCCATGTTCCGCCTGGCTAACTAGGTCAGTAGCGACGATAAATGCGTCCGCGTCCTTGTCGGCCAGGACCAGACTGTCGGTTGGACCTGCGATCATGTCAATACCGACACGACCATACAAACTGCGCTTGGCTTCGGCGACAAACTGGTTGCCGGGGCCAACGATGATATTTGCTTTGGGCTGACCCAACAACCCAAACGCCATGGACGCAACTGCCTGAACGCCACCAATCGCCATGATTTTGTCCGCGCCGCTGACCTTGGCGGCATAGGCAATAGCCGGGTTGATGCCTTCTCCAGGTTGGGGCGGGCTGCACACGGTGATATGATTGCACCCGGCAACCTTGGCCGTAGTCACCGTCATAACGGCGCTGGCAATGTGGCGATAGCGACCCGCTGGAACATAGCATCCTGACGCCGCAACTGGGATAGCCTTTTGCCCCGCAATTAGACCCGGCACAATTTCATATTCAATATGAGAAACCGTTTGTTTTTGCTGTTCTGCGAACCGGCGCACATTGTCCTGTGCAAACCGTATATCATCCTTCAACTTCTGCGGCACCTTTGCCGCCGCCGCTGCGATTTCCTCTTCGGTCAATAGGATGTTGCCGTCGTACTTGTCAAACTTCGCAGCATATTCCAGCGCTGCCGCATCTCCGTGCGTGTCTATCTCCTGCAAAATTCGTGACACGGTTTCACGGACTTCGGTCGCATCCGACACTGCCGTTAGCGTTGCTTTCTTGAGATAGGTTCTTGTCATGGCGCGCGATGTCCGATCCATTATTGGGTTTCTCGTTGATTATGGCGAATGGATGAGAAGAATGCGTACCCGATAAAAGCCACACCCATGCCCCCAGTCAGGATCTCAGGCACATGGGTCAGCGATTGCACAAACATGACTACGGACAGGGCGAAAATCGAATAGAACGCCCCATGTTCGAGGTAGCGAAACTCTTGCAACGTACCTTTTTCGACCAACAGAATTGTCATTGAGCGCACATACATAGCGCCAATTCCCAGCCCAATCGCGATCAACAGAATATTCGCTGTCAACGCGAAGGCGCCAATAACACCGTCAAATGAAAAGCTGGCGTCCAGTACTTCGAGATACAGGAAAGCGCCCAGACCGCCGCGAGCGCCCATCTGGGCCATCTGGTTTGACTTATAGTCCAGATAAGTGCCCAACCCATCCACCAACGTGAACACCAATAGGCCCATGATTGCCGAGAACAGGAATGTCGATTGGAAATGCGTCGGCAGGAAATAGCAGATGCTCAACATGATCCCAAGGACCAACGCAATCTCGAACCCCCGGACCGACCCGCATTTTCGCAATCGGCACTCCAGCCCGACAATCCAGTCGATGGATTTGTCCTCGTCCACAAAAAACTTTAGCGCCACCATCATTAGGAACGTGCCGCCAAATGCAGCGATGGATCCATGTGCGCCTTCGATGATGTGCGAATATTCGTCTGGGTCCGACAAGGCCAGCTTCATCGCCTCAAACGGATTGATCCACGCAAAAATCGCGACAATCGCCAGCGGGAAAACAATGCGCATCCCGAATACGGCGATCAGGATGCCCCACGTCAAAAACCGCTGTCGCCAGACCGGCGTCATGTCTTCCAGCTTGTTGGCATTCACAATGGCATTGTCGAAAGACAACCCGATCTCCAACGCCGCCAGTACACTCCCGATTAACAGGAACGACAGGATGCCGCCAAGGGTGCCTTCTGTAGCCCAGCCTAGCCAGCCGGATAACACCAGACCGACAAACGTCACGATCAGAGGCCATTTCAGATAGGAAAGTGTCGAACGCTGTGCACTGATCATGCCTCAGCCTCCCATGACTTTGGGCAACCACAGCACCAGCTGCGGAAAGGTAAACAACAGGATAAGCCCGAGCAATTGCACCAGCATGAACTGCATCATGCCGAGGTAAATGTCTCTGAGGTCCCAATTGGGCACCACGCCCTTCAGGAAGTACGCTGATAGTGCCACAGGTGGCGACAACCACGCAGTTTGCAGATTCACAGCCACCAGAATGCCAAACCACACCAACAGGTCGTACTTGCTTTCGAATCCCGGCAGGTCAAGCGCGATGATCGTGGGCAGCAGGATCGGCACCACGATCAGAACAATCGGCACCCACTCTAATGGCCAACCCAGCAGAAACACCAGCGCCATAATCAGGATCAGAACCATGTAGGGCGACATGTCCAAGGCCAATAGGCCGTCTGTCAGCATCTTGGGCGTGCCTAGATTGGAGAACTCTGCACCAAAGAAATTCGACGCGGCCACAAGGAACATGATCAATACCGTGATTTCCAGCGCCTTTATTAAGCATTCGCCAAACCCCTTGAACGTGAATTTGCGATATCCAATAGACAAGAGGATCGCACCGAATGCCCCCATTGCGGCGGCCTCGGCTGGTGTCGCCAACCCCAACAAGATTGAACCCAGCGCAAAACTGATTAGGATTGTGGGCGGCATCAGCCCTTGAAAGAATTCATCCCACAGATCTGAGAAATAGAAGTTCTCCTTTGCGTCCGACCTGTAAATCGGCAGGATCAAGTAGCCCGCGACCGTTATGAAGAACAGCCAGGCAACAGTGAGAACCGTCGCGGTCCCGGACATGCTACCCGCCAAGAGGGCACTGACCGACAGCAAGATTTGCCCGCCGACCACAATTGCGGCCACGATGCGCAGGATTGTCAATTTCTTGTAGGCAAGATAGGCGAGCCAAATTGCGGCAAGCGTCGCAATAAGGCCGGCAAACGGGAAGAGACCGGAAAACGAGCCACCCAGCGCCCAACCAAACACGCGGCACACGGCCAACACGCCAAGACAGATCAAGACAACCTCGGCGCCATAATTGTTGGATGTAACCGGCTGATCCTCTTCAGCAAGGATCGGCCCAAGATCTGGATTCAACCAACACCGGCCCAACGTGTAGAGCAGATAGAGCGACGCTAACAGCGCGCCGGGAATGAATGCGGCCCGGAACAGATCCAATACTGAAACTTCTAGTACCGGCCCCATCACAATCAGCATAATAGACGGAGGGATCAAAATGCCCAATGTCCCACCGGCGGTGATTGTCCCCGCCGCAAGCTGCACATTATATCCTGACCGGCTCATCGTGGCACCGGCCATGATGCCTAGGATGGTCACAGATGCCCCAACAATGCCCGTCGCAGCTGCAAAGATCGTTGAAACCACAAGCACCGCGATATAAAGGGCGCCACGCACGCGCGACATGATCATCTGGATGGAGCCGAACAAACGTTCCATCAGCCCCGCTTGCTCCATCACGATTCCCATCAGAACGAACAAGGGCACGGCCATCAGCTGATCGTTCAACATTGTCGAGTTGGTGTTCAGCGTCATCAACAGCGTCGTCAGCTTGAAATTGGCACCCCAGATGCCAAACACGAAAGCCAGAAATATGAGTGTGAAAGCAATCGGAAACCCGATGAAAATCACGAAAAGCATCGCACCCAGCATGATCAAGCCAATGGTTGGCTTCGAAATATTGGGTCGGGCACTCATGATGTTGGTGAACCATTCGCCACCTGGAACCAGATCGGGGGCAAAGATCGCCAGCACCAACCAAGTCAAACCAATGAGGTAGATCGGTAGCGCGATTACAAAAATGCGTTCCCGCTCCTTGCCCATTTTATGAAACGCTCGGAAAATCTCGGGAATGCCTTGCAGCAGTAACAGGAAGCCGCCAACTGGCATCGCAGTGCGTGCTGGCCACAAAAGCGGCCCCCATGCGCTGTCGATCTGCATTGTCTCACCCGTTGAAAAAGCCAGCCACCAGAATTGCGCAGACACCACAGTGAAAAAAATCATCGCGGGGATGAAGAACAAAAGATACAAAATTGCGTCAACTGTTGCCTGTGTCTTGCTTGACCAGTTGCGATATAGAAAGTCCGCCCGGATGTGTACGCCTCGCATCAGGCCGTAGCCTGCCGCTGCCATAAACAGCACCCCGGCCAACATGCGGCTGGTGTCGTAGACCCAAAGTGTCGGGCCCAGCCCCAGCGACCGGGCAAATTCTCCCATGCCTGCATTGGACAGGATCGAAAACGAGTTTCGGGCAAAGACTTCGTAGACTACGACCGCAATCAACGGCACCAACAGGGATGAGATAAGTTGACCCGCCCGATAGTTGATCACGTCGATGGCCGCCGTTATGGGGCGCTGCCACGCGGTCATATCTTCAGGAGTCTCGCCCGGCTGTTCAGATCGCCGCTCCGCAATAAGTTCGTCGGCAATTTCCAGCTCGTCTGGATTGACTTCGTCTGCCATTCTCATCGTCCCCTTATTCAAAAGCGGCCCACTTTAGCGGGGCGGCTTACCAATACAGGGCAAAGCGCGTGATGGACCCGCCCCGGCGCACTGCACTGAGGCGGGTTTTCTTGATTGCTAAGCGTTACTTAAGTGTGTCGGCATGGGCTTTGCCCAAGCTCGCATTGGAGGCCTGCGCCCCGGCCCAGAACGGAACCGCAACGTCAGCAAAATCCTTTTGTGATTGCCACACTTCCGCGAAGAACTCATTCTCGTCCGCCGCTTCTTGAAGCGCATTTTTTGCCGCTGCCATATACTCGGTAAAGTAGTCGGCAGGCGTGTCTTCCAGAATGACACCGTGATTGTCGGTCAGATCCTTAAGCGCCTTACCGTTTTCGTAGATGCGATAGGACATTGACTTGGACAGAGACGCAGTTGCTGCAACTTCCAACGCCTTTTTCTCAAGATCCGTCAGGTCGTTGTAGAAGTCGAGGTTCACATACATGTCCGCATTCACAACAACCTGGTGCAAGCCTTGCAGGTAATAGTGCTTGAGTACTTTTTGGAAGCCAAAGACAGAGTCGGGCTTGGGGCAGCACCATTCGGCTGCGTCAATTGTGCCTTTCTCAAGCGCAGGCAGGATGTCGCCACCGCCCATCGCAACGGCAGGTACACCAACATCTGCATAGGCTGCACCCACCATGCCCGGAGGTGCGCGGAACCGCATCTGGCGGAAGTCATCCATGGATTTAATCGGCTCAGGGAACCAGCCCAGCGCCTCAGGGCCAACTGGCTGAAGCATGAAGCCTTTGACGTTTACGCCCATCTCTTCCCACAGACGGTCATAGAGCTCTTTGCCGCCGCCATATTGGAACCAGCTCAGAAATGCGATGTTGTCCATGCCAACTCCGGCACCCGCCACAGGTGCCCCAAACAGGTTGGCCGCAACGTGCTTGCCACCCCAATAGTGGGTCCATGCAAAGCCGCCTTCGACCAGTCCGGCATCAACCGCATCCATGATGTCTCGCGGGCCGACAACAGCGCCTGCGGGCAGCACTTCGATTGTAAGTGAGCCGCCGGTCAAGGCGGCCACGTCTTTGCCGAACTCGTTGAGCATGAATACTTCGTCGGCAGTATTTGGCAGAACCGACTGAATGCGCAGGACTTTTTCGGCCATAGCGCTGGTTGCCATCAGCGCCAGCGCTGCTGCGCCTGCCGCCAGTGTTTTAGCGTTTATCATCTTAACCTCCCAAAGGTGTTGCCTTCTGATTTATCTTTGTGTGACCGGGGGCGAAGGCCTTAGCCCCGGTTCACGTCTTCAATTTCCTGCCGTCATCATTCCTTTCTGGTAACAGCTCATGAATCCGCGTCCTCCAACACCAGATCACTTGCCTTTTCCCCGATCATGATCGCCGGGGCATTTGTGTTTCCGCTTACGATGCGTGGCATGATCGATGCATCCGCCACGCGCAGCCCTTCCAGGCCCCGTACACGCAAACGAGGATCGACAACCGCACACTCGTCAATGCCCATCTTGCAGGTCCCCGTGGGGTGATAAATTGTCACTGCCGACCGCCTTGCCCAATCGAGCGTCGCCTCTTCGTCGTCAAAGGCCACGTCAACGCCCGGCGCGTATTCCTCGGTTACATGTGACTTCAGCGGCTCGTATTGCGCAATCGTGCGCGCCACCTGAATGCCACGCACGATTGTACGGCAGTCGGTGTCGGTCGATAAGTAATTCGGATGGATTTTGGGATGATCATCCATGCTGCTGGACGTCAGCGTCAAATGCCCAGCGCTCTCTGGCCGCAATTGCAGGACCGACGCGGTAAAAGCCGAAAACGGGTGCGGCCCCTCGACGGCATTATTGGCACTAAAGGGCTGAATGTGAAACTGAATATCCGGCGTTTCGAGATGCTCTTCAGTTCTCAGGAAACCAGTTCCCAGGCTGGCCGCCATTGTCATTGGACCGGTCTGAGAGACCAGGTATTGCAACCCGATCATGGCCTGTTTGAAAAAACTGTCTGTCTCTACATTGATTGTGCTGAGGTCAGTCTTGAATATCGGGCGGGCTTGTAAATGATCCTGAAGGTTCTTGCCCACACCCTTACTCTCAACCTGCACATCAATCCCGTGGGGTCGCAACTCCGCCGGATCACCGACACCCGAAAGCATCAATATCTGCGGCGATCCAATAGCCCCCGCACTCAGGACAATCTCTCGGCGGGCGCGAATATCGGTCATGGTGCCGTTGATCCGTGCCCGTACTGCAACGGCCCGTTTGCCTTTCAGAACCACCTTTTCGGTCTGCGCATTGGTGATGATCTCAAGGTTCTTTCGCCCGCGCGCTGGGTTCAGATAGGCCACCGCTGAGGAACACCGCCGTCCCCCCTTCATCGTCAATTGAAAATGCCCGACACCTTCCTGATCGGCACCGTTGTAGTCCTCAGCCCTCTTGTAGCCGGCATTCACAGCCGCCTCGATCCAGTGATCGACAATGTCGCGTGACAGTCGCGAAGTCTGAACTGACAATGGTCCATCCGTCCCGCGAAGCTCCGCGCCATTCGCGCCTTTCCAAGTTTCCGAGCGCTTGAAATACGGCAGAACACTCTCCCATGACCACCCCGAGCAGCCCAACTGGGCCCAACCGTCATAATCCTGGGGTTGGCCACGGACATAAAGCAGCCCGTTGATAGAAGAAGACCCGCCCAGCACCCGGCCACGCGGCCAAGGAATGGATCGCCCAGCAATGCCGTTATCCGCCTCTGTCCGATACTGCCAGTCGGTGCCGGGATTGCCCATTGTCCGAAAATATCCGACCGGAACGTGAATCCAAGGGTTTAGATCCCGCGGCCCCGCCTCCAACAGCGCAACCGAAAACCGCCCGCTTTCGGACAACCGGTTTGCAAGTGCGCATCCGGCGGAACCGGCCCCGATAATTACAAAATCGAACTCCATTTCACCCTTTTTGTCAATAAATGAGACTTTTTATCTCGATTTTCGCACAATGGATACGCTACAACGATTCGCAGATAAAACAATTGTCAATTTTTGGAGCTGAGAGTGTGACGGAAGAAAGCGATCGAATACCGACCAACATCAGAACGCTTTTGATCCTCGAAGCACTTAGCAAGAGTGACCACCCGCTCACCGCCACCGAGATCAATCAGGAAATCGGACTGCCCAAGCAAACAGTGCACCGCTTGTGCAACACTTTGGTCGAGGCTGGGTTTTTGACGCAGCAGAGCAATTCCAAGCGATATCAGCCGGCCCGTCGGCTGCGCGATGTTTCGGCGGGGTTACTGGATGCGTCCCGTATGCACATTGCTCGGCACCAAATACTGGTTCAAGTTGCCCGCGAAGTGAACGAGACCGTCAACTTCGTAGTCCCTGAAAAACTCGGGATGAGCTATACAGATCGGGTTGAAACGGCGTGGCCCTTTCGGATTCAGTTGCCGATTGGCACCCACGTACCATTCCACTGCACCGCCAGCGGCAAGTGTTTTCTTGCATGTATGCCTCCGCGCAGTCGGCGCGCATTTCTGGCTTCGATGAAGTTAGAAAAGCTGACTGATCAAACACATACCGATCCAAACACACTATTGGCTGAGTTGAAGGAGATTGCCGCTAAGGGTTATTCGCTCGATCGTCAGGAGTTTCTTGACGGGATGATCGCGATTGCCGTCCCGGTCACAGATCATTCCGGCCGATTTGTCGCGGCTCTAGCGATTCACGGGCCGCTACAGAGACTGTCATTTGATGTTGCATTGTCCCATCTCGCAACGCTTCAAGGCGCTGCCAACAAGATAAGAGAGGCCATCTTTTCGCCAAATGGCGAACCTAACTAGGCTTAGGAATTCGGTAACAAAGTCGCCTCGGTCAAGCGATCTTGCTCAATCAAATGGCCCGCCAAGGCGGTTCGCTCGGATTGGGTTTACCTGTCTCTACCTTCTGGCTGCCTTGCGCTGAGGTCTTTCGGGTACATGCTTCGGTTCGTGGTCAGCGCGGCGGCTCCCAACATGATGCGGGTTCCTTCGTGTCTGCGAGCCGCACATCTGCGCGGCCTCGGCGTCCCTCGATCTGGGCGGAAACTACCGTCCCTACCATCGAGTCCACGTCACGCCGATGATCCTTGAGGACTGGTGCGGAACCGGAGTTGAGCCGACCTAGCTCAACTTCGCTCGGATCGTGGCCTAAGACCTCGTAGGCCGGTCCTTGAGGGCCATCCCTCAAGACCGGGATTTCACTTCAAAAGGATAGGTGAACCAATCGCTCGCCTTCCTCCACCTTGGCCTCGGCTTCAATCTCAGGGCCAAAGGAAGGGGTATTTGTGTTTTGGAAACGCTCGTATTGCATGGGTCAGGCATCCTTTCGCAAGGAGCCGAGACTGGCCTCGATACAGTTGGCGACCTCGGCAATTGCGGCCGGGCAGAAACCAAACATGGGAGCGTGTGACTGTTCGGCAGTGGCGACAAAGTGCTTCAGTCGAGCGTCGCTTTCACCAACGATACTCCGCGCCCCATGTTTATCGAGCCGGTAAACTACCAGGGCGCGAGAACCTCGAGTAAGAGCGGCCTCGATTTTGTCCGGCGCGTCGCGAAGCAAGTCCAAGGCAGTTTGGGTTTCAAGCCCAGCGTTATAGACCTCATGCGTCAGAACCATGAGGCAAGCGGCAACGACATGTGCGCGTTCGATTTGCTTGGGTAGGGCTGTGTCAGTGGTCTCGCAATCTTGCATCGGACCAATCTCTTTTTTTTAGGAATGTTGGAAGGCGGGGAAGTGGGTGAATTGGGAACCCGCTACCGTGCGCATCCAGCCGTATTGGTTCGGAAGCGACTTATGCTTCGGCTTCGTGGGGTCGGCAAAGAACTCTTCAACGGAACCGTATGCCTCAAGAACCCGCTTAAGTGTGATCGGGTTCAGTAAGATGTTCTCAAGTTTCGTGATCCAGCGAAGGTTTTCCGGGCGATTATTCATTCGGTTGGTGTCGATGTGATCGACAATGTGCTGGCTGGTAGCCACAAGGCTTCTCCGCGCAGGCCTTGGTCTCAACCAGATCGCAAATCACATGGGGTGGTCGCTTCGCTACGCAGCCGCCGTCATAGAACATTATGCCGCCGTTTCGCCTTCAGAGAGCGCGGAAGTTCTCGACTTACTGAAGCGCGAAAAGCAGCGTCGCGAGGGCAAAAATGTAAACGCAACTGTAAACGCCCCGTTAGGGGCACAAGAAGGAGATGGCTAAGTGCTTGACTTTAAATGGAGGCGAGTACCGGAATCGAACCGGTCTAGACGGATTTGCAATCCAGAAAGAGATAAAGCGAAAACAAGGGCTTAAGGGTGCAAAACACCCCCTGGCAAAAAGTGAACAAAAAGCGAAAGTTTCAAAGCCAAATTCGCCGGTTCAAAACGAAAAAGGCCCCGTCACAGCGGCAACTGTGAACCGGGGCCAAATAGAAAAAGCCTGTCAGCTTTCGGAAGACCTTAGCGCGGGCCAATGCCTTACCGCAAACGCTCAGTCAGCTTTTCCGCGGCCTCTGAACCGTGAGGTGGTCCAATGAGCTGGCGTATCGCAAATGAATGCGCTGAGCGTCGCTTCGGCAGCGCCGCGCGCAAGCAGATCATCATGTTCCTGGCTGATAAGGCGAGCGACGACGGCTCGGGCATATGGTGCTCCAAGGGGACGATCCAGCGCCACACAGAGCTTAGCGAAAGCACGGTGAAGCGTACAATCATCGACTTCCTGCGCGAAGGCATTTTGATCGAGACAGGGCGGCGGCACTGCAAGAATGGCTACACCGTCATTTACCGCATTGTTCTGGAGCGGGTGGCCGCGCTCGAACCCACGGCCGAGCCCGATATTGAGACGGGGGTCACTGTGAACCCCGTCCAGCCTGAACCCGGTACGGGGTCCACGGTGAACGGGGTACGGGGTTCACTGTGGACCCCAAACCATCCTAAAACCATCCATAAACCACCTACGCGCAAGCGCGAGGCGGCGGAGGAGGTTGAAGATTTTGAAGCTGAGAAGATCTTAGCAGCCTATCCCGAAGACAGGATCCGAGACCGGCGGACTACTCTGCGCTTGATCGCTGCGGCCCTGAAGGCAGGGCTGAAGCCCGATGATCTGAAACAGGCGGTCGAGGCCTATGCCAAGGAAAGTGAGGGCTACACGCGCAGCAAGGTCTGTTTCTCGGATAACTGGTTCAAGATGCGCCGGTGGGACAAGGGACTGGCCCAGATCCAGGCCGACCGCGAGAAGGCGCGAGAGGCTGAAGCCAAAGGCCGTGCGAGCCTTGCCGAGTGGATCCATGAGCGCCATCCCCTGTGCCGCCACATCACCAACCGGCAGATCGAGGATCTGATTGCGTCAAAGCTGGTGACGCTTGAGCAGGTGCGCGCGGCGGGGATGCAGGCGTGATTGTATTGGCGAAGTCTGGGAGGCAGCTTGCAACGCTGTTGAGGTTTATGATGCCTGGATCATACTGCGACTTTATGATTTGGAGATCATATTGACAATTTATGATCCAGGGGTCATATACAGTGGCAGGAGAACCGCCATGAAGCACCTCGTTCGTACATCAAAAAACTTGGGCCACGCAATTCGCCGGGCTCGGAAGGCCAAGAACCTAACCCAGAAGGAACTCGCCGCTATGAGCGGTGTCTGGCAGGAGACAATTTCCAAGATCGAGAACGGCAGCGGGGGCACAAAGCTGGAAACGTTATTCGATTTGATTGCGGCCTTGGACCTCGAGATCACGGTGGCCGAGCGCAGCAAAGGCACATCAGACGGGCTAGAGGACATTTTCTGACATGGGCCGCAAGCGCAGCTACACACCGCTGAACGTGTTCCTGAACTCGCGGCTCGTGGGCCAGCTGGTACGTGAGCCTTCAGGCGGCGTCAGTTTCGCCTATGCACGAGACTGGCTCGACTGGGAGCACCGGATGCCGGTGTCGTTGTCTTTGCCATTGCAGGAGAACCGGTACATCGGCGCACCTGTGATGGCCGTTTTTGACAACCTGTTGCCAGACAGTGACCTAATCCGTCGAAGGGTAGCAGAACGCGTCGGGGCCGAGGGCGTCGATGCCTTCAGCTTACTGTCACAAATTGGGCGAGACTGTATCGGCGCGCTTCAGTTTCTGCCCGACGGGCAAGAGCCACAGCCAATGTCCGAGTTGACTGGAGAAGTTGTGAATGAGGCTCAGATTGGGGCAATTTTGAGCGATCTTGATCTCGCGCCACTGGGCATTCGCCGCGAGAATGACTTCCGAATTTCCGTCGCGGGCGCGCAGGAAAAAACGGCGCTGCTTCGTAAAGGTGGCCAGTGGATTGAGCCAACCGGCACGACGCCAACCACGCACATCATCAAGCCGCAAATCGGCAGGCTGCCCAATGGCATGGATCTGTCTGACAGTGTAGAAAACGAATACCTTTGCCTGAAGATGATGGAAGCGTTTGGGCTTCGGGCTGCGAATGTTGAAATGGCTCAGTTTGGCGACAAGCAAGCCTTGGTGGTTGAGCGTTTTGATCGGCGCTGGACGTCTGATGGCCGCTTGATCCGTCTGCCGCAGGAGGATTGCTGTCAAGCATTGTCCGTTGTGCCTACCCAGAAGTACCAGAACGAGGGCGGCCCAGGAATCTCAGATATCATGGATCTATTGTTGGGAAGTGATGACCCCAACAAAGACCGGTACGATTTTTTCAAAGCGAATGTCCTGTTCTGGTTGCTGGGCGCGACAGACGGACATGGTAAAAACTTCAGCGTCAGCCTCTTACCCGGCGGTCGCTTTCGCATGACACCGCTTTACGACGTTTTGACGGTGCAGCCGACTGTCGATGCGCGACAGATCGAGCGAAAGTACTTCAAACTGGCCATGAATTTCGGCAACTCAAACCACTACAAGGTTTCGAATATCGTTGGTCGGCACATCGTGGAGACCGGAGTTCAATCCGGCTTATCCCGCGCTGTCGTACAGGGCCTATTCGAAGAACTGCAGGAGACTTCACAAGCGATCGTTGAGGCCACGTTCAATCAGCTTCCGGAGGGTTTCCCTGAGGCGTTGCTTTCTTCGATCGACGGCGCTCTGAAGGCTAGGTTGCACCTGCTGAACTAAAGCGGGTTGCGCCTGCCTGGTGCGAAAACGCGTCTATTCTGGTTCAAACGAAATCAGGTCAGGTTGGCGTGCCAAACTCAGATCCTCAACGCCGTGTTTCTGATTGCTGAACATAAGCGGACAGCCGTGCCGGACGCGGTGCAAGCCCCGCTTCAACAAGAAAATTCCCCTGCGCCAGCGCATTCCTCGCGACCCAATATTCCAGCTGACATCTCCTTGGTGCCCGCGTTGGTCGTGTTCATCGAAACACTCAAAATGAGGATCAAACAATGGCTACTCAAACTCTGAAACTGAACGTCAAATCCGGTGAAAAAGACGGCAAGAACTTCTGGGACCGCTGCGGCGTGCTCTTCGTCAACACCGACGACCGCGGCAACGTCACGTCGATCAACGTCAAACACAGCATGTTCCCCGACGTCGAAATGGTCGCCTTCCCACGCCGCGATGACGATCCAGTTGCCGAGTGACCGGTGCGCCGGGGCGGGTTTTCCGCCCCGGAAAAACCGAAGCTGAGTGTGGATCGCTGCCAATTGGACTTCAACAAGTATCCGATGTCGCATCGGCGCAACTCCTATAGACCGGACCTTCGCTACAAGTGCGAAATCGGCAGTTGGCGGAACTGGTGCTCTGCGGGACGAAGTTACCGTTCGCTGAGCTCGAACCAATAGCTACGCTTGATTGCGCACGGGTCAAAGTGATCCAGCGCTCCAACGTCTTCTTTCTTGGTCGAAGTTGCTTTGTCCGACGCTGCCTCGGCGACCGCCGGTTTGCGGTGCGAGCAAACATTTATTGCGAGAAGCAATTAATTGCGTTACGCATTTAATAGGCTGATTCGACCATTGCCTTACAAACTGAATACTCTCCAGGGAGGAGAACATGACTAAGAACCTTCTAAAGACCCTGCTTGCGACGGCTGCTTTGCTGCCACTCGCTGGCGCGGCAATCGCAGATAGCCATTCCCGCACTGATCTGGTGATCGCGGATCTTGGCCAACCTGAAACTAACCCTTGGGTTATCAATCGCCATCGATTTGAACGTTGCGTCGCTGACGCACTTGGTGTGGAACTGAGAGAGTTCGATGACCAAAACTCTGAGGAACAACATGTCTCGCAGGCCGAATCTATCATGGCGAGCCAGCCGGACGGGTTGATCTTCAACCCCCTGACTGCGCCTGCGGGTATCCAGGTTGCACGCCTTCTCGAAGACAATGACATTCCTGGCATTGCTGTTGGCCGTCTGGTCGTCTCCAGCTACGACGATGACTACGAAGGCGAAGATTTCATTGCCCAAGTCACACAAAACAACGCCACCTGGGGTGAAGCCATGGGCCGAGCGACCGTTGAGCTTGGTTACGAGAAAGTGGCCATGATCTGGACCCAGAAGGGCAACATTTCTGCGACCGAGATCTGGGAAGGTGTTGCCCGTGAACTCGAAGCCGGTGGCGTCGAAGTTGTGGCAGAAGCATGGGATGTGCTGAGCCGTGAAAACGGCCAAAAATATGCCGAACAATACATCGCCCGCTTCGCCCTAGGGGAAGTGGACGCCTTTATCGTGATTGGCGCGGTTGCCGGTCTGGGCAGCAAATTCGCTATCGATCAGGCCGGGCGCGACGATATTGCCGTCATCACCACGGACATTGACGAACAGGTCGCTCAGTTCATTGCCGAAGGCGAGCTTGAATTCTCGATCGGCGGTCACTGGATGGTTGGCGGCTTCGGGTTGATCCAGCTCTACGACTACCTGCATGGTCATCCGATCGAGGACACGCAGCCGAAGGTCGGCTTGATCCCGGTCACCTCGGACAATGTGGAAACCTATGCAAACGGTTTGCTGAACGGATGTATTCTGTCGCCGGAGACTGTGCGCAGCCTCAGCAAAGTTCATAATCCGGACGCTGATCTGGTGGGCTTCATCAACAACTGGCAGGAAAACTGGCGGGACTACGTGCAATAACCTCTCCCATGCACGAGGCACTCCCGACTCGGTTGGTCGGGGGTGCTTACCATTCAACATATTTCTTTGAGGTCTGCGATGAGACTATTCGGCTATGCTCCTGAACGAGGTGCCGCTGCTGGCGATACCATGCCATTTTACCATGATGGAAAATGGCACCTGTTCTTTTCCCAGCCCCCCGTCGGCGCATGGGAATATGTAGAGCGCGCCCGCGTCTCAACGGCCTATTTGCAATCAGACGATCTGGTGAGCTGGACGGTTATGCCCGACGCGTTCGGCCCCGGCGCGCATGGTGAATGTGATGGTGATGGCATTTGGACCGGCTCGGTGATTGAGTACGAAGGCGTCTTTCACTTCTTTTACACGGGCTACAATCGCCAGTCCGCCTCGCCGCAGAGCATTTGCAAGGCGACATCCACCGATATGAAAACCTGGGACAAATCAGGCGGCAACCCCCTGATCTTGCCCGATCCGCGTTGGTATGAAACCGTCGATTGGCGCGATCCGTTCGTCTACCGTGATGAAGAAGCGGGTTGCTTCAAGATGCTGATTTCAGCGCGCCTGAAAGACGGGCCACAGTTTCGTCGCGGCTGTGTAGCGGTTGCCACCTCCAACGACCTGGAACACTGGGAAGTTGGTCCGCCGCTGGCCTCGTCCATGCTGACCCATTGCCCGGAATGCCCCGAAATCTTCAAGCTTGGGGATTGGTGGTATCTGGTTGAAAGCCGTTACTCTGAGCGGATGCAGACACTTTACCGTGTGGCAAGATCTCCCGAAGGGCCTTGGGAAAGCCGCAAGCTCGATAGTCTTGATGGGCGCCGCTTCTATGCAGCTAAATCTGCCAGCGACGGCGAACGTCGGTTCAGTTTCGCGTGGATTCCGTTCCGCAAACACCACGGCCCCAAGCGCAGCTGGGTCTGGGGCGGCGAACTGGGCAGTCCGCGTGAACTGGCCGCGCTGCCTGACGGAACGCTGGTCAGCCGTCTGCCTCAGGAAGTGGATGACAGCTATGATACATCTGTCGAGCACCAGCTTCGCCCCATGCTGGGCGATTGGGCTGGCGGATATAGCCCACAATGTGACGCCACCGGCAGCTATGCCTATGCGTTTCTGGATGGACCAGATCGGGATGACGTGCTTCTGGATGTCGTCATTGAACCCGCCGCCAACACTGAAGCTGTCGGTGTTCTGATCGAACCGCGCGGCGGTGATCACCTCGACAGTGGTTACAGCCTTGCCATCGAGCCGATGAAGGAACGCGTGGTTTTTGATCGCTGGCCTGCCGCCATGGATCCCCTCTGGGATAGTCTGGTTCTGAATGAACGGCACGGTATCGAAGTCAGCCAGGAGATCGACAGCCCGTTGGTGGAGCGGCCACTGGCCTTTACGCCCGAAGATAGGCGGTACCGCGTTCAAATCCTGCGAAACGGATCTGCTATCGAGTGCTTTGTTGCCGGGCAGGTTGTCGCCTCGTTCCGGGTTTACGACATCTCAAACACCGACGCCTGCGGACTGTTTGTGCAGGAAGGTTCTGCGACATTTCATGACCTGAATTTCCGAAAGTGAAGCCAAACACATGCCCTTGATAACTCTCCGACAACTCCTCGATCATGCCGCTGAGCACGGCTATGGCGTGCCAGCTTTCAACATTTCGAATATGGAACAGGGTCTGGCGATCATGAACGCGGCGCGCGCCTGTGACGCGCCAGTGATCCTTCAGGCCAGCCTGAATGTGCGCAACGTCTATGCTGGTGACAGGATGATTGTCGGGATCGTAGAGGCACTGGCCGAGATGTACCCCGACAATCCCATCTGCCTGCACCAGGATCATGGCCATAATGAACAGGCCTGCGTGAGTGCAATCGGCGCGGGATTTACCTCGGCCATGATGGACGGCTCGTTGATGGGTGATGGTAAGACGCCTGCTGACTACGAACACAACGTCGATATCACCGGTCGGGTGGCGCAGATAGCCCACTGGATTGGAGCGTCAATTGAAGGTGAGCTTGGCGTGCTTGGCTCACTGGAGACAGGCGAAGCCGGACAAGAAGACGGATCAGGCGCGGAAGGCAAGATGGATCGAGATCAGCTTTTGACTGATCCGGACGAGGCCGCTGCGTTTGTTAAGGCGACCAAAGTTGACGCTTTGGCGATTGCATGTGGGACGTCTCACGGCGCTTACAAGTTCACCCGTGCCCCTGATGGCGACATTCTGTCGATGACCCAGATTGAAGCGATCCACAAACGCTTGCCTGAAACGCACTTGGTGATGCACGGATCCAGTTCCGTTCCACAGTATTTGCAAGACGTGATCAATGCATATGGCGGCGAGATGCCGCAAACATGGGGTGTACCCGTAGAAGAGATTGAACGCGGCATCAAGCATGGCGTGCGCAAGGTCAATATTGATACGGACTGTCGAATGGCGATGTCCGGGGCGATGCGCCGATTTGCTATTGAAAACCCCCAAGCCTTTGACCCGCGCGCCTTCATTCTGGCGGCGATGGCAGAACTTGAGACGCTGGTTCGAGATCGGTTTGAACGGTTTGGAGCCGCCGGACAGGCGCGCAAGATCAAGCCGATTTCGGTGGCCGATATGGCCAAGCGTTATGCGGAGGGCGTGCTTGATCCGCGTGTTGCCGCGGCTTGACCCGCGCGTTGTTCATAGGTCGGTCCGTGCTGGACATCATCGCCCTGGTTGAGGATTTTCCTGGCCCGGACGGCAAAGCTAAAGCGATGGCAAATGATCTGATACCCGGTGGATCGTCACTGAACGCGGCTATGGTGTTTTCTTATCTTGGTGGCAATGCAACCTTGGCTACCTCTATGGGTGCAAAGGGGATTGTTCGAGACTTTGTGACCGATGACTTGAACACCTACGGTGTCGATCTGTGTGACATTTGCGATGACTCTGACTACCAGATCCCCCTGTCGACGGTCGTTTCGACACGCAGCCTCGGTGCCCGAATGATCGTCAACGGTGCACAGGATGATTGCAGCCGTCTAAAGGACGGACGCGATTTGTTCGCCAGCAACATTGACCTGATCCAGCTAGACCAATACGAACGCCCCTTTGTCGAGCAAAACTTCGACAACATCCGAGCCTTTGATGGCCCGGTCATATTGGACGGTGGAAGTTGGAAAGACTGGTCGCCTGATTTTCTTCGGCTTGCCGATGTGCCCGTCGTTTCGGAAGTATTTTTGCCTGAGGGACCGCGCGCATTCGCTGAAATGTGTAACGATCTCGGGATATCGCGTTGGGCCATAACGCGCGGGGCAAATGGCGTCATTTGGCAGGACGGCGGCACATCTGGCGAAATTTCGGCGGTGGAGGTTGCCGCCGTGGATACCATGGGTGCTGGTGATATCTTTCACGGCGCGTTTTGCCATGCATACGCCGAAACCGGTGAATTTGTTGCGGCCTTAGATGGTGCCAACCGGATCGCCGCGAAATCTTGCGAATTTGCCGGCACTCGGAGCTGGATGCGTGCCTAAGACCATTCGTACATATGATGTATTGTTACAGACCGTTTTGGATCAATTTGGCCGCAAGGGCGCGCCATTCCTGATCGGGATTGCGGGGCCGCCTGCGACCGGCAAGTCCACCCTTGCAGAGCGATTGGTCGGCGATCTTAATGCCGCTGGGGAACAAGCTTGCTTTTGTCCCATGGACGGGTTCCACCTGACAAATGTGCAACTGGACTCTTTGGGGCTACGCCCCGCGAAAGGCCGAATTGATACGTTCGATGCTGACGCCTTTGTCGCAGCGGTTCAGCGATTGGCGGCCAGAACCTCTCTTTGGTGGCCGGTGTACTCACGCCAAAGGCATGACCCCATACCTGAAGGGACCAGAATTTCCGGGACCGAGGGCGTCTACGTTGTCGAAGGAAACTACGTGCTTTCTAAGACCGAACCTTGGCGGGCCGCGGGCGACGCGTTCAACCTGTCCATCTTTGTTGATACGCCGGATGAGGTGCTCCGCCAGAGACTTATGGTGCGGCACCAAAGAAGCGGGCGGTCGCAAAGTGAAGCGCTAGAAAAAATTAATCGCACCGATATGCCAAATGCTCGGATCATCAGGAATGATCGGCAGCGCGAGGACATCCTGTTCTATGAGCACGCAGATGATTGATCCCGGCTATCAATTCATTGTCGTCTGCAAGCAATTCCCACTATGCTGGAAATATCAGCAACTTGGAGGGTGCGAGCAATGAGGGCGACACAAAAAGGATTGTCGATTGAAGGCGTACAGGGCCACAATCGACAGGTCATATTGAAAGCACTTCACGACCTCGGGACATGTTCGCGCAAGGACATCAGCGTCGTTTCAGGACTTGACCAAGCGACGGTCACGCGCGCCATTGGCCCGCTACTTGATGACGGAATTGTTGAAGAAGTGGGCCTCGTCAAAGGGGGGCGCGGCAGGCGGTCGATCAACCTCGATTTCTCCGCGGGCGGGCGGCATATCCTGTGCTTGCGATTGCAAAGACGCAGCTTCTCAATCGCGGGCTTTAACCTGCGCGGAGAACCCGTTGAGCCAGAAGAGTTCCCCATTCCACGGGGACAGCCTGCAGCAAGCACATTCAGCGATATTGCGGATGCGTTGGAACGGCGGGTCGCAGGCTTGCAGCAGATTGATGGTATCGGCATTGCGGTTCCAGGGCCATTCCTTGAACGCGATGAGCGTGTCATTCTGATAACTGAAAGTCCCGAATGGCAGGGTTTTGATCTGATCCCTGAGCTTCGGGCGCGTTTCCCCAACATACCATTGCATTCCACACACGACGCGAAGGCAGCCGCGCTCACCGAGTGGCGCCACACCGCACACAAAAATGGGGCGAAAGTCTTGCTTTATGTCTCCGCTGGGCAAGGCATCGGCTCAGCCCTCGTTGTTGGCGGCGAAGTTTACCGAGGCGCGCTCGGCCTGGCGGGTGAGATGGGTCATATGTCAATCAAAGTCGATGGACCGCAGTGCAAATGCGGAAATACCGGCTGCCTTGAGATATTCGCGTCTCGAATTGCGCTACTGCGTGCCATTCGTGAACGAGCAACGGCCCGTTTAACCACAGAAGCCACATTCTCGGACGTGGTCGCGGCCTATGCAGATAGCGACCCGGTAGCGACGGAAGAAGTTAACAAGGTCGCGCGATACCTCGCCCAGGGCATCACCAACTGCATTAATTTCGCCAACCCCGATCTGATCGTAATTGGCGACGAATATGCGCTGTTGGGAGAGCCATTTCTGGACGCAATCAAACGCCAAGTGGAAAAGGCGGTCCTTCCGAGCGTGTACCGCTCAGTTGTGATCGAACTCAGCAACCTGACAGAGGACACCGTTCTCAAAGGCACATTTTTGGATGTGTTTTCACAGACCTATTTGGGGTCAGCGCGAGAAACTCAAGACAAGGCTACCAACGATACGGGGTGACAGGGAGAATGGAAATGAATGGATCAGGCGCGGAACCGCTTTTGACGGTTGAGCACGTCACGAAATCCTTCGGCGGCGTGCAGGCGATGCGGGACGGGTCATTCGACCTCAAGCGCGGCGAAGTTGTCGCAATCGTTGGCGGAAACGGGGCCGGAAAATCGACCTTGGCCAAGATCGTGTCTGGCGCGCATGTGCCAGATAGCGGGCGCATATGCATCAAGGGCGTCGAGGTATCACGGGCGGACCACAGCGTGTCTCACATGCAGGCCTGCGGGATAGAGGTCGTTTATCAGGACCTTGCGCTGGTTCCCAACATGACTGCCCCCTACAATCTGTTTCTCGGCCGTATTCCCCGAAAGTGGGGGCTGTTTGTTGACGAAAAAAAGATGCGTAAGAAGACGCGAGAGGTGCTCGAGCAACTCAACGTCACCACGGTTCAGGACCTGTCGCAGCCAATTTCATCAATGTCAGGTGGGCAGCAGCAAAGCATCGCCATCGGTCGCGCGATTGCCTGGGGGAGCGACATTGTTATTCTGGATGAACCGACCGCCGCCCTTGGCCCGAACGAGACCGCCGAGGTTGAGCGGCTGGTCGAAGATGTCCGTGATCAACATGGCACGTCATTTATCCTGATCAGTCACAATCTCGACCAGGTGCGTCGTCTGGCAGACCGGATCATTGTCACCCATCACGGTGTCACATCGCGCGAGTTCAAGCGCGACGAAATCACATCAGATCGGCTCGTCAAAGCCATCACCTTAGGCGAATGAGGAGAAACGCCATGTCCGATACAGCTACAGCCCAGCCTTTCCTCACGCCCGAAAGGGTCGAAAAGTTGCGCGATTATGTGCCCTTCATCGCCATCGCGCTGGTTATCCTGATGTTCTGGGCCATCTCTGGCGACCGATTCATGTCTGTCCGCAACTGGACCTTCATCGCCCAACAAACGCCTGTTCTTCTACTTCTGGCCTTTGCCCAGTTGATGATCGTCACAACCGGATCAATTGATATTTCCATCGGCTCCAGCCTTGCCTTTTCGGCCTTTCTCGGCGCTTTGGGAATGCTGTGGTTCGGAGACGTTGGCCTGATCCTTGGTATCCTGGCAGGCGGTTTCGTCGGTATGGTCAACGGCTGTATCATTTCGCTTCTGAAGATCCCGTCCTTTGTCACCACATTGGCCATGCTGATCATCGTGCGCGCGCTGGTCATCATCATGTCCGACGGAACCTCGATTTACATCACGGCCGATAGCGGCGCCTCCGGAGGCAACATTTCCTCCGTCGCGGCACCCTGGTTGTTATCGATGGGCAAGTTCCCGGCGATCTTCATCATCGCCGCCATCGTCGCCTTTGGCATGTGGGTATTTTACGAGAAAACCGTCTTCGGCCAGCAGCTTCGCGCCGTCGGCGGCAACGAAAAAGTGCTGCGCCTCGTCGGCATCAACGTCACTACCTTTAAGATCAAAGTTTTCGCCGCCGCAGGGCTGATGGTTGGTCTCGCGGCTTGCGTCAATCTTGCGCGCGCCGGGGCGGCTACCCCCCAGGCCGGAATGATGATGGAACTCGACGCCATCGCTGCCGTTGCCCTGGGCGGCACGCCCCTGACCGGCGGTTACGGCAGCGTTGTCAAAACGATAATTGGTGCTTTGACACTGACAATCGTTCGAAACGGACTGACAATTGCGGGAGTTCCGCCGTCCTGGAGTCAAGTTGCCCTAGGCCTGCTGCTGATCGCCGCTATCGCGATTTCTCTAAACCGCAGCAAGATTGAAGTGGTGAAGTGACCGCGACCGACAGTCTGGCGAGGCCGCCTGAGATGTAGATCGCGATTCCGAGGAGGTGGACTTCAGAGTTGCTGGTCCGACGACAACGGCGTGTAACCGATTGTTTCAGCAGAAACTGAAACCCGAAACCTTGGATAGAGGCGAAAGTTGATCGAGCATTCTGTCGCCTCTATCGTAACAGGAGTCCAACTTTCCGTTTTCCGAAACCTTAAAGCGACGCCCCGATGAACATGTTTGAGTTACGAACGCCCTTTTTTCTTTCGCTATGGCGGCGGGTCGCAGTCTCGCTTTTGTGCTTTGGATGGTCAATTTTGGAGCTTGTGAACGGAAACTTGTTTTGGGCGATGCTGTTTGGTGCGGCTGGGGCAACCGCGACGTGGCAGTTTTTTCTTTCTGGCTGGCCAGAGAGGGAGACTGATAGGGGCGGGTCCAGTTGAGTGCTGAATTGGCGGTAACGGTTTTTGCTCGGTTTGTTCGAATATTGACCCTTCACTGCGTCTTGCCTGAACTGGCACAATGCGGGACTTTTCCGCCGTTGCCCTTCCGGGTGTTTGCTGACACAGCATCTGCTCGCAGGCGCGGCACGCTATTTGTTGCATCGCAGACGACTTTCTGTTTGGGGACATTCATCGGTGTGCAACTCGGTTAAACCAGTATAATTCAGCAACCTTAGAAGCCGGTAGTCGTTTAGAACTCTTTGGAAAGTGACATGATCGTTTCGGTGCGCTTGACGCCATCGATTTTATAGATCTGCTCCAACATGAAATTCAGACGCGGCTTTTCGATTGGCTTGATGAGCAGCGCGAAGTCGTGGTCTCCTATGACTCTTAGACAGCTTGCAACTTCTGGCATGCTCGCAAACTCGCGTGCCGCTGCTTCTCCCTTACTGCGGATCTCCATACTTATCAGGACAATTGCGCCTAGGCCGCCTGTTTCAACAGTCGAGGGTTCCTTGATGGTGTATCCTAGAATTTGCTGCGTTTGCTCTAGTTTCGTTAGCCGTGCTTGCACCGCTGTACGGGAGCGTCCCACCTTCCTGGCCAGTTCAGTGATTGGAGTACGCGAGTCCCGGCGCAGCGTCTCAAGAATTTGCTCGTCGATCTCATCACGCATTTTTCAAGCCGTTCCCGGAAAGCAGATTGTCTACGTTATAGGCAGATTGCCTATGATTTCAATCGTTTTAACAGGCGACAAAGCTAGCGGTATTGACGGACATTTCTGTTATGGAAAACGCAGCTCTGTTCAATTCGATTTCGTCCCGTGCGCAGGCTTTGGAAGCCTCTAAGATCCGTGAGGTTGCGGAACTTGGAATGAAGCAGGGAGGTGTCCTGCCGCTCTGGTTCGGAGAGGGAGCCTGGCCGACCAATCCGCTGATCGTGGATGCGGCAGTTTCCTCGCTCAAGGTCGGCAATCACATGTACCAGCCGAATAATGGCGCGATGCCGCTGCGGCGGGCGATTTGCACCTACAGCAACGACCTATTGGGCAGCCGCCTGAAGCCGGCGCAGATCACAGTAACTCCTTCCGGTATGCAAGGCCTCATGCTGACTGCGGAGTTTCTTGTAACACCCGGCGACCGGGTTGTCGCAGTGGAGCCGGGCTGGCCAAACATCATCGGTGCTTTCAAAGCAACTGGTGCAGAGATCGCAAGCGTATCAATTGCGCCGAAGGAGGCTCACTGGGCGCTGGACGTGGAAGAGTTAATCGCAGCGCTGACCCCGGGCACCAAGGCAGTAGTGATCAATTCGCCCAACAATCCTACTGGCTGGACTATGCCGGTTGAGGAGCAGCGTCGGGTTCTGGAACATTGCCGTCGGCATGGCATCTGGATCGTTGCTGATGATGTCTATACACGGCTCTACCGCCACGGTCGGCATGCGCCGTCATTCCTGTCTATTGCGGAGCCTGAGGATCTGCTGATCTCCGTCAATTCATTTTCAAAGTGCTGGTCGATGACCGGATGGCGGCTCGGCTGGATTACGGCGCCAGCCGTGTTCGAGGCTAAGCTGGGTCAGCTGACCGAGTTCAACACGTCCTGCACAGCCGGCTTTGTCCAGGAAGCGGGCATTGTCGCGTTACGCGACGGTGAGGAAGAAATTGCCAGCCTACTGAGCAAGATCCAGGCTGGGTACGAAATCACGGCAGAACGCCTCAACGCTTTTTCGCGGGTGGAGTTCATTGAGCCTGATGGTGCTTTCTACTGCTTCTTCCGAGTTGACGGGCTGACTGACAGCTTCGCTGCGGCTGGTGAAATCCTTGAGCAGACCAAGGTCGGGCTAGCGCCGGGCGTGGCGTTCGGTCCGCAGGGAGAAGGTTATTTGCGGCTCTGCTACGCGCAGCCGGCAGAAGTGCTGGAAGAGGCCTTCAAGCGGCTCGAGCCGTTCCTCTCGAAGTGATGCCTCAATATCGGGGAGGAAAGACATGACGTATCAACTCAGCCTTGAGGGTAAAACCGCGCTGATTACTGCCGCTGGGCAGGGTATCGGGCGTGCCAGCGCCGAGGCCTTTGCCCAGGCTGGCGCCTCGGTCATTGCCACAGACATCAATGAGACTTCGCTAGCTGAGCTCAATGCGATTGACGGCATTACCGCATGGAAACTGGATGCAACCGATCCCGAAGACATCAAGCGGGTACTGCCTGAAGCTGGTAGGCTGGATGTGCTGTTCAATTGCGCTGGATTTGTCCATACCGGCAGCATCCTGGATAGCACCGAGGAAGATTGGGACTTTGCCTTCGATCTGAATGCCAAGGCCATGTACCGCCTGTGTAAGGCAGTCCTTCCGGGCATGCTTGAACAGGGCAAGGGGTCGATCATCAACATGTCCTCGGTGGCATCCTCCTTGAAGGGCGTTCCAAACCGCTTTGTTTATTGCGCGTCCAAGGCAGCGGTCATCGGCATGACCAAGGCGATCGCTGCTGACTACGTAACCCAAGGCATCCGTTGCAATGCGATCTGCCCTGGCACCGTAGATAGCCCATCGCTGCACGACCGGTTGCGGGCCACGGGCGATTACGAGGCGGCGCGGGAGCAATTCATCGCGCGCCAGCCTATGGGGCGCGTTGGCGATGCAGACGAAATTGCAGCGCTTGCAGTTTACCTTGCCTCGGATGCCAGCGGATTCACCACGGGCCAGGCCCATATCATCGACGGCGGCTGGGCCCTCTGAACGGAGACTATCATGAAACTTTTGCGTTATGGCCCGAAAGGGCACGAAAAACCCGGTATCGTCGACGCTGACGGTGTTGTCCGCGATCTGTCCGGCTTGGTGGATGACATTGCCGGTGAGGTTCTGACGGATCAAGGCCTGGCCGGCATTGCCGAAGCTGACCTGTCGTCGCTGCCTGCCGTTGAGGTCGACCGTTATGGGCCCTGCGTCGGCGGTGTTGGCAAGTTCATCTGTATTGGGCTCAATTACTCCGACCATGCCGAGGAAAGTGGGCTGGAGGTGCCGCCGGAGCCGGTGATCTTTGCCAAGGCGACTTCGGCAATTTGCGGTCCCAACGACACGGTAGAAATCCCCCGCGGCTCGAAGGCCACCGACTGGGAAGTTGAACTGGGCGTCGTAATTGGCAAAGAGGCAAAATATGTCGATGAGGCAGAAGCTCTCGAACATGTTGCGGGCTACTGCGTGATCAACGACATTTCCGAACGTGATTTCCAGAACAAGCGCGCAGGGCAGTGGACCAAGGGCAAATCTGCCGACACGTTCGGTCCTATTGGACCTTGGCTGGTGACCCGCGACGAGGTTTCTGACCCGCAGAATCTGCCGATGTATCTGGAAGTGAACGGAGAGCGCCGCCAGGACGGAAGCACGAACACAATGGTGTTCGGGGTGGCTCACATCGTCTCTTACCTGTCACAGTTCATGAGCCTGCAGCCAGGCGACATCATCTCCACCGGCACACCTCCGGGTGTGGGCATGGGGATCAAGCCTGAGCCCGTATACCTTAAGGCGGGCGACAAGATGGAACTCGGCATCGAAGGCCTGGGCGTGCAGCGCCAGGACGTTGTGCAGTGCTGACCTTCTCCCCGGCGCCAGGCCGTTCACCCCATTGGCGCTGTTCCTGGGCCAGCTATATTGGTTGCCCGGTCCATCTTTTCCCGAGGCCTACATCCATATCGGTCTCAAAAGGCAAGCCCAGTGAATGAAGGCTGCCTGTAGCCGTGATTTTCATCAGGAGGACAAAGTGATGGAAAACCAAGTTGCAATCGTAACCGGCGGTGCGCAGGGAATAGGCCTGGCTGCGGCTCGGCTTCTGATCGAAAAAGGTGCGAAGGTCGTCAGCTGGGACATTGATGCAAGCAACGGGGACGCAATGGCTGCTCTGGGCGGCAATGCTTTCGCGGTGGACTGCGATATCACCGATCTGTCTTCGGTGGAAGCGGCCTACAAGCGTACTTGCGAGGCAGCGGGAATTCCTTCGATTTTGATCAACAGTGCTGGGATCGCAGGTCCCAACGAACCGCTGGACACCTACGATCCCGAAGCTTGGCGCAAGATCATCGACATTAACCTGAACGGCACATTCTATGTGAACCGCGTCTGCGTTCCTGGAATGCGAGAGCAAGGCTATGGACGCATCCTGAATGTCGCGTCCATCGCAGGCAAAGACGGCAATCCTAATGCTTCCGCCTATTCGGCTTCCAAGGCCGCGGTGATCGGCTTGACTAAGTCCTTGGGCAAGGAACTGGCTGGCTACGATATTGCAGTAAACTGCGTGACGCCGGCTGCGGCCCGGACCCGGATTTTCGACCAGATGAGCCAGGAGCACATTGACTATATGCTTTCCAAAATCCCTCGTGGCCGGTTCCTGGAGGTCGAAGAGGCCGCGAAGATGATCGTTTGGGCGGTTTCACCTGAAAACTCCTTCACCACTGGAGCTGTATTCGATCTGTCTGGCGGCCGGGCCACCTACTAACTCTTGTAAATTAAGTCACTTGGAGGAAAACCCATGACAGATAATGACAAAAAAGCCGCTCTCACCGAACGCCTTGCAAAATGCTACAGCGGTGCAGTTTATGACGCCCTGCGCGAGAGAGGGATAGACAATACTGTTCTGCCCAAAGACATCCGGCCGATTGACGATACTCATGTTCTTGCTGGTCCCGTTTTCACAATTTCAGGAACACCAAAACCTGGGATTAGTGCTGATGATGCTCTGCTGGCTTGGACGGGTTTCCTTTCAACAGCGCCGTCTGGCCATGTCGTAGTTTGCAATGGCCACACTGACGACATCGCGATGATGGGGGAACTGTCTGCCGAGACGCTCCAGATGCGCGGTGTGCGCGGATATGTGACCAATGGCGGGTGTCGGGACAGCAATTTCATTCGTAACATCGGTTTCCCCGTTTTCCATCGCTTCTACACCGCCCGCGATGTGGTGGGCGCATGGTCGGTCGACAAAATGGAAGTCCCTGTGCAGATCGGTGACGTTGTCGTTAAGCCCGGGGATTTTCTGATTGCCGACATTGATGGGGCCATCCTTATCCCAGGTGAAATCGCAGAAGAGATCGTGGTTGAGGTCGAGGAAGTGATGAACACCGAGAACAAGGTCCGCTCGGCTATCCGTAGCGGGACGGATCCGAAAGAAGCCTACCTGACCTACGGGCGCTTCTGAGCGGTCAAACTGGCGTAACAGCACTTGGAGATACGAATATGCATATCGGTTTGCCTGACCAGGGCTGTTTTGTTTTGCGGGTCTGGAATCCAGCGGTTTCAGGGCCTTCGGTTTGCCACTTGCGCGACGGATGCATTGTCGATGTGACCTCGCGTGAAGTGGCAACAGTACGCGACCTGCTTGAGCAGGACGATCCGGCGGGCTGGATCAAGTCTGCCTCAGGCGAAGCAGTTTGCACGCTGGGCGAGCTCGAGGAGAGTTCCGTCGAACGGCCTGATCCTAAATTACCCTATTTTCTGGCGCCCTGCGATCTGCAGCCAGTTAAAGCATGTGGCGTGACCTTTGTATCCTCAATGTTGGAGCGGGTGATTGAAGAGCAGGCACTCGGTGATCCTACCAAGGCCAAGGTGATCCGCGGGCGCTGCGAGACTATTTTAGGCGATAGCCTGACCGGGATTGTTCCCGGGTCAGACCAAGCAATTCAATTGAAGAACGCGCTTCTCGCCGAGGAAGCCTGGTCGCAATACCTTGAAGTCGGAATTGGCCCGGATGCAGAAGTTTTCTCCAAGGCTCAAGCGCTGTCTTCGGTTGGCTGGGGTGCAAGCGTCGGCCTGCATCCAATGTCGCGCTGGAATAACCCGGAACCGGAGGTGGTTCTGGCGATAAACAGCCGGGGTGAGGTCAAGGGTGCCACGCTCGGCAACGACGTGAACCTTCGCGATGTCGAAGGCCGCTCGGCGCTGCTGCTTGGAAAGGCAAAAGACAACAATGCTGCCAGCTCGGTAGGACCTGCCATTCGCCTCTTTGATGGAACCTATTCGATCGCGGATGTGCGTAAAGCGGAACTTGATTTGCGGGTTACCGGGGAGGATGGCTTTGTGATGGACGGTCACAGCACAATGGCCGAGATCAGCCGCGACCCGCTTGACCTGGTTGGGCAGGCTTATGGTGCGCACCACCAGTATCCCGATGGTTTCATGCTGATGATGGGAACCCTTTTCGCTCCAACCCAGGACCGTGATCACCCCGGGGGTGGTTTCACGCACAAAATGGGCGACGTCGTGACCATTTCAAACTCTGATCTGGGTGCTTTGGTCAATACCGTGCGCCTTTCTACCGAATGCCCGCCCTGGGACTTCGCAGCCTCGCATCTGATGCGCAATTTGGCCCGCCGTGGCCTGCTCTGAACGGAGACACTCATGCTAAACGGAAAACATCTGATTGCCGGCGAATGGCTAGGCAGCGCCAGCACTTTTTCATCACAGCCTGCTCACGGCTCCGCCCATAACTTTGCTGTCGGAACGGTGGATCTTGTCGGACGTGCCTGTGAGGCGGCTGAAGAGGCTTTCTGGTCCTATGGCTACTCTGGCGTGGAAAAACGTGCTGCGTTCCTGCACCGGATTGCAGATGAAATTGACGCCCTTGGAGATGAAATCACTGAGATCGGAAGCCAGGAGACAGGTTTGCCCGAGGCTCGCTTGACCGGTGAGCGCGGTCGGACTGTCGGCCAGCTGCGCTTGTTCGCAGAGCATATCCTGAAAGGCGATTATCTGGACCGTCGCCATGACAGCGCCTTGCCTGACCGGCAGCCGCTGCCGCGGCCTGAGCTGTATATGGTTCAGCGGCCCATTGGCCCGGTTGCGGTCTTTGGTGCTTCGAATTTTCCACTGGCCTTCTCGACCGCAGGGGGTGACACCGCAGCAGCATTGGCCGCAGGCTGCCCCGTAGTGGTCAAAGGCCACTCAGCGCACCCGGGAACGGGGGAGCTGGTGGCTCAAGCCATCGACAAGGCCGTGAAGGCGATGGATCTGCACCCTGGCGTGTTCAACCTGATCCAAGGAGACAAGCGGAACGTAGGAGCTGCGCTGGTTCAGCATCCATTGGTTAGGGCGGTTGGCTTTACCGGTTCGCTGGGTGGCGGGCGGGCCCTGTTCGATCTGTGCGCATCCCGCGAAGAGCCTATCCCGTTCTTTGGCGAACTTGGCTCAGTCAATCCGATGTTCCTGCTGCCACGATCTCTCTCCTCCCGTGCTGAGGCAATGGGCGAGGGCTGGTCCGGCTCCTTGACTATGGGAGCCGGCCAGTTCTGCACCAATCCAGGGATTGCCGTCGTGCAGTCGGGCGCAGATGCCGAACGTTTTGTTGCGGCAGCTACCAAGGCATTGGAGCAGGTTGGCGCGCAGACAATGCTGACTGACGGGATCGCCGCAGCCTATCGCGATGGGCGCGACCGGATCCGCGCCAATTCCAGCGTGCAGGGAATCCTCACCACCACCTGCGTCCTGCGCAATGCAACGCCGTACCTTTTCCGCGTCACTGCGCGTGAGTGGTTGGCAAATGATGCGTTGGCCGAGGAAGTCTTCGGTCCGCTGGGCCTGGTTGTCGAAGCAGAAGATGCGGCCGAAATGACTGCTGTTGCGAAGGGACTTAAAGGGCAGCTGACCTGCACCGTCCATATGAGTGAAGACGACACCGCCCAGGCGCAGGCCTTGATGCCAATCCTTGAGCGCAAGGCGGGGCGAGTTTTGGTCAACGGCTTTCCGACCGGCGTCGAAGTATCTGACACGATGGTCCATGGCGGCCCCTATCCGGCCTCGACAAATTTTGGTGCGACCTCGGTGGGTACTCTGTCGATCCGACGTTTCCTTCGGCCTGTATGCTTTCAAAACATGCCAGAGGCACTGCTGCCTCAAGATCTGAAATGAACGTCCAAGGATAATATTATGGCTAAAATGTACAAAGGCATCTGGCCGGTTGCCCCGACCCCTTTTCATGACGATGGAACACTCGACCTTGAGGGTATGAAGCGCGTGCTCGACTTCATGATCGATGCGGGCGTCGATGGCATCTGCATCCTTGCGAATTACTCCGAGCAGTTTGTGCTGTCTGATGAAGAGCGCGAAGTGCTGACTCGATTGTCGCTGGAACATGTGGCGCACCGGGTGCCGGTGATCGTGACTGTCAGCCACTTCGCAACCCAGATTGCGGTGGAGCGCGCGCGTCTCGCGAAATCGCTTGGCGCCAGCATGGTGATGCTGATGCCCCCCTATCACGGGACAACGCTGCGGGGGACGCCGGAGCAAATTTTTCAGCAGTTTGAAGCGGTCGGCGAGGTGGGCATCCCGATCATGGTGCAGGATGCGCCGATGGCCGGCAATGATCTGACTGTGCCGCTTCTGGTCAGGATGGCCCGCGAAATCGAGATGGTGAAGCTCTTTAAGATCGAGTGCATTCCGGCAACCGGTAAGCTGCGCGAGCTTATTGCTGCAGGCGGTGACGCGATTCAAGGCCCCTTCGACGGTGAAGAAGGTATCACATTGATGGCCGACTTGGATGCCGGAGCTACTGGCACCATGACCTCTGCCACAATTCCCGACAAGATCAAGCCCATTCTGGCTTTGCACGCCGAAGGCAACCGCGAAGGTGCATCCGAAGTCTACCGTCAGGTGCTGCCGGTGATCAACTTCGAAAACCGCCAGTGCCTTTGGCGCGCCTCAAAGGCCGCGATGATGGAGGGGGGGGTGATCAATTCCGACTGCTGCCGCCACCCGATTGCACCGTTGCATCCTGAGACCCTTGCGGGGCTCTTGGATATTCTTCGGCCGATTGATCCGCTCGTCCTGTCCTGGGGCAAGTGAAGTAAGACTGGGCGGTTGCATCGTTGAACCAAAAACATAGGCCGCAACTGCCCCGCTCGGCCAACTATGGCATGATGAGAACAGTTCTTGGATTGGTGCCTTGCGGGAGGAGCCGGTGATTTTCACGTTCGCGACATAGGCCGCTCCCACATTCTTCTCAACCCAACGAGACCGTATACTGCACTTGGTCGAAATCAATACGATAGAACGCGACATACTTTAACGATGTGAGCTAACGCTATCAGTCAGGATCAATTCTGTCGGGACGAGAGTGAGTTTAGTTGGCGCTGTCGGATCCGAGATACGGCTTAGCAGATGTTGAATGACAACTCTCCCCATCTCTTGCAGATCAATGCTTGTCGTACTCAGCGGCGGATTGGTGTGTTGCAACTCATCGATCCCCTCGTTCGCGATCAACGAGAAATCTTCTCCGATTTTTTTTCCCAACCTCTGCAAACCGGCTTTCAGTCCAAGGGTGACGATAGCATTATATCCGATGGCAGCAGTCGGCGGATCTTCGACATCCAGAATTCTCGCCGCTGCTTCGTATCCCTGAGCACGAACAGGGCGGCATTCGAAAACAAGCGCACGATCGAACTCTTGACCCGCTTCGTCAAATGCTTGCCTGATGCCTTTCATGCGACGGTTAAATGGGGAAATATTGACTGTGCCGCCAACAGCGGCAATGCGTCTGTGACCAAGGTTAAGCAGATGTTTTGCCGCCGTGTAACCCGCAAGTGTCTCATCAGCCACGACTGAATCGATGGGATAGCCACTGATCTCTCGCGAGACACACACTATTGGGGGGCTGAATTTCTTCATCTCTTCCAGGTCGGTCGCCTGAGTTCCAATCGCAGGAACCAGGACGATGCCATCTGCATTGTACTCAGACATTTTCCTGATGAATTCGGATTGTCTCTCCACTTTTTCATCCGTATTGCACAGGAAGACCGTTTTTCCTACTTTGGCAAGTTCACCTTCAATCGCTCCCAGAATCTCGCTGAAGGACGGGTCGGACACGTTGTTAAGCACGATACCCACCGTGTCAGTCTTTGACTTCCTCAATCCTGCCGCGGAACGCTGATAGACATAGCCAGATTCGCGCAGCGCTTCTTTGACCCTGGCGCGCGTCTGGTCCGAGATTCGGCTGTTTTCCTTCATCGCCAAAGAAACAGTTGCAGTGGAAAGTCCTAACTGTTTTGCGATTTGACTAAGGGTCGGCTTCTGCATTCTTATTATTTTTCCTATGGTTATGGTTGCCTAGGGTAGTAATTTCCAACGTTCTTTCGGGCAAGTTGCCCATGAGAAGTCAGAGTTAATCGATTTAATTTGATTTGTAAAAGTTAATCGATTAACTTTGCGTGACTCCCATGCAGAACTACCCAAGCATTCGGAGCCAAACGAATTCACAACAGGGATACGAACATGAAACTCAAAAAATATGCATTCGGTATAATCTCGGGGCTGGCGTTGTCAGGCCTACTTGCAACAACAGCCCTTGCCGACACGGTCAGGCTGAAATTGGCCGGGACCTATCCAGTCAACCACTTCGGCCACGAGATTGTCGAAAACATGATCAAAGAGATTGAAGACGCAGACGTAGGCGTGAAAATCTCCTATTTCCCGGCCTCACAGTTGGGATCCGGCGAAGAACTGATCGAGGATGCCCAACGCGGCAATATCGACCTTGTACAAGCGTTCATCTACGCTCAGGCCGATCCTCGGCTGGAAGTCATGAACCTGCCAGGGTTGGTGACGACTTTTGACGAATTGAAAGCGGTCTACGGCAACCCGGACTCCAAGTTTAACCAGATCCTGGCCGGGATCATGGACGACCTGGGGCTGGTCTATCTTGCCAATACCGGTGAAGGGTTGGTCGGTATTGTCGCGAACGAAAAACCTACCGATTATGCCGGTTTCGGTGATAAGGGCGTGAACATCCGCGTCTGGAGTTCAGAGGTCGCCAAAAAGACCACCGAAAGCCTCGGGTATCGGACGACAACGATGAACTGGGCGGAGGTTCTGCCAGCGCTTCAATCTGGCGTCATCGACGGAGCGATCTGCTGTACGCCGGAATGGGCCTATTCGACCTTCGCGGCCGCCGGCGTGGGGAAATACTTTATTCCCGTGAACACGGCTATCGAAGCGTCATCATTCTATGCCAGTGGCAAGTCCTGGGAGAAGTTGAACCAGGAACAGCGCGACGTTATCCGGGCTGCCGCCGAGAGAGCCGCCAACGTTGCGATCAACACATCCTGGGACCGCAATCAAGGCTTCGTCGAAAAGCTGAAGGAAGCTGGCTGGGAAATTCTTGAGTACAGCCCTGAAGAGCGCGCTGCGATGGTTGCCCACATCCAGGAAAAAGTCTGGCCGGAACTGGCGGACTTGGTTGGGCAGGACCTTATCGACGAGCTGACCGCCAAGTAACCAAGATTTTCTTTGGTTGCTCATTAATTGGGGATGCCGTGATTGTCTGGCATCCCCCTCTTAACGGGGAGTGAACTTTCGATGGTACTATTTGAAGATGCATTGCCACCCGGTCTGAGCCGGTTCGTTCGGCTGATGGTTCGGATAAAGTCAGTCCTGGTCGCGGTCGCGCTTCCGATACTGCCGATAACGTTCTTCTTTGTCGTGTTGTTCCGGTACATTCTGGAACGCGATCTTTTTGCCTACGAAGAATGGCTCATGCCGATCTGCTTCTGGGTCTTCTTTCTGGGCAGTGCGCTTGGCACTTACTACGACAAGCAGATCAACGCTGATCTTCTTGATACAGTCACCGAAAATTCAACACTGCTGTGGCTTCGCAAGCTCGTGATCCAGATCATCGAGCTGTCCATAACGCTGGTACTTGTTTACTGGGCCTGGCTGATGATTGCGGATGAGATCGCGGCATATCCTGAATGGAAAACCACCATCGCCCTGAAGATTCCGTTTATTGTTCCACGCTTTGGAATTTTCGTGGGGTTCGTGTTTATGGCGTTCTACAGCGCCTTGTCGATCTTCCTGATGCTGCGAGTGGGCCCCGATCGATATGCCGAGGCCATGGAGAATGCGCGACGGGCAGAGCCCGATGAAGAGGAGGTTGTGACATGGTAATCCTCATCGCCATAATCCTTATCTGCGTCCTGCTGGCAATCGGCGTCTCGGTTCCATTGGCCTTTGGCGGTGTGCTGATCCTTCTGGCCTATACCGGAGGGTACGATGTCTCTGGGTTCTTCGCGACGGGCCACTGGAAGATGAATTCAGTTATCCTGCTGGCCATTCCTCTTTTCATCATGGCTGGCGATATTATGCAGCGGGGCAAAATTGCAAAGCCGATTGTCGAGATTGCAGAGCTTATGTTCGGCCATCTCCGCGGCGGGCTAACTGCTGCCTCGGTCGTGGCCAGTGCGATGTTCGGCGCAATCTCGGGCAGCGGTGCCGCCACATTGACCTGCATCGGCTCGATCATCATGCCGCATCTGCGCAAGGCACGGTATCCCGCAGGCATTTCCGGCGCATTGGTAATCAGTGCGAGTCCTCTAGGCCTATTGATTCCGCCAAGCGGCGCACAGTTGCTCTATGCTTGGGTCGGTCAGTTGAACGTTCTTGAGTGTTTCCTCGCAACGGTCGTACCAGGACTGATCCTTATGACCCTGTTGATCATCGTGAATTTCGTGATCCTTCGGAAGGATACCGAGATTCTGGTTACCGAAGTTCCGGAACGTTTCTTCCGTGCACTTGCTGGTAAGACAGCCATCGCAACACCGGCGATCCTGATGCCACTGATCATTCTGGGCGGCATTTATGGTGGCATCATGACGCCCACCGAAGCCGCTGGCGTCGCCGTAATTTATGCCATTCCGGTGGGCTTCTTCGTCTACCGCGGCCTGACACTCAAAACCTTCTATGAAAGTATGAAACACTCGGCGATCACGATCGGCGTGGTCATGGTCATGATCTTCACAGTCTTAATCGCCAGTCGCTTCCTGATTTTCGAAGATATTCCCGGTCTCGCCGAGGATCTGATCTATTCCATTTCAGATAACCCAATAATGATTTTCCTGATGCTCAATCTGGTCATGCTTCTGATTGGTATGCTGATGGACGATATCAGCGGAATCATCCTGAGCGCATCGCTTCTGCTACCCATCGCTGTTGGAGCTGGAATGGATCCAATCCACTTTGCCGCCGTTCTTGGTGTCAATCTTGGCATGGGCAACATCACGCCGCCAACGGCACCGCTTCTGTATCTCGGATCGCAAGTGACAGACGTGCCTGTCCGACAACTGATCTGGCCGACACTGATTTTCATCGTGTTTGCTTGGCTGCCAACTTTGCTGATCACCACATTTATCCCTGGGATCGCTCTTTGGTTGCCGAACATGTTCTTCGGCTCCTAGCAACACGAAAACACCAGCCAGAATAGAAAGAAGTTGGTATGCAAAACTCTGTTCCTTCAAACCGGGCGACGGTTGTCGTTGCTGAAATTCTGGCTCCGAAAGCCAATTTTGATTTCGCTGCCCACGCTCATATCACGGACAAGTCGTGATGGCGGACGCGCTCATAATCGGCGGTGGGCTGATTGGCATCACAACGGCCCACCGATTGGCCAAACGCGGCTGCTCGGTCGTGCTGGTGGAGGCCAACGAGGATGTCGGTCTTGGTGCCAACTTTGCAAACGGTGCGATGCTGGTGCCTTCACAAACTATGCCATGGAATTCGCCAGGGATATTGTCCACGCTTTTGAGGTCAATCGTGACACAAAATTCCGCAGTGCGGATCAAGCCGAAAGCTATCCCGTCCCTGTTCAAATGGGGCCTGCAATTTCTCAAGAACTCAAAGCCGCATCTGCACGAACTCCATACCCGCCGATTGCTCGAACTGGCGCTCTTTTCCATGGATGTCTTTGAGGAATACTACAAAGGATACGCAGACCAATTCGAAGCCAAAAAATGTGGCACCATCAAAATCTACCGCGACCAACCAGGTCTGGAAGCCCAGATCAGATCCAATCGTCACCTCAGTGAGGTTGGGCTAGATTGGGAGGCACTAACGCCTGATCAAACTGTTGAGGCTGAGCCGCACCTTCAAGCGCTGGCCCCGCAGCTGGCAGGCGGAATTCGTTTTTCCGCTGATGTGGTGGCGGAATCGCGAAAATTCTGTCAAATCCTCCGCGATGACCTCGTCGCTTCCGGTCAGATAATACATGTTAGTTGCCAAGCCAATGAACTGCTGATGTCAGGCGAAAAGGTCATCGGCGCGCGTACAACAATCGGAGATATTCGGGCGAAGAATACCATTCTGGCCCTTGGGGCCAATACAAGAAAATTGGCTGCAAACGACGCAAGATCAATCTTGGTGCGCCCCGTGAAAGGGTACTCGGTCACATACGATACAACCGGCGTCAACGACCTGCCTTCGTATCCCGTTATCGACGAAGGGATGCATGTCGGGATTGTTCCAATAAATGGCAAATTGCGCGCTGTTGGAATTGCCGAGTTCGCCGGGCATGACGACACTCTAAGCCCCAAAATAATCCGGCAACTCGATCGCCTGACCAAATCCGTTTACCCCAACCTTGCGCAGACGCTTGACGGCTGCAAGCGCGAGCCGTGGACTGGATTCCGCCCGATGAGTGCTGACGGTTTGCCCTATATCGGCGAAGCATCCAGCAAGGGGCTTTGGGTCAATACCGGGCACGGCCATCTGGGTTGGACCCTCGCCACCGGGTCGGCAGAGTTGCTTGCTGACCTCATCATGGGCAAGCCAACAGCCTTGGACGCATCCAGCTATGCAGTAACTCGATCACACTAGACAGAAGATAAACCTAATGGAAGACAAGGTCATGAAAATAAAAGATATTCGCCTCACACGGCTCTTTTCCAAGTTCAAGACGCCCTATGTCTGGGCCATGGGCAAGAATCTTGGTCAAACAACAATCCTGATTGAGGTCGAAACGGATGCGGGCGTCGTCGGCTACGGCGAAACCGCCCCGACGATGACGTCCCCAGAGGCGATCCATGCGCTCTTACTAACCGCTAAAACGGTCCTGATAGGGCAGCCCATCACTCAGATCACCGATTTGATGAAACAGCTCTTTACGCAAAATTTTGGACATCACTATGCCAGCCAATCTCATCCAAGAATAGGCAATTTTGCGTTTGCAGGTGTTGAATTGGCCCTTTGGGATGCACTTGGCAAATCGTTGGATCTGCCGGTTCATGCCCTGTTGGGTGGGAAGATCCATGACACGGTGAGTTTCATGGGGTTTGTCCAGGGAGACAGTACGGAAGAGGTTGCAGCACATGCCGGTCAGTTGGCGTCGGACGGCTTTGAAGTGATTTACCTCAAGGCCGGATACACCAACGATAAAGATATGGCCAATGTCGAAGCTGTCAGAAAGGCAATTGGCAACAAGCGACTTCGGATCGACCCGAATGAGGCCTGGGACTTGATGGAGGCCCAGGTGATGATCAATAAGCTCGCCAAGTATGATCTCGAGATGGTTGAACAGCCGGTGTCGGCGATTGCCGGCGTTCCGGCATTGAAGGCATTGAAACAATCCTGCTCAGTCCCAATTGCCGCCGACCAGTCCGTGTACACACTAGAGGAGGCTCACTCGATGTGCTCCAGCGGTGCGGCAAGCCTGCTGACTGTGGGTCTGCACGAAACTGGAGGTATTCTTGGGTTCCGCCGCGTCGCTGCGATAGCTCAGGTATTCGACATCAACGTGTGTATTCACGGTGTTTGGGAGACCGGAATTACCACCTGCGCCTCGATACAAGCTGCGTCGGGTGTTCCGAATTTGGATGATGGCAATCAGATCATGTGGCAACTCCTGCAAGAGGACATCGTCGAAAGCCCGGATCTGGCGCCAAATGTCGGGAAAATTCCGGTCATGTCCGCCCCTGGTCTTGGATTTACCCTGAACGAGGACGCCGTTGGTCGGGCCGCAGAAGCCTACGACAAGAAGAATGGTTTGGAGGTAACATGATAGCATTGCAAGACAATTCATCTGCGGTCGTATCGCCCGGCATTTATCCAATGCTCTATGCGTTCTTTGACGATCGCGGTGTATTGCGCCAGGATCCGTTTCGGCGTCAGGTGGATGCGGCTTTGGGCACCCAGGCTGCCGGAGTTGCGATTCTGGGGCTGGGTACGGAGGTCTCGAAGCTGACATTCGATGAGCGCATCGAGGTCCTTGAAGTCGTCGCGGAGCGCATTGAAGGACGCAAACCGCTCTTGGCGACCGTCTATGGCGATACGATCACCGAGCAGATTGAGTTTTCGAAGCGAGCAATTCAAAGCGGCGTGTCGGCACTGATGCTCCAGCCTCCCTCGCAGAAAATGGACGATGCAAAGCTGGCGGGCTTTTTCTCCGAGATTATCTCGGCGGTCGATTGCCCGGTTGGGATTCAGAACGCGCCGGAGTTCCTTGGCTTCGGACTAAGTAACCAGAGCTTGATCGCGCTTGCGAATGACCACGAAAATTTCACCATCGCGAAACTGGAATGCAACGCCGTCAATCTTGAGTCTGTCGCGTCAGAGCTCGGGGATAGCGTGATGCTTTTCAATGGTCGGTGCGGACTGGAATTACCTGACAACCTGCGCGCGGGTGCCAGTGGGCTGATCCCGGCGATTGATACGGTAGATAAGACCAGCGAAATTTTCGCTGAATTCACTGCTGGGACCGAAGAGCGGGCCGATAAGCTATATGCCGATCTATTGCCGGTTCTCTGCTTTATCATGCAGGGAATTCCACATTTCCTGACCTATGGAAAGATGCTGGCCGCAGCGCGTTTGGGAATTGAGCTTGGCGGCAGCCGAGAACCCTCATTGCCAGCGACTGATTTCGGCGCAGCATGCATCCGCCGGTTCTCGAAACACTTGGGACCGTTGAATTGAGATATTCCGCAACATCACCCGCCATAAACAATGGCCCAGACACCAAAAGAAGAAAGTCATGAATAATACTGCGCTACAAAATTCGATTTCGTTCCGTGCCCGGCTGAGGAGGCTTTTCTAATGACCGTCGTAAACCTATCGCTGAGTGAGATACATGATCTCGCACTAGAAGCATTCACCCAAAATGGATGCGACCCTCAAAACGCCGGGGCCCTGACCCGGACGGTTGTTGCTGCTGAGCGAGACGGGTCTCATTCCCACGGCTTGTTCAGGGTGCCCGGATATGTGGCATCCCTACGTAGTGGGAAGGTCAACGGCGCCGCCGATCCGCAGATTTCCAACAAATCACCTGTAATTGTTAACGCGAATGGCGACGATGGGTATGCCCCCTTGGCAATCGAGCGAGGTATTCCAGCGCTGGCGAAAGCAGCGAGTGAGTTCGGTATCGCAGTAATGACTCTTACCCACACGCATCATTTTGCTGCCCTTTGGCCAGAAGTTGAGGCATTGGCCGAACAAAATTTGGCAGGGATGGCTTGTGTAAGTTATATGCCAAATGTCGCACCACATGGTTCAAACAAGCCTTTATTTGGTACCAATCCGCTCGCTTTTGCCTGGCCACGGAAAAACAAACCACCATTTGTATTCGACATGGCAACCTCCGCAATGGCAGGCGGCGATGTTGCAATTGCCGCAAGAGATGGCCATTCGGTCCCCCTTGGAACCGGATTGGATGAGAATGGCAATGAAACCACCGATCCGGCAGCAATCTTGAAAGGCGTTTTGCTTCCCTTCGGAGGGCACAAGGGTTCTGCTATTGCAACGATGGTTGAACTCTTGGCGGCTGGTGCGACCGGTGAACGGTTTAGCTATGAAGCGCAAGATGCCGACAACGGTGATGGTGGCCCTCCCCGTGGGGGAGAGTTTTTCCTGGCATTTTCGCCATCACTACTGGCCGGTGAAGGTTGGGAGGGCCATTGCGAAGAGTTTTTCGAAAAATACGAGGCAATTCCGGGATCTCGTCTGCCGGGCGCAAGGCGCCACAACAACCGCAATGATACAACCAACCGTGCCATAGATGCGAAACTTGTCGCCACCATTCAAGAGCTTTGTAGTCGTCCCGATTCGTGAATCAGGCACAAGATCGCCATTTGGTTGCCTGAGTTGTCTTTTGGAGGGTGTCGCATTTGATCGCGTTTACCCGCCCGATACGCAAGTATCGGGCACGCGTCCGCCCACCCGGGCGAACGCCCAGCACTGTAAGTGATACTTGAACTGCGACTCCTATTGGCGTTGAAGGTGATTGACGAATTGGAAGTTAATCGATTAACTTATGAGCATTAAGCGTTCCAGAACATGGGATTCGGCATTGCCCACATCAGCGTTGAAACTGGCCGGTTCCACGAACTGGGTGCCAAATGGGCACCCATGCCATAAAGGAAAAGAATGCCATGAGGTACTCAGGGCTAAGAGTCATTAGAGAGGCCTTGAATGGCCAAAAAGGTTGGAAGCCTGCTTGGCGCAATCCGGAACCCAAACCCAATTACGACATCATTGTCATTGGCGGCGGAGGCCACGGGTTGGCGACTGCACATTACCTAGCGACGAAATATGGTGAGAAAAGCATCGCAGTGGTCGAAAAAGGCTGGATTGGGTCCGGCAATGCCGGGCGTAACACGACAATTGTGCGTGGTGACTACACTTTGCCTCCAAATACCCGCTTCTACGATCACAGTGTTGGCCTGTGGGAAAAGATGGAGCGGGAGTTGAACTTCAATGTCATGCACTCACAGCGTGGCTTGTTGTTCGTGCACCACAACGACTCAGAGAGGGACGACCACTATCGCAAAACCAACATCATGCGGATGCAAGGCACAGATGGCGAGATTTTGGGGCCTGAGCAGGTGCGCAAGATGTACCCCTCGATGAATTTCGACGGACGTTTCCCTATCACGGGTGCCTATCTTCACCGGCGCGGTGGCACCGCCCGCCATGACGCTGTGGTCTGGGGATATGCGCGGTCGGCCGACAGGCGCGGAGTAGATATCCTTCAGAATTGCGAAGTTATGGGGTTCCGGATTGAGCAAGGTAAGGTCCTGGGGATTGAGACAACCCGCGGGTTCATCGGCGCAAGGAAGGTTGGTGTCTCGGTAGCTGGAAATACCAGCCGAGTGATGGACATGGCGGGCATTCGTACCCCAATCGAAAGCCATGTTCTTCAGGCTTTCGTGTCTGAAGGGCTCAAGCCCATCATTCCCGGCCAAGTCAATTATGGCGCAGGTCACTTCTATATTTCGCAGTCGGACAAAGGCGGCCTGGTTATGGGAGGCGACCTGGATCAGTACAATTCCTGCGCCCAGCGGGGCAACCTGCCGGTCTTTGAATCGGTGATTGAAGCCGCTGTGACCTTGTTCCCAATGCTGTCGCGCGCTCGTCTTTTGCGGGCATGGGGCGGTTTGCAGGATATGTCCATGGATGGCCATGCGGTGATCGACGAAACGCCGATCAAGGGTCTCTATTTGAACGGCGGCTGGTGCTACGGCGGATTCAAAGCAACACCCGCAGCCGGCGAATGCTTTGCTCATCTTCTAAGCACAGAACAGCCGCATGAACTTGCCAAGCCCTATCGTCTTGACCGGTTCCGGACCGGCTACCTGCTTGATGAAAAGGGCCAAGGCCCGAACCCGAACCGGCAGTAAGGAGCGGTCAAATGATTATCAATCACCCTCTTTTGGGGCCGCGTGACCGGCAGGAATTCACCTATCTCGGCGATGCTTGCCTGATTGACCGTCCCGACTGGCAGGCCGGGAACGCGATGGATCAGTTTTACGAATACGTCTACCTGCGTGATGATCCAGCCGGGGAGCACCGCGAGCTTTGGTATCACGAGCATGGCGACCGCTCGTGGCTAGTCGTAACACGCAACACGGTGACGCATGAAATCACTAATGTCGAACTGGCCAGCGATGTGGCCCGCAAGCAGGGGCGCAGCAAATGACCCAATCCAACCGTTTGAATGGCGGCCTGATCAACCGCGGAAAGCCACTGAACTTCAATTTCGATGGTCGTGCCTATCTGGGGTATGAGGGCGACACGCTGGCGTCTGCCCTGATGGCCAATGGCGTGCGTTTCCTGGGTCGATCGTTCAAGTATCACCGTCCGCGTGGTATTTTCACCGCTGGCTCCGAGGAGCCAAACGCGCTGGTCGAATTGCGCAGTGGAGCCCGGCAGGAACCAAACACACGCGCTACAGTAGCGGAGCTGTACGAAGGGCTGGTTGCTTGCTCCCAGAATTACAAGGGCAGCTTACGTTACGACCTGCTTGCCCTGAACGATTTGTTCTCGGATATTCTGAGCGCCGGTTTCTATTACAAGACGTTCATGTGGCCGGCGGCTTTCTGGGAGAAAGTCTATGAACCCATCATCCGCTCAGCTGCAGGCCTTGGTCGCCTGTCTGGGGAAGATGACCCGGATGAATATGAAAAGGGCTTCCTCCATTGCGATCTGCTGGTGATTGGGGGTGGGCCCGCTGGCCTGATGGCGGCACTGACCGCGGGCCGTGCAAGCGCAAACGTCATCCTCGCGGATGAAGATAGCCGTTTTGGCGGGCGCCTGAACGTCGAACAGGAAGATGTCGACGGAAAGCCTGCGGTCGAATGGGTTGAGCAGACTCTGGCCGAGCTAACCGCGATGGACAATGTGCGCCTGATGCCGCGAAGCACGGCGATGGGGGCCTTTGACCACGGGGTTTACGGTGTGGTTGAGAGGGTGCAAGACCATCTGCAAACCCCTGTGGCAGGGAAGCCGCGGCAGACATTGTGGCGGGTTTATTCAAAGCGCGCGATCCTTTGTGCCGGGGCAACCGAGCGTCCAATTGCTTTCCCGGACAACGACCGTCCGGGGGTGATGCTGGCAGGATCGATGCGGGCCTATGCCAACCGCTGGGCTGCAACCCCCGCGCGGAAGGTGGCGGTCTTCACCAACAATGATGATGGCCATCGCACTGCGGTAGACCTGATGGCAAAAGGTGTTGATGTCACAGCCATCGTCGATGCCCGGCTGGATGCGCCGACACTGACGGATGTGCGGCTGATCAGTGGCGCGCATGTTATCGGCACCAAGGGGCGGCATGGCCTGAGCAGCATCCGGGTCCGTCAAGCGGATGGCCACGAGGAAACGCTAGCCTGTGGCGCCTTGGGCGTGTCTGGCGGCTGGAATCCCAACGTCCACCTGACCTGCCACCAGGGCGGCCGTCCTGTCTGGATTGAGAGTATTGCAGCTTTCGTTCCCGGCCGGAACATCCCAGTTGGCATGTCGGTGGCGGGTGCGGCCAAAGGCCTGTTTTCGACTGAAGACGCAATGCGCAGCGGGGCGGAAGAAGCTGTGGCTGCCCTGGAAAGCCTGGGTATCGCCGCCAGCGCATTGAAGCTGCCGCGCGCCGATAACGGCGCCTATAACCTCCAGCCACTTTACCATGTGCCCCATGGCAAGGGCCGGGCTTGGCTGGACCAGCAGAACGACGTGACCGTCAAGGACGTTAAGCTGGCACATCAGGAGAACTACCGATCGGTCGAGCATCTCAAACGCTACACTACTCTCGGCATGGCCACTGACCAGGGCAAAACTGCTAACGTCAATGCTTTGGCAATAATGGCCGAGCTGACCGGCAAATCGATCCCCGAAACGGGAACGACGATTTTCCGGCCGCCCTATACACCGGTTGCACTGGGCACAATCGGCGGGCGCACGGTGGGCAAACACTTCCACCCGACGCGCGAAACCCCGACTGACAAATGGGCCAGAGAACATAATGCGCCCTTTGACGTTGCCGGCGACTGGATGCGGGCGCGCTGGTTTCCGCAGCCGGGCGAGACCCATTGGCGCCAGTCCGCTGACCGAGAGGCCTGTAACGTGCGCAAGAATGTGGGCATCTGCGATGTGACCACACTGGGAAAAATCGACGTTCAGGGCGCGGATGCCGCGTCATTCCTGAACAGGGTCTATGCCAATGGTTTTGCCAAGCTGGCAGTGGGTAAGGTGCGCTATGGCATCATGCTGCGCGAAGATGGCGCCTGTTACGATGACGGCACCGCTGCACGATTGGCGGAAGAACACTTCGTCATCACGACCACAACAGCCAATGCCGGGGCGGTTCTGAGAAACATGGAATTTGCCCGTCAATGCTTGTGGCCGGACATGGACGTGCAGCTGATCTCGACCACAGAGGCTTGGGCGCAGTATGCCATCGCTGGACCGAAATCGCGCGAACTGCTGCAGAGGATTGTGGATTCCGAGTTTGATATCTCAAACGAGGCATTCCCGTTCATGGCCTGCGATTCCGTGACGCTGTGCGGCGGCCTGAGGGCACGCCTGTTTCGGATCTCATTCTCGGGTGAACTGGCCTATGAATTGGCTGTTCCCACCCGTTATGGCGATGCGCTGTGGCGCCGAATGCTAGAGTTGGGGCAAGATCTTGGAGTAGCTCCCTATGGTCTTGAGGCGCTCGACATCATGCGCATTGAGAAAGGCCACCCGACGGGTCGCGAACTCGACGGCAGGGCCACCGCACTGATGCTGGGTATGGGGCGCATGGTATCCCGCAAAAAAGACAGCATCGGCAGTACACTGGACCAGCGGGAGGGGCTGACTGATCCCAATGGATTGCGCCTTGTCGGCCTGAAGCCCGTGAACCAAAGCGAAGTGATAACCGCCGGTTCCCAGTTGGTGAATGAAACTGCGCCTGTTCATATCGACAGCGAACAGGGGCATGTGACATCAGCCTGTATCTCGCCACATCTGGGGCACTCCATCGGAATGGCCTTTCTCAAAGGCGGTGATCAGCGCATGGGCGAGATTATCCGCGTAGTCGATCCCGTGCGGGGAACCGATGTAAAGGCTCAGGTCATTCCCACACATTTCTTTGACCCGGAAGGAGGGCGCCTGCGTGCTTGATCTTCAATCCATCACCCCGCTTTGGGGAGAAACGCCGCGTGTCGACCGATTCAATGGGCTGACAATCACTGAGGTTCCGAACCGGGCGCTTGCCTCGCTTGCATTGCGTAGGGGGCGCGAAGACGAAGGCCGGAAAGCGGCCGAGGCCATGCTGGGATTAGCTTTGCCTGCGGTCGGGAAGCACGCCGCAGCGGGCTCATACGCGGCTAGCTGGTTTGCGCAGGATCAGTGGCTGATCTCCGCAGAAATCCCGGAGCATGAACTTATGTCCTACCAACTCGCGGATGCCGTGGAGGGCCTAGCCTCGGTAACAGAGCAAACAGACGGCTGGTGCCGTTTTGATCTGGAGGGTGCGTGCCGGGGTGTGTTTGAACGTTTGAGCGGCGTCAATCTGGCTGCGATGGAGCCCGGGAGCGCCACACGCGCGCTGCTGGAGCACCTTAGCTGTGTGATCATCTGCTTTGAAACTGCCAGCCACTACGCGGTTCTTGGCCCGCGCTCTTACGCGGGCTCTCTGCACCATGCTTTGGAGACTGCCGCCCGTTCGGCCCTTTGAAATATCGGCTTACTTTCTGAACTAACCCGCCGCTACTGCGACCGCGGCGGAACCACGTACAGGAGACTTCCCATGACAACTGCTTGATCTTTTGGCCCTAGGTACCAAAGCTTAGGGTTAACCACGCAGTTGTCCAGTTTCGGCTTCGTCCGCGACTTGTGAATTCCACGTGTGATTCTCGCTGCAGCCTGTATGAATGACCGTTGCTTCCGCTGCATAGCGGCACCGAACTTGTTGCTCACTTGGCATTCCTGACGCTGCGAGTGCAAGCAGCGAGAAAATCCAAGGAACAGGTTGGGCTCCAAGCGGACATGCGGCAGCGCAACGAAAAATTCGATTTCGAAGAAGTTTCAATGTCGGTTTCAGGTGGTTCAGCATGAAAGTCTCCCACCAGCCGAGTTTCATTCTTTCCGACGGTCCGAAAAAATATATCTTCCCGAATATGGATACGAGCCCGCGCTTTGGTGCGCGGGCGACAAATTCCAATCGACTGAACAGGGGCTCAACGGGCCGTTGGCCCGCTCACCCCGATTCAGGCATCATTCCTTTGGTTTGGTCCGCCCAACACCCCTGACCGTGGCGGTCAACCTTAGTCCATCCCCAAAATCAGCCACCAATTTCCCCTGTCTCGCAGGCGAGCCATTCCTCGCGGGGCAAATTGGCGTCTGATTTTGGCGCAGACATTTTCTTCGCAAATGTGGCCGATTGACAGCCCCGGCCAGGGCCGTGGGTCGGGCTTTGCCCTCTCCCACTCTGTTCCGCCGAATACATGCGTATTCGGTCAGATCAGGTGGCCGAGGCGCAGCCCATCGGCGGAAAGGGGGCGCGAAGCCTCACCCGCGTCAATTTGATCAAGGAGGCCACAAATGGCACCGAAGTTTGATGTTTATGCCCATGTCACCGACACCATTATTGCAGAGATCGAGGCGGGCACGCCGCCATGGCGCAAACCGTGGACCGGAAGCGCGTCCGGCATCGCCCTGCCGACCCGACACAACGGGGAAGAGTATCGCGGGATCAATATCCTGATGCTCTGGGTCATGGCGGCCAAGCATGGTTATGTATCCAACCGCTGGATGACCTACAAGCAGGCGCAAGAGCTGAGCGGACAGGTTCGAAAAGGCGAATCGTCGTCGACCGTGGTCAAATACGGGACGTTCACCCGAGAGAACGAATTGGGCATTGAGGAAGAACTGCCTTATGCGCGCGCATACCGCGTCTTCAACGCGGATCAGATCGAAGGTTTGCCTGAGGAGTACTACATCCGTCCCGAGGCCCCGCGCGATCTTGGCACTGAGGCTGATCCTGGGCTTGAGGCGTTTTTCAGCCGGACAGGGGCGGAGATCCTGACCAGCGACGACCCGCGCGCCTACTACAGCCCCGCCAAAGACCACATCCACATGCCGCCGATTGCCACTTTTCACGCTGCGGCAGGCTACTATGGGACGTTGGCCCATGAGGTTATCCACTGGACCGGTAGCGAAAAGCGGCTTGAGCGGATCAAGAAATTTGCGAACCGCGAGGCCTACGCCTTTGAAGAGCTGGTGGCGGAAATCGGTGCTTGTTTCCTTGGTGCTCAGATTGGCGTCGCGCCGGAATTCGACCAAAGCGCCGCCTATGTCGAAGGGTGGTTGAAAGCGCTCAAAGAAGACAAACGGGCCGTTTTTCGCGCGGCGTCGGAGGCGCAGAAAGCTGCCGACTTTGTTTTACACGCAGCAAGTCAGAGCAAGGAGGTGGCAGCATGACTCCGGACCATCACAGCGATGATTCCTCGACTGCGCGTCTGGAAGATACCGTGAGCCTTCGGAACGCCGCCCGCGAAGCGCGCGCCACGCTCTACGCGGTGTTGAACCGGCTGGAACTCAACGATCTGGAAGGCGAAGAGCAGCCCTATATCGACGATTGTCTGGGGGCGCTCGCAATCCTTGAGGAGGTGTTGCAGTGACCTTGGCGGAGATCAAAACAGCAGTGGACGCGGGCAACCGTGTTCATTGGGTAAACAGGGGTTATGTAGTGACGCGCGATTGCCTCGGGCAGTACCTCATCACCTTCGCGCGGAACGGGTCAGCTATCGGTTTGACCAACCGTGACGGCACGCGTCTGAATGGGCTGCCGGAAGAGTTCTTCATGGCAGATTGCACGGAGGCTTCATCATGAAATTCTCCGAAGTCAAACAAGCGGCCCGAGAGGGTCGCGCCAGCGTGCATCTACATGGGTTCTGCAATCTGCCCGATGGCGGGCAGGAGTATTGTGACGATCTGGCGCTGATCGATGGCTGGGCGATCTATGTCCGAGTAGAGACCCCGGACGACCCGCAACAGCCCTTTGATCTGCACGAGCTGCCCGATCATCAGACCTATATCAGCGCCGAAGGGGCGGCCCGCGCAATAGCGCTGCAATTGCTTAGCGATGCTGAGGCGTGGAACCACGACTAGTGGTGCCATGCCTTGCGCATCTGGCCGGGCTTTGCCCGGCGGTCGCAGCCTATGGCTGCTCCAAACGGAATACAGGCAGTTGATGCAATATTATAATATTGAATCAATTGTGGCGAAGTGCCATAACAGGGCTGCCTGTATGATGCTGGCAAGAAATAGGGGGGATTACTTCACATGGGCCAGCCGCGCGCACCACGGCACAAGCGACTGACGCAGAACCAACGTTTTTCCATCGTGCGCAAGCGTGCCGAGGGGATGCCGATTGAGGATCTGGCCCGCGAATTCGGTGTCACGACCCGCAGTATCTTCTACACCTTGAAGGCCGATCAAAGCCGCAAGTTTGATGCGCGCGTGCGCTCTGAACTGGTGAATGTCCGGCTCACGCCAAAAGAGCTTGCGAGCTTTGATGCGGTGCTGACGCGGCATGACATCGCCAGCCGTGCGGAGGGGCTGCGGCGGCTGATCCATGCCTCAAACGATCTCTTCGTTCCCGACGATGAAATGGCCAATCAGATGCAGGGGCTGTCGGCCTCGCTCAATCGCACCGGCAACAACATCAATCAGATTGCACAGCGCCTGAACGAGGCTAAGCGCCAGGGCAAGACGCCGCCTTATGGCAACTCAGCCCATCGTCAGGTGCGAGCCTTGGCCGGGCTGATCTTCGACATTGCGGACCAGGTGCAGGACATGGCGCAGCGCCGCCGAAGTGCGCTATCCGGCGAGGTTGCCCGCGTTCTGGGGGGCTTTGCCGATGGCTCGGCATAGCGCCGTTGCCGCCGCGCAGGATGCCTTCTTCGATCGCGACTGGAGCCGCATTCGCGGCAGCGCCCCGCGCGCCCGTGCCAAGCAAATGGCGCGCGCCGCCATGGGGCATTCCCCCGCGATCTTCAAAGCCATTCGTGACGGCGGCACGCACAATAAAACGCAGCTGCGCAACCAGCTGGAATACCTGACCACCAAGTCCAGCTTTATCATCGACAGCCGTGGAACATATGACGGCCAAAGCGTTCTGTCAGCGAAAGAGATCGAGCAGGTCACGCGCCGGTTTTCAGCGCAATGGAATGAGGGGTTCCATCCCAAGCTGGGACATACCTCGCACCTCTTGATGGCCTTCCCAATTGGCACGCGCGGCGAGGATGTCGCCGAGATCACGCGCGAGATTTGCGAGCGTTTTTTTCAGGGTGAAGGCAGCCACTTCGACTATGTCGCTGCCGTTCATGAAGACCGGGTCCACCCGCACGCTCATATCGTTCTGAACCGGCGCAGTAAGGATGGGGAGTTCTTCTTTCTGAAGGAAGGGCACCACTTCAACTACGACAGTTTTCGCGAGGCGATGGTTGAGGTGTCGGACCGCTATGGGCTGCGCCTTGAGGCGACGCGAAAGCTCGAGCGTGGGATCACGACGAAGAGGCCGAGCGATGTTGACCAGCGTCGCGCGGAAGCCACGGGCCAAAAGCTGACCGAGCGCGAGCGCGTTGGTCCAGAGCTCGACCATACCTTGCGTGAGGTGGCGCAGAACGCGCGGCTTTATCGAGGCCTGGCTGCCGAGGCCTCGCGCGAAAACCAGCACGACATTGCAGCAGCCTTGGACAAGGCCGCAACGCTTTTGGCGCAGGGCAAACCGATTGAAGCAGATGGAAAGGTATATGGCATGGCCGAAGAACAGCATTCGTTTGATGAGGTCGTGGATGCCTTTCACGACAAGATCAACCAAGCCGAGCGCATTGTTGCAGAGGCCCCAGTGGATCGGCGTGCTGCGCTCGAACACGAGCTGAACGACATCTATCGTTCACTGTCGCATCTCAGCCCAATGGGAACGCAGTCCCACACCTTGCTCGAAGACGCGTCCAAAAGCGGGATTTATTCGGCTGCCAACATTCAGGCTGAGGCCCAAGGAGCCTTGCAAGATCCAGCTCTTGCCGAACGTCTTGAACAGGCTTTGAAAGGCACCGGCATAGATGCACGGGAGGTGACGCGTCGCGTTGAAATCGGCGCAGGCAATGCCGCGTTGGAACGGCAATGGCTGGGGCAAGATTTGAAGGCGATTGCCGATAAGGAGGGCTTTGACCTGTCACGCGCCGATGAGCTCGAAAAAGCGATCGACCGCCTCGACCAGGTGCACAGTGATCTGGGCCGTTTGTTGGCCGATGCTGAGATTCTCAAAGACAGTGGGGCGGTGGAGGCCGACCGGCGGGATGCCATAGTCGACAGGTTGCCGCCGACCACCGCTGACATCCTGAGCCGTATGAGGGACGACCCAACCGCAGATCCTTTCCACAGTGATCTGGAACGCGAGACCTTGCGTGCCGAGCTGGAGGAACTGGTCGGTGAAGAAAGCACCCCGGACTTGGCGATCGGCGATGAGACCACGCTTGATGAACATATGAGCGATCGTCTCGACCGGCTGTATGCGGCCAAGGCCTATCTGCAGAGCGACGCCGCACTGGCAAACAGTGTGGCGATGGAGCATGTCCTTGATGAGATCGCCAATGAAGAAATTGATGTTCAGCGCGAGCGGCACGTCGATGCCGATGGCGAAAAGGGCGTGACACATGGGTAAGGCTCGGATCGCATTCGGCGTCATGAGCTTTGCTTCTCTGGGCGCGGCTTTGGGCTATGTTCTGGCGTCGGCCTTTCTGACGTTCCGCTGGTTCGGGGTCGGCGCGGATATCGATTTTCTGATGCTGGCGCGCGGCTATGGAGGGCTTCGTGCGACCCATCCGGCCGATATGCAGATCGTTCACTTGATCGTCGGGATATGCACCTGCGCCGGTGTTTTGCTAAGTGCTGTGTTGATGAACGACGCGCTGACCAAATTCGGTGAAACCCACTGGCAGTACATGTCAGAGATGAAGCGGAACGGCTTTTTCGGCAAGCCCGGCCATGGCTTTGTCCTCGGGAAAATGGGCACACCCAAGAGCCGAAAACCCTTTGTGATGTCCAAGGTCTTCCCCCATGCCCTGATCGTGGCCCCGACCGGACGCGGTAAGACGACGGGCTTCGTCATCCCAAACCTTCTGACCTATCAGGGCAGTGCTGTGGTGCTGGACGTGAAGGGCGAGAACTTCGAGGCGACGGCGCGCCACAGGGCCGCGCAGGGCGGCAAGGTGTTCCGGTTCGCGCCCACTGATTGGAAGGACGGCCGATCGCACCGATACAATCCATTGCTGCGCATATCGGCGCTGGACAACGTCGATCGCCAGCAGATGGAGCTGCAACTCCTGGCCTCACTGTTCCTGCAAGCTGATAACGATCGGGTGCAGGGGCTTCTTGATGGTGGTATCGATCTGTTCGTGGCGGCAGGACTTTTGGCCTTCGAGCGCAAACGGCCGACATTGGGCGAGATCTACCGTATCACCGCATCAGGTGGCGACAAGCAGAAGGAATATCGCCGCCGCGCCGACGAGGTGGTCAATCCAGCCGCCAAGCTGATCTTCATGCGCATGGCCTCGACCAACAACGATACGCTGACCTCTTATCTGTCACTCTTGATGACATCTGGGCTCAAGCAGTGGTCGAACCCCGCCATCGATCGGGCAACCGCAACGTCAGACTTCGACTTTCGCGATATCCGCAAGACGCCTTTTTCTGTCTATCTGGTGGTCGAACCGTTGATGGTGAAACCGCTCGCGCCACTGATCCGCCTGTTTTTCTCGGACTTGCTGGCATCGCTGCAGGACCATGAACCCGGCAAAGACGAACCCTGGCCAGTGATGATCATGCTCGATGAGTTCAACCGCCTGGGGAAAATGCCGATTGTCTTAGATAGCATCGAAACCCTGCGATCCTATCGGGCCAACCTTGCGATGGTAACGCAGACGATCCCGGCGTTGGACGAGATCTATGGCGAGAACGCCCGACGTGCCTTGCAGGGCAACGCAGGCATTAAGCTCTACCTGACCCCCTCAGATGAAAAGACCATCGAAGAGCTCAGCAAAGCCGTCGGCAAAACAACCAAGCGCGTTGTGACCCGTTCACGGTCGATCGGCCGCAACCCATTTGCTGGGCGGAGCATGTCTGAACGGACCGAAGAAACCGCGCTGCTACCCGAGGATGAGGCGCGGCGCATGGATCTTGATGACATCGTTCTGGTGGTCGACGCGCAAATGCCCATTCGTGCAAAGCGGATCAAATACTATGACGATCGGTTCTTAAAGCAGATCTTCGACCAGCAAACTGGCGATCTGCCATATCCATCAGCTGGGGGCCAAATGCGTGGCCTGCAAGGGCAGATCAAGGCGTTGGAAGCAAAAATCGGGGCGCTTGAGATGCCAACAGCGGCTTCGGGTAATGGCTCTGTGGATGGAACCAAGCGGCGCGAAGAGATCGATGCCTTGGCCAGCGAACAGCGGGAAGTAACGTCTGGCGACGAGCCTGGTCTGGGCGAGTATCAGGCTGGAAAAGATCGGGTGGAGAGATTTATGAAGGAAGCAGCTCAGGGATGAGGGTGGAAAGTGTGAATTCGCTGCGGGTGCGAAGACCTCAGGATACTGCCGGAAAGCAGACCTCTGTAGCAAGAGCGAAATAGTTGCTCGCAATTAGCACGGCACAAAGGTCTCTTGCCTTTAGAGAAGGCCGTATCGACCGGCGGTCGGATTGCCTGTAAACACTGTCAGGGCCACATGCTCTTCGATGCGCTCTGGCGGATGCTGGTTCTCGATAATTATGACTTGGCTGTCCAGTCCGTGGTGCTCGATGAGATAGTCGTAAAAGCGTTCTTTCAGGTCCGTGCCTTTTAGAGCCAGCTCTTCGTCACCTTCAGGTTTGAAATACGCAAGCAACGGGGAGTCGAGAACAACGAAGCCGGGATGCGACAGACCGTTTGACTGGCAGTATTCGAGCAGGGCTATGTTCACTGCGGCGTGAGTGATCGCGCGAAGGCCCTTGCCGCGACTCGATCTTGGTTTTCCGTCGATTACGAAATCGGAAGAGACCTTGTCGTAGTACACGTGACATTCGCCAGGAAAATGCCAGGCTTTCAATATCTCTGAAACCTTTGCAGAAAACTCGTGTGCGACAGACTCAGGTATGCCAATTGTTACATCCGAATTTGTGGACTCAGGATTGTCGTCCTCTTCGAGCAAGCCGGTCTTTCTGACAACGAGATTGTCATGCCGGGCAAATAGATCAGCGGCCCTTTGGGCACTGGAGCGCTCCTCAACGAGCGCAGAAAATGAAGCGCGGACCTCGGTGACGTCAGGCCCGACGGATTTCTGAATTTCTTCATTCAGCGCGTCGTAGTTGGCCTCGATGGCCTCCAAAGACACCGAGAGTTCTCCTGACTCTGCTGTCAAATCCGCAACCGTCGATTCGAGTTCTTCCTGAAGCCGCTGAATCTTTTCGATTTCGGCTGTCGCCGCAGCAACGACGGCCTCGACATCGCCATCACATGTTTCATCAACGTGTTGCGCTTCCGGTTCTGCGCCGCAAAGCGGACAGGCCACCCGTTCAACATGGGCAAACATCGAGCCGCTCTCTTGGATGGCGGTGAGCCTTTTGAGATCGACATCATAGTGGTCGGCAAGCAACCTGAAACGGGCGAGAAGATCAATGATTTCGTCGAGTCGGTCCGAGGCTTTTTGCTTTTGCTCGAACAGCTCCCTGCGCTTGCCAAGAAGCTCGTCGAGGGCCTTCTGTGAAGCGGAAAGTTCTTCGCGTCGGGTTTCGATATACCCTTCCAGTCTTTCGAGTTGCTCTTCAAGCTCTTCCCGATCTTCGCCAAGGTCTTCGATCTCTGTCTGTAGGTCAGAGAGAAGCTCGTCGATAAGGGCGATCTGGCGGGTATTGTCGGGAGACTGATCAGCATCAGGCACAACCGAAGAGTCGTCGAGTCCGGTTAGAAGCAGTTTGACGGTGGCGATCTCGGAAGTTTTGGTCGTGTATTGGCCGCTCCAAAAGGGCGAGCCGGTTTGCTGGATTTCGCCTTCCTGGACAATGGCGAGCCGCGCAAGATTTCTGAAGCTTAGGCTCTGCGTTGTGCCCTTCACTTTACTCTTGAGTACTCGCTTTCCGAGGAGACCGATCTTGTCGAGGAGATATCCTGACAAGTTGTCAGTTTTATCGTGCGCGTGGTTCTGTTTGAGCGTTTTGGGCTCTGCGTCATCGCCTTCGCTCAGATCAAACAGCTTAAAATTGCCGCCGGACATCGAGCGCTGCAATTTGAACTCTTCGTCTCCGGCTGCCGCTAAACAAAGGTTGAGTTGATCATACTTTGCCCTTTCCGGAATCTCCTTCAGCGCGGAACCGCCCAACATGAAGTCGATCGAATCCGCGAGAAATGACTTTCCAGTGTCGGAGGCACCGCAGACCACATTCACGCCGGACTGAAAATCGAGCTCCGCCCCCGCCTTTGGACCGCGGAAACGAATACTTCGAAGCTGGAGATAGCCATCGCTCATGCGCCATCTCCTATCTGTTGGACGGACTGGAACTGGCTCGACCAGCGCGCAAAGAACTGATGCGTAAAGCGTCGGACTTCATCGGTCGGCATGTCGGCGAACCTTTGCACGGCCCACAAAGCGCGCTCTTTCAGATTCACAGAATATTCGTCACTCAATGAGGCGATGAACGGGGCGGCAGCCTCACAGGCGATGTAGGCGAAACCTTCGTGTACAGGCAATTTTCGCACGAGGCCACGGCTCATCATCAGAATTAGGCCTTTTTCAATTAGGCTATGCCGAACAAGCAGCTCTCCGGCACGCAGCGGCAACGGGGCGTGCAGGCTTTCCGGGCCTTCGGCGTCACCGGAATGGACGACCAGATAGTCCATCTCAACCAAACGCTGGAGGTCGAACGCCGCAGGAAAGGCCGCATGCAAGATTGCCAGCGACCGAACACCGGTCTCCAGCGGGCTATTAAACGGAGTGGGGCTGCGATCGCTATCCATCATCCGGCACCCACGTCAATCGATCGTCGTTGGCCAACTGGTGACAAATCCCCTGGCAGTCCTGTTTCTTAGTGACAGACGAGAGCGGGTTTGCAGTGAATGAGAGTGCAGCCGCCTGCGTCAGCGTTGTACGCATCCTTTCGAATCCGTCCTGATGATGCCCCTCGCAGATATCGATAACCCCATGCCAAACCTCGTCTTGTAGCGCCGCAAACGTTCCTTCCGGCACCGTGTCACGCGCAAAATTGCGCAGCGACTCGGCATGGTAGAAGCGCTCTCTCTGCCGCAGGAAGTCGCGCTTTATCGGAACATTGGCCTCAAGTGCAACAATATCGTTCATGGCCGTCCCGAGCTGATCACCATAGGCGTCGAGAAGCTGTCTGATGTAGCGGCTTTCTGAATCCTCCGGCGTCGTTGGCGGCTTGCCTGGGTCGGGACGTGGTGGCAAGCCCCCACCGAAACGGACGGCGTGATAACCAGTCGTGCTGTGCCCTTCGATCAGTTCGACATGAGACTTTGAGGTAAAGATACTGAAGTCAAAAGCGTCAAAATAAGCTTCGAGGGCGCCGGTAAGAGGAATCTCTTCGGTCGAGGTAATCTCGTTCTCACAATGCTTTTCCCAGTTTTCGCGCATCTTGGCTTTGAGCGTATCAGGCTTGTTGAGCAGTTGTTCGAGCGTCGTGCCAATACCTTGAGAGGCAACGAAATAGTGCTGCCTCGGCGGGAGGTACTCTTCTTTATAGGAGTAGTAGATGATCTTCCCTAATTCGACCCAGATATCACTCGGCCGTAGTGGATGATCATAGCGCTTACATTGGTAGTTGTCCCAAACGTCTTGAAATCCAGTCTTGGAGGTGAACCCGGCGATATCGACGCCGAGATCGCCCGATCCACCGAAACGCCTGACTTTTAAGTAAGCGCCCGATAGGCTCGTGGACCACTCTTCAATGAAATCTTCCCAGTCGTCGGGGCTGAAAGTGCGGATGCGCATGACCTTTGGAATCGGCAAACCACTGATCACATGCTCCGGCGATGCCGCGCATGTCGCAGGTTTAGGTTTAATCTCTTTCAGGTCGCTGTCTTCAATCAATTGGTTTTCTCATTATCTCCCGACAATTTATAGGAGACTCTATTTTGCTCCGACGGTCAAACGACATGGGCGTTCTAAATCCAATTTTACTGATTGGGAACTTGGGAAGCTCTCGTCATCTAAGAAGTGCTCAGTGTGTGGGGCGAGATGAAGTCAAACATTCGGTGCGTCACTTGGTCCGAAGAAACGATCTGCATACGGCCGCCGGCCGATTGGCTCAGTATTTTCCTTCAAACATCATTCGCAGATCTTGATCACGCAGCAAGATGTCATGGATCACAGCCAAGGCATTTCGGACCAGCGCGTCGTTTCGGTCTCTGTCGGGGTCGCCGCTTTTCCCTCCGTGGAATAAATTGTTCCTGACACGTCTAAGAGACCCGATTAAATCTTGTATGTTCGATACTGGGCCAGTCTGCTCCCAACTCAGGTGGCCGTTTCCGTCAGCGGCTTGGCGCTTGGGTGGTGTCTCGATTAAGGTGACTGCTCTACCTGCTGTTTTAACAGCATCGAAGAATACTGCCCCAAGACACTCATTAGCAAACCGATCCCAATCGACCGATGCATTTTGATTACCTGTGGCTTTACAGTAGCCAATCTCTTTGATGGAAAATTCAAGCCGCATCATGACTTTGAATAGTTCGATAGCTTGAACTGGATGCTCTTCAGTCTTTGCATAGTCTACTTTAATAATCATCGAAACTGCCGCGCCCTTATGAAAACCGCATAACCATAGCCGCTTAGCGATTGGTAGCAAGTAACGTCCGATTTGGATACGCTGCCCTGAAGCACTTGTGGGTTTCTTCAACGGGAGCTTTGGGCCGGTGGCACTTGAAACCCGTCTTGTATGAAAGTATCATTAGGTTGAGCTGACACCCCAGCCTCCCCCCTCCGACGGGAAAGTATTCAGCATGCAGGGTTTGAAATAGAGCTTTTTCTGTTCGAGCGCACACATAAGGAGGGATTGTGTATTTTTGCTCGCAATAGGAGAAACTCAAATGAACCTATCAGCACCGATCAATGAACTTAAGCGCAAAGCAAAGCTGTTGCGCCGCTCTGAGGGAATCCCGCTCAATCAAGCGTATGCGCGTATCGCCAACGAAGAAGGCTATGCGAGCTGGGGTCTCTTGATCGGGGACTATGAAGCACAGAAGCCAAAGCCGACTGTACGACCTCGGACAGGCTATCAGATCACTTCTCTGCCAGTCGATGATGCTTACCGTAAAGAAGCGATTGAGCTGGCCAACAGCACGTTCGAAATGGTGATACGTCGGATTGAGCCTGATAACCCAGTTGAAACGCGGCGGCTCTGGGATGCGGCAGAGTACGTCGATAATCACCATTTAAGCTCCGATATGCTTCCAATTGATAGCGAGTACGCGCTTTCTTTGATCGAGGCGTTTCTGGTCCATTACGTAATCGATCTCGCCATTCAAGCAGATCGTAAGGCGGAAGCTTAAGCTAGACCAACCATCGGCTGGGGGGTATGTTCCCCCAGTCTGCTATCAATGGTGGCTAAGGGCCGATTTCACTCTAAGCGCTTCGCCCGTTCAGCAACTCTCTGAATCATCGAAACGGTCGCATTGCCTGCCTGACGTATCCCAGCCCCTGCAATCTCAGCATTTGACCTGGACCCAAACCGTGCCCGCGCCCTTGAGCCCTTGGTGCCAATCAAGCCTTTGGCGAAGCCGCCCGGTCCCGGAATGCTCGGCGGTCCGGCCATCATGAAGTTGCCTGAGATTGAGCGGACGATCAGCGGGGTGGCGATGATCATGCCGCCTGCGAGGAACATCATCATGAAGAAGGGCACCAGCGCGCCGATGTTGCTTGCGCCGGTGGGGTCTCCGAGTTCGGTCATGAGTGAGCGCGACATCCCGACGACGGTGGAAAACACCCCTGCAATCACGAGTGGGTAGAGCGCATAGGATACCGTGCTGGACAGCCAGCGATGGAAATAGTCCTTGCTGACATCGAACAGCGATAGTGCGATCATGATTGGGGCGATGCCGATCATGAAGGCCAGCATGATCATTGCGAAGATCAGGACAAGCCCGCAGAGAGCGCCGATGACGCCCAAGAGGAACGCGCCGATCGCGCCGATCAGGGCCCCGGCCATCCAATGCATGTTGTCACCGGCCGCGTTTAGGTAGTCGCCGAACTCTTCGATGAGGTCGTCAAAGGCCTCGGCAAAGTATGACGCACCTGCACCGCCGCCGCCAAGCCCTGCCACCATGCCGCCTGCGAGCTGGTCGAGCCCGTTGATGAGGGCACTGGCCACCGCGTTGAATTGGACCCAATTCATCGCAAAGAGGGAGATCAGCATGAGCTTGAGGGCGAACCAGAACGCGGTCCGCCCATCCATGGATTTGTACTGAAACATCATGTTGAGGAAGACGCCGATCACGGCGAGCGTCGAGGCCACGGCGATGACGCCGCCGAGCTGCCCCGCGACGTTGCCAAAAGTTGTTTGGGCTGCGTCTGCCAGAAAGTTGTCGGTTGTCTCAACCATCCAGGTGACGACGCCCATCGGAGTCTCCTCGGTTAGGTTTAGGCGCTTGCGCCAGTGCGCCGCTTCAGGAAGGCCTTTAGGATGTGTTCGCCATCGAAATCTGGCACGACCGAGACGAGCTCCCAGCCATCCTGACCAAGGGCGGTCAGCTGTGCCTCGACCTTCGGTGGCTTTGTTTTCGCGGTGTTGATCTGTTCAATCTTGTATTCAAACATTGGCTGTTTCCTTTGCTAGGGCCGGATCAATCGGCAGGTAGAATTCGGTGATACCGCGCGCGCCGTGATGACGACCGGCTTGAATGATCACATCGATCGAGCGGGTGATGTAGTCGTTCATGTCCTGGTAGGTCATGGGCACATCGGTTTTCAGGGCGGCGATCGCCAAGCGTTGAACAGCCAGTTGCGGTGTTTCGGCGTGGAGCGTGGTGAGAGAACCGCCATGCCCGGTGTTGATGGCCTCGAGGAAGGTCATGGCCTCCTTGCCGCGCACTTCGCCCAGGACGATGCGGTCAGGCCGCATGCGCAGGGAAGAGGTCAGCAGGACATCAGCGCTGCGGATGGCTTCGTCGCGGTCAGACATCAGCGTGACGACATTTGGCTGCGTCGGGCGCAGCTCGGCCGCCTCTTCAATGGTGATGATACGCTCGTCAGCGGAGACGAATGAGAGGATCTTTCGCGCCGTGACGGTCTTGCCCGTCGAGGTTCCGCCGGACACGATCATGTTGAGCTTGTAGATAACGCAAAACTTGATCGCGGCATCGATGTCGCCCGTGGCCACAACATCACGCAGCTCGGCATTGCACTTGCGCCTTGCGCCCTCATTGCTGCGTTCTTTCCCGAATAGGTAGGACAGCTTGATCTGCTCCAGCGGCAGGTCCGCAAAGAACCGTAGGGAGATCGCATAACCGCCATCAACGGCGGGAGGCTGGATGACTTGCGCGCGGATGGGGCGGTCACGGTAGGTGATGCTGACCGACACGATGGGCTTGGTCCGGCTGAGCGTGGTGTTCGCGGCGGAAGCAATCTGATTGCCAAGGTCTTTGATCTCATTGGGCGAGAGCCGACGACTGAGGGACCGCATGAAGTGATCACCCTGAAACTCCGCCCACAGCGTGCCGTCGGGGTTGATGCAAAGCTCGATCAGCTTCGGATCACGCGCCTCGGGGATCTTGTCCATCGAGCTTTGCAGATAGCTGGCCGCCATGATCAGAAGATCTCCAGATCGCGGTCGACCATCACTGTGACGCGGGCTCCTTGGTCGACATAGATCACGGGCGAGACGGAGAGGTATTCGCCAATCACGCTTTGCGCGCTGTCTTGCTGGTCTTCGCCAATGCCCTCAAGGACATCCGAGGCGATCTCATCTTCGGTGTTCTGGGCTGCCACGGCGGGCAAGGCTCCGATCAGCGATATCAGGGCGGCTGACCCAAACCGCGTGCCGAAACGGCTGTCGACGAATCCAGTTGTGCCGGACCGCCCCAGTTCGTCGCCACCGAAGGCACTGATTTCAACAGTCTGGTTGCTGGGCAGAATGATCCGGTCCCAGGCGATGGTTACGCGTTGCTGCGCGATGTCGAGACCAGATTGATACCGTCCTATCAGACGCGCGCCGCGCGGGATCAGGATCCGCGAGCCGTCATAGGCGTGGACATCTTCGGACACCATCGCGCGGACCTGACCGGCGAGCGAGCTGTCGATTGCGGTCTCGAGCACGGCCTGGATCATCGTGCCCTGAACAACAGTGTTTGAAGGGTTCACGATCAACTGGGCTTGCGTCACCTCAGCAGGTTCAGCGCCGTTGCGGACAAAGTCTGTGTCGCCATCAAGCCGCCGCTGCTGCGCGGCGGGTTCATTGTTGCCGCCTCCGGTGCCGCCAAAGGCGATGATTGGGCTGGCGATACGGGCTTGCAGCTCCTCAAGCTCCGCTTGCCGTCGCCGCTCGAGTTCCTGAAGGCGCAGCTCTTCGGCCGTTGGGCCGGTTGGTGCAGGCGTGCGAGGGGTTTCCAGGCGTGCAAGCTCAAGATCGTTCTGCAGGCGCTGGATTTGCCGCGCACGTTCTTCCAACTCTTCGCGCAAGGCGGTTTGCGTTGCAGCTGCCTCGCTGCGCAGGGCGTCGATCTCTGCGCCCAAGGTTTCCAATGCCTCGAGGTCGACAGTTGGAGCTTCAGGTGCAGGTGCGTTGCGCATGGCTTCGAGCTCGCGCCGCATGGCGTCCATTTGCGCACGCAGCTCTTCTGTTTCGCTGGCCGGTTCCGGCTCAGGCGGTGGCGATGTTTCAATCGGCGCAGGCGTGGGTTCGAGCGTACCAAACCCCGGTCCTGCCGCTTGGAATTCATCCGGTGAGGCTGTTTCCAGGCTTTCGGGTTCAGAGCCGCCAGAGAACAACAGCAAGAGGCCGCCAAGGGCGGCGATTGCCCCGATGCCCAGGGCGATAGTGACAACAGACGGCCGTGCCCTTGGGTTTTGTCGTTTTCCTTCAAGCGCTTCGAGGCGCTTCTTAAGCTCAGCTGTTTCACTCATCGCGGTTTGCCTCGCTCATCTCTTGGACGCAAATCTCGTCCTCGCCGAGCCTGAGAACCCATCGATCGCTGACACCTGACACGCGGATCACGCCGTCTGGCCGCGCGTGCGCATTCACGCTCCGCTCATTGCCCCCAGACCATCGAAAGATCGCGGGAAGCGGTGCGTTCGTTGCAAAACGGAAATAGGTGAAGGTGCCGTCGTCCCAGATTTCGCGTGGGGTGATCTCGGATCGCGCGCTGACGCCGTAAGCGTGGTTTGCAGGTTGGCTTGCGGCCACTCGGGATTGCCGTGGTGCCGCTTCGGGATAGGTGAAACGAATGACGTAGAAGGTCGGCGAGCTCGCCTCGGTCACGTTGAAATAGTAGCTACGCCGATTGGTGTAGACGGTGATATTTGTATGCGCGCCGCGCGAGACGGGTTTGATGGCAAAGGCCTGACCGCCGGGCACACCATCCAACAGGAACCCTTCAGTGTCGCCTGCAATGATCGAGCGGATGGTCTCGCCTTGGCCGAATTCAATGCTGGTCACATGGGTCAGGCTGGTGCGGATGCGGTAGACCTGCCCATCCTGATAGGTGGCCAGCCGAACGCGGGCATCATAGGGACCTTGGCGCGGCTGGGTTTCGGCAAAGGCGGTGCCAGTGAGCGTAGCGAGGAAGGCGAGGATCAGGAACAGGCGGGGCATGGGTTACTCCAAACGATCCGAGCGGATCGCGTATTCGGTGACAGTGAAGCCGAAGGGGTTCTGCCAGACATCATCGATCGACCGGCTATTCTCGGGCCGAAACTCAAACATCAACGTTGCGGTGAATAGCCCGTTTTGAGAGCCGCGCGGTGAGTTGAGCTGCTTGCGCAGGCGCACCTGGGCGCGATTGACGCTGATATGGGTGATCGAAAGCACCTCGACATCAAGCCGGGCATCTGTGCCGTAACTGTCTGGCGGATAGGCCTCGTGGCCGCTGGTCCAAAGCGCGCGCAGTCCTGCAGCGGCCGCGCCGTCCGACTGGTCCAGGACCCGCCGCACGCGCACGTCATTGTCGAGCTGATTGTATGTCTCTCGATCAATGACATAGCGGTAGACCTGTGCCTCAATGATAGCGGGGCGTTCCGTGAGTGAGACCGCTTCGACCATGGCATTGGGGAGGGCCATGCCGGTTTGGCTATCAAAGGGCACGATCATGGGCGGCGGGTCCACGTCGAGCAGGGCCACGAGGGCGGCGGCGAGGCAACCTGCGATGCCAAACGCCATGCCTGTCAGCCCCAGTTTCTGCCACATGAGCTCGCGTCGTCGTGCGCCGTAGACGAGCTCTTCTTCGATGATTTCTGCCTCACTGTTCATGGGATCAGTCAGCGCGCAGGTCTGGCAGGGTGAAGTCCATGTAGCGGCGCTCTTCGGCCAGCGTGGCGGCATCAACCACGCCGGATTGGCCCGCGCCGACGGTCTGAATGGCTTCGAGTTCCCACATGCGCGTCATGGCGATCGCGAGTTCAGCTGTGACGCGAGTGTTGTGATCGACGGCTTCCTTGAGCGTTTCCATATCCGGGATCAGAGAGACAAGCTGTTCCACTCGTTCGAGGGATTGCGCGGCCTCTTCATAGCTGTTCTCAGCCGCCGCTGACATCACCGCCCCGGTGCTCGCCTGGCTGGCGATGCGTTCCGCGCCCGGATTGCCGCTGCTGGCCATGTCGGACAGGCTGTCTTGGTCAAACCCTGCATCTTCCAAGGCTTGCGTCATGCGGCCTTCCATCTGAGGTGCGGCATTGCCGATAAGGCCGCTGAAATCGCCACTTTGGATTTGCCGGATGGTGCCAAGGAGATCACCGAACTCTTGGTCGAGGAGGCCGTCAAGATCGCCGCCCATAGCCATCTCGATGATGTCTGTTGCGCCGGTCAGGGCAGCATAGGTCTCATTGAGTGTGTCAAGTTGCTGTTGCACCAGGTCGAGCTGTTCGAGAAGCGTGTCGAGCTGGTCGGTCTGGATCCCGAAATCCTCCAGCATCTGCTGCAGCTGGCGAATTTCCTGCGCGATGTTGCGCGTGTCGACCGTCGGAACGCCTTGGGCAGATACGGGTGACGCGAACAACAACGCGCAAGTGGCTATGGCTGAAAGAAAGCGGATCATCGGAGTGCCTCCAGATCGAATTGCATGAAGTCTTGTTCGCGGGCCTGCGCGGCCGCCATGGCCAGCTCGGCCGAGCCAAGCGGGCGGGTATGGGCGGCTTTTAGGCGCGTGCGAATTGCGATCAGGCGAGCGAGCTCGGCCCGCGCATAGGTGTTGAGCGACATGGCCGCGTGAATGTCATCTGTCTCGCCAATGCGGGTGATGATGTCCTGCACGCGCAGCGCGGCCGCTTGCACCGAGACCAAGGAGTAATCGCCATAGACCCCTGCGCCGAAGGAGGTGAGGCTCATGGTGGAGTTGGCGAGTAGAACGGGATCGATTGTTCCAAGCGCATCGACGCCGCCAACACGGGCAAGGTAGAGATTGTAGCGCTCAGGGATTACTTGAACGTAGTGCTGGGTCTCAGCAAAAGGCGGCACGCCGCTGTAGCGCTGCACATTGCCAGGACCGGCATTGTAGGCGGCCAGCCCGTGAATGATGTTGCCATCAAACATCGCCAGCATCTGCGCCAGATAGCGCGCGCCGCCGGTGACCTGGATGTAGGAGTTTTCATAATAGGCCGGGTAAATCCCGAGATCCTGCGCGGTGCCGGGCATAATTTGGGTCAGGCCGAATGCGCCGACCGGGGAGCGAGCGCCGATGGTGAAGCGGCTTTCTTGCCAGATCAGGGCCTGCAATAGGCAGCGCCATTGCTTGGGCGACAAACTCGCCGCGCCCACGCCGGACATATGGTGCGTTTCCTGAGCCGCGCGAATAATCAGCTGTTCGATGGAGCCAGAGGCATCGCCGAACATCTGGGCCGCGCCGGGGTTCGGGTCGACCGGACCGTAAAGCGTGTCTGCAGCGCTTTCAGGTGATGAGCCTGCTTCCAAACTCGCGACCAGCGCGCCTGAATTTCCGCTGGCCAACGTCGCGGCATTAAGGATGTTTTCCAGTGCGTCGAGTTGCTCTTGCTCGAGCTCTTCAAGCTCTTCTTCTTTGGTCAACCGATCCCGCTGCAGCGCCAGATCTTGTTCGCCCTGTTGCAACACGCGCTCGCGCTGCAGGAACATGCCCACATCAAAGGTTGGCACACCTTGGGCAAAGGCCATTGGCGCGGCCAGCGAGACCAAGCCCGCAAGGATATGTGGGCGGAAGCTATTCACCCAGGCTACCAATCGGTCCGAGCAGCACAAAATTACAGTCGCTGCGGCTGACCTCAGCAAACGAGTTGAAGCACTCTGCCTCTGACGGCCGGTATTCGGCGCAGGCTGTCATGGTCAAAAGGGTGAGGGTCAAGGCGAGCAATCTACGCATCCATCTGTCTCCAAAAATCGGGATTCTGGCGATAATCTGCACCAACCAGCGCTTCGCCTTTTTCCATGCCGCCAAGGATCGTGAGGTAAGGGCCAAGGGCGCTTAGATCAGCGTCGATCACCACCGAGCCTTGATCATCGCGTACCAGCGCCAAGCGGGAATTGCTGCCTGTGCCGAGCAGAACGCCGAGTTCTTTTTCGGTGAGACCGAGCATGGTGTAATCACTGGCCGAGGCGCGGATGTTTGGAAGCAGAAGCTGCGTCGGCACCGCCTCGACAATCGTCTTGCCGGTGCGGGTTTTCTCAAGCTGGCTTGCGTATTGGGTCATCATCACGACGACCGCGTTCTGTTTGCGCGCAGTGACCAGCCAGTTGCTCAGCCGGTCGGCAAAATACGGGTTGTCGAGCGCTTTCCAGGCCTCATCGATGATAATCAGCGTCTGTTTGCGATCCTCGATCACCCGCTCCACCCGCCGAAACAGGTAGGACAGGACCGCCATGCGTTCCTTCTCACTTTCGCTGTCGAGAATGCCGGTCAGGTCGAACCCCACGACATCACCATCGAGCGAGAAGGTATCCTCGGCGCTTTGCCCAAAGATCCAGCCATAGCGACCATCAGCGGTCCATTCCTGAATCCGTTCGAACAGATCCCCTTCGTCCGCCCCTGCCACAAAGAGCGAGGCCAGATCCTGCCAGTTGCGAAGGGCGGCATCGCTCGCCCCGGCGTTTTGGCGCACCACTTCTTGGATGCGGTTGATCTGAACCGGGCTCAGGGGCTTGTCGGCACGATGCAGCAGCGTGGCCAACCAATCGGAGAGCCAGGCTTGCCCGCGCCCGTCGATTTCCGTGCGTAGAGGGTTGAGGCCGGTTGCTTCACCCGCCTTGATGGCGCTGTAGCGCCCGCCATTGGCCCGCACCGCCATTTCCATGCCCGCGCGATAGTCAAAAACGAACACGCGCGCATCGCAGCGGCGGGCTTGGGTCATGAGGAAAGCTGACAACACCGACTTGCCAGAGCCAGGGCGGCCAAGGATCAAAGTATGGCCACCGGTCGGCTCTTTGTCTGGCTGTCCGGTCTCGTGGTAGTTGAACAGGAAGCCCGAGCGTTCAGGCGTTGGAAACAGGCTGATCGGCTTGCCCCAAGGTACATTGTCTCCGGGTTTGCCCAATTGACTGCGATGCAGCGCCGCGAGATCGGCAAAGTTCGTATTCGTGATAGCGGCCTTACGGCTGCGCATCTGTCCGTTGCCTGGATGTTGCGCGAAATAGTGGGTGCGCGCTGCGAAGCTCTCATTCACCAGATTAACGCCTTCACTGGCGGCGATGTTGCGCACTTCAGCTGCGATGGTTTCTAGCTTTTCCTCGGCCTCGGCGAAAACCGTGACTGTCATGTGATGATCGCCAAAGCTGAGCCGTTTGGATTCCAAGTCGTCCAGCGCGTCGACCAGTTCTTCGGCGAGGGAAATCGCGCCGTCATCGCTGGCCTTCATCAGACGCTGTTGGCGCTTGATCCGGCTGGCCATGATGTTGCTGTTGATCGGTGTGAAGGAGTGCGTGACCACCATGTCGACCGGCAGGTTCAGTTCATCGAACATGGTGCAGCAGGTTTTGGCTGGGTAAGTCTTGATCGCAAAGCTGGTGCCAAACCGCTTGCCCGCCTTCCCATCGTCGAGCGTGAAGCTTCGCCCCTGAAACGTGACGCGGGTGTTGGCAACATCCTCGGCAATGATGCCAAAGCGGGATTTTGCGAAGAGGGGTCGCTCTTGGCCGATATTGAGCGCTCCGAGGAACCCGAGTAGCTCGCCGCTTTCAGCGCCGAGCAGACGCGGGTTCATCTCGGCAAAAGACGACAGCAGAAACCCGACGACCTCCTCGAGCTTGCGCAGCTGCTTGGCCGTCTGATCTTTCAGCTGTGCGATTGAGTCCGAGCGCTTCAGACGCAGCCGCGTTCCAAGGGGAGGACGCTTTAGCACCGTGAGCGTGAGAGTTTTGTCTCGCAATCCGGCCAGCGCCATCGCCGCTTGCCAACGGGTATCGAGCGTTTGCGCAAACCCCTCATTGGGCACCGGGGGCAAGACGGTCTCGATCGCTTTTGAGACCTTGTGCACGTAGAAACTGTATTCTGGCCCGATTTGCGCGATGATCGCCGCGAAGAGCGCGCGGATTTTTTCCAAATGCGCGTCATCGCTGGTCATGCTGTTGACGCCGTCAAGACGGATGCACTGGAACAGTGCATTGCCGCGCGTGCGGATCGTCACTTTATTCACGAGGCTGACATAGGGTAGCATGCTGGCCATCGGCCGCTCTTTGCGCGCCCAGTCTGGCAGCGTTGCAAGATCATCCGAAGGATCACGGAGCATAGCTGTCCCCAGAATGGATCTTGCGGTTCGGGGTAGGCGGCGTTTCCTGCAGCGATGTAACCATCACCTCAAGAAAGGCCGGATCCCAGTCTGCCGCTTTCCACAGCGCAGGATAGGCTAGAGCGGCAATGATGATCACTGGCCAGCTTTGGACCCACAGAAACAACAACACAAACCCGAAGAGCCAGACCATGGCATACATGATCGGCAAGCCGATGAGCTTTGGCGGCCGGATCAGGCCCAGGAAGAGGCGGGTTTGCGTTGCCATGCCGGATTTACGCGCCCCAGATGGCGGTTACGATGGTCGGCGCGGCCGCGATGCCCGCGATTGCCACCAGCACCCAGAGGGCTTGGCGGAAGTCGAGGATGCCAAAGAGCCAGGAGAGAAACACACCGATCAAAGCTAGGGTGCCGATCACAATGCCCAAGGGGCCAGTGATCGTGTCGACGATGCCTTGCAAAAGGTTCTGCACCGGCGAAAGGTCAATGCTCTGCGCAAAAGCCGGGTCGGCAATCATCAAACTGGCCAGAGCCAGCGACAGGATCGTACGGATTTGTGTGTGCATCAGGAGGCTCCAGTTAGTCGATCACGCACGGCCATGACGCGGCGCACGTGGTTTTGGGTTTCTCGGTAAGGGGGAATGCCGCCGTAGCGCGCGACCGCGTCGGGTCCCGCGTTATAGGCGGCCAGCGCAAGTTCTGGCGTTCTGAACTGTGCAAGCATCATCAAAAGGTAACGGGCAGAACCATCGAGGTTTGCTTGCCAATTATGGGGATCCACACCGAGCTGCGCAGCGGTCGCAGGCATCAACTGCCCGAGGCCAATCGCGCCTGTGGAACTGCGCGCATTTGGTCGATAGGCGCTTTCGATTTCGATGTTCGCCTGGAAGAGTACTTGCCATTCCGTCACCGACAGACCGGCGCGGCGCAGCGCAGGGTGCCCGCCATAGCGATGCGCGGTGCTTTCAAGGGCTGCGAGGATCTCGGGGCGGGGAACCACGCGGGTAGGTGCAGGAGGCGGTGCTTCACGCTCAGGCGTGGCGAAAACGATCAGCTTTGGTGGGTTTGCGCCAATACCGTCGACATAGCTCTGTGCGAAACCCGATTGCGGTGCTTTGGTCTCCAGCTGACCATCAGCCCGCATGGAAAGAACGAAGCCTTCAGAATAGGCGGGTGCAGCAAGGAATGCTGCGAGGGCGGCAAGTAACTTAGTCCGCGTTGTCCAGCTGATGCGAGGCGACTTTGCTCTCAAACATCGGGATAGAAATGATCGAAACGCCCAGCCCAGCAAGGAAGCTCGATAAGCCGTTGATTGTCTTGAATTCCCGAGCTGCCATGTTGTTGCGCGCGGTAACGAGCAGGCGACGCGTCTCGCCATCTGGCGAGACGCAATGCACCGTCCAAACTCCGGACCATTGAGCACCTGTTCGTGTGGGCGTAACCCGGCACACAACATCCGCCGAATGTCCTTCGGCAAGCAGTGTGCGCAGCCCGTCTTCGCTGACAACATTGGGGGCGTCTTGCATCAAATTCATAGGATCGAGCCTTACAGAATTGTGCATTGGCCCGGCAGTCCCTCATGGACCACCCAACCGATACAATATTATAATCTTGCAATCAATAGGTGCATTTTGTATTAATGCGCCTTTCATGCGTTGAAACGAATTTACTGCAACAGAGTGGCTGAGCCAAGATAATATGGCGCTTTTGAAACAAACATGGGCGGCTCTGGCTGTTTTGGGTTGGGGATCAGCCTCGATCGCAGGCAGTTGCCTGCCACCAGTGTCGCCATGGATGCCCACCGATCCCGATGATGTCAGGGCATATCTGACCTGTTGAGGCGTGATGCTGAGGCGTATTTTGCCGAAGTCGAGCAGGTACTTCCGTTGTCAGGATCAGGAGCGGCGAGAGGTCTTCGAACAAGCGCGCGAGGTCAGCGAAGGTTACGCGCGCGTTTTGGAGCTTCAGGGCCGCGTGAGGAAATGACGCCCGTCCTCACTGTAGAGAAAGCTGCCGTTCAAAAACGCGGCGACGAAGGTCGCCAAGGCGGGACTTTGCCGACATTTGCTGGCGCCGCTATTGCTAGCGCAGCATTCCTTCGCAGCTGCGGCAAGCTTTTCGCTGGGAGGCAACCGATGTCGCTGAACCGGCCATTGGAATCCATCATGAGACACCGAATTCGAACTGTTCTTTCGCCGCTTGGCGTCGGAGTCGGAAAGGAGCTACCGGCTCCACACAAGCGGCAGCAGATCGCCCACAATAGGTTCGCCCTCTTTCATGCCATGAGCCTGCCAGTATTCAGTCTGTGCGTCGGTCCAACTGCCTCGTTTTTCAAACGCTGCATTCCCGTGGGCGAAGCGCATTGTCAGACGGTTGACGGAACGTTCAGGCGGTACGGGATTGGGCGCGCCATGTAACGTATGGGAATCGAAGATCAGGCAATCACCGGGGTCCAGATCAAATTCCAGCACGTCATAATCAGCCAGATTTTCAGTAAAGTCCGGTGTGGGCTCATAGGGTTCTTGCAGTGCGGCCTTTTGTCCGGTGCCGGCAAAGCTGAGAGGCATGAATTTGCGCCCCCATTTGTGAGAACCTTTGAGAAAAACCACGCCCTCACCCTGACGCACGGGTTCAAGTCCCATCCACAGTATACACCATTCGCCACTGACATCGAAATAGGGATTGTCATGGTGCCAGGGTGCTCTGTTCACCGCGCCGGCCTCGCGCACCAACCAATTGTCAGTCACGAGCGCAACTGAACTGGCCTCCATAGCTTCGCCTGCAAGTTCCGCCGCTGGAGAATTGAAAATGAAATTCTTCATGTGGGCATTTTCGCGCCAGATCCACATATCCGCGCAGTAGGTACCCGGATTGGTGTCTTTGGAATAGTCCAGATACATCGGCCCCGGATTGGCGCGACCAAATTCAATCGAACGTCGAACTTCGTCTAGCCATTCTTGCGAGAATGCGTTTTTGATCCGAACCACGCCATCGTTTTGATAAGCGGCTATGTGCTCTTGGGTCAGCATTGTGTGCCTTTCGGTGCGTGTCATCATTTTATGACAAGGCTCTCGGGTGTTGTGGCGGTCAGCACTTCGGCACCATCCTCGGTCAGGATGACCGTGTTCGAGATGAAATAGTCGACGACATCAGTGTTCGTGAACCAGCTGTGAGCGTGAAACACCATGCCGACCTCCAGCGTGCGCTCTGATCTGGGGAAAAGGCTGGTCACCATCGAACCACCTGTCCAGCTGGGCGAGAATCCGATGCCCACCATATAGCCGCAATGATGCCGTTCGTAGTCTGCCAGGCCGCCGCTTGCCGCAACTTCGCGCCAGGCGGCATATGCGTCCCCGGCCTTGCCGCCTACTTTCAATGCAGCGCAAATTGCCTTCATGCCGTCCATGGCCAGCTCTGCCGATTTCTCAGCACCCTCCGGCGCGCTGCCCACATGCACCAGTCGCCCCATGGGCGCATGATATTTGCGATAGGATGCGGCGTTTTCCAGAAACACCGCGTCACCGTTTCGGAAGGTTTCGCCGCGCCAGGTCGTATGCTCCTCGCCCGAGCGAGTGGCAGGGCGAATGAACGGGCCAAAGCCGGTCGGCTCGCTACCCGCCAGAGTCGAGGCGCGCATGTACTCAGCGGCAATCTCATAATCTGTCGCGCCGTCGCGGATCAGGTCAATGCAAGCGCTCATGCCGACATCTGCGGCCTTGGCGGCCTTGCGTGTGTATTCGATTTCCAGCGGGGACTTTGCCTGTCGCAGGTTGTCGACCAGACCGGATCCGTCCGCCCATTCGACGCCCTCCGCCTTTGCCAATATCCCTTCGGCATGATGCAGGTGCAAGAACAGGCTGCGCCTTTCGAGCGCGACGCGACCACCGGACAGGCCTAGGTCCTTCATCGCCTGTACCACGTAGTCAGAAAGCTCTTCGTGATCCTGATGACCATAGAACCGGGCGTTTCTTACCTGATTGTCAAACGTGATCTTTTCCATGGCCCGGCAGATCAGCGCCATCTCGCCATCTCGGTTCACAACGAGAACATGAGCCGCAAAGAACCCCCAGTGGTCCATTCCGGTCAGATAATAGATGTTCTCCGGAGATGCGATTACGACCCCGTCGAGATCCTGCTCGGCCAAGGCGGCTTTTACCCGGTTAATCCGACGGTCCAGCTCGTCTTTGGGGAATGGGGCATGTTCGATCATCTGTATCTCCGCATTAAGTTCGATTCTTTTTATAACCATTAAGGTATACCAATATTCAGTCAAGTGAGATCTATCTCAGCAATAACCCTATTTTTCCAGCTATCTTTTGCTTGCCTCAACACCTCTCTCCCCATAAGGTATACCAATAACTGTGAATCAGAAAAACAACTCAGGGAGAGTTCAATGTATCAGATACTAAAAACCACCGTCCTCGCCGCCACAGCGATAGTGGGGGTCACGACGTCGACGCTTGCTGGTCCGCTGATGGATCGCATTGAAAGTGGCGAAACCATTCGGATTGGTTTCTCCAATGAAGTGCCGTGGGCTTTCCCCGGCGACAACGACGTCCCACTTGGATTTGCAAACGTTCACACGCTGGGTGTCCTGAGGGCGATGGGCTACGACAACATCGAGCCCGTCGTGACAGATTGGGGCGGGTTAATTCCGGGCCTTAAAGCCAATCGCTTTGATATCATCACGGGTGGCATGTACATTCTTGAAGCGCGTTGTGAGAGTATCGACTTCTCCGAGCCGATGGGGATTTTCGGCGATGCTTTTGTGGTTCCTGTCGGCAATCCCAAAAACATCACCTCTTATGCTGACATCAAGGATCAGGGTGCCACAATGGTCACAGGCGCGGGTTATAACACGGTTGATGCCGCCATACGCGAAGGCGTGGCAGCCGATCAGATACTCGAAGTGCCCGGAGCAACCGAGATTCTTGCCGCGATGCGTGTTGGTCGCGCTGATGCAGGCGCTGTGACGTTCTTCACCGGGAAAAACCTGGCGGCCCAATCCAATGGTGAGCTTGAGGTCACCGATCCCAATGCGCTGCCCGAATGGACCCAGAACTGGGTTGGTATCGGATTCCGTCCGGAAGACAGCGACTTTCTTGAAGCCTTCAACGCTGCTCAGGCGGATTACCTGGGTTCAGAAGAGATGCTCGCGGCGGTCGCGCCATTCGAATACACCAAACTGCAGGTTCCGGATCCAAGCGTGAAAACCGAATGGATTTGCCAGAACCGTTGACGGCATTCCTTTAGCAGGCGGGCCAGGTTCAGCCCGCCTTTTACGTCCGCCATCCGGGATACGTCATGTCATATTGGGAATTTCTCGCCCAGAACGCACCGCGTTATCTGGACGGAACGCTCGTCACGATCGCGCAATTTTTCTTGTCGGCCATGCTTGCCATTCTGCTCGCGCTGACCGCAGGGTTGATGAAATTGTCACGCAATGTCGCCGTGCGCTGGACAGCCGGGGTTTACATTGAAATCTTCCGTGGCACGTCTCTTCTTATCCAGCTCTACTGGATCTTCTTTGTCCTGCCTCTCTTCGGATTGACGCTGGACAAATTCTATGCCGGTTTCGTCGCCGTCGGGCTGAACCTTGGGGCTTATGGTGCCGAGCTCGTTCGCGGCGGCATTCAGTCGGTCCCCAAAGGGCAGTGGGAAGCGGCCTATGCGATCTCGATGTCCCCGGCCAAACGGATGTATCGCATCATCCTGCCACAAGCGCTTTTGAACATGCTGCCGCCATGGGGCAACCTGATGATCGAGTTGCTAAAGGCGACCGCGTTGGTGTCGTTGATCTCGGTCACTGACCTGATGTTCGAAGCCAAGCAAATAAACGGGTCGACTTTCCTGTCTGCGCAGGCCTTTGGGACGGCCCTGATCATCTATTACATCCTTGCAAGGCTGATCGTGACCCCATTTATGCGCTGGCTCGAGCGCATCATGGCGCGCAAACTGGGAAGGGCTTAGGCCATGTTTGACTGGCGTTGGGATTTTACCTTTGAAATTCTCCCCCGGCTTTTGCAGGCGACGCTGAACACGCTGGCCGCTGCCGGAATCGGCTATGGGATCGCAGTGGTACTGGGGCTGGTTTTTGCACTGGCGCAACGCACACCGTCGCGCATCGTCACAATGGTGGTGCGGGAATGTGTCGAGTTCATCCGATCGACGCCGCTGGTGCTGCAGATTTTCTTTGTGTTCTTTGTCGGCCCGCAATTCGGGATACGCCTCAGTCCCTGGGTAGCGGGGATGATCGCGATCGGGCTGCATTATTCGGCTTATCTGTCCGAGGTTTATCGCGGTGGCCTCGAGTCTGTGCCTAAAGGACAGTGGGAGGCTTGTACCGCACTGAACCTGAGCACTACCAAGACCTATTTCCGCGTTATCATTCCCCAGGCCCTGCCGCCCTCATTGGCTGGGATGGGCAATTATCTGGTCGGGATATTCAAGGACACACCGATGCTTTCGGTTATCGGCGTGGCCGAGTTGATGCAGGCAGCGAATGCCATTGGTGGGTCACACTACCGGTATCTGGAACCTTATACCATGGTCGGGATCATCTTCCTGGCGATCTCACTGCCCGCTGCCGGGCTGATCCGGGTCTTTGAAGCCTGGGTGCGTAAGAAACTGGGAATGAACTGATGGAAGATATGTCGCAATACCCACTGGAACTGAGCGGGCCCGACGTGCCGATGGTACGGTTCATGAACGTAACCAAAAGCTATGGTGCGCTGACCGTCCTGGACAATCTGAATCTGGATGTGTCGGAGGGTGAGATGGTCACCGTGATCGGCCCGTCCGGATCGGGCAAAACCACCGTTCTGCGGATGCTGATGACCCTGGAGACCATCAATGGCGGCGTCATTTATGTTGATGGCCAACCGCTTACGCATATGGCCAAAAACGGGGTTCTGGTGCCCGCCGACGCAAAATACCTGCGTCGGGCGCGGTCCTCGATCGGTATGTGCTTTCAGCATTTCAATCTGTTCCCGCACATGACCGCGCTGCAGAACTGCATGGAAGGGCCGGTGCAGGTGCTGGGTTTGCCAAAGGCCGAGGCCCGAGACCGCTCCGAAGAGTTGTTGTCGATGGTCGGCATGATCGACAAAAAGGATCAGCATCCGTCACGTCTGTCCGGCGGTCAGCAGCAACGTGTCGCCATCGCCCGGGCACTGGCCATGCGCCCCAAGGTAATGCTGTTTGATGAAGTCACCTCGGCGTTAGACCCTGAGGTGATCGGCGAAGTGACCGGTGTCATTCGCAAGCTGGTGGCCGAACATAACCTCACCATGTTGATGGTGACACACCAGATGGGCTTTGCGCGCGATATCTCGGACCGTGTCTGTTTCTTTTATCAGGGGAAGATCGAAGAACAGGGTCCTCCGGAGGGTCTGTTCGGCAATCCCCAGCGTGAGCGCACACAGCAATTCCTGTCCGCCGTGAAGGCGGCGGATTGAACATGAGATCACTTTTGATCCCAGAACGGTTTCCAGAAGACCCGCTGCTCAGGAAGGGCGCGCCATGAGGATTGGAGTTGCCGGTATCGGTGCTGTTGGCGCTGAAGTTGCGCGGTCATTGGATCGTGGCGACGTTCCCGAGTGCGGGCTGAGCGGCATCGCGGCACGAACTGCCAAAAAAGCAGCCGCGTTGAATGAAAATCTGAGACACCCGGTACCAGTGCGCGACTTCGCAGATTTGGCGGAGGCAAGCGATTGCGTCATCGAGGCGTTGCCCCCTGCGTTGTTCGGTGATTTGGCTGAGCCTGTGTTGCGGGCGGGCAAGCACCTGATCGTCCTTTCGGCAAGTCAGCTTCTTGGCCGGGATGACCTGATCTCGCTTGCGGACGAGACCGGGGGCCGCATCCTTGTCGCATCAGGGGCGATGTTGGGGCTCGACGCGTTGAATGCAGCGAACGTCGGGAAAATCCATACGGTCAAGATTGTCACCCGCAAACCAATCGATGGCCTGGTGAAGGCGCCGTTTGTTGCGCGGTCGGGGATTGATTTGACCGCGTTACGTGAGCCAATGCAAGTCATTGCGGGCAGTGTCACCGAGGTGGCACGCGAGTTTCCCGCCAACGTGAATGTCGCGGCCGCGATCAGCCTGGCAGGGCTTGGCCCGGACAGGACGCACATGGAGGTCTGGGCTGATCCATCCCTGACGCGAAACACGCATTCGGTAGAGGTAACATCCGACAGCTCGGATTTTACAATGTCCATTCAGGGCCGTCCGAGCGCTGAAAACCCGGCCACCGGTATCATTACCGCCCGAAGCGTGATTGCCCTGTTGCGGCGTTTCCATTCAACCTTGCAAGTAGGGACGTGACCCCATGTTGACTTTCGATATGATTGCGCAAGCAGCCGAGCGGCTACGGGATGTCGTGATCCGAACCCCGTTGCTGGAATCTCCTCTGCTGAACAACGCGCTTGGGTTCCGGTTGCTGATCAAATCGGAATGCCTGCAAAAGACCGGCTCGTTCAAAATTCGCGGGGCCTACAACAAGATTGCGTCGCTGGACGAAGGACAGCGCAAGGCGGGGGTCGTGGCCTATTCCTCCGGCAACCACGCGCAAGGTGTCGCCGCAGCGGCCAGCGCGATGGGGGTTGCGGCAAAAATCGTGATGCCCTCCGATGCGCCCCGCATAAAGCTGGACAACACCGCCCAGTGGGGGGCTGAGGTCATCACCTATGACCGCCAAACGGGTGACCGTGCCGAAATCGCCCGGGACATCGCCGAAAAAACCGGCGCAACGCTGGTGCCACCTTATGACGACTACCATCTGATGGCCGGGCAAGGCACAGCCGGACTGGAAATAGCTGAGCAGTTGGACGCGCTTGGCGTGCAAGCGGACAAGGTCATTTGCCCGGTCGGAGGCGGTGGGCTGATCGCCGGGCTTTCCACGGCCATGCTTGCGCGCCATGCGGACACTGAAATCTGGGCGGCTGAACCCCGAAATTTCGACGACACCAAGCGCTCATTGGCGGCGGGAACGGCCCTGTCGATTGAGCCGGGTCACAGCTCGATTTGCGACTCGATCGTGACAGCGCGACCCGGGAAGTTGACCTTTCCAATCAACTTGAAAACTCTGTCTGGTTGCTATTCCGTCCACGAGCCAGACGTTGTCGCCGCAATGCGGGTTCTTTTCACCGAACTCAAGGTTGTTGCCGAACCCGGCGGCGCGGTGTCTGTGGCCGCCGCCTTGTCGAACAATGACGCCTTGCAAGGGCAGACCATCGTTGCTCTGGTATCGGGCGGCAACGTCGATATGGACAGTTTTCTTGAGTGGATGGCATAAGTTGGCGATTACCCGCGACAGATAGTGAGCAGCGCATGACCAAAAATGATATTTATCTCGAAATGCGCAGGCGTATCTGCCTTCTTGATTATCAGCCTGGTACGCGTCTGAACGAACGGGAACTGGCCGCGGAATTCGGCATCAGCCGCACGCCGATGCGGGACGTGCTGCAAAAGCTTGAACACAATGGCCTGATCTCCAGCCAGCATGGGCATGGCACCATCGTTACCTCGGTCGATCTGAAATCCATGCGCGATATCTATATCGTGCGAATGCGGCTCATGGATGCGATGGGCGATTCCACTCCGGCTCCTCGGAACCCGGCCATACTGGACGAAATGCGCGACCTAGAAGCGCGCTGCGATGCAATGCTGCACAATCACGACAAACGCGAATTTGCTCGGGTGCTTCTGCGCCTGCACAAAATCCTGCATGAACTGACCACCAACGCAGTGCTGGAGGACATCAACGACACATTGTTCTATCAGTCCGCGCGCTTTTGGTTCCTGTTGCTGGATCGCGTCGATATGCGCGTCCAGGTCGAGGATTTGAAGGATGAGATCCGAATGTTGCGCCGCAGTCTGGAGATCGGCGATGTCAGGCTGACGGCCTCGATTCACAAAACCTATCTCAGGGTGGTCGTGTCGCGTCTGGATGCCATCCAAGAGGAAGGCGGCACTTTGTTCGAAACTGGTCCATCCAAGACAGAGAAAGAAACGACATGACCGAAAAAGCTGAACGCTCCTTGCTGTTCATTTCCATGTTGGGCGAAAATGTACTTTTCAACCCCGATCACTTTGGAGGCTTATGTTCATCCGGCCAGGAAAAAGACTGGATCGTGGACTGGTTTGGCCCCGTGGCGCAGGAAACGGGTTTTTCACTATCCGGTGTCGACATTTGTCGCGGTGATGCACTGCCTGCAGTTGATGATGTCGACTGTGTCATCCTCGGCGGCACGATGCATGTGGTTACTGAGGACCGTCCCTGGCTGCGCGCGCTTTATGCCTGGCTGCGCCAATATCGCGATGCCGGGAAGCCTTTGCTTGGCATTTGTGGCGGACATCAACTGGTATCGACACAATTCGAGGATGGCGTGCTCGATGGCCGCGCCGGAGGGACTCTTGCCGGAACATATGAGATTGAGCTGACAGAGCTTGGGCGTCAGCACCCCCTGTTTGAGGGCCTGTCCACATCCCCCCGTTTCAACTTCGCCAATTATCTGCATGTGATCCCATCAGACGCGCAGAAGGCAAAGGTCCTGGCCCGCATCGGTGAAAGCAGCGCCATCTGTATCGACCATGGTAACCACTGGTACACAACTCAGTTCCATCCGGAATCCCGCCGATCCGTCTGGTCCTGTATGTATGAGCAGACCGAACCTGAGCATGTCGGGAACTATTCGGATGATCAGGATGGCGCCGATTTGATCCGAAACTTCATGAAGATTGCTTCGAAAGAGCTGAATGAACAACGTCCAGTCACGTTGAGCCCATAGGACCAATACGGAATCTGAACTCGTTTTCGCTTTTGTTCGGGAAAACTGTGTCAGCATTTGCGCAGATTGCTTCGGCGTACCTATTGGGAAATTGGCGTTGCCCTGATCTCGATGCCTTAAACAGGAGGTGGCGAACATTCGGCCTGGTTTCGGTTGGGTTCAACGCATTCGAACACCCGGTCTGGTAAAAACAGCTGCGGCACCGCAACTACGTCGCTGAAAACGCATCAGGTTTCTTAAAAACAATAGCGGCGACTGCGCAAGTCCGGAAAGTCCGCATCCTGTAGATCCGTGTTCTCTTTATCGCTGTGACATACGTAAACGGCTGGTTATCACGCCGCACAGCAGCGCTGAAAATGATGCGGTCGTGGCGAATTTTGTGCTGCGAGCGCGCGCAGCGAGATTTTGTCACTTCCACTCAGGGCTCATTCCGGCTCTTAGCCGCGATTTGCACCAAGGTCCGGTCCTGCCTGTTGCTCTGGGCAGATTGTCGATCGAAGCAGGCCGTCTTCGTGCAGCGCGGCCTGCGTGTCGCCGTTATCCCACAGATAAAGTAGGCCGATTTCGACGCCTGTTTTGATGCACGTAATGCGGCCGATGGCTTCGGCTGTTGTGCGACCACTCTCAAATTCGGGCAAAACTAGCCCCTCTCGTTAAACAATTCCTTGGGAGCGACCTCGAGAGCATGCGCGATCCGCTCTAGAACATCGATCGATGCTGAGAATTTCGCGAGCTCGATCTCGCTGATATAGCTACGATCCAGGTCAGCAGCTAAGGCTAATTGTTCTTGGCTCAATCCTCTGGAATTTCTTAGATTCCGAATATTTAACCCTACTGTTTCCCTCAATTTCATGGCCTGTATTCGGCCAGATCACAAGAATTGCTCTACGGAATATATTCCACAAAGTGCGCGCGAGTGGATCTAATCCCTTGCTCGCATATGGTGTGCGGGGCGAAGTTGGGCAACAACCATCAATATTATAGTAATGAAGTCGAAAGGCGCTTATTGATATGTGGCTCAAATCCATCCGAAATTTGCTTGGCGGGGTCGCCATAAGTGTCGTTTCCAGCTTGGCTCCGCAGGCAGTAAAAGCCTACCAAGTTGATTGCGCCATTCTGCTTTGCCTGGCTGGCGGGTGGCCAACTTCAGCAGAATGTGCCCATTCTCGTGCGGTTTTCATTAGGCGGATTACGCCTTGGCCGATCGAGCCGCCGTTGCAAATCTGGCGCTGCCCGATGGGTGTTTCTGAGCGGGTGTCTTTGCAAAGCACGGCCCCAAAGATTTGGGAGGCCAGCAACCAAACAGGTCAGACGCTCGGCCAAGTCATTCTGACACAGACGGCTGAAGGCGGTGCCGATATCGACATCAGTGGTCTGGAATTCGATTTCGTGCGCTCGATCCGTGTCTGGGATGTCCGGTACTACAGCCATCGCGAACGCGGTCGCGACGATGACTGTTCTGAGAGCTACAATATTCTCCTCGGGACCTATGGCACGCAGGGCGAATTCGGTTGGCAACGCACGACACCAGCGGCGGCCCCGCAGTGGGTGCTGCCGTCGCGGCGCTGTTCGTCATCGAATTGGCGACGCGGGGTTGGCGTTGAATGGGAAGATCACGAAGGCAACCATGGATACGAGTGGGTGGCCTACTAAGGCTATTCCCCGATATCCTTCATGCGTTCCGAAATATCGCCCGCAATACGCTCGTATAGGGCGGCTTGCTTGTCTCTGGGTGAGCCCGGTTGCGGGCTTCTCCGTCGGATTCGTTTGGCGAGCCAGAATAGCATTCGGGCTGCGGGGTCGCCGATGTTTTCCGGGACTGGCGCGGGGTAGTTTTCTTCAAGGACGGCAACGACCTCAGCGTTCATGCTACGGTGGTTGCTCTCGGCCGCAAGCCGTATCCGGTCACGAAGGCCATCCGGCAATCGCACGATGAACTTGTCCTGATTTTGAGCACTTTGTTCTGACATGGTGGCACTGTGCCATAAAATTCGATTGACGCAATAGTGGCTAAGTGCCACTAACGGGGTATGTTTTCAACCTGGAGGCGTTTCATGAATAGTCGTAAACCAATGCAGCTTCGGCTTCCGCAAGAGCTCAAGGAGTGGATCAAGGCGGAGTCCGATCGCAATGGCAACTCCCAAAACTCTGAAGTTATCCGAGCCATTCGCGCGGCGAAGGACAGGCGTTCCACACTCGGTTCAATTGGAAATATCAATATGAATCAGTGTGATAATGCGCGTTGTTAACGAGGTGAGAGAGGTGTCGAGACGATGACCAAAGCAAGTGCACAGACGAAAGCGAAACAAGCGGCCTCAGCCTTTATCCGCGAGGCGCGGGAGGCAGGTTGGCAGCGCGCGAAATTCGAGATCAAGCCTGATGGCAGTGTCATCGTCGATGCGAATATGGTCGCGCCAGAGGCCGCCGACGACTTTCTCAACAGCGACTTGAGAATGGGCGAATGACCCGCAAGAGCCTGCCAAAATACGTCTATAGTGACAGGGGTTACCTACGGTTCATCCGGCGATCGCGCGGCATCTCCGTCATGATGCACGAGGAAGCGGGCACACCGGAATTTTGGGATCACTACAATCGCTTGCTGAAGGGAAAACCAGCGCCTGCGCCGGTGAAGCGCAATTTTGAGGCGTTGATTCTCAGCTACTACGAGAGCGACGCCTACAAGAAGCTGAAGCCCCGGACGAGATCCGACTATCGGCGTTACATCAGCCACATTCGTGAGATATGGGCGGAGAAAGACCCGGCCAGGATCGAAACCCATCACATTTACGAATTGCACCGCGCCAATGCGGATCACTGGCGGCAAGCCAACTATCTCGTCCAGGTCATGGTCGTCTTGATGAACCACGCCCGTCTGATTGGTTTTATCAAGAAAGAGCATGGCAATCCGGCGAAGGGCATTCCGCTCTTCAAGCAGCAAAGCGACGGGTGGGAGCCTTGGCCAGACGATGTTCGAGCAGAGTTCGAAGCCCTGGCTTCAAAACGCGCGCGGCTGGTCTACGAGCTTTGCGTTGGCACGGGCCAGCGCATTGGCGATGTCGTGAAGATGAAGTGGGCGCACTTTTCGGATGAGGGATTCGATTTCACTCAAGGCAAAACCGAGAAGCCGCTGTGGATCCCGCTCACGGATCGCCTCAAGACCCATCTCGACGGACTCGCGCGAACGGACGGTACTCTCGTGACCGACCCCAAAGGTCGACCGGTGAGCTACCGCATCGTTGCGGAGGAAATGCGCACCATCAAAAAGAAGATGAAGCATGAGAAGGCGAGCTACTACAAAACGCACGGGCTCAGGAAAAACGCGACCATCGAGCTCTATTTAGCCGGATGTGATGACGAGATGGTCAAAGCCGTCACCGGTCACTCAGGTGTTGAGATGCTGAAAAAATATGGCGGGCCGATCCGGCAAAGGGAGCTGGCGAAGCGCGCGCAAGAGGCAAGAAACCGTATGGAACGAAGCAAGACCGAAACGTGAAAGTTTCAACGCTTGTTTCAAAAACGGCAGTGAAGGAGAAGAGGGATGACGCAAGTCATTGATTTTATTGGAGGCGAGTACCGGAATCGAACCGGTGTACACGGATTTGCAATCCGCTGCGTCACCACTCCGCCAACTCGCCAACTGTGGTGGTCGGGGAACCCGACGTATGGCGCTTAAATGGTCCGAAAAATTGGGCGGCGCAAGCTCTTTTTACGCCCGGCAGCGGCCGTAAAGGGAAATAACAACAAAATGGCGGTCAACCGGCTTGGCCGATGGTCGCGCGGCTGCAAATTATGGAGGTGGGACATTGCCCACAGCAAGTAGGTGTGGCAAGAGTGAGCAACTCGAACAAGAGCGGATGAGGTTGCAATGGCGGATTTCACTGACCTTCGCACCACAATGGTGGACACGCAGGTACGACCATCGGATGTTACTAAGTATACCGTTATCGAGGCACTGTTGAATGTGCCGCGAGAATCGTTTGTGCCGCACGAAAAACGCGACGCGGCCTATATTGGCGAGCACATTCATCTGGATGCAAATCGCGTCGTGATTGACCCTCGTGTCTTGGCCAAAATGCTTGACTCGTTGGATATTCAGCAAGATGAGTTGGTCTTGGATGTAGGTGTCGGGCTGGGGTATTCCAGCGCCATTATCGCGCGGATGGCAGAGGCAGTTGTCGCGTTGGAAGACGATGAGGCCCGTGGGGGCGAAGCGCAAAGCCTTTTGGTTGAGCATGGAGTTGATAATGTCGTCGTCCAAGTCGGTGACTTAAATGAGGGCGCCGCAGTGCATGGCCCTTATGACGTGATAGTCGTGGAAGGCGGTGTCGAGATTTTGCCAGAAGCACTAAAATCGCAGTTGAAAGAAGGCGGCCGTATTGCCACACTGTTTATGGATGGGGCTTTGGGGGCCGTGCGGGTCGGCAGCAAACTGAATGGCGAAATCAACTGGCGCTTTGTTTTCAACGCCACGGCACCGGTTTTGCCGGGTTTTCAAAAAGACTACACTTTCGAGTTGTAAGAGGTTGGTCCTGGCAATGCACCGCAAAGGATAGAGGCAGGTATGTTCTACGATATTCACAAAGCGATTCGCACCGGATTTTTGGTGTTGAGCGCCTCAGTTGGTTTGAGTGTAAACGTGCAGGCGCAGACTTTGCCAGACGCGTTGGCGGAAGCCTACTATCACAGCGGATTGCTACAGCAAAACCGCGCACTGTTGCGGGCTGCTGACGAAGACGTCGCCGCTACCTTAGCTCTGTTACGCCCTGTGATCAGCTGGTTTGGTGAGGTTGGTCACCTAAATAGTGGTGTACGGTCTGCGGCCACTGCTTCAACTCGCTACAATTCTACGCAAAATGCGGCGATCGGTTTGTCTTTTGATTTGTTGTTGTTTGACAATGGTGGAACCAAGCTAGCTGTTGATGCGTCCAAGGAAACCGTTTTGGCAACGCGTCAATCACTGATTTCTGTCGAGCAATTTGTTCTGTTTGACGCGGTCCAGTCGTTCATGTTCGTCGTTAGGGACGAAGAAATTGTTTTGTTGCGGCAAAATAACCTGCGAGTTTTGGAGCGCGAATTGCAAGCTGCGCGGGATCGTTTTGAAGTCGGCGAAGTCACCCGTACAGATGTGGCGCTTGCCGAGGCTCGGCTTGAAGGAGCGCGTGCTGAGCTTTCAGCGGCGCAGGGTGATCTTGCAACGAGTCAGGAGTTTTATGCGGCGGCAATTGGAAGTCGGCCAGGGCGCTTGGTTTCGCCTTCGCAATTGCCGTACACAGCCCGCTCCGTAGAGGATGCCAAGGCAGTCGCGATTCGGTCGCACCCGGACATGGTGCGGATCCAGCATGAGATTTCGGCAGCTGAGCTAAATGTAATGCGTGCTAAGTCCGACATGGGGCCTACGATCAGCCTGACTGGGCGTTTGGCGACAGACCAAGAGTTTGGCAGCGACAATTTTTCAAATAGCTCGTCCATCGGGTTCAGTTTTAGCGGCCCAATATATGCGGGCGGACGCCTGTCGGCCCTGACACGTCAAGCTATGGCGCAACGAGATGCTGTTCGCGCGTCTTTGCATGTTACGCGACATAGTATTCGCCAACAGGCGGGTAGTTCATGGGCGACGCTGATAGCTGCTGGCGCAGCGATCACGTCGAGTGAACGTCAAGTGGACGCGGCGCGCATTGCCTTTGAAGGTGTGCGGGAAGAGGCGAAGCTGGGCGCCCGGACTACTCTGGATGTATTGACGGCTGAGCAAGACTTGCTGGACGCTGAAGCGAACCTGATTTCAGCGCAAGCGACGCAGGTCATTGCCGCCTATGCGGTCTTGTCATCCATGGGGTTGCTGACGGTAGATCATTTGAATCTGCGTGTCGAGCAGTACGACCCCGAAGCATACTATAATCTGGTCAAGGACGCGCCGGCGGTGAATACAAAGCGCGGTCAACAGTTGGATAAAGTCCTCAAGTCGCTCGGCAAAGAGTAAGCAATTATCCCTATCGGTTGTGCCAAGAGACTGTAGTCGCTACACTTCCATTGAGGAATGAGTGGTGCTGAAGAATGCCTGACCCGGTAAAACACAGTGAAATTGAAGACGTTTTGACGTCTATTCGGAGACTCGTGTCAGAGAATCGAGATGCGAGTGCCACCAGATCTGTGATTGCCAACGACGTCGAGGATGTACCCAAGGCGGCAGTTTCTAATCTGGCAACCGTTCGCGAAGACACGCCTTCCGCTCTGGTTTTGACACCCGCATTGCGCGTTTTGGAAGACGAAACAGACATTGATCAAGCCGAATCTGATCCCGATAATGTGATGTCAGCTGAAGGTGATTCAGGCGTGGAGGTAGCGCTTGACGAGGCGGGTATACCGTCTAAGCCAGTAGAGCAGGGAGACTATCGCGAAGGCGGTGAGGTTACTGATTGTGATGAACCCCAGCACTCGACAGAGGGCGCTGAATTGTCAGATGCCGCTCAGGAGAGCGATTTTGGCGGAGCGTATGAAAATGCCCTCGGCGTGTCGTTAGATGGGGATGCTCAAGCGCTTGAAGTCTCGGAGGTTAGTGAACAGCCTTTAGTCGACGATGAGCTTGCGGAAGACGGCTTGGACGAAGAAGAACCATTCGATTTCCAGCGGGTTTTAGACGCACGGATCGTGCACTGGCGCGATGGGGATGGTTTGGTTGAAGAACCTGACTCCCCCGGTGACAGTGACTATGCCGGAACCGAACCTGAAGTGTCTTCTTGGGAAGTGCCGAACAACACGGTGACGGAAGAATTCGATACGGCGAGCGGCTTTGAAGCTGTCATCAGCGACGAAATCATTGAAGAGGCGGTGCCAGAGGTCGCGCAGGCGGTTGATGAGGCCGCTGTAATAGATGAAGACATACTGCGCGAAATGGTTGCTGATATCGTACGTCAGGAGCTTCAGGGGGCGCTGGGGGAGCGTATCACACGTAACGTGCGCAAGTTGGTGCGCCGCGAGATACACAGGGCACTTGCTGCTCATGACTTGGATTAAGGTTTGAACTGAAGCAACGCTGAGTGACTTTCGTTCGAGGTTTTTCCAAGGCCAAACAAGGAATAGCCTCGTCAGTTCCTACGCGTCGCAGATTACCGCAAAAAATGGCCAAAAAAAGCAGCGCTCCCAAGAGAGGAGCGCCGTCTTTTTCAGAAATATGGTTTGCTTAGGCAGCTTCAGCCTGCGCAGCGGCATTGCGACGTTCGCTTTCTTCGCGCGACAAAGCGACTGAGGTGCGCACACCTTTGCCAACGAAGTCCATCAGGCCCGATACGACACGTTCGTTCGGGTCAATACCAGCGCATGACAGTACTTCACGGCCATCCCGCGAGCGTGCCCAACGAGCAATTTGCTCGGGGCCATTGCCATATTTCTTGTCGTCAGCGATGGCATCATCCAGTGCGGCCAAAACAACTGCCGCAAAAAGTTTGCGGGCGCGGTTGCCTTGTTCATTATTGAAAGCCGCTCCATCAACGAAATCGGTCATCTCGTCGTCCTTGTATTATTGCTCTTGCGTTTTCGGCGTGACGCCCCTTATGACGTAGTTCATCTGATTCGGATAGGCTGTTTTTGCATAGCTTCTATGCAATTTACGCATGGCGTTTGGGGCGCGCATTGCGAGGTCTGAGACCTTGCCTCTCGTCAGCCATGCAGATATAGGATCGGACCAAATTGGATCAACCTCTCTGCCATGGTTTTGCTAAATGCCCAAAATAAACGGTAATGAAATTCGACCCGGCAATGTGCTGGAACACAATGGTGGCCTGTGGGCTGCAGTTAAAGTGGACCACGTAAAGCCGGGTAAGGGCGGCGCATTTGCGCAGGTCGAAATGCGCAACTTGCGCAATGGATCGAAGTTGAACGAACGCTTCCGCAGCGCGGACAAAGTCGAGCGTGTCCGTTTGGAGCAAAAGGATCAGCAGTTCCTATATGAAGATGACGGGATGCTGGTGTTTATGGACACCGAAACCTATGAGCAAATCCAGTTGCCTGCGGATCTATTGGGCGAACGCCGCCCATTTTTGCAGGACGGAATGACGATCGTTGTCGAATTTTATGAGAATGAGGCGTTGAACGCATCGCTCCCACAGAAAGTCGTGTGCAAAATCGTTGAGACAGAACCGGTGGTAAAAGGTCAGACCGCGGCGAATTCGTTCAAGCCTGCGGTGTTGGACAATGGCGTTCGGGTCATGGTGCCACCTTTTGTGGGACAAGACGAGGATATTGTGGTCAACACCGAGACCATGGATTATTCCGAACGCGCGTAACTTGCGCATGGTTCGCGAAACTCAGCCCGCCTTTGGCGGGCTTTGTTGTTTATGAGGTAAAGCGAATGATGGCGTCGCCTGCCCGCATGTTACCGACGGCGCGGTCGCGGCGCAGGTAGGCCAATGCCTGACCGCCGGACCGGGTAAAAAGCGTGCCAACCGCGCGATCCTCGCGGGTAATGGGGGTGCCAATCTCTGCAGTGCCTGACAACTCAACGCGTTCGAGACCTTTGCGCAGTTCGGTCTTGTGCTTCATGCGCGCAGTGACTTCTTGGCCGACGTAACACCCCTTGCGGAAATCGACACCGTTGAGGCGCTCAAAGTCGTTTTCAAGGATATAGCTCTCGGGGCCAAGTTCGATACCGGCTGTAGGGACCTTGTGGGCGACGCGTAGGGCATCCCAATCGGTCGTGTCGTCTGTTTGCTTAGCGTTGCGATATGCGCGCCATCCAAGCGCCGATGTGCGGGGATCAGCGACACCGTCAGTGGGTGTGTCCCCTGTCCCGCGATGCAGGTGAAGCTCCGATTGTTCAATCGAAACATCGGCACGCAGCTTATACATATTTAAGCGCGCCATAAGGCCCGGTGCTTGTTCGGCGTCAGCATCAAGGAGAACATCCGCGCCGTCCCGTTTCAAAAAGAAATCCGCCAGGTATTTGCCTTGGGGCGTTAGTAGCGCGGCATACAGAAGCCCATCTGTCAGGTGATCCATGTCATTGGTGACAAGCCCTTGCAGGAAATGGTTGGTGTCGGCGCCTGAGACGCGAAGAATGGTTCTGGGGCGGTCCATAGCGGGGTCCTGTTCTTGCTCACTATCTTCATATAGAAGCATCCGCGTGAATGAACAGAGCTGGACTGGAAAATGCGCGCACCGCTGAGTGTGGTTATCCCAACGTTTAACGCTGAAGAGGCGCTTCCGGCGTGTTTGTCGGCATTGTTCGAGGGTGTTCAGTGTGGGCTTATCCGCGAACTGATCGTGGTGGATGGAGGATCCAGTGATCGCACTGTTGAGGTGTCACAGGAATCCGGGGCGGACGTCGTGCAAGTCGCACCTTCGCGCGGTGGGCAATTGCGGGTGGGTGCGGAAAAGGCGCGGGGGAGGTGGCTGTTGTTTCTACACGCAGATACGGTTTTGGCCGAAGGATGGACCGAAAGCGTGATGTCACATATGGGCCATCCAGATCGCGCCGGGTATTTCAAATTGCGTTTCGATACAATCGGATTGGCCCCGACCGTAGTTTCGGGGTGGGCAAATCTACGGTCACGGGTATTTGGCTTGCCTTACGGGGATCAGGGCTTATTGATCGCGCGCGAGACTTATGCGCACGCGGGAGGGTATCCAGACGTTCCGCTGATGGAGGATGTCGCATTAGCGCTTGCGCTTAGTGGGCGGTTGGTGGCGCTGCCTTCGACTGCCGAAACGAGCGGCGAGAAATACGCCAAAGCAGGATGGTTGCGGCGAGGAACGCGGAACTTGACCATATTGCTGCGGTATTTCATGGGAGCATCACCAGAACGGCTGGCGGCGGATTATCGGCGTTGATCAGCGCACCCAAGGCAAACGAGAAAGCGCACGGGCGAACAGCGATTGCGCTGGTCGAGCATTCGGCGCGGGATCGATTGCGACGGGTTTGAGTGCCTTGGCTTCGGCCGTTTCACCTTCGGTGTTGAATTGCAGGTTGTAGAGCTCCGCATATAGCCCCCCGCGCGCGAGCAGCTCGGTATGGGTGCCTTGGTCCACAACTTCGCCCTTGTCCATGACCACAATTTTGTCGGCTTCCCGAACTGTTGAAAGACGGTGCGCAATCACAAGTGTTGTGCGCCCCTTGGACAGCCGGTCGAGCGCTTGCTGCACTACGGTTTCTGATTGCGCGTCGAGGGCGGATGTGGCCTCGTCTAGCAAAAGAATGGGTGTGTTACGCAAAAGCGCGCGGGCAATGACCGTGCGCTGGCGCTGGCCGCCTGACAAGTTGGATCCGCGTGGGCCTACCTCACTATCAAGGCCGTTGGGCAACTTGGGCAGGAAGTCGGCCACATGAGCTGCCTTGAGCACGTCTTGGAGGCGGGTATCGTTCACGTTTGTCTGCCCGAGCAAGATGTTTTCGCGCAGAGTTTCGTCAAACAACAGGGCGTCTTGGGAGACGACGGAAAACAGCCCGCGCAGATCGGCCAGAGATAGGTCTTGGTTAGAGACGCCGCCAACCTTGACCGACCCGGATTGAGGGTCGACCAGGCGGGTCAGAATATTAAAGACCGTTGATTTTCCGGCACCAGAGGCCCCAACAATCGCTGTGGTTTTGCCCGCTTCCGCCACGAAAGACGTGTTCTGAAGCACAGTTGCATCGCCATAGGCGAGGTGCACATTGCTGAGTTCGACGCCGGGGGTTTCCTTGGGGGGTGCCAGTGGATTAGTGGGGTCCACAAGGGTGGGCTGAACATCGAGCAGCTCTTTGATGCGTTCTATAGAAGATGCCGCAACTTGCCATAGGCCGGTCATGCCACCGAGGCGGCGCAGAGGCTCGAACATCATTGCGATGGCGGTGAAAAAGCTCATGAATTGACCAATGGTCTTTTCACCGGCGATAATTTCACCACCGCCATAGATCAGCACGCAGAAAAAACCCAATCCGGCGGTCAGGTCGACCATACCCGCGATAGAGGCGCTGCCAAAACGGGCGCGTACTTCGGCGCGTACAAGCTGTTTGGAATCAATGCGAAATTTCTTGGCCTGGTATTCCTCAAGCAGGTTGAGTTTGGTCGGGACGATGCCGTGAAAGACCTCATCCAACTGTGTTGCAAGGCCAGCGCCAAGGTCACGGGCTTCGCGCGAGCGTTTTCGAATAAATCGCTGAGCGGCGAGCGTAGGCAAAACGAGCAATGGCGTTCCAACACAGGCAACGACGGTCCATTTCCAATCGACGCTAATTGCAACGCCGAGAAGCGCGATCAACGAGATGAAATCGCGGCCAACACCAGTGATAAATGCAGCCCAGACGCCGTTAATGGATTGCACGTCGGACTGGACACGCTGGATCAAAAACCCCGGAGGGTGCGTTTGGTGGAACGCGTTGTCCTGACGCATGAGATGGCCAAGCATGTCGATGCGCAAATCGGTTGAGGCGTTTTGCGCAACAGCGGTCATGATGACTTTGTGCAGAACACTGGTAATGCCGCGAAGAACGAAGATTCCCGTGATTATCAGGCCGACAGCCCACAGGGCGTTTTCGTTACCCTGCGAAAACGCGGTGTCAAACATGGGTTTGACCATGTAGCTGATGGCACCCAGAGAAGAGCCTTCAATCGCCATGAGCAGAGCGGAAAAAAGGAGCAGCCACTTGTATTTACGCAAATAGGCGGTCCACACCCAGCGCATCAGTTCGCCGCTTTTTTGGCTATTATCCTGGTTCGGTTGTGCCAATGGTGTCGCCCTTGTGTCCGGGGTGTCGCTTTGGTGACCATTTACAACCGAGCACGGCCCGAAACCAGAGGCAATGGGTGTGCCGCGTTTTTCCGCTGTGGTGTGCGCGAAAAATGCCGCTTCGACCATATTGACCTTACCAGCTGTGGCAGTAGGGTCGCTTGGCTGAATGGGAGTGTGCATATGGATCTGAATCAGGGGCGAACCTATCTGGCGATACCAGGGCCTTCGGTGATGCCGGACGCAGTGCTGCGTGCCATGCACCGCGCATCGCCTAACATCTATGAAGGCGAATTGATCGGGATGATGCCCGACATCCTGAGAGATCTAAAGCGTGTGGCCAGAACGCAGCATGAGGCGGCGATATATATCGGCAATGGTCACGCGGTCTGGGAAGCGTCGCTGGCCAATGTGGTCGAAGAAGGCGACAAGGTTCTGGTTCTGGCGTCGGGTTGGTTCGGGCATGGGTGGTCGGACATGGCGCGCGCGCTGGGAGTGGAGTGCGAAGTGCTTGAGTTTGGGCGTCGCCAGCCCGCCGATGTTGCGCGAGTGGCCGAAGCATTGGCGGCAGACAAATCCCATAGTTTTAAAGCTGTTCTGGCTGTGCACGTGGACACATCCTCCTCTGCCAAGTCTGATATTGCGGCAATTCGGGCGGCGCTTGACAGCACAGGGCATTCGGCATTGTTGATGGTTGATTGCATCGCGTCGCTGGGCTGTGACCGCTTTGAGATGGATGATTGGGGTGTCGATGTTATGGTTGCAGCCTGCCAGAAGGGTCTGATGGTGCCGGCTGGCGTGGGGTTTGTATTCTATAATGACAAGGCAGATCGTGTGCGGGGCGAAATGCGCCGGGTCAGTAAATACTGGGACTGGCGACCGCGCACTAATCCAGAGATTTTCGCGCTTCATTTCTGCGGCACTGCACCGACACATCATTTGTATGGCCTGCGAACTGCACTGGACATGATCCATGAAGAAGGGCTGGAAAACGTTTGGAAACGCCATAAGATTTTGGCACACGCGATTTGGGCCGCCTCTGAAACTTGGGCCATGCAAGGACCGTTTGAGTTGAACATAACCGAGCCGACGCATCGTAGTCATGCTGTAACATCCTTGCGAATTGGTGTGCCGCACGGGACGTCGTTGCGGCGTTGGACTCAGGAAACTGCGGGTTTGACGCTTGGTATCGGGTTGGGCATGGCGACCGAAGAAGATCCCCAAAGTGATGGGTTCTTTCGATTTGGGCACATGGGGCATGTGAATGCGCAGATGATTCTGGGGATGTTGGCAACTGTACAGACAGGTTTGGTTGCACTGGGCATTCCGCACGGTGTTGGCGGCGTGGATGCGGCGGCGGCGGTGATTGCTGGCTCGGACGTCTAGCGAGTTTTTTGACCGATACGGTCAATGCCCGCGTTCAGGATCACGGCGAGAACCATCACCGCAGGCAAACCCCAGACCACCCACAATACGCCAAATATCCAGATGAGATTTACAAAACCCATCACAAGGCAAGTGATCGTATAGTTTTCAACACGCTGAATTGGACGAGACATGCTGACATCCTCCCGGTTTGAGAGGTTAACTGCGAATCGTGCTGACTGGGATCAATTTTTTTTGTGCAGTTGCCTCATCAGCCAATCTCGGCCAACACCTCCTCTAGGGCGGCGTCGAACAATGCCATGTGACGGGCTGGTCCGCAGCTAACGCGGATACACCGGTTCTGGGGCGCGACAAAGGGCATACGAACAAAAATACCGCGTTTAACAAGGCCCTCCAATATGAGCTTTGCATAGGTGTCGTCACGGCCGCAATCTATCGCGACGAAATTGGTGGCTGATGGAAGCGCAGCGAGCTCATATTTGGCAGCAATTTCGGAGAGCATGTCGCGTGAGGCGGTCACCTTTGCTACGGTTTGTTCGAGCCAAGCCTGATCTTGCAACGCAGTAAGCGCGCCAGCTTGGGCGGCGCGGTTCAAACCAAAATGATTGCGGATCTTTTCAAAGGCGCGGATGAAGTCGGCCTGTCCCAGCGCGTACCCGACCCTTGCGCCAGCCATACCATAGCCCTTGGAAAAGGTGCGCATTCGAATGACGCGAGCGTCGTTGATGTCAATTGGTACTGCTGTTCCGGGTGGGGCCAGTTCGACATAGGCCTCGTCGAGGAGCAACACACAACCGTTTGGAAGTGCATCCAGTTCGGCGGCGATGTCTCCGCCAGTGTGCCAGCTGCCCATAGGGTTGTCGGGATTTGCAAAATAGACAAGCTTTGCACCAACCTCGCCGGCCTTTTTGAGCAGCGCTGGCAGGTCTTCGGCGTCATTGAAGTAGGGTACTTTGTGTAAAATGCCCCCGTAGCCCGCGACATGGTAGTTGAATGTGGGGTAAGCGCCATTTGAAGTGACGACAGCATCGCCCGGTTCGATGAGCAAACGTGCGAGATACCCAAGAAGCCCATCAATGCCTTCGCCGACGACAATATTCTGTGGGCCCACATTGTGGAATGCTGCCAACGCATAGCGGAGATCGTGGCTTTCTGGGTCGCCGTACATCCAGATATCGGACGAGGCGTCCCGCATCGCGGCGATGGCCTTGGGAGAAGGGCCAAAGACGTTTTCATTGGCACCAAGGCGTGCGGAAAAGGGTTCTCCACGCGCGCGCTCCTGAGCTTCGGGGCCGACAAAAGGCACGGTAGCGGGCAGGGTTTGTGCGAGTTTGGTAAAGCGTGGTCCTGTCATGTGGTAAAGAGTGGCGCATTGGCCGTCATGCAACAAGCACGAAATGCCCTGACGTTAGTGTAGCATTCGAGTTGAGCTCGATAGAGAGTATCGAGAACTGTACCGGAGGAGAGTGACGTCATGTCTCGCGTATCTGTCGAAATCGAGAATCACATAGCACACGTGACGCTGACCCGTGGCGACAAGATGAACGCGTTGGATCCCAAAATGATGCAAGCCATTGTTGAGGCGGGCGAGGGACTCATGGCGCGAGATGAGGTGCGCGTGGTGTTGCTGTCTGGCGAAGGAAAGGCGTTCTGCGCTGGGTTGGACATCATGTCTTTTGGCGCGATGGCGGGGCAAGATCCGGAGAGTTTTCTGATGCCTCGGACGTATGGCGATGCAAATCTGTTCCAACAGGTTGCGATGGTCTGGCGCAAGTTGCCGATGCCGGTGATCTGCGCGCTTCAAGGTGTCGCTTATGGTGGCGGTTTCCAGATTGCCTTGGGCGCGGATGTGCGCATTGCGGCACCGGGAACCAAGCTGGCGGTGATGGAGATAAAGTGGGGGATTGTGCCGGATATGGGCGGTATGGCACTGTTGCCGCACTTGACAGGTAGCGATGTCATCCGGCGATTGACTTATTCTGCTGCACCGTTTGAGGCGGAGCAAGCGTTGGAATGGGGCTTAGTGACAGAGCTTGCCGAAGATCCTGTGGCGGCGGCGCTGGCGCTCGCTGAAGAGATTGCCGAAAAGAGCCCATCTGCCATCCGCGCCGCCAAGGAGTTGATCGGGTTTGCCGAGGCGCATATGGGGGATCAAGATGCAGTGTTGCTTGAAGAAAGTCGTGTGCAGGCGGGTTTGATCGGGAAGCCGCATCAAATGGAAACGATTGCTTCTAACCTACAGAAACGGAAGCCAAATTTCGACTGATCTGGTAAGTCGGACAAGATTGTCCGACCTACGAAACCTATCGCCCTTGGGCACGGATTGGGCGTGTCGTGGTGGCAGGCCACCGGTGACACGCCCTTATTCCAAGGTGTTACCCCAGCTCGGCCAGCTTGGCCAATGCCGCTTTCAGTTTGGCTTCTTCTTCTTCACGTGCAGCGAGGTTGGCGCGGGCTTCTTCGACCACCTCGTCCGGGGCGGAGGCCACGAATTTGGGGTTATTGAGACGCCCGCGAAGGCCGCCCAGCTCTTTGGCCAATTTACCTAAAGTCTTTTCAAGGCGGGCTTTTTCGGCGTCGATGTCAATGATATCGGCCAAAGGCAGGCCAAAGCTGCCTCCCTCAACTGCGACGGTGATCGAGCCCTTTGGGAACTCGGCCGTTTCCGACAGGCTGTCGATACGGGCCAGTTTCATGATCAACGCTTCGTTGCGCGTCCAGGCGGCGCGACCGGCGTCATCCAGCTCGCTGACAAGCATGGGGATTTTTAGTCCGGCGGGCACGTGCATCTGGGCGCGCGCCGAGCGAACATTATCGATCACCGAGATCACCCAATTCATTTCGCGATCGGCGTTTTCGTCTACATAATCAGCAGCTTGGTAGGTTGGCCAGTCGGTGTGCACCAGCATCTTTTCGCGCGCGCCGAGGTTGCCCCAGAGCTCTTCTGTAATGAAGGGCATGATGGGGTGCAAGAGGATCAGGCACTGGTCGATGACCCAGCGCATGGTGGCCTTGGTTTCGGCGACGACGGCCTCGTCCTCGGACGAAAACATCGGTTTGGAAAACTCCAAATACCAGTCGCAGACTTTACCCCAGACAAAGCCATAAAGCGCATTTGCGGCATCGTTGAACCGGAAGCTGCTGAGGGCCTCATCAACGATTTCTCGCACTTTGGCGGTCTCTCCGATGATCCATTTATTGGCCGTTTGGGCCACGTCGGTATCACGTCGGTATTGCGTCGGTATTACGTCGGTGTCGTAAACGCCATTCATCTCGGCAAAGCGGGCGGCATTCCAGAGCTTGGTGCCGAAATTCCGATAACCAGCAATACGTTGCATGTCGAGCTTCAACACACCACCGAGGGCCGCCATGGCCGCCGAGGAAAAGCGCAGCGCGTCGGCGCCGTATTCGTCGATGATCTCGAGCGGGTCCATGACGTTGCCGGTGGATTTCGACATCTTCTTGCCCTTGGCGTCGCGCACAAGGCCGTGCAGGTAGACGGTGTCAAACGGGATCTGATCGACAACGGCAAGCTGCATCATCATCATACGCGCCACCCAGAAGAACAGGATGTCCTGCCCTGTGACGAGGGTCGAGGTCGGGAAGTATTTCGCCATCTCCGGCGTGTCTTCGGGCCAGCCGAGTGTGCCGATAGGCCAGAGGCCGGAGGAGAACCAGGTGTCGAGGACGTCGGGGTCGCGGTAAACGGGTAGTTTGAATTTACCACTTTCGCCTTGAACTTCGAACGCCTTCACCATCGTAAAAACAGACAAACCGGCTTCGTAGTTTTCCCTCAATTCTTGATCAGTTGGAGGTGAGGGAACTAAATCTACCTCACTTCCATAGTAGTTTTGGAACCACTCTATCGCTTCGCTTTCAGTAGGAGCACAATGAGCTATCCGGCCACTGAGGTCGAATTGTTTGGTGCCATCTTCATTTTTTGTTAGTTTTATTCCATACCAAACCGGAATCTGGTGCCCCCACCAAAGCTGGCGTGAGATACACCAAGGCTCGATATTCTCCAGCCAGTGGTAATAGGTCTTTTCCCCGCTTTCGGGCAGGATTTTCACGGTGCCGTCGCGTACGGCGTCGAGCGCGGGGCCGACGACTTTCTTGGCGTCCACGAACCATTGGTCGGTCAGCATCGGTTCGATGACAACTTTGGAGCGGTCGCCAAAGGGCTGCATGACCGGTTTGTTTTCGACGTAGGGGCGCAGCACCTCTTCGGGACCCTCCGGGCCCTCTTCGGTGACGTTGTGTATCACTGCGAGACCTTCGGCCGTGATCTGATCTACCACCAGTTTGCGCGCCTCGAACCGGTCCAAGCCACGGATATCATCTGGGACGAGGTTGACGGCGTCTGCCTCGTTTTCACTCAGGCTGCGCTCACCTTTGGCCACCGACATGGCGATTGTTGCGGCAGCCGCGTAGTCTTCGCCATCGGCGCGCATTGCGCCTTTGGTGTCCATCAGGCGGTACATTGGAATGCCGCCGCGCTTGGCAACCTGATAATCGTTGAAATCATGCGCGCCAGTGATTTTCACCGCACCAGAGCCGAAGTCTTTGTCCGGGTATTCATCGGTGATGATCGGGATCAGACGGCGGTGCTCTTTGGGGCCCACTGGGATTTCACAGAGCTTGCCCACGATGGGCGCGTAGCGTTCGTCCGAGGGGTGCACGGCGACGGCGCCATCGCCCAGCATGGTTTCAGGCCGGGTTGTGGCGATCGAGATATAGTCGCGCGTTTCGCGCAGGGTGACGTTGCCGTCTTCGTCTTTTTCGACATATTCATAAGTCGCGCCGCCGGCGAGCGGGTATTTGAAGTGCCACATATGGCCAGCGACTTCGATGTTTTCCACTTCGAGGTCAGAAATGGCGGTTTCGAAATGTGGGTCCCAATTCACGAGGCGCTTGCCGCGATAGATCAGGCCTTTGTTGTACATATCGACAAAGACCTTGAGCACGGCATCGTGGAAGTTGCCGCCAGCAACATCTTCGGGGGCGCCGGGTGCGCCGGACATGGTAAAGGCTTCGCGGGACCAGTCGCAGGAGGCGCCAAGGCGCTTGAGCTGATTGACGATGGTGCCTCCGCTTTCGCCCTTCCATTCCCAGACCTTCTCGAGGAATTTTTCGCGGCCCAACTCTCGGCGTGATGGTTGCTGTGTTTGCGCCAGCTTGCGTTCTACCACCATCTGGGTGGCAATGCCTGCATGGTCTGTACCCGGCTGCCAGAGCGTGTCAAAGCCCTGCATACGTTTCCAGCGGATCAGGATGTCCTGCAACGTGTTGTTGAAGGCGTGGCCCATATGCAGGACGCCGGTCACGTTTGGGGGCGGGATCATGATGCAATAGGTCGAAGCGCCGGGTCTGGCGTTGGCACCTGCGGTAAAGCAACCGGCCTGTTCCCATGCTGCATAGAGGCGGCTTTCGGCTTCAGCGGCGTTGAATGTTTTTTCCATCGGCATGCGTCTTGATCCCTTTAGTGGTCGCGGGATGCTGTATCGAATGCGGGGGCAAAGGGGAAGGAGGGCGCATTGGTTTTTTCACACCGGACAGCGCAAATGGACGGCCCAGAGTTGGGTATTTTTGAACATTGAGAAGCGGCAGAACACTTTTTTAACTGAAATTGTGTTTGATGATCGTGAGGTACAGGCTGGGGAGCCGATGGCCGTAACGTTGAGAAGTCGCGCGGTGATGTCCCCGCCTTGGGTTTATCAAACCGCGAAGCCGGGCCATTGCCGGGCGCACTTTGAGATTTCTCAATGTTCTCAAATACCCAATTCAGCACCGAAGGTGCACATACTGTGCACGCCCATGGGCGTGCCCCATTGGGTCACGCCTGGAGACGCTGGGATGCGACAAGTTTATTTTGCAGTGGCTCGCGGGCGCTGGGGCGGATGATTTCTGGGTCGTAGGGTGGCCGGTCAAAAACTTCACGCACCATTGGGGCAAAGAACTCCAACGGCAAGGTAACGTAAGCCGGGTCAAAGCTCGCTTGATCCCAGCGTTCACAAAAAACTGCGTTATCGTCGAAATAAGGGTGTCCGCGATGGCGTTCGCGCTTGTGCTGGTCAAAGCCTTCGAGATGGTGGCCATAGTACAGCATCTGGAAGTCGCCATGGGTTTGTACCACCCAGGCGCATTGTTCGCGTACAAAGGGTTTCAGGATCGTGGCGGCGTATTCGTCGTGATTATATGGCGCATAGATGTCGCCAATGTCGTGCAACAGTGCTGAGACAACCCAGTCGATATCGGCCCCATCCCGCCAAGCCCGGGTGGCGGATTGCACAGAGTGACCAAGGCGTGTGATCTGGTAACCGGACAGGCTTTCATCCAGTTCCACCAAGGCTCTGAGCAGGCGGTCGGCTGTGTGTTTCGTATGGTCGGTTTCGTGGGCGGTCAGGAATTCATACTCTTCCTTAGTGCCATCTTTCATCTGGGTAAAGTTGACCTTTTCCATTTTTTGCGCGTCCATCATGCATAGAGACCTTTTGCGTTTTCTGTGCCCTTCATCGTGGCCTGGGCCTGAGCGGAGCGGATTTCTTCGTAGAGCGCAAGGCTTTCTGAAGAGAAAGCTGTGCGCGGAGGCGCATAGTTAATGAAGTTGCCCGCGCGATCCGCGCCGCGAACAAGCATGGCATAATCTTTGTCGGCGACCTGCTGGGCCACGGTAGGCGTGACATATCGGATCACAGCGGCGATGCGGCGGTCGTTTGAGGTGTTTGGGCCGGAGCCGTGGATTGTCAGGCCATGGTGCAGTGACATTTGACCCGGGTGGATTTCAATCGGGACCTTGTCGGTGTCAGGGACATTAACGCGCACTTCTTGACCACGGCTAAGCAGGTTGTCTTCGGAAAACGTGTCTTCGTGCGGCAGGATCGGATTTTTGTGCGAGCCGCGCACAAAGTCCATACAGCCCGATTGCGAAGTGGCGGGCGACAGGGCGAGCCATGCTGTGACTAGACCGTCAATGGCACCAAGGCCCCAATAGGTCAGGTCCTGATGCATGCCAACGCGGTGCTTGGTGTGTGGTTCCTTGATAAAGAACTCGACGCCATAAATCAGGATATCGGGGCCGATCAACCCCTGAACAATATCCAGAATACGCGGGTCCGCGCCAATGCGATGTGCCATGGGCAAGACGCATTGTGCGTTCACGCGTTTGTACGTGTTGAGCGGCAAGGGTAAACCGGCGTTTAGCCAATTGTGTTCGATGGATTCTAATTCGCGGCGCAGAGCGTGGGCTTCTTCTGTGGCCATGACTTGAAGAGGGAAGAGATAGCCGTCTTGCCAGTATTGATCTTTCTGGTTTTGGGACAGGTGTCCGTTTTCCAGAGGGAGTGAGGGGAGCATTAGAAACCTCGCAATTTGCGTTAAGTGCAGGTTAGTCGCAACTGTGATTTTGACAGCATGACACCTCTTGCGGGGCAGGCTAAGTTTTACTTATGCTACATGCATGCAGAGCAGAATTCCCTCGCTCAATTGGTTGCGTGTGTTCGAAGCAGCGGCGCGGACAGAGAGTTTTGCGCGCGCTGCTGAGCAGTTGAACATGTCGGCGGCGGCGGTCAGCCAACAGGTGCGCGCGTTGGAAGAGCGGCTGGGGGCGCCGCTTTTTATACGTCACGCCCATGCCGTGCGCCTAACGGAAGCTGGGCGGGCCTACTTGCCGCCGGTGCAGCAAGCCTTGATGACGTTGGAGGAGGCCACAGAAGGCTTGTTTGGGCAAACGCGCGAGCAGGGCCTGTATGTGCAATCGGTGCTCATTTTTGCCCATGGCATACTGTCGCGCGGTATGGCTGAATTCGAGGAGCAACATCCGGGTGTGTCGGTTGTTTTGTCGACGGGGAATTCGGCATCCGATTTGCAGGGTGGCTTTAGCGATCTGAAGATTATCTTTGGCAATCCACATGCTTATGGCGCTGAAAGTGACCGGCTGATGGGGGAACGCCTATTCCCGGTGACGGTGCGAAATGTCGCGGAGCGTATTGCGCACCCTTCGGACCTTTTGGAGTGGCCGTTGATCGAAGTCGGTACCCATCGTTCGGGTTGGTCGCAGTTTCTGGAGGATCGAAAGGTACGACCCGGTGGGCGACGGATCGTATATGCGGATAGTAGCCTGATGGCGATGGCCATGGCGCGCGAAGGGCGGGGAATAGCACTTGCGCGGGCACCGGCGAGCGATATCGAGATGAACGGCATGGGATTGACGCCATGCCTGCCGGGCGTTTCTGTGCAAGGCAGCGAAGCCTATCATCTGGTTTATGACAGTTTGTCCGGGCTACGGCCCCCGGCGCGGCGGTTTCGGGATTGGCTGTTAGACTGGATCGCGCGGCAGGGGTGGGATTAGATGTTGTATGCGTTTGGTATTCTGAAAAGAGCTCAGTTTACCCGCGTGCTCGATTAAGTTTTGTGCTGAGGTGGATTAGGCTTTCGGAGTTTTTCACCCCCTTGGTTTCACCAATTCGGTCAAGCGTTTCGTCCAGTTCGGACGTGGTATCGGCCGCGAGTTGGACGATCAGGTCAACGCGACCTGAGCAGGTGTGCACGGTTTCAACAGCGCTGAGAGTTTTCAACTTTTGCAGAACCGACGGGCCCGCGCGCAGTTCGATGGACACCAACGCAGTTGCATGAATGCGGGGCCTCACCTGATCGCCAAGTTGAAGGGTGTAGGCGGCGATTGTGCCAGATTGCTCCAGCCGGTCGATACGTGCCTGAACTGTTGTCCGCGCAAGACCGAGCTTACGCGCCAGAGTGGCAACTGGAGCGCGCGCGTTGTCCGACAGGAGCGCCAACAGGGATTGGTCGGTTTTGTCGATATGCATGATGTCTTCGTCATTTTGCCCAAAGTTAGAGGCAAAATACCCGCTTTGCCGCATGAAATCGAGCGATTGCTGCCTCAAGCTGAGAAGGAGCAGGACAAGAGGTTTATATGCGCAATCAGCCCGCCCTTTGGCCAACGCCACGCTGGCATCTGGAGAAGTATCAGCCCGACGAGCCGGTTTTGTATTTTTGCCCCGACGTTTTGCAGGCCACAGCACAGAGGTTTTTAGACGGGTTTGATGGGACGGTTACTTACGCGGTCAAAGCCAATGATCAGATGGCGGTGTTGGAAAACCTTATCGGGGCCGGCATTGAAGCGTTTGACGTTGCTTCGCCGTTGGAAATGCAGCACGTGCGGGATGTCAATCCACAGGCGATACTGCATTACCACAACCCGGTGCGCTCAATCGCAGAGGTGGCTGGAGCGCTAAAATACGGTGTAAAAAGCTGGTCGGTGGATTGTCTGCGCGAGTTGGAGAAGCTGGCGGATCTGCCGCGAAATGGAACCGAAATAGCCGTGCGGTTTCGATTGCCTGTCGCGGGGGCGGCTTATGATTTTGGCGACAAGTTCGGCGCGGATCCGGACACGGCGGTAAGGTTGCTAAAGCATGCATGTGAGATGGGGTTCCGTCCGTCTCTGACATTTCACCCCGGAACGCAGTGTGCTGATCCGGGGGCCTGGGCCACATATGTGACCGAAGCTGCAAATGTTGCACGGATTGCGGGTGTTGAGCTGTATCGGTTGAATGTTGGCGGTGGCTTTGCGGCCCATCGGTGCGGAGCAAAGCCGGATCTGGAGGCCATTTTCGCGCGTATTTCCAAAGAGACGCTACGGGCCTTTGGGGTCAGCGCACCAGAGTTGGTTTGCGAACCGGGACGGGCGATGGTGGCAGAAGCATTTACGTTAGCTGTTCGGGTGAAAACGGTGCGCAATGGGGCGGTTTATCTAAATGATGGCGTTTACGGTGCGTTGACTGAACTACGCGATATTGGGGTGCCAGAGCGGGTTGAGGTCTTCCGGGGAGATGGTTCAACGGTCCTTGGGCGGGCCATTCCATACGTCGTTTTCGGGCCGACTTGCGATAGCCTGGATTGTCTGCCCGAAAAAATGCCATTGCCCGAAGATTTGCGTGAAGGGGATTATGTGTTGATCCGCGCGATGGGGGCCTATTCTGCGTCGATTTCCACGGGGTTTAATGGCTACGGTCGCCAAGTTGTCATAAACGTCTCTGAATTGTGAGACATTCGTGGACTGGACACTGCAAGTGGGAGGGCTACATTCCATTATAACGATGGGACCCACTGGAGCACGGAAATGGAAAAGTTTGGCAAAAGCCAATCCGTCAAGCGGACGGAAGATACGCGGTTTTTGACCGGTGAGGGGCGCTATGTGGACGACATTGCGCCGGATGGCGCACTTTCGGCGTTTTTCTTGCGCTCGCCGGTCGCACATGCCGAGATTGCCGAGTTGGATATTACGGATGCATCAGAGTTGGAAGGTGTTGTCTGTATTCTGACACAGGCCGATCTGGAGGCTGCCGGGCTGGACGCGACATTAACGGGGACACAGGTCAAGAACCGTAATGGCACTAAGGGCGCTGGGCCCAAGCGGCCGCTACTGGCGCAGGGGCGCGTGCGATATGTTGGCGAGCCGATTGCCGTGATCGTGGCCGAAACCATTGATCAGGCACGTGATGCGGCTGAGATGATCGTTTTCGATTTCGACGATCTACCCGCTCATATGGCGCTGGCCGCGGGAGGGGAGACGCTGCATAGCGAAGCACCCGACAACAAGGCGTTTGACTGGGGGTTGGGGGACGAAGCCGCGACAGCGGAAGTGTTCGAGAACGCGGCGCATGTAGTGTCGCTGGAGGTGGGCGACAACCGGGTCATTGTGAATTCGCTGGAGCCGCGCGGTTCTTATGCTGAATGGGTCGAGGGCCGTGCGCACGTTGCGATAAACGGTCAGGGGGTCTGGGTTCCAAAGGACGACATGATCCGGATCTTTAAGCTGGATGGTGAACAGGTGCGTGTAACCAACCCGGATACGGGTGGCGGTTTTGGAATGAAGGGCATGTCCTATAACGAGCCCTTTGTAATCGCGCAGGCGGCGCGGATTGCGGGGCGACCGGTGCGGTGGATGGCCGACCGGACCGAAGCGATGCTGTCGGACAATGCCGGGCGCGATCTGGTGTCGCTGGTAGAGATGGCGTTTGACGAAAACCTCAAGGCGGTCGGGTATAGGGTCAAGACGGTGTGCAATATGGGGGCCTATAATTCGCAGTTTGCGCAGGCCATCCAAACACAGCTTTTCAGCCGCGTGTTGATGGGGGTTTATGACGTGCAGCATACTTGGTTGCAGGTTGACGGTATCTATACCAACACCACGCCGGTTGACGCATTTCGAGGCGCAGGGCGGCCAGAGGCGATATACGTTCTGGAGCGTCTGATGGACCGTGCGGCACGGGAGCTGGGGGTAGATCCGCTGGAGTTGCGGCGGCGCAGTTTCATTCCGGTAGATGCGTTTCCCTATAAGTCTGCGACGGATGAGACCTATGACGTGGGTGATTTTGATCGTGTTCTAAGCCGGGCGGCAGAATTCGCCGATCTGGACGGCTTTTGCGCGCGCAAGGCCGCAAGTGCGGCCAAGGGTAAGCTGCGTGGTGTGGGCTTGTGTTACTATATCGAAAGCATTTTGGGTGATCCTGCGGAAAGCGCGAAGGTTGAATTCAATGAGGATGGTACAGCGTCGATCTATGTCGGGACACAAAGTAACGGGCAGGGACACGAGACGGTTTATGCCCAATTCCTATCGGATCAGACCGGTATTCCGGCCCATTTGATTGATGTTGTGCAGGGCGACAGCGATCGGATCAAGCAAGGTGGCGGAACGGGTGGTTCGCGATCTGTGACAGTGCAGAATACGGCAACCCTGGCGACCGTGGACGCGATGGTTGCGGCCTTTACGCCGTATTTGGCGGGGAAAATGGGTGTTTCACCGGACGATTTGTTGTTTGACCATGAACAGTTCCGCGCGGAAGGATCGAACCTCACACCGACCATGCTGGAAGCGGCGGCGATGGCGCGCGAGGATGGTCGGGATGACCTGATGATGCACGAAGCGCGCACAAGGCTGGACGCGCGTTCGTTCCCCAATGGAGCGCATTTCGCCGAGGTTGAGATAGATCCGGAGACCGGGCAGGTGGTGCTGGACCGCTATAATGTGGTTGATGATTTTGGTAATCTGATCAACCCGATGCTGGCTGAAGGGCAGGTGCATGGCGGTGTGGCGCAGGGCGTTGGACAGGCGCTGATGGAGCATACCGTGTTTGATGAAGACGGTCAGTTGCTGACCGCGACCTTTATGGATTACGCAATGCCGCGTGCGGGTGATTTGCCGATGATCGGTTTTACAACCGAGGCCGTGCCGTCGACCGCCAATGCCATGGGCATGAAAGGGTGCGGCGAAGCGGGCACAGTGGGCGCGATGGCGGCTGCGGCAAATGCGGTGCAGGACGCGCTATGGGAGCGCGGTGTTCGGCAGGCGGACATGCCGTTTACGCCTCTAAGAGTATGGGAAATGTTAAGGGATGCCTCTGAAACGGCTGCATGAGCGGATTTTTGGCTGGCTGGGCGAAAAGCTCAGCTCTCGCCATTCCAAGGCGACGCCTCGCCGGGGTGCGCTAACTCATGTGATCATTCTGGATGGCACTATGTCCACGCTTGAGCCCGGGCATGAGACCAACGCCGGCCTGACCTATCGCCTGTTGCAGGAGATGGGGCCAAGCGTGTCGGTTTACTATGAGGCGGGCGTGCAATGGCACGGATGGCGTCAGACGCTGGACGTGATGATGGGGCGGGGCATAAATCGCCAGATCCGGCGTGCCTATGGGTATTTGGCGTCGCGGTATCGCCCTGGTGACCGGATATTCCTGCTGGGCTACTCCCGCGGGGCATTTGCAGTGCGCTCGTTAGCCGGTGTGATTGACCGAGTGGGGCTGCTTAAGGCGTCTTGCGCGACGGAGCGCAATATTCGCACGGCCTATCGGCATTATGAATGCACGCCCGACAGTGAGACGGCGCAGGTGTTTGCGCAAGCTCACTGCCATGCGGATGTCGAAATCGAGATGGTGGGCGTATGGGACACGGTCAAGGCACTGGGGTTGCGGTTGCCGGTATTGTGGCGCGCAACCGAGCAGCGCCATGAGTTTCACAACCATCATCTGAGCCCGGTGGTGAAACACGGCTATCATGCGTTGGCGCTGGATGAGACGCGTGAGGCGTTTGAGCCGATCCTGTGGGAATGTCCGGATGGGTGGAGTGGACGGTCAGAGCAGGTTTGGTTTCGCGGCGCACATGGTGATATTGGCGGCATGTTGGGCGGGTTTGAGGCGGCGCGGCCGCTGTCCAATATTTCACTGATTTGGATGCTGGAAAAAATCGAGCTGTGCGGGCTGGATTTGCCCGAAGGGTGGCGGGATCGGTTTGCCACGGATGCGGACGCGCCGATGGTGGGCACTTGGCGCAGTTGGGGGCGTATGTTTCTGCTGCGCAAGCGGCGAGTCGTTGGCCAGGACAGTTCGGAGAGTATTCACGCCACAGCGCTACCGTTTGTTCATGCCGGTGAAATGAAAAGTACACTGGTGTCGGCGGAGTAGTCGGTTAGAACTTGCCGTTGTTGTTTTTCCATTGGTCACGCGGCGGGATGGCCTCGATCGTGTCCCAGTGTTCGACGATTTTGCCACCTTCAAAGCGATACAGATCGTAAATGCTGGAATGCGTGCCGTGGAAACGACCCTCGCAGACGCAGAGCACAAAGTTTCCTTCGGCAAGGACGCGGTGCAGGCGTGTGTAGTGCCATGCGCCAGTGAGTGCGGCGCGCAAGGCACTGCTTCCGTCTGGCAGGTCTGGATTGTGCTGGATCAGGTTAGGAGCGACAAAGGTGTCGATCGCGTCGAGGTTTTGGCCAACTAAAACGGTTTCGACATATGCGCGAGCAGAAGAGCGGTTGTTTTCGGTCTGGTCCATGTCGGTGATTGTTGTGGTGCCGTCCAGCATAGCGCGTCCCGAGGGGTTTGGCCCCTTGAGGGGTTGGATATTATCCCAATGTTCAACCGCGCACCCATTTTCGAACCGAAAAATCTCAAACGCGGCGCGCATGCTGGCGAAATCGTATTCGTTATGGGCAAAGGCAAAATCGCCGTCTTCGAAAACACGACAAAAGGTGACGCGGGGATTGGTTTTGGCAAGTCGGGCGAACAGGGTGGCAAGGCCCTCGCTGCCTTCGTGAGTTTGTGGATTGTGTTGGATGTAGCGGGTTTCATCGACCACCGACGCGGCCTCTGGATCGCCGGTTTCAATGCCTTTTAGCAGCTTCTGGAGCAGGTGTTTTTTAGAGGTCACGACGGATCCCCGTGGAAAGTTACAAATTCGTTCAGTTCAGCGCGGTCGGTGCGGAAGGCGTTTGCCGGCGCGTCTGTTTCGGCGTAGCCAAAAGAGATGGCGGCGAGGATATTGCGGGTTTCGGGAATATCGAAATGTGCTCGGATTTCAGTGGCATAGAACGCCAGTGCCGCTTGAGGGATGGTGGCAATTCCCTGCGCCTGAGCGCTGAGGCAGAAGGCGGTGATAAAGCCACCGCAGTCGAGCGCGCCATAGGTGCCCAATTCCGCTGCGCAGGTGATCAGGGCGACATGAGGCGCGCCGAAAAACCGATAGTTTTCGCGCATTTGCGCTGCGCGCGCCGCCTTGTCACGGCGTTCTACGCCAACCGCTTCGTAGAGTTGCAGGCCGCAGGCACGGCGGCGAGCAAGTCGCGCCCCGGAATATCTCGTGGGTGGGTCGTAATCGCAGGTTGAGGATTTTGTATCGACTGCGTTGAGCATGGTCGTGCGAAATGCCTCGGTTTCGGCACCGCTGGTCAGGTAGACATGCCACGGTTGGGCGTTACACCAAGAGGGTACGCGCCCTGCGTCTTGCAGAATTTGCGTGATCACGTCGCGCGGTACCGGATCAGGGCGGAACGCCCGACAGGAGTGACGGGTGTTCAGGAGATCCTGAAGGGTTGCGTGCTGGGGCATTGTATATCCGGTCATTGGTTTTGGGCTATGACATAGCCAATCCCGCCAGCGACAATAGCGCCGAGCACAACCGCGATGGCGATTTTCCATGCGGACCAGGGGCGTTCGCCCTGAACCCGGCCCGTTTGGCCGTTGACCACAAAGCGGTAGGTTTTGCCGCGGTATTTGTAGGCGGCGAGCCAGACCGGCAGGAGGATGTGTTTGAACGTCACGTCGCTGACAGCGGTGGAGACGCGGTGGATGCGCTGACGGTCGCCACCAATATCAAAGGTCACGTCACGGCGGATGACGCTGTCCATGTGGGTGCGGGCCTGATCGTAGCCATCCTGAAGTTCGACGGAATATCCTTCGGCGCGAAAGCCCGCGAGAAATTCGGGTGAATAGGGTTCCAGAGCAGAGAGATCCCACGGTTCGAGCGCGTCGGTGTGAGATTTAGGAAGTGCGCGGGAGGCGAGGACAAGGACGTCGTCAAACCAGCGTGCAACACGGCCCGAGACCGGTCGCCAGCGGATTTTCTGGACCTGTTTTTGCACCTGTTTTCCGTCTTCCATCACGGTTTGGGTTACGTAGTAGATGGTGCCACGCTCGCCAGAGTAGGAGGACTTTGTATCGGCATCATAGGTCCAATAGGGGACATAGACGCCGTCCATTTTACGGCCCTTGCGGGCGTATTCCTGAAGCCCGTTGGGCGCGAACCACAGCTTGCCGAGCCAAGTGTTCATGGCGTCATGGGCGGCGCGTTCCTCAAGCTGGAAGGGTAGCACAGCGCGTGGTTTGATCTGGCGGTGGAGACCTGTGTCAACCACGACGGGTGTAGCGCAGAAGGGGCATTCGGCGGCGTGAGTGGTGTCATCAAACGTGACCTGCGCGGCGCAGTTTGGGCAAGTGGAGACGCGGGCCTCGACGATTTCGGCATTGGGGAGTTGATCCGCGAGCGCCTGTTTGAAATCGAGTTCAGTGATCGCGGCGGCGCGGTCGCCTTGTTCGGTGGCTTCCTCGTGGCCGCAATGATCGCAGACGAGTTTGGATTGCTGGGGTGCAAAGCGATAGTCCGCGCCGCAGTTAGGGCAGGGGAAGCGGTGTGTTTCCTTGGGCGCGGGGGGCGGTGGAGGAGTTTGGGACATGAGATTTCAAGCCTCCGGCGGGGGTATTTGCAAACATTGAGAATGTGGGTACCCCGGCGCGTTGTGGACGCTGGGGCGAGATTTTCAGGCGCCGGGTGGGGGGGGCGGTAGAATGGTGAAGAGCTGTGCCAGTTCGGGGACGTCTTCGGCGTATTTCCAGCCGTCCTGACCGGCGGTCCAGACATAGGATTCTCGTGTGAGTTCGCCGCCTGAGGCCATACGACCCAAGGCGGCCTTGGAGAAGGGTCCCTTGGTCTCGCCGTTTTCGGCAACGTGCCAGACGTGTTCGACGGGTGGTGGTGGTGGCGGTGCGGCGGCCGCCTGTGGTGCGGGGGCGGATTGCGCGGGTGCTTGGGCCGCAGAGCGGCTGCCCCAAGGGCCAGGATTGGCCATTTGCTGGGCCATCGCCATGCCCATGCCCATTCCCATGCCAGCGCCCATACCAGAGTTTGGCGTTTGGGCGGCAGCCGTCATGGCTTCGGCGGCGGAGAATTGCGTGTATTTACCCAGATCGCCCACGATGCCCATGGAGGTGCGTTTGTCCATGGCCTCTTCGACGGCGGGAGGCAGTGAGATGTTTTCGATATAGAGTTCCGGCATAGAAAGGCCGTATTCGGCCAGTGTGCCGGAGATTTCGGCGGCGACCAGTTTGCCCAGGTCGGCGGTATTGGCGGCCATGTCGAGCACGGGGATGCCGGAGCCCGCAATCACGCGGGAGAATTCCTGAACGATGATATTGCGGATCTGGAAACTGATCTCGTCCATGGTGAACTCACCATCGGTGCCAACAATCTCGGTCAGGAAGCGGGCCGGATCGACGACGCGGATCGCGTAGGTGCCATAGGCGCGCAGGCGCACAGGGCCAAATTCTGGATCGCGCGCCATAATCGGGTTCTTGGTGCCCCATTTCAGATCGGCGAACCGTGTCGTATTGACGTAATAAATCTCGGATTTGAAAGGGCTTTTGAAACCGTGATCCCAATGCTGGAGCGTGGTCATCACCGGCATGTTGTTGGTTTCCAACATATAAAGTCCGGGGGTGAAGACGTCTGCCAACTGGCCTTCATGCACGAAGACGGCTGATTGCCCTTCGCGCACGGTCAGCTTAGCGCCATATTTGATTTCATGGCCCTCCCGTTCAAACCGCCAGACCAGCGTGTCGCGGGTGTCGTCCACCCAGTGGATGACGTCGATAAATTCGCCTGTGAGGAAATCGAAAATGCCCATAGTTGAGGTTCCTTTCGAGGGTGTCAGTAAATCGCGCCGGATGCTTCGCGCGCGAGAATGCGGATAACGGGGCGGGCTTGTTCGATCTCCATGCCGATTTTCAAACGGCTGTCATATAGGATCGACAGTAGTTTTTCGTCATGGGTGGTGAGCAAGGCAAACTCGTCATCATCGTTGAAAATGGACGGGCGTGCATCTGGGCTATCATTGGCGAGGCCAAGCCCCTGGGCGACCTCTTCGTGGATACAGGATTTGCGCAACAAGTCCGGGTGTTCGGCACGGATCACCGCGATTGCGCCATTGTAGTCGTTTGAGTTGGTCTGGTCAGAGAAGGCAACGACAAGGCAGTGAATGTTCTTAGGTAAGTCTGAGAATAAGTTCAGCGTGGCTGTGCTTGCGCCGGGTAACAGCTGTTTTATGCGGGCGTTGAGGGCCGGTTTGTCGTCCTCGCTCATGACCAGAACGTGGAAATTGGCCCGGGACGATTTGAGCGCGATCGAATGCCCCGTTGCACTGGCCAGCCGGGGCACATAGTTCGAAAGCGTGTCTCGATCTATTTTGCGCTGTTCATTCGGGACCGAGGGACCGAATTCCACAGCAACGTGAACGGGGCCTGACCACCGGCGCAACTGCCCAGCCCGTCCGCTGGGGGCGCTGAGGCCGCTGTTGAAGGCGTATTCGTCATAAAAGGCTATGCGCTCGAAGTTGCGCGCCAACATATCGGGTGTGAAAGGCGTGTCAGGACCGCCGCCATCGGTGCGCAATAGCCCACGCGCCAAAAGGTCGGACTGAACATGCGCATAATAATTGCGCAGGGACTCGCTTTCGGTTGAGGGCATGTAAGGGGCTGGCACGGCAGGTGCGCTGTCCGTGGGCTCCGGCATTTCACAGGCCGTCACAAACGCCAAACTAAGCGCCAAGCATATGCCTTTCAGGGCCCTCACGCGTTTGGCACAGAGGTCGCAGTGGTGTCGCCCAGTCCGGTCTGGCGCGCCTTGGCCGAGGCAAGTGTATCGCGCAGATCGGCCTCCATTTTCTTCATATCCTCTTCGGCCGAGGCGCGTCGCGCCTTGCCCTCATCGGCGATTTGCAGGCTTTCATTGATCGTGGCAATCAGGTCAGCATTGGCCTGTTTGACAGCTTCGATATCGAACACGCCGCGTTCCATTTCCTCGCGTACGACCTTGTTGGTTTCACGCAAATTGGCGGCGTTGGCGGTTAGAAGTTCGTTGGTCAGATCGTTTGCATCGCGCACGGCTGCGGCGGCTTCGGCGCTGCGCTGGATGGTGACGGCCTGGGCCAGTTGGGTTTCCCAGAGTGGCACGGTGTTAACCAGTGTCGAGTTGATTTTGGTGACAAGTGATTTGTCGTTTTCCTGAACCAAACGGATCGAAGGCAGGGATTGCATGGTCACCTGACGGGTCAGTTTCAGGTCATGCACGCGGCGTTCCAGATCGTCACGCGCTGCACGCAGGTCTCGCAATTCCTGCGCCTTCATCACCTGGGCATTCTCGTCGGCTGCGCCAACTTCGGCCTCCTTGGCCGGTATAGCAGTGCTGTCGAGCTCGGCGATTTTGGCTTCGCCCGCAGCAATATAGAGCGCCAGTTCGTCGTAGAAATTCAGAGTTTTGTCGTAGAGCACATCAAGGGATTTGATGTCCTTGAGCAGCGTATGCTCATGGCCCAAGAGATTGTCGGTGATCTTGTCGATCTGGCCCTGGACGTCTTCGAACTTGGCGGTGAACTTGGCAAATGGTGCGGCTTTGCCGGTTATCTTTTCCCAAAAGCTGCGTTCGCGGCGCACATCCAGTTCGCTGACGGAAAATCCACGAATGGTAGTGACGATGTCGCGCAGAGAATCGCCGGCCGGGCCAACATCCTTGTTGCGGACATCCTGAAGCATGGCCTGGCTGATTTCCTGAAGCTCGGCCTGAGCCGCTGACCCGAACGAGACAATAGAGTTGGTGTTGGACATGTCCAGTTCGGCCATACGTTTGGTGATCTCGGCAGAGAGGGGCGCATCGGCTTTCTCTAACGCGACCACCTGGTTGGCCGGTGCAGGTTCAGCCAACTCAACGGCCGTCACGGCATCAATTTCGGCCAGCGCAGCTTGGGCTTTCTGTTTGACGGATTCTGACATTTGGACACCTCTTTAAATGGTTTAACGCACGCCTTCGCGCTGTAGTCGTTCGCGCAAAACGTCAATTTCAATGGACAAATCGCTGCGGTCATCCAGCAGCAGTTTCTGGTTTCGGGTCGCAAAGTTCTCTTCGAGATCATCCAGCAACGCTTCGAAATCGGCCCGTGCGTCTGCGCTGCGATTGCGGGCATATATGTCGGAGAACTTAATTGTCGCGTCACGCGCGCCCCGCAAATATACACTCAAGTAGCGCCGCGCCGCCGTCAGGTCGCGTGGATCGTTTTCAACGGTGCGAAACAGCACACGCGCAGTTTGCTGAAACCTGTCGACCCGGTTTTCCAGCGCGCGATCACCCGAGCGTTTGATAGCGTCAGACATGGCACGCAAATGGGCCTCTGCCTCTTCCACGGCGCGGGCAACGCGGTCAGTCTGAAACTGATCGACACCTTCCATGCCCTTGTTGCGCATTGGGTCTATGCCAAAGGCCAGGCTATGCAAGACGCCGCCGACTACCGCATAGATGGCTGGTGCAGCTATGCCTCCGCCGGCTGCAAATCCTGCAATGGCCAACCCGATGCCAGTCAAAACAGACCCCAACAGCTTGCGTGGAAACGCAGGGCGACGGGCCACTTTGCGTGCGTCATACGCTTCTTGTGCAAACAAACCCTCGCGTGTCATCCACGCGGCCAGCATCAATGCGCCCAGTGCGACAAGATTGAGTGCCAGCGCCGTCGCGCCATTGCCAAAGGCTTGCCAGATTAAGGGCAAAGGCGCGATAAACAACAAGTTCACCCGGCCACCAACTTTACTTCGGGAAGCACCGTGAAAGGGCTCTGACTGTGGCGCTGCATTGCCACCGGGGCTGCCATCGGGGCTGAATTTGCCACCAAACTTTTGCGCCATTATACGCCCCCTGCGATCGTTACGTAGAGAATCAAAATGATCAGCAGAACAAATGAGAGCTTTTGTAATCCGGTGCCGGACATGGGTGTGGTCCTTGATAATCTGTGCAGAAATCTAGGAAGAAACCGCAGGCAACGCTAGGGGGAAGATCGCCGTTTCCCACAAACCGTGGGCGCAAATTCGCGCAAAGCGTCCGCCAATTGCTCACAAGTCTTCATTTCGCCTGAAATACTTCGGGGCTCCGGGGCAGCGCCCCGGCCACGCCCAACGGGCGACAAACGCATCGCAGATGCGTTGGCAACCGGCGGGAGTACCGCGTTAGTAATGCGGCGGTCGCTCGTCGCCCATGACAATGCCGCCGCCGCCTTCCGACTCACGGGTGGCTTCACGCTCCATCAACATATGTACGCGCCGCGTCAGTACCGCGATTTCGCTATCCTGACGGGCGACGACCTCGTTCAGCTCTTCCAGCGTGCGGGTCAGATGGGCGATTTGCTCTTCGAGTTTTTCCATGCAATCGGCCTAGAGTGTGACAAAGACTGGGTCAAGACCACCGCAAAGCTGGGTACTTCAATCTGAGCATTGCCTTGCCCCTGCGTCGGGCATTGGGTAAAGGCCAAGGCGATATTCTTAGCCTGAGAGACCAGGATATGGCCAAGCAGAAAAAAGCCCCCCGCCCCAAGGCAATTACGCCGAAGGGATTTCGCGACTATTTCGGCGCCGAAGTGAGCGACCGTGCAGAGATGCTGCATCAGATCGCCGGGGTCTATCACCGCTATGGCTTTGAGGCCTTGGAATCGAGCGCGGTTGAGACCGTTGAAGCGCTGGGCAAGTTCCTTCCAGATGTGGATCGTCCCAACGAGGGCGTTTTTGCGTGGCAGGAGTTTGACGAGAACGACACGGAAGGTAAACGTGGCGATTGGATGGCGCTACGTTACGACCTGACAGCGCCATTAGCGCGAGTCTATGCGCAACATCGCAATGACCTGCCCACACCGTACCGGCGTTATGCAATGGGGCCGGTCTGGCGCAATGAAAAGCCGGGTCCGGGGCGATATCGCCAGTTCTATCAGTGTGACGCCGATACGGTCGGCACCGCCAGCATGGCAGCAGATGCCGAGATTTGCGCCATGCTCAGCGACACTCTGGAAACCGTTGGCATTCCGCGTGGCGACTATCTGGTGCGCGTCAACAATCGCAAGGTTCTGAACGGCGTGCTGGAAGCCATGGGCCTGCCCGAAGGCGAAGGCGCGCGTGACAATGTGCTGCGCACGATCGACAAGTTCGACAAGGTTGGCGAGGCCGGTGTGCGTGCGTTGCTGACCAAAGGGCGGCTTGATGCTTCTGGTGCCTATATCGACGGAGTCGGGCTGAGCGAGGATCAGGCCGAGCCCGTGCTTGCGTTCCTGACATCCAAAGCGGACGATGTGTCCAAGACGTTCGAAAACCTGCGCGGCGCTGTTGGGGCTTCGGCCATTGGCGGCGAAGGTATCGCAGAGCTGGAGCAGATCGGTGAGCTTCTGGCCGCGGGCGGTTACGGTGCGGATCGGATCGAGATTGATCCGTCTGTTGTGCGCGGATTGGGATACTATACCGGTCCGGTGTTCGAAGCTGAACTCACCTTTGAGATCTTTGACGAAAAGGGCCGCAAGCGTCAGTTTGGTTCGGTGTCCGGTGGTGGGCGGTATGACGATTTGGTCAAGCGGTTCACAGGACAGGCGGTGCCAGCGACGGGTGTGTCGATCGGGGTGGATCGCCTGTTGGCCGCGTTGCGTGAAAAGGGGCGCATGGGTGGTCGCGCGACCGGGCCTGTCGTGGTCACAGTGATGGATCGCGACCGGATGGCGGATTATCAAGCGATGGTAGCAGAGCTGCGCAATGCGGGCATTCGCGCCGAAGTCTACCTTGGCAATCCCAAGAATTTTGGCAACCAGTTAAAATACGCCGATAAACGCAACTCGCCAATTGCTGTCATCGAAGGTGGTGACGAAAAGGAACAGGGGATTGTGCAGATTAAGGACCTGATCCTTGGTGCAAAGATTGCCGAGAGCGCAACACTGGAAGAGTGGAAAGAGCGCCCGAGCCAGTTTGAAGTGCCTCGTGGTGATCTGGTGGCGAAGGTGCGCGAAATTCTGGACGGGCAGGGCGTGTGATGTCTCGGAAATCTGAAATTCGGGCGCGTGCCGCTAAGCTGCGGGCGCAGTTTGAAGCTGCGGGCGCAGAAGTGGTCGAAACGCCAATCCTGTTGCCTGCCGAAGTGCTTTTGGACCTTTATGGTGAAGACATCCGCGCACGGGCCTATGTAACCAGTGACGCGTTGCGCGGTGAACAGATGTTGCGCCCTGATTTTACGGTGCCGGTGGTGCAAAAACACATGACCGACGGAGCTGAGCCTGCGCGGTACACATATGCAGGCGAGGTGTTTCGGCGGCAGGAAGACGATGAAGCACGCGCTAATGAGTATGTGCAGGTCGGGTTCGAGGTTTTTGACCGGGAAAACCCGGCGGCGGCGGATGCCGAAGTGTTTGCAGTGATCCAGAATGCGTTAGGCGACATGGAACTGCGCGCGGCAACCGGGGATATTGGTATTCTGGCGGCAGCTGTGCGTGGGCTGGATACAACAGAACGTCGCAAAGCGGCCCTGATGCGCCATATCTGGCGACCGAGCCGGTTTCGTGCCTTGCTTGATCGGTATTCCGGACGCAGTAAAGCGCCCCCAACGCGACAGGCTTTGCTGGACAACCCGGAGCCTTTGGTGCACGGATTTCCTGACATCGGGATGCGAACGCAGCGAGAGGTAGCCGAGCGCATTGAAGCGCTGCGTGAAGATGCCGAGGCGACACCTATTAGCGCGCGTCAGGTGGAATTGATCGATACGTTGTTAAACGTGCGCGAGACGCTGCCGTTCGCCTTGGAACAAATCCGCGATCTGGCAGTGGATATGCCCGCCATCACCGAAGCTGTGTTCCGCTTGCAAGAGCGGATCGGCGCGCTGGCAGATCGCGGTGTGGATGTCGACAATCTGAGTTTTGAAGCCAGTTTTGGACGTACCTCGATGGAATATTATGACGGGTTTGTCTTTGGGTTTTCGGTTCCCGGACGCCCGGATTTGCCTTCTGTGGCAACGGGTGGGCGCTATGATGCCTTAACCCGCGTGTTGGGGCAGGGGTGCGAGATTCCCGCGGTGGGCGGTGTGATCCGTCCGGGTCTATTGGTCGAATTGGGGGCGCAGTTATGAGTATCAAGCTGGGTGTGCCGTCCAAAGGGCGACTGATGGACAAGACATTTGACTGGTTCCGGGCACGCGGCATCGAGTTGTCACGGACTGGGTCAGAACGCGAGTATGCCGGTGCTGTCAAAGGTGTCGGCGGTGTCGAGCTGGTGCTGTTGTCGGCCGGGGAGATTCCGCGCGAGTTGGCGGCGGGGCGGATCCATCTGGGTGTGACAGGAACGGATCTTGTCCGTGAAAAACTGGGCCGCTGGGAACAGCAGGTTCAAGAGGTTGCGCCGCTTGGCTTTGGTCAGGCTGATTTGATCATTGCTGTTCCGGGCTGCTGGTCGGATGTTGATACGTTGGACGATTTGGACGCGGCTGCTGCGGCGTTTCGTCAAAATCACGGGTTTCGGATGCGGATCGCGACCAAGTATCACAGATTGGTGCGGGATTATCTGCGTGAGAACGGCGTGGCGGATTATCAGTTGGTCGACAGTCAAGGCGCCACGGAAGGTACAGTAAAGAACCTGACATCCGAAGCGGTGGCGGATATTACCTCGACCGGGGAAACTTTGCGCGCGAACCACCTTAAAATTTTGACGGACGGACCTATTCTGCGCTCGCAGGCGACATTGTGGCGTAGCCGTGTGGCGGTTACATCAGGCGATGAAAAGGTCGCGATGCGCGCCTTGTTGAATAAGTTGGGGTGATCAGGGGCTGCGCGGTGGGGCAATTCTTCAAGCCCTCGTGGGCTATCATCGGAGCTTAGAGCACACCGATTTCCGCGAGGGCGCGATTGAGGTCATCGGGCAGCGCATCATCGGCCTCGCGTGAATGCGGCAGGTCCGGGGGCGCATCCTCGGGCTTGAGGTAGCGCCAGCCCTGAAAAGGGCGCTTGAGTGCGGCTTGGGTGCGGTGAACTTCAGGATCGAGCACGATCGCGCATCGACGAATGCCATCCGAGCCAATGACTTCGTCGAGGCGCAAAATGCGCTGACGGCACTGGATCGTGCCTTTGATGACCCAATAAATGGATCCGCCTCGCAAAATTTCTGCCTCGCGTTTGGGCCACATACGAGTGACATGACGCGGCAATCCGTCAGATGTTTTTGCGGCGCGGCTTTCCTGCCAGTCAATGAGGGTTTCTACGCTCTCTGATCCGACGCTAAGCTTTATCAGGTTAATATAGTTATCCACAGCTTGTCCCCAGATTCTTCCCGATAGTGGGCTTTATATAGTACCCTTTGTCGTACCAGCTTCAACCTATTGTGTTTTGAGCGCGTAAATGCCGTTGCTACCGCTAATCATTTTGGGTTAGATTTGTACCTCTTCAAGAAACGCGCAGTTACAGGGAATCACGTTGATGAGCCGTTTTGCCGCCCCCATCGCAGAGTCGATCTGGGACATGAAATACCGCTTTAAAGAGGCGGATGGCACGCCAATTGACCAGACAGTCGAAGACAGCTGGCGACGGATCGCGCGTGATCTGGCTCGGGTCGAAAAAGACCCGGCGGTTTGGGAAGACAAGTTTTATGCCGCGCTTGAAGACTTCAAATATCTACCGGCAGGCCGCATCACCGCCGGTGCAGGCACCGCGCGCAATGTGACGTTGTTCAATTGTTTCGTTATGGGCACGGTGCCCGACAGTATGTCAGGCATCTTTGACATGTTGAAGGAAGCCGCGCTGACAATGCAGCAAGGTGGCGGTATCGGCTATGATTTCTCGACCATTCGCCCGCGGGGGGCCGATGTTTTGGGTGTGGCGGCAGATGCGTCGGGGCCATTGTCCTTTATGGATGTTTGGGATGCGATGTGCCGAACCATCATGAGCGCGGGGTCGCGCCGTGGCGCAATGATGGCGACCATGCGCTGTGACCACCCGGATATCGAGGCGTTCATAACGGCAAAATCCGACCCGGCCCGCCTGCGCATGTTTAACATGTCCGTTTTGATTACAGATGCGTTCATGGACGCCGTTAAGGCGGACGGTCCGTGGGAGTTGAAGTTCGGTGACCGAGTGTATCATACGGTCGAAGCACGTGATCTGTGGAACAAGATCATGCAGTCGACCTATGATTATGCCGAACCGGGCGTGATTTTTATCGACCGCATCAACAAGCTGAACAATCTAAACTATGTGGAAACTATTGCGGCGACAAACCCGTGTGGTGAGCAGCCGTTGCCACCATATGGCGCGTGTTTGCTGGGCTCGATCAACCTTGCGCGACTGGTTAAGGCCCCGTTTGAAGATGCCGCTGCACTGGACGAAGTCGAGCTGACCGAACTGGTCGCGACCGCCGTGCGGATGATGGACAACGTTGTGGATGCATCGCGGTTCCCATTGCCTGAACAAGCGGCTGAGGCGCAAGCGAAACGCCGGATCGGCCTTGGTGTAACCGGGCTTGCTGATGCGTTGCTGATGCTTGGATTGCGCTATGGGTCCGAAGAGGCTGCTATTCAGACCGAGGTCTGGATGAAGGCAATTGCGCGCGCGTCTTATCTGGCGTCGGTGAATATTGCCAAAGAAAAGGGCGCTTTTCCGCTGTTTGATGCTGAGAAGTACCTGAGCGGCGGGTTGGTTTCGCAGTTGGACGATGATGTGAAGGCGGCGATTGGCGAGCATGGGATCCGCAACGCGTTGCTGACATCGATTGCGCCAACCGGTACAATCAGCCTTTATGCAGGTAATGTTTCCAGCGGGATCGAGCCAGTTTTCGCCTATGCCTATACCCGTAAAGTCCTGCAAAAGGACGGATCGCGCACAGAGGAAGAAGTCGTCGATTATGCTGTGCAGATGTGGCGGGACAAGTTTGGTGATCGCGAGTTGCCCGAGTATTTCGTGAATGCTCAGACGCTGGAGCCATCCGCACATGTGCGGATGCAGGCTGCTGCGCAAAAATGGATCGATTCCTGTATTTCAAAGACGATCAACTGCCCCGAAGACATCAGTTTTGAGGCGTTCAAGGATGTCTATATGCAGGCGTGGGACACGGGTTGTAAGGGGTGCACAACATACCGTCCCAATGATGTGACCGGATCGGTTCTCGCCGTGTCAGAGAGCGCAGAAACTGCACCGGGTGAACAACCAGCAGATCATTTGGCCGATGGTGGAGAGGTCATTTACATGTCTGAGCCGCTGGAACGGCCGCAGACGCTGGAGGGGGCGACCTACAAGCTGAAATGGCCCGATAGTGAGCACGCTATTTACCTGACGGTGAATGACGTGATTATCAATGGCCACCGACGCCCGTTTGAAGTTTTTATCAATTCCAAAAACATGGAGCATTACGCGTGGACACTTGCACTCACGCGCATGATCTCAGCTGTATTCCGTCGCGGTGGGGACGTGTCGTTTGTGGTTGAGGAGCTCAAAGCTGTGTTTGATCCGCGTGGCGGTGCCTGGATGGAGGGGAAATACATCCCATCTATCCTCGCAGCGATTGGCGGTGTGATCGAGCGGCACATGATTGCTATCGGTTTCATAGAAGGCGAGGGGATGGGCCTCAAGTCAGACCCAAAGGCCGAGGTTGTCGCCGTTGGAGAGGCGCCGAGAGGTAAAGCTTGCCCCAGCTGTGGTCAGTTTGATGTGCAGATGGTGGAAGGTTGTATGACTTGCATGAGCTGTGGCTATTCAAAATGCGGATAATCGGGAAAGTTGAGCTCTGTGGACGCACCCATAGTATTGCCATTTTGACCCTAGGGATTGCCATGTAGAGCTCATAAATTTGCCATTGGCTAAATTCTTTCCAAAAACTGAATTTAGCCAATGGTCCGATTCTACTTCAATGATCAGGGGTGCCCACGGACGGATTGTGTTGAAAAACTCTTCCTTTCTCGCGCTTTGACATGTGAAAACGCGTTGATTTATTGGGATGTTCGAGGTTGGGTTGCCTTCTTATCCGAAGGCTGGGCTCATAGGCCTGAGTTTTGCTAGTTTCCGGAGGTTTTGGGCAATGGATGCGAGAGTAAATTCATCTTGAACGCCGCAAGGTCCCCTTAATCGGAGCCGCCCGGGGCCAAGGAGGCGCTTGAGGTGTGCGAAGAGCATCTCAACTTTCTGTCGTCGTTTCTGCGCGGTGACATTGAACTCTTACGCGGTGCATTGGCGTGCGAAGGCTCTGACGATTTCGTATTTCTCGCGATGGACTGCGCGGGCCTCTGAGTTGGGGCAAAACTTTTGCTGCAACGTGCACCCTGTGCAATCGGACCTTAGTTCCTGATGCCTGCGGGCTTTCCAGTTTTGCGCGTTTCGCGCGGGTCGGAATAGGTGCGCCATGTGTGTTTCATTTCTTTGCCGAATCCTTGCGCACCAGGCAGCGGATGACCTGGAGGCGGGTTATATTGAAATCAACGGCCCGGTGACTTGGGCGCGTGGCCCGCCATTTGGGGGATGGAAAGAAAGTGGGATCGGTACCGAAGGAAATATCGGTGAGTTGCTGTCATATACGCGGGAAAAATAGATCAACCTTCACCTAAAGGCGCACTAAGGTCGTTGACCTGACAGCATCGCGCCATTTCAGGATATAGCACATGCCCGGTTTTTTGAGACAAGATTTGTGCCGCAGGACAACTTTCAACTCGCAAAAGATGGCTGGCGATACCCTTTCAGGGGTTCAATCTGCCAAATCCAACCAAAAAATTTGCGTAGAGAAATACACAATACGTCGGTGGCTTAACAAAACACGCGCCTCAAGAAGCCATAGTCTTTAGCATCAACGCCGACTCGTTTAGCAAATGTGCGGATGTGGCGGTCTGCCAAAGCTGGCTGATGGCTGTTGGCTCATGCTGGAACTGATTGGCGGGCTTCAGCACGATGAATGCAGGGCTGGTGATTAGGTCATGTGCCTTGAGATTGCGATACACTGTGGATACCGATACAAAGTATCGTTCGTGATCTGTGAACATCACCGCTAAATCGCGTGGCGACTGCTCCGTTTGCTCCAGCGCCAGCTTGACAGACCTGCGCTTCACTTCCGTTGGCAGGCGGTTCCAAACGTGTTTGGGCTTGGGGGATTGATCTGCAAGGCCAGCATTCCCGCGTTGCAGGTAACGATCTTACCAATGGTAGAATGTCCTGCGGGCAATGCTGAGCATGGCCAATGTTCGAGCGTCTGCTCAGCAACCACCTCCTCGAGGTCCCGCGCCTCGCGGTGCAGTTCCTTCACCTTGTCAGTGTTCGCAGCGCAGCCCGTCTAGCACGAACCTAATCTTCTCTTCATTGGAATATTGCTTGCACGTGGCCCGTTTGATGTCTTTGACGACCTTCTCGCCAGGACTCTTTGTTTACTTTCTCATCGTCCACTCCTTGATGGTAACGATGAGCCAGTTGTCCGAAAACTCTCTCTTATCAAAATTGGACCCATGGGTGCTGACGTCAGACACTCAATATGGGCCACCTGAAGCTTGATCCGTTCACCGCCTATATTGGCCCAGTCTTCGCTCCAGTCGCACCGAAAGGCTTCACCAGGCTGAAAGGTCAAAGGAAAGAACGTTCCACGACAGCCTGTCTGCTCAGGCGATGCCGATCGTCACGCCAGGCCCGGGCAAAGGCTGCAATCCGTTCTTAGGGCCGTCGTATCCAATCTTCACGAGATTTGCATGCATCTGCTTCACAGTTCGCCGTTCGTTGCGTGATTTGCGGGTCTGAATCAAAAGTCAAGCTGACAAACGATCCGCATACGGGTCAGGCTTATTTGGGCGCCTATGTGTCTTGAACTTCGACTCCACCGCGCCTTCGCGTAGATACTTCTTGATGGTACTTCGAGACAAACCCGTCCGCCGGGCAATCTCGCGAAATGGTATTTTGTCACGCAATGCGTAGTGTCGAAAGCCACTCAAAAATCCCCTCAACCAAAACCGTCGGGCAAGTGTGTTCACTTGGGCCAACTCTCAGTGACAATTTATGGGAATACCGGGCCAGTTCTCAGTGATAATCAACAAAAGAATGCTATCAGGGGAGCGGCATCAAACCGCGACAGGACCAGATTGCCTACGACCTCATTCATTGCCCCATCGCAGCTGCACAAATCCAATTTGGGCTAGCAACCGAGATTCCGATTGGGGCATAAATAACTCTCAGCCAGAGCCACTCAAACCTCACCAGAAAGAATTTTGCCGACTGCTAGAGTATGCAAGAAAGGTAAAGCCTGGAAGGTGAAGTTTTCTGGATCAATTGTTTTGGCGAAGTTTCAGACCTGCAAGCGTCGACCTCAACCAAGCCTACCAAGCGGGACAAGCGAAAGTGAAGCCCATTCTTGTTTCATTCTTGCTGTTGGAAGATGGTGAAGGCGTTGTCTCTTGGGCGTGTGGGTTGGCGTTGTTTCACACGAGCCAGCCTCTTGCGAAGTTCCGTCTTGATTAAGGTATCGCGGTTACGGAGTTAAGCGTGAAATCGGATAAAAATCGCCGGGCTGGTATTCTGCCCTGCCTGACTTCGACCTCGACAAAAAAAAAGGCGGCACCAGGTGCCGCCTTTTGTCGTGAGTGGTAGCCCACGCCGAAAGAGCGCGGGGTGGTGAAATGGCTTATTGCTGTAGTTCAGCTGGAGCTTTGTCTTCGATGGAAACCCAGTTGTTGTCGGCCTGAACAATCAGGTTATCGAGGTCAGATTCCCAGCGCGTCTGGATCGAAGGCGCGAGATTCAGAAACAGCTCACCGTCGACGATTTTCCAAACAGTTGGGTCGCCGTCAAACTTGAAGCCCATGGCAGCACCAAAGGCGCAATAGCCACCGTATTGCGGCGCATACGATTCTGGGTCGGCGTCAAATTTGGCTTTGTTTTCTTCGGAGGCAAAGCGGTAGGTCGCTTCGTTGTAGACCGAAGTAATCTGGAAGTCGCCTTTGGTTGGTTCGCCAACTGTGTGGTAGGCCACAGCGTCATACCCTTGCAGCGCAAGGCCAGTTGGGGTCGCGTTTACGTCTACACCAGCGGCGAGTGCCGAACTGGCCATAGTGACTGCGAGCGCTGCGCCAACGACGAGAGATTTGAATGTGTTCATGGTTTTTCCTTTTGGTCCTTTTGTGAACAACGCGGCCCGAAATTGACCACCCGTCCAGATCTTCAATTTTCAGGCAACGAAATTGCGCTGCCATGATAAGCAAATGGAGGTGGATGCGTTCACATTCAAAACAACAAAAGGTGTGTGTGTCTGAGCGCGGAATAGGTGTGCAATTTCGCACATTTTGGCGTTAACTAGCTGTCGTGGTTAGAAAAAACAAGATCGCGCGGTATGGAGATGTAAATTCTCTACCCCAGACCGTCGCAACCAAGAGGCCGAATTGCCAAATGGGCAAGATGGCTTGAAAGTCTGGTTTATGACCATTCAGACGAAGGAAAGGTACAAAGAATTTGGGTGTCGCGAGGTTTAGAGCGAGGTCGATAAATGCGAATGTCAGAAAGCGTGGTTGGACGTACCGCAGGGCGATCGCAAACTTGTGACCGGCGAAGAAAAGACATGAGAGTTAGCCAAACCACAGCGCAAAGATCTGGATCAGCAAAACCCAAAAGAACAGTGCGGCGATGACAAAAGGGGCAAGCGCGAGCGCAGAGACTTGATTTTAGGTTCGTTTGCCGATCTTGGGTTCTTCGCCCGCACGCAGGCGCCTGATGTTTTCACGGTGTCGCCAGAACACCAGTAGGGTGAGAAGTACGCCGAGAATAAAGGCCTCACCGGTGGTGAGGAAAACGATCCATATCGTGCTGGAGGCGGCGGCGGTTAGGGCCGAAAGGGACGAGATGCGCGTCAGGGCGGCCGTGGCAAGCCAAGTCAGACAGCATGCAATGCCGACCGGCCATGCGAGCGCGAGCAGCGTGCCAAGGAACGTCGCGACGCCTTTGCCACCTTTAAAGCCGAGCCAGACGGGGTAGCAATGCCCGAGGAAAGCCATGAAGCCAGCAATTTGCGCGGCATCTTCACCTGCGAGCGCTCGAGCCAGCAGGATGGCGATAGCCCCCTTGCCCCCGTCAAGGACGAGAGTCGCGGCAGCGGCAGGCTTTGAACCAGTGCGCAACACGTTGGTTGCGCCAATATTACCCGAGCCGATTTCGCGCAGATTGCCGAGGCCCATGGCTCGGCTGATGACCATGCCAAATGGGACGGACCCCAGCAGATAGCCGATCACGGCCCAAAGCAGCAGAATGGCAGGGGTGTTCTCGATCAGTGGCATCAGTCTCTCCGATAGACGGGGGCGCCGCCAACATAGGTGGCCAGCACTTTACCCTGCATACGTTGCCCGTCAAACGGAGTGTTCTTGGATTTGGACTGTAGAGTGAAGCGATCAAGGATGAATGGGGCGTCCGGATCAAACAGCACCAGATCGGCAGGTGCCCCTGTCGAGAGACGCCCACAGGGCAGAGCGAGACGTTTGGCCGGATTAAGAGCCATGGCGCGCCACAAGTCGGGCAGGGTCAGGTGGCCTGCATGGTAAAGGCGCATTGCTGCCGGGAGTAGCGTCTCCAGCGCAACCGCTCCAGAGGCGGCTTCTTCAAACGGCAGGCGTTTGGATTCCTCGTCCTGAGGTGTGTGCATGGAGGAGATGATATCTATCAGGCCGGTTTTGACCGCATCGATAATGGCAAGGCGGTCATCTTCGGAGCGCAGCGGCGGCTTGATCTTGAAAAAGGTACGATAGTCGGCGACGTCGAGTTCGTTTAAGGTCAGATGGTGAATCGATGTGCCCGCGGTGATGTCAAACCCGTTTTGTTTGGCGCGTTCCAGAGCAGGCAGCGCGCGGGCGGTGGTGATCTGGTCTGCGTGATATTTGACGCCTGTCATCTCGATCAAAGCGATGTCACGATCCAGCCCCATGCGCTCGGCCATTGGTGTGACAGTGGGCAGGCCGCGCAGGGCGGCAAATTTGCCTGATGTCGCGGCGGCGCCAGCGGAAAGACCTGGCTCCTGTGGGTGTGCGATGACCAACGCGCCCAGCGAGCGGGCGTAGGTCATCGCGCGCGAGAGAACCTTGGTGTTTGGAACGACATGGTCGCAATCGGTGAAAGCCACGGCGCCTGCATCCATGAGAAAGCCAAATTCGGTCATTTCACGGCCCGCCCGTCCTTTGGTCAGGGCGGCCATTGGGCGGACATTGACCGGTGCGGCCTCATTGGCGCGGCGTTCGACAAATTCGAGCGCTTCAGGCGTGTCGATTGCGGGCGTGGTGTCGGGGCGGGTCACAATGGTTGTTACGCCGCCAGCTGCAGCGGCGAGTCCTGCGGTTTTGTAGCTTTCCTTGTGGCGCTCACCGGGCTCGCAAACCTTGACCCCGATATCGACAATGCCGGGGGCAAGGCATTTGCCCTTGCAGTCTATGGTTTCGGTCGGCTCCTCCAGCCCTTGCGGGCTGTCCTCGCCTCGGGCGGCGATATGACCGTCACGTACCAGCAGCCAGCCGCGGGCGTCGCTGCCGGTTTCAGGGTCGATCAGGCGGGCATTGGTGAAGAGTGTGGTCATAGCGCGGTCTCTTGGTTAGTCGGCCTGCTTTTGCCGGTCTTTCATTTGAATGTCACGCATCACCCGATAAACGTCGCGCGCCTGGGCGATGCGTTCAAACCCAATCTTGATATTTCGGGTGCCGTGTTTACTGCGTTTGGGTCTGCTGGCAAACCAGAGCGAAGGCATAGGGCCGTCCACAATCTCCAGGATGGTCGATCCGGTAATGGGGTAACTGTCGAGTGATTTGCCCCGGATCGCGAGATTGGTGGCAATAAAGGCGCGGCGGTTGGTTAGTGTATACCAGCTGTTGCGTCGACGATAGGCTGACCAGAGGATCGGGCCGATGGAAAAGGAGATGCCTACGCCAAAATGCAACAGGCCGAACATCCAGAAAAATCCGCCGGCCTGCGCGGCCATGATCATCCAGAACAGGGCGAAACCGGCAAAGAACAGGCCAAAGACAAACGGGATGATCCGGTCAACGGAAAAGACAATTGCACCGTCAGGGCGACCCTGCCACAGGATTTCTTCGTCCGGATCAAGGATGCCGTCCCAACCGTCGGTCAAGGTGTGCCCCCTGCCGCGACGTGCTTAAGGGTGGCGATGATGTGCGCGGGGTCGTGTTGGTATTTGATCAGGTGTTTGTCGCCTGAATGGGTGACCAGTTGAACCATATTGCCCAGAGTGTTGAAGTTCTTTATTGCCGAGAGAGGGATGGCGCGGCCCATTGGGCCGAGCAGTCGCTGGTTGGTGAGATCCCATCTGACCGAGAGTTCCTCGGACATCATGTAAAACGCACGCACCGCCACAGCGGCAAACCCGCCAATTGCACCGGTCCAGACATGCGGATTGCCGACCAGCCAGAGAATGAGCATCCCGCCCGCCATTGCACCTGCGGCAAGCCATGTGTTTGCCTGAATATAGGTTGCACGGTCCGCTCGAAAACTGGTGAGTATCGTCTCACCATCGCCAAGGGGACTGTCCGGGGTCATGGATCGTGTCATTTGGTGGTCTCTTTTGGTGGCAAATGCGCGCGGATCGTATCGCGCACCGTCGTCCGGTCGGCGAGGAACAGCATCATCAATTGATCACGGGGGACAAGCCGAACTCGTACGCCCCAGAACATCCAGCCTGAAACAGTTTCGATCGCTGAAAGTGGCACGGCAGCAGGAGAGGTTTCGTCGTTTGGGTTGAAATAGACCAGATGCATATTGGTCAGCACCCACACGTCGCCTTTGCGGGCGCGCCATTCCAGAAAGTCATCGAAAATGAATGCGTAGACGGCGGCCGACAAGATAAACGCGCCGAGCCACAGCAGGGGATTTGAAATACCTGTACCCACCCGCATCCCGGTGCCAAGGCACAGGGCGGTGAGGCTGGACACAAAGCATAGCTTCGCTAGGAAAAAGCGGAACTCCGGGCGCCAGACACTCGAAATTTTTTCGTCCGGTCGCAGGTCTAGAAAAGGGAGCGTTTCAGGCGAAGGGTGGGCGGTCAATTGAGCATCCCGTAGATCAAGATGAAAAGAAAAGCCGCGGCGATGGGCAGGGCCAGAATTGCCAACAAGACGGTGAGAAACGGCGATTTTGGCGGTGTATCACTAGGCGTGCCAGTTGCGGATGGATCTGCAGTGCCAAATGCGGCGGTACTGGGCAGTTTTTCAAATGACACGGGCGCGATGTCTTCGTGCCACGTGCCCAGGTGAGCGACACCAGGGCCGGGTTTGAGCAAGGTTGGCGCGCCGCCAAAGGCGCGGGAATAGAGGATAAGGACCGGACCATCATAGGCGTTAAGACGGTCTCGGTTGGCGGCTAGATCAGCCGGTGCCACGCCACCACCATTGGCCAGATATCCGGCAAGCCCCAGTTCGCCCAGAACATCGGTTTCAAATATCTCGAACCCGCCATCTTCGAGCCAGTCCAGACCGATTAGCATGGCGACGGTAGCTTGCGGGGTTGGATCGTGTTTGGCCGGATCGGTGAGGCGTTTCAGGTCGCTCTCTGGCAGGTCCAGCGCAAAGACGCGGATCACTCCGCGTTCTTTCTCTGCGACCTGCAGCGCGGTCATCCGCCCACCCAGACGATCAGGCCGACAAAGGCGAACATCACGATCAGGGCAACCATGGCGACCATGCCAGAGGCGCGGGGATCTTTCGGGTCTTCGCTCACAATCAGGCCTCTATCGGTTCGGCGGCGCGCGTGGCGCGCAGGTTGCGGGCGAGCAGGTCCATCGCAGCCATGCGCACGGCCACACCCATTTCAACCTGTTCCTGAATGGCAGAGCGGTTGATGTCATCGGCAATCTCGCCATCGATTTCTACGCCGCGGTTCATTGGGCCGGGATGCATAACGATGGCATCAGGTTTCGCCACAGAAAGCTTGTCTCTATCCAACCCGTAGCGGTGGTAATACTCGCGCTCAGAGGGGATGAAGCCGCCATCCATGCGCTCTTTTTGGAGGCGCAACATCATGACCACATCGACGTCACGCAGGCCCTCGTGCATGTCTTCGTAAATTTCGGCGCCGAACTCGGCAAAATTGGCAGGCACCAGCGTGGGTGGGCCAACAAGGCGGACTCGATTTTCCATTTTACCAAGCAGGATCAGGTTCGAGCGCGCAACGCGTGAATGGGCGACATCGCCGCAGATCGCGATGTTCAGGCGATGCAGGCGGCCCTTTGAGCGGCGGATGGTGAGCGCATCCAGAAGCGCCTGTGTCGGGTGTTCGTGGCGTCCGTCGCCTGCATTCAGAACGGCGCAGTTTACCTTTTGGCTCAGCAGATCAACTGCGCCCGAGTGGGGATGGCGCACAACCAGAAGGTCGGGGTGCATGGCGTTTAGCGTCATCGCGGTATCGATCAGGGTCTCGCCCTTTTTGATCGAGCTGGCCTGCATCGCCATATTCATCACATCCGCGCCCAGGCGTTTGCCTGCTAATTCAAAGCTGGCCTGTGTACGGGTGGAGTTTTCAAAGAACATGTTGACCTGTGTCAGCCCCGTCAAAGCATCCGAATGCTTGAGTTCGCGGCGATTGAGGTCGACATATTGTTCGGCCAGATCCAGCAGGGCGATGATTTCATCTGGGCCAAGATTTTCAATCCCGAGAAGATGCTTCTGGCGGAATGTCATGCGTGGACCTCTTTTTTCATGGATGCTGTCGTTATAGAAAGCCGCCCTCGTCGGGGCAAGCAGGTGCTCTTCATTTCGCTAAAAATACTTCGGGGGGAGTAAAAAACGCGGAGTGTTTTTTGAGTGGGGGGCTAGCCCCCTTTTTTGTTCAATCGGTCACGTCATCCATGGCGGCGCGCCAGTGACGGCGGCACAACGAGACATAGCTTTCATTGCCACCTATCTGAACCTGTGCGCCCTCGCGCAAAATGTTGCCGGTTTCGTTCTGACGCACAACCATGGTGGCTTTCTTGCCGCAATGACAGATTGTGCGCACCTCGCGCATTTCATCGGCCAGCGCTAGCAAGGCGGCTGAACCGGGGAAGAGCTTGCCTTGAAAATCAACCCGCAGGCCGTAGCACATTACGGGCACTCCGAGATCGTCCACCGCGCGCGCAAGTTGCCAGACCTGTTCTTCCGAAAGGAACTGAGATTCGTCGATGAAAACGCAGGCGAGCGGGCCTATTGTGAGACGCGTTTCGATTTGTGCAAACAGATCGCTGGTTTCGTCAAACGTATCGGCGGGAGCCGAAATGCCAATGCGCGACGCAATGCGCCCATCGCCAGCTCGATTGTCAAAGCGGGCGGTTAGCAAATAGGTTTGCATCCCGCGTTCACGGTAGTTGTGAGACGCCTGCAAAAGCACTGTGGATTTGCCGGCGTTCATCGTCGAATAATTGAAATAGAGCTTGGCCATGGGCGCGGTGATAAGACGCGAGTGCCTTGAGGTTCAAGACTCTAATCGGCATGAAGGGAGAAAACAGAAATGCCCGCGTCGCATGCGCATGACTCAATGGCATGCAACTTTCATAGGGGTTTCAAGATGCCGCGAATTGGTTTTAGTATTCAAAAAATCGCATTTGCGCGGCGCTCTTCATACAAACAAGGAACGTGACATCGTGTTAATATCTGGCCCAGAGCGACGTCCTCTCTTGGATGCCGAACGCCATGTGCCCGAACTGTTGCACAATTTTCTGGTGGATCTGGAAACGACTGCGCATTCGTCGGACGTTTGGCGCCTGCTTGTTGGTTTGGGACGGACGCTGAACGTGCCTTATGTCGATATGGTGTCGGCGAGCAGTTATGAAAACTGGAAGAAAACGCTGTTTGTACGCACGTCGTATGACTCAACCTGGTTGACATCCTCCAATCAAGATCCTGACTTATCCAAGTGGTCTTATTTTAGAAGCCACGCAATGAAGCATCTCACACCAATTGCAGTTGGTTTAGAGTTTGCTGATGAATTTCATCACGTTCCAGAGGCGCGTTATTTGGTATTGCGCGAGGCTGCGGCGCGCGGGATGCGGTCTGGGTTTTCAATTCCGTTGCGTGTTCATGCGCCGCCACAAGCTGCGCTGATTACGTTTTCCGGAGACCACGCCAAACGCGACATGCATCTGATCATTCAGACACACGGTTGGGTGTTGCAAAGCGCCGCTATGTCGGGGTTTCAGCGTTATATGACCCATTTTGCGGCCGAATTTACGGAACGCAATGCAATTTCTGACAAACAGCGCGAACTGTTGGAATTGATCGGGGCGGGTTTGCAGGACAAGACAATCGCAGAGCGTCTGGGTGTAACCGTGTCAGCCGTACGGCAGCGGATGAACCAGATTCTAAAGAAGACCGGGCTGGGCAATCGCGCGGAATTAGCGGCTTTGGCAATGAGTATGGGATTGTTGCCGGACCCGCTTGCACATCTGGATGATGGTCAGGCGTCTGTGTTGGTTGAAATGGGCGTGGTTGAAGCAGGTCGCGGCAAAATTCGCCGTCGCTGACAAGAGTTTGGATCGAGACGAGAAATTCTGGCGAAACTGTTCGACACAAAGTAATTGGGTGTCTCAGTTTCCTGAAACACCCATGCGTCATAAAAAGACCTAGAGGAAATTCGAGTTGCACGGGTGTGCGCATCGATCAAAATAGCTCTGCACGGGACAGCACAAAGCAGAAGTGGGTAAATTATTAACTTTCCCCTCACAATACACTGGCCTACCTGGGGATGTGGGCACTCGCGTGTACTGCAACTTCCTAGCACCAGATTACCCTAGGGAAATTACTCTGTCTGGTAGGGAATCCCAAACTAATTGGTAATAAATTACTGTCATTAATGGTAGTTAATGGCGATATTGCTGTGATTTATAGTAGTGTCCTGCATGACAAGAAAGCCACTCCAACGAATCGGAAGTTGGGTTTACTGGCGTCTCAGGACAACTGAACCAACTGAATAGCCAGCTCCAAACGAGCAAATCATGCCGATTTCGCCCAGCCTTAAGTCTTGAGAGTGTTGGGAAAATGCAATGATGGATCCTGCGGATGAGGTGTTTGCGTAGTTTTGTAGGATGTTGGGTTGTTGACCTGGTTCCGGGGTCTTCCCAAGAACTTTTTTTCCAATGAAATCATTCATGGTCTTATTGGCTTGATGCAGCCAAAGCCGCTTTAGGTCAGACTGGGCAAGTTTTTCGTCTTCTAAATGGCTTAGCATGTGTGCTGAAACCATCGGGAGCACTTCTTTGAATACCTTCCGACCGTTTTGCATGAACTGCATGTCGCGCCGGTCGATCATGCCGTCCGGGCGTGAACGGCGCAGGAACCCATTGTTGTTGCGGATATTGTTTGAGAACTGGGTCGAGCAACGGGTTGAGATGATTTCGAAATGCGGCCCCTCGGCGTCTTCGTCGCGCTCAATCAGGGTGGCGGTGGCGACGTCGCCAAAGATAAAGTGGCAATCCCGGTCGCGCCATTCGAGGTGGGCCGAACAGATTTCCGGGTTCACAACGATGGCTTTTCGGACTGAGCCTGAGCGGATCATGTCGGCAGCGGCCTGAATGCCAAAAGTTGCCGAGGAACAGGCGACGTTCATGTCAAACGCGAACCCACCCGCACCAAGCGCCTGTTGGATTTCGACGGCTATGGCCGGATAGGCGCGTTCATGGTTGGAGGCGGCACATATGACAAGGTCGATGTCAGTTGCGGCGACTCCGGCCTGTTCGAGTGCTTTGTGGCAGGCATCAAGTGCCATTTCGCACATCAGCGAAGGTTCATCATCGGTCCGTTGGCGTAAGTTCGGGCGCATAACCTTTGGGTCAAGCACACCTGCTTTGTCGATCACGTGTCGCTGTTCTATTCCGGAGGCTTTCAAGATGAAATCGCTGTTGGAATGTTCCAGCGCAGCGATGTCGCCAGTGGCAATGACGTCGGCATTTTTGGCGTTAAAACGGTCAACATAAGCGTTGAAGCTTTCGACCAGTTCGTCATTTGTGATGATTTGCTCAGGGGTAAACACCCCGGTGCCTGTGATAGCTGGCTTGAACATGGACGCCCTCGCGAAATGGATGGTCGTCAGGGTGAGCATGCCGGACGCGGATGGTCAAGGGTTTCCCTAGAGGAAAGCGGGGAGTTGCGCGCCGCTCCATCGTAGCATAGCTGCGACTCCCCGAGGTATTGAGGAACATTGAGAAGCGGATCAGGTGAAGGGATCGGACGGGTAGCCGACACCGGCTAGATAGAGCCCCTGTGGCGGGCAAACAGGGCCGCAGGCGGCGCGGCTTTTGGAGTCCAGCGCGGTGCGAACGTCCTCAGGAGCCCATGCACCAGCGCCGACCCGTTCGAGGGTGCCGACAAAGCTGCGGACCTGATTGTGCAGGAAGGAGCGGGCACGCACGTGGAAGTGGATTTCCGGGCCCCACAGGGTATCGACCGATTCCACATCAAGTGCATCAAGCGTTTTGAGCGGGCTGGCGGCCTGACAGATGGAGCTGCGGAATGTTGTGAAATCATGATGGCCAATCAGGTGATTGGCACCCTCTTGCATGGCATCTGCGTCAAGGGGCTGGCTGACCTGCCAGACAAGTCCCGCCTGATGGGTGGCCGGTGCACGACGCATCAAGATGCGAAATAGGTAGCGGCGCTCATGGGCAGAGAAACGGGCATGCCAGTCATCGTCCACTCGAGCGGCTTGGACAATGGCAATGGGGTTGGGTTTAAGGTGGTAATTCAGCGCCTCAGACAGGCGGAAGGGATCCCACTCCTTGGCCATGTCGGCATGAGCGACCTGCGCTAGACCGTGCACGCCTGCATCGGTACGTCCGGCGGCGGCGATGGTAAAGGGGCCGGGCTCAATGCGGGCGAGCGCGGCTTCAATCGCGCCCTGCACCGAAGGTTGGTCGGCCTGACGTTGCCACCCGGCAAAGGGGTGTCCGTGGTATTCGACTTGGAGAGCGTATCTGGGCATGGGGTGAGCGATAGAGGATTCGCTCTCGGATTTGAAGCGGGCAGTGGCACTGGAAAATGGGGCGGTGAGGGACTAGATTTTCTGCAAGCAACGACTAAAGGGGCAGGCGGTTTGGTATTTTCGTCATTGACGGACGGCGTGGCACGCGGGGTCGAGACCTTGGGTGATACGGTGTCGGAGACGTTCTTTGAGCCTGTGATCCGGCTGGGTGTGACCGGGTTGGCGCGGTCGGGCAAGACAGTGTTTATCACGTCTTTGGTCGCGAACCTGTTGGATCGGGGCCGCATGGGGCAATTGGTGGCCGCGTCCGAAGGGCGTATCGAGGCGGCATTTTTGCAACCCCAGCCAGATGATACTGTGCCCCGTTTCGACTATGAGACTCATCTGGCTGCCTTGACCGGACCAGAGCCGCATTGGCCGGACAGTACACGCGCGATCAGTGAGCTGCGTTTGTCGTTGAGGGTGCGACCATCTGGGTTGCTGTCAGGGTTGCAAGGGCCGCGTACCGTGCATCTGGACATCGTGGATTATCCGGGTGAGTGGTTGCTGGACCTCGGGTTGCTGGACAAGAGCTTTGCAGAGTGGAGCCGGGAGGTGTTGGCCCGGATCGAACCGCGCGACGAGGCCGACGCGTATCGCGCGGCGGTGCGCGATGTGGATCCAGCTGGAGATTTGGACGAGGTGCAGGCCAAGGGATTGTCGGCAACATTTACCGGGTATCTTCATGCGGCACGCGGTGCCGGGTACCATGACTGCACGCCGGGGCGGTTTTTGCTGCCCGGTGATCTGGATGGATCGCCGGTATTGACGTTCGCGCCGTTGCCAGAGGCTGAGCGGCCCGGCCGTCGGTCGCTTTGGCGGGCGTTTGAGCGGCGGTTTGAGGCCTATAAGTCGCGGGTGGTAAAGCCGTTTTTCCGCGATCATTTCAGCCGGATTGACCGGCAGGTGGTCTTGGTTGACGCGTTGGGCGCAATCCATGCAGGGCCACGTGCGGTAGAGGATATGCGAGCCGGATTGGCCGACATTCTGACGGCCTTTCGCCCTGGGCGGAATGCGTTTCTGACAAGGTTACTGTTGGGCAAGCGGGTCGAAAAGATCTTGTTTGCGGCGACAAAAGCGGACCATTTACACCACACACAGCACCCTCAGTTGACGGCCATCATGGAGGCGTTGACGGGTGATGCATCTGATCGGGCACAATTTGCAGGCGCAATGACGCAAGCGATGTCACTAGCGTCTTTACGCGCAACGACAGAGGAACAGGTACGCCATGATGGCCGCGAGCTTGATTGTGTTCGGGGGCGGCTGCTGGAGACAGGGAGGCAGGCAGCGTTTTATCCCGGCGCGCTGCCGGATGATCCGGCGCAGCTGCTGGGACCCGCGCGGCAGGGGGCCGACGCGTGGCTGGATCAGGATTATCAAGTAATGAAGTTTGCGCCAGCCCCGTTGAGTTTACGGGCGGGTGATGGGCCTCCCCATATCCGGTTGGATCGGGCGGCACAGTTTTTGATTGGAGATCGGTTGTGAGCAAGGGCCCTGTTTTGATTGATCTTGAGGATCAACCCTCGGTCAAGGTCGAGGATGCGGCGCCAGTGCCGGATCTGACGGCGCCCAGCCCAGAAGGGCGGGCAATGCAGGTGGCAGCCCAGGTGGGCGCACGTAAGGGATCCTGGTTGGGGAAGTTGTTCTGGAGCCTGTTAATTGGATTCCTGGGAGCGGGGATTTCGGTGACGGCGTGGGACTTTGCCACCGGATTGGTGGCGCGCTCTCCGACGCTTGGCATGGTTTTTATGGCCATGGGAGGCGCGTTGTTAGTGGTGGCTTTGGCGTTGGTTCTGCGTGAGCTGGCGGGGTTTGCACGGTTGCGTCGGGTGGATCAGCTGCGGTCAGTTGCGGATGCGGCGGTGGTGTCAGGTGAGCTTGCGGATGCGCGGGATGTGGCGGATCGGCTGGATCGGTTTTATCAGGGGCGCTCGGATACACGCTGGGGACGTGAGCGGCTCGCGGAACGGCGCGGTGACGTGCTGGATGGGGATGCGTTGTTGGTGATGGCCGAGGCGGAGGTTTTAGCGCCTTTGGACACGGCAGCGCAGCGAGAGGTGGAAGCCGCAGCGCGGCAGGTAGCGATGGTCACAGCGCTGGTTCCGCTGGCGTTGGCGGACGTGGTTGCTGCGCTGTCTGCGAACATGCGCATGATACGGCGCATTGCCGAAATTTACGGTGGGCGATCCGGGACGCTTGGCAGTTGGCGATTGTTCAGAGCCGTGATGACGCATTTGGTGGCCACAGGTGCCGTTGCTGCGGGTGACGATTTGATTGGAACATTGGTAGGTGGGGGCGCGTTGGCCAAGGTAAGTCGGCGGTTTGGCGAAGGTCTGGTCAATGGCGCGTTGACGGCGCGGGTTGGTGTCGCGGCGATGGAGGTGTGTCGTCCGATGCCATTTGGCGAAGCGCGTCAGCCAAAGGTGTCGGGCTTGGTCAAGCGGTCATTGACTGGGTTGTTCGATCGGTAAAATTGGTTTGGCGCGCGCGCTCCTCAAGCCCTTGCGGGCTTTCCTCGCTTGGGTGCACGTTGTTAGCGCAGTATCGGGACGCCGCCGGGGCCTTGCATTTTCTCGACGACGCTGGCGCGCAGGGATCGGCCGATCGTGTGGGCGAGCGCGGACCACGCGCGGGCCTGTTCGGGCGTGAGCTCGTGGCGCAAAGTGTGGTCAAACAAAGCCAGCCACGGTTCGAACATGCCGGGACGGACATTGCCAGCATCGCGATGGATTTTGACAGGATTCCCATCATAGCCCCGTTCATGCAGGATGGCGTTTGCCCAGAAACGGGTAATTTTAGCTTCATGCGAGGGCCAGTCGGTGACGTGGGCGGCAAAGACGGGACCTAGACCGGGATGGACGCGGACCTGCTCGTAAAAAGCGGCAACAACGCGTGCGATGTCGTCGCGGGAGATGTTGAAGCGTGGGGGGAGTGCGGGCATGGGTTATGTTCACTAAAGAATTGGTTGGCAGATCATAGCGCGCCGTGGGGTCGGGTGAAATGACAGATCGCTGGTGGGTGCAAAATGTCGCTTCTGGGCGGGTCCCGTCAGGCTTTGATGTGCAAAGTTTTGCCAGGAGAGCTAGGGAGCGGTTTGCATGGAAAAGACGGGGCGGTGTTTGTGCGGACAAACACGATTTGCTTTTGAGGGCGAAGTAACTTGGGCGTGCTATTGCCATTGTGACGATTGCCGACGCAATTGCGCAGCTCCTGTCGTGGCGTGGCTGGGCTTGCCGGAGAAGGCGTTTCGATGGGTCGGGGACGACGTGCGCACATATGAGAGTTCGCCGCGGGTGCGGCGGCACTTTTGTGCGACCTGCGGCACACCGATGGGGTTTGAGGCGGATCATTATGCAGGGGGGATGCATCTCTATGCAGCGACGCTGGATGATCCGCGCGAATTCAAGCCAGAGTTTCATGTCAACTTTCAGAGCAAATTACCCTGGCTGAAGGTGCAGGATGATTTACCCAAATACGAAGGCACGTTATTGCACGCGCCCGAGGACTTGAGCACCTATGAGGTGTAAGGGATAGGGCCGGGTGTGCAAGCTCTGGACCCCGCACAAATCCAAGCCTATAAGGCGGGCATGATGGCCCATTTCGCGATCATTATTCGAATTATATGCCCGGCGCTCTGAGCAAGACGAGCCGCCGGGACAAGGCGTTTGAGACATCGCGCCGCCCTGACACACCCCTAACATGATCCGATAGATGAAGGACGCCGCGAGATGTGCGCCGATAAGACCTCTGATACCGCTCAGGACACACCTGACTACAAATCCACGCTGAACTTGCCAAAAACCGATTTTCCAATGCGCGCAGGCCTGCCCAAACGCGAGCCCGGTTGGCTGGAGCGCTGGGCACAGATTGGGGTGTATGACAAGCTGCGCGAGAAAAAGGGTCGCGAACCCTTTACCCTGCATGATGGCCCTCCTTATGCGAACGGGCATCTGCATATCGGACACGCACTTAACAAGACGATCAAGGATATGATCGTGCGCAGCCATCAGATGATGGGGCATGACAGCCGCTATGTGCCCGGCTGGGATTGCCACGGTCTACCCATTGAATGGAAGATCGAGGAACAATACCGCGCCAAGGGAAAGGATAAGGATGCGGTTGACATGATCGAATTCCGTCAGGAATGCCGCGCCTTTGCCGAGAAATGGGTCGACATCCAACGCGAAGAGTTCAAGCGGCTGGGGATCACGGGCAACTGGGACGATCCCTATCTGACGATGGATTACCACGCTGAGGCGGTGATCGCCGAAGAATTCATGAAATTCCTGATGAATGGCACGCTTTATCAGGGGTCAAAGCCCGTGATGTGGTCACCGGTCGAAAAGACCGCGCTGGCCGAGGCCGAGATCGAGTATCACGACCACAAGAGCCACACAATCTGGGTGAAATTCCTGATTGTACGTGCGGTAGAGAAAACCGGCGCACGGTCACAGCTGATCGGTGTGAATGTGGTTATCTGGACCACCACACCCTGGACGATCCCGTCAAACCGCGCCATCGCGTTTAACCCTGAATTGAGCTACGGACTTTATAAAGTCACCTCGGCTCCTGAGGGGAATTGGGCAAAGAAAGGTGATCATTACCTGCTGGCCGACAATCTGGCCGAAGACGTGATGAAGTCGGCCAAGGTGGATGAATTTATCCGTAAACGGGATGTGTCTGCGGATCAGTTGGATCTGGTGATATGTGGTCACCCGCTACGCAGTGTTGATGGTGGCGAGGGTGAGTGGGATTTCGATGTGCCAATGCTGCCTGGTGATCACGTGACCGACGAGGCGGGGACCGGGTTTGTGCACACTGCACCCAGCCACGGTGCGGACGACTATATCCTTGGTATCAAACACGGGTTGCAAATGACCCATAACGTGATCGAAGACGGGTCGTTCCGGCAGTCATTGCCATTGTTTGGTGGCGAAGTGATCATCACGCCCAAAGGTAAGGAAGGCGGTGCAAACACCGCTGTGATCAGTAAGCTGGCCGAGGGCGGCGCGTTGATCGCAAGGGGCCGAGTGACACACAGCTACCCGCATTCCTGGCGTTCCAAAGCGCCGGTGATTTTCCGCAACACGCCGCAGTGGTTTGCTGCTGTGGACCGCGACATCGATGACGGGCAGAGCGAGATGGGAGATACCATCCGGGAGCGTGCGCTAAATTCCATCGACAAGCTGGTTAAATGGCACCCGCAAACGGGCCGAAACCGTCTGTTCGCCATGATCGAGACGCGCCCCGATTGGGTTTTGAGCCGTCAGCGCGCATGGGGCGTACCGCTGACATGTTTTGTCAAGAAAGACGCGATGCCACATGACGAGGATTTCCTTATGAGGGATCCGGCTGTCAACGCGCGTGTTGTAGCGGCATTTGAAACCGAAGGTGCGGATTGTTGGTATAAGGATGGTGCCAAGGCGCGGTTCTTGGGCAGCGACTACAATCCGGACGAATGGGAACAGGTGTTTGACGTATTGGACGTGTGGTTTGATTCCGGTTCCACGCACTCATTTGTGTTGCGCGACCGGGCAGATGGCACCGAGGATGGCATTGCCGATGTTTACATGGAAGGCACCGATCAACACCGTGGTTGGTTCCATTCATCTCTGCTGCAAGCCTGTGGCACCAAGGGCCGCGCGCCCTATCGCAACGTTGTCACGCACGGGTTCACGCTGGACGAGAAGGGCAACAAGATGTCCAAATCGTTGGGCAACACCATCGTACCTGAAAAGGTCGTGCAGCAATACGGCGCAGATATCCTGCGCCTTTGGGTGGCTCAGACGGATTACACCGCAGATCAGCGGATTGGGCCAGAGATCCTGAAAGGTGTGGCGGACAGCTATCGCCGGTTGCGCAACACAATGCGCTACATGTTGGGGTCGCTGAGTGAGTTCACCGAGGCGGACCGAATGGACGTGGCTGATATGCCCGAGCTGGAACGCTGGGTGCTGCACCGTTTGGCAGAGCTGGATCACAAAGTGCGCACAGGGTACGCGGCGTATGATTTCCAAGGTGTATTTAGTGCGGTGTTCAATTTCGCCACTGTGGACCTGTCGTCGTTCTATTTTGATATTCGCAAAGATGCGCTTTATTGCGACGGGGATACGGAGCGCCGCCGGGCCGCGCGTACCGTGCTGGATATCCTCTATCATCGACTGACGACATGGCTCGCTCCGATCCTTGTGTTCACAATGGAAGAAGTTTGGCTTGAGCGGTTTGGCGACGCTGAAAGCTCGGTGCATTTGGAAGACTTCCCCGAGACTCCAGCGGATTGGTTAAACGAACCCTTGGCCGCAAAATGGGCCAAGGTGCGTGGGGTGCGCCGCGTTGTGACTGCGGCACTGGAAGTGCAACGAACCGAAAAGGTGATCGGCGCCTCACTGGAGGCAGCGCCGGTTGTACATGTGCGCGACAGCGATGTGCTGGAGGCGCTGAAGAGTGTGACCTTTGAAGATGTATGCATCACATCGGCCGTGGAGCTGTCTGGCGATCCAAGCCCTGCAGAAGCGTTCCGGTTGCCGGAAGCTGACGGTGTGGGTGTGGTGTTTGAAAAGGCAGAAGGGGCTAAGTGTCAGCGATGCTGGAAGATCTTGCCGGATGTTGGCAATCACACGCATGACGGTGTTTGCGGACGTTGTAACGACGCGTTGAGCTGAAGGCGAGACCGGGGGCCAGGCCCCCGGACCCCCGAAGTATTTCTGTCAAGATGAAGAGAGGCGTTTCGGTTGCGGGGCGCCTTTTTCATTGGCAAGGTGGGAGTATGGCGGAATGTTGGATTGAGAGCCCCTTAGGGGACATGCGGATTGTCGATGACGACGGCGCGATAGTGCGGCTGGAGTGGGGCGGCGCGCGTGGTGAGTGCGACGATACACCGGTTTTGAGGGCGGCAGAGCGGCAGCTAAGAGCGTATTTTTCGGGAGAGTTGGATGTCTTTGATCTCCCTTTGCGTGTTGAAGGGACAGAGTTTCAGCGCGCAGTCTGTGCGGCAATGTCTGCCATTCCAATCGGATATACACGCACTTATGGTGAAATCGCTAAGGAGTTGGGGGCCATGCCGCAGGCGGTCGGACAGGCCTGCGGTGGCAACCCGATCCCGATTATTATTCCGTGTCATCGCGTTATGGGCGCAAAGGGGCTGACCGGGTTTTCGGGTGCAGGCGGTGTGGAAAGCAAGGTTTGGCTGTTGCGCCATGAACGCGCTGGCGGGTTTCTAATTTAGAGTTTTTCGCGAAAAATCAGTTGTTGTGCCGGACCGGCGGCAAGCAGATAGATCGATGTGATCACAAGCCCCCAGTGGGCCCAGCTTTCCGGGTGAAAATCGACCCATGCGGCCCAGCCGGCAAAGAACGTCCATGCAAGCGCCATTGGCAGTGTGATTGCACGCCAGCGCGCGGTACGAACCGGATGCACAAACTTTATCGGTAGAAACATCGAGATCGCGAGCACGGTGACAATGGTTAGGCTAACCCAGAAGTTGGGTTCCAGCGCAAAAATCACCAGCACAACCATATTCCAACACCCCGGAAAGCCGGAGAAGGAATAGTCGTTTGTTTTCATTCGGGTATCGGCAAAATACATCGCCGATGCGAAGGTGATCACGATAATTGCGACCCATCCAGTCCAGCCGTCCATGAGCCCGGACTTGAAAAGCGCGAAGGCAGGGATGAACACATAAGTTAGGTAGTCGATGATCAGGTCGAGCAATACGCCGTCAAACTCGGGTGCGTATTTTTTGACGTGATATCGTCGCGCCATCGGGCCATCTAACCCATCAACGATGAAAGCCACGACCAGCCAAAGGAACATAAGGCTCCATTTGCCCTCAACGGCTGCGAGCATTGCAAGCATAGCAAAAACAGCGCCTGTGGCAGTGAAGAGATGGACGGAAAGAGCGCGCACTTGGGGTGTCATGAGTGTGTCATGCCGCAAATGGGGCGCGGGTGCAACGGGGGGCGTATGCTAACGGCGAGGTTTGAGGGCGCGAATTGTGTTTTGAACCGCGACAGGAAGCGTGGTGTCGGCCTGAGGAGGCGCAGCGTCGAGGGCGGTGGCGACGTCTTTTACAAGGATTCCGATTGTGTTTTCTGGATCATGACCATCACGGGCGAACTCGATTTCGTTGAAGCCGGAGGCGAGCCAATTCTGACCCGATGACGTGCCGATCAGCGCCAAGAGTCTGGCTTCGTCGATCCCGGCGGCGTCGGCCCAGTCCAGAACGAGGCGGGTCATGGCCGTGTTTGACGCCGCCAATAGGTTGTTGAGCACCTTGGCCTGCATTCCGGCTCCAAAGGGTCCCATGCGGTGAAAATGCGCGCCCATTGCGTCAAACAAAGGTTGATGATGGTCGAGGTCAGCCGCGTGTCCGCCCAACATGAATGAAAGCCGCGCCTGTTCGGCGGCGATGGCTGCCCCAGACATGGGGGCGTCGATCAACGTGATGTGATCCGGGACACGGTCACGCAGCGCTTTGGTATAGCGCGGGCTGAGAGTTGACGAGATGATGATCGTTTCCAGTGACGGAGAGCGGGCAAGGTGTTGCGCACCGAACAAAACGTTTTCGGTCTGATGGATATCACGGACCACAGTGATGAGAATTCTTAGGCATTGAGAGAAATCACCCAAGGCTCGCATGTGATCCGCGAGGGGACCGAATTGGTCACGATGCTTAACGTCAAAACCGGTGGCGTCAAACCCAGCCCGACGTAGCGCGGCCAACATTGGCGCGCCCATACGGCCACATCCGGCGATCCCAATTCCCGTAAGCGTCATGCGTCAAGCCGCCTTTCTCGGGAGACTATGCGCGGAGACGTGGGTTCAGTCCAGCCCGGCGATGATGGCGCGCAAGGTGGCGATGCCGTCGCCCTTTTCCGAGGAAGTCATGACGATTTCGGGGAAGGCGGCCGGGTGTTTGGAGAGCCTTTCGCGCACTTGTTCTAGAATCCTTTGGCGGTCTTTGTCCTTGACCTTGTCTGCCTTAGTCATGACGACCTGAAAGGTGACGGCCGAGCTGTCGAGCAGGCTCATAATCTCTTCGTCGACAGATTTAATACCGTGGCGTGTATCGACAAGCACAAAGGCGCGGCGCAGATTGGCGCGTCCAGAAAGGTATTGTTTTAATAGCCGCTGCCATTTTTCAACGATGGCAAGCGGGGCGTTGGCGTAGCCATAGCCGGGTAAGTCGACGAGATAGTGGCTGTCGGTCAGGGAAAAAAAATTGATTTCCTGAGTGCGGCCCGGCGTATTGGAGGCGCGCGCAAGACGGGTACGTCCCGTCACGGCGTTGATCAAACTGGATTTGCCCACGTTTGAGCGCCCGGCAAAGCATACTTCGATCCGGTCCCCGGGAGGCAGGCCAGACATGGCCACCACACCTTTGAGGAAGTCGGAATTGTTACCGGCAAAGAGTTTGCGACCCTTTTCGACGGCCAAGGGATCGAGGTCTTCGACCAAGGGGAAAGGGAGTTGCATCAGAGTACCTGTGCCGTGTCATTGAGAGAGATGTCACCAGACTTTGTGACGACCGCGTAGACGCCAAAATCCTGATGGCCAAAGGCGTCGTTCAGCACGCCAAGCGTGTCCGCGTCGCGATAGCCGGTATCGGGGTTTGAGGTTGTGGCAAGGCAACGGGTGATGCGCTCGCGCACTTTCAGTTCGGCTGAGCCTATGCGTAGTGTCTTGTCAATCCAGTCGAATTCTTCCCAGGGCGCAAAACCGTCGAGCCAGATATTGCCGCGCCAGCGTTCAGTTGACAGCGAGCGGCCTAGGCGCCCCTCGACCGCTTTGTGAGAGGTGGTAGAGTGGATGGCGATTGACGGGAATGGGCTGTCAGTCATGCCGCGTGGGCCGGCGGTGACAACCTTTGCAGAGGCAGCACGGTCGGCGGGCATGAGAGGACGGACCCATTGGATTAGCTTGTCGCCTTGGGTTTCGGGATCAAATGTCATGTCCCAGAGATCAGGGTGCGACAGCGTGATTTTGCCAGCCGCTTCATCGACGCGAGCGGTGATCGCCATCAGCGAGGGCGCCTTGGCCGCGCGGGAGAAATTGGCACAGGGGGCCCATTCGCCCCCTGTCGTTTTTGCGGCTTCATGTGCCACGGCATAACGGCGATCCCATGGGACGGTCTGTCCTTCGGTAAGGGTGACCCGGTCCATGGACTCGCGCCCATGAGCCTTGATTGGGTGCCGCCACAGGGCCGTGACATGACCCATTATTTTGCGTCCGTTTTTGACTTGCGCTTGAAGCTGGAACGGATGTTTCCAAACACGTCAGGCTTGTAGCCGTGGGTGCGCATGATCAGGTACTGTTGTGTGAAGGTGATCACGTTGTTGGTGATCCAGTACAGCACCAGTCCCGAAGCAAAGCTGCCCAGCATAAACATGAAGACCCAAGGCATCCACGCAAAGATCATTTGCTGGGTCGGGTCCGTGGGCGCCGGGTTCAGTTTCTGCTGCAACCACATCGAGATACCCAAAAGGATCGGCAGGATGCCAAGCGAAATAATCGCGATGATCGAGTTGGGGTCGGGGGTGGCAAACGGCAGAAGGCCAAACAGGTTCAGGATCGAAGATGGATCAGGTGCCGAAAGGTCCGTGATCCAGCCCAACCAAGGGGCGTGACGCAGTTCGAGCGTGACAAAGATAACCTTGTAGAGCGAGAAGAAGATGGGAATCTGGATCAGGATCGGTAGACAGCCCGAGGCGGGGTTCACCTTTTCCTTCTTGTAGAGTTCCATCATGCCCTTTTGCATCTTTTGTTTATCGTCGCCCGCTGCCTCTTTCAGGGCCTCCATCTGTGGCTGGAGTTCCTTCATCTTGGCCATGGAGGCGTAGGATTTGTAAGCCAACGGGAAGACGATAATCTTGATGGCAATGGTCAGACCGATGATGGCCCAACCCATGTTACCAATGATGCCGTTGAGATAGTGCAATAGGGCGAACATGGGTTTTGTAAGGAAGAAGAACCAGCCCCAATCGATTGAGTCGAGAAAACCCTGTACGTCGCCTTCGTTCTGATACTCGCGAATGGTGGCCCATTCCTTGGCCCCGGCAAACAGGCGCGACGTGGTGGCGGCGGTTGTGCCTTGGGCCACCGTGAGCGTCGGCATGACAGCTTCGGTCTGGTAGATGTCGCGGCGTTCATCGAACTTGGCAACGGATTTGAACGGGCTTCCGGTTTCGGGAATGAGCGTGGCCATCCAGTAGTGATCTGTGAAGCCGATCCAGCCGGTTTCGTTGACTTGCGTGACTTCAGCCCGAGCGCCCTCGCGCTGGTTGAAGGGGTAGTCGGTCATGTCGTCGTAATCGGCTTCGGTGAGCTCGCCATCGGCCATGGCGACTAGACCTTCATGCAAGATAAAGAAATTTTTAAGGTCCTGCGGTTCGCCGTGACGGGCAAGGATACCATAAGGCGCAAGCGAAACGTTGCCCGCACCGTTGTTTTCAACAGATTGCTCAACCGAGAACATGTAGTTTTCATCGATCGAAATAGTGCGGCGGAAGGTGAGGCCCGCGCCATTGTTCCATTCGAGAGTAACCGGGGTCGCAACAGTCAAGGTGTCGCCTGCACCAAGGGACCATTGCGTGTTTGCGCCAGGAACCAGATCGTGGGTCAGCCCGGCGCCGGGGGCCCAACCATACAACGCATAATATGCGCTTGGCTCGCCAGAGGGCGAAAAGAACGACACGATGGGCGAATCTTCGTCGATGGTTTCGCGGTAATCGTTGAGTTTCAGATCATCGATGCGGCCACCCAGCAACGAGATAGAACCGCTGAGGCGATCAGTATCAATGTCGATGCGCGGTGCATCGGCGGCGACGGTCTCAGTCGCCGCGCTGCCGGTGTCTGCGGTGCCGGTTGCGGCTGGCGCGGTGGCCGAGGGGGCCAGAGGCACGGTGCCGTCGGTTTCGGTCACGGCTGCGTTTGGATCCTGGGGTGCCGGTTCCGGGGGAGGGAACATGACAAACCAAACCAGGATCACGACAAAGCTGAGCACTGTCGCAAGAATGAGGTTCTTGTTCTGATCGTCCATAGCCGATGGCCACCTGTCTTTGAAACGTTGGGGTGGTTCAACAGAGGTGTGCCCCAAAGGTCAAGTGGATTGTGGCGTTCTGCGGCCTCTGGAGGCGGGGATCGCGGCGTTCAACCAGACTTTCGGCCGATTTCCGGGGTTGTGCAGAGTTTTGCGCGGTGTTGCTCGATCCAACGGATCGTATCTGCAAACGGCATTGGGCAGGCGATGCCGAATCCCTGTACGTGCTTGCACCCCAACTGCGCGAGCATGGTGTGCTCGCCGGCAGTTTCCACACCTTCGGCCAGTGTTTCGAGGCCCAAACGCTCAGCCATGGTGATGATTGCGGCAATCATGCGTTGTTGTTCCGGGTCGGTATCGACATGCGTGACGAACGATCGGTCGATCTTGAGCCGGGAAATGGAAAGTCGACGTATCGAGGAAATTGAGGCATGGCCCGTGCCAAAGTCGTCCAGATCGACCATACATCCCAGATTTGACAGAGCGTCGACATTGCGCACGACCATGTCATCGGGTGAACCGGCAATGACACTTTCCAAGATTTCCACTGAAATTCGGGTTGGTTCGAGGTCGGTGCGGTCGAGTTCCCATTTGATCCGGTCCAGCAAGGATGGGCTGCGCAGTTCGTCGCCAGAAAAATTGACGCCAACCATGGGCACCGTCAGCCCTGCCTCGTCCCATGCACGCACGGCGTTCAACGCCTGACCCAGCATATAGTCGGCAAGGCGTGACATCTGGCCCGTTTGGGTAAGCACGTCGAGAAACTCATTCGGTGCCAGAATGCCGCGTTCCGGGTGTTCCCAGCGGGCCAGAACCTCGAATCCAGTAACTTGACCAGTGTCCGTCGAGATCTGCGGCTGATACCACGCGCGGATCTGGTCGCGTTCCAATGTGCGCGCTGCTTCACCTTCGGTTTTCCGGCGCGTGGTGACGCGATGACGCATGTCGACCGTATAGGCACGGATATTGGATTCGCCAGCGCGACGCGCCTCTGACATGGCCATTTCAGTGGCTTGGACGAGGCTGCGCGCCGTTGCGTCGCGCAGCCGGCCGGCGAGGCAAAACCCGATCGAGCATGTTGCATAGATAGAGGCCAGCTTCAGCGGCACCGGCTCTTCAATGGCGGTTTGCAGGCGCACTGCAAGCTGAAGGCTGGATTCCAGATCGAGGATTCGCACGGGATCAAGCGCAATAATAAAGGTGGCATCACCCGAACGGCAGACAAGATCATCTGAGCGTAGCGCGGCGCAAATGCGGTTTGCCGTTGCGCGCAGAACCTCCTCTGCATCGGAGTCGCCATGGGTTTCACGCAAGCGGGCGAAATGGTCAATTTTGACAGAAAAACAGGCGGTTGTACGACCGGTTTCCGGCAAGGACCCCATCATTGCCTCAAGCTTGCGATCAAAGGTTGCAGGTAGAAACAATCCGGTCAGTCCGTCGTTTTCGCTGGCCCTGCGCCTGATCGAATGAGTGTCGGCGTCCCGTGACAGAAGCAGCGGCAAGGGCAGCAGAAATGCCGCAACTAGCAATCCCTTTTCCCCGGCAATGATCCAGGCGAGCATAGTGGCCACAGGGAACACCAGCGGAAAGTCGTGCCAAAGTCCCGTAAATTTACGTAGGACGCTTTTGAGTGCGGGCAAAAGAGTTCCGGGGCGCAGTGGCATGTATCGTGTCCCTAATGGATTTGATTCTCATCCAAAGTAGGGCCACAACCTGAGCCGACGGTTAACGCAACTTCGGTATTTCCGGGTCTATTTGTTCAAATTTGACAGAACCAAGTGCCAAACCGTTAAAATCGAACAATTTCGGGTCGAGCATGTGGCTTGGGCGAACATTCATCAGCGAACGGAACATGACCTGACGCCGACCGGGGCTGTTTTTCTCCCATTTATCAAGGATTTGTTTGACCTGCTGGCGTTGCAGCCCGTCCTGCGAACCGCACAGGTCACAGGGGATAATTGGGTAGTTCATGTCGCGGGCAAACTTCTCGCAATCGGCCTCGGCGACATGCGCTAGGGGGCGAAAGACAAACAGATCGCCCTCTTCGTTAACGAGTTTGGGCGGCATTGTCGCCAGACGTCCGCCATGAAACAGGTTCATGAAGAAGGTTTCCAGAATGTCGTCGCGGTGATGGCCGAGCACAACGGCGGTGCAGCCTTCTTCGCGGGCAATGCGATAAAGGTTGCCGCGACGCAGACGGGAGCAGAGCGCGCAATAGGTCCGGCCAGCGGGCACCTTGTCTTTCACGATGGAATAGGTGTCTTGGTATTCGATGCGATGCTCAACGCCCATGCGTTCCAGAAATTCAGGCAGAACGGTCGAGGGAAAGCCGGGTTGGCCTTGATCGAGATTGCAGGCCAGAAGATCAACCGGCAGCAGACCGCGCCATTTCAATTCATATAGTGCGGCGAGCAGGGTGTAGCTGTCTTTGCCACCAGAAAGACAGACCAGCCACTTGTCGCGCTTGCCTTCGGTGGGCGCTCCGGCGCGGTCGACCATGCCATATTGCTCAATCGCCTCGCGCGTTTGGCGCACGATGCGTTTGCGCAGCTTTTTGAAGCTGGCTGAGGACGGGGCGCCGTGGAACAGCGGGTGGATATCATCAAGATCGTCAAGCATGCGCCCGCCTTTATTGGAAAGGGGCGCGTCGGGCAAGCGTTGTTGGGCACGGGTCATCCATTTGGCGACGCGGAGCGTAATCTGTACAAATCGGGGAGAGATTTTGTGAAAACATTGATTGCCGCCCTTAGCCTCGCCTTACTGACCGCCTGTGGCGCACCGTCTCTGGAACAGCCCAAGCTGAGCGACAAAGACCTGAACCTAGAAGAGTATTTTGTCGGGCGCAGTGTTGCATATGGCCAGTTTCAGGATGTGTTGGGCCGTATACAGCGACGGTTCAAGGTAGAGATCACGGGTACGTGGGACGGTGAGGTGCTGGTGCTGGACGAGCGGTTTACCTATTCGGATGGTTCAAAGGAGACACGCATTTGGACGCTTGCCAAGACCGGGCCGGATACCTGGTCGGGTACAGCGGATGGTGTGCAAGGTGTGGCCGTAGGGCAAGAGAATGGCGACACGTTCAACTGGCGCTATACAATCGACCTGCCCAAAGCGGACGGATCGGGCACGATCCGAGTGAGTTTTGACGACTGGATGTGGTTGTTGGAAGATGGGCGGCTATTGAACCGGGCGTATATGCGTCAATCGGGCATTCACGTGGGTGAGGCAACGATATTTTTTGAGAAAAAATAGGCAGGCACGTGTGGCGAGGGCAGACGCCCCCACCACAACTAATGGTTAGCTGCCCTGCTGTTCGGACATACATTTGCGGCCCATTTCAATGGCCTTGTAAGTGCCGGTCAGGTCGACAAAGAAGGAATAGCTTGTCTCGGGAAAGACGGTCATGGTGTATTCTTTTGCGATGGCGTCAAACACCTCTGGATTGTCGGTCAGCACGACACCGCCAGAATAGCCTTTGGTGATGTTGCCGCGCATACCCGTGGCTTCGCCAAAGTAGAGTTCTTCTCCGATGAGGATCGCGACACCCTGTTTGTCGCCTTTTTTGATATCGGTCTTTTCCTTGGTAAAGACGCCGATATAGGCGATGCCCGGTTCCTTGGTCATGCCCATCTGCACAACGTTGTCGAAATCATCTTTGGTTTCGATCATGCAAGTGTTTTGTTCCGTGTCGACATAGACATTCCAGCCCTCGACTTTGCCATAGCCGACAAACTTTTCTGCCATGGCTGTTGTCGCGCCAAATGCGGCCGTTGCGGCCACGGCGCAGGTCGCGATAAATTTGGTTGAAATACGCATTCAAACTCTCCCGGTTTTGAAAATTGCAACTGCAACGGTAGGGGCGGTATCTGACGTTGTCCAGCGTCATTCATCGCCGTTGCAGAGTTTACGCGGCGACACAGCAGGCTTGTCAGATGCGTGTGGTTTTGCGACGGTTTCAGTATTGATTGGGTGATTTAATGGCTGAAAACGACGAGACAAAGAAACCGGTGCGACGGGGTGGTTGGTTTAACACCGGCTCGATGGGGCTTTTGGTGTTTGGGTTTGGCGTGGCTGCCGGGTTTCTGATCGCATTCTCTGGGCTGGGCATCGTCGAGGATGCAGCAGGTATTTTGCTGTTGGTGTTCTTGACCGCGTTGATGTTCATCAGCGCGTTTGGTTTGGCCGTTTATCTATTTCGAAAGCCACTTTTGCGTCGCTTGTTCGGATTTGCACAGACCGAGCTGGAGAGTTTTGCCGAACCGCTGGCAGAGGTGGCGCGCGGCGCAGTTGACCGCAACCCGCAAAAGGCCACGGATGCAGCGCGTGACTTGGTTCACATGGCGTTCGCGCGGTATGCATGGGTGTCGACGCGGCGCTGGATCATCGGGTCATTAACGGCCCTGATCGCGGCGATGGCGGCGCTGGCGGGCACGGCGCTGTTGTTTAGGCAAAACCAGCTGTTACAGGATCAATCGGTTTTGTTTGCAGAGCAAAACACCCGGATTGATCAGCAAATCACGCTTGATCAGTACACGGTGCAGCTGGCCGAGGCGTCGCGCAACGCGCAGCTGGTAGTTGAGATCACAGCGATTGCCGGTGAACTCGGTCAAGCGGTGGACCGGGTGATGGCGGCGCAAGGCGTGCCGGAAACCGGGTCGGGCGCGCGCAGCGTGGATGGATCGGTTCCGGTGCTGGATCCGTTGCAGGATCTTGATCTTGGGCTGATCATGCGGATCTCGTCCGCCAGCCTTGCAACACGTCCGTATCGGTTCCTTAAAGGCGGGATAACGACACATGATCAGGGCGATATTCTGCGGGACGCGCTTGCGCGGCGGCGCGAGGATTTGCCTCAGACATGGGCGGCGATGTCGCAAGGCTTTGGCTGGGAAGAAGAGACCGGTGGATTGGGGTTGGTGGATCGGCCGGCCAGCCCGGAGCGTGGTCAGTTGCTGACGGCGCTGTTGCAATCGGGCATTCGCAATACTGAGGTTCTGAGTTTTTACGGGTTGGACCTGAGCTATGCCTATGCGCAGGGTTTGATACTGCCAACAGTATCGGCGCAATCAGCGCGGCTGGCCTATGCAGACCTGTCTTATGCACAGGTGTTTGAGACCGATTTTGGTGGGGCGGCGCTGACGGGTGCGCGGTTTCAAAAGGCGTTTATGAGGGATGTCAGTTTTGCCTCTGTTCCAGGTGAGGCGATCAATCCACCCTATAGCAAGGAACTTGCGGTCTATCACACCAATTTGGCCGGAACGGATTTCACCGGCGCATACCTGTTGCGGCCAGATTTTCGAAACGTGAATGCGCTTGCGGTGCAGTTTGATGGCGCGACGCTGGTCGAGGCGCAGTTTCAGACGGCGCGGGTATCAGCGGGGACGTTTCGCGGGGCGGTTTTGTTGGATGCCGATTTTTCGGGGGCGGATGTGGGATCAGTTGATTTCGATGGCGCCATCATGATCGGCGCGGATGCGCTGGAGCAATTGGCGGCAACGGTCGCGCCGGGCAGTTTTGTGCCGGATCGATTTGAGGCAGACGCAATATCGCTGGAAGAGGCTATGGAGGTCGCCTCACTTTACAGCGTTATGGATTTTGCCGAGTTGGAGGCGCGGGTAGGTACGCGTGGGTTGGTGCGGATCAAACGCGTGCAGCCGTTTGAGAATTAGTCTTTTTCTGATGGCGTGGTTTTGGGCGGTACAGGGTCATAGCCGCTGCTGCCCAGCGGGTGACAGCGCCCGATGCGGCGTATCGTCAGCCACGTTCCCTTGAGGCCACCATGTTTTTCCAGCGCTTCCAGTGCATAGGCCGAGCAAGTGGGTTGATACCTGCAATTGAATCCAACCCATGGGCTGAAAATCAGCCGGTAGGCGCGCACAGGCAGCGCCGCGATATGGGCAAGCGGAGACATGAAGCCTATTTAGACGCTCGTGAGGCGCTCGGAAAGGGGCGCGACAAACGGTTGTTTAGTCGCGCGGCGCTGCGGCGCGTGCAAGCCGGTCATTAATGGCGCGGCCCAGCCCGCGGTTTGGGATGGGTGACACAGCAATGGTGCCGGGCGATTGCGCGTCGAGCGCGTGCAGATGTTTAAACAGGTTGGCGGCCGCTTCGGTCAGATCACCGGCTGGGCTGAGGTTTAGGGTGGCATTTTCAACGGTGCCAAAGCCAAGCAACGCCTCGCCTGCGTCGACTTTGTTGGCGTTGAGGCGCATTTTGGCGCCGGGGGCATAATGCGACAGCATTTGGCCGGGGGCGGTCAGCTTGTCGTCGGCCTGATGGGTGGCTAAGGGTGCGCCCACGGCGGTTTCAATGGCCTCTTGTGGCAAGCCGCCCTGTCGCAACAGGATGGGCGTTTCCCAAAGGCCGAGTATGGTGGATTCCACCCCTACATCACAGGGGCCGTCGTCAAGGATGGCGTCGACACGGCCTGTTAGGCCAGCCGCAACATGCTGGGCGGTTGTCGGGCTGATCTTCCCCGAGGGATTGGCCGAAGGCGCGGCAACCGGGCCACCAAATCGCGCGAGCAAGGCACGGGCGGTGGGGTGTTCGGGCACGCGCACAGCAAGCGTCGGAAGGTCGGCGGTGACCAGCGCAGAGAGCGGAGAATTGGCCTTGAGCGGCAGAACCAGCGTAAGAGGGCCGGGCCAGAATGCAGCAGCGAGTCGGTCGGCGGTATCTGTCCATTGCACAAGGGTTTTAGCCGTCGTCACGCTGTCAACATGCACGATCAACGGATTGAAGCGCGGGCGGCCCTTGGCCTCGAATATGCGGGCCACAGCCATGTCATTGGTTGCGTCTGCGCCAAGGCCGTAGACCGTTTCGGTTGGGAACGCGACCAGCCCACCCGAGGCAAGCAATGCGCTGGCGATCTCAAGCCCTGCCGTATCCGGGGCAAGCGTTTGGGTCTGCACGGGGCGCGGCTCCTGTGACGTGGCGTTTCGCTTTTTTCGGGGCAGGTGCCCCCTTACCATAAGGTGAAATGCTGCATACAAGCGCCAGCACGCAAAGCCAAGCCTATTGGAGATTACCATGCCCTTTCGCGCACCTGTGTCCGAGTTCCAGTTTCTTTTTGAAAACGTCATCGATTTTGCGCGGGTGACAGAGACAGAGCGGTTTGCTGATGCTGACAGTGACGTTGTCGACGCGATCCTGACCGAAGCAGGGCGCATGTGCGAGGAAGTCATGTACCCAGTGCAGCGTAATGGCGATTTGCAGGGCGCAGTTCTGGAAAACGGTGTTGTGCGTACCTCGCCGGGATTTGGTGACGCGTATCGGAAGGTGGCCGAAGGTGGTTGGATTTCCACCAGCGCCGGTGCGGAGTTCGGTGGCATGGGGTTGCCCCATGCAATCACCACGGCAGTGAACGAGATGATGGCGGCGGCGTGTTTGTCGCTCCAGCTTAACCCATTGATGACACAGGGACAGATCGAAGCGCTGGAACATCACTCGAGTGATGAGATTAAGGCACTGTACCTGCCCAAGCTGATCAGCGGTGAATGGTCGGGAACCATGAACCTGACCGAGCCTGCCGCCGGGTCGGATGTGGGTGCGTTGCGCAGCAAAGCCGAGCCGAATGGCGATGGCACCTATGCGGTGTCCGGTCAGAAGATCTATATTAGCTGGGGTGATAATGATTTCACCGAAAACGTGTGCCACCTTGTTCTGGCACGATTGCCTGATGGCGCGCCCGGCACCAAGGGGATCAGCCTGTTCATGGTGCCCAAGTTTCTGCCAGATGATACCGGCGCGCCGGGTGTCGCCAATAACCTGAAAGTGGTGAGCCTTGAGCATAAGCTGGGCCTGCACGGGTCTCCGACGGCGGTGATGCAATATGACGGTGCGACCGGATGGTTGATCGGCGCGGCGCATGATGGGATGCGCGCCATGTTCACCATGATGAACAACGCGCGTCTGGGTGTTGGCGGACAGGGGATTGGTACGGCCGAAGGGGCCTATCAACACGCGCTGGCCTATGCGCTGGAACGCAAGCAAGGCCGCAGCCCGTTTGAAGGCGGCACCGGTACAATCATGGATCACGCAGACGTGCGGCGGATGCTGACGACCATGAAGGCCGAAATTTATGCGGCACGCGCCATCGAAATGTCCTGTGCCGTTGCGATTGACATGGGTACGGCCACTGGCGACAAGGACTGGAAAGCGCGCGCTGCGTTCCTCACGCCCATTGCCAAAGCTTTTGGTACGGATACTGGAATCGCGGTCGCAGAGACAGGTGTGCAGGTACATGGTGGCATGGGGTTCATCGAAGAAACGGGCGCGGCCCAATACGCAAGGGACGTGCGTGTGACCGCGATTTACGAGGGTACAAACGGCATTCAGTCGATGGACCTTGTTGGACGCAAGCTGATGGATGGCGGCGAGGCGGCCTATGCCTTGTTGGATGAGATCGAAGAATGCGCGGAATCGGTGCGCGACAATATGGCCGATTTGGCGGAACCTGTCTGGCAGGCCACAGAAACGCTCCGCGAGGCAACTGAATGGATGGTTACACAAGAGATGAATGAACGCTTTGCCGGGTCAGTGCCGTTTCTGAAAGGGTTTGCGCGTGTGTTGGGAGGGTATTTCCATCTGCGCGCAGCAATTGCCGAACAGGGGAACGGCCCACGCAGCAAGTTGGCGCGGTTTTACATCACGCGGCTTTTACCAGAACATGCCGGATGTCTGGCCCATGCGGTGCAAGGGGCGAATGATTTGTACGCGTTGAGCCCGGAAGAGTTGGGTGCAGTGTGAGCGATGTGAGTGGGATCAGATACCCATGGGAAATGCCACCTGCCGAGGGTGAGGCCATTGAAGTGGCAGAAGGCGTTCTTTGGATGCGTCTGCCGCTGCCACTGGCGTTGGATCACGTGAATGTTTATGCGCTGGACGACGGCGACAGCTGGACGGTGATCGATACCGGTTTTGACAGCAAGCGCACCCGGGCGATCTGGCGCAGGTTGATGGACGGGCCGTTGGGCGGGAAACCAATTTCGCGTGTGATCGTGACACATCACCATCCGGACCATGTTGGTCTTGCTGGTTGGCTGCAGGAAGACTTTGGCGCGAGCCTGTGGACAACGCGTACCGCGTGGCTGTTCGCGCGCATGTTGCAGTTGGATGAACAGGCGGTCCCACGTCAGGAAACGCTGGATTTTTATCGCAAGTGCGGCATGGACGAAGAGATTTTTAACGAGCGCAAGAGTGAGCGTCCGTTTAATTTTTCCGACGTTGTCGCGCCGTTGCCGTTGGGCTTTAGGCGGATCAAGCAGGGTGATGTGATCCAGGCCGGTGGTCGGCACTGGGACGTACATATCGGCAATGGCCATGCGCCCGAACACGCGACGCTTTGGAGCCAAGACGACAATCTGGTGTTGTCGGGCGATCAGATTCTGCCGTCGATCAGCTCGAACATTGGGGTTTATGCGACAGAGCCCGAAGCGGACCCTGTTGCCGATTGGCTTGAGAGCTGTGAACGGCTGGCGTTGTTTGCCAGACCGGATCAGCTTGTTCTGGGCGGGCACAAGCTGCCGTTTACAGGTGCGCCGGTGCGGATGCGGCAATTGGTCGAGAATCACCATGGCGCATTGGCGCGTCTGCGCGAGTTCATTGAAACGCCACGCTCCGCAGGGGAGTGTTTCCCACCGCTGTTCAAGCGCAGCATCGACAAGGGCGCTTATGGCTTAGCATTGGTCGAGGCCCTTGCTCATCTCAACCACCTTTACCATGTTGGTGAAGCAAGCCGCACATTGCGCGACGATGGCGCATGGGTTTGGCAAAGCGTTGATTAAGGGATGAGTACATATGTCGACGGTCGTAGAGGCGGATCAGATAAGAACCACGGCAGAGGCCGTTGAAGCAGCAGCAATACCGCGTCGGCATGAGGTACACGCCGATCCTGAGGTGGCCCCTTGCGAAGTGCCCGACGCGGTTGCGCAGACACCCGTGACCGAGAAAAGCCAGGCGCAATGGGCCTATGAGCGGCTGATTCTTTACATCCAGAACTTTGAAAAGCAGCTGGATAATGAGCATGAGGTCGCCATGGGGTTTACGGGTGGACACGCTGGCGCGCTGAGAATTGAGGGGATGGGGTATTTCGACCCTGATCTGGTCACGTTCTATGGCACCGATTCGAGCGGTGTGAAAACCCAGCTGGTACAGCATATTAGCCAGTTGAACGTGATGTTGCGCGCATTGCCCAAACAGATTGAAACGGCCGAACCGAACCGTATCGGGTTCCGATTGGCCCAAGACCTGACCAAAGCCTGAAGAAAAGCCTGTTACTGTGCGCGATTGTCGTGGTGACAGGCCTGATCGAATAGGTTAAATCGCTGACAGTTGGATACGAAGGAACGCGACAATGGCGGAACACAAGCACGGCTCGATGGATATCGAAGTTCAAAAGAAAACCTTTGAAGGCTTTATCAAGGCTTCAACTTGGGTCGCGGGCGTTTCGATTGCCGCGCTGATCTTTATTGCATTGGTCAACGGCTAAGGTTCGAAACAGGATTTCCCTGATGCGTAATGTGCTGCGCCTGTGTTTGGCGATGGCTGTAATGGCGTCGCTTGCGGCCTGTGCGGTGCGCAACCCGGTTGAAACCAATTCGCCGGATGAAGATGTGGCGCGGGCGCGGTATGTGCCCGCCGGACCACCCAGCCTGACACTTTATACAATGATATCGAACTCGTCTGGTGCAGGGGCGCACACGTCGCTGTTGATTAGCGCCAGTGAGCGGGTTGCGTTTGACCCGGCGGGATCATTCCGCGCGGAGGGTATCGCGGCCAAGAACGATGTTGTTTACGGAATGACGCCGTATCTGGTTGACCAATACACCCGCTATCACGCACGTGAGACATATCATGTCGTGGTGCAAAAGTTGGAGGTTAGCCCGGCTGTGGCTGAGCTGGCCTTGCAGAGATCGAAGACAATCGGGCCGGTCACCGAAGCGCAATGCGCCTATACAACATCGGCCCTGATCGCGAGCCTTCCGGGGTTTGAAGATGCCAAACAGACATATTATCCGGTCAAGCTGTCCGAGTATTTCGCCAAAAAAGGCGCAAGCTATGAGCGGCTTTATGAGTATGACGACGACGACAAATCGAATGTGCTCGCAGATTTTGTGCCGGAATATGAACTGAATAACTGAGTGGTGTCAGCCAATCAGGTACAGGCAGGCATATAGCGTGGCCAGCCCGCCGCCGATGCTCAGAAAGATGTTTTTAGTCCACATGCCAAGTACCAGCGTGACCGCTGCTGCCGCAATGCGAGACGGATCCGGGGCACCGTTGGTCGCTGCGGGCCAAAGTACGAGCGGGGCAACGAGAGCGGGCAGAATGGCGACGGCTGTATAGCGCAGATGGCGTAGCACCCATGGCGGCATGGCCCGGTCGCCAACGAGGCCGAGGAAAACGAACCGCAGTGCGAAGCTGCCGATCCCCAGCGCAACGATGACAATCCAGAGGGTTGTAGTGTCGCTCATGTCTGCCCCCGTTTTTCCAGCCAGAGTTCAACCTGGGCCCCGGTCATCATGCCAGCCACCCCGGCGATGATCAGCCCGAGGTTAAACGGCACCCAAGCAAAACTGAGTGAAACCGCGACGGCCACCAGCGCCGCCGCGCGGTGCGCAGATGTGCGCAGCATTGGGCCGAGCATGGCTAGAAAAGTGATCGGCAACGCAAAATCCAGCGCCAGTTCCGGGGGAATGGTCTTGCCGATTAGGGCACCGACCAGAGTTGCGAGATACCAGTTTGGCGCAACGGGCGCGATTGCTCCCATGAAGTATGAGAATTTTTGTCCGGGCGTCATATCAGGATTTTGCTCGAACTTAGCCGTGGAAAGCGCATAGTTCTGATCGACGAGGAAATAGGCCGCAAGCACCCTGCGCCACAGCGACATGGCGCCGAGATGCGGTGTGATCGAGGCCGAATACATCGCCAGACGCAGGTTTACGGCCAGCGCAGAAGCGATAATCACGATGGTGGGCGCTTGTTCGGTCATCAACTGGATCGCCGTGAACTGAGCCGCGCCAGCGATCACCAGAATGGTGAATGACATGGTTTCAAAAATCGACAGGCCAGCTTCGGTTGCGACAACGCCAAACAGCATGCCAAACGGCCCGACCACAAAGATAAACGGCACACCGTCGCGAAAGCCGCGCCAGAATGTGGACTTGTCAAAATTGGTGGACATGGGCCCTCGCGAAAAATGTCCCGGACGCAAACGCGTAGCGCAGCGCCATTCAAGTTGCAATCGTTGGTGGTAACTTCTCAGAATCAGGCTTAGCTTGCGCTAAGAATTGTGGGTTTGGGAAGGGGCGATCATGTCGAAACCTGAAAATGTCAGCGACTATTTGATTGCACCTAATCCGGGCGCTGCGCGGTTAACGCGGACGGTGACGGGGCATGATCACGAAGGTCAGCCAATCGAGATTTCAGTAGTCGAAGAACGCCCGCTGACGATTTATCTGAACAGTCAGGAAATCGTTACTGCCATGACAATTGGTGATTACCCTGAATACCTTGCCCTTGGGTTCCTGCTTAATCAAGGAATGCTAAAGCCCGAGGATGGGGTAACCGGGGTTGATTATGATGAAGAGCTGGAAGTGGTTGTTGTGCGCACAAAGGCAGCGACGAACCACGAGGAAAAGCTCAAGAAAAAGACCCGCACGTCGGGCTGTGCGGTTGGCACGGTGTTTGGCGATATGATGGAAGGGTTGGACGGGGTTGAACTGCCTAATGCGCAGGTGCGCACCAGTGACCTCTATGCGCTGGCGCACAAGATCAACACCACTCCCTCGCTCTACCTAGAGGCTGGGGCGATCCATGGCACGGTGCTGTGCCGCGGCGATAAGCCGTTGGTCTATATGGAGGATGTCGGGCGGCACAATGCGGTAGACAAAATCGCCGGGTGGATGTTTGACGCGGGCGAAGGACCCGGAGACAAGATGCTCTATACCACAGGGCGGTTGACATCGGAGATGGTGATCAAGACGGCGTTGATGGGCATTCCAGTGCTTGCGTCGCGCTCTGGCTTTACTGCGTGGGGCGTTGAGATTGCGCAGCAGGTGGGGCTGACCCTGATCGGTCGGATGCGCGGGCGACGGTTTGTGTGCCTGAGCGGAGAGGCGCGGCTGGTGCGGGATGTCGACCCCAGTGCCGTGGCCGAAGAGGACCGTAAACATCGACGCAAGGGAGCGGGCCGATGAACAATGTGATGGGTGTTATTCTGGCGGGCGGTCAGGCGCGCCGCATGGGGGGCGGCGACAAGGGGGCCTTGGTTCTTGAAGGGCGCACGCTGTTGGATCGGGTGATTGATCGGCTTGGTCCTCAGGTTCAGCGGCTGGCCCTGAACGCGAATGGTAACCCGGATCGGTTCGCCGAATACGGCCTGCCAGTGGTCGGCGACACGTTGCCGGGCTATCCGGGTCCATTGGCAGGGGTGCTTTCGGGCATGGAATATGCCGCCGGGCAGGGGTTTGAGTATATCGTGACGGCGGCGGCAGATACGCCGTTTTTTCCGCTTGATCTGGTGGCCCGTTTGCAGCGCGCGGCAAATGGCGCCAACACGCCAATTGCCTTGGCCGCAACGCAGGAAGGGGGCCGTATGAACCGCCATCCTACCTTTGGATTGTGGCCGGTGAACCTGCGCGCGGACTTACACGCAGCGTTGGAGGATGGGCTGCGCAAGGTCGTGCTCTGGACGGACAAACATGGTGCGGCATCGGCGCCCTTTGATGACGATGCGTTTTTCAATATCAACACGCCAGAGGATCTGGAACACGCGCGCAGCTTGGCCATAGGGAACTGACAATAATGCGAATTTACGGGGTCGTCGGCTGGAAGAATGCGGGCAAGACCGGGCTGATGGAACGGCTGGTGGCCGAGATCACCGGGCGCGGGTTTAGCGTATCGACGGTGAAACACGCGCATCACACGTTTGACGTGGATCAGCCGGGCAAGGACAGCTATCGCCACCGCGATGCAGGTGCGCGCGAGGTTTTGCTGGCATCCCGCACCCGCTGGGCGCTGATGCATGAGATGCGCAATGACGAGGAGCCAACTCTGGAGGCGTTGCTGACCAAGTTGGCACCGGTCGATCTGGTGCTGGTCGAAGGCTACAAACGTGACGCGCACCCCAAAGTGGAAGCGCATCGCTCGGTGACGGGTAACCCGTTGATTGCACCGGAAGATCCCACAGTGCGCGCAATTGCAGCGGATGTGGCAGTGGATAGCGACCGGCCAGTTTTTGACCTGAACGACACGGTAAGCATTGCGGATTTTGTCCTGAAAGAGGTTGGTCTTTGAGCGCATTCGACACGGTTGTCATGCTGGATTGGTCAGCGGGCAACGACCGTGGTGCGGTGCCCAAACGGGATGCGATCTGGACATGCGTCGCGCGCGCCGGAATCGCAGACGCACCGAAATATCACCGCAACCGGGATGTGGTGGCGGCGTATCTGGCTGCGCTGATCAGAGATGAGCTGGCGGCGGGGCGTCGGGTGTTTATCGGGGTCGATTTTCCGTTTGGCTATCCTAAGGGGTTTGCGCGTGCGGTGGCCGGGTCAGATGATCCGTTTGCTTTGTGGGACTGGCTGGAGGCGCGGATTGAAGACAGCCCAAAGGCGAATAACCGGTTTGATTTGGCGGGTGAGATTAACCAGCGATTTGGCGGGCGGGGGCCGTTCTGGGGCAATGGGCTTAAGCGGAATATCCAAGGGTTGCCAAGGCGTAAGGATTTGTATGTAAACCCGTTTTCAGATCGACGAGTGGTTGAAGAACAAGCCAAAGGGGCCTTTACCTGTTGGCAGCTGAGCGGGGCGGGATCGGTTGGAGGACAGGTCCTGATGGGGGTGCCGGTGCTGACGCGATTGCGACGGCAATTTCTGGGGCACATAGCCGTTTGGCCATTTGAAACGTTGGATAAGCCGGTGGCGTTGGTCGAGGTTTGGCCAGGGTTGATAAACCCGGTGGTCAAGGAGGCCGAAGCGCAGGGAGAAGTGCGCGATGCGGCGCAGGTGCGCCTGATGGCGCGGGCGCTTTCGAGGCTGAAAGCCGAGCGTTTGCAGGCTATGTTAGATGTGGATGGCTCGGAAGAAGGATGGATTCTCGGGCTTGGATTTGAGGACGAACTGATGGCTGCCGCCAAAACGACATTGACCCCGCCGCCGTTAAAGGATGATTGTTTTGCGTTGCCGCCGGGGGCGCATTGGACGCCGGTGGACGAGGCGCTGGAGAGTATTCGGTCACGATTATACACGGTTGTGCCGTCCGAGGAGTTAACGTTAGGTGCGGCGCTGGATCGGGTGATTGCGGCGGACGTGGTGTCGCGCCGGTCCAACCCGCCTTTGCCCAACACGGCAGTGGATGGCTATGGTCTGCGCCATGCCGATATCGTGGACGGCGCACAGGAAATGCCTTTGGTACAAGGGCGCTCTGCCGCGGGTGAGCCGTTTGAGGGCACCTTGCCCGAGGGCCACGCGGTGCGGGTTCTGACCGGTGCTGCGCTGCCTGATGGGGTGGATACGGTGATCCTTCAGGAGGATGTAACGACAGACGGCGAGGCCATCGCGTTTCGGGGGCCGTTAAGGTTTGGGGCCAATACCCGCAAGGCCGGCGAGGACGTTTTGGCCGGCGAAGTGACGTTGGCTGAGGGGCGGTGTGTGACGCCTGCGGATCTGGCATTGGCGGCGGCGGTTGGTTTAGAAAAACTGCCTGTTTACAAGCGTTTGAAAGTCGCAGTTGTTTCAACCGGAGACGAGCTGGCCGAAGCGGGAACTGAGGCGAGGGCGGATCAGATTTATGATGCGAATCGCCCGATGCTTTTGGCGGCGATCAAACGGTTTGGGTTTGAGCCTGTGGACATGGGGCGCGCGCCGGATGACCGGGCCGCGCTGCGGGAATTTCTGGATCGTGCGGCCGAAAATGCGGACCTGATTCTGACGTCGGGCGGGGCCTCGGCGGGGGATGAGGACCACCTTTCGGCGTTGTTGAACGAGAGCGGCGCAATGGCGCTGTGGCGGATTGCGATCAAGCCGGGGCGCCCGCTCGCACTCGGTATTTGGGGTGGCAAACCGGTGTTTGGGCTGCCGGGAAATCCGGTGGCGGCATTGGTGTGCACATTGATTTTTGCAAGGCCTGCCATGGGGTTACTGGCAGGCGAAGGGTGGCAGATGCCACAAGCGCTGACGGTGCCCGCAGGGTTTTCCAAGCGCAAAAAACCGGGGCGGCGCGAGTATCTTCGCGCGCGGCTGCGTGAGGGTCAGGTCGAGGTGTTTGCTTCGGAAGGGTCTGGGCGGATCAGCGGGCTGAGTTGGGCCGAAGGGCTAGTCGAGTTACCGGACGAGGCTATGGACATCACGCCGGGTACGCCGGTGACGTATTATCCATATACAGCGTTTGGGTTGTGACTTTGACCAAGTTTTAACGGCGTTGCCGGCCGCCAAAACGGGAAATCGGCATAACGTCGGTATTCTGTCGGTATTGCGTCGGTGTCATTTCGGCGCTTGAGGGGCAGGAAGTGCCAATTAACGCTGCGGGCGCCAACTTGGCGAAAACGCAACGGAGTGCCGCGCACAGATCAGACGAGGGTAAACCCGAGCGCGCCATTGACGATGGATTTGATTTCTTTGAGGACCGCGTTAACCAGTTTCTGGGCTGCGGCCTCGATCATGATGGTGAGCATGGCGATGGTGGCAATCAGATTGCGTTTGGCCATGCGGAACAGAATGCGGGCCGCAGTGCGACTTACATCGCCGGATGCGACACCTTCGCCGATGTCGCGGATGCGAAGCGCTAACACACGAAATTCATGGGACGCTGTTTGTTGAATGTCATCCCAGAGCGGCCCGGCGGTGGTTCTGGCGACGTTCAGCAGCTGGGGCACAAACACATCTGGCTTGAGATCGTTGAGATCGGGCATTGTGGTGCTCCTTTTGGGTTAGCGTTTGGCATTTTCCGCGGTCAAGGCGATGCGAACGGAATCGTTCATCAGGTCGCGAAGGAGTGTTGAAGTGGGTTTAACCAGTTTGCCCTCAAGCCGGTGCAGGTCCGCCATTGAGTTATGATTGGCCCGCAACGCCTTGAGGACAATGGCGGTGCAGCTGCCGGTTGAGAGATCGGCGTCAGTTAGCGCTGGCGTGTCGCGGCCAAGGGCCTCGTCGAGCTCGGTTCTGACAGCATCCACTTCTGCGGTGACGAGGCCAAGTCCCAGATTGGTTACTCGTGAAGAGGCGCAATCATCATTAGGTTCAAGAGCCTCGGCCTGAACCACCAGATTGCCAAGGGCCGCGTCGGAGGCGGCGTAAAAGGTGGTGACGGGTTCGGATTTGTAGCTGCCGGAAATGGGTGTGCGTTTGGTCTCCATCGTAGAAATAAACTCGAGCATCTCTGTATGGTAAGCGTTGATCCCATCAACAATGTCCGGGTTGTAAGCGGGCACAAGGCGCAGTCCGGAGCAGGCCGACAAAAATAGGATAAAAAGCACCGCAAGGGCGCGTTGGGGCAAGGAATAGAACATGCAAAATCCAGAATGAATTTGCACATAATACCCAAAAAACGGATTCTCCTCAACCTTGGGTGGTTTTGCGGGCGGTTCGCTCAGGCCATCGTCGCAAGATGCGATGATTTGCGAAGGTGGCCCGTCAAAAGTTTTTCACGGGCAACTTTGGGCCGCGCCTATGTCAGAGGCTCAAATCTAAAGACGTTGCCTGCACGTACTACGCGACCCGTTGCTGGATAGGTCAGGTGAGTGGCTGAGAAAACGTCACCGCTTTCGGCCAACGTGTTCAGCAGACTGGTCCGGGTCGCAATGGCCTGCTCGGGATCCAAATCCAGCGCATAACGCACTTTTGGGTTCTCAAATTGGAGAGACTCGGAGATAATTGCGTCTCTTACGATTAGGAAATTATTACTGTTCTTGGCCGTGACGCGAACACCGCTATGTCCGGGCGTGTGGCCGTTCATCGGCACCAAAGTGATGCCATCGCCCAAGTCGGCTTCATCGACATAGGTCGTAACACGATTGGCAATAGGGCCAGCAATGGATTGCAACAGCCCGATCATCGGCTTGTCACTTTCTGGCGTGGCGTCGAGCAAACTGGGGTTGGTCCAGAATCCCCATTCTGCTTGGGAGACGTGCACCGCCGCGTTGCTGAATCCACCAGCATCTTCCCCCAACAGCCCGCCAATGTGATCGGCGTGCATATGGGTCAGGACGATGTCGGTGATATCAGCCTTTTCGATACCCTCGGCGGTCAGCAAAGCATCAAGCTTACCAACTGTTGGGAACATGCCGGCCAATGCCTGACCCGAGCCGGTATCGACCAGAATCCGGCGGTCAACTGTCTGGATTAGCCAGACAGTTGCCCCGATCTCGATAGGGTTTCCGGCTGCGGCTAGCGCTGCGTCGTCGGCGTCGGTGAAGAACGCAGGCGGAATGTCAAAGTGGCCGTCTGACAGCATCGAAATTGTCTTGTCACCGACCGTGATGGTTGCGACTTCCGCGGCAAAGCTTGTGCTTGGAAAAGCGGCGCCTGCCGTGACCCCGGCAAGGGCAAACGAGAATGAGCGTCGGGTCATTTTAAGTGAGGTCATGGGAGTGTCCTGTGTTTCTTTTGCCAAGTATTGCTTGGTGCGGGCGGGTGGACTATTGGCAATCATGACCAAATATATGCAGAGATCGCCATTATGCCGCTTCGCCTAGCCGTTTTGCGCTATGACAACGCGCTTCAGTCAGCCGTTTTTGGGATTGAGGAAATGTTGAGCTTTGCGGGCAGTCTGAGCAATGAGCGCCAAATGTCCGTTTCGATTATCGACGAAATGGCTTGTGGGTATGATGTCTATGTTTTGCCTCCGGCGACTAAGGAGATTGAAGTTGATGTTGGCTGCGATCTTCCTGAACGGCTCAAGCAGGAGCATACGCGGGGCGCGCTCCTGTGTTCGGTCTGTGCTGGTCTGGCTGGCCGAGGCGGATGTTTTGGGCAACCGGATAGTCACGACGCATTGGGGGCTGGAGCCCCATATGGCGAAGCACTATCCAATGGTGGCGACGGACGTAAACCAGATATTGATTGAGCATGCTGATCTAATCACGGCGGGCGGAATGATGGCATGGGTCGATCTCTGCTTGGCGCTGATTGATCGCTTTATCGGACGCGATGCGGTGATTGAAACGGCGCATAGATTTGTGGTCGATGTCGGGCAAAGGGACCAACGGCGTTATCGGCGGTTTACGCCAAATCTGACGCATGGAGACCCCGGTGTTCGGAAGGCTCAGCTGGCGATTGAACGAGACTTCGACGGAAAGTATTCCATCAGGGACTTGGCCACGGTTGCGGGGATGTCGGAGCGCACGTTTATTCGGCGGTTTTCGTCTATCACGGGTTTGCCGCCGATGGCGTATGTTCAAGCTGTCAGAATCGAAAAGTCCAAAGACATGTTGATACACTCAAACCAAATTGTTCAGAACATCGCGTTTGCAGCCGGATATTCCGATCATTCGTCATTTGGGCGAAAGTTCATTCAGGAAACCGGTTTGACGCCAACAGAGTTTCGGAATCGGTTTGCGCTCAAGTCCGCTGGTGCAGGGTAGTATTGTTTCCCTGCGAAATGTTTGGGCAAGCTCAATATGGGCTGCGGTCTCGTTCTCTATCGTTGGACCCTAGTCGAAGATACCGGCCACACGGCCCAGCAGCATAAAGGCGCGGGCGGTGCGGGTGTCAGCAAGCGCGGCAATGTCGGCGTCGGTGGCGGTTTCTTCGAATTCGACAAAAGCCTGATCAAAGCGGCGGAGGAAATGGTGGGCAGCGTCGCGGAAAATCGGGTCTTGTTTCATGCGCCCAGCGGCCAGGGCAAGCGAAGAACGGTCACGCACGCCGCCAAGTGCTGCAATGGCGCGACCCCGTTCGCCACCCGCGAATTGCCGCCAGATTTCCGGGCGGGCCAGATCCGGGCGCAGATCGTCCATATAGATGCCATCCTGGCTGAGCAGGGTTAGCACATCCTGGCTGGCCTGGATCAGAGCCGAGGTCTGGCGATCCCGCAGGGCTTTGCGCAGGGCGGTGAAACCTACTTTGTCCTCGGCGGTTTCGGGGAAATTCAGCGCGCGGATAAAATCTTCGCGTGGGAGTGGTGGTGTCAGTTCCTCGGCGGGGGTGCCGAGGGCAAGGGACCCCTGATCGGCCAGATCCGCGGCAGGCGGTTCCGGTTCGGGGGCTTTGCGGATGGCGCCGGTGTCACGTTCGCGAGAGGTCGAGAAGGTGGCCAGCGCGGTTTCAGTTTTGCGTGTGGCGGCGGCAATCTCGTCAAGTTTCTTGGCGACTGATGGTTCCAGTATTGCCGGCTGCGTGCCCTGGGACTGGGCGACATACGTGCGGCGCATGGCGTCGATTGCGGCCTGTAGGCGCGCACTTTCTTCGCGCATGACCCGAGAGGACCGCGCCGCAGTGACGGCCACCCAGATCATGGCCACAGGCAAAAAGATGGCCAGCAATGTCATCATAAAGCGCAGACTGTCGAGGCCACCCGCAGTTTCAGGTTTCAGCACCAGAAAGAAAACTACGGTGCCCGCCAGCCAAACAAAGCTGAGCCCGACCGCGATGAACTCGATGCCGGTCACGCGCGGTTGCTCTGGTTTGTCATAGATGCCCAAAGGTGTGGGCTTGCTGTCGGTGTCTTCTGACATGTGGCTGAAACTGCCTGACTGGTGACGCGTTATGCGCAGTTGGTGTGAAAGCGGTTTTATTTGAACTCGATTGAAAGCACTTCGTAGCTTTTACCGCCGCCGGGTGTGCGCACTTCGACGCTGTCACCTTCGTCCTTGCCGATCAGAGCGCGGGCGATAGGGGATTTTATGTTGAGAAGGCCGGCTTCGACATTGGCTTCGTGTTCGCCAACAATCTGCCAGGTTTTCTCTTCGTCAGTGTCTTCGTCGACCAGCGTGACAGTGGCGCCAAATTTGATCGTGCCCGAGAGGCTGGTAGGATCAATGACTTCGGCCAGTGAAATCACCGCCTCAAGTTCTTTAATGCGGCCTTCGATAAAGCCCTGTTTTTCGCGCGCCGAATGGTATTCGGCGTTCTCTTTGAGGTCACCAAGTTCGCGTGCGGTTGCAATCGCCTCGATGATGGCGGGGCGCTCAACAGATTTGAGCTGCTTTAATTCTATCTCAAGCGCCGTATACCCGCCGCGTGTCATAGGTAGTTTATCCATGGGTTTGTTCCCGTTGGTCCGGTGCCGCCCAAAAATTAGGCGGCGGGTCGTTTGTATGTGACAGGGGCAGAGTGCCCCGTGCGAGACGTGAAAAGCAAGAGACAGGCGGCTTTGCAAGCGCAAATATCATGTTTGGGCATATCACTGGACGATTTATCATCAAATGTCGTCGGGTTGTGATTGACGCAATATTGTCGAACGGGATAGCAAGCGCGAAACAAAGTTACGCTCGCCTGTCGGAAGGAAACCCAATGTCGGAAATCGAACGCGAAGCCATGGAATATGATGTGGTCATCGTCGGAGCGGGGCCTGCGGGTCTGTCAGCGGCGATCCGCCTAAAACAACTGGACGCGGACCTCGACGTGGTTGTTTTGGAAAAAGGGTCGGAAGTGGGCGCGCACATCCTGTCGGGCGCGGTGCTGGATCCGGTCGGGCTGGACAAGCTTATACCTGACTGGAAAGAGAAGGGCGCGCCGCTGAACACGCCGGTCAAGGAAGACCACTTTTATATGTTGGGCGAAGCAGGCGAAGTGCGTATTCCGAACTTTCCAATGCCACCGCTGATGAACAACCATGGCAACTATATCGTGTCTATGGGCAATGTGTGCCGCTGGATGGCGGAGCAGGCTGAGGAGCTGGGTGTTGAGATTTTCCCCGGCATGGCGTGTTCTGAGTTGGTTTACGGTGACAATGGCGAAGTTAAGGGTGTTGTCGCAGGTGTGTTTGGGCTTGAGGCTGATGGCAGTTATGGCGCCAACACAGAGCCGGGCATGGAGCTGCAGGGCAAGTATGTGTTCCTGTCCGAAGGTGTGCGCGGATCGCTATCGAAAGAGGTGATCGCCAAGTACGACCTGCAAAAGGGCAAAGAGCCGCAGAAATTTGGCGTTGGCATGAAGGAGATCTGGGAGATCGACCCGGCCAAGCACAAAGAGGGCAGCGTTACCCACACGATGGGCTGGCCGCTGAATTCAAACGCGGGTGGTGGTTCGTTCATCTATCATCTTGAGAATAATCAGGTTTATGTCGGTTTCGTGGTGCACCTGAACTACAAGAACCCGCACCTGTTCCCCTATATGGAATTCCAGCGGTTCAAGCATCACCCGATGGTTGCTGAGCTTTTGGAAGGCGGCAAGCGCGTAGCTTATGGCGCGCGCGCGATCACCGAGGGCGGCTATCAGTCAATGCCCAAGATGGTTGCGCCGGGTGTCGCGCTGTTGGGCTGTTCGGTGGGTATGGTCAACGTGCCGCGCATCAAAGGCAACCACAACGCGATGCTGTCTGGCATGGCTGCAGCCGAGGCCGCAAATGCGGCGATCAAGGCGGACCGGTCGGGCGATGAGCTGAGCGACTACGAAGTCGAAGTGCGCACCGGTGAGATCGGCAAAGATCTCAAGAAAGTGCGCAACGTTAAGCCGATCTGGTCCAAATGGGGGCTGGTGCCGTCGCTGGTGCTCGGTGGTCTGGACATGTGGACCAACACGCTTGGCTTTTCGTTGTTTGGTACGGTTGGTCACGGCAAGAACGACGCGGATGCGACCGAACCTGCGGATCAGCACAAGCCAATTGATTATCCCAAACCGGACGGCAAGCTGTCGTTTGACCGTTTGACCAACGTGTCCTTTGCGATGACCAACCACGAGGAAAGCCAACCCTGCCACCTGCGCCTGGGGGATGACAGCATTCCGGTTAAGGTAAACCTGCCGAAATTTGCAGAACCCGCGCAGCGGTATTGCCCGGCAGGTGTGTATGAAGTGGTTGAGGAGGAAGGCAAGGACGCACGGTTTGTGGTGAATTTCCAGAACTGTGTGCATTGCAAAACTTGTGACATTAAGGACCCGAGCCAGAACATCACATGGGTCACGCCGCAAGGTGGTGACGGGCCGAACTATCCGAATATGTAATACTGGTGCTGTCGGAGCGTTTAACGCTCTGATTGAAAGGCCACTGAAGAACCAACATCTTACGCCCTCGCAGAAGACTGCGGGGGCTTTTTTTGGCGGCAATGTTAAAGCTGGGCTACACGGTTGCCATCGAGGTGTGTTGTGCGTCGCTCCAGTGTTTTGGAGACTGGCCATACAGGCGCTTAAACTCGCGGCTGAATTGAGATGGGCTGATGTAGCCAACGTCCAAGGCTGCTTGGTTAACGGTCAGGCCCTCTGCAATTTTTGCCGCAGCGGTGTTGAGGCGCATCGATTTCACAAACTGGATGGGTGACATGGTTGTGGCTTGTTTGAATTTGCGGTGAAACACGGCGCGGCTCATGCCCGCGCGGGTGGCCATGTCGTCGATCGAAATCGGAGTGTTCAGATTGGCGGAAACATGTGCGATGGACCGAGAGATGGCATTGCCAGCGCCAAATGCCTGTTGCGCGAATGCACCGGCTTCTCCCTTTAGGATGGCGTAATACAGCTCGCGCAACCTGGTGGGGCCCAAAACGGCGGTATCCGTTTCGCTATCGCCCAATTGCAGCAGTCGAAACAGTGCGTCAGAGAACGTGCTGTCCCAATGTGCCAATTTGATCCCGTTTGATACGGGGCGGTCTCGCGCCGTGGATATTGCGCCGCCAGCGTTTTCCATTTCGATTGCCAATTCACGCATCACGCGCGGGTTGAGTGAAATGTAGACACCTAAAAGCGGGGCATTTGGTGATGCGTTGGGTGTTCCGGCTTTGACCGGCATGGAATGAGGGCAGACCAGATACTGTTTGTTGTCATACACGTACCGCGCACCGCCGAGCACTGCTTCCTTAGTTCCGCTTGCGATGGCGATTACGCTGGGTTCATAGACTGCGGGTACACATGGCATGGCCTGAGTTGCGCGAAAAATCTGTACACCGTTGATGCCGGTCTCCATAAGGCCGTCGCGGAGTGTCCGGTTTTGGATAATGTGTTTGATTTGCTCTTGGATCATGTCGGTAACTTAGATGCATAACGCGAAACCATGCAACGTAGTTGAGACGATCAGGCAAGTATTTGCGATGATGTCGCCTGTTTTTTGCTGAAAGTGAGAGTTATTTGTTGGTCATGGATTGAAGCGAATGTCGACTTCAAGGGGACCAATGAAATGGCAGATACTCAATTTGGCCCGATGGGCTGGACGCCCGAACGCCTTGGGCAACTTGTGGGCAAGACCTTTCTCATCACTGGGGCAAACGCCGGTACGGGTTTTCAGGCCGCGCGGATTTTATTGTCGAAAGGCGCAAGGGTGGTGATGCTCAACCGCAGCGCCGAAAAGTCGAGCGCTGCTTTAGATTTGCTGAGAGATGAGTTTGGTGAAGATGCAGAGGTGAGCTTTGTTCGCATGGACCTTGCGGATCTCGACAGCGTGCGCAGCGCTGCGGCAAAACTGCGCGAGACTGTTCGCCGGATTGATGCCCTGATCTGTAATGCCGCGATTGCGCAGGTGCCCAGTCAGACCTTTACGAAGCATGGTCATGAAAGCCAGCTTGGCACCAACCATTACGGCCATTTTGTTTTGTGCGGGATGCTGTTTGACCGCATCGAAGCGGCTAGTGGCCGGATCGTGATTGTGGCCAGCCTTGGCTACAAAATGGGGATAAGGACAATTCAGTTCGAAGACATGAACTGGGACAGGAATTACAGCGCCAATCCCGCCTATAGCCAGAGCAAGTTGGCGCAGATGATGTTTGCCTATGAACTACAAGATCGGATCAGGGCCGCGCGCAAAACTGTCGAAGTATATGTTTGCCATCCCGGTTCTTCGGCGACATCGCTGATCAAAACCAGTGGGAGCCGGTTGTCGAGGTTTGTTTTTGGGCTCATGTCACTGTCCCCAATGGTGCAGTCAGCGCAAAAGGGGGCCTATCCAGAGGTGATGTGCGCCACCGAAGTTGGACCGGAGCAGCGCGCGCTTTTTGGTCCGACGGGGCGCATGGAGTGGGTTGGTCCAGTCGGCAAAGGAACTCTGGAGCCGTATGCTTATGACAAGGCAGTCATGACCAAACTGTGGGACCTCTCAGAGGCAGAAACTAAGTTCCGCTGGCACATTTGATGCCAACGCTACAACAGCGTGTGTGGAGCATTGCGGACTCATCATCGCGGCCTATGGGCGGATGCTTGCCTGCTTTTGGCGCTACTAAGGTGGCTTTGCCAAAAACGTCATCAAATCAGGAGGCAATTGGGCGGCATTTGCCGGAAGGTGGCATTGCGTGTTGCTCAGCAGACCACTAGGTTTTGTGGAACGCCGCATTGAGGAGCCCTTTCTTGCCGTTTTCATTCATTCGAACTGCAACGCTTGCGGCCCTTGTGGCTGCTGTTTCCGTGCCAGCCATGGCGCAAGGATTGTCGGGGGCGTATCTTGCGGCGCGACAGGCCACGATCAACAGCGACTACTCCGCCGCCGCGCGGTATTACAGCGAGGCGTTGACGCGCGATCCGGGCAATCCGGTGCTGCTGGAAAATGCGGTGCTGGCCTATCTCGCACTGGGCGAACTGGACCGCGCGATGCCGATTGCGCGCAAGATGCAGGCAGATGGCCTGAGCAGCCAGTTGGCCAATATGGTGACGGCCGCCGACAAGGTGCGTGACGGTGCCTATTCCGAGCTGGTTGAACAGCTGCGCGGTGATGGAAAAGTTGGGCCACTTGTGGACGGTCTGATGTTGGCATGGGCCGAGATTGGCCGCGGTGCCATGTCCGAGGCGCTGGCCGCATTTGACGACGTCTCCAAGGAGCAGGGGCTGGCCGGTTTTGCGGGGTATCACCGCGCGCTTGCGTTGGCGTCTGTTGGTGACTTTGAAGGCGCTTATGAAGTGTTCGAAAACGGCGGGCTTCAGGGGCTGGAATCGACGCGCCGTGCAATCATGGCCGAAGTGGAAATACTCAGCCAGTTGGAGCGCAACCCGGATGCGATTGCGCGGCTGGACGAGGCGTTTGGGTCTGATCTGGATCCGTCCTTGCGCCTGATGCGGGATCAGCTGGAAGCAGGCGATATACTGCCGTTCTCGCAAGTCACAAGTGCCGCCGACGGTGTGGCCGAGGTCTTCTTTTCGCTCGCAAGTGCGCTCCAGAACGAGGCGAATGCCGACTACACGCTGCTTTACGTGCGCGTTGCCGAATTTCTGCGCCCTGATCATATCGAAGCCGTGTTGCTGAGCGCAGAGTTGTTGGAAATTTTGGGCCGCTATGAATTGGCGACACAGGTCCTGAAACGTGTTCCAGCTGACCACCCGTCATTCCATGCGGCTGAAATGGGTCGGGCCGAGGCGCTGCGTGTTTCGGGCAAGGCCGACGCCGCCATCGAGGTTCTGGAGCAATTGTCGCGCAGCCATGCTGATTTGCCGGTGGTGCATACAGCATTGGGCGATCTGCTGCGCCAAGAACGGGATTTTGCGGGTGCGGTCGCAGCCTATAATCGTGCTCTGGCCCTATATGACGATGCCGAGGAGCGGCAGTGGTTCATCTACTATGCGCGGGCAATCTCGCACGAGCGGCTGGACGATTGGGATATGGCTGAAGCCGACTTTCGCGCCGCGCTTGAACTGCGCCCGGATCAGCCGCAGGTGTTGAACTATCTGGGCTATTCGCTGGTGGAAAAGCAGATCAAGCTGGACGAGGCATTGGATATGATCCAACGCGCCGTCGCGGCGCGTCCGGACAGCGGCTATATCGTGGATTCGCTGGGCTGGGTCCTGTTCCGTTTGGGGCGCTACGAAGAGGCGGTGGGCCATCTGGAACGCGCCGCCGAGCTGATGCCGGTGGACCCTGTAGTGAACGACCATTTGGGCGATGTGTACTGGGCGGTTGGGCGCACACTAGAGGCGCAGTTTCAGTGGCGTCGTGCGCTGAGCTTTGTGGATGACGAAACCTCGGAAGAGGCCAAGCCAGATCGTATCCGGCGCAAACTTGAAGTGGGTCTGGACACGGTGTTGTCCGAAGAAGGGGCTGAACCCTTACAGGTGGCCAATGACGGTTGAGGCATTTGCCCCGGCCAAGATCAATCTGACACTGCATGTGACGGACCAGCGGGTAGACGGGTATCATCTGCTTGATTCACTTACTGTTTTTGCGGATGTCGGGGATCGGCTGTGGTTCTCCCCACGCAAAGCGATGCATCTGGACGTAGATGGGCCCTTTGCCTCGGGAGTGCCCGTTGATCAGCGCAATCTCGTCTGGCGCGCGGCTGAACTGGCCGGTTGGCGTGGACATGTGCGGCTGGAAAAGAACCTGCCACATGGCGGCGGCATTGGTGGCGGGTCGTCAGATGCCGGTGCGGTATTGCGCGCGGTGGGCAGTATGCCCGCGGATCGCGGCTTGCAAATAGGCGCGGATGTGCCGGTTTGCGTGATGGCGCGTGCGGCGCGGATGTCAGGGGTTGGAGATCATCTGAGTGCAGTGCCTGGATTGCCCGAACTTTTTGCAGTGCTGGCCAATCCGGGGGTGCCGGTGGCAACACCGCAGGTTTTCAAGCGCCTAAAGAAGAAAGACAACCCTGCCATGGCACATTCTTTGCCACGCTTTGCCGGTATCACCGGATTTGTCGACTGGCTGGCGCAGCAACGCAATGACCTTCAGAACCCTGCAATAAGTGTCGCACCAGAAATCGGCACAGTTTTGACGGTGCTGCGCGCCCTGCCAAATGCTCTTATGACTCGCATGTCCGGCTCCGGTTCGACCTGCTTTGCCCTGTTTGGAAGCCGCGCACAGGCGGCAAGCGCCGCAAAAGAGCTCTCGGACAAGCATCCCACGTGGTGGGTACAGGACTGCACGCTCAGCTAAACGCCCATTCCGCTTCATTTCGCCCAAAATACTTCGGGGGTGTCCCGGCGCCGCCGGGACGGGGGCTGGCCCCCAAACCGGGTTCAGTTCAGGCGCGCAACCACGTAATCGGCAATATCGTTTAGCAATGTGCGAATCTCTTGCTCAGGCAAAGTGGCGATAGACGTTTTGGCCTTTTCTGCCCAGCCAAGTGCATCTTGTCGTGTGGCGGTCAGCGTGTCGTATTTGCCCATCAATGCCAGTGCATGATCCAGATCGCCATCCTCCTGACGGCCTCTGGCGATGGTGCGATCCCAAAAGGCGCGCTCTTCATCGGTGGCTTGTGCGACGGCTTTGATCACTGGCAGGGTCAGCTTGCGCTCGCGGAAATCGTCGCCTACATTTTTGCCGGTTTCCTTGGTATCACCTTGATAATCCAACAGATCATCCGCGATCTGGAAGGCAATCCCAAGCGCGTCGCCATAATCAAACAACGCCTGCACATGGGCCGGGTCAGCGTCCGCGATAACGCCACCTACCTCGGTCGCTGCGGAAAACAATGCGGCGGTTTTGCCGCGCACGACCTGTAGGTAAATACCCTCGTCCGTGCCCAGATCCGAAGCTGCGGTGAGTTGCAGCACCTCGCCTTCGGCAATGGTGGCCGACGCGTTGGACAAGATGCGTAACACATCAATCGAGCCAGTTTCGGTCATCAACTGGAAGGCGCGCGAAAACAGGTAGTCACCGACCAGAACAGACGATTTGTTATCCCACAGCAGGTTGGCAGTGGGGCGACCACGCCGCTGGGCGCTTTCGTCGACCACATCGTCATGCAGCAAAGTAGCGGTGTGAATAAATTCCACCGTTGCCGCCAGATGCACGTGATAGGGACCGGTATAGCCACACAGCCGCGCCGCGGCCAATGTCAGCATCGGGCGCAGACGTTTGCCTCCTGCGCCAACAAGGTGGGCGGTGACTTCGGGAATGCGCGGGGCGTGTTTGGAGGCCATACGCTCGGTAATGAGCGTGTTGACGTCATTCAGTTCATCGGCCAGCAGGCTGGCGAGGGCTTCGTGCGGTTTGCGCGCGGCGTGATCGAGACTCATGCTCAAGTTCCTGTCAGAGGGGTCGACAACAGACGCTCTCTATCCTTACATCCCCGGTATGAAAGAGCTATTGCGCAGTAACGACCCGACGATCATCGCATTTGCCACAGCCCTGCTTCGGGGGGAGGGTATAGACTGCTTTGAAATGGACGTAAATATGAGCGTGTTGGAAGGATCCATCGGAATTTTTCCGCGCCGATTGATGGTGCACCGCGATTTGTTGCAGGCGGCCGAGGTTGTCATGCTGGACAACGGTATCGACTTGGGCCGACCTGGATGAGCGTAAAGACCACTGAAAACGGGTATCTGGACGGGCGGTTGCGTATTTCACAGCCCCAGCGCGGGTATCGCGCGGGCGTTGACCCGGTGCTATTGGCCGCGTCGGTTACGGCAAAGACAGGCGAGCGTGTGCTGGAGCTGGGCTGTGGTGTCGGCACGGCAATGTTCTGTTTGGCGGCGCGTGTGCCGGGGGTGGTTTTGACCGGCGTCGAGCTGCAACCGGATTATGCGGCGCTGGCAGAGTTAAATGCAGAGTGCAATGGCATCGCCGCGCGAATTGCGGTGGCGGATCTGGCAGCGTTACCGGGAGCGCTTAGGCAAGAGAGTTTTGACCATGTGATGGCCAACCCACCTTATTTTGACCGGGCAGCCAGCACCGCGGCGGCAAATGCGGGGCGAGAGGTGGCGATGGGCGAGGCTACACCGTTAGACAAGTGGGTGGAGGTGGCTGCCAAGAGATTGGCCCCCAAGGGTTACGCCACGTTTATCCATCGGGCCGAGCGGCTACCGGATTTGCTCGCCTCAATTTCCGGGCGGTTGGGCTCGGTCGAGGTGTTGCCGTTGCAGGCGCGAGAGGGGCGCGAGGCGGGTCTGGTGCTGGTGCGTGGTCGCAAAGGTGGGCGGGCGGCGTTTCGGCTTCATTCTGGTGTGGTGATGCATGATGGTGCGACCCATGCCGCCGATCAAGAGAGTTATCGGCCCGAAATCCGGGCGGTTTTGCGCGAAGGCGCGGAGTTGAGCTGGGGGTAGCGCCCGGGGCGCCATGAGACATTTTTGCTCGATCTCGCCTTGGTACAAACTGCGTAGTTGATTAGTCGGCCCGCTTGCCCTTAAGGACGTTCCAAATATCGAGGGACATCACCAATGGCTGACCAACCGGGCGATCCACGCCACCTAGAAACCCTGGATCGCGATCTTCGCCGTTTTTCCAGACTTGAAGTTGCTACCGGTGCAATCGGGCGACCCATGGTTGGCCTTGGGGTTGCATTGGTATTTGTTGTACTTGCCGGTCTGGCGGCGATGTTATTTTTTGGCGAAGCCAATAATACCATGATCGTGGTCATAGCGGCCTGTCTTGGGGCCTATATGGCGCTGAATATCGGGGCGAATGACGTTGCCAACAACATGGGCCCGGCCGTGGGGGCGAACGCCCTGTCAATGGGGGGCGCAATTGCCATTGCGGCGATTTTCGAGAGCGCCGGGGCGTTGATCGCTGGTGGTGATGTTGTGTCCACAATTGCCAAGGGAATCATTGCCCCTGAGAGCATGGGGACGGCGACGGTGTTTGTCTGGGCGATGATGGCGGCGCTGCTGTCGGCGGCATTGTGGGTTAATCTGGCCACATGGGTGGGCGCACCTGTTTCAACCACACACTCGGTTGTGGGTGGTGTTATGGGCGCCGGTATCGCGGCGGCAGGATTTGCCGCTGTGAGCTGGCCCACGATGGGCAAGATTGCTGCCAGTTGGGTGATTTCGCCGGTTTTGGGTGGGGTCATTGCGGCCATGTTCCTGGCGTTGATCAAGTCGCGCATTATCTATCGCGACGACAAGATTGCCGCGGCGCGCGTTTGGGTTCCGGTTTTGGTCGGGATTATGGGCGGAGCGTTCTCGTCTTATCTGGCGCTAAAAGGTCTGAAAAAGATCATCAAGATCGACCTGCCGACATCTTTGATGATTGGTGCGGCGATTGGTGTATTGATCTGGCTGGTGATGATCCCTGTTATCCGTAAGCAGTCGGAAGGGCTGGAGAATCGCAACAAGTCGCTGAAAGTGCTGTTTGGCATTCCTCTGGTGGTGTCAGCGGCGTTGCTGAGCTTTGCCCACGGTGCAAACGATGTTGCCAATGCGGTTGGTCCGCTTGCGGCTATTGTGCAGGCTTCTAATACCGGAGGGTTCCTTGCAGCCGTGTCTATCCCGCTGTGGGTGATGGTTATAGGTGCCTTTGGAATTTCCTTTGGTTTGTTACTGTTTGGTCCAAAACTGATCCGCATGGTGGGGGGGCAGATTACCAAACTGAACCCGATGCGCGCTTATTGTGTCGCACTTTCGGCGGCGATCACGGTGATCGTGGCCAGCTGGTTGGGGCTGCCGGTGAGTTCGACACATATCGCGGTCGGTGCGGTATTTGGTGTTGGCTTTTTCCGCGAGTGGGATGCGGAGCGCCGGATTGCAAAGACGCGGCAAACGATGCCAGAGCGCACCCAGTATTCGCGTGAAGAACGCCGACGGCGCAAATTGGTGCGACGGTCGCATTTCCTGACAATTATTGCGGCCTGGTTGATTACGGTGCCCGCTGCAGCGGTTCTGTCGGCTGTGATCTTTTTCGTGATCACGACCGTGATGACCTAGAAAACCTGCGCCAAATATTCGGGTATATGGTTTTGTGAAAAACGCCCGTCGCGACTTTTGCAGGTGCGCGGCGGGCGTTTCTTGTTGGCGAATGGAGGTGCGTGGCGGCGGCTGAGCGCGGCATCTGTGCGGAAATGATCGGCAATATTCCTCTTGCTGTCACAAATTTGATGCAACTGCAGCGTGACAGGTGGCGAGAATTGTGCTGGACTGTCCAAGTTGTTTTAATCTGAGAGGAGATACCGAATGAGCGTAAGCGCACACCTGGAAGAACTGAAACGCAAGCACGAAGCCCTCTCAAATCAGGTGGAAACGGAACAGCGATCGCCAGGATCGAGTGACCTGACCATTGCTGAGCTGAAAAAGCAAAAACTGAAGCTCAAGGAAGAAATTACACGACTGTCTGTGACAGCTTAAGACGTTAGGCTGGCGCGGGCCGCGATGATGGCACCGCCGGTGACGAGAACGGTTGCAGCAGCCAATAACCAGCTTGGCTCTGCAACACCAAAACCCACCAAAACCAGTGTCGACAACAGCGGTGCCGCATAGGAGGCGGTGCCCAGAAGTTGTATGTCACCGCGTTTGACCCCAATATCCCACACATAAAAGGCAAGACCCACGGGACCGGCGCCAAGTGCAAGGGCCGAGGCCCATGCAAGCGTGTTTCGCGGCCAGACGGTTTCTTCCAGCGCAAGGTGCATGACGCCTGACAGGATGGCGGTGGCGACGCAGAATACGGCCACGCTGGCAGTGGGTACGTCGCCCAAGCGGCGAGAGAAAACCGAGTAGCCGGACCAGGTGAGGGCGCAGGCCAGCGCGATCAGGTAGCCGGGCAGGGCGGCGAGGTCAAAGCCGCTGCCGCCGCCGCCAATGATCAGGGCGGCCCCCAGAAAGCCGCAGAACGCGCCAATCAGATGGCCGCGCCGCAGGGTTTCACCGGGCAGGAAGCCCGAAAAGATCACGATCAGCAGGGGCCATAAATAGGCAATCAGCCCGGCCTGAGCCGGTGGCGCGAGGCGCAGGGCGGTGAAATAGAGCGCGTGATAGCCAAAGAGGCCCAAAGTACCAAATACATAGACCGTCCAGCGGATGCGCAGAAGTTGGCCAAAGCCCCCTGTGCGTGCGGTCCAGATCAAACCGATGGTTCCGCCAATGGTGAAGCAGATTGTGTTCAGCAAAAGGGGCGGGGTGGGTGCGGTGCCCACAGTGAAAAGCGCAAGCAACGCCCAGAGCAGCACGGCGACAAATCCAACAAGGGTGGCGGTGGTGCGGCTCATTCCGGGATATCCATGATGTGGGTTTTTTGTAACGCGTCGGTCACGCTAGTGGTTTTTGCGACCTCGTCCAGCACCCAATGGCGAAAGGCCGCAATATGGGGCCGGTTTTCCGCACCCGACTGGCAGACAAAGCGGAACCGGGCCTGCAGTTCGATCGCGTGGGCAAAAGGGGCGACAAGGCGCCCCTCAAATAGATCTTTGACCACCAGCGCGCGCCGCCCCATGACGATGCCAGCACCGGCAAGGGCTGCGTCAACTGCGTGATCCGCGCCGGTGAAGCGGGGGCCGTGGGTGGCGTCAAATGGCAATCCCATCAGGCGAAACCATGCCGCCCAGTCGGCACGGGGACGCAGGAACGATATTGAGTCGTCGTGGATCAGCGTGGCCTGTGCGAGGCTTTCCGGGGTTGGGAACCGTTCGGCCATCTCTGGCGTCATGACGGGGCAGACCCATTCGCCTTCGAGGGGGAGCGACCAAAGGCCGGGCTCTGCCTTGTCCATGCCAAAGCGGATTGCCACATCAACCTCGTCTCGGGTGAAATCCAGCGCGCGCAGAGTGGCCGAAAACCGCAGGTCGATGTCGGGGTGGGCGCGGGCAAATTCGTAAAACCGTGGGGCAAGCCATTTGGCCGTAAAGGCGGGTCCGGCGGTGACCATGAGCGTGGTGTCATTAGTCAATCGCTGGGTTGAGCGCCAAGCGGTGTTCAGTGTCTGGAACGCTTCGGTCACGCCGGGAGCGAGGGCGCGGCCTGCTTCGGTCAAGTCGACGGCGCGGTTAAGACGCAGAAAGACCGGGGTGCCGAGGTGATCTTCGAGTGATTTGATCTGAAATGAGAGCGCGGCGGGGGTAACGTGTAATTCGTCTGCCGCGCGGGCAAAGGACATGTGGCGGGCAGCAGCCTCGAAGGCGCGCAGGGCGGTGAGGGGGGGTAGGCGATCAGACATATCACTTAAGTATAACTTAACTGAAGGCTTGGAAAGTCTCGTTTGTGGCTTTTGTTTTCAATGGGCATATTGGGATCAGTTCAAATGGTCTTGAGAAAGGATCACGCCATGATCGAAGTTGCCACCAATACCCGTACCGCCCAAGCCTATCGCGCAGCCCATGCCGAGCGCAGCGCCGTGTTTGTTGCAATCTTTGGCTGGATCTTTCGCAAACGTCATGTTCCGCTGAGCCGTGTCGCTCTTACGGAGCCGCCCCGCTGCGCATAAATTGTGCTTACGAGGCAAAACAAAGGACCGTACCGTTGGGTGCGGTCCTTTTTGGTTTTGCGAGGCGGGTCCGCGGGGCGGACCGGTTGGACTATGCGGCTTTGATTGAACCTGCCTGTTCTGCAAGCCCGTACAGGTTGGCATCGATGACTTTGCCCATCATCAGTTTCATCAGTGTCTGACCCAAGAGCCAGCCCAGGGGGCCATATTTGACGCGATAGTCAAATGTCCAAATGACACGTGATGCGGTGCCTTGGGGGGTGATGCGGATGGTGGAAGTGGCCGCGCGCAGGGGCATGGCAGCCATGTCAAAGAGAGCGACCGTATAGCCGACACCGGGTTCCCAGGCGGTTGCTTCCTCGACCAGAGAAGTGCCGTTTTTGAAGTGGTTGCGACGCCTGGAACCGATGCCGTCGGGCCCTTGGGTCAATGCATCTACGGAGGTGATTTCGGGTGCGAAGCTGTCGATGTGCATAAAGCGGCCCAGAATGCCCCAGATTGTTTCAGGTGTTGCGTCAATGGTGAGGCTGCGTTCGAAGTGAATCATCAGGAAACCTATTTTGTTCAGATGCGCAAATGCGCGCGAAGTGGGTTGGTAACCTTGCAATACCGGGGCACTGCTGACAGCGTTATGGCAGCAGCATGACAGTAGGGGCGAAAAATGCGTCGCACGGACCGGCTTTTTCAGATTATCCAGATATTACGGTCGGCGCGGGCGCCGATCACCGGCAGAGAACTGGCCGATGAGTTGGAGATATCGCTGCGAACGCTTTACCGTGACATGGCAGAGTTGTTCGCACAGCGTATCCCGATCACGGGCGAGGCCGGTATGGGATATGTGCTGGACGAGGGCTATGACATGCCACCACTCATGCTGACGGCAGATGAACTAGAAGCGGCCGCGTTGGGTGCGGCCTGGGTCGCGGCTGAGGCCGATCCATCGCTGGCGCGCGCTGCGCGGGATTTGGTGGGCAAGCTGTCGGAGGTGATTCCGAAAGAGTTGCGGCCCATTGTGCTGGACGGGACCAGCAAGCCAATTCAGACCAAATCACGGATCGAGGAGCGGTTTGACAGCGCGCTGCTGCGTCACGCCATCCGTGAACGCTATCGCTTGCAATTACAGTATGAGGATCGTCAGGGGCGTTCGAGTGACCGTGTGGTCTGGCCGCTCATGATCGCGTTTCTGGACAGGACGCGGTATATTGTAGCGTGGTGCGAGGCACGGGCGGGGTTCCGGCATTTTCGCACAGACCGGGTGCAATCTCTCATGGTGATGGGCGAAAAATATCCGGGCCGTCGCGTGGCGCTGATCCGTGAGTGGGAAGCTGAGATGGCGACGCCTGAGGGCCGTGAGAGCAAGGCATAAAAAAGGCCGCCAGTGAGGCGGCCTTTGGAGGTCTATCGGGACAGTCTTAGGAGAAGAACTGTGCACCGTTTGCGGAGATCGTCGAGCCGTTGATGAAGCCCGCATCCTCGGAAGCAAGGAAAGCCACGCAGCGCGCGATTTCTTCTGGCTCGCCAAGGCGACCGGCAGGGATCTGGGGGATGATGTGCTTGTTCAGCACGTCTTCGTCGATCGAGCGGACCATTTCGGTGCCGATATAGCCGGGGCAGACAGCGTTGGCGGTGATGCCAGCGCGCGCGCCTTCTTGGGCCAGCGAGCGGACAATGCCGATGTCGCCTGCTTTGGTGGCGGCATAGTTTACCTGACCGGCCTGACCTTTTTGGCCGTTGACCGAGGAGATCACGACAACGCGGCCAAACTTACGCTCGCGCATGCCGGGCCAGACGGGACGCACCGTGTTAAACACGCCTGTCAGGTTGGTTGCGATGACCTTGTTCCACTGTTCGGGGGTCATTTTGTGGAAGAAACCGTCCCAGGTGATGCCCGCATTGGCGACAACGGTGTCGATGTTGCCAAGATCGGCTTCGACCTGTGCGATACCTGCGGCGCTGTCATCGTAGCTACCAACGTCCCACTTGTAGGTCTTGATGCCGGTTTCTTCGGTGAACTTTGCGGCGGCTTCGTCGTTGCCCGCGTAGGTAGCGGCGACAGAATAGCCTTCGGACTGAAGTTTCTTTGAAATGGCCGCGCCAATACCGCGTGATCCGCCGGTGACGAGTGCAACTCTTGCCATGGTAACTCTCCTATGTGGTCCTAATTCGTCTGTAATTTTATTACGCAGAAAGATTGTTGGGTGCAATATCATTTCGCGCTTATAATGTCGCAGTCCCGATGGGGTGGTGAAAGAGGGGAAACAGAATACTGGTTAGGATGTGTAATTAAGGGCGCCAGTGAGGCGCCCTTGGGGTATACCTACAGGTGCAAAATTATGGGCGCTCGAGGCACATGGCCACGCCCATGCCGCCACCGATGCAGAGTGTCGCGAGACCCTTTTTGGCACCGCGGCGCTGCATTTCGAACAACAGGGTGTTCAGGACGCGCGCGCCGGAGGCACCGATGGGGTGACCAATGGCAATCGCGCCGCCATTTACGTTTACAATCGAAGGATCCCAGCCCATGTCCTTGTTCACGGCACATGCCTGAGCGGCGAAGGCTTCGTTGGCTTCGACCAGGTCCAGATCGCCCACGGCCCAGCCTGCTTTGTCCAGTGCCTTGCGCGAGGCATAGATCGGGCCGACACCCATGATCGACGGGTCCAGACCGGCGGTCGCATAAGACGCGATGCGGGCCAATGGCTCGATGCCGCGCTTTTCGGCCTCGTCCGCAGACATGACCAGAGCGCCGGCGGCGCCATCGTTCAGACCAGATGCGTTGGCGGCGGTTACGGTGCCGTCGCGGGTGAAGGCGGGGCGCATTTTGGCCATCGCCTCGATATTGGCGCCGTGGCGGATGTATTCATCGCTGTCTACTACAATGTCGCCCTTGCGGGTTTTGACCGTGAAGGGGGTGATTTCGTCGGCGAACTTGCCAGCCTTTTGGGCGGCTTCAGCTTTGTTCTGGGAGCTGACGGCAAACTCGTCCTGAGCGTCGCGGCTGATCTGCCACTGCTCGGCCACGTTTTCCGCAGTCTGGCCCATGTGGTAGCCATTGAAGGCGTCCCACAGACCGTCGCGGATCATCGAGTCGATATATTTTACGTCGCCCATTTTAGTGCCCGCGCGCAGGTTTGCGACGTGGGGGGAGAGGGTCATGTTTTCCTGCCCACCGGCAGCAACGATGCTGGCGTCGCCCAGTTGCACATGCTGTGCTGCCAAAGCGACGGCGCGCAGACCCGAACCGCAGACCTGGTTAATGCCCCAAGCGGCACCTTCCTTGGCGAAACCGGCGTTGATATGCGCCTGACGAGCTGGGTTTTGACCCTGACCGCCGGTCAGCACCTGGCCCAGAATGGTCTCGGAAACCTCCGAAGGATCGACGCCTGCGCGTTCGACCAGAGCCTTGAGGACCGTTGTGCCGAGATCATGTGCCGGGGTGTTGGCGAACGAGCCGCCAAAGCTGCCGACAGCCGTACGTGCGGCGGAGGCGATAACTACGTTGGTCATGCATATTTCCTTTACCAAAATGTGGTGGCGCAGCGCGGCCCCTTTTGGATCGGTTTTGCGCAAGCTCCGGTTTCCGCGATGTGGATACCCCATTTGCCGCAATGCGGCAACAATCGCGATTTGCGGATTGGGGGGTGCAAGGGCATGTTGGCGGAAAATTGCAGGCAGTCTCCATACGCCTGCGACGGGTGAAAATACGGTAATGTCTTGTTGGATAAAGAAGTTTAGCGCAACCAGTCTGTGCTGATGGAATAAGCGGCCTGCGCGTTTGTTACGCGATTGCAGGTGCGTTATGCCGCAGGTGCATAGCTAAGTGCCTCATTATTGATCAACGGGCAGTCCGCTTGGCACGTCTTTGGGCACGCCTAGGCGATTCTCGTCGCTGAACGGATCGTGCAGCTGGCGCAGGAATGCAACGATTTGCGCAACTTCTGTGTCGTTCAGAGGCGTTGGGGCGAGTTTGTTGGCGGCGGCGATGGCGTTGATTTCAGTGGGATCGCGCATCAAGGCAAAATCGCTGGCATAGTCCGGGGGCAGCAAGAGGGCTGCGGCTGGATCATAGCTGCGCAGGGTTGCGACAGGGTCGAGGTGGTGACGCACCACGGTTTCGATGGTCGGGTAGGCACCGGCATGACCGTAGGGGCCAGTTTCGGGCAGGTTGCGCAATGTGGGTGTGCGAAAGGCGTAGGCATCCGCCGGATCGCCGGTCACGCGCATCCGTCCGACATCGCGGTTGTGACGCTCAAAACGGGCGGCCTTGCCCGGACCGATCTGGGGCATGGCGATGGCGTGGAAGCTGTGGTCGGTTTGAAATTGGCCGGTGTGGCAGGTGCTGCATTGCGCCTTGCCGTAAAACAGGTCCATGCCTGCCATGGCCTCGGGTGGCAGTAGGGTACCGTCACGCAGGAAACGATCAAACGCGCTGTCATCGGCCCGCCATTCGAAGCGGATGAAATCGGCCATGACGTTGGCGATGTCATGGAAGCGGATTGGTGTATCGACACCGATGACGTTGTCGAAGGCTGTGCGATAGGCTGGGATTGCTTCGACCCGTTTGGCGAGGATGTCCCAAGCGCCGCCGGGGCCGGTGATGAGGCCCTGGCGCACGGCTTGGGCCACATCGTTTTCAGAGTAATGTCCCGCCATTTCGTCGCCCGAGAGTACGGGGAACATGGCCTGTGCGGCGAGTGCGCTGTCAAAGCCAGATTCCATTTCGGTGCCCATGGGGGTGCGTAGGCCGGAGGGCCGGGAAGGGTCCTCTTCCAGACGTCCGTCGTGGAAAAAGACGGTGAATTCGGACGCGCCGAGGTTGAACAGGCCCGGCGCGTTGCGCGGGATGCGCTGTTCGGGTGGGTTGTCTGGGTCGATCACACGGTCGATGCCAAGGCCGGAGGCGCCGTCGCCAAAGCCGAGTGACAGCCCGTCACCCGTGCCAAGGCGCGGGTGGTGGCATGTGGCACAAGAGACGGTGCGGCTGCCTGACAGGATCGGGTCGTAGAACAGCTGCCAGCCCAGTTCGACGCGGGCCATGTCCGGTTCGGGGAATGTGGCATCGGGTTTGGGTAGCTCGGAGGCAATTGCCGTGATGGGCAGGGCGAACAGGGCGATAGCAAGGGCGCGGATCATCGCGAGGCACCGGAGAGTTCGAGGGTGAGGCGCTGGTGATAAGGCGCACCCGGGGTGGCGATGATGGGCGCAAAACCAGGTTTGTTGAGCGCGTCGGGGAAGTGCTGAGGCTCGAGGCAAATGGCGGAATAGGGGGTGTGAGATTGGCCCGCGTGGGGTGTGTGTTCCTCGGTCAGGAACATGGAGGAGTAGAGCTGTAGCCCCGGCTGGTCAGTCGTCAGCGATAGCGAGAGGCCATTGGGTGCCGATAGGGTGGTGTGCGGCGCAGAGAGAACCAAGTTGTCATCATAACCTTCACGGGCCGGGTCGGCGTCAGAGATCGCGCGTGGTCTGGTGAAGTCGAACCGGTTTCCAGCGGTGGCATGGTAGGTGCCGTTGGGAATGCCATCGTCGCTGCGTTCGGTGATCTGGTTGGCGGGGATGTGCAGGGTGTGCGTGTGGGCGGTGCCGCGTCCCATCAGGTTGTAATAGTTGTGTTGAGCAAGGTTGATCGGGGTGGGCCGGTCAACCGTGGCACGCATGTCATAGGTGAGCGTTGTGCCCGAGAGGGTGATGGTGGTGGTAAACACGGCCTCGCCCGGAAATCCCTGATCACCGTGGGGCGAGGTGTGGCGCAGCTCGACCGCGCGAGTTTCGTCAGCGTCCATTTCCCAGATACGTTTGGAAATGCCCATATCGCCGCCATGCAGGCAATGGGGTGGCGCGTTGGCGGTGACGGTATGGCGGGCGCCGTTGAGCTCAAAGGCAGCACCGCCAATCCGATTGGCGACGCGCCCTACGATTGCGCCGAGATAGGCCGGGTTGTTGAGATAGTCTGTGGCCGCGCGATAGCCGAGCACGATGGGTAGATCGGCCCCAGCGTGGCGCACCCGCCAGTCCTGGGTGATGCAGCCCAGATTGAGGATTGTGACCGACATGGTCTCGCTCTCAAGCGTGGTCTGGCGGATCTGGTCGGGCGTCGGCGCGTGCGGCATTCAGACAAACCTGTTGACGTAGTTTTCCAATATCTCCTGTCGGCCCGATTTTGGGGCCGGGGCGATGGACCCTGAGTGCACCTGATTAAAGAGCGTGTCCAGATCGGTGTTCAACATGGCTTTGCCTGCATCTGTGTCCCATCCGGCGTAGCGTTCCGAAAGGGCGGCATCAAGCCCACCGTCTTCGATCATCGCTGCCGCAGCTTTCAACCCGCGCGCGCAAATGTCCATGCCGCCGACATGCGCGGCGATCAAATCCTCGGCATCCAGCGACTGGCGGCGCAGTTTCGCGTCGAAATTGGTTCCGCCTGTCGAGAAACCACCATCGCGCAGGATATGGTAATAGGCCAGCGCCACTTCGGGGACGTTGTTGGGGAACTGGTCAGTGTCCCAGCCGGATTGATAGTCGTTGCGGTTCATGTCGATTGAGCCAAGCACACCGAGGGCGGTAGCGGTTGCAATCTCGTGTTCAAAGCTGTGGCCAGCCAGAATGGCGTGGCCCTGTTCGAGGTTGAGTTTGACCTCATTTTCCAGCCCATATTTTTGCAGAAACCCAAAGCAGGTTGCGGCGTCATAGTCATACTGGTGCTTTGAGGGTTCTTGTGGCTTGGGTTCCACAAGGATCGTGCCGGTGAAGCCAATTTTGTGTTTGTAATCCACCACCATGTTGAGAAAGCGGCCCATGTGGTCGAGTTCGCGGCCCATGTCTGTGTTGAGCAGGGTTTCATAGCCCTCACGCCCACCCCAAAGCACATAGTTTTCGCCACCTAATTTCAGTGTGGCATCCATGCAGGTTTTCACGGTCGCGGCGGAATAGGCGAACACATCCGGGTCGGGGTTGGTTGACGCGCCCGACATCCAGCGGCGGTGGCTGAACATGTTGGCGGTGCCCCAAAGCAGCTTGACGTCGCGGCTTGACATCTTTTCGCCGAAATAGTCGATGACCGCCTCAAAGTTCTTGAGGCTCTCGGCAAAACTGTCGCCTTCAGGGCGGATATCGGCGTCGTGCCAGCAGAAATAGGGCTGGCCGAGGATGTCGAACATTTCGAATGCGGCGTCGGCCTTGATTTTGGCGGTCGCCATCTGGTCTTGCGGGTGCCAGGGGCGTTCAAAGGTCTGACCACCAAACGGGTCGCCACCTTCCCACGCGAAAGAGTGCCAATAAGCGATGGCAAAGCGCAGGTGATCCTCCATGCGTTTGCCCATGACAACTTCGTCCGGGTTGTAGTGGCGGAAGGCGAGCGGGTTTGTACTGTCGGCGCCCTCAAAGGCGATGGGGGCGATATTTGCGAAAAAGTCGGTCATTGGGTCAGGCCCCTTATGGCAGGATAGGATTGGGTGAAAGCAGCATGTGCCGCGGTGTATGCATCGCGCAGGTCGCTGCGCGGAGCGATGGTTTCAGCGATGTCCGGGCGGGTCATCACGGTGTCAGGGTCGGCATTTGTAGCCGCGCAGAGCGCGAGGCGGGCGGCCCCAAGGGCGGCGCCAAATTCGCCCTTGGCTGGCAGGTCAATGGGCATGTCGAGAAGAGTGGCGATCAGCTCGACCCAATAGCGCGACTGTGCCCCGCCGCCGATGGCGATCAGGCTGGACAGTGACGCCCCGGCAGAGGCAAGCGCATTGAGATTATCGCGCAGGGCAAAGCTGACCCCTTCGATTACCGCTTGGGTGAGGTCGGTGGGGCCATGCGAAATGTCGAGGCCAAGAAACGCGCCGCGTGTGGCGGCGTCGTTGTGCGGTGTGCGTTCACCCGAGAGATAGGGCAGAAAGCGCAAGGAAGAGGGGCCGGAGATTGTATCACCAAGGGCTGCGGTCAGAGCAGCCGGAGATTGCCCAAGATTTCGAGAGAGCCAGTTGAGGCTGTCCGTCGCGGCGAGGATCACGCCCATCTGGTACCAGCGGTTTGGCACAGCATGGCAAAAGGTGTGCACGGCGCTGTCGGCATTGGGCGCAAAACCATCACGCCCGGTGAGCAGCACACCCGACGTGCCGAGTGATACGAACCCTTGACCATCTGACAGAGCGCCGATGCCACAGGCGGCAGCCGCGTTATCACCGGCACCCGCCGCCACAATTACCTCTGGCGACAGTCCGAGTGTGCTGGCGATATCCGGGCGCAGGGTGCCGATAGGGGCGGAGCCCTCGAAGAGGGTGGGCATTTGGGCGCGCGTCATGCCCGAGCCATCAAGCAAGGTATTTGACCAGTCGCGCGCGCCGACATCCAGCCAGCTTGTCCCGGCGCTGTCGGACATGTCGGAGGCATAGACCCCAGTGAGCCAGAAATTCAGGTAGTCTTTGGGCAGGAGCACCTTGGCGGTTTGGGCAAATACATCTGGTTCGTTTTCTGCGACCCAGAGCACCTTGGGCGCGGTGAAACCGGGGAAAACGATATTACCAGATTGCGCGCGGAACGCTGGATTTTCGTCAAGGCGTTTGGCTTGTTCGGCGCTTCGTGTGTCATTCCAAAGCAAACAGGGGCGCAACGGTGCACCTGAGGTGTCCAGCAAAGTGGCGCCATGCATATGGCCCGAAACACCAATGGCACGCACAGCCTGCATTTCCGCCGGATGGCTGTCGCGCAGCTTTGCAAAGACGGTTTGGCAGGCGTCTGTCCACGCGCCGGGGTCTTGTTCGCTCCAACCGGGGTGGGGGCGGGATGTGTCGTAATGTGCCTCGCTGGAGGTGACGATTTTCTGCGCCTCGTCAATGACAAGCGCGCGCAGTCCTGATGTGCCTAGGTCAAGTCCTATGAACACGATTGCTCCTCCCTCAAAATGTCTCCCAGTTAAATTTTAGACTCAAATTAAATAAAATATCAAACACCAAATTCACTTTTTTCGAAAAAGGCGGATTTAGGCGGGCTGTCTGATGCGACGTGTTGTCCCGATTTCAGAGGAGGGTTGGTGCGGCCTTGACCTTCCTCTTACTGGAAGGTTTATGTACCGTGTCAGACAGTCAAGTTGGTGAGATCATGGCGTTTCCGGGTTCTGTGCAATTCCAGATTCAAGGGTTGAACTGCGCGTCCTGCGTGGGGCGTGCAGAGCGTGCATTGGCAAGTGTTGAAGGGGTCTCGGCGGCGTCGGTCAACTTGGCCGCCGAGACCGCCGAGGTCCGGTATGACGCACCTGCAACGCCCGTTCAGCTGATCGAAGCGCTGAGCGAGGCCGGATATCCGGCGGTGAGTCGCGAGGTGGTTTTGCGGCTGGAAGGGTTGAGCTGTGCGTCCTGCGTGCGGCGGGCCGAAGCTGCGCTCAGCGAAGGTGCCGGCGTGGTTTCGGCAGAGGTAAATCTAGCAAGCGAAACCGCACGAGTACGATTTATCGACGGTGTGATCCGTGCCGACGACGTTGCCGCACTGGCGAGCGGAGCTGGATACCCGGCAACGCTGGCTGAGGTTGCAGACGATACGGGTGCGCGCAAAGAGGCCGAGTTTGAGGCGTTAAAACAGCGCACGATATTGGCCGCGGTCTTGGCGCTGCCGGTGTTTGTTTTGGAGATGGGATCACATCTGATCCCCGGAATGCACCATTGGGTAGCGGGGTCAATTGGGCTTCAGAACAGCTATTACTTGCAGTTTGTGCTGACCACGCTGGTGTTGGCCGGGCCGGGACGCATGTTTTATGCCAAAGGGTTTCCGGCGCTGTTCAAGGGCGCACCGGATATGAACGCGCTGGTGGCGCTGGGCACGTCGGCGGCGTGGTCGTTTTCGGTGTTGGCGACCTTTGCGCCGCGTGCGCTGCCGGTGGGCACGGCGAACGTGTATTATGAGGCGGCGGCGGTGATTGTTGTGCTGATCCTGGCGGGGCGCTTGATGGAAGCGCGGGCCAAGGGGCGTACCGGCGCGGCAATCAAGGCGCTGGTGGGGTTGCAACCGCGCACGGCGCGGATTGAGCGCGCAGACGTTGTGGTCGAGGTGGCAATAGACGAGATCGCCGTGGGTGATCTGGTTCAAGTGCGTCCGGGCGAGAGGATCGCGGTGGATGGCGTGGTGGCCTCAGGCGCGAGCTGGGTTGACGAGAGCATGATCACAGGCGAGCCGGTGCCGGTTGAAAAAAGCGCGGGTTCGCAGGTTGTCGGTGGCACAGTGAACGGAACTGGCGCGCTGATGTTTCGGGCCGAAAAGGTCGGCGCGGAGACGATGCTGGCGCAGATCATCGAGATGGTGCAGCGCGCGCAGGGGGCCAAGTTGCCGATTCAGGGCTTGGTCGACCGGATTACGGCGTGGTTTGTGCCCGCCGTTCTGGCGGTCGCGTTATTGACGGTTATGGCGTGGTTGGCGCTGGGGCCGGAGCCGGTGTTGAGCCGCGCGCTGGTGGCCGGGGTGGCCGTTCTGATCATTGCGTGCCCCTGTGCGATGGGGCTGGCGACGCCGACGTCGATCATGGTGGGCACAGGCCGAGCGGCGCAGTTGGGCGTGCTGTTTCGCAAGGGCGATGCGTTGCAGACTTTGCGCGACTGTAAGGTGGTGGCCTTTGACAAGACCGGAACGCTTACTGCGGGGCAGCCGGAACTGACCGATGTGGTGCTGGCTGAGGGGTTTGAGGAGGTCGGGTTGCTGCGGCTGGCGGCAAGTGTTGAGCAATCCTCTGAACATCCGGTGGCACGGGCAATTGTGCGAGCGGCAGGCGCGGATCTCGCGCCAGCTAGCGCGTTCGAGGCCGTGGCCGGGTTTGGTGTGCGTGCGGTTGTTGAGGGGCGCAACGTTGCCATCGGCGCGGATCGGTTCATGGTGTCCGAGGGGGTGGCGCTGAACGAATTGCGCGAACAGGCCAAAATGTTGGCCAAACGTGGACGCACACCGCTTTATGTGGCCGTCGACGGGTGCGTTGCGGCGCTGATCGCAGTGGCTGATCCGATAAAACCTAGCGCCCGCGCTGCGGTGAAAGCGCTGCATGAGATGGGTCTCAACGTGGCGATGATCACCGGGGACAATGGTTCCACGGCCGAGGTGATCGCGCAGGAACTGGGTATTGATCATGTGCGCGCCGAGGTTTTGCCGGAAGGCAAGGTCGCCGCCATAGAAGCGCTACAATCCGAGGTGGGCGCGGTGGCCTTTGTGGGCGACGGAATCAACGACGCCCCGGCGCTTGCGCGAGCGGACGTGGGCGTGGCGATTGGCACGGGCACGGATGTCGCGATTGAGGCGGCGGATGTGGTTTTGATGTCGGGGGACGTCGGTGGCGTGGTGAACGCAGTGTCGATGAGCCAGCGGGTAATGCGTAACATTCGGCAGAACCTGTTCTGGGCCTTTGGCTATAACACGGTTCTGATCCCGGTGGCGGCAGGAGTGCTCTTTCCTTTTGGCGGTCCGATGCTGTCGCCGATGCTGGCGGCGGGGGCGATGGCGCTATCGAGCGTCTTTGTCTTGAGCAACGCGCTGCGGCTGCGCGGGATTGGTGTGCAAATCGATGTGCAGGCCCCTGGATCGGTACGCACGGGCGAGGTGACGGCATGAACATCGGCGATGTGGCGAAGCGGTCGGGACTTCCGGCAAAGACGATCCGGTATTACGAGGATATCGGGTTCATTACCCCCGCGCGCAGCGAAAACGGCTATCGCCATTTTGATGAGAAAGACCTGCACCGACTTGCCTTTATCGGGCGGGCCCGGTCATTGGGGTTCACGATTGAGAATTGTCGGTCTCTGTTGGCGCTATACGCTGACCAATCGCGCGCGAGCGCAGATGTGAAGCGCGTCGCCGAGGAAAATCTGCGTGAGATTGATGCCAAGATCGAAGGTTTGCAGGCGATGCGCGCGACCTTGTCGCATCTGGTGGGGGCGTGTGCGGGGGATGACCGCCCCGATTGTCCGATTCTGAAAGATCTGGAGCGTGGGGCGGTTTGATCCGACCCACCACCGTTGTGTTGGGCGCGGTCTGCACATAGCCTGAATTCATGGAAATTGTATATATTCTTGCCGCGGCAGTATTTGCCGCTGGTTGTGGTATTGCGATCTATGAACGGTGCAGCAAGCGGACAGTGTTGAAACATGATTTCAACAGGTTGCCGACAAGTCAGTCGGAAACAGATCGAGAGTGTGAGCGCGCAATGGCAGCCGTGCGAGATCATCATTCGCGTGATGGTGTCTGACAACAACGCCTTTGACCGCCCTTTGATGGACCATCATGCGATAGTTTTTTTCAATACATAGACCAACAATGAAATTTAATCGACCGGGCGGTCAGTAAATAGTTGTTAACTGATCAAGTAGTTGATATGAGACAGTGAGGAGACTGTACCGCTTGGTGATCCAAAGCGGTACGGGGCGGAGTATTGGCCCTGATGCTTTGGAAAAAGCATCCGGCGGGGTCGAGTGGCTCAAGGGAGGGCGGTGGACGTGCAATCCTTGTATGATCTGCTTGATAAGGCGGTTGAGTTTCTGGCGCGCGCGATGGCGATATTGGGCGGTGTGGTGCTGATTGGGCTGGTGATTATGACCTGTGTGTCGATCACGGGACGCGCCTTGATCCCAATCGGGTTGGCTCCGGTTCCGGGTGATTTTGAGCTGGTCGAAGCCGGGGTGGCCTTTGCAATTTTTTCGTTTTTGCCGTGGTGCCAATATACCCGAGGCCATGCGAGGGTGGATTTGTTGCAGTCCTTGCTGGGGCAGTTTGGCAACCGGGTGATAGATTTGATTGCCGATGTCATGATGCTGATCGCCGCCTATGTCATTGCGTGGCGCCTGTATCTGGGGATGTCAGACAAATTCGCCTATAAGGAAACCACTTTTATCCTGCAATTCGAGATTTGGATGGCCTATGCCGCGTCGCTGGCCGGGGCGGTGGTGTTTGCGGTTGTGGCTGGATTTTGTGTTTTGCGCAGTACGCGCGCCCTTTTTGGTAAGACGACGGAACAAACGGCATGAGCAATATTGAAATCGGCCTGTGGTCTTTCCCTGTTTTACTGGCGCTGATTTTCCTGCGCATTCCTATTGGATTGGCCATGATGGCGGTCGGTTTCGGGGGCACTTGGATCGTGTTTGGCTCGACCATGATGACGATGGGGCAGATGAAGCACCTCGTTTATGGCACTTTCTCGAACTATTCGCTGTCGATTGTACCGCTGTTCCTGTTGATGGGTCAGTTCGCCACGTTGTCGGGCATGTCCAAGGGGTTGTTCAAAGCGGCAGAGGCTTGGCTTGGGCACCTCAAGGGGGGTGTGGCGATGTCTGCCATTGGCGCCTGCGCCGGGTTTGGTGCGATTTGCGGGTCGTCTTTGGCGACGGCGGCAACGATGGGGCAAACGGCCTTGCCCGAGCTGCGCCGCTATGGATATAGCGGGCCGCTGGCGACGGGGACTTTGGCGGCAGGCGGCACGCTGGGTATTCTGATCCCGCCGAGTGTCATCCTTGTGATCTACGCGATCCTGACCGAGCAGAATATTGCAAAACTGTTTGTTGCGGCCTTTGTGCCGGGCATTCTGGCGGCAATTGGCTATATGCTGGTGATCGCGATTTACGTGCGTGTTGTACCGGGATCGGGGGATGCGCTGGAGCGCAAACCGATTGGTGAGCGCTTTAAGGCGCTGGCGGCTGTTTGGCCGGTGATTGTGATCTTCCTGACCGTGGTGGGTGGTATCTATGCGGGTATCTTTACGCCCACCGAAGCCGCGGCCGTAGGCGCTGCGGGCACCGGGCTGGTGGCGTTGGTGACGGGGGGCTTGAACCGGCAAAAGATCGTGAGTTCGATCCTGACCACAGCCAATTCGACCGGCATGATTTTCCTGATCGTGCTGGGCGCGGGTATGTTCAACAGCTTTCTGGCGTTGACGCAGCTGCCACAAACATCGGCGCAATGGGTGCTGGATCAGGGGTTCAGCCCGTGGTTTGTGCTGTTTTGCGTGTTGGTGCTGTATCTGGTGTTTGGCTGTGTGATGGACAGCTTGTCGATGGTGCTTTTGACGGTGCCGATCTTTTTCCCGATCATGATTTCACTTGATTTCGGGATGAGCACGGAAGAATTCGCGCTTTGGTTCGGAATTATTGTGCTGATCGTCGTCGAGGTTGGGCTTATCACGCCACCAGTGGGGATGAATCTGTTTGTGATTAACACGATGGCGCCAGATATCCCGATCAGCGAGACATTCCGAGGTACTGCACCGTTTGTGATGGCGGATATCGTGAGGGTCGCGATATTGGCGATGTTCCCGTCAATTACCTTGGCGCTTGTGTGGTTGATTTACTAGCGGTGCCGCAAAGGATTAGGCCCACAGGACTTCGACCACCAATTTGATGGATACGACGCCAAGCGCAATTTCGACCAATGCAAAGAAGATTTTCTCGGGCAAAACACGCGAGATTGCTGCGCCACACCATGCACCAAAGAGGGCCGCAGGTGCGAGCCATAAGGCTTGGCCAAAGCTGGTTGTCGTGATCTGACCAGCGACGATATACGGCGGTACTTTGAGCAGGTTCACCACGGTGAAAAAGATCGTCGTGGTGCCGAGGTAAACCATTTTGTCGAGCTTTTGCGGCAGGACATACGCCTGATAAGGCGGACCGCCCGCGTGGGAGATGTAGCTGGTCAGGCCAGCGACGCTGCCCCAAAGCAACCCGCGTGGGACGTCAGCGGGGCGCGCGGGGATCTCTGATTTGGAAAAGCGACTGCGCAGGGCATTGAACAGGAAAGTAAAGCCAATCACCGCCACAAGCAGTTTCACAGCCGAAGTGGGGACATAAGAGACCGCAAAAAAGCCGGTCAGGATGCCCATAATCGCGCCCGGGAACAGGATTTTCAGATTGCGCCGCGAGAAGGCTTTGCGGAACAGAAACACGGCGTACATGTCGGCCACAATAAAGATTGGCAACAACAGGCCAGCGGCCAGCGCCGGATCCATATAGAGCGACATCAGTGGGACAGCGAGCAGAGCGATCATTGGAACGCCGCCCTTGGACAAACCCATCAGGAATGCGGCGAGCGCAGCAACGATCCAGAAATCCATGAAATAGCCCCTTGCTGCGCGTGAGATCAAAATGCGCTTACAGGGAAGCTTGGGGATTGTCCAATGAGTGGTCCAAGGCTGGCGTGATTGTTCGCCAGCCTTGGTGACGTTCAGCGCGCGGCGGGGGGCGAGACCAAGAGATCGGCCGGCGGATCGCGCAGCAATTCTGCGGCGAAGCTGCCCAGTTTATGCATGGCGAGGCCGCGAGTGTGCGTGCCGCATACAATCAGGTCCGGGTTTTGTTCCGCGACCTGCTTGTCGAGCACCTGCGACAGGCTGCCAGTGATGATCTCGGGCGATGCCAAACCGTTTGGCAGTTTGGCCGAGCTCATCCAATCGTCGCGTTTCTCTTCGGTTTCACGGCGCACGGCACGCGACATCTCGGTGCCGCTGGAGCCACCGGTCAGCCCGGCAAAGGGTACATGCAGAGCGTGATAGCTGCGCAGTTCGGCCTCGGGTGCGATGACAGAGGCTGCGCGCAATGCGTTGGCGCAGGCTTGGGAAAAGCTGACCGGGGCGAGGGCGGTTTCATAGTCGCCATCATTCAGGTCTTTGACGATCAGCACGGGAACCATGCTGGCCGCGACGATGCGTTCGGAGGTGGATTCACGCAGGCTGTCGAGGAAGCCACGGCGGCGGTGCACACCCAGCACCAGCAGGCCAGCCTCTTTAGCGACAGCAAATTCATTGACCTGCTCAACCGGGTCACCAAGCAGAACATCGACGCTGGTTTGTGCATCCAGATCCAAGGTGCTGAGATAGGTTTCAAGGCGCTCTTTGATATTGGTGGACAGGTCGGCGACCATGTCCTCGGGCATGGCGTCATCGACGATCGACACAACATGGGCATGGGCCTGAAGCTTGGCCGCGAGGCGCAATGCCCGGTGCAACGCCCGATCCGAGCGCGGAGAAAGGTCGGTGGCAACTACAATGGACTTCAACAGAACCTCCGTGAGAGAGTTTGGATGCGTGAACCGCTTGATCTGTAACATAGGAGAGTTCTGCGCGCGGTCAAAGGGCGGTTGGCCGAAATGCCGCGGGGATTGCACATTTCCTTGTGAGAGGCCGCGGTTACGGAGTGCTATGTTAGGTTCAAATCCTAAGACGTGTCATTGCGCGACAACCAGTTCAGGAAATGCGTCAACGGTTCACTGGCCTGTTTGGTCTTTGGCCAGACGAGAAAGTAAGTGCCGCCTGCGTCAATGTAGCCAGCGCTGGCGGATACAAGGCGGCCACGTTGGAATTCTTGCTCTGCCAGAAACTCAGGCAAAAGGGCGACACCCAACCCGGATACTGAGGCTTCGACCATGTTGGTGAACTGATCAAACAACATGCCGCGAAGCTGTGGCGCGTCGTGCCCATGCGCCTTGAACCAGTCCTCCCACGCTCCGGGGCGGCTATCCAGATGCAGCAGGGGCTGTTTCAAAAGAGCGCCCGGTGACAAAGGAAGTGCTTCGGCAAAACCGGGCGCGCAGACCGGTATTATGCGTTCTTTGAGCAAAGGCCGGTGGTGCGCGCCGCGCCAATCCGCAGCGCCGTAGTGGATGGCTGCGTCAAAGTCTTCGTTCTCGAAATCAAACGGTTTGATGCGTGTGCTTTGGTTTACAAGAATGCCGGGATGCGTGGACAGAAACCCCGTAAGGCGCGGGCCCAGCCAATAGGGCGCGAACGACGGCAAAACCGCGAGGTTCAAGCTGGCCTTTGCGCCCGCTGCTTTGACCTTGAGGCTGGCGCGGGCGAGACTGTTCAGACACACCCGCACAGATTGTGCATACGTCGCGCCGGTGGCGGTTAGTTGCAGGTTTTTGCCAGAGCGGACGAAAAGCGCGACGCCCAATTGTTCTTCCAAAACCTTGAGTTGACGGCTGACGGCGGAGTGGGTCAGCGACAAATCCTCAGCCGCAGCCGAGGCTGTGCCGAGCCTTTCAACAGCTTCTAGGGCGAGTAGGGAGTTGATTGAGGGGAGAAAACGGCGCGGTGCTATCATGTGAGTTTTTCTCCAGTGATTGTGCGCAGATGTCAATTTTTATCGTTGTTTTTGGCGTCTATCTTTTCCACAAGCGCACAAGGTGGGGGCTGGGTTGAGTGTTCACAGCCCTTTTCCGTGACCGGTCCGTGTTGCTGTGTTGGAGATTGCAGAGAGTGTTCAGTTAAGTGAACAGAGCGGCGGCAAGGTTGCGCACCTGCCCGAAATGAGTAAGGAATAATCACATGTCATACAAAGACATTCTCAGCGCGGCGGGATTGTCCGCATCTGACCTGAGCGGTGGCACACTGACTGTTCAGACACCTGTAGACGGGTCCGAGATTGCACAGCTGGCTGTGCACGACGTTTCGACAGCGAATGCCATGATCGAAAAGTCCCACGCAGCCTTTCTGGTCTGGCGCAGCGTTCCGGCACCGCGCCGGGGCGAATTTGTGCGGCTATTGGGTGAAGAATTGCGCCGACAGAAGCAGGCATTGGGGGCGTTGGTGACGCTGGAATGCGGCAAGATCCTGCAAGAGGGGCTTGGTGAAGTTCAGGAAATGATCGATATCTGCGACTTTGCGGTTGGACTGTCGCGCCAGCTATATGGTCTTACAATTGCATCTGAGCGGCCCGGTCATTCGATGCGCGAGACCTGGCATCCGATGGGGGTGTGCGGTGTGATCACCGCGTTCAACTTTCCGGTCGCACCGTGGTGCTGGAACGCGGCATTGGCGCTGGTGTGTGGTGACCCGGTGATATGGAAGCCATCGGAGAAAACACCGCTGACCGCGCTGGCGGTTCAGAAGATTTGCGAAAGTGTGCGTGCGGAGTTTGGCGAAGACGCGCCTGAGGGGCTGACGCAGGTGTTGATTGGCGAGCGTGATTTGGGCGAGGCGCTGACGGCGCACAAGAATGTTGCACTGATTTCGGCAACCGGATCGGTGCCGATGGGGCGTGCAGTGGCTGCTGACATGTCCAAACGTCTGGGGCGCACCATTCTGGAGTTGGGCGGCAACAATGCGATGATTGTTGCTCCGTCAGCAGATTTGGAAATGGCACTGCGCGCGATTGTGTTTTCGGCCGTGGGGACCGCTGGACAGCGATGCACGACGCTGCGACGGTTGATTGTGCATGAAGATGTCTATGACGCGCTGGTGCCGCGGCTTGTCACAGCCTATCGGGGATTGCCTATCGGCGATCCGCTGGAGGATGGTACGCTTGTTGGTCCGTTGATTGATGCGCAGGCATTGGCGGCGATGGATGCAGCGCTTGAGACAGCGCGTGGCGAGGGTGGCACGGTGCATGGCGGCGGTCAGGCGCTGCGTGCGACGCATGCCAACGCGGCTTATGCGCATCCGGCCATTGTCGAAATGCCCGAACAGTCAGAGATTATGCATCATGAGACATTTGCCCCCATTCTGTATGTGGTCAGATACCGGGAGTTGGATGAGGCGATAGCGCTACAGAATGCCGTGCCGCAAGGGCTGTCATCTTGCATATTTTCGACCGATATCCGTGAGACGGAATATTTCCTGTCCGCCGCTGGTTCGGATTGCGGCATAGCAAATGTGAATATCGGGCCGTCTGGTGCTGAGATCGGTGGCGCGTTTGGCGGCGAAAAGGACACCGGGGGTGGGCGTGAAAGCGGTTCGGATGCGTGGAAAGCCTATATGCGGCGCCAAGCCAACACGGTGAATTATTCCCGCGAGCTGCCGTTGGCGCAAGGAATCAGGTTTGACATCTGAAAGAGAAGACATCCTCTGGCGGGAGAGCCATCAGGCGGGACCGGAAGCGCGCGCAGTTGATCAATCGCTTCGGGTTGACCTTTTGGTTGTTGGCGCGGGGTTCACCGGCTGCTCGGCCGCATTGGAGGGCGCACAACTAGGCGCTTCCGTTGCGGTTCTGGAGGCCAATACCATTGGCCACGGAGGATCGGGGCGTAATGTCGGGCTGGTCAACGCGGGGCTTTGGCTGCCGCCTGACGATATTGTCAAACACCTTGGGGAAACTGTCGGGGCGCATCTGGTCAATGTGCTGAGCCGTGCGCCAGACGCTGTGTTTCAGCTGATCAAGGACCATGCGATCGATTGCGAGGCGACGCGCAACGGCACATTGCATCTGGCGCATGCGCCATCCGGTTTGGACGAGTTGAAACGACGGTTTCAGCAGGGTAACCGATCGGGTGCCCCGGTTGTGTTGTTGGATGCAGAGGAGACGGAGCGCCGGACAGGTTCCACTGCATTTTTCGGCAGTCTGTTCGACCCAAGGGCCGGGACAATCCAGCCGCTGGCCTATGTGCGCGGTTTGGCCAGGGCGGCGCAGAGCGCTGGCGCACAGATATTTGAGCATTCGGCGGTCCAGAAGATCCGGCGTGTCGACGACATTTGGGTTGCAGATGTCAACGGGCATCAGGTGCGGGCACGGTATCTTTTGGTGGCGACAAACGCCTATGCAAGCCGTCTGGGGCCGTATTCAAAACCGGAATTTGTACCTGTTTATTACAGTCAGTTCGCGACAGCCCCTTTGTCGGAGGCCCAGCGTGAAACCATCCTGCCTGGAGGCGAAGGATGTTGGGACACGGACATGGTCATGAGTTCGGTGCGCGTTGACACCGAGGGGCGTGTGATTGTTGGCGGGGTTGGCAATGTGACAGGTGGTTTGGGTGCGGTGCACAGGACCTGGGCAGCGCGTAAGCTTGCGCAGATTTATCCGGAGCTGTCCGGAGCCGCGTTTGAGCACAGTTGGTCAGGGGCTATTGCCATGACGGCGAACCATCTGCCCAAAGTGCAGAGCATTGGCCCGGATGGGTTGTCAGTTTTTGGGTTTTCGGGCCGGGGAATCGGGCCGGGGACCGTTTTCGGAAAATGCGCAGTTCAGGCGATGTTGTCGGGAGATATGACGCGCGTGCCGGTGCCGATCACGGACACGTATCGCGAAGGTTTCAAGGTGGCAAGGACGGCTTATTTCGAGCTTGGGGCGGGGGTTGCACATGCGCTGAACCGCTTCCGGGGCGGGCGCCCTAGGCGTGTTTGAGCAGCCGCTTTGTGGCGGCAAAAATATGCGGTGTTTTCAGATTTCGGAGGAGTTTCAAGGATGTGCGTGGCAGCCCGTAGGGGAATCGAACCCCTCTTTCCAGGTTGAAAACCTGGCGTCCTAACCGATAGACGAACGGGCCACACTGGCATTTGGTTCTAGGTCAGAGCCGTGGCTCTGTGAACCTGCTTCGACTGGCAGCCCGTAGGGGAATCGAACCCCTCTTTCCAGGTTGAAAACCTGGCGTCCTAACCGATAGACGAACGGGCCGTGCCGAAGCGTGAGGCGTAATTAGTGAAAGCAGATGTTATGCGCAAGTGGAAATTTGCGTGCGGCAGAGGTTTTTCGAAGGTGGGGTTGGGGGCGCTGCCCCCATCGCTGCTGAGCAGCGATTCCCCCGAAGTATTATTGGCGAAATGAAGGGGTTGGGACGGTTTGGTTAGGCTGGCGCGGCGTCTTCGAGGCGTAGTTGCACGGATTGGCGCCCACCCCATGTGTTGATTTCCAGTCGCCCCGCGAGATGGAAGCGAGCACCGTTATGCGATTCGAGAGCTGGGCCAAGGGCGGTATCGAACGCGCCAAAGGCGATGGCGTCAATGCGCGCGCCTCCACCGTCGCCAAAGGAGATTTTCAGATGGCTGTCGCCCACGCGTTTGGCAAACCTGATCTCGACCTCTGGGAAAGCAAAGCGTGGAGTGGGGGCGCCCGCACCATAGGGGCCCGCCTTTTCGATATCTTGCACCAGCTCGACCGTTGCAGCGCCGGGCATAAGCAGCCCATCGAGTTTGAGGTCAGCCGGGCCAGCAGTGCCCGCGCCCTGTTTTGCGAGCAGTTCGGACAGCCGTTCCATGGCGGGTTCCAGTTTGTCGCGGGCAACGGTGAGGCCAGCGGCCATTTTGTGACCGCCACCTTTGATCAGCAGCCCTTCGGCGGCGAGCCTTTGGATTGAGGCACCAAGATCGACACCAGAGATGGAACGGCCCGAGCCTTTGCCTTCGTCGCCGTCAAGGCCGATGACAATGGCGGGGCGATTGGTGCTTTCCTTGAGGCGGGAGGCAACGATGCCGACTACGCCGGGGTGCCAGCCTTCGCCAGCGGCCCAGACCAGAGGGGCGTCAAACCCGCGTTCTTCGGCCTGTTCCTGAGCAGCGGCGCGCACGGCTGCCTCGATATCGCGGCGTTCGGTGTTGAGCTGGTCGAGGCGTTCAGCCATGGCGCTGGCCTCGGACGGGTTATCAGTGGAGAGCAGGCGCGCGCCAAGATCTGCCTGACCGATGCGGCCGCCTGCGTTGACACGGGGGCCAAGCAGAAAGCCGAGGTGGTAGGTGTTGGGGGCTGCGTCCATACGCGAGACATCTGACAAGGCGACAATGCCGGGGCGGTCGCGGCGTGCCATAACCTTGAGACCCTGGCGGACCAGCGCGCGGTTGACGCCCGTAAGCGGGGCGACATCGGCAACGGTGGCAAGTGCGACGAGGTCGAGCAGCGACATCAGGTCAGGGCCGCGCGTGTTCTGGTCGCGCATTTGTCGGTTTGCTTCTACCAGCATCAGAAACACCACAGAAGCGGCGCAGAGATGGGCCAGATCACCGGATTCGTCCTGACGATTCGGGTTCACCACAGCGTGGCAGTCAGGCAGGGTTTCGCCGCCCAGGTGGTGGTCGAGCACGATCACGTCCGCGCCTTTGGCGGCAGCGATGGGTGCGTGAGAAAGGGTGCCACAGTCGACGCAGATGATCAGGTCGTGTTTGTCGGCGAGGGCGGCCATTGCCGCCTCATTGGGGCCATATCCTTCGTCTATGCGGTCGGGCACGTAGAGCGTGGCCTGTTGGCCCATGGCACGCAACCATGTGATCAGGAGCGCGGCGGACGTGCCGCCATCGACATCATAATCGGCAAAGACCGCGATGCGTTGGCGTGCCGAGACGGACGCCAGAAAGCGGCTGGCGGCTTTTTGCATGTCTTTGATGCTGCGCGGGTCTGGCAGCAGGTCGGCCAGCTTGGGGTCGAGAAAGCTGGCGGCGTCCTGGGCGCTGACACCACGCCGCGCGAGGATGGCGCAGAGGGCGGGGGGCAGGTTTGTGTCCTGCTGAAGCGCTTCGGCGGCGCGATGGTTTTCTGCGGCGGGGCCGATCCAGCGGCGTCCGGTGAGAGAGGCGGAGACGTCGAGGAAATCGGTCATGGGTAGGCCTTGAGAATGGCGTCTGTGCTGAGGGCCTGTCCAAATTCGCCATGTAGCATGGACACCTCGGTATCATGAATCTGCTGCGCAGACAGCGGTGGTAGCCCGTCGCGCCACGTCGTGATCGCATGAGTTTCAAAGGCGGCACAGGCATCATGGGCGAGCCACACGTCAAAGCCGAGATTGGCCCCCATGCGCATGGATGTAGAGATGCATTGTGGGGTCGACAGACCCGCGATTACGAGGCCGGTGACACCGCTGTCGCGCAAATGCCGTTCCAGATCGGTGCCAATGAAGGCAGAGTTGGTGGATTTGGAAAAGACCGGTTCATCGCCACGTGGGGTCACTATGGCTTTGATCGCAGTGCCGCCATTGTCCGGGTGCAGCGGGCTGGCAGGGCGTTTTGAGACGTGGTGAACATGCGCGATGGGCGCGCCGGTTTCGCGAAAACGCGCCAAAAGGCGCGCCGCATTGGTTTCGGCGTCGGGATTGTTACGCGCGCCCCAGAGAGGGCTGTCCATCCCTTCCTGAATGTCGATTAAGACAAGCGCGCGCATCAGCCCTTAGACCGGGTTGCGATAGGTCATGCGACGCACGGAACCTGACTTGGAACGCATCAGCAAGGTTGTGGTTTCAACCCATTCCGGTGTGCGTTTGATGCGTGGCAAGAGCGAACCGCCAGTGACGCCGGTTGCCGCAAAGATCACGTCGGACGTGACCATTTCGTCGCGTGCATAGATACGGTCGAGATCGGTGATGCCAGCTTTGGCCGCACGTCCGCGTTCGTCGTCATTGCGGAAGGTCAATCGACCCCACATCTGGCCACCCATGCATTTCAGGGCTGCTGCTGCGAGCACACCTTCGGGGGCGCCGCCGCGACCCATATACATGTCGATGCCGGTTTCTTCGGCTTCGGCGCAATGCATGACGCCAGCAACATCACCATCGGTGATCAGGCGGATCGACGCGCCAGTGGCGCGGACTTCGGCGATCATTTCTTCGTGGCGGGGGCGTTCGAGAATGCAGACCGTGATGTCGGAAGCTTTGCAATTTTTGGCCGCGGCCAGCGCCTCGACACGTTCCTTAGGCGACATGTCGAGCGAGACGACATCAGTGGGGAAGCCTGGGCCAATGGCGAGTTTGTCCATGTAGACGTCAGGCGCATGCAACATGGAGCCGCGAGGTCCCATTGCGATCACGGTCAGGGCGTTTGGCATATCCTTGGCGGTCAAGGTGGTGCCTTCGAGCGGGTCAAGGGCGATATCCACGCCAGGGCCGTTGCCGTTGCCGACTTCTTCACCGATGAAAAGCATCGGCGCTTCGTCGCGTTCGCCTTCGCCAATCACGACGACACCTTTGATGTCGAGCAGGTTGAGCTGTTCGCGCATGGCGTTGACGGCGGCTTGGTCGGCCGCTTTTTCGTCGCCGTTGCCGATCAACGTGGCCGATGCGATGGCGGCCTGTTCAGCCACACGGGCCAGACCGAGAGAGAGCATACGGTCGCGAAATTCAACTTCCTGCGTCATGGAAAAGTCCTTGCTTTGAGATCTGAGGACCGAATAGCGCAGGCAAAGCGACGTCACAAGCCCATGCCCGTTGGGAACGTCCAAAAAGGACGATGTGACGTTGAATACCGCGAAATGGTGTGAATTGTCGGTGGTGTACCGTCAATTTTTGGTGCGATGCATCAAACGATAGCACAAACAAAGGACGAATATAGGCGCGCGGCGTATCCGTTACATCCTATGATGGTGGCAAGGACGTTCACTTCGGCAAAACCAGAGCGCCCATTTGAAAGCGTTTGGTCAGACCGTCTCGATACGCAATGCAACCGGATCCGCCGCCATCACACCGGATGCCTGCATGGCATTGATAGCCGCATCCAGATCAGAGCGCTGCGTTTTGTGTGTAACGATCAGAACGGGCGCTGCGGTGTCGTCGTGGCGGGTTTGCCGCATCCGGTCGATGCTGATCCCGTGTTCACCAAGTGCCGCTGCAATCTTGGCCAGTGCGCCAGGGCGATCCACCAGCGTGAGGTGCAAATAGAATGGGGCCGGGGAATTGGATTGTGCGGTCTTGGCCTCAACAAGGTCTGAGGCGGGAATGCCAAACGTCGGCAAGCGGAAGCCGCGCGCAATGTCACATACATCGCCTATCACGGCGCTGGCCGTAGGGCCTTCGCCCGCGCCGGGGCCGCGCAGAACAATCTGTTCCACGGCGTCGCCTTCGATTACGACCATGTTGGTGCCGCCCTTGAGCTGGCCCAGCGGGCTGTCAGCGGGCACAAGGCATGGTGACATGCGCTGCTCCAGACCGCGACCGGTCAATTGCGCCACGCCAAGCAGTTTGATCTTGTAGCCAAGATCTTCGGCTTGACGGATGTCTTCGGTTGAAATGCGCTGAATGCCTTCTAGTTCGACACCGGCGAAATTAACCTGTGTACCAAACGCAATCGAAGAGAGCAGCGAGAGCTTATGGCCGGCATCAATACCACCAACATCAAGGTTTGGATCCGCTTCGAGGTATCCAAGCTTGTTGGCTTCTTCAAAGACCTCTTCGTAAGGAAGGCCTGCGTCCTGCATCCGGGTGAGGATATAGTTGCACGTGCCATTCATCACGCCCATGACGCGGGTGATTTCGTTGCCTGCCAATCCTTCGCTCAGGGCCTTGATCACCGGGATGCCACCGGCTACGGCGGCCTCGAAACGGATGACACGACCGGCAGCTTCGGCGGTTTGAGCCAGTGCCTGACCATGATGCGCTAACAGAGCTTTGTTCGCGGTGACGACATGTTTGCCGGTGGCGAGCGCGGCCTCGATAGACGCTTTGGCAGGGCCGTTTTCGCCGCCCATGAGCTCGACATAGACATCGACATCGTCGCGCTTGGCCAATGCGACAGGATCATCTTCCCATGCATAGGTTGATAGGTTCACACCACGATCTTTGTTACGGGATCGGGCTGAGACGGCGGTGATTTCCACAGGGCGCCCGGTGCGCGCGGCCAGAAGGTCGGCTTTCTGGCGGACGATCTTGACGACGCCGACACCGACGGTGCCAAGCCCGGCAATCCCGAGACGCAGGGGGGTGGTCATCTGGCGCTCTCCTTAGATGGATACAAGTGATTGAGTGGCCTTTAGCTGGTTCCGATGTGCTGTGCAACGGCACCTGGGCATCGGAAGTGGTCAATTGTGCATGCTTTTGAAAGTTGACTATTGAACAGGCGTGTTGCGCAGCTCCTGACTGCGGCGACGCAGACGGTTCGCGCGCGCTTCCAAGTCATCCTCACTGTTTTCGCTTAGGCGGGGGGTGTCGACAACGAGGACTTGTTCAAGGGGAATCAAGTCCGGATAAGGCTCTGCACCCGCGACACCATCGTCGATCTGTTGGTCCGGGGCCTGAGGGCTGCACCCGGCGATGAGAATAATAGTAATTGAGGCGAGCATACGTTTCATGAGCGGATTCCGAAAGATCTGAACCTGTTGTGCATTACAGTTGGGAACAGGGCAAGCAGGGGTTTTAAAGGAACAAGCGTTCAGTTAACTTTCTAAATATGGCTCGGACCACTGGATCACATTCTGACATCACCGGCCCGCGCGTGCGCGCGGCGGCTTTGCAACTATTCGCGCGCCACGGGTATGCGGCTGTTTCCATGCGCCAGATTGCAAGAGAGGTCGGGGTGCAGGCGGGGGCGCTGTATAACTACACCCCCGACAAACAGACGCTGTTGTTTGAGTTGATGAAGACGCACATGGAAGAGTTGCTGGAAGCAAGCTCTGTGCGCAAATCGATAGAGCCGCTGGAAGCTTTGGATGAGTTTACGCAGCTTCACTTGAATTTTCATGCTGAGCGCCCGGACGAGGTGTTTATTGCTTATATGGAATTGCGCAACCTTGGCCCGGATAACTTTGCGATTATCGAGCGAATGCGGCGCCGATATGAAGATCAGCTGGAAGCGATTCTGCGTGCAGGTGTTGAGGGAAAAGTGTTTCAGGTTGCAGACACCAAAGTGGCTACTATGGCGGTGATCGCTATGCTGACTGGCGTGAATACCTGGTTTCGTGAGGGTGGGCGGCTGTCTCTGGAAGAGGTCGGCAAGATCTATACTGATATGGTGCGAAATGCGGTGGGCGCCTGATCCAAAGGCGCGCCTTTGGCGCACAGGATGTCTCGGCCTGACGGCCTCGGGATTGGCGCGCGCTGATGGTTTTGCGTTTTCGCCCATTCCTTTCGCCCTAAATATCCCGGGGGAGGCGCCGTTTACGGCGGCGGGGGCAGCGCCCCCAATCCGCCTTTTCGCTTAATGCGCCGGTTTGATGAATGTTCCGTTGCGCAAATCGCTGAATGCCTTTTCCAATTCTGCCCGTGTGTTCATCACTATGGGGCCATGCCATGCAACTGGTTCCTGAATGGGGGTGCCTGATATCAAAAGAAATCGCACCCCACGCTCACCAGCCTGAACCGTGACTTCGTCACCGGTGCCGAAGCGGATCAATGTTCGATCACCGGACATGTCGCGAATGTTGACCTCTTCGCCCGCCACTTCCTTTTCCAACAGCACACCTGTCGGGGCGGAAGCATCTGCAAAAGCAGCGTCACCTTCGAATACATAGGCAAATGCGCGACGGTACGTGTCAATGGGCAGTGTTTTCCTAACGCCCGGCGGTACAGTGACATCGAGAAACACCGGATCAGCCGCGATTCCGTCGACCGGGCCGGAGCGGCCCCAGAACTTTCCCGTGATCACACGCACATGCGTGCCGTCATCATCTGTAATCTCGGGAATTTCACGGGCCTCGACATCCTGATACCGTGGATCGGTCATCTTGAGAGCGCCGGGCAAGTTGGCCCATAGCTGAAATCCATGGTTCACACCTTGCGGATCAGGTGTTGGCATTTCCTGATGCAAAATGCCCGAGCCTGCAGTCATCCATTGCACGTCACCGGCGCCAAGATTGCCGGTATTACCAAGTGAATCCTGATGCTCGACCGCGCCTGAGATAATGTAGGTGATGGTTTCGATGCCACGGTGCGGGTGCCAGGGGAACCCCTTTTGATAGAGCCTTGGATCATCGTTGCGAAAGTGATCCATCATCAGGAACGGATCAAGCTCTTCGGGGTCGCGAAACCCGAACACGCGGTGCAGGTGTACGCCGGCGCCCTCCATTGTGGGTTGGGCCGCGCGGGTTTCCAGTACGGGACGGATGGACATGGTGTGTCTCCTTTCACTTCCAATTTAGGGCCGCGTCGACCCGGCAACAACGACTGGCAACGTGCGCGAATGAACGAGACCTGTGCGCGAAATGTGCATTTGCAACACAAGGGTGCGCAGTAAGGAATTGCAATCTTCAACACTGGGCCTAACGTATTCGAAAAACCAATCAAACGGCAGGGGAGAGCCAGATATGCTTGGATCAATGATGATGCGTCCACTGAAAGTGGCGGACATTTTGACGTATGCGGCTGAAATTCACCCGGCTGGAGAGGTGGTTTCGGTACGCACAGAGGGGGATGTTCATCGCCAAACCTATGCCGACACCGCGAGGCGGGTGGCCCAATTGGCCAACGGGTTGCGCGCGCATGGTGTTGTTTTGGGCGACCGGGTCGCCACGCTGGCGTGGAACGGGTATCGCCATTTTGAGCTGTATTACGGGATTTCGGGAATAGGCGCGGTTTGCCACACCATCAATCCACGCCTTTCGACCGAGCAGATGACCTATATCGTCAACCACGCGCAGGATAAAATCCTGTTTGTTGATCTGACCTTTGTCCCACTTATCGCGGCGCAAAGAGCGCAGTGGCCTGATGGGTTAATGGTCGTGGTGATGACCGACCGAGCACATATGCCTGAAGGCGACTACCTGTGTTACGAAGAGTTACTGGAGGGGCAACCCGACACCATTGATTGGCCTGAGTTTCCCGAAGAGACGGCGGCCGGTCTTTGTTATACCTCGGGCACAACGGGAAATCCGAAGGGGACGCTATACACACACCGCTCAACAGTATTGCACGCCATGTTTGTTGCGCTGTCGCTGCCTGCCGCGCTGCAACCGGGTAGGCGGATTTTGCCGGTGGTGCCGTTGTTTCATGTGAATGCGTGGGGCCTGCCCTATACTGCGCCACTGACCGGTGCGTCATTGGTTTTTCCGGGAGGCGCTTTGGATGGGGTAAGCCTTTTTCGGCTGATGGACGCGGAAAACGTATATTCCGCGTGGGGCGTTCCAACAGTGTGGTTGGGGCTTATGTCGGAGGTCGAGAAGCAAGGGCGTATGCCGGTTGGCTTAGGAGACATGGTTGTTGGGGGATCAGCGGCACCGGCGAGCATGGTCGAAACCTTTGAGAGCGCGGGGGTGAATGTGTGCCACGCGTGGGGCATGACCGAGATGAGTCCGATTGGCACGCAGGGCAATCTACCCGTGTCGATGGACGCTTTGCCGTTAAAGGAGAAGGTAGCCATCAAAGCCAAGCAGGGCAGGCGCGTGTTTGGTGTAGAGATGAAAATCGTCGACGAGGATGGTCAGCGACTGCCCCATGATGGTGACGCCGCAGGTGAGCTGTTCGTGCGGGGAAATGCGATCACGTCAGGCTATTTCCAGAACGAAGAAGCGTCGTCTGCCGCTTTTGACAGCGAGGGATGGTTTGGCACGGGTGATGTGGCGACGATTGATCAGGACGGTTTCCTGAGTCTGACGGATCGTGCCAAGGATCTCATCAAATCCGGGGGTGAGTGGATCAGCTCGTTGGATATTGAAAACGCGGTTATGGCGCATCCGCAGGTTGCCAATTGCGCGGTCATCGCGATTGCCCATCCCAAATGGGACGAGCGCCCGCTGTTGGTGGTGGTTCCAGCGGGAGAAGACAAGCCGGATATGGCCAGTATTATCGCACTGTTAGAGCCGCATTTTGCCAAGTGGCAGATGCCGGATGATATGGTGTTTGCTGAGGACTTGCCGCTGACGGCGACAGGCAAGGTGAGCAAGCTGACGCTGCGCAAAATCTACGCCGACCATAAGCTGCCTGATATGCGCGAGACTTGAAAAACGGGGTGAGAAAAATGTGTTGTCAGGACGTGCCGCTCAATAGTAGGAGTACGGCTAGGGGATACTTATGAAGATCAATCTAATTTCGTTTTTTTCGTATTTGTTGGTGCAAACGGCGTTTGCTGTGCTTTTGTTTTTTTGGATGGTCGATCATCGGCCAAGTAATATTATTGACCAGTTCTGGGGCCATTTTTCGATGGGCGGCGGACTGGTCATTGTAGGTGGGTTGGCCATTTTATCGGCGGGCCACATCGGATTTTACAATCGCTGTGAAGCATGGGGCATGATCATTTTTGCCACGATTTATATCTTGGCCGATACATTCATCATGCACCCTCCGTTTGGTGTTTTTGACGGCGCGGGCCATGCGGAACAAGAGCATGTTTCGCTGATGGGAACGTTTTTGGTGATCGGTATATCCGGTCTGGTGATGATGCATAAATTTGGCGAAGACACGTCTTTGGCGATCAACGTGATTGTGGCGTTTGCCGTTCTGGCGATGGTGTTTTTGAACCATCATCAACACACAGTGACCGGGACGGCGGCGCACAATGCGACGATCCTGTTTCTGTCGGTGGCGGCTGTGCTGCGGTTGTTCAAGCGCCAGACTGAATTTGGGATCGCGATGGTGGTTTCGGGGTGGATTTTCTTTTCTTCGCAAATGGGTTTCGCGCATTTTGTTGACATGAGCGGAAACAGCCCCGGTGCGTGGATTGCGTTGTTCTCAATTTTTGGATTTGTGTCGGCGATGGGCTTTGTGTTGATGTCGCCAGGCGCAGGTCAGGTCGAGAAGGCGGTTGAAGCTGCGTGACAATTGCCCCAAGCGGGGCAGTGATTGACTTGTATCAAGGCGTGCTCCAATAAAGCCGACTAAATCTGTCGGTAATTAGGGGGCGCAAGGATGTTTCGAAAATACCTGTTCGCGGCGGCGGCATTGCTGTGCAGTGTCGGCGCCGCAGCGGTGTCATTGGATGATACCGGTCCGACAACCAAAGATGAGCTGGGGGAGCGGCTGTTCTTTGACGTGAACCTGTCGGCCAACCGCACCCAAGCCTGTGCGACGTGCCATGATCCGGAATATGCCTTTGCTGACCCGCGCGGCATGGCGTCGATTGGGGATGATGGCGTTTCTATTGGCGACCGCAACGCGCCCACAGCCAGTTATGCGGCGTTCACGCCTGCCTTTGGCAAAGATGCGAGCGGTGCGTGGGTTGGCGGCCAGTTTCACGATGGGCGCGCGTCGGCACTTGAGGATCAGGCGGGTGGGCCACCCTTAAACCCGGCAGAGATGGGAATGCCAGACAAAGCCAGCGTTCTGGCGCGACTAGTGGAAGACCCGATTTATGCGCAGGCGTTTCCGGCCATGTTTGGCGCGGATGTGCTGAACGACCCCGAGACGGCATATAGCGCGATGACCCAAGCCATCGCAGCCTTTGAGAGGACGCCCGAGTTCAGCCCGTTTGAGTCAAAATATGACCGGTTCCTGCGCGGCGAGGTCGAGCTTTCAGGGTTGGAAGAGCTGGGGCGGGTTTTGTTTTTCTCGGAACAATTCACCAATTGCAATTTGTGCCACCAGCTCAGAACAAGCCCAATTGACCCGCGCGAAACGTTTAGTAACTACAGCTATCACAATATTGGTGTGCCGGAGAATGTGGAGCTGCGCGCGCAGAATGGCGTGGCGCTAGGGACGTTGGATGAGGGGTTGGCGGCGAACCCGGTTGTGGATGGCGATCCGGCGCAGGTCGCAAAATTTCGCACGCCGACCTTGCGAAACGTAGCTGTAACCGGGCCATACATGCACAATGGGGTGTTCGAAGACCTGCGCACGGTTGTGTTGTTTTACAATCAGTACAACACCCGCGTTGAGGCCCGGCGCATTAATCCAGAAACAGGAGAGCCGTTTCGCGTACCGCAATACGGCAAGACGCTTTCGTTTGAAGAACTGACCCATGGACCTGCGTTGGATGATCAGCGGGTCGATGCGCTGGTCGCGTTCATGAAGACTCTGACCGATGCGCGGTATGAGCATTTGTTGGTAGAGTGATGCGGGTTCAGGTCTGGGTTACGGCCACGAGATGGTTATCCCAACTCCACGCGCCGGGATGGCGATGCGCATGAGAGCGCCATCATGGTACAGTGCCAGGCCGCCTTTGCAGGTGATCAACAAGCCGTCCTTATGCCGCGCAACGCCGCTGGCGCTAGACAGGGGGGAGTCGCTGGGCGCGCCGGATGCATTCAGAAAGAGAACATGGCCGCCTTTGGGGCCGGTGACAGCGGTTTGGGTGCCTGAGGCGTTGATGGCGACAGAGCCAGCGTAGTGGTTGAGCCGCGCGGTGGCGGGGTGATCGAGCAGCGCAGCCTCACGGCCGGGGGCAAAGTGGGCGATCAGCGGAGCGGATTTAGTGGGCGGCCCCTGCCATTGCAGCGCCGCGACGACGGTGTTGTCGGCAGCGGCGGCAATGTGGCGGATCGAGTTTTGCCGCATCTCGCCTGACAGTTCGATTTTGGACAGTATCGTACCGGTGGCGCTGAGCCGCGCGAGATTGGTGCGCATGGTGGGCAGATTGAGTTTGGAGCGGGCAAAATCCGGGTGGGTCTGAATGCCGCCATTGGCAACAGCAAAATCACCGGAGGCAAGGCGGATGATCTCGTGCGGGCCAATACCGCCCGAGGGGACATCGCCAACGCGGGCATAGCCTTGTTCGGTGTCCCAAATGCCGATGCGCCCGTCCGGGATGTCATAGGCGTTTTCTGTAGTGAGCAGGTAGCGGCCATCGGATGTGAACGCGCCGTGGCCATAGAAATGATGCCCAGCCGGGGTGGTGAGTTTGGCGACTGTGTCGCCTGTGGCGCAGTTCAACACAATCGCAAACGTGCCGGGGCGGCGGGCAAATGCCACGGCAACGGCGGCATGGGGATGGGCGGCAGCGGCATGGCCGCGACCGGGCAGGGGCAGTTTGAAACGAATGTCACCCGAGGCCGTGAGCCCGACGAGCCATGTTGCATTGTCCGGCGTGTTGCCCGCCGTGAGGAACAGCGCGTCGCCAATATCGGCCCACAGCGGTGTGGTTTGGGCTGCTAGGGTAGCCGTGGCGGCAAGCAGGAAGTGACGGCGGCGCATGTCAATCGCCGTCGGCGGCGGAAAAGCCTGATTTCACCCCTAACGCCGGGCCAAGATCAGTGGCGAGACGGGAGTGTATGACCTGAATATCCGATAGCAGCCCCTCGACCCGGAACCGACCGATCGGGTCGCTTACAAGCTGATCAAGGGGGGCATCAAAGCGGTCGATTTTTGCACGTTCTGCGTCAAATTCTGCAAGGATTTCGGGACCTTTGGGTCCGGTGGCATCACCTAAACCGTCTTGGATCAGGCGGGACAGTTCGGCGAGTTGGGTGTCCAAGATGTCGAGACTGAGCCCGGAGCGGTGCGCCTCGGCGCGGCGTGGCATGGGGCGGTCAAATGTGCCCAGCGGGCGGCCCAAGCGCAGATCAATCATGCGGGTGAGGCCAAAATCCACCGCTGTGAACAGCGCCTTGGTAAATTCGGCCTCAGACAGGTAAATCGGATTGGCAGGACCAGCTGCACGGGCGAGGTCGGCCCAGCCGTCGGGTGCAAACCAGTCATCATAGAGCATTTGCCCCATGACTCGCAGGTTGGCTGATAGCCCAATGACTGCCGGGCAGACGGGCAGGTCTGAATCCAGCAAGTATTCGATGGCCGGCAGACCCTGCGCTGCGGCGGACGCCTGGGCGATGGTGGCCGGATCAGAAAGCGTTTCGGCGGGCAGGGTCAGCAGGTTTTTGACGCCGCGGCCAACATACCCCTTTTTGTCAGGCCAAAAGCCGATGGAGAGTACCGCGCCACATTGTTCGATTGGGCCGAACTGGTAGGCATCAAGCGGTGCCCAAGCGAGCCATGTGGCGCGAAACTGATCGGCAAAGACGTCTTTGGGGATGCCCTTGGAACAGTGACGTTCGGCTCGGCTTGCGAGATCAGCGCTGGTGTCACGAAAGGCAGCGAATTGGGTTTCCAACACGATGAGCGCGCGTTCGCGCAAGGCCGCGTGGTCGGGTTCCTGTGCGAGTACGGGCGGTGCCGTGAGCGTAGCGATGACAAGGGCGAAAGGGCGGATCATGTCAGAGGGACTCCAGAAAGGCGATAAGTGCGTCGCGGTCGGGTTTTGGCATCTGGCGCACCGCATCGCGCGCGGCTTTGGCTTCTCCCCCGTGCCACAGGATCGCCTCGAGTAGGGTGCGGGCGCGACCATCATGCAGGAATTGCGAATGGCCGCTGACGGTTTGGGTCAGGCCAATACCCCAAAGCGGTGGCGTGCGCCACTCGCGCCCGGTCGCCTGCCATTCCGGGCGGTGATCCGCCAACCCATCACCCATGTCATGTAGCAAAAGGTCGGTATGAGGCCAGATCAGCTGAAAGCTCTGCTCGGGGCGATCTTTGAGTCGGTGAGTGACAAATTTTGGCGTGTGGCAGGCGGTACAGCTTGCATCATAAAAGAGTTCCTTGCCACGCAGGACAGTTGGGTCGTCAGCATTACGGCGGCGCGGAACGGCAATGTTGCGGGTATAGAATGTCATAAGGTCCATGACGGTTTCGGATATCTCGACATTGTCTTGTGACGGTGAGTTGCCGTTAGGCGCCCGCTGACACTGGGTCTGGGCAGGGGTGCAATCGCCAGAGGCAGCGGGGCGCAATGGGCTGGACAGGCCAATATCGCCATTGGCGGCGTCCATGGACTGGCCGCGCACGGTGGGCGCGCCCGCCTTGTGACCAAATCGGCCCAGCATCCACTGGTCAAAAGGCGCAGACCAGACCCGGTTGGCGCGGCCTGAAATGCCGTCGCCGTTCGTATCGGCGGGGTCGGCATTAGCAAGAATGTCCGCCTCGGGGATGGCTTCCAGAAGGCCGTGGCCTATCATCTGTTGCGCAACGCGTGGCGACAGCTGCGCCTGTGGGTGCAAGGGACCGTAGCCGAGATTCTCCAGCGTGTAGGTTGGTTTTTGCAGCTCAATCACAGTGCCGTCACCCAAGATGACGGGGAGCGGTTCGTACGATACGCGGGTGCGCCCCTCCGCCGAAACGGCGGCGATGGATTTATCTTGAACTTGCAGGCCATACTGCGGTTCAGGCGCGTTAGAGAGGCGTTCCAGTTCCGCAGGGCTGAGCGCGGATATCGCCTTGGGGATAGAGACGCGCATGAACAGCGAGCCGGTGTTGTCATGTGCGCCCGTCGGGGGGCGTCCGCGACCATTGCGCGGGTGGCACACCGAACAGGCGCGTGCGTTATAAAGCGGGCCGAGGCCATCGCTTGAGATCGTGGCCGTCGGGGCCTGAACCCAGAGTTTTTCGAACAGGGATTGGCCGACAACGAAATCGAGCCCGACGTCTTCGTTCATATTGGTCGACGGGTTTAGAAACGCCTTTGCGCTGGGCTGTGCCGTCGCTGTGGCGGCACCGGCGGGGCGGGTTTCAAAAACTTCGGGTTGCGTGAAATCACTTGTGGGGGCGGTGACGGCCTGAATGCGGGCCGTTTCGATCTCGGTCCGTGGGATCACGTCAAGATGCGGTTCGCCATAGGGGGACGCAAAAGCAGAAGTGCCGGCGCAAAGCGCCAGCACCATGGTAAGAGAGCGGCTGGGGGCACGCTCTGATACATTCGCTAGGGTCATATAGCCCTCACTGGAAGACGGCGTTGGGATTGTCGAGACTGTCGGACCCTTCGATGGTGACACCGTCAAGGCCAACCAGCGCAACGGCGCGTTCGATATTGCGGGTTTGTGCCACAAGACCGTCAATTGCGGTTTGAACCAATGCGTTCCCGGCTTCGTTGTCGACAGCGATCATCTGATCATAGGACATGCCGGATTCTGCGACGTCGCGGATGTTGCCCAGAGCAATGACTGAAGTGTTGAGGTCGTTCATCAGGGCACTTGCGACAGACGGGTCCAGATCTGTGATCAGATCGTGCAGCGACGGGCCGGACACAACCGAACCATCAACGCGCACATAGGAACCGGTGTAGACATTGTGCACGCCCAGACCATCGTAATAGTGCGAATTGTGGGTGTTGTCGGAGAAGCAATCATGCTCTTCCTCTGGGTCGTGCAGCATCAGGCCAAGCTTCATCCGCTCGCCCGCCTGTTCGCCATAAGACAACGAGCCCATGCCGGTGAATGCCATCACGAGGCCCTGTGTCGTATCAGCGGTCACATCTGCGCGGCCTTGCCCCTCAGCTGACCAGTTGGCCACGGCGTCTTCGAGATCGGTGATCAACAGGTCGGTCGCGGCGACCAGGTACTGAACACGGCGGTCGCAATTTTCACCTGTGCAGTTGGCGGTGTCAAAATCAGTGGCAGGGCGTTCGCCGGCGCCGTGGTTGGTGCCGTTCAGGTCCTGACCCCAGAGCAGAAATTCGATGGCATGATAGCCGGTGGCCACGTTGGCTTCGATGCCATCAAGCTCGTGCAGGCTTTCCAGCAAGGCCGGTGTGATTTCGGATGCGTCCACGGTCTGGCCTGCGACGTCAAACGACGCGTTGGCGATCACATTGGCGGTGGAGAAAGGGTTTTCTTCATTCAGGCCGGTATCGCCTTCAGTATAGTCGATCAGACCTTCATCCAGTGGCCAAGCGTTCACTTTGCCCTCCCATTCATCGACAGTCGGGTTGCCGAACCGGAACGCTTCGGTTTGTTGGTATGGGACGCGTGAAGAGAGCCATGCCTCTTTGGCGGCCTGAAGTGTGGCGTCGGACGGGTCTGCTGCCAGTGCTTCAACAGCGGTTTTCAGCTTTTGGACCAGGGTCAGGCTGTCCTGGTATCCGGCCAGCGCGATGTTTGCGTAATTGTCGAGAATAGCGTCGCGATCAACGGCGTAGGCGGCAGAGGCGGTTGTTGCCAACAAAGCGGTCAGGCAGAGGGATTTATAAAATTGCATTTGGGGTCCTTGGGTTAAGGGTTCGGCGCGGGCCGTTATTTGATATTTTTACTCAGGTATATTTGTCGACTAAAAGAGTCAATTATAATGTTGACTGTTTTAGTTTGATAATTGCGGTCGCAAGTGACGCGATGTTTTAGTGGGTGACGCTTGCCTTAGAAGGCAAACCGCCTACCGTGGTGGTGAAGACAAACGCCCTATGATTACCGCCGCCTCGGAGGACGCAGATGTGACACATGCGCTGGATACACAAGCGGTAGAGCATTGGCTGGGTGCACATCTTGCCGAATTTGGCGGGCCTGTTTTGGCGGAAAAGATCGCTGGAGGGCAAAGCAACCCGACCTATGTGTTGCGTACACCGGGGCGAAGTTATGTACTGCGGCGCAAACCGCCGGGAGTGCTGCTCAAATCCGCCCATGCGGTTGATCGCGAGTTTCGGGTGCAGCGTGCCTTGGCCGGGTCGGACGTGCCGGTCGCGCCCGTTCATGTGTTATGCGAGGATGACGCGGTGATCGGGTCGGCGTTTTACGTGATGGATCACGTTGAGGGGCGCAATTTTGACGATCCGCGATTGTCGGAATTGGATGCACAGCAACGGGCGCAGGTTTTTGACGAGATGAACCGCGTTCTGGCCGCTGTGCATATGGTCGACATCAAGGCCGTTGGGTTGTCGGATTATGGGCCGGAAGGCAATTATTACGAGCGACAGATTGCGCGTTGGACCAAGCAGTATCGCGCATCCGAGACCAAAGTGCTGCCGCAGATGGACGCGCTGATTGCGTGGCTGACAAACAATGCGCCGCAGGATGATGGGCGGCGCACGCTGGTGCATGGGGATTTTCGCATCGACAACATGCTGTTTGCCCCTGATGCGCCGCGCATTGTGGCGTTGTTGGATTGGGAATTGTCAACAATTGGCCACCCCTTTGCAGATCTCGCCTCGGTCATCATGCAGTGGCAAATGCCGCCTGGTCATGAGGGGCGCGGGTTGGCCGGGGTGGACCGGAAGAGTTTGGGTATTCCGTCGGACGAGGCGTTTATCGCGGCCTATTGCGCACGCATGGGGCTGGCTGGGATTGATCGGTTTGGGTTTTATCTGGCGTTTAGTTTCTTTCGCATGGGCGCAATCCTACAGGGTGTGATGAAACGTGCATTGGACGGCAATGCCTCGGAGCCTGAACGGGCCATGCGGCTGGGGGCCTTTGTGCCCAAGTTTGCAGAAGCCGGGCTGGAGGCCGCGCGCAATGTGTGAGCGGTTTCAGGGAAAGGTTGTGATGATCACGGGCGCGGCGAGCGGGTTTGGAGCGCTGGCCGCAGCACGGTTTGCAGCCGAAGGCGCGCGACTGGCCCTTTCGGATATCGCGGGGGATGCCTTGGAGGAGGTGGCGCAATCGCTGCGTTCCAAGGGCGCTGACGTGATCACAGAACATGTGGATGTCACCAAGGAAGCGTCAGTCGCAGGGCATGTCGCGCGGGTTTCTGACGGGTTTGGCGCGCTAGACGTTGCGATCAACAATGCGGGCTTGGGGCATCGGCTAGCTCCGCTGCAACAGCTGAGTGTGGACGAGTTTGACACTGCAATGGCAGTGAATGCGCGCGGTGTTTTCCTGGGGATGAAGTTTCAGATCCCGGTCATGCAAGCTGCGGGGCAGGGCGTGATTTTGAATGTTGCCTCCGCCGCGGGGCTGGTTGGGGCGGGGCAGCTTTCGGCCTATGCGGCGGCGAAGCACGCGGTTGTGGGGCTGACACGCGCAGCGGCGGATGAAAATGCGCGACGGGGGGTGAGGATCAACGCGCTTTGTCCATCCTTCTCGGCCACGCCGCTGTTTGATGAAATGGCCGATCAGGTCGGCGAACGGACATCGACGAGCCGAGAAGAAGCTTATGATCATATCGCATCTCGCGTGCCAATGGGGCGCGTGTCCGAACCAGGGGAGGTGGTGCAGGCGATGCTGTGGATGTGCGCACCTGAAAATTCGTTTATGACCGGGCAGGCGATCGCCATTGATGGCGGTCTCACGGCGATATGAGTGGTATGGAGGCCGTGGCATTGATCCGCGAAGCGCGCAGGTTTCGCCCTTATTCCGAAGCGCTCTATCCAGCGCTATCCGTGGACCCGTTCTACCATGCGCTTGAGGTTCGAGCGCCTGCGGGACAAGACAGTCGCGCCGCCATGTTAGCCTATTATGACTATTCCGCACTGGAGGCTGAACGGTTTGGCGTGCTGTGTACGCCGCCCTCGGGTGCGTATGGGGCGTCAATCTGGGCAAAACCTATGAGCGTGACCGACGCAGACGCAAAGTCGCAATCCAAAGCAGCGGTCTTGCGGGCGGCGATGGGGGCTGAATGCCTGCGCTGTTATCAAGAGATCAATGAGAACATGACTGTGACAACGACGCCGGTTGCTAAGCCAGAGGATTGGTATCTTTCCATCCTTGGGGTGTCGCCCGAATTTCAGGGACAAGGGCTTGGGGCCGGTCTGATCCTACCTGTTTTGGAACAGGCAGATGCGGCGGGGGTGGCTACCTATCTGGAGACATTTACCCCACGCAATATGCCCTTTTATACACGGCTGGGTTTTGCAGAGCACGGACCATTCCACGAACCCGTAACGGGCTGCGATTATTGGGTTATGCGCCGCCCAGCAGAGTAGCCTCAGGCTGCTTGGGCGACCCAGTTTCCAGCCAGTTCAGTCACCGCGTTCAGAATGAAGTCTACGGTTTCGTCACTCATCAGCACACTGAGGTTGAGGCGGACAAAACCGGGTTTGCTGGTGCCGCCTCCGGTCAGGATGTCGTCGCGAATTTGGGATGAGTTTGCATCGTCGATGTCCAGCAGGTGATGCACGTATGGGCCCGCACAGGAACAACCGCCCCGCGCTTGTATGCCGTAGTGGTCTGACAGGGCACGGGTAAAGGCGTTATGGTCGATGCGCTGGCCGTCATGCCCGATTGGGACAAACGACAGGATAGGCAGACGTTCGGCCCGATCTGCGGCGAGCAGATGCAGGTTGGAATGATCAGCCCACGCGGTTGCCGCGCGATGCGCCAGCTCTGCATTGCGCGCATCCATATAGTCTTGACCGATGGCGTCTTTGACCAGCATTGCGAGCGCGACGCGAATGTCGCCAATCACATTGGGGGTGCCGCCTTCTTCGCGCTGTTCCAAACGATCGACATAATCGTGCTGATGGGCGTTCACAAAGGCAACAGTCCCGCCGCCGGGGCGGTAGGGTGTGGCCGCGCGTGCCGCGTCGCGGCGCAGGATGAGTACGCCGCTGGCACCGGGGCCGCCGATGAATTTGTGCCCGGAAAACACGATTGCGTCGATGGGTGAGTCGGGGGCCGGGGTCATATCCATGCGCAGATAGGGGGCGCCACCCGCATAATCCCAGATCATGGTGGCGCCATATGATTTAACAATGCGGGTGACTGCCACGATGTCAGTTTTCACACCGGTCACGTTTGCTGCGGCACTCATGGCGACAACCACTGGCCCGGTTTTGGTATGTTCTAACAGAGCGGCCTTTAGGAGTGTCATGTCGGGGCCGGGGGCAGTGCCTTCGGGGATCTCAATTACCCGTGCGCCACTTTCGCGCCATGGCAGCAAGTTCGAGTGATGCTCGTAAGGGCCAACCAGAACGGTTGTGTCCGAGCCGACATTGAGGATGTGCCGAAGTTGGTTCAGGCCAGAGGTCGCGCCGGAGCCGGAGAAGATAACAGCGTGGTCCTTGGAAGACGCGTTTGTGAGGCGTGCGACCGTGGCGCGTGCGTCTTCGCGCAGGCGTGTCATATGCGCGCCGCAATGGGATGCCTCGGTGTGGCTGTTGGCGTAGAACGGCAGAACCTCTTCCATGATGAAGTCTTCGACCTGCCGCAAGGCACGGCCAGACGCGACGTAGTCGGCATAGATGAGCTTTCGCGTTCCAAAGGGCGTCTCTATCGAGGTGTCCCCGCCAATCATCCCCAGACGCAGATCGGCCAAGCGATCGCCGGTTAGAGAGAGTTTGGAAGAAAACCGGTCAAATGCATTCTGATTGGTCATGGGACACCTCTTGCTCGTCGTCATGAGAAGAAGATAAGCTGTGATCGATAGATCATTTTTGCCTATTTGATATGGAAATTTTAAAATAGTTGTGTCATTTGATCTAAATGACGCGAAAAATTGATAACATTGATCGAAAGATACTCGACCTGTTGCAACGGGATGGCTCTTTGTCGCAACGGGCGGTGGCGGAAAAGGTCGGACTTTCCCAGAACGCGCTGTGGCGACGCTTGAAGGGGTTGGAGGATGATGGTGTCCTGCTAGGGACACGGACACGTATCGACCCAGAGCCGCTTGGGCTTGATTTGACAGTGTTCGTGATGGTGCGCACGCGCAATCACGAGATGTCATGGGCCGAAGGGTTTCGCAAACATGTCGCGCGCATTCCACAAGTGATGGAGATGCACCGGATCGGTGGCGATTGGGACTATATGCTCAAGATCGTGACAACGGGTATGTCCGGCTATGATGCGGTGTATCGACGTTTGACCACAGGGTATGAACTGGACACGGTCACCGGGTATTTCTCGATGGAAACCATGCTGGAAGACAGGCCGCTAGATGTGTTTACCTGAGGTCAGGATCCACTTATCCTGCATCTCTGTCGCCAAATCTGCGAAATATCAGCGGTTTGGGGCGTGACGGTAAGTGTGGTTCACATTTTGAGCGGCCCGAGCCGCTGAGATGAAGCGGATTTGACGCCCTTTGGATTTGGCAGATTTTCAGGCTGACGTTGTCTCATGGCCGTGAAATAGACCGCTATTCCTTCGCCCTTGATCTTGGCTAAATAGAAAATCCGCCAAACCTGTGGCGCGGGATTAATGGATCCTGACCCTAGGTCGCTCTGGCAATCTCGCGAACAAAATCTGCGCATTCTTTCGGTGCTGTCATTGGGATCATATGGCCCCGCCCCGGTAGGGTTTTCATCGGCAGGCCGTATTGCGCCATCGGCGTGCCATGGTGACTGGCCGAGAGGACAGTGTCGTTTTCGGAAAACAGGATGGCGCCGGGGGTTTTGAGATCGGTTTTGTAGCGGTCAATCAGGCTCGCGACATCGCCGCTGGTTCCCATCAAATCCGCCGAGGCCGAAATGAAGGTTTCCGGGCGTAAGGCCAGCCATCCGCCGCCACGGGTCTGGAAGTTTGGCACCACAGGTTCGGGGGCAAAGACGCTGCGCAGCACCTTTGGCTGGATCAGACGCGTCATGGGCGAGACGATGGTATATGCAAACAGGCGGCGGCTGAGCGTGCTGCGCAATTGCAGGGGGCGAAAAACGGCGGGGGCTTTGGGCATGGGGTGCGTGGCCGGGCAGAGCAACGCCAGCGCCGACGGCCGATCAGGGCGGAGAAGCGCCATGGCCAGCGCCACAGATCCGCCGAGCGAATGGCCCACTAGCACAGGGTTTTTCACGCCGCGCGCATCCAAAAAGGCCCAGAGCATCTCTGCCTGTTCTCCCAGATGGGCCAGTCCATCATTGTCACGAGTGGAATAGCCACAGCCCGGACGGTCTACAGCGATGACATGGAAATCCTGCGCCAAGAGATCGCTCATGCCATAGGTGAAATGATGTAAATTGCCCGCAAGCCCGTGAATGAGCACAAGTGTTTGGGCATCCTTGGGGCCTTGTTCGACAAAATGGAGCATCGCGCCATCGACTTGCTGAAACGCCCCCGGCGCGGGCAGGGCCGCTTCGGCCTTGCGGGCCAGCATTTGCGTGCGCACCACCAGAGCGATGAGCATCACAGCCAATATTGCCAGTATCGTCGCCATGACAGCTGATCTCCGTGTGTACCTTGCGGCAAGCGAGCCCAGATTAGCACTCAGAGTTCAAGCGGCAAATGGCAGGACGCGTCGCTGTTACAAAAAATTCATACCCATGGCGCAGGAATCGATTGCGGAATTTCATTCATTTCAATAATTCATGAATTATGGATAAAAAAGACGCCCTGAATGCCTTTGCCGCCCTGAGCCAACCGACCCGGTTGGACGTGTTCCGCCTTTTGATCACCAAGGGCGAGGTGGGCATGCAGGCCGGGGAATTGGCCGAAGCGCTGGATGTGCGCCAGAATACCCTTTCTGCAAACCTGTCGGTGCTTCTGAATGCCGGACTTGTGCGCAATCAACGCGAGGGGCGGGCGATCCGCTATTTCGCGGACACTGAGGGGTTGCAGGGCCTGTTGGGTTTTTTGTTGCAGGATTGCTGTGGCGGCCGGCCAGATCTTTGCCAACCATTGATCCAAGACCTGACGTGTAGCTGCTAAAGGACCAGATGACGTGGCCGACAAAACGTATAGTGCGCCCTTTTCGTGGATCGGACAATCGGTACGCTCGATTTTGGCGGGGGCTGTTTTGCAACGTGAAACCTTGGCGGAAATACGCGGTTTATTTTCGGCGGGACCGTATCTCGGTCTTTGCCAACTTGCCGTGTGTCGCGTTGGACAAGGTCACCCTACTGGGGCGTCTGGCTGGATTCGACCAGCGACTTTTTTAATCGAGGACATGTAGATGAGTGATCAGTCCCTGAAGGCCCAAGCCGGGTTGGGTACATTTGAACGGCTGCTCTCGCTGTGGGTGGCGCTGGCGATTGGTGCAGGACTGGCATTGGGCAGCCTGTTTCCCGCCCTGTTCGGTGTGCTTGCCTCGCTTGAGGTCGCCTCGGTCAACCTGCCAGTGGCGGTGCTGATCTGGGCGATGGTGTATCCAATGATGGTGGGCGTTGATTTTGGCGCGCTGCGCCAGATTGGCGACCGGCCCAAGGGGTTGGTGATCACGCTGGTGGTGAACTGGCTGATCAAGCCATTCACCATGGCAGCGCTCGGCGTGTTGTTCTTTCAGTTCGTCTTTGCCGGACTGATCCCACCAGATGATGCACAGGCCTATCTGGCCGGGGTGATCCTGTTGGGCGCGGCCCCCTGTACGGCGATGGTGTTTGTCTGGTCGAACCTGACCAAGGGTGATCCGACCTATACGCTGGTGCAGGTTAGCGTGAACGATGTGGTGATGGTGTTTGCCTTTGCACCGATCGTCGCCTTTCTGCTGGGTGTGACGGACATCACCGTACCGTGGGATACGCTGGTTTTGTCGGTGGTGCTGTATGTGGCGTTGCCATTGTTGGCCGGATTGATCACGCGCAACCAGCTAGTGCAAAAAGGCGGCGAGGCGGCGGTGGATGCGTTCAAAGCGAGGGTGCAGCCGTTCTCCATCGCCGGTCTTTTGCTGACGGTTGTGTTGCTTTTTGGATTTCAGGGACAGGTCATTCTGGACCGTCCACTGGTGATACTATTGATCGCGATCCCTTTGCTGATCCAGTCCTATGGCATCTTTTTTGTCGCCTACGGTGCTGCGCGCCTGTGGAAAGTGCCGTTCAATGTGGCCGCGCCATGCGCGATGATTGGTACGTCGAATTTTTTTGAATTGGCCGTCGCGGTCGCGATCTCGCTCTTTGGGTTGGGATCGGGCGCTGCGCTGGCCACGGTGGTGGGGGTCTTGGTCGAAGTGCCGGTAATGCTCTCGCTTGTTGCTTTTGCCAATCGCACACGCGGCTGGTTCCCGTCTTAAGAGGAAATGTGAAATGACAAAAATTGCAATCAACGGCCTTGGCCGTATGGGCAAGCTTGTGATCCGCAGCTTTGTTGATCTGGGCGTTGAGGCTGAGGTTGTGCTGTTGAACGACGCGACTGGCGATGCGGAATTGCACGCGCACCTGTTGGAGTTCGACACCGTGCACGGCCGCTGGCGCGCCGATTTTGCCTATGATGCAGACAGCATCACTATCGACGGCCAACAGATGCGTTTCACCAATGAGCGCGCGATTGAGGCGCTGCCGCTGCAAGAGCTGGGCGTGGATCTGGTCGTGGATTGTACCGGCGTTTTCAAGAGCAACGCCAAGCTGCAACCCTATTTTGATGCAGGTGTCAAAAAGGTGGTTGTGTCGGCTCCGGTCAAGGACGACGGCGTTGCCAATATCGTCCATGGCGTGAACGATGACACCTATGATGCACAGACGCACAAAGTGGTCACGGCCGCCTCTTGTACGACTAACTGCATTGCGCCAGTTGTTAAGGTAATTAACGAGGCGCTTGGCATCGAACAGGCGAGTTTCACCACCATTCACGACGTGACCAACACCCAAGTCATCGTGGACCGCGCCCACAAAGACCCACGCCGCGCGCGCTCTGCGCTGAATTCGCTGATCCCGACCACAACTGGCTCGGCCAAGGCGATTATCCAGATTTTCCCGGAGCTTGACGGGCGTATCGACGGCCATGCGGTACGTGTGCCGCTGCTCAACGCGTCGCTGACCGACATTGTTTTCGACGTGTGCCGGGACACCACCGCCGAGGAGGTGAACGCGCTATTCGAGAAAGCGGCCGCAGGCGCGCTTGAGGGTATTCTGGGGTATGAAACGCGGCCCTTAGTGAGCTGTGACTACACAAATGACGACCGCTCGACCATCGTGGATGCAATGTCGACCCGCGTCGTGAATGGGCGCCATGTCAAAGTGTACGCCTGGTATGACAATGAATGGGGTTATGCCTTCCGACTGGCAGATGTCACGCGGATGGTTCTGGCGTCGCTCTGACTGTGATCTTTAGGCCGGGGGCGCCCCCGGCAATTGTTGGAAGTGTGTGATATGACAATTGACACCCAAAGCCCTCGGAAAAAGCCAGAGGGGCTTGCCGCCTACTTCATTGTGACCGCTGCCTATTGGGCGTTCATGCTCAGCGATGGCGCACTGCGTATGCTGGTGCTGTTGCACTTTCACACGCTCGGGTTTTCTGCGGTGCAGTTGGCGTATTTGTTTCTGCTCTATGAGTTGATGGGCATTGTTACCAACTTGTCTGCGGGGTGGTTGGCGGCACGATTTGGGCTGACCTCAACGCTTTATGCGGGATTGGGCATTCAGATTGTCGCCCTTGCGGCCCTCGCGCAGCTTGACCCCGCGTGGGGTCTGACAACCTCGGTCATTTTTGTAATGTGTGTGCAGGGCTTGTCTGGCGTGGCCAAGGACTTGTCGAAGATGTCGGCGAAATCCGCCGTCAAGATACTTGCCCCCGCCGGGGATGGCACGTTGTTTCGCTGGGTCGCAATCCTGACCGGTTCCAAGAACGCAGTGAAGGGGTTTGGGTTTTTTCTTGGGGCGGTGCTGTTGTCAGTTTGGGGCTTTGTCGCGTCGGTCTGGATAATGGCGGCTGTCTTGGCGGTGATCCTGATCGGTGTCTTTGTGTTCATGCCGCCCGGACTGCCGCAGGGCAAAAAATCTGCCAAATTCAGTCAGGTGTTTTCCAAGGACACCAACGTGAACCGCCTGTCTTTGGCGCGGATGTTCTTGTTTGGCGCGCGTGATGTCTGGTTTGTGGTGGGCATTCCGATCTATTTCTACGGTGTGCTCTCGGATGGCACCGAAGAGGGCAACCGCGCGGCTTTCTTCATGATCGGCAGCTTTATGGCGGTGTGGATCGTGCTCTATGGGTTTGTGCAGGGCATGGCACCCAAGCTCTTGAACGCCGCCAAAAGCACAACGCCGCAGATCGTTCACAAGGCTGTGGTCTGGGTTGGCGTGCTGACGTTGATCCCGCTGTCGCTAGCTGCAGCTGTCTGGGCCCAAGCGCCCCACCTGACGATCATTCTGGTTGCGGGCCTTTTGGTGTTTGGCTTTGTGTTCGCCGTGAACTCGTCGGTGCATTCCTATTTGATCCTCGCCTTTACAACAGGTGAACGTGTCACGATGGATGTGGGGTTTTACTACATGTCCAACGCCGCCGGGCGGCTGCTGGGCACATTGTTGTCGGGTGTTTCATACCAGATCGGTGGACTGCCGCTGTGTCTGTTCACGGCGGCACTGATGGCGGGGGCATCCACGCTGGCCGCCAACAGGTTGCGTTAGACCGGATCGGCGTCTGGGTGCAACGCGTCATTGATCCACTGAAATTCCGGCGAAAAGGGCAGTTTCTGGATCAGAACAGATGGGCCTTTGGTTAGTTCGACCGCGGAATTGCGCGCAGCGTCCAGCCCCGGTTGATCGCCTGCTTTGAGACACACAAGTGCGCGCAGCAATTGCACGGCGCGGTCAGTTGGCGCAAGGTACGCGGCCTCGGTCGCGTCGCGCAGCGCGCCCTCAAGATCGCCATCACTCAGTTTCAGCCGGGTTCGAAAACACAGGCGAGACAGTTTGAAGGGATTGTCAGCCCCAAGCGCGTCAAAGGCCTCAAAAATCTCCAGCGCCTCGCGAAAACGGTTTTCGCGCAACGCGATGTTGGCACCAAGATCCGCGCCACCAAGAAAATTAGGGTTTGCATCAAGTGACCGGCGCATGTCGAAACGGGCGCCTTCAATGTCGTCGCAGAGCCGCAGTTTGTAAGAGCCGCGCGACCAGAAGACAAAATCCGAAGGCGGGTGCTCTGCGACCGCCAAATCCAGATCACGCCCCAAAGACGCCTTTAATTCATCCGTTGTGTCTTCAAAATTGATACCCCAGTTGTTGATCCGACTATGGGCGCGCATGGCCAGCGACATGCCGTCGCGCGGCGACAGCGCTACCGCCCGGTCAAGCGCATCATATCCTGCCTGCCAACTTTCGAGGTCCTGACGGAAAAACAGGTTGGCTGCGCGCGCGCGCAGCTCTGATACGCTGAGCTGTTCGTCGCGCAGGTGAATAAGCCGGTCGCCATCATGCTGGACGGTTTGCAGCCTGATGTCAGACTCGGCGCGGGCCAGTACATCGTCGCAAAAAGCAAAGACGTCGCTGGTGTCACCTTCGTAGGTACCAGACCAGATCATGCTCATGTCGTCGCGCATCATGAGGGAAACCGTAAAACGCCCACGCGTTCCAGAAATACGAAGCCGCCCGCGCAACAGAAAGATTGTCGGCGTATCGGGATCTTGGGCTGCATCTACCGTTGTAATGCCTGTGCGCTTGACTGACTGCTGAACGATTCCTTCGTGCAGATCCATCGCCAAAGCTTCGTTGTCGGGCGTTGCTGGCGCAAAGGAGATTGCTTCGATTGCGATTGAGGGCAGGGCGCCTGCATCGGGTGCCGTGGTCAGGTTCGCCGGGCGCCATTGATAAAGCCGCATCGGCGTGGCGATGTTCTTGAGGTTGAACATGCCCGCATCGTTGAGATTGCTCTGGCGGTTCTCCGAAAGCTGACGGAACAGGTCTTCGGATAGCATCACACCGCCCGGAGGCGCTTCGGTCTCAATACGCTGGGCAATGTTGACGCCATTTCCGTAAAAATCGTCTTCGTCCTCGACGATCTCGCCGATGTGGCAGCCGATACGCAGCTTAATCACCTCGTGTTCGGCCAGCCCTGTCTGCACCTCTTCGGCACAGTTCAGCGCGGCCTCTACACCTGGGAATGCCAAAATCCAGCCATCGCCCATTCGCTTGAGCACCTCGCCACCGTGATTGGCCGCCACAGGCTCCAACAAGCGCTGCTTTAGATCGCGCACAGACTGCACCGCCAAGGCTTCGTCCTCTCCCATAAGAGCGGAATAGCCAACAAGGTCAGCGCACATCAGGATGGTCAGTCGGCGGTTCATAATTTTAGTCCGTATCGGATTGGGTGGTTTCTAAACAGTGTAGTTCAGAATCTGGGTTTGCCATAGGTGGGTTCAAGAGGCGGTATCGGATTCTTTTACGTCGGGGCAGTGGGGATCTGTCGCGAAATCGGCGCTCTTTTTCAATTTTCTGGAAATCGGATCAGTTTTCAATTCAGCGGCAATGCCGCGCGTTAACGATGTATGCGATCTCTGATTGGACTGAGTGCGGCGTTAACTATTTCTTAACGAAGGTTAACGGTGCGTTGGAAATGGTTGAAGCCTTCGGAAAATTGTTTGCGATAATCGCATTTGGAAGTGTTGTTGCACTTGTGGGTGGCTCAATTGTTGCCGCTGATCCATGTGATCGCGCCGCATTTGGGCGATGGCGCGTCATTGATGGACTGGATACGCGTGCCCAGATTCTGGATCAGCGCAGTATTGCCCCTGTGGTTTGGAACACGGCTGGCACTCGCGTTGTGCGGGGCAGTTGGCAAGACAGGTTTACAGGTCACGTCTTTGAAAACATCGATGCGCGCAAAGTGCATATAGATCATTTGGTCCCGGTCTGCTGGGCTTGGGACCATGGCGCCGAGGATTGGACCCGCGCGAAACGCAAAAAATTCTTCAACGATCCTCGGTTTCTATTGGTGGTCGAGGCGCGGGCGAACACTGCCAAGGGGGATGCGGGGCCGGATCAGGTGCTGCCGATGAACCGGCATTTTGCATGCGAATATGTAGAGCGGTTCCTGTTTGCCATCGAGCTTTATGAACTCACGTTGTCTGCGCAGGAGTCGATTAGAATCTGGAGCACTAAGGACGCTGCATGCCGCCCCCACAACTCTTCAAAAGCGCCAATAGGCTGACACTGAACTTTCGGCCTGATGCGGCCAAGGTCGCGACGCGCTCAATCCACCTTGACCAAACCCAGTTTCCACTCCATATCCCGCATCTATGACCGACCTGAACAAAATCCGCAATTTCTCCATTGTCGCCCACATTGACCATGGCAAATCCACCCTTGCTGACCGCCTCATCCAAGAGACGGGCACGGTGGAAGATCGTGACATGAAGGAACAGCTGCTCGACAGCATGGATATCGAGCGCGAGCGTGGCATTACGATCAAAGCAAACACTGTCCGCATCGACTATAAGGCCGATGACGGCGAGACGTACGTGCTCAATCTGATCGACACGCCTGGTCACGTGGATTTTGCCTATGAAGTTTCCCGTTCGATGAAGGCGGTTGAGGGCTCGTTGTTGGTTGTCGACAGCACCCAAGGGGTTGAAGCACAGACGCTGGCCAATGTGTATCAGGCCATCGACGCGGATCACGAGATTGTGCCGGTTCTCAACAAGATTGACCTGCCCGCGTCTGATTGCGACCGCGTGGCGGAACAGATCGAGGATGTGATTGGCATTGAAGCCACGGGCGCTATTCAGGTCTCGGCGAAAACCGGGGTTGGCATTCATGAAACGCTTGAATCCATCGTGCAGGATCTGCCTGCCCCGCAAGGTACGCTGGACGCGCCGCTTAAAGCGATGCTGGTGGACAGCTGGTACGACGCCTACCTTGGTGTGATTGTTCTGGTACGCATTATGGACGGTACGCTCAAGAAAGGCATGCGGGTCAAGTTCATGTCGAACAACACCCTGCACCATGTTGACCGCGTGGGCGTATTCCGCCCTGAGATGCAGATGGTTGACAGTCTTGGCCCCGGCGAGATTGGCTTTCTGACAGCGTCGATCAAGCAGGTGCGTGACACCCGTGTGGGCGACACCATCACCAATGACCGCAATGGCACCGAAGTGGCACTGCCGGGCTTTAAGCCTGCGCAACCGGTGGTGTTTTGTGGTCTGTTCCCGGTCGACAGTGCCGAGTTCGAGGACTTGCGCGACGCCATCGATAAGCTGGCGCTGAATGACGCGTCTTTCAGCTTTGAGATGGAAACATCCGCAGCGCTGGGCTTTGGCTTTCGCTGTGGCTTCCTTGGTCTGCTGCACCTCGAGGTGATCCGCGACCGGATCGAGCGGGAATATAATATCGAGCTGATCACCACCGCGCCCAGCGTGATTTACCATGTCTATATGAAGGGCAAGGACGGTGAGATGGGCGAGAAGATCGACCTGCACAATCCCGCCGACATGCCCGATATGTCCAAGGTCGACCATATTTCTGAGCCGCGTATCAAGGCGACGATCCTTGTGCCGGATGATTATCTGGGCGACGTGCTCAAACTGTGTCAGGACCGTCGCGGCATCCAGCTTGACCTGACGTATGCGGGCAGCCGCGCGATGGTGGTCTATGACCTGCCGCTGAACGAGGTGGTGTTTGATTTTTACGACCGTCTGAAATCTGTGACCAAAGGCTATGCGTCTTTTGATTACCAGATGGAGGATTACCGCGAGGATAACCTCGTCAAGATGTCGGTGCTGGTGAATGATGAGCCGGTCGATGCGCTGTCGATGATGGTGCACCGCGACCGCGCCGAACAGCGGGGCCGGGCGATGTGCGAAAAGCTCAAAGATCTGATCCCGCGCCACATGTTCAAAATCCCGATTCAGGCGGCGATTGGCGGCAAGGTGATTGCGCGTGAGACATTGTCAGCGCTGCGCAAGGACGTGACCGCGAAATGTTATGGTGGGGACGCCACGCGGAAACGCAAGCTGCTGGACAAGCAGAAGGCGGGTAAAAAGAAGATGCGCCAGTTTGGGAAAGTGGACATCCCGCAAGAGGCGTTTATCAGTGCACTCAAAATGGATGACTAGTCCATTTTAAGCGCGAGTGCGCGGAAGCGAAGGCCACGCCTTCGCGGGCGCACCCCGTTCCTAAAGGCGCGATACTCGCGCCCCAAACACCCAAAAGGCCGCTCCCACGAGCGGCCTTTCTCCTTCCCAGACCCATCCGCAGGGCCACCACCCCAAGGATCGCACCCGCCCTGAGGGGCGGGGTCGGGCGCTATCCGGATCACAGGTGATCCGGGGAATTGTCTTGAATACTCCTTTTAGTTGCATATCTTATTCCATATACGCGCCCCAGATCGCGCAGTGAACTGCGAGAAAACAAAGGAAAAAAATGTCAGATCTCGACGTGGAAGCAGTTGAAAAATACCAAATAGAGCAAACTCAAAAAATAATTTCGACTCGAGAAAAGTTCCCCCTTCAGCCAATTGTTTTTGTGGGTTCCGGACTAAGTCGACGCTGGATTTCAGCGCCTACATGGTTTAGTCTTCTCGATTGGGCGATTGAAAAATGTCCGGAAATTGACAAGCCAATTCAGTTCTTTACCCAACAAGAAGTAGGTCTTCCCGAAGTTGCAGAACGAATTGCCACCGCTTACCAGTCTTGGGCATGGGGAGCCGGAAGCGCTGAGTTTCCGCCAATACTGTTCGAGGTCAAAGTACCAGCCGATATCTACCTAAAGTATGCGATTGCGCAGCACATCAAGGGGTTCGGCACAGGTATTGCGGAGCAGTATCAAGACGAAGCCTCTGCATTCGCGTCTATTCGACCTCATGCGGTAATCACTACTAACTATGATGGTGTTTTGGAGAAAACTCTTCCGGGATATCAACCGATTTTGGGCGCGGGTTTGATTTCGGCACCGTTTGCCATCATTGGAGAAATCTACAAAATTCACGGCACAGTTGAAAAGCCTAGTTCAATGGTTTTGACATCCAGTGACTATTTGGCTTTTGGTGCCAAGCGGAAGTATCTTACGGCCAAATTGCTTACCTTTTTTGCTGAGCATCCCATTCTTTTTGTCGGTTACAGAGTTGAAGATACCAATATTCGCAAAATCTTGGAGGATTTGGATGAAGCTGTCGAAATAAAGGGAGGCACAATTCCAAACATATTCTTTCTCACGCGACCTAATGGTGAAACACCGGCCTTCGAAAAAATTCTGCAGGTTTCTGCTGACAAGGGCGTTAGAGTTAACGCCATTGAAACCAAGGATTTTGAATGGGTTTTTAAGGCTTTTGGACACAACGCTCCCTTGTCCAACGTTAACCCACAAGTTCTTCGGTCACTTTTGGCAAGATCTTATCAACTTGTAAGATCCGACATCCCGAAGCAAATGTTCGAGGTGGACTTTGAATTGATCCGGAACAAAGTTGATACAAAGGAGCAGTTTGCCAAGGTCTTTGGAATTGGCACATTGCAGCCGGTAACGGGATTTTCGGCGAGTTATCCGTACAATCTCACAGAAGTTGGACGAAAGCTCGGGTATGCAACTTGGCATGGCGCCGACAAGTTGATCAAACAGATCAAGAATGAAAAGGATGTGGATATAAAGGCGTCGGATAATCAGTACCACGGTACTGTCCGCATCAGTAAAAAATCAAAAGCGCAAATGTATTCCGAAGCTTGTGTCGAATTGCTCGAAGCCGTTCGGGACGGAGTGGGCTATGAAGTACACTTGGTCTAAGACGAGCCCTAAGCTATTTCCGATATTTTGAAGGCATTTCGTTTGAGCCTAAATTTGCCCACCCCAAAAAACTTCCATCCCCCCACAAATCTGCCCAACAAAACAGCTTTCCCAACCCATCCCCATCTTATCCACAACTTACTCCCAGACCTCCCCACGGGCTTACCCACATCCCTCCTAAAAAATCCCTTGCCCGACTCAGGGTTCGTGACCCAACCTGATCTTAACGCAAGGGGCATTAGGCTTAGGTCAAAACGCCCCACGCGGGACGCGAAGGTCTCTTGGGGTCGGAGCGGGGGAGGGTGCGGAAACGCGTCGGATCCCGTGTTGAGGGCAACAGGACGCTGGCTGAAACGTCGCGATGGTTGCGGCACTCTTATGAGGGTCGCGGATCAAGCCGAGGCGGGAAGGTAGCGCAAAAAGCCAGCGCGTGGCCGGTGAGACGGGGCAACCTTGATCATCGGTTGGGGGGAGCGGATGTTGGGACGAGGTTTGGGCGCGAGGGGCAGCCCTAGTGTTCGGGCGGACGTCACAGGATTCGGATCCCGCAGCAATGGCGGAACAGATGGCTCCTCGTCAGAGGAACGCCCGGCCTGCCTGAGCAGCGAATGGATATGCTGGCGGGTCCCGCCCAAAGGTGTGATCATTCCAAGAAGGCGTCAGGATCGCGGATTTGGAGAGGTTTCCTCTCTGTGATGTCCGAGCCCCTGACGCCTTTTCTGCGTTTGCCATACGGTTGCAAAAACTCGCATGTGTTCTAGGTTGGTCAAAACTGACCAATGGAGACCACCATGACCTTGACTGCTGCTGCCATGCTTGAAGCTGCCCACGCTGTTGTTCCAAAAATTTCCACCGAGGAGGCGCGGGCTAAGATGGCGCAGGGGGCGTTGTTGTTAGACGTGCGCGATGGGGCAGAGGTGCAGGCCAGCGGGCGGGCCGAAGGCGGGCATCATATCTCACGCGGCATGCTGGAATTTCGCGCTGATCCATCCTTGCCCTCGCATGACCCTGAATTGCAGTTTGATCGCCCTCTGATTCTTCATTGTGCTTCTGGCGGGCGGGCGGCTCTTGCGGGCAAGTTGCTCAAGGACATGGGCTACCGCGAAGTGTGGAATTTGGGTGGATTAAAAGACTGGGTCGATGCAGGTGGCCCAACGGCATGAGCAAATGCATGCCCTTGCAGGCAGTTGGGTGATTTACACCGACGCAATACCGACGTAATACCGACGCGATGCCGAACAGGCATTGGGTGAAATGTGTTGCCACGAGGTTCCAAATTCCGACTGGAAGTTTTACGCATTGCTCAATAAACTTGTCGTTAACCCGGCCAGCGCGTAAGGGACCGGGATGACGACCCAGTAAGTTGGAAGGACGCAGATGAGCATGGACAAAGAGACGCTGACCAAAGAGCTGATTGCTCTGGTCGCCGACGAAGGCATGGTGGATGTGTCCGACATTGCTCCGGAAAAACGCCTAGAAGATCTGGATATCCAATCGGCTGATTTTGTTATGATTCTAATGGCGATTGAAGAGAAGTACGATGTCTACATTTCTGTGGATAACGAGTTGAGCGAAGTAGAAACCGTTCAAGACCTGCTTGATCTGGTTATTACCAAAATCGAAGAAGCACAGGCAGCCTGAACGTGAGACGAGTTGTCATTTCCGGAATGGGAGCCGTTTCGGCGTGCGGGAATGGCGCGCAGGCTTTGATCTCAGCGACGCAGGCTGGCGTGTCCGGCGTGCGTCCGGTGCGTTTCCCAGAAATTGATGTTCAACGCGTCGGTACAGCCGCAGCCATGTCGCCCGAAGCCAAAGCGGCGATAGATGAAGAAATGGCGCACCGGATGCGTGAACCGGTTGCGAATTACGCATTGTTAGCGGCGCGTGAAGCGGTGAAACAGGCGGGGTTAGAGACCGCGGATTTCGGAGATGCGTGTGGCGTGTCTATCGGATCAGGGTTTGGCGGCGCTCAGACGCTGAACAAGAATTACCTCAAATTTGGCGCAGAGGGCAGCATGCGGCTGGACCCTATGTCTGTGCCAAAGATCATGAATAACGCCGCAGCGAGTTGGGTCTCGATGGAGTTTGGCGCGCGCGGCCCTGCGTATTGCATGGCGACGGCTTGTTCCTCGGCCAGTCAGTCCATTGGCCTAGCTTACCAGATGGTTAAGGTCGGTGCGATGGAGCGTTGTCTTGCCGGAGGCTCTGAAGCTCCGCTCGAGAGCGGCGTGTTTCGGGTTTGGGAATTGCTGCGCGTGATGTCTGCGACAAAGAACCGGCCTTTTAGCAAAGACCGCAATGGTATGACATTGGGTGAAGGTGCGGGCGTATTTGTAGTAGAAACAGCGGAAAGTGCTATTGCGCGTGGTGCTGAGATTCTTTGTGAGATTTCAGGATACGGTACAAACTCGGATGCTGGCGACTTGCTACGTCCCGATGCCGAGCGGGCCTCTGCGTGTATGAACGTCGCCTTGCAGGATGCGGGGCTGAGCGCGTCTGATATTGGCTATGTAAATGCACATGGAACCGGCACGGTTGCAAACGACGTTAACGAAGTCGATGCGTTGCGCCGTGTCTTTGGGGATGATTTGAGCGAGTTGGCAATTTCATCAACCAAACCAGTTCATGGGCATGCGCTTGGTGCAGCCGGTGCGCTAGAGTTGGTGTCTGCAATTGGGGCACTGCACGAGCAAAGCGCACCACCGACAATCAATTTCACCGAAATTGATTCCAAGATCGGAATTGACCCAGTTTCCAACACGGCGCGCGCCATAAGCACGGATGCGGTGATGTCTAACTCGCTGGCGTTTGGCGGCATCAATGTGACGCTTATCTTGCGCGCATATGGCTAGGGTCAACAAACAGGTTGTCGTCTCGGGTTTGGATGTGTCCCAAGAGGCCCAGCGAGCCATCATGAGAGATTTGCTTATGCGTCTGGTTGGTACAGATGCAGGACCAGACATGCCATTGATCGCCCCGGCGATGCTTTTGGGCGATGGTCAGATTGTCAAAGCAACGGAGGGAATGACGGCTCAGCCAGGGGAAACTTTGGTGCACGAATTTCAGCAGTTTAATCGTTTTGATTTGCCCGAGAATTCAACTGAAATCGAAATCGAAATTACCGAAAAATATGCGGGCAGCAGTATCGGTTTCGACTTTGCGATTGGTAAAGATGCCGGTTTTTCGAGCGTGATGCAAACCAGATTGAGATTGGCTGCTCGGTCTGAGTTGCAGGGGCTGAAAGGGGCGGAATTTCACGAGAAGCTTGCGGCAGAGGGCGCGCAATGGGTGTCGCTTGGTGCCATCCAGATGAGTGATGTGCGCGCGTATCTTGACCTGACGCATGACAAGAACCCTATACATGTTGATGACACAGCAGCACGCGCCGCTGGTTTGTCCGGGACCATTCTTCCGGGTATGTTGCTGTGTGGGTTGGCGGAATACGCGCTAGGTCATGCGCAAGCAGAGGCTCGCATCGAGCAGATGAAAACACGATTTATGGCGCCGGTTCCGGTTGGCGAGGCCGTGGATTTTGTTGTTGTGCCACGAAAATGGAACGCACAAGGAGCGCTTACGGTTGTGCGACAGTTTGTTTTGACGACGGAGCGCGTGATCGCGGCAGTTATGGATGTTCAGTTAAGACCGTCAGGCGAAGTTGGTCAGATGAACGTCAACCAAGCCCACGCCATCACGACATATGTCAATTGATGTAGTGCCTGGTCAGTACCCATCGCATACCAGTACATAGGCTGATCGGGGGAAAGATTCATATCGACGGAGATGCGCGCCTTGGCCCAGTCGATATGGAAATGCACAATAAATTCGATCAATGCGATCCAGAAGATCAATGAAGCGGACGTGCCAAATACAAAAAGCACCAGAATACTGAATATAACGTGAATACCGGCATGTTGAGCGCGCCCCATATGCCAATAGCGCTCGCGCCCCATAATCATCTTTGCATTTTGCAAAAAGAAGTCGGCCACCAGATGTTTGATCTGGAAAGCTGCAAACAGCAGCAGAAGCACCATGCTTTGATCCATTGATCGTGGCCTTTTATTGTCCCCGTTAACAAGAGCCTAGCGCCACAATCACGTTATCGCAAACGCATGTTGCAGTTTAGACCAAGAAAGCGTTTGAATTCCGTTGCGTAACATTGCTAGCATCACCGGAACACTGAGAGGATATTGCCCGATGTGATGGGCAATTGGGGAGAGCAGGCGATAGAACCCACACTTTTTTCCTTTATCTGGAAGTTTTCGAAACGGGATCAGATGGTATTGCTGGTCCTGACGGCGTGCTTGTTTCCGTTGCAATTCCTGACATTGGAGTTGCCAAAGCGGATCATTAACGACGCGATCGACGCCGAGCAAAGCTTTATCGATGTGTTTAACATCGAAATGGCGCAGGAAACTTTTCTGATCACGTTGAGCGTGTTGTTCCTCGTTGCTGTGCTTGGGCATGGTTTGATGAAGATGCGGATCAACACCATGAAGGGCGTGTTGTCTGAGCGGATGCTGCGGCGGTTTCGGTTCATTCTGATTTCCCGGGTGACCCGTTTCCCTCAGCCTTATCTCCGCCGCGTGTCACAAGGCGAACTTGTGGCAATGATCACGTCTGAGGCCGAGCCGATGGGCGGCATGATGGGCGATGCGATCAGTGTGCCGGTGATGCAGGCCGGACAAATGCTGACCATTCTGACATTCCTGTTCCTACAAAGTGTCTGGTTCGGGTTGGCCGCCATTGCGCTGATCCCATTTCAGGCGTGGCTGATCCCCAAGTTGCAGCGACAAATCAACCTGCACAACAAAGATCGCATTCAGGAAGTTCGCCATCTGGCCGCCGAAATAGGCGAAACGGCTACGGGCGCGCCGGAGTTGCGGGTCAATGGTGGCTGGCGTTTTCGGATGTCGCGGATCACGCGACGGTTAGGCACGTTGTTCCTGATCCGTCTGACGATCTACAAGAAAAAGTTCTTTATGAAGTTTCTAAACAACTTCATTACGCAGCTGACGCCGTTCTTCTTTTACTTGGTTGGCGGCATTCTGGTTATTCGCGGTCAAGTTTCGCTGGGTGCTTTGGTCGCGGCATTGGCGGCCTACAAGGATCTGTCTGGTCCTTGGAAGGAGCTGTTGAATTATTACAACCGTGCTCAGGATCTTTCCTTGCGTTGGACATTGATTCTGGAACGCTTCACGCCCCATGGCATGATCGATGATGACCGTTTGGAAGGCGAGCCGGACGAAATCCCGCGCCTGAAGGGCGACATCAATTTGAAAGAAGTGTTTGTCCGAGATCACGACGGTGACTCGGTTCTTGAAAATCTAACGGTTACCCTTCCGCAAGGGTCCGTGGTGGCGATTAGTTCGCAGGACGCCGAGGAGCGGCGCGCCGTGGCTGAGCTGTTCACGCGAGAGATATTGCCGGTTGGTGGCACAATCGAAATTGGTGAAACTGATGTTTCCGATTTGCACCAACGTGTGATTGCGACACGGGTAGGGTATGCGGATCCGTCGCCTTATGTGTTCGAGGGGACGTTTGGTCACAATATCCTTATGCCACTCAAGCGCCGTCCGTTGGCTGATTTGCCCGATCCATTAGGAGAGACGGAAGATAAGAAGCGAGCGTATGAATCCAATCGGACTGGTAACAGCCCGGATCGGTTCTTTTCGGATTGGGTTGACCCCTCGTTGGCTGACATGGCCGATGAGGACGAGGTACATGCCTGGTGGCTGGAGTTGATGGACGCTACAGGAGCCGGCAACGCACTGTTCCGTCGCGGATTGGATCAGACCTTTAAGCAGGCTGACCCTCCCGAATTGGCAGATGCACTCGTTGAAATGCGCCCAGTGATCGAGAAGAAGCTGATTGAGAAAGGGTTGGACAAAGCATTCTACCGGTTTGACCCCGCCGTTTATAACCCAGCACTTCCGGTTGCGGCCAACCTGTTCTTTGCAACACCGCGGGAACCTATTGAAGACACTTCCAAAGAAGCGATTAGCGACTTCCTCGACCTGTTGCACGAGTTGGGTCTGGAAGAGGGTATCCTGCGCATGTCCCAGGAAGTGGTCGAAATGCTTAACCAGACATTTGGCGTAGATGGCACCGATCACCCTCTCTTCCGTCAGCTGGGGCTAAATCCAGATGTGTTTACAACCAAGGTCGGCTTGGTCGAGAAAAGCAGGCAGGTCGGTCTTGAAGCGATGGAACGCAGTGAGCTGGTTCAGATGCTTGAACTGCCGTTTGAGGTTTCGGCAGAACGGATCGGCCCTGGTTTTGACGACGAGTTAAAGGCGTCAATCCTGGAGCTGCGTCAGGCTCAGTCCGAAAAGCTGGCTGAATGGCTGGTGGTTTATTTCGCTCCGCTGGAGGAAGACAAGTTTGCTCCAGGGCTGAGTGTGCTGGAAAATGCGATCTACGGTAAATTGTCCGCTTCAGCCGGGCCGCGCGGAGAGGCCATTCGCGATATCGTGGCAGAGGCGCTTGATGAGGCGGGCATGAAGCAACAGGTTGCTGAGCTGTTGTTTGCTGTGCCATCGGGCATTGCCGGGGCGGGGCTGCCAACGGCGTTCCTAGAGCCACTGGCGATTAGCAGGGCAGCAGTCAAACGGCCAGACGTGCTGATCCTTAACAGATGTCTCGCGAGCTATGACGAAGAAGAGCGCGCTGGCATTGTCCAGAACTTGCGACGGCTGCTGCCTGACACGACGCAGATATTCCTTGAGGAAGAGTTTGAAGACACGGATGCGTTCGACATCTTCCTTGAACTGGAGCACGGGCGCCTGAAAGACGGTGAAGAAGGCGAGATAGAAGAGATTGACAACGCTGCCAGCGCCGATTTGCGCCGCAAAATGCGAGCGCTGGTGTCTACGGATATGTTCTCTGGTTTGTCTCGCCGCCAGCTTCGCTTGCTTGCTTTTGGTGCGCAGTGGCACAAAGAGAAACAGGGTGAATATCTGTTCCGAATGGGCGACGACCCAGCTGATGGTGCTTATTTGATCCTCGAAGGCGAAGCTGGGCTGGGATATCAGACTGATGATGGTGTCAATCATTTGGTAGCCGTTGCGGGGCCAGGTACATTGGTGGGTGAACTTGCATTGTTGCGCAAAGAGAAGCGGGCATTGGATATGTACGCTAAGACCGATCTAGATATGCTGCGCCTCGGCGAATCCGAGTTCATGGCAGTCGTCGAGAATGACGCGTCTACGGCTTTCCGCATTCTGCAAGCCGTTGCTGGGTATGTTGGTGCACCGAAAGACAATGATTCCGACGACGATTCCTGAGTTTTGGGCAAACCCCATATGTCTTGGATGTAGCTGGGCACAAAACGTGCGTCAGCAATCAACTTTCACGTCTGAAGTACTCGCTGTTTTTTCAAGATCATGGCGATTCATGTGGTTGATTCACGAGAAAAGAAGGTCAGAGTGCCGGTTCTGAGCGCGCGCAGTGTCTAATCGAAAGAGATTTGGGTGTGAATTTGCTGATTTATTGGGGAAATTTCGGACTTCGAACTTTTTTGGCGAAAACCTACAAAAAGGGGTTGCGGGTTTTGATTGGTAACTTTAGAACCCCCCTTACCGGCGGCGCTGAGGCGCGGTTGGGGCGCCAGACGGAGCGGCGGACGAG
>NZ_PYGJ01000001.1 GCF_003014475.1 Shimia abyssi | reverse complement strand
TGTTTAATCGACCTTGTCGGATTGAGTGGGCGTCTCTCTCAGTTGCCCGTCCGACTTGGTATGATTGATTTATCGCTAAGGAATGGGGCGGGATTCAGGCACAAGTTGTACTATTTTCGATCATTCAGAATTTCTTTGCTTTTTGTTAAGATGGCCAGTTTTTAAGGAGAATGGGGGATTTCTCTGAGCTTGGTGGACGAAATCGCAACACAATTGGACCATTTCAGGAGTTAAATACTGGTTTGAGAGGCCGATTCCTGCGATAGTTTTGGGTGAGCAGAACTGTACAGGCGCATGATCAATGAACTGGCGCATTCTTATTGCAACCACTCTTTGCATGGTGGGGGTGGCGCTTCCGTCGTTTGCGGAGTCTGCGCCTCCCTTCCTTGATTTTGAAGCCAAGCGCGTGAAACCGCCCAAACCTGGGCAGCGCAAACGGATCACGGTTCAAATTGAGCCACACGCACCACAGGTTTTATCGCCCAGTGTTCAGTCAACTTCGACGGCTGTGTCAGCGCCTGTTGGTCAGAGCTATGACTGGTTCTGGGAGACCGTTTCACCTGACATTACGGCAACTGGTCCCGGCCGATTGGAACCGGCCTTGGTCCGGCTGAGCAATCCTCCGCACGGGAAAGGTGTCAGATCGCCTCGTTTGGGGAATATGCAGGCCATTATTGACGCGCATGGTGTGGATATTCTGTTGGCGACAGTGGGAACAGAGGTTTCACCAGCGTTGGCCGCTGCGGTGATCGCTGTCGAATCTGGAGGCAGAGCTGAGGTTGTGAGTGGAGCAGGTGCGCAGGGATTGATGCAATTGATGCCTGCAACAGCGGAGCGCTTTGGGGTTACTGAAGCTATGGATGTTCAGCAAAACATAGCAGGAGGCGTACGATTCTTGGATTTCCTAATGAAAAAGTTCGAGCACGATCCGATACTGGTTCTAGCTGGCTACAATGCTGGCGAAAATGCTGTGACTAATCACAACGGTGTGCCGCCTTATGCCGAAACCCGCGACTACGTGCCCAAAGTTCTAGCAGCATTCAACGTAGCACGCGCGCTTTGTGTGACGCCACCACAGCTTGTCAGCGATGGTTGCGTATTCCGGCGGCACTAATGCTACAGGCAATGCAAGCGTCTAGCAATTTGGGATATTGACGGCGAGTCCACCGAGCGACGTTTCTTTGTACTTTTCATGCATGTCTGCGCCTGTCTGGCGCATAGTTTCAATGACGGCGTCTAGTGGGACAAGATGCTGACCGTCGCCACGCAGTGCAAGTGATGCCGCGGAAACCGCCTTGATCGCCCCAAGACCGTTTCTTTCAATGCATGGAACTTGCACAAGACCTTTGACCGGATCGCATGTCATACCCAAGTGGTGCTCTAGCGCAATTTCCGCCGCGTTTTCGATTTGCTCCGATGTCCCGCCCATAGCTGCGCATAACCCTGCAGCGGCCATAGCGGAAGCAGAACCCACTTCGGCTTGACAGCCAGCTTCAGCACCGGAGATGGACGCGTTGAATTTAACCAAGCCTCCGATTGCGGCAGCTGTGAGCAAGAATTCCTCAATGCGAGAAGGCGCGGCTCCTGGTACATGGTCGAGCCAGTAACGGATTACCGCGGGAAGTACACCGGCGGCTCCGTTCGTGGGAGCGGTGACCACTTGACCCCCGGCGGCATTTTCTTCGTTTACGGCCATAGCATAGGCGCTCATCCAGTCATTTATCGTATGAGGTGCATTTAGGTTCATGCCGCGCTCGGCCTGAAGAGCAACGTGGATGGATTTGGCGCGTCGTCGCACGTTTAACCCACCGGGCAAAATGCCGTCAGTTTTCAACCCCCTGTCGATGCAGTCGTTCATCACCTGCCAAATGCGAGCGCAGCCTTTAGCGAGGCTCTCAGTGCAGCCACGCGAGATTTCGTTCGCGCGCTTCATTTGAGCAATGGACTTGCCAGACGTTTTAGACATCAGCAGCATTTCTTCCGCGGTTTTGAAAGGGTAGGGCACTGGTGAACCCTCGTCGGCGTCTTTACCTGCCGACAGTTCAGATTCTGTCATAACGAAGCCACCGCCGATGGAGTAGTAGGTTTCCTGAAGAATGATGTCGCCTTGGGCATCCGTCGCCATGAGGATCATACCATTTGCATGTCCGGGCAGGTTGGGGCCAAAATCAAAGCGCAGGTCTTCCTTGGGATTAAAATGTAGTAGCGGCAGTCCCTCCGGTGAGACCTGGTGCGTTTCGCGGATGGCGTCGAGCGCGGTTTCAGCACGATCATTGTCATATGTTTCGGGGGCGAAACCGGCGAGCCCCAGAATTGTCGCACGATCTGTGGCGTGACCAATGCCGGTAAAAGCCAACGAGCCATGAAGCGAGCCACGCAATCCATGAAAGTCAAATGGAGATGCGCGCATCGTATCAAGGAACCGCGCCGCAGCTACCATGGGGCCCATTGTGTGCGAAGAAGAAGGGCCGACGCCCACTTTGAACATGTCGAAGACCGAAAGAAACATAAGGCGCGCGTCCTGTAGTGGATTTGTGGTCATATAAGATGCTGGCAAAGTTAGCAGCTCGCTGGATGGAACAGGGAGCTAAAGCGACATTTTTTGCTAGATATCCGCTCAAAGTAGATTGGTTACAGCATTGTTAGAGGGCCTCGTCGGACACTGACCAAAGGGGAGATTCGGTATGCGTTTGGCCTTTGCGGCAATTTTGGTTTTAGTGGCGTGGTTCAGCGTTTTGCTTCCATTGTCGGCACAGGAAGCGGTTGATGACTTGTTGACTGCTTACTTTGATGCTCTGGAAGGCAAATCTGAAGAAGCATTGGAACACGCCAGCAACGCAGTTTTGAGATTTGGGCAGGGCGGTCAGATAGATGCCGATGGAATAGTTGCCATGATTGCCATTCGCCGCGCTTCGGTAAGGGCGAGTGCGATGCGGCGCTTGCTTGTGGCAGACATCAATAATGATGGCTGGGTCACCATTCACGAGGCGGCAGAGGTTGTTGCGTAATTTTGAGATGGCACCTAACCCATTTCAATTGTGATGCGAAACCGGTTTTGTGTTTGGATGATTGGGAACGTGACGGCTCGGTTTTTCGATTGAGAGCCGAATTTGAGGCTTTGACCGCGCGAAACGGAGTGTTGTATCGAATTGGCACTCGCCCCCGCCGCGCTTCTTTTCTATAACCTTTGCAAAGCAATGCTGGGGAATCGCGCAATGACCGGAGAACTGTCGCCGATCGACAAGGCCAAATTTGTCGCTGCAAAGCGGGCCACTGATTATGTCGAAGATGGGATGCGTGTCGGATTGGGTACCGGATCGACCGCTGCGTGGTTGGTGCGTTGCCTTGGTGAAATGGTGCGCGAAGAAGGGTTGAAGATCAAAGGTGTGCCAACGTCGACGCGCACTGCCGAATTGGCCCGAGAAGTTGGAATTGAAGTAATCAGCTTAGATGCGGCACGTTGGTTGGATGTGACCATTGATGGCGCGGACGAATTTGATGAAAACTTGAACTTGATAAAAGGCGGTGGTGGCGCGCTTTTGCAGGAAAAGATTGTGGCGACCGCCAGCGATCAAATGATTGTGATTGCCGATGTGGGCAAAGAAGTGGAGACGCTCGGGTCGTTCCCTCTGCCCGTCGAGGTGGTGCCATATGGCTGGCAAACCACCCAGGCGCTGATTGAAGAAACTTTGGTGAGTATGGATGTTCTGGGGCGTCGAACAACGATGCGCATGAACGGTGATGCGCCGTTTGTGACAGATGAAGGAAATCACATTCTTGATCTACACCTGAACCGAATTGGTGATGCTCGCCAACTGGCGATGGTGATGAACCAGATGCCAGGCGTGGTTGAAAATGGACTGTTCATAGATATCTGTGACGCTGTGATTGTCGGCTATGGCGATGGACGCGTGGAAGTACGCGATATCAATGCCGGCACGATCGAAGAGGCGATGCTGGACTTCGCTGAAACTGACAATCTTTTCACGGATCTCGTGGATTAAGGAATTCTACAAAGATGTCTTTTGACTATGATTTGTTTGTCATCGGTGGCGGCTCCGGTGGTGTTCGGGCCGCGCGTGTTGCGGCTGCTGAAGGCGTGAAGGTGGCACTGGCTGAGGAAGACCGTTACGGCGGGACATGCGTGATCCGCGGGTGCGTACCCAAGAAGCTGATGGTGTTTGCCAGCGAGTATTCCGGCATGGTCGAAGATGCGCAGGCCTATGGTTGGGACATCACGCCCGGTGCGTTCAACTGGGACGCCTTCAAAGAAAAGCTGCACGCAGAGTTGGACCGATTAGAAGGCATCTATCGTAGCCTACTAGCCAACAATGGTGTTCAGACTTTTGATATGCGCGCCAAGATGGTCGATGCGCATACAGTTGAGTTAGCTGATGGAACGCGCAAGACAGCCAAACACGTGCTGCTCGCCATGGGCGGCCGACCGGTTTGGCCCGAACTTCCTGGTGCCAACCTAGGTATTAGCTCAAATGAAATATTCCATTTGGAAAAACTGCCCGAGAGCATTCTGATTGTAGGCGGCGGTTATATTGCCTGTGAATTCGCTGGAATCATGCATGGGCTGGGTGTGAAAACGACACAGTATTACCGTGGCGCGCAAATTTTACGTGGCTTTGATGACGAGGCACGCGGGTTGGTTTGCGAAGAGATGTGCCAGCGCGGTATAGATGTTCATCTGGGCACAAACGTGCTGGAGATGAAAAAAGACGGCGAAAAGATTTGGGTGAAATCAACCAATGGCGACGAACGCCTGTTTGATCAGGTAATGTTTGCCACTGGGCGTCGTCCGAACACGGATGACCTGGGTCTCGAAGGAATTGGCGTCAAGCTTGGCCGTAAAGGGCAAATAGAAGTTGATGAGTACAGCCAGACCGGCGTACCTTCGATCTTTGCTGTGGGTGATGTGACAGATCGGGTGAATTTGACACCAGTTGCCATCCGAGAGGGTATGGCTTTTGTCGAGACAGTGTTCAATGGCAACCCAACACCTGTGGATCACGAGTTGATTCCGACTGCAATTTTTACGCAACCTGAAATTGGCACTGTTGGCCTCAGTGAGGAAGATGCCGCCGATCAGGAACCGATCGAAGTGTACGCGACGAGCTTTAAACCTATGCAGCAGAGTTTTGCCGGCCGTGCAGAGCGTGTGTTGATGAAATTGGTCGTGAGCCAGGCGACGCGCAAAGTTTTAGGATGTCATATTGTGGCACCTGGTGCCGGTGAAATGATACAGCTCGCTGGCGTTGCCGTGAAAATGGGCGCTACCAAAGAAGATTTTGACCGGACTGTCGCCGTACATCCGACTATGTCAGAAGAGATCGTAACCATGAAAGCGCCAATACGAACCGCATGATGGCGGGTTGAAATTTTCGGCGCAGACCTCAGGTTAGAGGCAGCGCCGATGATGTTACAAGAAAGGGATATACCTTTATGGCAGGTAATAATGGCGGCCCCTGGGGAGGGGGCGGCAATCAAGGCGGTGGAAACCGTGGTAACAATGGTGATGGACGCCGACCGCCTGAGGGCGAAAACTCGCAGATTCCGGATATCGATGACCTGATGAAAAAAGGTCAGGATCAGTTGCGAGTTCTTATGGGCGGACGCGGCGGTGGCGGTGGCCAGTCCGGCGGCGGTGCGCCCCAAGGCGGCGGTGGCCCCAAGTTGACCAAGGGCACGATCTTAATTGGGATCGGTCTTGCTGTGATCGCTTGGGGGGCGGCCAGCTTTTATTCGGTCAAACCCGAAGAAAAGTCGGTTGAGCTGTTTCTGGGTGAATATTTGGCAACCGGTGAGCCAGGGCTGAACTTTGCGCCATGGCCTGTTGTGTCGGCTGAAGTGGTGGTTGTTTCGCGGGAGCGGACCGAAGATATTCCATCCAGCAACCGGTCGACCGACGGCCTGATGCTGACTGGGGATGAGAATATCGTTGATATTGATTTCCAGGTGGTTTGGAACATTTCGGACCCGGCGCAGTTCCTGTTTAACTTGCGCGACCCGGAGACAACAATTCGGGCGGTGGCAGAAGCGGCAATGCGTGAAATTATCGCTCAGTCTGAGCTGGCACCGATCCTTAACCGAGACCGAGGTGTGATCTCGGATCGACTGCAAGAGCTGATTCAATCGACACTGGACACCTACAATTCCGGTGTAAATGTCGTGCGGATCAACTTTGATGGTGCTGATCCACCAGACCCGGTGAAAGATGCCTTCCGCGAAGTACAATCGGCTAGTCAAGAGCGCGACCGTTTGGAAAAACAGGCGGACGCATATGCCAATAGAGTATTGGCAGGGGCACGTGGTGAAGCGGCTCAGATTTTGGAAGAATCCGAGGCTTACCGCGCACGTGTTGTGAACGAAGCCGAAGGTGAAGCGAGCCGTTTCTCTGCCGTTTTGGAAGAGTACACAAAGGCACCGGAAGTGACGCGTAAACGTCTGTATCTGGAAACCATGGAAGAAGTCTTGGGCAATATCGACAAGGTGATTATTGACGAGTCGGCTGGTGGACAGGGCGTCGTGCCGTATCTGCCGCTGAATGAACTGCGCAAGGGGGACAAGTGATATGAGAAAGACAACATTTCTCCTGCCCATTGCGGTTATTCTGGTTGCTGGGGTGTTATCGTCGCTGTTCATCGTTGATGAGCGTGAAAAGGCGCTGGTGCTGCAGTTTGGCCGGGTTGTGACTGTCAAAGAAGAGCCAGGATTAGCGTTCAAAATCCCACTCATTCAAGAAGTGGTTACTTATGATGACCGCATTCTGAGCCGTGAAGTTGGCCCGCTGGAAGTGACGCCATTGGATGACCGTCGATTGATTGTCGATGCCTTCGCCCGTTATCGGATTGCTGATGTCACACAGTTCCGGCAAGCCGTTGGTACAGGTGGTATCGAACTGGCCGAACGTCGTTTGGACAATATTCTGCGTTCGGAGACACGCGAAGTGTTGGGCTCGGTGCGGTCGGATTCGGTCCTTTCGGTTGACCGTGTCAGCCTGATGAACCGCATCCGCGATGCGGCGATTGTTGAAGCTCGGGGCCTTGGTCTTGAAGTAGTCGACGTGCGTTTGAAGCGCACAGATCTGCCGCAGGCCAACCTTGAAGCGACTTTTGCCCGGATGCGCGCAGAACGTGAACGGGAAGCGGCGGATGAGATCGCGCGCGGCGAAGAGGCTGCGCAACGTGTCCGCGCCCAAGCCGATCGTACGGTGGTCGAGCTTGTTTCAGACGCCAATCGTCAAAGCGAAATCGTTCGCGGTGAAGCTGACGCGCGTCGAAATGGTATCTTTGCCGAAGCTTTTGGGGCGGACCCCGAGTTCTTTGAGTTCTACCGGTCACTGAATGCCTATCGTATCGCCCTTCAGGGTGGGAACTCTTCTATGGTGATGTCACCCGATAGCGAGTTTTTTAACTATCTGAAGAGCGATATGGGGCGCTAATGATCAGCACGGCGTTGCTGGCTGTTGGGCTTGTTTTGATTGTCGAGGGGCTGGTGTACGCACTGGCCCCTTCGCTTGTGGAGAGCCTGCTTGAGGCATTGCGTAGCCTAACTGAAAACCAGCGACGCAATGTCGGAGTTATGGCATTGGTGCTGGGTTTGATTCTGATCTGGGTTGCGCATTTAGGTGCATAAAATGTGATGGTTTCGAGCTTTGAGCGAACTTTTGCCGCTCCGATGTCATTCCAGCTTGCGCTAGATTACACGGGCATCACGAGTTTGTGATTCAATTCGATTTTGAATTTTCGGTTAAGGCACCATGTTTCTGGGACACTTAGACACGTAGTCTGGAAATGTAGAAGTTGCCTAAAGGCAAGTGAGGATTGTTGTTCCATTTATGGTCAATTAACGTTTGGCAACCAAAATTTGCCAAAGGAATCCGGACTCTAAGCTTGCATATGCAATATGGTCATTCACCGAATGAGTGTGGCCCGCGAAGTTATAGTTGCGTAACTTGACACCCTTGTGTCATCGCATTTTTGCGCAGAGCTATGTATAAACCAATTGTCAAAGTCTTCACCGTGTCATCACATGGAGTTGTGATGCAGCGAGAAACGTTGAGTTGCGATTGATGGAACCTACATTCAAATTGTGCCCGCATGAAAGGCTGGGCTTCCAGCGATGATCAATGTGGCTTCAAAAACAATACAGGAGATAATCGAGTGAATACTCAGGCAGTCGCAATTCGGCGTCAAGGATTGGCGCATGTTCGAGCGGTTTGGATTTCTGCTTTGGCGATGGTGCTGTTGCTGGCGCAATCCATCGCGGCTCAGGCGCGCCCTGAGAGCTTCGCGGATCTGGCCGAGAAATTCAGCCCGTCGGTGGTGAATATCACGACGTCCACAGTTGTGGCAGGTCGCACCGGCCCACAGGGAGTGGTTCCAGAAGGGTCGCCATTCGAAGATTTCTTTCGTGAGTTTCAGGACCGTCAAGGGAACGGAGATCGTCCGCGTCGCACATCCGCTCTCGGGTCGGGTTTCGTGATCTCAGAAGACGGGTTCGTCGTGACCAACAACCACGTCATCGAAGGCGCGGACGAAATCTTGATTGAGTTCTACTCTGGCAAAGAATTGCCGGCCAAGGTGATCGGGACCGACAAAAATACAGATATTGCTCTGCTCAAAGTGGAATCTGATGAGCCGCTGGATTTTGTGAGCTTTGGCAACAGCGATACGGCGCGGGTCGGCGACTGGGTCATTGCGATGGGTAATCCGCTGGGCCAAGGGTTCTCGGTCTCTGCTGGCATCGTTTCCGCGCGCAACCGGGCGCTTTCGGGTAGTTATGATGATTACATTCAGACCGATGCCGCCATCAACCGAGGCAACTCGGGCGGCCCGCTGTTCAACATGGACGGAGAAGTTGTCGGCGTAAACACTGCGATTCTTTCGCCCAATGGCGGTTCGATTGGGATTGGCTTCTCAATGGCGTCTAACGTGGTGGACAAGGTGGTCGCGCAGCTGAAAGAGTTTGGCGAAACCCGTCGCGGGTGGCTGGGCGTGCGGATCCAGGATGTTGCTGAGGATATGGTTGAGGCCGTTGAAGGTCTTGAAACGGCGTCTGGGGCCATGGTTACGGATGTACCGGATGGTCCTGCCAAAGACTCGGGTATGAAAGCAGGCGATGTCATCATGAGTTTTGATGGCAGAGACGTTGAAAATGTCCGTGGTTTGGTCAAGCAGGTTGGAAACACTGAAGTTGGTAAAACGGTCCGTGTTGTTGTCCTGCGTGATGGCAAAACGCAAACTTTGAAGGTCACGTTGGGTCGCCGCGAAGAAGCAGAGGCTGTTCCTGCGAGCCAGCCAGCACCCGAAAATGATGCTCAAGAGAGTGAAATTCTCGGGTTGACCGTTGCTCCGCTGACTGGAGAGCTACGCGAAGAGCTTGGTTTGGATGATGGAACGACAGGCCTTGTTGTTGGCGCTGTTGACGAGGAGTCTGTGGCTTATGAGAAAGGATTGCGGGCTGGCGATGTCCTGACCGAAGCAAGCCAACAGAAGCTTTTGTCGATTTCTGATTTGGAAGATCGTATTGCGGAAGCAAAAGACGCTGGGCGTAAATCGTTGTTGCTTTTGGTGCGACGCGGAGGTGAACCACGTTTCGTCGCTCTTAGTTTGGATGGATGACGCGCCTTAAACATTAGTTGCGAGAAGGGCGCTTTCAGCGCCCTTTTCTATTCGCGCTCCACGGCGATTAAACCCAATCGACGCGCACTTTCTAGCGACAATATCGCACTATCTAAACCTCCGGTCTTTTGATAGCGCCGGATTGCGGCACGGGTACGGCTGTCGGCCTGCGAGGTTATTCCACCGTAAAACATCCCCCGGGCTTGCAATGCGCGCTGCAGAGATGCGGTGAATTCTTCTGTCCATATCTCGGGGCAGGGTGTTTCAAACCATGTTTCGCGTCGCTCTGTTACAATACGTTGCTGTGTCTCTGTACGATATATGGCCTGCGAAAGTACGGTTCCGTCATCAAGAACTTCGGCAGGCTGCACGATGATTTGTTCTGTGACGGTTTCAACAACAGCAGGGCTGACCTCGCGGCCCCAACAACTGCCCGGGCGCGCGTTTGGTGGTGCATTAGCATGTTCGGCCCGGACGATTTCGGGCTCGCTTAGTGCTGCAAGGTAGGGGGTGTCCGCGATTTTTTCTTGGCAGGCGACAAGTGCCATGCAAGCCAAGAATAGGGCGGATCTGATGGGCATGCTCGGGCCTCTGCGTTGTACTATTTCCTTTTAGCCTGTTTTGTATTGCGTCAAAAGCGTTGGCGTGGACTTTTAGTCAGAAGGAAGCAAAAGCATGTCGAGCATGGGGGATACGTCCTCAACTTGTTCGGCGATCAGGTGGGTGACATTGCCTTCGCGTTGAATGCGCCCGGTGACACGCAGAAGCCGTCCGGCGATGACCGCACGGCGGAATTTTTCATACAAATTACGCCAGACGATAACGTTTACCACGCCGGTCTCATCCTCAAGCGTGAGGAAAATGACACCATTTGCTGTGCCTGGGCGCTGGCGTAGAATCACCAAGCCCGCCACTGCTACCCGAGCGCCGTTCGGCGGTTGGGCCAGCCGCTTTGCGGCCAGCGCGGATGGGGGGCGGGGCCAATAGGCCTGCTGAAGCTGATTGGGTGTCATCTGCATGAGAACAAATATAGAACAAATTGATTTTATCGCAAGCCGATCAGGGACTCTATGCGAAAGGGACTAGCGAGAGGGTGATTGCTTTACTAGGTAAGTGCGGACAACATTTCAAAGGGAGCCGCAGGCATGGCAAAAATCACCTATGTCGAGCACAACGGAACCGAACATACCGTTGACGTCGCCACCGGATTGACCGTGATGGAAGGCGCGCGTGACAACAATATTCCAGGCATTGAGGCCGATTGTGGCGGCGCCTGCGCCTGTTCAACATGCCATGTCTATGTACATCCCGATTGGGTAGAAAAGCTACCTGGAAAGGACGACATGGAAGAGGACATGCTGGACTTTGCCTACGAACCCGATCCCGCGCGTTCCCGTCTGACCTGTCAGGTCAAAGTGACGGACGATCTGGACGGCCTGATCGTACAAATGCCAGAAAAACAGATATGAGGATCCCGCCAGCGGTTCTTGTGGCATCCATGATGCTGGCGGGGGCCGCTGGCGCCGAGGAAACGCGCGAGATACTTGGGGCGAGATACGACGCCCCAACGGATCGATATGGCCACGGCGTTCTTGGAGATGCGATCGAATGGGGCGCCTTGGTGATGCAGGTCGACACCTGTCCGGCTTGTGCATTGCTCAAGACAACAGATGTGACCTTCACCTTGCCACAAGCGCGTGTGTTCGAGGATCTGGAACCTCGGTTGGCGGATGTGGATCTTGACGGTGACAACGAGGTCATCGTCATCGAAACCAACAGATCGCAGGGCGCGTCGCTAGCGATCTATGATGATACAGGAAAGATTGCACAGACACCTTATATTGGGCGAGCGAACCGGTGGCTTGCGCCGCTGGGTGCCACCGATCTGGACGGGGATGGGTTTGTCGAGCTGGCCTATATCGACCGCCCTCATCTGGCAAAAACATTGCGGATCTGGCAATTTCGGGATGGTAAATTAACACCTGTGGCGGAGCGTGCGGGGTTGACCAATCATCGCATCGGCGAAGATTTCATATCGGGAGGCATCCGCCATTGTGCTGGCCGTCCGGAAATCGTGACCGCAAGCGGTGATTGGCGTCGTGTGATGATCTCAACCCTTGAGAGCGGTGCTGTGCTCAGTCGCGATATAGGCCAGTTTCATGGGCAAAAGAGCCTTGAACTAGCACTGCTCTGTCAGGACTGATTATTCCCAGTGCTCGCTGTTTACCGAGCTGCCTGAAAGGTAAGTCAGTAATTGCGGGAGGAGGGACACATCGATCTTGGTCGGAGCCTTCCAAGGATGGTTCGCACGGATCAACACACCACCCAGAATGAATAGGGCGACGAATGGTATGGCAGCTTCGGTCATGCGATTCGAAGAAACGCCGCCGAGCAATGCGGTAGCGAACAGGCCACCACCGCCAAGCGCCGAGAATAGCCCGATGATGAACATGATTGTTCGGGCGCGCCCGTGTTCGCCAAAAACAACTTTGAGGTCCGGTTTGAATGTGGTGAAGTGTTCGACTAGTGCGGTGACAAGTCCGTGAAATTCCGTAAATCCACTGTCAATATACCCACCTTTTGCTGGCACGTTGCCGGTGACGTTAAGCGTGCTGTTCAGAGTAATCAGGTCAAGGCGCCAGATCATTCGCCCGTGGGCTTTGTAAGACACAAAAGCGATATTTTGAACTGTGCTGAGGGGTAGGGTCCATTCGACAGCGTCGTCGACTGAGCATGACAGTATGCCCGATTCCAGTTGGAACACCCGTTCTGAACGAACAGGTGCAGGCCGAAAACGGAACGTCGCCACGTCAGAGAGCTCGCCAGCCGATATCGCGGCGATGGAAGCCTTCGGGCCAGTCTATTTGATCGATCATGGCATAGGCGCGGTCGCGGGCTTCCTGAAGTGTGGCACCGCGCGCAGTGACGTTCAGAACACGCCCCCCAGTTGCCGTAGTCGCGCCATCCATGGCTGTGGTGCCCGCATGAAACACCATGCTTTTGCTGTCGCCTGTCAAAGTTTCGAGGCCCTTGATCACACTGCCTTTTTCGTAGGAGCCGGGATAGCCGTCTGCGGCCATGACGACCGTTATGGCGTGATCGTCTGCCCAATTGACTTGCGCGGCGTCTAGACGTTCTTCGGCGGCAGCGTGCATCAGATCCATCGCCTGAGCGCCAAGGCGCATCATCAAGACCTGGCATTCCGGATCGCCAAAGCGCACGTTGTATTCCACAAGGCGGGGTTGGCCGTCCTTGATCATCAGGCCCACATACAGCACGCCATGATACGGCGTGCCGCGCCGGGTCATTTCGTCCATTGTCGGCCGCACGATTTCGTCTAGTGCCTTTTGCGCAATCTCGTCGGATAGGACCGGTGCAGGGGAATACGCACCCATTCCACCGGTATTGAGGCCCGTGTCACCTTCGCCAACGCGTTTGTGATCCTGGGCTGTGCCAAAAGGCAGGGCGGTTTTGCCATCACAAAGGATAAAGAACGACGCCTCTTCTCCGTCCATGAATTCTTCTATCACCACCTCGGCCCCTGCGCCACCAAAGGCGCCGCCAAACATGTCGTCGATTGCATCAAGTGCAGTTTGCTCATCCATAGCAACGATCACGCCCTTGCCAGCGGCCAATCCATCGGCCTTGACGACAATTGGCGCGCCTTGCTCGCGGATGTATGCCTTGGCGGCGCCCGCATCGGTGAAATGCCCATAGGCTGCGGTTGGCGCATTGGCAGCGTCGCAGATTTCCTTAGTGAAGCTTTTTGATGCCTCGAGCTTTGCTGCTGCTGCTGAAGGGCCAAAAACGAGAATGCCCGCTTCGCGCAGGCGATCAGCGACACCAACGGCCAACGGTGCTTCCGGGCCGACGATCACAAAATCAATCGCGTTTTCTCCGGCAAAACTGACCACGGAACCACCGTCTTCGATGTCGATGCTCGCGCAATCGGCAATTTGGGCGATTCCTGCATTGCCCGGCGCCACAATCAGCTTGTCACATTTTGGGTTTTGCAACACAGCCCAAGCCAACGCGTGTTCGCGTCCACCGCTGCCGAGAATGAGAATGTTCATGGGGGTCGCCCTTCTGCTTGGCCTTAGTTGCTGCGCGTTCTAAGCTGTGGGGCGACGTCTGACAAGCGAGGCCTCATGTCCGATCTTATTGATTCCCCTGCCGAGGGCGAAAACGCCCCGGAATTCAGCGTGTCCGAAATTTCGGGCGCACTAAAACGCACGATCGAAGGGGCGTTTGGCCGGGTGCGGGTGCGTGGTGAGGTCGGACGCGTGATGCTGGCGCGATCCGGGCATTTGTATTTCGACGTCAAGGATGACCGGTCGGTCATTGCCGCCGTGAGTTGGAAAGGGCAGGTGAGCCGCCTTTCGATGATGCCCGAGGAAGGCATGGAGGTAGTGGTGACGGGCAAACTAACGACCTTTGGCAGCCAATCCAAGTATCAGATCAACGTCGATGATGTGTCGGTAGCCGGCGAAGGCGCGCTGATGGCGATGTTAGAGAAACGCAAAAAGTTGCTTGCCGCTGAGGGGTTGTTTGCAGAAGAGCGCAAAAAAGCACTGCCATACCTGCCTGAAGTCATCGGGGTTGTGACCTCTCTTTCGGGTGCAGTCATTCGCGATATTCTACATCGATTGCGGGATCGGTTCCCGCGAAAGGTGCTAATCTGGCCTGTCGCAGTGCAACGTGAGCAGTGTGCGCCGCAAGTGGCGCGGGCGATAGAAGGTTTCAACCAGATGACGCCCGGAGGAGCTATGCCGAGGCCCGATCTGCTGATTGTTGCCCGCGGCGGAGGAAGTGTTGAGGATTTGTGGGGGTTCAACGAGGAGGTTGTGGCGCGCGCAGCGGCGGCTTCCGAGATAGCGTTGATATCTGCTGTCGGTCACGAGACGGACACAACCTTGATCGACTTTGTCTCGGACAAGCGCGCGCCGACGCCAACCGCCGCAGCTGAATTGGCGGTGCCAGTGCGGTTGGAGTTGTTGGTGTGGGTAGACGAGCAAGACGCACGACTGACACGCGCCGTGGGCAATTCGGTGGGTCAGCGCGGACAACGGCTGCGCGATCTGTCACGGGCATTGCCACGAGCAGAGACATTGCTGCAATCCCCCCGCCAGCGACTGGACGAAGCATCAGACCGATTGCCTCGTGCGCTGGAGGCGGGCGTACAGCGGCGTCGGGTTAAACTTTCTGAGGCAAGTGGGTCATTGCGTGCCAGCACTCTGATGAGGATGATCGATACCAAACGGCAGGCTTTGGGGCGAAGGGCGGACCGGTTGCGCCCGGATGTTCTTTTGCGTGAAACCGCACGTCGCAGTGAGCGCTTGGAAGGGTTGGCGCGTCGACTGGAAGACGCCGGACAACGACGGATCGACAACTCCCGAGAGCGAGTGGACACGTTGGAAAGGATGCGTCAGACGCTTGGATACACTGAAACCCTGGCGCGCGGATACGCTGTTGTGCGTGGGGACGGTGATTTGATCACAACGGTAAAGGGCGCCAAAAAGGCGGGTCAAATCGAGATTGAGTTTGCTGATGGCAAGGTCGATGTCGGTGTTGGGAATGAAGCCAAAAAGACGGTGAAGCCTGCTGTGATATCGAAAGACATTCCGGACCAAGGCAGCTTGTTCTAAACGCCAATTTCAGGGCCAAGACACATCATGTCTTCGCCTCCTGATTCGACTTCGTACAAAACACGACCATCTGTTTCGTTCTCAAACTTGGCGCTCAAACCCTGTGAGGTTTGGGAAAATGTCCAACACTGAGGTGATGGGTTGTCTTCGTATATGAAACAAATCTGGTTGGCCTCTTCGTACCAATAGCCATCCTTGCACTGTCCATCCAGAAATGACCATTGGACCCGGCGATTTGATAGGTATTTCTCCACGCCATATCGCCGTCCATCTGCTGCAAAATAGAGAGTCTTTCCCTCAACATATGATTCAAATTCGGAGCCGGACATCGGCGATTGTGCTGCGGCGGTCGTTGCCGCCAAGCATGCAGTCAACAGAACGTGTTTCATGACCGTATGCTGCCAAATTAAGCGAACGCGATCCAGTATCATTCTCGTGATGGGCAATGCGCCGCAACCCTTCCATCCATGAGGCGTCGCCATAAGGGGGGAACAAGTGCGTAAACCCCCATTACGGGAAGTGAACGAGGCAGAATCGGCATGAAACTGCGATCAAGCTGAAGTGCCGGATAGGGCCTCCTTGGATTCATATGGTGATCTGAGTGGCGGGGCGCGTTCATCATCATGGCAGAGGTGCAGAATTGTGAAGAGTTCCAACTGTGTGCTTGAGATACTGGCTCGAACTTGCCGTTCGCGGATGTCGTGCGCCGAAGCCCATAATGTTGAACATAATCCGAAACCAACAATTGCATTTGGGCATAGATCGCTAACAAAGAACAGGCCAGCACACCTGGCCATCCAAATGCAAGGGCTACCACCGCGAGACAGAGCACTGCGCCTATAACATATGCAAAATACGGGTGTTTTATGAACGGATCGGGTGAATTAGATCGTTCACGCAACGCGTTTTCAGCATGCCATCCTGCCACAAAAGACCCCCCCCACGCTCTGGGCCAGAAATTATAGAAACTCTGTCCAAGTTTTGCGCTGTTTGGGTCTCTCTCCGTTGCGACCCAGACGTGGTGAACGAGTTTGTGCGCGGACGCATGATGACCAAAAAGCAGGCTAATATATATCATCGTGCCCAGTCTGCGAGGCCAACGAGCGGTGCTGTGTATCAGTTCGTGTGCATTGGCATTGCTAATCTGGCCAAAGAATACCCCTGCCGCGAGAAATGCCAAAGCGCGCTCTAGCACCGTATGATCACCGGCGCCCGAGACAGTGTAGACTGCTCCGACAAGGAGCGGGAAATGAGCCAAGCCGAGGATATGTGCCAGTGTATCACCTGCCGGAAATTCCCCACTTTTGCCAACGCGAACTGCTGCGGTCTGAAACATTCGGTCAAGCGAATAAGCCAGCGCGGTCAGATAAAAAACCGCAAGCCAAGACCACAATCCGCCAAAGGCGAAAGTGCCCAGCAGCAGCCCAACGGGCGTGAGTGTGGCAAGTGTGAACCAAAGCATTCAAAAACCGGTATCTGGCCAAGTTTGTTGATAATAGCTCATAAGAACTTTGACGAAACTATACCATGGCGCATTTTCTGTCGGTAAATGCACGATCCGACAAAGTTTCTCTGGGATTCCCATTGACTCGAGAGCGGGCATCATTAAAAGGCAGGCTTCATGAGAATTTCACGAGGCGCGACTATGCGCCTTGGCGCAGGAGAAGACAAATGGCGAAGCCGACGACAATCAAGATCCGTCTGAACTCGACCGCGGGCACGGGCCATTTTTACGTGACCAAGAAAAACGCACGCACCATGACCGAAAAAATGGTCGTACGAAAGTACGACCCGGTGCTGCGTAAGCATGTCGAATATAAAGAAGGCAAGATCAAGTAAGATCCCCCTCTTAGACACATGCAAGAGCCGCGCCACACCTTGGCGCGGCTTTTGCTATTTTGACATATGCCGCGCCTGAATCTCTCAAGACTTTCAGGATGTTATTATGTCTCGTTTTTACTCCATACGCCCAGCAGTTTCACAAGATGAACTGCCGCTGACCCAGCTCTTTAGGCGGTCTTACCCAGCGTTATTGCGCGCAGATTACGAGGCGCATTTATTGGACAGAGTGTTACCGATGTTTACCGTCGCCCAAGCGGCTTTGCTAAACTGTGGGACGTACTTTGTGGCCGAATGTAAGGATACTGGCAGGCTGGTTGGGGCTGGGGGCTGGACCGACGTTAGCCCTGCTCGCGGTGTATTCCAGCAGGGACAAGGGCACGTGCGCCACGTGGCGACAGACCCGGATTGGTTGCGTTTGGGAATCGCGCGCGCCTTGATGGGGCGCAGCTTTGAGACTGCGCGCGACTATGGAATAAATAGTTTTAACTGCATGAGCACACGCACTGCGCGCAGTTTCTATGAGGCCATAGGTTTCTGCGAGCGTGGCGAGATTGAGCTGGAGATTACACCAGGACTCTATTTTCCCGTTATACAGATGGTTAACAGCGACGTCTGATTACTGAATAATCTTGCCGCGTGCTTCTCGCCCTTCAAGGTTTATCAGACGCGCACCACCGGTTCCTGTGTCAAACAGAAGCTCAGCTTTGCCGGATCTAAACTTGCGCTGGTTACCGTTCCAATTAACGCGCGGTAGGATCAATGCCCCCGCCGCTTCAATATTCCACGAAGGTAAGGTGTTCAGCCACGCGTAGCAGCCGACACCGCCTCTGTTCGAGCCAAAACGGAATGCCAAAACAGGGCGGTTTTTATTGTCGACCCAGACACCCTCGAGCGTTTCTTCGAAACCGGTGCACAACTGGTCTGTGCCCGCATCAGGCTTGATCTCTGCAAAAGCGGGACTGGTTAGGAAAAGGACTGAAATGACAAAATAAAGGTTTCGCATGAAAATCTCCCGCGGGACGAATAGTGGCTACGCGCAGTTGCAGGATAACACGTCGCGCTGTGTATGCGAGCGCTAAAGACCTGCTTTTGGGTTCTGCCTTTAGAGCGACATAAAACGAAAAAGGCCCACCGAAATGGCGGGCCTTTGAACTGTGTGCTTTCTGATGAACTACTCGCGATTGCCCAAAATGCTGAGCAGGAACATGAACATGTTGATAAAGTCGAGATAGAGGTTCAATGCCCCCATGATTGCTGCTTTGCCCAACCATTCGCTGTCGCCAGCGTGTGCATATTGCAAATAAGTGTTTTTGATTTTCTGGGTATCATAAGCCGTTAGGCCCGCAAAAATCAGGACGCCGAGGATGGAGATCGCAAAATGGATCGCTGGGCTACCCAAAAAGATGTTGATGATCGACGCCACCAAAATGCCGATCACACCCATGATCAGGAACGAGCCCCAGCCAGAGATATCTTTCTTGGTTGTATAACCCCACAGAGAAAGACCCGCAAACGCGATCGACGTCACTAGGAAAACCTGTGCGATTGAGAAGCCGGTAAAGGCCACAAAGATCCAAGAGAGCGACAAGCCCATGACAGCTGCGAACGCATAAAAGAACAATTGCGCGCCAGCAGCAGATAGGCGGTTGATTGCTGCACCGAACGCAAAAACCATGCCAAGTGGTGCAAACATGACGATCCACCCGAGGATATTAGGGCTCAAAGTCACTGGATCGCGGAACATCCCAAGCAGAGATGGTGAAGTTCCGATTGCCCACGCCACAGCAAAGGTGATCAACATACCTACGGACATCGTGCCGTAGACTTTATTCATATGGGCACGTAGCCCTGCGTCAATCTCGGACGCGCGTGCGCCGACGCCGCTCCGGATTGTGTCAAATTCAGCCATTCAAGCCTCCGATATTGAACTATTGGGCTGCCGGAATACTCCGGCAGCCGTCATGTTAGAATATCGGTGAGATGGTCGCCTTTTTCAAGGATTTCGCGTCAATTGTGCGCGAAATTCGACAAGGTCTGAAAATGGCTGATTTCTTAACCGCGCCAGTTGCTCGGAACATCCCAAACAGGGCGCTTTAGCTCGGCGTTCACATCCGCACGTGTCAAACCCATGTCCAACAGTGCAGCATCGTCCAATTTGGCAAGTGCGCGCCGCTGGCGGCTGACAGCTGCAAATTTCGCGATCGCAGATAGTCCAATCGCCGAGGCGCCGTGTGTGGCCGGAAAGATTCGGGTGAAGGTGCTAAAGAGTGTCATGGTCTATCCTTTCTAATTTGGTGATGGATGTCAGTTTTTTCATCAATTCTCTTGATACATATGTCAGTTCGTGGTCTATTTGAAAAACGAATTGTTGTGACGTTGTGCATCAAGGAATGTGATGAAATGCGAAATCTCGATGTAACGACCCTTCGAAGCTTTGTGGCTGTGGCCGATCTAGGTGGCGTCACTAAGGCCGCGGGCTTTTTGCATTTGACGCAATCCGCTGTCTCGATGCAGCTCAAGCGGCTTGAGGAACTCATTGGAGTTCCTCTCTTGGATAGGACAGGGCGCGGCGTGGCGCTTACCCCTTCAGGCGAACAGATGCTTGGTTACGCGCGACGCATGGTTACTTTGAATGACGAGGTGATGCGGCGTTTGACCGATGACGCGTTTGAAGGGGAGGTGTCTCTGGGGGTTCCTCATGACATTGTTTACCCCGCAATTCCTAGAGTGCTTCAGCAATTCAATGCCGCGTTTCCGCGCGTCAAGGTGCATCTTGTGTCTTCGTTCACACGCGGACTGAAAGAACAATTTGAGAAAGGAAAAATCGATCTCATTTTGACAACAGAGGCTGAAAAACCTGAGAATGCCGAAGGGTTGTGTCGCCTGCCTTTGGTCTGGATTGGCGCACCTGGTGGTGCGAGTTGGCGGCGTCGGCCGCTGCAATTTGCTTCCGGGCGTCAATGTGTTTTCAGGGCTCGTGCCATTTCGGAGCTGAACAGCGACGGCATTGAGTGGGAATCTGCGTTGGAAACAGAGTCAGATCGCACCGTCGAAGCGACAATTGCAGCGGACCTAGGGGTTGGGGCTATGATTGAAGGAACGGAGCCATCTCAACTCGAAGTGATCGAGCACGGCGGAGCACTGCCGGACCTCGGCGAACAGCATATTAACATGTACGGCGCCGATCCTTCGAAAGGCGATGTAATCGCACACTTGGCGGAATTAGTAAGAAAGGGGTTTCGCCCAATGCACAGCCGGCGAAACGCGTCAGTGCGTTTAGGGGTCGTGGTTTAGCTTGGTAGGTGCTCAAGAATTAATCGATGGTTACGACCACTTTTCCTGTTGATTTTCTCGTGCGCAACAGTTCGCAAGCTTCATCCGCGCGGTCCAACGGTAGCGTGTTGCTCACATGCGGCTTTAGCTTGCCGTGATCGTACCAAGAAAACAATGTTTGCATACTGTTAGTGGTTACTGTCGGGGCGAAGGCCAAGTATCCGCCCCAATAGAGCCCCATTACAGTTAGGTTTTTTACTAACAGATGGTTGGCCGGGATTGAAGGAATGTCACCTGAAGCGAATCCAATTGGTAGAATGCGAGCCTCGGGTCGACAGGCTCTAAATGCAGCTTTGAATTGCTCGCCGCCAACTGGATCATAGACTACGTCAGCTCCACCTAAGTTTTTGACAGCAATGCGAATATCTTCTTCTTGGGCATCAATTAGGTGATCAGCCCCCGCCCTTCTCGCAACTTCAAGTTTCTCCTTGCCGCGCGCGCAGGCGATAACGTTCGCTCCCATGAGTTTTCCTATCTCAACGGCTGTCAATCCCACGCCTCCTGCTGCGCCTAGGACCAGTAGATTTTCACCTTCACGCAAAGCAGCGCGGTAATCGAGAGCGACGTGACTGGTTCCGTAAGCCACCGGAAAAGCCGCGGCGTGTTCAAAACTCATTGATGCAGGCAATGCTACCGCGCGTTCGGCTGGAAAGCACCCAAACTCTGCTAGCCCCCCTTGACCTCCAAAGACAACGACACGTGTGCCGATTGCAGGTCCGGTTGTGTTTGGGCCTAGCGCTTCCACATAGCCGGCGATTTCCATTCCGAGAACAAATGGCAGCGCCGGTGTGTCTTGATACGTGCCCTTCATCATCAGCAAGTCGGCAAAGTTGAGAGCACATGCCTTGATCGCAATCAGTACTTCACCCTCTGTTGGAACCGGTTTTGCTATATCTGAAATGGTTGGCGATGAGTCGTGTGATGTAACGAGGAAGGCGCGCATTTTTGAATGTCTCACGTTGCTGATTCAAGTTGGATACACGCGAACTAGTGAAGGTGTCAAAACGACACCCAAATCGTTAACCAATGTGAATACAGTAACGATTCTGAAACAAGTTTTGATTGTATGCACTCGCAATTGGTTAACCGCTAGCTTGTATCATATTTCTTGATTGTAAGGTCAAAGCTGTTAAAGTGAAGCATCGCTGTAGGGATGCGCGGCGACGGAAAAACATATGCTATGCGCCGGGTCGGGAGCTGGCGCGAGCCTGTCTTGAAAATGAAGAGGAGTCGTGTAATGACGCACCCTGTGGACGTACACGTAGGAAAACGTATTCGCCAGCGTCGCTGGCTGACCGGAATGACGCAACAACAACTTGCCGGGCAGGTCGGCATAAAGTTTCAGCAGATCCAAAAATATGAAACAGGTGCGAACCGCGTAAGTGCTTCTAGGCTTTGGGATATCGCAGATGCGCTTGATGTGCCCGTCAGTTTCTTTTTTGAAGGCCTTGAGGCTGAAGAAGGTGAGTTGGCGGCTAAAGTTCCTGCGGATTTGATGGGGGACAAGGAAGCGCTGGATCTGATTCGATCTTATTATGCGATCCCTGAAAACCAGCGTCGCCGCCTGTTTGAACTTGCACGGGTTTTAAGCGACGTAGCTTGAGTTTTTTGCCTCCTTGGGCTAGCGCTGGAAAAGCACCAGGAGGCGAGAGAAATTCAAGTGAAACGTTCGGACGCTGACACAATTATTCGGGTGGCGCATGCAATGGCAGACGCCGCCAGAGCTGCTATTCTGCCTCATTTTCGTATGAATGACCTTGCTGCTGAAAATAAGCTGATCGATGGGTTCGATCCGGTAACCATAGCGGACCGCGCAGCAGAGCTGGCAATGCGAGACATATTGGCCAAAGAACGCCCCTACGATGGAATATTGGGTGAAGAATTTGGAGCTACTCAAGGATCCAGCGGCTTGACATGGGTTCTAGATCCGATTGATGGAACTCGAGGGTTTATTAGTGGAACACCGACTTGGGGAGTGTTGATCGCAGTGTCGGATGAAAACGGTCCCATTTTCGGCATCGTGGACCAACCCTATGTTGGTGAACGATTTGTGGGTGGTCTTGGTGTTGCACAAATGGTCAGTCGCCATGGAGAGCGCCAACTAACTTCGCGGAAGAACAAAAGTCTAAAAGAAGCGGTGCTATTTACGACATTCCCAGAGGTGGGCAGTGCTGAAGAGCGCAGTTCATTTGAGAGAGTTGCGGCCGAAGTCAAGTTAACGCGTTATGGCATGGATTGTTACGCCTACGCCTTGATTGCTTGCGGGCAAGTTGATCTAGTAATTGAAGCAGGTTTGAACTCTTATGACATTCAAGCTCCGATTGCAGTTGTTGAGGCAGCGGGTGGAATGGTTACCGATTGGTCAGGTGATCGTGCCCATGAAGGGGGGCGCGTTTTGGCCGCTTCAAATCAGAGGATTCACCAAGCTGCTCTGGAACTGCTCCAGAATGCTTGATTCTGCGCACTAAAGTTAGTTAAGGTCACTTAGCGTCGAGTCCTTTGCCTTTCTTCTGTCGGCGCGATTACACACTTCAACCGAAATGGGCCAAGCATGGAGTGTGATCGTATGGCTTTGCCCGATTTTCTTATCAAATCTTGTGACACTATCCTGACGATGGATGACGGTCGCCGCGAGTTGAGCAACTGCGACATTCGTATTTCGAATGGCATAATTGTCGAGTTGGGTCAGGACCTAGAGAGCGGCGGTGATATCCTTTCGGCTAAAGGCTGCGTAGTGACGCCCGGTCTCGTTAATACGCACCATCACCTCTACCAATCGTTGACCAAGGCAGTCCCCGGTGGTCAAAATGCGCTTCTCTTTGGGTGGCTAAAGACGCTGTATCCAATTTGGTCCCGCTTTGGCCCGGAAGAAATGTTCGTTTCCGCACAAATTGGGTTGGCAGAGTTGGCGTTGTCAGGCTGCACGCTGACATCGGACCATCTGTATCTCTTTCCAAATGGCGCCAGATTAGACGACACGATTGCGGCTGCTTGTGAAGTCGGGTTGCGGTTTCATCCAACACGCGGCGCGATGAGTATCGGTGAAAGTTCCGGTGGTTTACCACCGGATAGTCTCGTTGAGACTGAGAGTGCAATATTAGAGGATTGTATTCGGGTCATCGATACACATCACGATGCGACCGAGGGGGCGATGTTACGTGTGGGTGTTGCGCCATGCTCGCCGTTTTCGGTCAGCCGAGAGCTGATGCGAGATGCCGCACTTTTAGCGCGCGACAAGGGTGTCATGTTGCATACGCACTTGGCCGAGAACGAAGAGGATATCGCGTACTCAATAGCGAACTTCGGATGTCGTCCGGGGCAATATGCTGAGGAGCTCGGATGGACAGGGGAGGACGTATGGCATGCACATTGCGTTAAGCTAGATACGACTGAGATTGACCTGTTTAAGCGAACGGGCACTGGAGTAGCTCATTGCCCGTGCTCCAATTGTCGTCTGGGGAGCGGTATTGCCCCCGTTCGTTCTATGCGTGATCAGGGTTTACGGGTTGGTCTTGGTGTTGACGGATCAGCCAGCAATGATTCGGGAAACCTGATATTAGAGGCCCGCACTGCAATGTTGCTACAACGTGTGGCGAACGGCGCGGATGCAATGAGCGCGCGCGAAGCGCTGGAGATTGCGACGCGTGGCGGCGCGGATGTCCTTGGGCGACCTGATTGCGGTCGAATCGCGGTCGGCAAACGTGCAGATATTGCAATTTGGGATGTTAGTGGCATTGAAAGTGCCGGTAGCTGGGATCCCGCCGCATTGCTACTGGCTGGACCAAACAGGGTACGTGATTTGTTCGTAGATGGGAGACAAATCGTGCGCGACAGCAATGTTGCAACTATCGATCTGCCACGTGTGATTGAGCATCAGAATATACTAGCGCGTAACTTGGCGAGTTGAATGCGAAAGGGCGCAAGCCGAAACTTGCGCCCTTTTCGAAACCACCTGGAGCGGGCGATGAGATTCGAACTCACGACCCTAACCTTGGCAAGGTTATGCTCTACCCCTGAGCTACGCCCGCATCCGTCTGGTGAGGCGTGGGATAGCCCCGTCAGAGGCTAACTGCAAGAGCAATATCGCAAAATATTCGAGGTTTTTGTTGCTGATTTCGAGATGCGAAAAGTGAAAAGGCGCACGAGAAATCGTGCGCCTTTTTCATTTTTTTCTGCATACACAGAATTTTGGAGCGGGCGAGGCGATTCGAACGCCCGACCCTAACCTTGGCAAGGTTATGCTCTACCCCTGAGCTACGCCCGCTTCCTTGGGTGAGGCGTGGAATATAAAGAGTCGGACAGCACTGCAAGAGGAAAATGTGGTTCACTTAAAAAAACAACTCGATGCGGGACGGAAAAAGTGCTGTCCAGCGTATTACTCCTTGCAAGCAAGGTGCGAAGGCGCGCCTGAACGATAAAATGTAAGGAGCGATGCCCGTGAGGCACAACCAACAAGATCTCAAGATAATTACATTGTTGTTTGCAATAGTTTTGGGGTTTGCGAGCAAAAGTACCGCGTTAGCCAGTACTGAGTGCCTAAGTGTCCAAATTGAGTTTTCGCGAGACCTAACGCCGTTCGAATAAATAATTTTTTTGCCAAATTTCAATTCCGTCGGGTTTGCCCCGTTCCAGACACATGTTAATCATCGCGCGATATCAATTTGCCTGGACCAATGACGCGTGCAACAAAATTACATTATCTCGCTGACATCCACACCTGCGCGATTTGAATTTATCGAGCCAGCTTTGAAAAGCTTGCTTGCGCAAACAATCAAACCGGAACGGGTCATTCTTTACATCAATCGACACTATGCGCGCTATCCCGATTGGGATGGGACATTGCCGGATGTGCCGGAAGGTGTCGAGGTAAAGATAGTTGATGAGGACTACGGGCCCGCGACCAAGCTGCTGCCGGCCTTGAAGGAGTATTGGGGGCAGGATAAAGAAATTTTGTTTTTGGACGATGATCAGGTTTACAAACCCTTCTTGGCTGAGCGTTTTTTTCGCGCACGTGAAAAGCACCCCGATGCGTGTATCAGTACAAGCGGTATGGATGATTATGATACACCGGATAATGCTCCACGGGCATTTTATCCCAGGCCTCGTAGTCTAAGAAATTGGCGTATCACAGACGTAGGTTTCCAGATCAAAATGCTTTGGCGGGACGTAAAGTCCATATTTGCCGACAAAGCGATTCCAGAGCCCACGCGGCGGCTTGTTCTTAGGCCCGGTTATGCAGATGGTTTTGAAGGGTTCGGTGGCGTTCTGGTGCGACCAACATTCTTTGCCGAAGAAGTGTTTGACATTCCAGAGTTTGCGAAGCCCGTCGACGATGTCTGGCTTTCGGGGCATGCAATGCGAAAAGGGCATCCAGCCTGGATCATAGGTGGGTACCTTGAGCCAGTATTGGAAGCGCAAATGCTAGAAACACATAAGAACGAAAATGCTTTGCATAGGTCTGTTTTCAACAACAAAGACCGTGATGTTTCAAATTCCGAAGTGGTTCGGTATTTTCAAGAGAAATATCAGATCTGGCTCTGAAGCAATTTGTTTGTGCCCCCAAGGAGGGGAGGATGCAACCTTACGTAATTTCTCTGTCCTCTATTCCCAGCCGATTTGATTTGCTGTGTCAAACACTCGAACGGTTGGCGCGCCAGTCGGTTCAAGCTGAAAAAATTTCTGTCTATATTCCAAAATCATACAAAAGATTCCCAGATTGGGACGGAACCTTGCCGTCAGTGCGCGGAGGTGTTGATATTGTCAGGTGCGACGAAGATTTTGGCCCGGCCACCAAGCTTTTACCTGCGCTGATAGACCATTCAGGCCAGGACATTGATATATTGTTTTGCGATGATGACATGGATTATCCAAAAAACTGGGCTAGTTGGTTTCTACGTCAGCGGTCGCGTCAACCACAGGCTTGTATCGCTTTGGTAGGTGAAAATGCTATTGGAGTGCCTGGTCAGCAAAGGCAGAGACCTCCAATGCCCAGGCCGCTTTTGCTTTGGGCTTCAACAAACCCTGAATATTGGGGGCGCCGTTGGGGTGAGGCTCTTAGATGCCGATGGTTAGGAGCGCCACGCCGATACTTGGGACGGAGGTGTTACCTCACTGGTGGGTTTCAGGACATGTTTCAGGGGTTCGGTGGTGTATTGGTCAAGCCAAGCTTTTTTGACGACACTGTTTTTGATATTCCTGCAGACCTATGGTCGGTTGATGACTACTGGTTATCGGGGTGCGCGGTCAAAAATGGGCACGCTGTTTGGGTTATTCCAATGCGGCGCGAGCCCGATTCCTTTCCGTTTGCGGCTCAAGACGCGTTGACCGATGCAGTTATCGGCGGCTTTGACCGCGATGCTGCAAATACTCATGCAGAGCGGTATCTGCGCGAGCGCTTTGACATCTGGAACTAGTAGGCCCTGCAAGTGCAGGGCCTACTTAGCTTTATTCGAACTCGACCAACAGGTCTTTGGCGTCGATTTGACCGCCGGCCTGAATGTGTACGACCTTGACGACCGCATCGCGCTCGGCGTGGATGCCCGTTTCCATCTTCATGGCCTCAATCGTCAAAAGCAGATCGCCCTCTTTGACTTCTTGACCAGCTTGCACTCCGATGCTGGCAACCACACCCGGCATTGGCGCGCCAATATGGTTGGGATCGCCTTCTACAGCTTTGGCGCGAACCTGAGTAGATGAGGCAACCAAACGGTTGGGAACGCGGATCGTACGTGGCTGGCCGTTGAGTTCAAAGAACACTTTGACTTCGCCGTTTTCGTCCGTGTCCCCTAATGCTTGCAAACGGATTTCCAAGATTTTTCCGGGATCGATTTCGGCCGTGATCTCTTCGCCAGGCTCCATGCCGTAGAAGAACGTCAGTGTGGGCAGGGTGCGAACCGGTCCGTACTGTTTGTGGCGCGCAGAATAGTCGCTAAAGACCTTGGGGTACATCAAGTAGCCATTTAGGTCTTCATTGTCCAACTCTATTCCAAGCTCTTCTTTGGCTTTGCTACGAACGCCCTCTAGATCGACTGGGGGCAGATGCTTACCTGGACGTTCGATGTTAGGTGCGTCACCCTTGAGAACCTTTTTGACGATGCTCTCAGGGAACCCACCCGGAGGCTGGCCCAAGTTTCCACGCATCATGTCGATCACGCTGTCGGGGAATGCCACATCAATCTTGGGGTCTTCTACTTGCCCACGTGTCAAGTTTTGACTGACCATCATGAGCGCCATGTCACCAACAACTTTGGATGACGGTGTTACTTTGACGATATCACCAAACATCATATTAACATCAGAATACGCTTGGGCAACTTCATGCCAGCGCTCTTCCAATCCCAGCGAACGGGCCTGCGCCTTAAGGTTAGTAAACTGCCCGCCAGGCATCTCGTGCAGGTAGACTTCGGATGCAGGTGCTTGAAGCCCGCTTTCGAATGCAGCGTACTGGCCGCGTACGGCTTCCCAGTAGTTGGATACTTCACGGACGGCGCCGATATCGAGCCCGCTTTCGCGGTCTGTATAGCGCAATGCTTCGAGGACCGAACCAATTGTTGGCTGGGAAGTATTGCCCGAGAAGGCGTCCATGGCCGCATCAACACAATCTACACCTGCTCGCGCAGCGGCCAGAACGGTTGCGATTGCCGCGCCTGACGTGTCGTGCGTGTGGAAGTGCACGGGAATGTCGACCGCATCTTTGAGAGCTGGGAATAGCACCTCCGCGGTTGGCACCTTCATCAGACCGGCCATGTCTTTGATTCCAAGAACGTGGGCGCCTGCCGCCTCCATCTGCTTGGCCATTTCGACGTAGTATTTAATGTCATACTTCGAACGGTTAGGATCGAGCGCGTCGCCGGTATAGCAAACAGTCCCTTCGCATATTTTGCCATTCTCTTGCACCGCGTCCATAGCTACGCGCATGTTTTCCACCCAATTGAGGCTGTCAAATACGCGGAACACGTCAACACCGGTATCTGCTGCCTGCCGCACAAACTCCTGAACCACGTTGTCAGGGTAATTGGTGTAGCCGACGCCGTTCGACGCACGCAGAAGCATCTGAGTAAGAACGTTAGGCATCGCAGCACGGATGTCACGCAGACGCTGCCATGGGCATTCCTGCAAGAAACGATAGGCGACATCAAAAGTTGCGCCGCCCCAGCATTCAACCGAGAACAATTGGCTCAAGTTGGCGGCATAGGCTGGTGCCACCTTGATCATGTCAACCGAGCGCATCCGAGTTGCCAATAGTGATTGGTGTCCGTCACGCATGGTCGTATCGGTGAACAAAAGTTGATCTTGCGCCTTCATCCAGTCGGCAACAGCCTTTGGTCCTTTAGTATCAAGCAGTGTGCGTGTGCCTGCAGGTGGAGTGATCTCACGCAGCTTTGGGCAACGCGCCGGCTTGAGGTCATCAGAGGGCATTGGGCGCCCTTGTACCTCTGGGTGGCCGTTGACCGTGATGTCGGCAATGTAAGTCAGAACCTTAGTGCCGCGATCCCGGCGTTTTGTGAATTCAAATAGTTCAGGCGTCTCATCGATGAATTTGGTAGAATACTGGTTCGTCGTAAACGTCGGGTGTTTGAGCAGGTTCTCGACGAAAGCGATGTTCGTGCTGACTCCGCGTATACGAAACTCCCTCAGAGCGCGATCCATACGGGCAATGGCTTTTTCTGGTGTCTGGGCCCAAGCAGTCACTTTGGTCAGCAAAGAATCATAGTAGCGTGTAATCACGCCACCAGCATATGCTGTGCCGCCATCAAGCCGGATGCCCATGCCGGTCGCTGACCTATAAGCCGTAATACGGCCATAGTCGGGAATAAAATTATTCTGTGGATCTTCGGTTGTTACGCGCGTTTGCAAGGCATGGCCGTTCAAACGGATATCATATTGGCTTGCTTTGCCCGTAGCCTCGGATAGCGATTTGCCTTCGGCAATCAGGATTTGCGCCTGTACGATGTCTATGCCGGTGACCTCTTCCGTCACAGTGTGTTCCACCTGCACACGCGGGTTTACTTCAATGAAGTAAAACTTGCCGGTTTCCATATCCATCAGGAATTCGACTGTACCGGCGCATTCATAATTCACATGTGCACAGATTTTGCGGCCGAGTTCGCAGATCTCTTCGCGTTGTGCCTCGCTAAGATAGGGTGCGGGCGCGCGTTCGACCACCTTTTGGTTGCGGCGTTGGACCGAACAATCTCGCTCGTAAAGGTGGTAAATGTTGCCGTGGGTGTCCCCAAGGATCTGTACTTCAACGTGGCGGGCACGGGTAATCATCTTTTCAAGATACCCTTCGCCATTCCCAAAGGCGGCTTCGGCTTCGCGGCGTCCTTCGAGAACTTTTTCTTCTACTTCTTCAGGACCAAAGATTGGTCGCATTCCACGTCCGCCGCCACCCCAAGAGGCTTTGAGCATGAGTGGGTAACCGACCTCGGCCGCTTCGGCCTTGATCGCTTCCATATCGTCGCCTAATACTTCGGTTGCCGGTATTACCGGGACGCCAGCTTCGACCGCAACTTTTCGAGCGCTGGCTTTGTCGCCCAGAGCGCGCATGGTTTCTGCCTTTGGGCCGATAAAAGTGATGCCATTGGCGGCGCAGGCGTCGACAAAATCGGGGTTCTCGGATAAGAGCCCGTATCCCGGGTGAATAGCGTCGGCACCGCAATCGCGGGCAACGCGGATGATTTCGTCGATCGAAAGGTAGGCCGCGACAGGTCCCATGCCTTCGCCAATACGATAAGCTTCGTCTGCTTTGAAACGGTGTAGCGACAGTTTGTCTTCTTCGGCAAAGACGGCAACTGTCTTCTTGCCCATTTCGTTGGCGGCGCGCATTACTCGAATGGCAATCTCGCCACGATTGGCAATCAGGATCTTTTGAAAGTCGGGCATGGGCAGGCTTTCTTGATTATTGGTGTCTGTCCGGGTTGATGGTGCGCGAACCTAAGGGCATGCCGCAGTGCAGAGCAATACCCTGAAATACGCAGTGTGTAGCATTTCCGTAACTTTTTGTTCTGTTTCTGGTCCGATATACGATACCACTCACAACTTTGTGCATTATAGTGCGTTGCGAACATGCGTAGCCAATGTAGGGTGTCTTCACCTATTCAAAAAGAATGTGCGTGAACAATGAACAGACGGGCGATTCTCTCAGGGTTTCTAGCTTTCTTAGCTGTGTCCAAGCCGGTTTTCGCAGAAGGGGGCGTGCTGACCGCAAAGGAGGCGGCACAAGCCATTGACGCAGGGGATTTGATATTGATCGACATCCGCACGCCGCAAGAGTGGCAGGAAACCGGGGTAGCAACGGGTGCGTGGCCCTTGGACATGCGCGATCAGAAGTTTGGTCAACGGTTAATGGCAACCTTGCAGCGCAATCCGGACAAGCAGGTTGCCGTAATCTGCCGTACGGGTCGTCGTTCGGCCTACATAGTCGATGTGTTGGCTCAAAACGGTGTGCGCAAGGTGTACGACGTAAGTGAGGGTATGGTTGGAGGTCGAAATGGTGAGGGTTGGATTGCTGCCGGTTTGCCGACAATCACAGCCAAATCAGCAATGAGTAATCTGCCCTCGGATTTGCGGAAGCCTTAGACGATCAGCTTTTCGGACAAGTCATCGAAATTGCGCGCGCCCAGTTGTCCCATGTTGGCGATCAGGTCCATTCGCAATATCTCGACAAGATGATCTGGCCCTGCGCCACCTAATGCTGCGACCGCATAGTGAAAGGCGCGTCCCAGCATAACCAAATCTGCGCCCAAGGCGAGGGCGCGCAAAATGTCCAAACCAGTTTCGAAACCGCTATCTATAATTATTGGCAAATTAGTTTGTGCACGAATGAGAGGAAGTACTTCAATCGAAGCTGCCGCTGCATCAAACTGTCGGCCCGCGTGATTGGACACCCAAATAGCATCAACCCCCGCCTTCTCCAGGGCGCTTACATCCAATGGGTTCATGATCCCTTTCACAACCAATGGGCCTTTCCAATGCTCGCGCAACCAATGCAAGTAAGCCAAGTCGGGAGATGTCCTAAGCGAATATCCCGCGTGCGAAACAGAGGATTTGCTAGTTTTGTCCTCGGCGTATTCCTCGATGAGGCGCATCCGGGGGATGCCTCTATACGCGGTGCCCAAGGCCCACGCTGGCCTAGACGCTATCTGCGCCATCAGGCGTGGTGTTAGGCGAGGTGGCATGGTGACACCTGACCGAACCTGACGTTCCCGGCGACTGGCAACTGGAACATCTGCTGTAAGTACCAACGTGGAAAATCCCGCGTCTCTTGCTCTTTTTAGAGTGTCCAGACGAACTTCGACGACGCGGGGAGGATACAATTGGAACCACCCCATTTCCCCCACAGATGGCTCGATCATTTCGGGAGTCTGCGACGCAACAGTCGAGAGAGCATAGGGAATAGCCCAGCGCTCGGCTGTCCGCGCCAGAAGTGATTCCGCATTTGGCCAGATCAGTCCAGACATTCCAACGGGAGCGATTCCTATAGGAAGGGCAAACTTTTGATTTAAGAGAGTGACTGACAACTTCGGCGAAAATTCACCGTGCAGGATGGAAGGTGTAAACAGAATCTTGTCAAGCTCGGCGCGATTCCGTGCTTTGGTTTTTTCTTCACCCGTTGCGCTGTCTAGGTATTCCCAAACAAATTTGGGCAATCGCCGCCGCGCCCGCGCGCGCAAATCCGCCAGCGCAGGATATGTATCGTGCAAACTCATACTCTCTTTGTTGGCGCGCGCTGTTCAGATGTCCAGAGTTTCTCAAATTTTTGGTCTCACTGGCGCACTACTCAATAATGTTACTCTCGATCACTGATCCTTCAATATGTTACGCAGCTTGTGAGGGAGAAACAGAAGAAGGCTTACTTTCGCCTGGTCGCTTGGTCTCAGCTCCGTTGCTTTGCTCTGGTTGCGGACCCAACCTACGAGCACCGTCGTCCATTGGTGCGTTATCGGCTTCGCAGACCTGATTGCGACCCTTCGCTTTCGCATCATACAAGGCATCATCTGCGGCTCTCATTAGGTCTTGCGGCATTGTTCCATGTGCCGGATAGAACGCAATTCCGAGCGAAATTGTAACACTCGGCAAAGTCTTTTCACCGTATCGTACCGAAATAGCTTCGACGGCTTGGCGAAGGTGTTCCGCGCGCATCAGCGTGTCTTCTTGGCTAGTCTCTGGCAATATAATTGTAAATTCCTCGCCCCCTGGGCGGCAAGCGATTTCGTCACGGTCGCAAGTTTGCTGAAGAACAGAGCCGACTGCGCGCAGCACCATGTCGCCAGCATCATGTCCATAATTGTCATTGAATTTCTTGAAGTGATCGACGTCGATTGCAATCAAGCTCAGTGTGGTACCGGTGTTCTGGCAGCGTGTGATGCTTTTGCGGAGATAATCCGTCATGTGGCGTCGATTGAACAAGCCGGTCAGCGAATCTCGGACAGATTGCTCATGCAACTGGTCACGCATGCGCACATTTGCAATCGCCATGCTGATTTGTTCGGCGCACATCTGGGCCAGTTTTTTGCTCTTGTGAAACCCTTCACAGTTTTCGTTGATTGCGCGCAAATGCATCAACCCAACGGTTTCGCCATGGGCCAAAATAGGAAAACAGAAATATGCGCGCCCGTCATGCGGTTCAGCGTGCTCGCAGACAAAGTCGATTTCAGATGATCCAAACTCGTAGGTTCGCCCGCGCCTCAATCCCCAGCACCCATCTGGATAAATGTGGTCCTTGTGTTCACCGCCGTTCCAGCTAGCCGAGCCGTCCAGCACGTCCCGGCTGTTTGAGTACACATACACACTCCCTTCTGCCTCCGGCAGAATATGGGTCATGAAACGGGCAACCATGTCGAACAACTCGTCTAATGAACGGCTTGATTGCAGCCATTCGTTGAGCTCGCCAAGCAACTGAACTTCGCGCGCGAGGCGTAGTTGATCATCAAGAATCTTGCGCTCTTGATCCGTGCGCCCGCGTAATGCTTCATACTGGGCACGATTGGCGCGCATAAGCAAAATATTGATAAGCAGCATCGTGATTACTGCCAATGCACACAGCACCGCCAACGTCGTCTGCACACGGGCAATCATCGTGTCTCGGATATCGGTTAAGTCGGTGTAGAACTCGATCGCTCCCAGAAAACGCCCATTTTCCATGATTGGACGATAAACTTCCGCCACCTCGTGAATGGCTTCCTGAGACGTATTACTGGCATGCAGTGCCAGTCCGTCAATCTCTGACGCGGGCTTGGCTTCTTGTACATAAAACGCTTCCCCGCGCGCGATTTTGGTCCGAAAATATGGATCGGAGTTCACGGAGCCAATGTCGTTCGGCCGGGTTGACCAAAATACGGTTCCGTCGGAACTGAAGAGCTTGAACCGATAAACATCTGATGCCTCTGGCAAAAGTTGGAGGTAGGCAATGTCCGCCTCAGTTACGGTCCCATTCCTGAAGGTCCCATGAGCGTTTTCCAGATGCATAACAACGCGACGCTTCCAGAGTTCGGATTGTGCAATGCTATCCTGCTTTAGAATAGTGTCGACCACGGGCGCTGGCGCTTTGATGACACCCCAAACTGCTAAGGCTAACGTCATCAAAATGGCGCAAGGCCAAAGCACAACATTCCACCCGTATTTTTGGATTAGATCTCTATGTGTTTTCATTGTCCACACCGCTCCAGTCGCAAAGTCTCCCAGAGTGACAATGCACGACAGACGGTTGCCGGGCCGTTAAAATGGTCAGTCTGAAGGCGCTGTTCTCAGAGATATGTGAATTGAATTCGAAGCGAATTGCACCAAGCGAGGTCGACTATTCTGTGTCCGGTATCTCGGAACAAGACGGGAACATGACTTTCCCTTGGATCGAAATTGTCATAAGCTGCGCGCATGAGCAGTTTTGACGAATTCGACGCCTTTGAAGGTGCCTCGTTGTCGGCGCGGGCCATGGCGGCGCGCCCGGCACCCTATCTTGATGAGCTGAACCCTGCGCAGCGCGAAGCGGTGGAGCAGTTGGACGGCCCTGTGCTAATGCTTGCGGGGGCCGGAACGGGCAAAACCAAGGCGTTGACCGCGCGGATCGTGCATTTGTTGAACACGGGGCGGGCCCAGTCGAATGAAATTCTGGCGGTAACATTCACCAACAAAGCCGCCCGAGAGATGAAGAACCGTGTCGGCAATATGCTTGGCCACTCGATCGAAGGTATGCCGTGGTTAGGAACCTTCCACTCGGTTTGTGTTAAACTGCTGCGGCGGCATGCTGAACTTGTAGGTCTTAAATCGAATTTCACCATCCTTGATACGGATGACCAACTTCGTTTGCTCAAGCAATTGGTGCAGGCGGCAAATATTGACGACAAACGGTGGCCCGCTCGGCAATTGGCGCACCTGATCGACGGATGGAAAAACCGCGCGTTGACGCCGGACAATTTGCCCGCGGCGGATCATGGGGCCTACAATAACCGGGGCGGCGAGCTGTACGCGCAATATCAGATCCGCCTAAAAGAACTGAATGCCGTGGACTTTGGCGATCTGCTGCTGCATGTCGTGACCATTTTTCAGAAGCATTCGGATATTCTGGCGCAATATCAACGATGGTTCCGGTATGTGCTGGTGGACGAATACCAGGACACAAACATCGCTCAATACCTTTGGCTTCGACTGTTGGCCGGCGGGCACAAGAATATCTGTTGTGTCGGAGATGATGATCAGTCGATTTACGGCTGGCGCGGGGCTGAGGTAGGCAACATCCTGAGGTTTGAAAAAGACTTTCCTGGCGCGCATGTTGTACGGTTGGAGCAAAACTATCGCTCTACACCGCATATTCTGGCGGCGGCCTCGAATGTGATCAAAGGCAACGAATGTCGGTTGGGCAAGACGCTCTGGACCGATGCGGAAGGCGGCGAAAAGGTTCGTTTAATCGGCCATTGGGACGGCGAAGAAGAGGCGCGCTGGATAGGGGAAGAAATCGAATCGCTGCAGAAAGGCACGCGCGGGATGCGCGCTGTTGGGTTGGACGAAGTGGCCATTCTGGTGCGCGCCAGCCACCAAATGCGTGCGTTCGAAGATCGCTTTCTGACCATCGGTATGCCTTACCGTGTGATTGGTGGACCGCGGTTTTACGAACGCATGGAGGTTCGCGACGCCATGGCCTATTTTCGGCTGGTTGTAAGCCTGGACGATGATTTGGCATTTGAGCGTATCGTGAACACACCAAAGCGAGGCTTGGGAAATGTGGCTCAGCAAAAGATCCAGACCTGCGCACGCGACAACGGCGTAAGCCTTGTCGAAGGCGCACGGTTGCTACTTGAAGAAAAGGGCCTTGGTGGCAAGGGCGCCAAAGAACTGGCGATTTTGCTTGGTGGGCTGGATCGTTGGCGGCGACAGGGTATGGTGCGCCAGATCGAAGTGCCGCTTGATGATGATGCTGTCATTGATGATGCTGCAAATGCTCGGGTGACACGTTTTCAAGACAGCCCGCCGGAACTGTCCCATGTCGAACTTGCGCAGGTCATTCTGGACGAAAGCGGCTATACCGCGATGTGGCAGAACGACAAGACGCCGGAGGCGCCGGGAAGGCTCGAAAACCTCAAGGAGCTGGTCAAAGCCTTGGAGCAGTTTGAAAATTTCCAAGGGTTTCTCGAACATATCAGCCTTATCATGGACAACGAGAGTGATGAGGGCGAACAGAAAGTCAGCATTATGACCCTGCACGCCGCCAAAGGTCTGGAGTTCCCGGCGGTGTTCCTGCCAGGGTGGGAAGATGGCTTGTTTCCATCGCAAAGATCCATGGATGAGAGCGGGCTGAAAGGCCTCGAAGAGGAGCGGCGGCTGGCTTATGTCGGTATCACGCGGGCCGAAGAAATCTGTACCATTTCCTTTGCGGGTAACCGTTTGGTGTTTGGGCAGTGGCAATCACAAATGCCGTCACGGTTTATCGACGAGCTGCCGGAAAACCACGTAGAGGTTTTAACTCCACCGGGGCTGTATGGCGGTGGGTTTGGCGCGGCCAGTGCAGCGCGACCGGTAAAGTCAAACCTGGAGGAGCGCGCGTCGCGGGCGGACGGGTATAATTCACCCGGTTGGAAACGCATGCAAGCTCGTGCCGGGCAATACGGCACAAGTCAACCACGCGAGAGCAAAAACACAATCATCGACCTTGAAGCGGTATCCAGCTTTTCGATCGGCGACCGTGTATTTCACCAGAAATTTGGCTATGGCACTATATCTGAAATCGAGGGTGACAAGCTGAGCGTAGTTTTTGAAAAGGCGGGCGAAAAGAAGGTTGTTGCACGATTCGTAACGGCCTCGGATGATATCCCTTTCTGAACCAGTGGCATGATTGACATCATTGGTGCTCCGGTTTTTGTTTATACCAAGGAGGACGCATGAAATTCTATGATTGCAACACTGCGCCCAGCCCGCGCCGGGCACGGATGTTCATTGCCGAAAAAGGAATCGAAATTGAGACTCAGAACGTTGATCTGAGCAAGGGAGAGCAGCTGAAGCCTGCGTTCCTAGCTGTCAATCCACGCGCGACGGTACCGACACTGGTGACGGATGGCGGACAGGTGTTAATTGAAAATATTGCGATCGCAGCGTATTTGGATGAAATGTTCCCTGAGAACCCTTTGATGGGGGAGGGGGCCGAAGAAAAGGCATCAGTCCTGATGTGGAATGCCTTGAGCGAATCTCATGGACAATCTGTTGCAGAGGCGTTGCGAAATGCGCACCCGGCGATGAAGGGGCGCGTGCTTCCTGGGCCGGAAAACTACAAACAAATTCCAGAGCTTGCAGAGCGCGGACACGCGAGAGTTGGCGTATTTTTTGAGCTCTTGGATCAACGGTTGCAGGAAAGCCCATACCTCGCTTCGGGACGGTTTTCGTTCGCAGATATCACAGCATTTGTTCTGTGCGATTTCGCTCGGGTGATCCGACGCAAAATACCGGATGAGTGCGAAGCAGCACGCGATTGGTTTGAGAAAGTCGGTGAGCGGCCAAGTGCCAAGCTGTAAAGCGAAACCGTAGTGAGAAAAAGAAGCGGCGATGCCAGGGAGGGGGCATCGCCGTTCGTTTTTTCAAGACGCCCCAGGGAGGAAGAGAGGGTCATCTTGATCCCGTTTGGGACCGTTTGGCCCGATGTTCTGGAGGGAGGAGGAGAGGTGCCGCCGCTCTAGTCTCAAGACGCCCCAGGGGGGAGGAGAGGGTCGTCTTGATCCCGTTTGGACCGTTTGGCCCGAAGTTCTGGTGCGGCGACACCAGGGAGGAGGAGAGGTGCCGCCGCTCTAGTCTCAAGACGCCCCAGGGAGGAGGAGAGGGTCGTCTTGATCCCGTTTAGGCCGTCTGGCCCGATGTTCTGGTGCGACGACACCAGGGAGGAGGAGAGGTGCCGCCGCTCTAGTCTCAAGACGCCCCAGGGAGGAGGAGAGGGTCGTCTTGATCCCGTTTGGACCGTTTGGTCCGATGTTCGGCTGCGACAACACCAGGGAGGAGGAAAGGTGTCGCCGCAGAATGGAAAGCCCGAGGGAGGATTGGGCTTTCCGAGAAACGTTTTAGTGCTCGTACGCGGCCTCGTAGGCGACGCGACGGATCATCGAGCGATTTAGGCCGAGATCTGTAAGAGCCGCATCGTTTAGCGCGTTTAGTTCGCCAAGGGTCTGGCGGAATTTACGGTAGCGCTGGAGCCTTGCCGAAAATTCGTTCAAAAGAGTCGAAAGGCGGTTTGCAGATGTAGGTGCCACCGCGCCGTGATGTGCTGTATATGCCATTTCAAAACCTCGTTAAGAGCGTGTCTGTTCGTCGTTGTTGAACAACATATAGGAGGGATGCTGCGTGTGCACAATGGAAGCCATCGCAAAGCTGGTATGCGTTTTTCGAATGGGAACGTAACGTTAAGCTTTGGACTGAGTTGCCTTATTAAGTGGCGGAAAATTAAAAGTTATTACCAAAGTGCGCCTGGATGAACGTCGGAAACCGATCATTTTGCAGGTGCAGAAAAAGGAGAAGATTGTGGGCGCTAACATATCGGACATTCGAGACACGTTGAGTCGGATAAACTTGCCAGATGGAGGGGACATGATTTCGCGTGACATGATCCGTGCCCTCACCGTAGAGGGTGAAGCTGTACGTTTTGTTATTGAAGCGCCCTCTCCGGAGATTGCGCAACACATGGAGCCCTTGCGGCGGGCCGCTGAGGCCGCTGTCATGACGATGGACGGGGTTGCGTCAGTCAGGGCAATACTTACAGCACACGAGGCAAAACCAGCTCCAAAACCGGCACCAAGTTTGAAAATTGGGGGACATCCCAAGCCCCAGCAGGGGCCGATGAAGGTGGCCGGAGTGGATCGCATTCTGGCGGTGGGCTCGGGCAAGGGCGGTGTGGGCAAGTCGACTGTGTCCTCGAATTTGGCGGTCGCGCTGGCCAAGCAGGGGCGCAAGGTGGGTTTGTTGGATGCAGATATCTATGGCCCGTCGCAGCCGCGGATGATGGGAGTGAACAAGCGCCCCGCTTCGCCTGATGGCAAAACGATCCTGCCGCTGCACGCCCATGGCGTAACCATCATGTCGCTGGGCTTTATGCTAGAAGAGGACAAACCGGTTGTGTGGCGCGGCCCAATGCTCATGGGGGCCTTGCAGCAAATGTTGACGCAGGTTCAGTGGGGCGATCTGGATGTGCTGATTGTGGACTTACCACCGGGGACGGGTGACGTGCAGTTGACGCTTTGTCAGAAGACGGAACTGACGGGAGCGATTGTTGTTTCGACACCGCAGGATGTGGCTCTTTTGGATGCGCGCAAGGCGCTGGGCATGTTCGATCAACTCAAGACGCCTGTGCTGGGACTCATTGAAAACATGAGTGTTTTCCATTGCCCAAACTGCGGCCACGAGGCTCATATCTTTGGTCAAGGGGGCGTCGCGGCAGAAGCCAAAAAGTTGAATATGCCTCTGCTTGGCGCTTTGCCGATTGACCTTGAAACCCGGTTGGCAGGCGATGGAGGTACTCCGATCGCAACAGGGGACAGCGATATGGCCAAAGCCTATGCGCGGATCGCTGAAGGGTTGATCAAGGGCGGGATGGCCTGACGAAAGAACCCGAGAGTCGCGTGGCGGCTCTCGGGCGAAAAATCGTTTAACGGCAGTAGGCTAGGCAATGACCTCGCCAACTAGGATGTCGGGTTGAACATTGGTGAAATTCGGGATGTCTCCAAGCACTGGACCTGCGGCACCCATCGCAGCATCAAAGGCCGCCTGATCTGCAAATGTCATGGTGGCGATAGCGTGGTACCCAGGGGGTGTATCGGGCCCTCCTGCATGCCCGCGAGTGACCAGGGAGCTCGCGATATGGGGGCCCATATGCTCTCCAACTAGCTCAAAATGTTTGCCAAGATAATAGTCGTGGTCAAAGGTCGATCCGTCCTTAACAGGGTAAATCACTTGCAGAGAAACAGCCATTATGCGTGCCTTTGTTTAAGGTGAAGAAGGTGCGAGTGTAGCAACCTGTTCGGATTTGGGGTGATTCTTTTCGAACAGGTTAATGTGAACTTTGGCGCAAACGGCGACGTCGGTTTTGCATCGGTATTGCGTCGGTGTGGTTTTGCAGGGCAGGCGGATTAACGCAGCGCGCGCTTTGGCGTGGATTTGGGCAACTCTGACATCCCTTGCGGGCCGTTGTCGTATTGGGAACCGGTTCGAATGTTACAGCGGTGAGCCACAGGGTGAGGGTATATTAGGAAGCCAGATGCTTCGGTTTTGATCAGCTTTAGCCAACGCAGCGAACCTGAAGAGTCTCACCCAAACGGAGTGTCTGAAAATTGGGCAGGCTTTTGATCAGTGTGCTCAATTTGGCATGACCATAGGTGCGCGTGTCAAAACCCAAGTTGGCCTTGGCGAGGTTTTGCCCCAGTTGCCCCGTGGAGAGCCATTGTTGTGTTTGTGCGCCTTTTCCGATCGCCGCTCGGAGAAGCGGCACCGGGTCTCGTGACAGGTCTTTGGAAGACGGTGGTGTTTTACATGGTATGGTCACCGGGATTGCGGGCAAAGTTTCGAGCAGCACGAAGCGATTGCAGGCTGCGCGCAGGCTTGGTGGGGATTTGCTTTCGCTTACGCCAATCACGTCGCAGCCATGTTCGCGCAACCGGCTGGCCAGTGCGGTAAAATCGCTGTCTGAAGTTACCGGTACAAAGCCATGAAAATGACCGGAATGTAGGAGATCCATTGCATCGATGGCGAGGCCGATGTCAGCTGCGTTTTTGCCAGCGATATTCGCGCTATGTTGCCGAGCAACAAAGCCAAGTTCACCCGCCATCGCAAACCAGTTGCCAAGCGCCTGATTGCTCCAGTCGCCGTAAACCCGGCGCATGGTTGGATTCGCGAAAGTTTCGACGTGATTGAGAATTGCTGCCGCTGCTTTCGCGGGCACATTCTCCGCACCAATGAGCACGGCATAGAGTGGTCCGGAATTTGAAGGTATAATGGAATCAATGACAAAAAATAACGGGCACCCAATGGGTACCCGTTTGTTTTTATTGATTCTTGTGGCGCCAATATGGCGAAATTAGAATTCCACAACCGCGCGGATGGATTTGCCTTCGTGCATCAGGTCAAAGCCTTCGTTGATCTGATCCAGCGTAAGCTTGTGCGTGATCATCGAGTCAATTTCGATTTTACCGTCCATGTACCAATCAACAATGCCGGGCACGTCGGTGCGGCCCTTGGCGCCACCAAAGGCAGTGCCTTTCCAGACGCGACCTGTCACTAGCTGGAAGGGGCGGGTGGAGATTTCGGCACCTGCCGGGGCGACACCGATGATCACCGATACACCCCAGCCACGGTGCGAGCATTCCAGCGCATCACGCATAACCTGAACATTGCCAGTAGCGTCAAAGGAATAGTCGACGCCGCCAAACGGGTCTTTTTCGGTTTTAGTCATCTCTACAATAGCGTCTGTGACAGACTGGCCTTCGGCTAGTTTGGAGGGGTTCACGAAATCCGTCATGCCGAATTTCTTGGCCATCTCGGCTTTGCCATCGTTGAGATCGACACCGATGATTTTGTCAGCCCCGGCAAGGCGCAGGCCCTGGATCACGTTGAGACCAATGCCACCCAAGCCGAACACGGCGGCAGTGGAGCCAATTTCAACACCGGCGGTGTTGATCACTGCACCAATCCCGGTGGTGACGCCGCAGCCGATATAACAGATCTTGTCGAAAGGGGCGTCGTCGCGCACTTTGGCCAGAGCGATTTCAGGCAAAACCGTGTGGTTGGCGAAAGTCGAGCAGCCCATGTAGTGATAGATTGGCGTGCCATCGAGCATGGAGAAACGGGTGGTGCCATCGGGCATGAGGCCCTGACCCTGAGTGCCGCGAATCGCGGTGCAGAGGTTGGTTTTGCCAGACAGGCAAGAGTGACACTCGCGGCATTCGGGGGTGTAGAGTGGGATCACATGGTCGCCCGGCTTTAGCGTGGTTACACCTTCGCCCACTTCCATGACGATGCCAGCGCCTTCGTGCCCGAGTATCGAGGGGAAAAGCCCCTCTGGATCCGCTCCGGACCGGGTGAATTCGTCTGTGTGACAGATACCGGTGGCTTTGATTTCAACCAGAACTTCGCCAGCCTTGGGGCCTTCGAGGTTCACTTCCATGATTTCAAGGGGTTTGCCGGCTTCGAGCGCGACAGCAGCACGAGTGCGCATGATCTTTTTCCTCCAAGGGTTTTGCGCAGATCGTGATCGAAATGGGGCTCATTTTCAATAGGCCGTGCGACATGAGGTTGCGTGGAACCGACAGCGCGTTACAAACTATGTGTGATACTTATTTTTTTTCAGGAGCCGCTATGCGCCCGATCTATATTTTTGCCCTCTCAATGGGACTTGTTGCTGGATGCGGCTCGCCAGAGCCAGAAGCCGAGGCGGTGGCCACGGCAAGCGATGCGCCTTTGGTAGGCGCGTCCAGTTGCAATGAAGACGTTTTTGCGCCGCTGGTTGGACGTTCGCTGGACGTATTGGATACGATTGAAATACCGGAAAAAACGCGCGTGATTGCGCCAGGCGCGATTGTCACAACCGAGTACTTGCCGCAGCGTTTGAATGTTGAGCACAACGACAGGGGTGCCATCACCAAGGCGTGGTGTGGATAGCTATTAAGTGATGTTCAGGGAGAGTTCTGTCGTTATTTTTCAATGCGGTAATCTTTGTGGCACGCACTACAAGATGCTCCGAGATCTCGGATTGTGACGCGCAATGCCGCACGGTCGGTGAAGTCTAGCGCAAGTGCGGCTTTTTTCATCTGGTCCGCCTTTGCCGTGAAATCTGTCCAGTCGTCCCAAATGGCTGGTGCGGCCTCGGATTTTGGGTCGGTTGCCTGATTCTCGAACAGCGCGGGTACTTTGGCTGCTTGCAGGCTGATTGTGTCGCGAGCCATGCGCGCCTTGGCCTGATGCAGTGGGGTCTTGCCACGTGCCATATCGCTGAGCGTGCCGGTAGCCTTGGCAATTGCGCTCATCGCATTCATGCGCGCCATGACATCCGGATCTTTGACGCCATTATGGGCAAAGGCAGCGGTGGCGGCGCAGAATGAGGTGAATGCTAGGGCGTGGGTCAATCGAGGCATCTGTTTCTCCTTGCTTGCGAAAAGCTTAGGCGGAGTTTGGGATGTCGCCAAGGTTCAAACGCAAGGTGCACCCAAATGTGAGCGCACCTTGGTTTTTGTCTACCTGTGGCGTCAGGAGGCCGGGATCAGGACCGTGTCGATAACGTGGATTACGCCGTTCTTTGCGATGATGTCGGGCATGACGACGGTGGCGTCATTGATCATGACGCCGCTTGTGGCGTCTACGGCGATGTTGGAGCCCTGGACGGTTGCCACGTCTGCTTGCGCACCGGCGATGTCAGCGGACATCACTTTGGAGGGGACGACGTGGTAAGTCAGGATCGCGACGAGCTGGTCTTTGTTCTCGGGCTTGAGCAGGTCTTCGACGGTGCCGGCGGGCAGGGCGGCAAAGGCCTCATCCGTGGGGGCGAAGACGGTGAACGGGCCTTTGGATTTCAGTACATCGACCAGCCCGGCGGCTGAGACGGCGGCAACCAGAGTGTTGAAGGCACCGGCGTTCACCGCAGTGTCGACAATGTCCATTTTCGCCTTGGCACCGTGGTGCTCGGCAAGCGCGGCGGTGCCTGCTGTCAGGGTCAGCGCGAGGCCGCTTACGGCGGCGATAAAGGTGCGTCTTAGCATGATGGTGTTCCTCTCCATGTTTGATGCAGAGGCTACGGCGCGATTTTTTGAGTGGATGATTTTCGGGTTTGAACTTCTCTGGGATTCTGTTCGTAATTCGTTGAAATTAATTGGTTATACGATTTCGTGATAATTGTGTCAGCGTGTGATCTGCCGGGTTCTGATCGTGTGTCTCGTGTGATTTGGCTCGACTCGAGGGATGGAATCAGGGTAATCAAAAATAGAACAAAGTAAGAACATTTAAGTCTGCTCAAGTCTGCCTGCCATTTGGTGTGAGGGGTCATGCCGCATCGTCGTATTCTGTCCTTGTGGTTCCCGAGGCTGGGGGCCGAGCGTTTGATCCGTATGGAACGGGGCACGTTTGACGCGCCCTTGGCGGTGCTGCGCGATACGGGTCAGATGCAGGTGATCTCGTCGTTGAACGTACAGGCCGAGGCCGAGGGGCTGGAGCTGGGGCAGCCGTTGCGGGATGCGCAGGCGGTGTGTCCGGGGCTGATCACGCGGTTGCAGAATGTGCAGGCCGAGGCGGGATTTCTGGCGGTGCTGCGGCGCTGGGCGGGAAAGTTCAGCCCGTGGGTGGCCGAAGAAGAGCCTAGTGCGCTGGTGATTGATCTGACCGGATGTGCGCATCTGTTTGGCGGTGAAGCGGGGCTGTTGACACAGGTCGAACAGGATTGCGGGGATCTGGGGCTGACGGTGCGATTGGGGATTGCCGACACATTGGGCGCGGCCTGGGCGCTGGCGCGGTTTGCCGAGCAACCTGCGGGTGAGATGCTGCATCGCAGTGGCGATGACATCGCACAGGAGGCCCGCGCCACGCGCAGCCGGGCAGTAAAGCGGCGACATTGGACACGCGGAGGCACACCGCCACAAAAGGCCACAGCGGAGGCGCGCGCGGGGCGGATTGCACCGGTGGGCAAGACCCGCAGCGCGCTGGCAGAGCTGCCGGTGGCGGGGTTGCGGCTTGATGCGGCGACACAAGGAGAGCTGGCGCGGCTGGGGCTGCGCAAGATTGGCGATCTGACTGGTCAGCCGCGCGCGGGATTGACGCGGCGGTTTGGCAAGGGGCTGGTGCTACGGCTGGATCAGGCGCTGGGCAGCCAACCGGAGCCGGTCAGCCCGGCCGCAGATCGCCCGGTGTTTGCAGTGCGCATGACATTGCCGGAACCGATCGGGTTGGAGGCGGATGTGCTGGCGGGGGTGGAACGGTTGTTACCACCTTTGTGCGAGCGGTTGAAAGAGCGTGGGCAGGGCGCGCGGGTTGTGCGATTACAAGTGTTTCGCGCGGATCAGACCATGCAATGGGTGGATGTGGGGTTGGCGCGGGCCAGCGATGACCCGGAACGCATTCGCCCGCTGATGCGCATGAAGCTGGAGGAGATTGATGCCGGGTTTGGCATAGATATGCTGCGTATCGAGGCGGTGCGGGTTGAGCCGGTGCACACCCGTCGCGTGACGGGACATCTGGATGCGGGGCGCGCGGTGGCAGAGCGGCTGGCCGCAGGCCATGCGCTGGACGATCTGGTGGGGCGGATCGGGGCGAGAATCGGCCTTGAGCAGATCACCCGCCGCCACCCCGCATCGAGCCATATCCCGGAGAAAGGTGCGCAAACGCTGCATGCGGCATGGTCGGAGCCGTTCCGCGAGGCGTGGCCACAGGTGTCTATCCCGCGCCCGATCCTGTTGTGGCGTCCGGAAGTGGTTCAGGCCCCGGATGTGCCCCGCCTGACGGGCCCGTTTCGCTGGCGCGGGCGCGATATGGAGACGCAGGACGCGGTAGGTCCGGAGCGAATCGCGCCGGAGTGGTGGCTGGACGAGCCGGAGTGGCGCAGCGGGGTGCGCGACTATTGGCGTGTCACCTGCACCAATGGCGAGCGGCTGTGGCTTTATTATGCCCATGGCGGCGCGATGTCGTCGGGGTGGTTTTGTCAGGGGAGTTTTGCGTGACGGCCCGATTGTACGGAAAAATAGAAGCAATAACAGCATCTTGACGATGTGTGTTGGGTATGACTGGTTGTCTGGAAAGAAAAGCCCTCGGCGGCGCAGACTGGGTGGGGGCAATAACGCCGCGCCGCCGAAGGTAGCGTTCAAGTTTCGCTATGAAGACTTTTTGCCCCACGGCTTTGTCAGAAAAAGGAACGCTCGGAGGCCATTTACAGATGAATTTGCGGCAAAAGAGAGGCAGGCTTGATTTATTGCAAAAACAGCGCAACGGTGGGGTATGAATGCGCAACCTCCAATTTCGATGCGCCCGGGTGCACAGCCCCCCGAGCAAGTGGCTTTTCATCGCAGAGAGTTAAACGTGATCCTGTCGCTTTATGGGCGCATGGTGGCCGCTGGCGAATGGCGTGACTATGGCATTTCGCATCTCAGAGATGTGGCCGTGTTCTCGGTATTCCGGCGCACGGCGGAAAATCCGCTGTACCGGATCGAGAAGCGGCCCAAGCTGCGCAATAAGCAAGGGCTTTATGCGGTGATCGGCATGGACGGGCAGGTTTTGAAGCGCGGGCACGAGTTGAAAACCGTGCTGCGCGTATTGGAACGCAAGCTGATCCGGTCGGTGGAGTAGGTCGTTCCATGGAGCGCCCCGGAGGGGCACGCCGTTTGTGCCCTGCGGGCGGAATGGGGCGCTGCCCCGTTGCAGGCTAGCTGCAACCCCCCGGGGATTTTTGTGAACATTGAGAAGGTGCAGGGTCAGTAAGTGGGCTGAGTTTGTGCCATGATGCAGAGCATTTCGAACATGATCGATACGCCGAGGAAGGCGGTGGCGCCGGAGGCATCGAAGGGGGGCGAGACCTCGACCAGATCAGCACCGACGATATTGAGCCCGTCCAACGCGCGCACCACTTGCAGGGCCTGGAAGGCATTTGGGCCGCCAACTTCGGGTGTGCCGGTTCCGGGGGCAAAGGTGGGGTCCACAAAGTCGATGTCATAGGACAGGTATGTGGGCGCGGTGCCGACGATGGATCGGGCTTCGGCCATGACGTCGGGGATGCCGCGGGTGAAGAATTCTTCGATGCGGATGATACGGACGCCAACAGCGCGGGCAAAATCGGTATCTTCGTTATCGTAAGTGGTACCACGGATGCCAATTTGCACCACACGATTGGGATCGAGCAGACCTTCTTCTATGGCGCGGCGGAAGGGGGTGCCGTGGGTGTACATCGTGCCACCAAAGTAGCTGTGATAGAGATCTGTGTGGCTGTCGAAATGCACCATGCCAAGGGGCGTGTCAGCCGCGAGAGCGCGCAGGATGGGCAGTGAGGTGAGGTGATCGCCACCCGCTGTCAGGGGTGTGATATTTTGCGATTTCAATACGTTATAGAAGTTTGTGATCCGGGTCATGCTGTCGGGGATATCCGCCGGATTGGGGCCGACATCGCCCAGATCGGCGCAGTTTACATGCTCAAACGGGCGAATGCCTGTGGCGCCGTTCTGGGCGCGGATCATGGTGGAGGCGTCACGCAGCTGGCGAGGTCCGTGGCGCGGGCCGGGACGGTTGGTGGTGCCGCTGTCCCAAGGTACGCCGACGAGGCCGATATCGACTTCGGCGCGGCGTGGGTCGCCGGGTGTGATTACGGGCAGGCGCATGAAGCTGGGTACGCCGGCGAAGCGTGGCAGGTCCATCCCAGAGACGGGCTGAAAGAAGGAATCGCTCATGATTGAACCTCGTAAATTGGGCGTTTGTGACCGGTGAGATGGCCGTCGGTGGCGGCGATGCGTGTGAGGGCCTTGTCGATATTCTCAATGGCGACCGCCATGTGGTGAGCATTGGCGTGGATCATTGTTTGAGCATCTACTGCCATCGCGACGTGGCCTTTCCAGAACAAAAGATCGCCGGGTTCATAATGGCCAGTGGCATCAGGGAAGGAGGTTTGTTGTTGGTCGCTGTCACCGGGGCAGGGGATGTTGCAGGCGAGCAGGGCGGCTTGGATCAGGCCTGAGCAGTCGATACCAAAACCGGAGTTTCCAGCCCAGAGGTAAGGGGTGTTGAGGTAGCGTTCAGCTTCGGTCACGGGGTTGGTGGCAGCGAAAGAGAGGGGTGCGAGATGGAGCGCGGGCACGTAAAGCGTGGAGCCTGAAGTGTCCGAATCGGTCGCGGGCCAGTCGATCTCAGCCCAATCGCAATGATCGTGATGGATGGCGCAGACGGGCACGCGGGCACCGATGGGCAGGGGGGTGGATTCGCCGCGTGATTTAAGGCGGGGCTCAGAGCTGGCGTATGTGGGCGCGATGACGCGGTGTGTGGGGAGAAGGGCTGTGGCGGAAAGGGCGTTGGCCGCGATATAGCCGACATAGCCGTCGCGCGTGGCGCAGCCAAAAGCCCACCTGTTGTGGGTATCGAGCACGTCGAAACCTTCTCCGAAAGCCAGTTCGCGGTCACGCGCTGCGCCAGCGTTTGGCGCGGCATAGAGGGCCGTGACCGGAGTGGTGACATGGTGCAAGGTGGGCGATGCGTAACGTGGGGCACTGACCCGTCCCTTTAGTGATACATGGGCGACGCGGGTGTTAACCGGTGTGGCGCGCCGATCCATCAGAGATCAAGCAGCTTGGGAAGCGCATTCAGGATGGCACGCGCGCCCATAGCGACGCCACCCTTGGGTCGTGCGGGCGCCGGCGAAGGATTCCAGCCGTATATGTCGAAATGGGCATACCGTTGATCGGATGCAAAGCGACGCAAGAAAAGTGCGGCAGTGATAGACCCCGCCATGCCGCCGGAGGGGGCGTTGTCGAGATCAGCAATGCCGGGTTCGATCATTTTTTCATAAGGTTCCCAGAAAGGCAGGCGCCAGACCGGATCCGAGGTTTCCGTCGCAGAGGATTCAAGTGCGGCGGCAAACGCTGCGTCGTCGGTGAAATATGGTGCAAGGTCAGGGCCGACGGCGACGCGGGCGGCACCGGTCAGGGTGGCCATGGAAATCAACAGGTCAGGGGTGTCTTCAGAGGCAAGCGCAAGGGCGTCTGCAAGGACAAGGCGGCCTTCGGCGTCGGTATTGTTGATTTCGACCGTGAGACCCTTGCGCGACGTGAGGATATCGCCGGGCCGGAACGAGTCGGCGGACACTGCGTTTTCAACAGCCGGGATCAAGACGCGCAGACGCAGGGGTAGGTTCAAGGACATGATCATATGGGCGAGGCCGAGCACCGTGGCGGCACCGCCCATGTCCTTTTTCATGAGTGCCATGGAATTGCCGGGCTTGAGGTTCAGCCCGCCCGTATCAAAGCACACACCTTTGCCAACAAGAGTCAGGGCGGGGCCGGTGTTGCCCCAGCGTATATCGATCAGACGTGGTGCGCGGTGTTGGGCGGCGGCACGACCCACGGCGTGGATCATGGGGAAATTCTGTGCCAGCAAATCCTCACCGGTGGCGACCTTGATAGCTGCATCAAAGGTCTGTGCCAGCAAGCGGGCGCTTTCTTCGAGGGCGGCGGGGCCCATGTCGGAGGCCGGTGTGTTGATCAGGTCACGGGTAAGAGCCTCACCTGCGGCAAGAGATTCGATACGGATCGCGTCAACGCCTTTCGGGCAAATCAGGCGCGCGGAGCCAACTGTGCGCTTTGTGTAGCGGTCAAAAGTATAGGCCGACAAAAGCCAGCCTAGTAGTTCAGTGTCCAAGTCACCATCAGGCAACTCATTTGCTAGGGTGTAGGTGCCCTTTGGCAAGTTGGCCGCAATTGCGGCGAGTGGGAAGCGCGCGCGGGCACGGGATGCCGCGCTGCCGTATCCCCCCAAAGCCATGATTGGCGCGCCTGTGGAATCTGGCACCAGCAACGATTTGCCCGTTGTTGGCTGAAAGCCCGAAGCGGTAATCCAAGTGCGCGCGGTGGGCGGTTGGGCCCTCAACCACTCGTCAAACCCCTCCATATCCAGGACATGGAGGGGCAAGGCGTTGGCCGCAGCCGAAGCAAAAGTGAGGGACATTGTAGCCTCTTTGATAGGGATAAGTGCTTTGGCTGTAGCGTAGCCGCTGAGCCGTCACCTGCAAGCCCGATCAGATCGGCAATTGCTGAAGCTCCCAGATTTCGTGCAGAGAGCATTCTCCAATGCGGACCAGACGCGACAATGTTGCGGCGAGTGCGGCCACATCACCTGAGACACAACATGTCGAAACGTCCTGCGCAACCCGAGACAGAGTGGTCATGCCAATCGACGCGGAAATTTTGGAGATTATGCTGTTGCATGTCTGCAGATCGTCCAGATTGCCATCGGCAAAGAGATCCATCGCGCTGGGTAAACAGCGCGCCAGATCTTGAATATGTTTGGCTACGATTTCATCGGCGCTTTCCATCTGAATATAGATTCGCGCAAGTTCGTCCTGATCGACGGATACATCCTCGACCGGTTGCAGTACGGCGACTTGTGTCAATGTCTCACCCCATAGTTCCCAACTGTTCCCACACCCGTGTGCCAGACTGCGTGCAACTTCCTTCCAAAAAGTTGACGCGCCGGATCGTTTACGCTCGAATTTTTGTTAAACTATCGCTATCCCAAGCCGAAAGAATAAGGGGACAAGATATGGAACACGCGAAACCTCTGCCGTCTTATCTGGTGCAACGCTATCAGGGGTGGAAGGCCACGTCTTATGCCCAGAACGAAAGTTGGTATCGGCATTTGGGGTCCGAAGGGCAGCATCCCCGGGCGATGATTATCTCTTGTTGCGACAGCCGGGTGCATGTGACGTCGATCTTTGGCGCGGATCAGGGCGAATTTTTCATTCACCGCAATATCGCGAATTTGGTGCCACCCTACAAACCGGACGGGAATCAGCACGGTACGTCAGCGGCAGTTGAATACGCGGTGACGGCATTGAAGGTGGCGCATTTGGTGGTACTTGGGCATTCGCAATGTGGCGGGGTGCAAGGGTGCATCGACATGTGCAAGGGCAATGCGCCTGCGCTGGAGAGCAAGGATAGCTTTGTTGGCCGGTGGATGGATGTGCTGCGTCCCGGATTTGAAGCTGTGGCGGATGTGCCCGAAGGCGAAGAACAGGCGCGCGCTTTGGAAAAGAAATCAGTTTTGGTGTCTCTGGAAAACCTGATGAGCTTTCCTTTTGTGCGCGAACGCGTGGAGAGCGGCGATCTCAGCCTGCATGGGCTTTGGCACAATATCGCGGAAGGCGGGCTGGAGGCATATGACAAGACCAAGGACAGTTTTGTTCAAGTCTGAGCCCCCCTGAAACAGAGGCAGCCCGCCATGGGGCGGGCTGTATCCTGATGATGTCGTTCGTTTGGAGGCGTGTCTTCAGAGGAAGATATTTGAGTCATTCCGGTTGCTGGCCATCAGTGCACGAAGGCGGCGTTCCCGTGCTTTTTCTGCAAGCGATTTGAACTCGATGTTAGCATTTTCCATGGTGTTGTCCTTGTAGATACGCTTTGGCATGTGAGCCTCCAGATTTTCGTTATTGCCCTAGTCTTTCCGATGAATTCAATCTGCGCTTTGAATGCGGCGGAAGTGGCGCGAAATGTGGCGGAAAGGCGGTAAGTCAGGCCTTTTTGGGAAACACAGTGTTTCGGGCCCGGCAGTCGGGGACTGCAAGCCTGTGGCCTTTATTTCAATTGTCGCAGGACCACCCGAATGGCGCAGACGGATCGTCGGCGGCGTTCGGACAGGAACTGCCCCACTGCCCAGCGGAAATGGCTGGACCCTGCCTGATGCGGCGCATCCTGTGGATAAGTCGCAAAAGGCGTGGGAACGGTGATAGGGGCTGTTCATGTCTCGAATGTGGCGGCAGGCGGACAATTCGAGGGAGTGATTCGGCGGGAATTAAGGCGGTGTTAACCGTGTTCCGGGAAATTTGACGCATGGAGATGCATGATGTTCATCTGAAATTGCCTGACCCGATGCTGAGGCCGCACGGGATGCGGCGCGGCGCGAAGACATAACGGTGGGGCAGGTGGTGCGCCGTGCGCTGGATGCGGAGTTGGCGCGGCTGGGGCGACCGGCGAAGACGGCCAATCGGGCGGATGAGCAGCTCCTCGCCTCCTTGCGGAGGCTCCTCGCGGGAGATCTGGCGGCAGCAACGGGCTGGGAAGACCTCGGAGAGCGACTGGCAGGCAAAGGGTACGCTTTGCGCGAGGCGGGCGGTGGGCTGGCGCTTTTTGCTTTGAGTGACGAGCGCCGGATGTGCAAGGCATCGGAGCTGGGTTGTTCTTATGGGAGTTTGATGAAGCGGTTTGGCACACCGTTTCCGGGGCATCGGCACCAGTATCTGGTGCAGCGCCTGTTGGGGCGCGATGAGGGATGTGGGGTATTGGAATGAAAAAGGGCGCCGCAATTGGCGCCCTTTCTAGAAGTCAGTGATGTCCAGATCAGCCTTTTTTCAGCACTTCGCGACCTAGAGTTTCGGCGATCTGCACGGCGTTCAGAGCGGCACCTTTGCGCAGGTTGTCCGATACGCACCACAGGTTGAGGCCATTCTCGATAGTACTGTCCTGACGGATGCGCGAGATGAAAGTGGCAAAATCGCCGACACATTCCTTGGGCGTGACGTAGCCACCGGCCTCACGCTTGTCGATTACCATGATGCCCGGCGCTTCGCGCAGGATGTCGCGCGCTTCGTCTTCGTCGAGGAACTCTTCGAACTCGATATTGATCGCCTCTGAGTGGCCAACAAAAACGGGGACCCGCACGCAGGTGGCTGTAACCTTGATCGATGGGTCGACGATTTTCTTGGTTTCGACCACCATCTTCCACTCTTCCTTGGTCGTGCCGTCTTCCATGAAGACGTCGATCTGAGGAATGACGTTGAAGGCGATTTCCTTTTGGAACTTGTTGGGCGGCACGTCGGATGTGGGATTATAGATCGATTTGGTCTGATCCCACAATTCGTCCATGCCGTCTTTACCCGCGCCGGAAACCGACTGGTAAGTCGAGACAACAACACGTTTGATCTTGGCCCGGTCATGCAGGGGTTTCAGCGCCACAACCATCTGCGCGGTCGAGCAGTTGGGGTTGGCGATAATATTTTTCTTAGAGTAACCGTGGATCGCCTCTGCATTGCATTCGGGCACGATCAGCGGCACGTCCGGATCGTAGCGATAGAGAGAGGAGTTGTCGATCACGACACAGCCCGCCGCCGCCGCGATGGGTGCGTATTTCTTGGTGGCTTCAGAGCCGATGGCAAAAAGCGCGATATCCCAACCGGAGAAATCGAACTGGTCGATATCCTTGGTGGTCAGGGTGGTCTCGCCGAATGTCACCTCGGTTCCGAGCGAACGACGGCTGGCCAGCGCGGCAAGCTCATCCACTGGGAACTGGCGCTCGGCCAGGATGTTCAACATTTCGCGGCCCACATTGCCCGTGGCGCCTGCGATGACGACGCGATACCCCATTTCAGGTCTCCTTGGTTGGAGCGCCCCGGAAAAAGACCGGGACACTATAGGACGCGCCCTATTAGCCCCGATTCGGGCGGGACAAAAGGGGGGGAGTGTCGCAATTCTGTGAAGCGGTGTATTTTGGAACCCGATGGGTGCGCGTCCAGAGCTTAATCGGTCCTATCTTCGGAAAACAGATAGATTGCCAGCCCAGCCACAAGCAGCGCGCCAAACACGGCGAACAATGTTTGGTAAGCCAGGACCGGGTCAGAAGGTGCGATGGCGCCGTGCAGGCGGCCAGAGCCGAATTGCATGACGCCCACACCGCCAATCCCGAAGAGGTTCATCAGGGTCACGCCCCGCCCGGTGAGGTGGGGCGGAAAGAAGCTGCGTGAGTGGGCGATCACCACTGGAAAACTGGCGCCAAAGAAACCGACGGCCGACATCAGCGCGATGGATTGCCAGCCATTAGTGTCGACGCGCAGCGCAAGGGCGAGAAGTGCCAGCGCGCCAATGAGATTGCCCAGAAGGATGACCCATTTACGTGTGCCAAGTATGCGATCCGCAGGGCCATAGGCAAAAGTGCCAAATATCATGGCAACACCCATGACAAGGCTGGCGGTTCCAATACCAGAGGTGTCAAACGCAAAGACGTCTGACAGGTAGGGGCCGATCCATAGGCCACGGATGCCTGCCGCTGGCATATAGCAGACAAACATCAGCGGGATCAGGAACCACAGCGCGCGGATTTTGAGAAGGTCCAGTGCGGACCCTTTTTCAGTGTGGGCCACGCGTTCCGGATCCTGCACCTTGGCCCAGAGGCCAAAGGCGATCAGGCCGCTGATTGCCGAGAGTGCCCAGAGTGAGGCACGCCAGCCAATGGTTTCTGCTGCCCAAGCCATTGGGAAGGCGGCCACGAGATTGCCGACCGAGCCGATCCCCAGCATGAGAGCGGCCAGCGTTGCAAATTGTGCGGCAGGATAGCTGCGCGCAAAAATGTAGTAGCTGGCCATCAAAACCGGGGAACAGCCGACTCCGATCAGAGTCATCGCCGCCCAGACATGCACGGGCGTTGTGGCGACGGCAAAGAGCGCGGCACCGCCTGACCCGCCGATCAAGAGCAACAGCGCAGAGGTTCGACGCGGCCCAAAGCGGTCAAGCGCCGCACCAACGGGGATTTGCATAGCTGCAAAGACCAGGAACCAGAGACCGGAGGCAAAAGCGAGGTCTTCGGGTGTGGTGCCGATATCGGTGTTGAGCACTTTGGTCAGTACCGCGAGGAAGGCGCGGAAAAACTGGCTGAGGACATAGGCCAGACAGAGCAGGATCAGATCGACACGCATGGAGGCTCCTCGGGGTGGTTGCGGGAGACTTGATCCGAAAGGGACGGGATTGGCAAGCGGTTGACCCGACGAAGGCGCGGCACTTTGGTCGCAGTAGGTGCCTCGCGCCAGCGTCACGTTGATGTGCGTTGTAGTGATCCGGGAATGCTCTAAATCCGTAACAACACCATAAGCTTGCAAGAGGCACGTGCAATGTACCTTACTCAGTCGACCCAAGCGTTCTACGAAAACCTTCCCGTGTCGGCAGACTTTGATGTGATGGCCGATCCGGCGCGCTATATTCCGCTGCCGGATGATTGGTACGTGGGGGTGGCCGATATCGTGGGATCGACCCACGAGATCGCCCGGGGCCGCTACAAAGCGGTAAATATGGTGGGAGCGGCAGTGATCTCGGCCCAGTTGAACGCCGCGAAACAGGCGCGTTTGCCCTATGTTTTTGGCGGAGATGGTGCCGGGTTCGCGGTTTGGCCTGCGCAAAAAGGGGCTGCGGAAAAAGCATTGGACGCGGTGCGGCGCTGGGCCCGCAGCGAATTTGCAATTGAGCTTCGTGTGGCAATGGTTCCGGTGAGAGACATTCGAGCGGCGGGCCGTGATGTGCGCGTGGCGCGTTATGCCCCCACTGAAAGCGTGGATTTCGCCATGTTTTCGGGCGGTGGACTGGCATGGGCCGAGACGCTGATGAAAACGGGCAGGTTGGGTTTGCGTGAGGATGTGCATGGCGAGGAGGCGCCGGATCTGTCGGGGCTGTCGTGTCGTTGGTCGAACATGCAGGCGCGCAACGGCGCCATTCTGTCTGTTGTGCTGAAGCCATCGAACGGTGTGTCAGAAAATGATTTTGCGATCGTTGCCAGAGACGTGATTGGCGCAGCAGAGAAGACCGAGAGAGAGGGGCACCCGGTGCCGCGAAATGGTCCAGAGATTCGCTATCCGCCAGTAGGATTGGCGCTGGAGGCGCAGGCTCAGCATGGGGCGCGGCCTGTTTGGCTGCAAAAGCTGGTGCTTTTGGCGCAGAATTTGATGATCTGGGGATTGTTCCGGTCGAATACGCGGGTGGGTCGGTTTAAGCCGTCGCAGTATCGCAGCTCGATTGCGCCACATGCGGATTTTCGTAAGTTTGATGATGGGCTGAAGATGACGCTGGATTGTGATACTGCCACGCAGGGGCGCATTGAGGCTGTGTTGCGTGATGCGGCGGATAAGGGGATCATCCGGTATGGGCTGCATGCGCAGGATGAGGCGATGATGACGTGCTTTGTACCGTCGGCGGTTGATGAGGCACATATGCATTTTGTGGATGGCGCGGCGGGTGGTTATGCCCGCGCCGCGGCCAAGTTGCAGGGGTAGATTGGCGCGAGGATCTGTTAGCGTAGATCGCCGGTCAGTTGCTTGAGTACGTCCAGCGTCAGGAGAACGTCCTCGCGGGTGGCGCTGACCTGTCCCGCGGTGAAACGGATCACCAGGTCGCCGTTGACGCGGGTTTGCGTGAGGTAGATGCGCCCGTCATCGTTAATCCGGTCGACGAGCGATTGATTGAGCTTGTCGAGGTCGCCATGGCCAGCCGGGGCATAGCGGAAGGTGAACAGCGACAGTACGGGTTCGGTGATAATCTCGAAATCAGGCGTGGTGCGGATGCGTTCGCACAGCTCATGTGACCATGTGACGTGGTTTCGGATCATCCGTTGCAGGCCCTCAAGGCCGTAGATCCGCAGGACAAACCAGATTTTGAGGGCGCGAAACCGGCGACCAAGGGGCACGGACCATTCGGAATAGTTTATGATGCCGTCTTGTCCGTGGGTCTTGAGGAATTCTGGTTTGATGGCAAGCGTTCGCACCAGATCGTCGGGGTTTTTGACAAAATGCGCAGAGCAGTCGAACTGAACCCCGAGCCATTTATGCGGGTTAAAGACAATCGAGTCGGCGCGGTCGATGCCGGTCCACAGGTCGCGGTATTCCGGGCAGATCATGGCAGCACCTGCCCAAGCAGCATCGACATGTACGTAAAGGTCGTGTTTTGCGGCCACGTCGCAGACAGCGTTGATGTCATCGCATGCACCTGTACCGGTGCCGCCAGTGCAAGCGATGATGCCGGCAGGTTTAAGGCCCGCGGCGATATCGGCGGCAATGGCTGCGTCAAGAGAGGCTGGGTCCATGGCGCGGGTGGCACCTTGTGTGGGAATGCGCACGAGGTTGTCTTGACCGATACCGGCGACCCAGATGGCGCGATCTACTGAGGTGTGTACTTCGTTCGAGCAGTAAATCCGCAGTGTTGCCAGTTGAGACAGGCCCTGTTGATTGCCCTGCCAGTCCAGCGCCTTTTCGCGCATGGTCAGTGTGGCCGCGAGGGTGGCAGACGAAGCGCTGTCCTGAATGACGCCTGAAAATGTGTCGTTCAGCCCTATCGATTGGCGTAACCAGTCGATCATGCGGGTTTCCATTTCTGTGGCAGCTGGAGAGGTCTGCCAGAGCATGCATTGTGGCGCGATTACCGTCGCAAGAAACTCCGCCAACATTGAAGGTGGCGTGGCGTTGGACGGGAAATAGGCAAAGAAGCGCGGATGTTGCCAGTGGGTTATGCCAGGCATGACCGTGGTTTCAAAATCGGCAAAAACTGCTTCCATGTCGGTGCCAACAGTTGGTGGGGCGACGGGAAGCGCATTGATAATTTCGCCCGGTGCGGTTTGCGCGCGAACGGGGCGTGCGCGAATGGTCTCGTGATATGTGCGACCCCAGTCAGCGATCCGCGCGCCCCAGCGGGCAAAGTCTTGCCAATCCATGTTCAAATCTCCATGTTCATTAACAGGTTAAGTTAATCAAGGCTGATTTACAAGATAATGAATTTGCCTTTTTGTGGTGTCTTGTGCATGAAGACCACATGACACGCGACACGACTATTCCGGCCACTTCTCAATCTTTGCCTATTGCCTTGCTACGCGCGAGAGAAAAGGTGATGGGACCGATACGGTCAATGCTGGCCAATGCGGGTGTCACCGAACAACAATGGCGTGTGTTGCGTGTGTTGATGGAAGAGGGTCCATTGGACCCGACCACAATCGCGGAACGAGCAGTGTTATTATTGCCCAGCCTGACGCGCATATTGCAGAAGCTGGAAGAAAAGGGGCTGGTCACGCGGTCAAAAGACGACGCAGATCGTCGCCGTCAGGTGATCACTGTGACACAGGCTGGACATGCGCTGATTGCTGAAAACATTTCAGAAAGCCAGCGCCATGCGCAGCAGCTGCGCGATGAGCTGGGTGAAGACCGGTTCAACACTCTTTTACGGTTGTTGGGCGAATTGCACGAGCTCGAAATATAATCATCACTGTGGTTTGACCTGATCCGGGTGCGCGGCGGCGAACGCAGGGTGGTCTGCGCAGGCAGCCTCGATCGCCTGAATTTTTACACATTCTGAAAAATCAGCATTCCACCTACGTGCATTGTAGAGCTGTGGCATGAGACAGATGTCGGCAAGGCCCGGTTCATCGCCGGCACAAAATGGGGCTTGGCCGAAGTCGTTTAGCATCATTTCAAATGCGGCAAGACCCGGTGTAATGAAATGTATCATCCAATCCGGGCGCGCCGTTTCTGAGCCGGGCATGAGCGAAGCGACGTGCGCGACCACCTTGAGATTACATACCGGGTGAACGTCGACTGCAACCGAATGGGCCAGAGCGCGTACCTTTGCAGCTTGGGCCGGATCGGTGGGAAGGAGCCCGAGAGAACGCGTTTCATTGAGGTAATCGAGTATGGCAAGAGATTGCGTAAAGCGGTGTCCGTCGATATCTAATACGGGAACAAAACCTTGCGGATTGCGAGACAGGTGCTCATTGGAACACTGATCACCCGTCACCAGATCGACGGAAACAGACTGATAATCGATCCCTGCTAGGTTGAGCGCGATGCGCACGCGGTAGCTGGCTGATGAACGCCAGTAGTCAAACAAAGTGGTTTTGGTCATTTGGCATGCCTTGTTGTAGCCCGGCCCAATAGGGCCAGGTCTGCCAAGGGTAGCGCATTTTAGTTGCTGTGTTAAGAACGCAGTGAGAGGTGCGCTCTTGCCATTTTGGTCAGGCGTCCTTTTGTAATTCCTTGGCATGCAGCCAAGCGGCGTGTTGAGGTGCCTTTTTGGTCACGGACCATTCATTGAGCATGTCCCATTTGACCGCGTCCATGCGCTTGAGCAGCGCCTCTTCCTTGGGATCTGGGCAGGCCAACTCGATGCGGTGACCATTGGGGTCAAAGAAATAGATGGAGTGGAAAATGGAGTGATCAGTAACACCGAGCACTTCGACGCCGTTGGTCTCCAAATGTTCTTTGAATGCGATCAATTGTTCGCGGTCTTTGACTTTGAACGCGATGTGCTGAACCCAGATTGGTGTATTGGGGTCGCGTCCCATTTCCGGTTTGGTTGGCAATTCAAAGAAGGCCAGAACATTGCCATTCCCGGCATCTAAGAAGAGATGCATGTAGGGATCGGGTTCGTGAGTAGATGGAACGTGATCTTCGGCGATGGCGAGGATGAAATCCATGTTGAGCATCTTGCCATACCACTCGACGGTCTCTTTAGCGTCCTTGCAGCGGTAGGCGACGTGGTGAATTTGTTCGATTTTCATTATGGTTACTCCGGTTTCATGGCAGCAGCCGCGAGGGCCTGCGACAGCACGGCGCGCGTACCGATGTGGTTTGCGAGTACCAGCACGAGACGGGCGTTGAACGCGTCACTTTCTGCTTTGTTCAGGCCTTCATGGGCGGTGAGCAGGTCAGCATAAAAATCATCGGCGTCGGTGATATTCGGGGTGAGGGTTAGCGTATCGTTCATAGTGTTACTCCTTGCCCGTTGCGCGGCGCAGGGCTGCGCGGAAGTGGTGTTCGTCAAAAGCAGGACGGCGGGCGGCGACGTGCTGATCCGGGCGGATCAGATAGACGGCGCCGTCGGCCTCACCTAGGTAGCGTCGTTTGAGGTCGAGGGTGGGATCGTCCTTGACCGAAAGGGCAAGGCGGGTGACTTCAATTCCGTCTTCGTTGAAGCTGTCGGGGGCGTCCGCATCGATTGTAAGAAGGACAAACCTGTCACCCAGTTGATCGAGCAGATAGCCATCACCCAGTGTCGCATCCGGGCAGGATGAGCCGGGACGTGTGCGTTCGGGACCATCGAGCGCGTCTGCCGAGTTGAGCGAGGAACCGTCGTAAGTGCACGGCACAGAAAGGCGGCCAGAATTCACCAATGGACGCGCAAACTCGTAATGCTCCGACAGGTCAAGTACAGCGTCGCGCAGGGTGCGCGACATTTCCGATTTGGGCGTAATGAAATCTGTAGACCGAGACGAATTCAGAATGTTTTCATCCGCGCCATAGATGCGCTCTTGGTTATAGCTGTCAAGCAGGGTTTCGGGGGCGGTGCCGTCAAGAACCAGTTTGAGTTTCCATGCGAGGTTATCGGTGTCCTGCAGCCCGGAGTTGGCGCCACGTGCACCAAAGGGAGAGACCTGATGAGCAGCGTCGCCTGCGAACAGGACGCGACCATGACGGAAATCTTCCATGCGGCGGCATTGGAACGTGTAGATCGACACCCATTCGAGCTCAAATTCGACCTCGTTGCCGAGCATCTCTCTGAGGCGGGGAATGACATTTTCAGGGCGTTTTTCGCGTTCCTTGTCGATGTCCCAACCCAGTTGCAAATCAATGCGCCAGACATTGTCGGGCTGTTTGTGCAAGAGAGCGGATTGCCCTTTGTTGAAGGGCGGGTCGAACCAGAACCAACGTTCTGTGGGGAAGTCGGCTTCCATGATCACATCAGCGATAAGGAAATTGTCTTCGAACACTCGTCCCACGAAGTCGAGCCCTAACATGCGACGAGTTGGAGAGTTTGCGCCGTCACAAGCGATGAGCCAGTCCGCTTCCAGCGTGTAGGCGCCTTCGGGAGTGTCGACCTCTAGCGCAACGTGATCGGGGTGGGTACCGATAGCCTCGACTTTGTTGCGGCCCCGGATTTCAATGGGGGCACCTTCGGCCTGAAGCTCGAACACGCGACGGACGAGGTATTCTTCGAAGTAATATTGCTGAAGATTGATAAAGGCGGGGCGTTTGTGGCCATCTTCGGGAAGTAGATTGAAGTCATACACCTGGCGGTCGTCAAAGAAAACTTTGCCGACGTTCCATTGCACGCCTTTGTCGACAAACGGATCGCCGCAGCCTAGCCGGTCGAGGATTTCGAGGGGGCGTTTAGCAAAACAGATGGCGCGGCTGCCGAAGCTGACCTTGTCGTTTTCATCAAGAATGACGGCCTCGATGCCCTGTTGGGCGAGGTCGATGGCTGCGGCGAGGCCAACGGGGCCAGCGCCGATGATCACCACCTTGCGGCGGACTGGTGTAGCGGCGTCCTGATCAGGGCTGCGCGTGTAGGGATAGAGGGGGGTTTCAAAGATTTTGTTCATGGTCTTCCTCCCGTAGGTGCCCAGATGCGGGCAAAGCATATCCAAGCCCCGGCGCGGACGCTGGGGCGGTCGTATCAGTGTCTCATGGCTCCCGTCTTCGCGACACGATCTGGATCAAGTTGCGACTTTTCGGGGCGTGCTCCTTTGCCGGATTGGGCGTCTTCGCAGGGAAAGCCCGGAATGGAAGGAGGAACAGTTGAGTCAGCCTTGCAATTGCGCCCACATTTCCAGATCGCGCTTGTCAGTCCAAATCCTTGGGTGGGCGATGCCGCGTGCCTCGTCATAGGCGCGCGCGACGTTGAAGGGCAGACAGTGTTCGTAGATCGCGTAGTCAGCGAACTTGGGGTCGCATTCGGCGCGTACTGCGTCCCATGTTTCTTTGAGCGTCCCATTGCGGGCAGCGACGCGGGCGGCAGGGCGGTAGGTACTCTCGACAAAGTCCCGAGTGTTTTCGATGGCGGCGTTTACCATCTCTTTGCCCACGAGCGCATCGCCGCGCCCCGGCGCGATGGCGTCGACATCGTATGCCTTAATCGCGTCGAGTGTGTTGCCCCAATCGGCGAAGTGCCCATCGCCGCAATAGCAGGCCGAGTGGTATTCAACGATGTCGCCGGTGAACATGACGTTCTGATCGGGCACGTGAATGACGGCGTCACCAGCGGTGTGGGCGCGTCCAATCTGTTTGATGTCGACGCGGCGGTTGCCAAGAAAGACAGTCATTTGATCGCTGAATGTTGTGGTTGGCATGGTGAGGCCTGGGATGCTTTCATGTCCTTCGAACAGGCGCGGGAAGCGCTGGAATTCGCTGTCCCAGTCTTCCTGACCGCGTTCGAGCACCATGTTATAGGCGGCGCTGGACATAATCACCTGCTGTGCGTTGAAGGCGGAAGCCCCCAGCACACGCACGGCGTGGTAGTGGGTCAGCACCACATGGGTGATCGGTTTGTCGGTCACAGAGCGCACGCAGTCGATGACTTTTTGAGCGAGGCGGGGGGTGGCCTGTGCCTCGACGATCATGACGCTGTCGTCACCGATGATGACACCCGAGTTTGGATCACCTTCGGCGGTGAAGGCATAGAGACCATTGCCGATTTCATCAAAGGTGATTTTCTTTTCGATCATGTCCCCTTGGGATGCGAATGCTTTGGCCATTTTGTATTTCCTTTTGGTGGTCCACTGGTGGCGCGTTCGAGGTGCCTCTGCCGGGTGAATTTGGGAACAATAAAAAGTTAACGGGCGTATGGGTCAGTTAGGGCGGGCAGAACCGTGCCCGTGCAGTCGCCAAAGCCGATGGTATAGCCGTCACCGTGTGCGGCCCCGGTGAGGGTGAGCGTGTCGCCGTCTTCGATAAAGGTGCGTTCCTCGCCGGTGTCCAGCGTGAAGGGCTCTTTGCCGCCCCAGCTGAGTTCGAGCAACGAGCCGCGTTCGGGTTTAGAGGGGCCGGAAATGGTGCCAGAGCCCAGTAGGTCGCCGACATTCATTGGGCAGCCAGAGGTGGAATGGTGGGCGAGCTGCTGGGCGGCAGAATAGTACATTTGGTCGTAGTTGGTGCGCGCAATGGTTGTTGCGTCTTTGCCATCGGGAGCCATGGTGACGGCCAGATTTATGTCGTAGAGCATCGGGCCGACATCTTTGAGGTGGTCAAGTAAATCGAATTCACGAGCTGGTGTTTCTGTGCGGAAGGGTTCCAGCGCGGCCTTTGTCACGATCCAAGGGGAAATCGATGTTGCGGTTGCCTTGGCCTGAAATGGGCCGAGGGGCTGATACTCCCACGCTTGAATATCGCGCGCCGACCAGTCGTTCAGAAGCACGTAGCCAAAGATGTTGTCGTCAGCTTCTTGCACCGAGATCGGACCATCAGAGGCAGTGCCAACGATCGCGCCCATTTCCAGTTCGATGTCAAAGCGGCGACAGGGCAGGAAGGCCGGTACGTCGTGATCTGGGGACTTGAGTTGACCCCATGGGCGGCGGATGTCGGTGCCAGAGAGCACAACAGAAGAGGCGCGACCGTTATAGCCAATGGGGATGTGCAGCCAGTTAGGGGGCAGCGCATTTTCCGCGCCACGGAACATGGTGCCGACATTGGTGGCGTGATGGCGACCGGCATAGAAGTCGGTATATTCGCTGACCACGAGCGGCATGTGCAGTGTGGCGTCGGCCATGGGGACGAGGTGCGGCTCGGTGGCGGGTTTTTCGTCGCTGTCGTCGGACAGCAAGGAAGTGAGGCGCGCACGCAGAGCCTCCCAAGCATCGGGGCCGAGGTCCATGACGTCGTTCCAATAGGGAACATCAAAGACAGGGTCTTCGGCGAGAGTGATGAGACCGGCCTCCTCCGCGGCGGCTATGTCGAGGATCATGTCGCCAATGGCCACGCCGCAGCGTTCCTCGGTGCCGACCGTTGAGAAGACGCCGTAAGGCAGGTTATTGAGGGGGAAGGGATGGCTCGCATCGTTGGCCGACGTGACCCAGGATTTCAGTAGAGGCATGGTGTCTCCGAAGTGTTGGTTCTGCGGTGGCCGGGGGTATGAGCGCCCCGGTGACAAGGATAGTTCAAGGCAGCTTATTTCTTACCTGGTGTGCCGTCGAACTTCTTTTCGATGTCGCTCCAGCAGTCGATGTAGTCGTCCTGTAACGGCGCTTCGTTTGCGGCAAAGGAGGTGAGGTGCTGTGGGAAGCGGGTTTCGAACATAAAGGACATGGTGTTGTCGAGCTTGTCCGGGCCGAGGTTGGCGTTGGACGCGCCCTCAAAGGCATTTTTGTCGGGGCCGTGTGGTAGCATCATATTGTGCAGCGACATGCCGCCGGGGATGAAGCCCTGGGGCTTGGCATCATACTGGCCATAGATGTTGCCCATCAGCTCGGACATGATGTTTTTGTGGTACCAAGGCGGGCGGAACGTGTCTTCGGCCACCATCCAGCGTTCGCGGAAAAGCACGAAGTCGATGTTTGCGGTTCCAGGCTGGCCTGAGGGGGCAGTGAGCACGGTGAAGATCGACGGGTCGGGGTGATCAAACAGGATTGCGCCGACGGGGCAATATGTGCGCAGGTCATACTTCACCGGTGCATAATTGCCGTGCCATGCCACCACGTCCAACGGAGATTGGCCAATCTCAGTCTTGTGGAACTGTCCACACCATTTGACGGTGACGGTGGAGGGCACTTCGCGGTCCTCAAAGGCGGCGACGGGGGCCTTGAAGTCGCGAGGATTGGCCATGCAGTTGGCCCCGATGGGACCGCGACCGGGCAGTTCGAATTTCTGGCCATAATTCTCGCAGACAAAGCCGCGCGCCGGCCCTTCGAGCACTTCGACGCGATAAAGCAGCCCGCGTGGAAGGATGGCAATTTCCTTGGGTTCCAAGTCGATAATGCCCAGCTCGGTCGAAAATCTCAGGATGCCCTCTTGCGGGACAACAAGCAGTTCGGAATCGGCGGAAAAGAAATATTCGTCCACCATGGAGTCGGTCACGAGATAGATGTGAGAGGCCATGCCGACCTGAGTATTTACATCACCCGCAGTGGTCATGGTGCGCATGCCCGTGACCCATGTCAGAGGCGCGTCGCTGTGGGGCACCGGATCCCAGCGGTATTGGCCGAGCGACGTGACATCAGGATCGACATGCGGCGCGGATTTCCAATGGGGCACGTCGATCTTTTGGTAGCGGTGGGAGTGCTTCACCGAGGGGCGAATGCGATAGCACCAAGTCCTCTCGACTGATTCGGCCGTAAAGGCGGTACCTGAAAGCTGTTCGCCGTAGAGGCCATAATTGCACTTCTGCGGGGAGTTCATGCCTTGGGGCAAGGCACCTGGCAAGGCCTCGGTTTCATAGTCGTTGCCAAAGCCAGGCATGTATCCGGCGTGCGGGCCTTCCAGAGATGGGGCCATCTGCATACGGGTTGGAACAGAATGTTTTGTCATGTCGCGCGCTCCTGTTACGGAATTTGGTTGCGTTGGTAATGGTTGATTTTGTAACTAACAAGCGTTCGGAGGGCTCATATGACCAAAAAAGATGATTTTTCGCTGCAGGATTTCCTACCATACCTGCTGAATCAGGCCGCAGAGGAGAGCAGCCTGTCGTTTCAGCAGGTGTATAAGGGGCGATACGGCATGTTGCGCACAGAATGGCGCGTGCTGTTTCATCTTGGGATATATGGCGAGTTGACGGCGACTGAGATCGTTACACGTGCTCGGATCCACAAGACCAAAGTCAGCCGTGCGGTTCAAAAGCTCGTGGAACGGCGATTTGTAACGCGTGAGCGTGATGGAGACGACAGGCGGCAAGAGCGGCTAACGCTGACCCATTCGGGCAAGGTGGCGTACCGAGATTTGCAAGAGATTGGGGAGCGCTATCAGGCTCAGCTGACAGAGCGTCTGACCCAGGACGAAGTTGCGCAGTTAAAGCGGATGCTAAGGGTGCTGGCAGGTTTGGACAAGTAGCGGCATAGTGGTGCCGGTGGGCTTGGATTTTGAAGGTTAATTGGTATGGCGTCGCAAAGTGACCGGGAAACGCTGATAGCGTGGTTGGTTGAAGCAGGGTTGCGCGGGTCGACGCGTGAGGCGTTGATCGAGGGGTATTGTGCGCGGCTGGTCAGTTCGGGCATTCCATTGATGCGGTTGCACATCGCACAGGGTGCGTTTCATCCGCGCTATGGCGGTGTTGGCTTTGATTGGGTCAAGGGCGAATCTATTACCCGTCATCGTTACGAGTATTCTCAGGTTCCAACGGAAGCTTGGCAGCAAAGCCCCTTGGTCACGATGCTGGTTTCGGGGCAGGAAGAGTTGCGTGAAGACCTGCGAAATCCACAGTCGCGCGCCAAGTTCGAATTATTCCAGGAGTTGCACGAGATGGGGGGCAAAGACTATTTTGCCACGTCATTGCTGATGGAAGATACCGAGCTTTCTCTGCCGGTTGATCCAAATTTCCTGCCAGAAGGGTTCATGATCTCGTGGACAAGTGATGCGCCGGAGGGGTTTTCAGAGGCGCAGCTTGAGATGCTCCGGGCGGCGCAGCCCCATCTGGGGTTGGCGTTGAAATCAGCCTCAAACCGGCAGGTTGGGCAGGAGCTTTTGTCGGTCTATCTGGGGGCGGATGCCGGGGACCGGGTGTTTTCGGGCGAGTTGCAGCGTGGGTCATTGCAAGAGATCGACGCGGTGATCGGGTTTTTTGATCTCAGCGGGTTTACCAGCATGTCAGAGCGGCTGGATCCGCAGGTTATGATCGACATGCTGAACGACTATTTTGAGATCGCGGCGCGCGCGATACATGAACGCGGTGGGCATATCCTCAAGTTCATGGGGGATGGCATACTGCTCATGTTTGACACACCCAAAGCGCACGACGAGGCTGATGCGGCGCTGGATTGTGTGGCAGAGCTGCGACAGGCAATCCAGTTGCGCAATGTGGCGCGTGTCGAAGCTGGGCTGCCTGTGAGCGAGTTCAACTACGCGCTGAATGCAGGGCGGTTGCTGTATGGCAACATCGGTGCGGACAGCCGGTTGGATTTCACAGCAATTGGGCCCTCGGTAAACCACACTGCGCGGCTATCGGGGATGCATGGGAGCCTTGGGCGGGACGTGATCGTGGCTAAGCCCGTGGCGGATGCGGCAACGCGCGGGCGGCACGATTTGGTGTCGCTTGGGCGATACATGCTGCGCGGTGTGGCTGAGCCCATGGAGCTGTTTACGTTATATGCGGGCAAACCCTAGCTGGCGTCTGCTGTCGCGCACGACCTGCCCTAGAAATCGACTGAGACGCCTGGCAGATTCAACTCTTTGATCAAGTCACGCAGTTCCTGACGGGCGGCGATGTTAGATATGTTGAGCTGTTTGACGCCGATATCGCGTAGATCGAGCAAGGTCAGGCCGCGCGGGAACAGTTCGCGGAAGACCACTCGTTCGTTAAAGCCCGGTGCGACACGGAATCCGATGCGTTTGGCGAGGCGGTCCAGTGCCTTGCCCATCTTCTCTTTGTTCACCATCTGCTGAGCGCCCATGCGGTTGCGCATGACGATCCAGTCGATGGGCTTGAGGCCCGCCTGCGCGCGCAACTGACGGGCGTTCCAGACCATTTCAGAATAGACCGACGGCCCTAGGATTTTTTCGCCGTCGCCGTCAATTTTTGCAAGCAGGTCAAAATCCACAAAGCTGTCGTTCAATGGTGTGACGAGAGTGTCGGCAAGCGAATGGGCGACTTGGGAAAGGCGTGTGTGAGAGCCGGGGCAGTCAATCAGGATGAAATCATTGCCTGGCTCAAGCGCGGCCACGGCGGCGGACAGGCGATGATCATAGATATTCTCGCCTGTCTTGAGGCTCTCTGGGTCAATCTCGGGCAAATCGATGTAGCTGGGCGAAGGGAGTTCAATATCAGCCTGTTTCAGAAAGGCTTTGCGGTTCTCGGTGTAGCGGCCAAAAGTCTTTTGGCGCAGGTCGAGGTCAAGCCCGCCAACGCGGTGCCCCATACGCACCAAAGCGGTGGCGATGTGCATCGACAAGGTCGATTTACCTGCGCCGCCCTTTTCGTTGCCGACCACAATGATATGTGCCATGTGTTGCCGCCCTTGCCCGTTTGTTTTTTTGCCGGGATACGGTGCGATTGCGGTGCTGTCCACAATATGTTGTGTTTTTCCACAGGAAAATTGACGTTTGTGGCGGATAGGTCAGTGGGATGCGCTGAGATCTGGGGCGTGGCTAGGTGTCACGCCATTGGCCAGATGACAGGCCATCAAGTGTCCAGTCGCCAATGCGGTAGCGGATCAGTCGCAGTGTGGGGTGGCCGATTGCGGCGGTCATGCGGCGCACTTGACGGTTGCGTCCTTCGCAGATCGTGAGTTCGATCCAACAGTCGGGGACGGATTTGCGAAATCTGACTGGTGGGGTGCGGGGCCAAAGAGATGTGGGAGGATCAATACGGCGCGCTTGGGCTGGTTTGGTCGGGCCGTCCTTGAGAGTGAGGCCTTTGCGCATCTGCGCAATCGCATCGTCGGAGGGCAGGCCCTCGACTTGGGCCCAGTAGGTTTTGGCCATCTTGTGACGTGGATCTGAGATTCGCGCTTGCAGCTTGCCATCATCCGTCAGGACCATCAGCCCTTCGCTGTCGCGATCAAGCCGCCCGGCCGGATAAACTGCCGGTACGTCGATGAAATTCGACAAGGTTTGACGTGGGCTACCTTGGGTGCCGCGATCAGTGAATTGCGACAGAACATCGAAGGGTTTGTTGAAAAGGATCGTGCGGGCCATGAGCGCTGCGTAGCAGGTTGAACTGGTCGTGGCGAGGGGGCTTGCAAGTGGACCTGAAACCATCCCACATATGCGGGACATTCAGAGTGGAGCGGCGACATGGATCCCAAGCAGATGCACCCCGAGACGTTGCTGGCACAAGCCGGAGGTGGAATTGACCCCCAAAGCGGGGGAGTGGTGCCACCGATTCAGCCATCGACCACTTTTGCACGGGATGCGGGGTATATGCCGCTCAATCCCGAGAATACCTATGCCCGCGATCACAATGATGCCGTACGGCAGGCTGAACAAGTTCTATGCCAATTGGAAGGCGGGGCGGCGGCGTTGTTGTTTCCGACCGGTATGGCAGCGATTGCCGCGCTGTTTCGCACGGTGCCAACGGGTGGGCGCGTTGTGGTGCAGTCTGGGATTTACTGGGGCACGACCAAGTGGATACGGGAGTTTTGCGAGCGACGTCAGATCGTGATGGACGAAGTTGATGCCAGCGATGTGACAGCATTGCGAGACATCTGCGCAAGGGCTCCGGCGCATCTGGTTTGGGTGGAGTCACCGTCAAACCCTTGGTTGAAAATCGTGGACATTGCGGCGGCGGCGGAGGCAGCCAAGACGTGTGGCGCACTTTTGGCGGTGGACAGCACCGCAGCCTCGCCGGTTTTGGCGCAGCCATTGGCGTTGGGGGCGGATGTGGTTATGCATTCGACAACCAAGGTGATCAACGGGCATTCGGATGTGTTGGGCGGTGTGCTGATCACCCGCAAACTTGCACCGTTCTGGAACGAGATTGCAAATGATCGCGCGAGCGCGGGGGCAGTGATGGGACCGTTTGAGGCATGGTTGTTGTTGCGCGGTATGCGTACCTTGCCACTTCGGGTAGAGCGGATGTGCCAGAACGCGATGGCGATTGCGGCGTATCTGCAAGATCATCCACGTGTGGAAGCGGTTTGGTATCCGGGGTTGTCGTCGCATCACGGCCATGCGTTGGCGACGCGACAGATGTCGGGCGGGTACGGATTTTTGATGTCAGTTTTGGTCAAAGGCGGCCGGGAAGAGGCGTTGTGTGTCGCGGGGCGGCTTGGGCTTTTTCATCGGGCGACGAGTTTGGGTGGGGTTGAGAGTTTGGTAGAGCATCGCCACACCATTGAGCCGCACACAGGCATTCCGGAGAACTTGTTAAGGCTGGCCATAGGAACTGAGAATAGCGGTGATCTGATTGCCGACCTGGGGCAGGCTTTGGGACACTAGGGCTGCGCATCCGTCCGGGCGCGCGTCATCGGAGGAGCGGGTATTCTTTACTTGTGAAGTTTATGCATCAGCCCTAGCGTCGCGGGATGATAGATCACGATATTACCGACAGCCGTTATAGCTGGATACGGCTTGGGATCACGCTGGCGATTGCACTGGTGGGGAATGTCGGCATGTGGGCGGTAATCGTTGTAATGCCCGCCGTTCAGGCCGAATTTGGCATTGATCGCGCGGATGCGGCGTTGCCCTATACGCTGACCATGGTTGGTTTTGCCACGGGAAACTTTGCAATTGGTCGGGCGGTGGATCGCTGGGGGATCACGGTATCGTTGATCGGCGCGGCGGTTTTGATCGCGCTAAGTTTCGGGGCAGCGGCGCTGAGCGGGTCGGTGGCTTTGTTGACGCTGGCGCATTTGTTTCTGGGATTTGGCACGGCGGCGAGTTTTGGGCCGCTGATCGCGGATATCTCGCTTTGGTTTCAGAAGCGGCGTGGCATTGCCGTGGCTATCACGGCGAGCGGGAATTACCTCTCGGGTGCAATCTGGCCAATTTTGTTGAGTGGCGTTTTGAGCGGCTACGGCTGGCGCGCTGTGTTTTTGGTGCTGCCGGTCATCTCGTTGGCGGTTATGGTACCGTTGTCGCTGTTGCTGCGCCGACGAGTTCCGATGGAGACGTTGGCGGCGCAAGATATGACGACGCAGGCGCGCCACGGCAAAGCGCCGTTTCGCCCGGTAGTGCTGCAATGGATGTTGGGGATTGCCGGGATCGGCTGTTGCGTGGCGATGTCGATGCCGCAGGTGCATATCGTGTCGTTCTGCGTAGACCTTGGATACGGGCCAGCCGTAGGGGCAGAGATGCTTTCGCTGATGCTGCTGGGCGGAGTTGTGTCGCGGCTGGTGTCGGGGATGGTGGCCGACCGGCTGGGCGGCGTGGTAACGCTCTTGATCGGGTCGGCGCTTCAATGTCTGGCGTTGTTTCTGTTCCTACCGTTTGACGGGTTGGCACCTCTATACCTTGTAAGCCTGGTGTTCGGGTTGAGCCAAGGCGGAATTGTTCCCGCTTATGCGCTGGTTGTAAGAGAGTATATGCCTGCCCGCGAAGCTGGGCGTCGCGTGGGGTTTGTGCTGATGGCGACCATTATGGGTATGGCGCTGGGTGGGTGGATTTCGGGTGTGATCTATGACGTGAGTGGTTCGTATGACTGGGCGTTCCTGAACGGGGTTGCGTGGAACTTAATGAACGTCGCGATTATGATCGTCATTCTGTTTCGGACAAGGCGCGGCCACGATCAAACGCAGTCTGTAACAGCCCGAATCTGAGGTTCGCGGTGGCGCCGAATATTTATTTGTAGTCGAAGTTTTTTGTGCCAAGCTGCGAAAGGATTGTTTCGGCAGAACACTATAGCGTCTGCTAACGGCAAACATAGGTAAGAAATGTTCAAAACCAATTTTGCATACGGATGTGTTTCAGCAATGGTTGCCTGTTCTTTTGCGATAACAGCTCAAGCGGATGGGAATGCCTCAAATCCATTGGCTGCGGTGAGCAATACTGACATTCGCTATCAATACATCGATCTGGGTTCCAACACTAGCAGTAGCGATGCGTTCATCGACGGAGCGGTCATGTTGAACCCAGATCTGAAACTAAAATACGAAGCGCATTACATTTCCACAGATGTTTCCGGCAGCAGGCAGAACGCATTTCAAAAATTGAATCTCAAGGGTATCTATTTCCCTTCGCAGAAACAGCTGAATGAAACCTGGGGAATTAAAACTGCGATTGGTCTGGAGTGGATCCTGGACTTTGGGAATCCAACAGATGGCACTGGTACTGGATCGGATCAATTGGCGCCTTTGGCAGGCGTCGCATTTGCCAATTCCAAAACCGGGCTAACGCTTATTCCATTGGTCCAACATTTTACCTCGTACAACGGGTCCACTGATGTGAACCAAACAGCAATGCGTTTGATTGCATTGCAGCCGTTCGCCGAGGGGTATTGGGCAAAAGCTGACCTTAAATTGCCTTACGACTGGGAAGGTGAGGCCTGGCCTGTGTCGGCTGAATTGCAGATCGGAAAAAATATCTCATCTTCGCTGGCGATTTACGGCGACTTCCTGGTTGGTATCGGTGGAGACCGGAGTTTTGAAAAGGGAGTGGGTTTGGGAATTCGGTTCAACTATTGAGCGCGTTGTGACAGCGCACGCGTTTTTCCTTTGACCACGCAAACAAAGAAACGCCACTTCCTCGAAGGAAGTGGCGTTTCTTTTTCTGCATCTGAAGGGTTCTAAACTTAGAAGCCGAGACCTTCGTATTTCTTTTTGAACTTGGAAACGCGACCACCGGCATCCATCAGGCGAGTGGTTCCGCCATTCCATGCTGGGTGCACGGTTGGGTCCACGTCAAGTGCCAGAGTGTCGCCTTCTTTGCCCCAAGTGGAGCGCATCTTGAGGATGGTGCCATCGGTCATCTTGACGTCGATGAAGTGGTATTCGGGATGAGTATCTTTTTTCATGAATCCGACCCTTACGCTTTCTTGAGCTTGTAGGTGCTGTCTTCGGCGATACGTGCGGATTTGCCGCGACGCGAACGCAGGTAGTACAGCTTGGCGCGACGAACACGGCCACGACGCACAACAGTGATGCTGTCGATGTTGGTCGAAAAGAGTGGGAATACACGTTCCACGCCTTCGCCAAACGAAATCTTGCGAACGGTGAACGAACCGGCAATGCCCGAACCGTTTTTACGGCTGATGCAAACACCTTCGTAGTTCTGCACACGTGTGCGCGAACCTTCGGTCACTTTGAAGCCGACGCGAACTGTGTCGCCAGCTTTGAAGTCGGGAATGTCTTTCCCCAGAGCGGAAATCTGTTCCGCCTCGATTTGTGCGATCAGGTCCATTTGACCATCTCCTAATCTGCTCGTGGTTTTTCCACGAAGGTTACTGTCGTCCAAGAGCTCCGTGTCTTCATCGGGTCCGCTGGTGCGCCCGCGGGAGGTAAGCCGTCGTTTCTTTGCTGTGCTGATGCCTTGAGGGATGCATGGAAGGACATGCGCAAAACAAAAGCGGTCCATGCGACTCGGGTAAGAGTTGCCAGACGCGCGGGGTATAGTCGTTATGGCGGTTTGTGGCAAGCGACATTGTGGTGGTGCAGTTTGCGCAGGTGTGATGCCTGCATATGGCGTAAAATCGCCGGAAAGTCATTGGACCGAGCCAAAGAATTTCGACATTTTTGCAAGGCGGTTGCCAAATCAGTTAGTGACGCGCTGTACTTGGCGCAAGCTGCGTGGTCGGCTAGGGATTTTGAGAGAGTTATTAATGCGTTTATTCTATCTGCTTTGCGCGGTTGTATTGTTGGTGTCGGCATGCGGTCGGCAAGCGCCGCAAGTGGCGCCACACAAGTATACCGAGCCAGTCCAGCCGGTCGCGCAACCGATTTCACAGTTTTTGACCTATCCCAAGTTTGGCGATGCTGATCCGCATGAATGGGCAGGCCGCGCACCGGGTAGCTATCCGATCCATGGAATTGACGTGTCTCGCTGGCAGGGCGCGATTGACTGGAATATAGCGCGACGCAGCGGTGTGAGTTTTGCGTTTATCAAGGCAACCGAGGGTGGGGATGTGGCCGACCCGAAATTTGATCTGCACCGTCGCGGCGCACAAGCTGCAGGTGTGCCGTGGGGTGCGTATCACTACTATTATTTTTGTCGCAGCCCCGAGGAGCAGGCGCGCTGGTTTATCAAGAATGTTCCGCGCGGAAGCACGCTTCCACATGTTCTGGACATGGAATGGAACCCGCGTTCGCGCACCTGTCAGCGCCGACCAAATAGCCGCGAAGTACTGAGCGAGGCGCGCAGATTTCTGAACATTATTGAGGCGCATTATGGGCGACGACCAATTGTCTACACGACCGTCGATTTTTATCGCGATACCGGGATTGGGCGGCTAGGTGGGACGCAGATGTGGTTGCGTTCGGTCTCAGGGCACCCAAGTCAGGTCTATCCCGGTGCCAGTTGGACATTCTGGCAGTATACCGGCACCGGATTGGTGCCGGGTATTGAAGGTGAAGTCGACATCAACGTCTTTCGCGGAACGCCAGAGGGTTGGGCGCGTTGGATCGTTGGGGGGTAATGCGCGAATTGTCTGGATTTCCGGCGACATTACGAGAGAGAGTGAACCCCAAGCTATGGGAGGCGTGAATGTCTGAGGTTTGGGCGGCGGATGTGGTCGTGATCGGGGGCGGTACAGCTGGGTTCGGTGCGGCGGTGGCGGCTGGTCGGTTGGGGCTTGATGTCATTCTGGTAGAAGGATCCGCCAAGGTTGGCGGCGTGATGGCGTTTTGTCCTGGTATGCCGTGGGGGGCAGCCTATCCCAATGACGCGATCATTGGCGGACTGATGGAGGAATTGACGGAGCGTTTAGGCGCGATGGACCCTCCTGCCGCAGAAAAACGCCCCTGCACGCTGGCAAATTTTGGGCCGGAAATTCAATACGATCACGACTTGGCCACGGTCGCAATGTTTCAGATGCTCGAAGAAGCCGGGGTTCGGGTGCATGTGAACACCACGGCTGTGGCGCCGGTTATGCAAGGCAACAGGATTATCGCCGTTGACGTATTTGACCGGCATGGCCGTCATCAAATTGAGGCAAAGTTTGTGCTCGATTGTTCCGGTGATGGCGACATTTCCGCCAAGGCGGGCGTGCCTTATTCGGTGGGAGACGCCGAAGGAAACGTGATGGGCGTAACTTTGAGTTTTCAGATGGTCGGAGCCGAATGGGAGCAAGTGTTTGCGGAAGACGATCCGTATTTCACGCGGTTTGCAGCCAAAGGGATTGATGAGGGGCGGTTACATCCTGATCTGGCCCAGCTTTATCTTATGCGCGGGTTCCATAAGGACACGGTGTTTTGCAATTCCGTGGTGATCCGCAATGTCGACGGGACTGACTCTCGGGCCGTGGCGGCGGCCACGCAAGAAGGGCGGAGACGTTGCATGGAACTGGCTGCGTTTCTGCGCGCTGACGTGCCGGGGTTTGAGGCGGCGCGAATGGTGTATCTGGGACCTACGGTCGGTGTACGTGAGACGCGCAAGTTGGAAGGTGTTTATCAGGTAACGGGTGACGATTTGAGGGCAGGAAGAAAATTTGCCGATGGGATTGTGTGCTGTGACAATCCGATTGATGACGTGATGCGTGGCGAAGAAATGACCCATGACGCGATTGTTGGACAGGGGGATTATTATCGCATACCGTTCCGTTCGCTGGTGCCGCGCGAGGTCGAAAATTTGATGTTTGCGGGTCGGATCATCTGCGCGGATCCAGAGGCGTTTGCCTCGGTCCGAGGGATGCCGCAATGCATGGCAATGGGGCAAGCAGTGGGGACCGCTGCGGCGATGGCCTTTGCCGAAGAGATCGACGTGCAAGACATAAGCACAAGCGCGCTGGTCGCGCTGTTGCAGGCACAAGGAGTGAATGGCCTTGGAGAGGACGCTTTGTGACCGGCTTAGTCTAGAATCAGAAACTTAGTGTTTGATCACGAGGCCCTGACCGGTGGGCAGTTCGAGTATCTGATGTCCACGTGCTGCCATGAAGGCGTTTTCGGCGTGGCGCTGCGCGGCATAGCCGGTCCAGCCATAGTCATCAAACAGGATCATGGCCCCGGGCACAACCTTGTCAAACAATGCCTCAAGTGCAGCAATTTCCGATGCAGCCGAATTCATATCGATATGAAGGAGCGAGATCATTTCGGGGCATGCATCTGCAAAGCTGTCAGGGACCTTGCCGGGTACAATGCGTGTGTTGGGCACATTTTCGAAGCGTTTTTTTACGATGTTCAAGATAGCATCTTGGTCACTGGCTGTTTCTTTTGCATATACCTCGTTTGAGCGAATTTCCGAGTTCATTTCCTCGGGAATACCCAGAAAAGTATCATAAAGATAAAGCGTTTTGTCGATCTTTGAAAAGTCGAGGTAATCGGTCAAAAACGCAAAGCAAAACCCCTTCCAAACGCCGCATTCCACGAAATCTCCGGGGTGATTAAGCGCATTCTGCGCCGCCCACAAAAGCGTATGAAGGCGCCATGCTATGGAGAGTTCCTGCTCTGTTTCGGCGTTGCGTTTCAGAGCATCAACGAAGCGGGCGTCTTCGCGAAAACCGCCAGCACGTTGTAAGCCGATGAGGTTGTCAGAAGCATAGACTGAACCAAACACTTCGCGCAGTGTCTTTAAGGCCGCCTGAAATTTTTCACCTCTGCCGTCACTGAAATTTCCGTAAAACACTGTGAATTTCCGAACATGTAGCCATCAAATTGTACAAAAAATATTTCGACAGGTTGCGTGTGGCTTGTCAATTGTTGAACCGCTTTCACCTCTTCTTTTGCTTTGCCTCATAGGTCGACCACATGTCGGGGCGCCGGTCGCGGGTGAGGGCGCGGGCCATGTCATGGCGCCATTTTTCAACATTGCCGTGGTGGCCGGACATCAGGACATCTGGTATAGTGCGACCGTTCCATTCGGCGGGTCGGGTGTATTGCGGATGCTCCAAAAGACCTTTTGAGTGACTTTCGTCCTCGATGCTAGCGGCGTTTCCTAGTACGGATGGCAAAAGTCGCACGGTCGCGTCGATCATTGCCTGCGCCGCGATTTCGCCACCTGTCAGGACAAAATCACCCAAAGACACTTCCATTATGCCGTAATGATCCAGTACGCGCTGGTCGACCCCTTCGAAACGACCGCAGAGCATGGTGACACCATCAGCAGCGCTCCAGGCGCGGGCCATATTCTGGTCAAATCGACGTCCTCGCGGCGAGAGGTAAACAAGCGGCCACGTGCCGCGCGCGCCACGCATCGCATGTTCAATCGCGTTTCCCAGCACGTCGGGGCGCAGTACCATTCCAGCACCACCGCCGGCCGGTGTGTCATCGACATTGCGATGTTTGCCAACGCCAAAATGGCGCAAGTCAGTTGTTTCAAGCTGCCATTTTCCGTCCTTGAGCGCTTTGCCGGTCAGGCTTTCGCCAAGCACACCGGGGAATGCATCGGGAAAGAGCGAAATGATACGTGCCGTCCAAACCCCTGCTAGGCGCGGGTTCTGTGTCATCAGCTCTCGCGGCTTCAATGATGCAGTGATGGACTTGCGCCCGTGAGATTTTGGAGTGTCGGTCAACTTGGCATTCCTGATTAGAGCGCGGTCTTTGGGTGTGGCATCATGGCGAGCCGGTCAGCCAGATTTGGCGCGCTTCGAATTTGGCTTTTTTGACCGTGTCATCATCAAGGTCGGAACGGTTTGCCAGCAAGAATTCGTCTAATAGTTCTTGTGGCAAAGAGACATTTGACGGCGGCAACGCCTTGACGCGTGATCGAATTTTGCTTGGTACTTCGAGCGCATCAAAAAGCCCACCCAGAGGGCCTAGGCGGCGTTTCGAGAGGCTTTCGAGTGGTGTTGCGACTACAGATGATGCACCAACTGCCAGACGGACCCCGTCAACGATGCGATCAAGATCCGCCGATGACCGATACTTTTCGCAATACTCCGAAAGCGTCGCGGACATGCGTGTTGCGCGCAGATGTTGCGCGTAACAAGACCGCAGCCATTCGTCGGATTGGCGCGTCGAAAAATAGTAGGTTAGCTTATATTCGGCGTTGAAAGCCCGCGCTGCAGTCTCGCTCATCGCCTTCATTAAAATTGGGGCGGCCCTGTAATCAGTTAGGCCACGCCGTCCGGGCATACAGCCTGAAAGGTCTTCGGAACTAATGATCACAGGGCGCCGCTCAGTTGGGTCGATTTGCTCAACTAGCGCAGCAAATTCAGCGCTGAATGCCAGCAGGTCGCTCATTTCCCGCGAGACAGAGTAAGCCCGCGCAGCTTCGCACAGCTCAATCATGTGTTTGCGGGTGAAAACTTGAAGGTTGCGCCGCAAACAATTGGAATTGTGCATCAACGTTTGCTGCACGCTTGAGGTGCCTGTTTTATGAAAGCCTGCGTGTATCAGAATACGTTTCATGGATCAGGCGGTCTCGGATTGATTAGTGGTTCGACGTGCGGCAGTGCGTAAGGTTTTCATTTCTTGAGCATTATATGCGCCAGAGCTGTGATCATGAAGGTGTAACACTATGGCTGCGACATCGGGTTTCAGACCGGTGCAATGTTGAGCTGTGATCGAGCGGATCCAGAAGGAGCTGAAGGGCGCGTGCGCCATGATCAGAACAGGCCCTCCGGTGGGTCAGCGACGATGCGTCCGGTGCTCATATCGACGGTTGGAACCACTGCATGTGTGAATGGCAATAGAACCGTGGTGCTCAAGCCGGGGCTTTGGATTTCCAGCAAGTCTGTCGCGCCGTGATTCTGCACTGATTTGACCGTGCCCAGTACGGTTCCGCCTGTGTCACGCACCTCAAGCCCGACGAGATCGCTGTAGTAATATTCATCATCGGGAAGCTCTGGGAGACGATCACGGGGTACGAAGAGTTTTACCCCCTTGAGGGCGTCGGCTTGTTCTTTTGTGGATACTCCAGATAAGCGTGCGGCCAGACCGTTTTTTATAATCCTAGTTAGGGTCATGTCGAATTCCATTGCGCCGTCACCTGTTGTGAGCGGGGCATACTCAGCGATGGCTTCGGCCTCGGCTGTGAAACTCTTGAGGCGCACTTCTCCGCGCACGCCATACGCGCCGCCGATGGCACCAACGCAGATCATTTCTGACGTCGTGGATTCCGATGGATTTTGAGACATGGTTCGCTTTCGACTGCCGTGATCCGAGGATACCTGTTTGTCCTAAATCGACGGTTCGGGTGCAAGGGGAGAGGTGGAAAATCAGCGATTGAAGTGCGCTGGCAGGTTAGCGAGAGAGAATCGAGAGCGTTTTTGCCCGTTGTTCCCAGCCCTTTTGCATCAATTCTGGTGTGTCTGATTGCGCTTGGGGCCAACCGATGCACAGATAGGCCACGAGGGTCCAGTCGGACGGAATGTCGAGATCTCGGTCAAGTTGGTCGGGATCAAGGATCGACACCCAGCCAACGCCAAGGCCAAGTGTGCGCGCGGCAAGCCAGAAATGTGTAATGGCCCCAACGACTGAGTACCGACGGGTGATAGGCATGGTTGCGGCGCCAAGGCCGTGGCCTTGTTGCGTGGCATCATCGCAATAGATTGCGAGATGAACAGGTGCCTCAGTCATTCCAGATAGCTTAAGCGAGGCATAAGTGGCCGCGCGATTGCCTTCATAACCCTCAAGGGCGCGGGCGTTTGCGGCGCGATAGTTATCTTCGGCCGCAATACGTGCGGCGTCTGAAGTGACGCGAATGATGCGCCAAGGCTCAGACAGGCCGACAGATGGGGCCAGTTGAAATGCAGAGAGGCAGTGTGACAACACTGCCTCGTCCACAGGATCTGTGCGGAAGCGGCGCACGTCCCGCCGCCACTGCATCAGTCGGGTCAGATCGTCCCGGAATGTCTGTGTGAACTCGGTCATTCCGGGCGTGCCCTGACTTAGTCTTCTGCCGGAGCTTCGGCAGCTTCAGCTGCTTTGGCGGCTTTTTCTTCGGCGCGGTCTTTGGCTTTTTGACCGGGCTCACCCTTTTTAGGGTTGGCGCGTTCTTGCTTGGCGATCGTGCCGGAAGCTTCGAGGAAGCGTGCAACACGGTCGGTTGGCTGTGCGCCCTGATCGAGCCAGTACTGAACGCGTTCCATGTCGAGTTTCACACGCTCTTCGCTGTCTTTCGGCAGAAGTGGATTGTAGGTGCCCAGCTTCTCGATGAAACGGCCATCGCGTGGCATGCGGCTGTCGGCAGCAACAACACGATAGAAGGGACGTTTTTTCGAGCCGCCGCGCGCGAGACGAATTTTCATAGCCATGGGGTTTCTCCTTTGAATGGCGTTTCGTAGGTCGGACATTTTTGTCCGACTTACGGGATTGTCATGATTGGTGTTTCTTATGATGCTGAATGACTTCAGCGATGACGAAGTTCAGGAACTTCTTGGCGAATTCCGGGTCGAGATCGGCCCGTTTTGCCAGATCTTCTAACCGCGCGATCTGTTTCGCTTCACGATTTGGATCGGACGGGGGAAGGTCGTGTTCAGCTTTCAGTTTCCCGACAGCCTGCGTGTGTTTAAACCGCTCGCCTAAGGTGTAGACAAGGATGGCATCGAGTCTGTCGATGCTGTCGCGATGGTCTTTCAGCACCTCAGCGGCGCGGGTCACGGCATCAGTCAAGGGCGTATCCTTTCGGTTTGAACATCGGGTCGGCGTAGTGGCTGATTTCCATCTCAATGCCGTCGTTGATCTGACTGTTGGCCAGCTGTGCGGCGCTTGGGTGGCGATAAACCACATCATTTCCATCCACTGAGGCTGCGGATTTGTCTTTGTCGGCACCAAGGCGTTCAGCAAGGCGGATTGAATCGAGGTTTTTCGGGTCGAGATAGGATACGGCACCGTCCCAGCCCAATTGGGTGTAAAAATATGTGCGCGCGGCGTGAGTGGCCTCGAGAGCATAGCCGTGTCCGGCCATTTCGGGCCAGATAATCCAGGCGATTTCCCGCTCTGGCCAACCGGCGGGCATCCAGCCGCCAGCCATGCCATAGGTTTCGTCTGTTGCCTTATCGTGGATCATCCACATGCCATAGCCGCGAATGTTCCAATGGCCGATTTCGGCGGCATAGAGCATCCAGGATTCATAAGGGCTCAACGGCCCGCCCATAAAGCGCGAACGATAGGATGCGAATGTAGCTTTGAAGTTCGGGTAATCCTCAGGCTCAGGGCCGCGTAGTATCAAACGGCGCGTTTCGAGCTGAGGGATGTTGTGCGTTGCCATTATACACCCTTTCCCGTCGACGAGTTGCGCGCGTCTGGGCCTGGGTGGCGCCAGATTTCGATGGTACCATATTCTGGGTCTTCAAAATGCTGTTCGAATATCGCGCCGAGGCGCCTCGCGACAGCCTTGGACGCGTCATTCATTGGGTCAATCTGAGAGACTGCCGTGTCCCAGCCAAGCGTTTCATAGGCGTGAGCGCGAGCGGCAAAACCAGCCTCTGTGGCATAGCCTTTGCCGGTGGCGTGTGGCATGAGGGTCCAGCCGATTTCGCGTTCGAACCAGCCATCAGGGAACCACAGGCCAACGCGGCCCATGTAGGTGCCGGTCGCTTTTTCTTCCAACGCCCAGAATCCAAAGCCGCGCAGAGCCCAGTGACCAATCACCATGGCTATCGATCGCCATGCGCGGTGCGGGGGCAACGGGCCGCCAACAAACTTAGAAGCGTCGCTCGCAAAGAAATCTTTTTCGGTCGCGATGTCATCTTCGCAATGTGCGCGTAGGATCAGGCGATCGGTTTCGAGCGTGGGGATGGCGAAGGTCGTGCTCATGCGTAGGCCTCCATCCCGCCGTCGCGATCGCCTGCTATATGGCGATAGACGAGGTCATCAGGCTCGGGGCGCTCGGCAATGTCGTCGCGGAGCGCGCCAAGGCGCTCGGCAAGTGCGATGGACGCGGCATTGTCGGCGTCGATATAGCTGACAAGCGTAGAATGCCCCGCGACATCAAAAGCCCAGTCGCGCACGGCGGTTGCGGCTTCAAATGCGTAGCCTTTTTGCTGGGCCTCAGGGAATACGCACCAGCCTAGCTCGATTTCCGGGAACCTTGGGGGTTTGTTGATGCCAACCTGTCCGATCAGCGCGCCCGTCGCAGTAAGGTCAACCGCCCAGCTGCCAAAGCCAAGCCAATCCCAAGAGACCACTTCGGCACCAAGCCAGCGCCAGAGTTCGTCATCAGAAATGGGCCCGCCCATATATTTCGCCCAGTCAGATGCAAAATGCTTGGTCATCGGCTCGAAATCCTCGAGGCGATGGTGACGCAAGGTCAGGCGCGATGTGGTAAGGGTGGGCGCGGTCATGCCGTGGTCCTCACATCAGTAGCGGGGACCGGGTGGCGATAAATTAGGCACGGCTTTTCTGGCTTGGGTTGACGTGCAGTGGCATCCAGTGTTGCCCCCAAGCGTTCCGCCAATGCGATGGACGCTGTGTTTTCCGCGTCGATATAGCTGACAACAGTGGGTTGCCGCAGGTCTGTAAACGCGTGACCTAGTGCGGCGCGCGCAGCTTCAAAAGCGAAGCCCTGACCCTGATTGGCCGCATCAAAGATCAACCAACCGATTTCAAACTCAGGCCAGTCAGCTGGATACCATGCTCCAACGAGGCCAATGGCGGTGGCGTCAGGTGTAGATTTGCGGACAACAGCCCAAAGCCCGTAGCCGCGAATGTCCCAATGGCCAATTTCAGACGCGAAGTGACGCCACGCCCCGCCCAACGAAAACGGCCCGCCGACATAGCACGCTCGCTCAGACTGAAAGAAGGTCACGGCGGCGTCCGTATCACGCGCGTCAGGCTTGCGCAGGATCAGGCGATCGGTGGTCAGGGTCTGGACGGTCATGCGGAAGCTCCCGCAAAACAGGCCGTGGTCAAATCATAGGTCAAGCAGCCGGAATACCAATCGGGCGCCGGTTTTTCCGTGAGTGCCGCGCCAAGTTTCTCGGCTACGCGCACAGAGGCGAAATTGGCAGGCTGGACGAGGATTTCCAAAAGCGGCCAGTTTTGGTCTTTCAGTAGGTGGTCGCGCATCGCAAGGGCGGCTTCGGTGGCGTATCCATTGCCTTCTTGGGTGCCATCCCACAGCGTCCATGTAAGCTCTGGGGCTTTGGTAGCATCAATGCAGAGTGGGCCGACATGGCCGATGGGTTTGTCGCCCAGTTGGATGACGTAACGGCCAAAGCCACGGATCAACCAATGGCCAAGCAACACGGCTAGTTTTTCGAAACACTGGTTCTCGGTATAAGGGCCGCCAACAAACTCACTGCGCGGGCCCATGTAGAAGGCCGTGAGCACAGGGAGGTCCGAAGGATCGGGCCTGCGCAGCGTGAGACGCTGCGTGGATATGACCGAGGCAAGGGTCACTTACTTTTTCTTTCCAAATCCGCTGAGGCCGGGAGGCAAAGCTGCACCGCCGCCCATACCGGAGAGTCCGCCAGGGAGATTTCCTCCGGGAAGACCGCCCTTCATGCCCATGGCCTTGGCCGCCTTTTGCAGCTCTTTTGGGTCCATACCCGCGGCCATTTCTTCGGGCGAGGGGCCACCTTTGCCGAACATCCCGCCAAGCGCCTGTTTCAACATACCGCCTTTGCCCATCTTGCCCATTTTCTTCATCATGTCAGACATCTGGCGCTGCATTTTCAGAAGTTTGTTAAGGTCGGAAACCTCCATCCCGGAGCCTTTGGCGATACGTTTTTTGCGCGATGCCTGGAGTAGCTGCGGGTTGGCGCGTTCTTTCTTTGTCATGGATTGGATCATGGCGATCTGGCGGACGATCATCTTGTCGTCAAAGCCCGCGTCTTGAACGCCTTTGGCCATCTTGGCCATACCGGGCATCATGCCCATCACGCCTTCCATGCCGCCCATTTTCTGCATCTGTTCAAGCTGCATCTTCATGTCGTTCATGTTGAAGCGGCCTTTGATAAAGCGCTTCATCATGCGTTCGGCCTGTTCGGCCTCGATGGTTTCCTGAGCCTTTTCAACAAGCGCGACAATATCGCCCATGCCAAGGATGCGGCCCGCGATCCGGTCTGGCTCAAAGGTTTCGAGCGCGTCCATCTTTTCGCCAAGGCCGACAAATTTGATTGGTTTGCCGGTGACGGCGCGCATCGACAGGGCGGCACCACCCCGCCCGTCGCCATCCATCCGGGTGAGGACCACACCTGAAATGCCAATTTTGCCGTCAAATTCTTCGGCCACTTCGACCGCAACCTGACCGGTCAGGCCGTCAACAACCAGCAGTGTTTCGCGCGGGTTGACCGCGTCGCGCACATCTTCGACCTCTTGCATGAGGGTTTCGTCGATCTGAAGGCGACCGGCGGTGTCGAGCATATAGACGTCATAACCGCCTAGTGTGGCCTGTTGCTTGGCGCGCTTGGCGATCTGCACCGCGCTTTCACCCGCCACGATGGGCAGCGTATCGACTCCGATCTGGGTCCCGAGCACGGCGAGCTGTTGCATCGCGGCGGGGCGGTAGATGTCGAGCGAGGCCATCAGCACACGTTTGCCGTTCTTCTCGGTCAGGCGCTTGGCGAGCTTACCGGTGGTTGTGGTTTTACCAGAGCCCTGAAGGCCAACCATCAGGATCGGCGCAGGAGCGTTGTCGATTCTGAGTTCGCCGGGTTCTTCGTTGTCGCCTTCCAGAACGTTTTGCAGCTCGTCATGGACAATCTTGACGACCTGCTGACCGGGAGTAACCGATTTGGTCACGGCCTGACCGGTTGCTTTTTCCTGAACCGCTTTGACAAAGTCTCGGGCAACTGGCAGCGAGACATCGGCCTCGAGCAGGGCAACGCGCACTTCGCGCAGGGCTGTTTTTACATCGTCTTCTGAGAGCGCGCCTTGCTTGGTCAGGCGGTCAAAGACCCCAGAGAGGCGTTCGCTAAGATTTTCAAACATCGCTACCGGCTCCTTTATCGCCCGTTACATATCTGGCCCAAACATATGAGCGGACCGCCCAAACGCCAATGTCCCCCGTGGGCGAAACTCGCTAACGGGGGTCGATCCCGGCCAAAGGCCATGGGACCGGAAGCTTGACGGACTTCCGGAATGTGAGGGGCGGATAGACCCAATGGGGCTTGGAGTCAAGCGGTGTTGGTCTTTGAGCGCCTTGCAAACGGCTTGCGGATCATTGCGCGAAACATGCTTTTGCCCAAATACCCCAGCATCAGCCCGAGCGCATTTTTGGTTTCCCGCTTAGAGGGTTCGCGGGCGGCGGCCATGCGATCCATTTGCCAGACGTAATATTCAACGCGCGCAACGGTATTGGTGAGGTTGATCAGCCAGTTTTGAGCGTTCACACCCCATGTTCCCGTGCCGAGTGTCAGTCCGTCTTCTGATATACCAATACGGTCGGTTCCGCCGTTAATAAGGTCAGCGGCGCCATCAGGATGCACGCAGAGGGGGCGGGCGAGGCCGATCATGTCGATACCGTCTTCTATCAGTGCTTGTTGCATCGCGGCGCGGCTGCGAAAGCCGCCAGTGACCATGATTGGGATTGTCACTTCTGCGCGAATCTCGCGGGCGTAGTCGAGAAAGAACGCTTCGCGTGCTTTGGTGCTGTCGCGTTGGGGGGCATCCGGGGTGGCGGTTGCAAAGCTCATTTCCTCGTAAGTGCCGCCAGATATTTCCAGCAGATCGATGCTGTCTTCCTGGAGCCAGCGAGCAACTTGTTTGCAGTCTTCCAACGTGAAACCGCCCTTTTGGAAGTCAGCAGAATTCAATTTGACACCTACGGGAAATGAAGGCCCGACGGCTCTACGAACCGCCGCAACGACGCGGCGCAGAAAACGCGCTCGGTTTTCAAGAGAGCCGCCCCAGTAATCCGTACGATGATTGGTGATGGGAGAGAGAAACTGGCTGATGAGATAACCATGCGCGCCGTGGATTTGCACGCCATCAAACCCGGCCTTTTGCAGAATACGCGCGGTTTCCGCGTATCGCCGGATCGCATCGTTTATATCGGTGTCACGCATTGCACGCGGTTTGCCGAACAAACCAAGCATTTTGAGCTTTTCGTTAGATGGTGACAGCGGGCGGGCGTTCACCACCATCGGGCATTGTCTGCCGGGGTGGCTGATTTGGACCCAAGCCTGCGTGCGTTCGGATTTTGCGGCCTCAGCCCATTTTGAAAGGGCGGTGATGTCGCGTTCATCTTCGACAACCACGTTACCCGGGCGCTCAAGAAATCGACGATCGATCATCACATTGCCTGTCACCTGCACCGCAAGGCCACCTTTTGCCCATCGGCGGTAAAGGTTGATGTGCTTTTCTGTCGGGGCGTCATGCTTGTTGGCCATCGCCTCTGTCATAGCACTTTTGCTGAGGCGATTAGAAAGCGTGACGCCACAAGGCAGCGTGAGAGGCTGAGACAGGGAAGTGTTTGACATAAATGCGACCCTAACAGCGGTCTTGAAGCGCGGGTAGCGTTTTGTATCAGGCGGTCTTGCAGCGAATTGAACAAGGGGGCAGAAGTGAACCGCCTAGCCAATGGAGAGCAGATATGGATGCATCAGTAGACAGACAGGAAAGCCTACCAATCAGTTCCGACACGCTGCTTGCCCGGTTGGACGAATGGGGGCTGCGGTATGAGTTGTATGACCACGTGCCCTTGCGCACGGTTGAAGATGCCAAGTCGGTCGAAACGATGATGTTTGTGCCGGGGGAAAAGGCGCTGAGGGTCAAGAATTTGTATCTGCGCGACAAAAAGAAGCGCAACTATCTGGTCACGCTGGAGCAGGATCGCGAAATTGATCTCAAGGCGTTGGGAACGCAGTTGGGGATTGGAAATCTCAGCTTTGGGTCTGCGGATCGCTTGTTTGAGCATCTTGGCGTCCGACCTGGCGCGGTGACGCCCTTGGCGATGATCAACGGTTCGAGCAAGGGTGTTCGGTTCTTTATGGACAGCGCATTTGACAACGCGGATCGAGTCTATATGCATCCGCTGGTCAATGATCGCACTGTTGCGATGAAGCGCGAAGATATGTTGGTGTTTTTTGAGCGGATTGGCGTGACACCTGAGTGGATCGGTGAAAGCTGACGACGCGAATGCGAGGAGATTGAGTTTGCAGGGATACTTGAGTTCACACCAGGTTGAGGCGTTTCGCCAGACTGGGTTTGTTCACGTTCCGAGCGTGTTTTCGCCAAGAGAAATGGACGAAGTCACTGCCTGGGTGCAGGAGATGGAAGATCGAGCCGACCGAGCCGGAGATATCTGGAAGTATTTCGAGGCGCTTGAAGATGGCGGGCGATTGCTGAACCGGATCGAGAATTTTGAGCCGCATCATGCTGGGATGGCACAGATCATGGCGGATGATCGCCTGTTGGGTGCCTGTGGGCAGCTGTTCGACGAAGAGGCGGTTTTGTTCAAGGACAAGATCAACTTTAAGAAACCCGGCGCAAGCGGATTTGAAGCGCATCAGGACATGCAGGCGGGCTGGGATCGCTATGGATCCTTGCATATTTCTGTGCTGGTCGCAGTGGACGCGCAAACTGAAGCGAACGGCGCACTAGAGGTAATGGCTGGTTTTCATGACAAGGGACTGCTGGGCGAGATGTGGGCCCCTTTGTCTGACGAAAATGTGGCGGGTGGCAAATGGGAGACTTGCTTTTGCCAACCGGGGGACGCGCTGTTTTTTGACAGTTTTGCGCCGCACCGCTCAGCCCCCAATCGCAGTGATGCAGCGCGGCGGGCGATGTACCTGACATATGGTCGACTGTCAGAAGGTGATCAGCGGGCGCAATACTATGCCGACAAACACGCCAATTTCCCGCCGGATATCGAACGCGACCCGGATGCGGACTATGCGTATAAAGTTTGACGAAAAGGGCGCCTAGGTTGGGAGGCGCCCTTTTTTCTTAAGCCATCGGGCTTTGATCTCGGTACGAATAGAGCGTGTAGGCTGCGAGTAAACCGAGGACGAGTGCTGGAAGAAATGAGCCACCAATCAGCACGATATGGGTGAGAATCGCGCCAACCATGGTGACGACCAGCGTGCCAGCGGCAAAGAACTGTTTGCCGGGAACCCAAAGGGCGATGGCCGCGCCGACTTCGATCAGGCCGGTGACATAGCGGAACCATTGGCCCACACCGACGCCCTCGAACGCGGCGACCATCATTTCGTGGCCGGTCAATTTGAAGAAACCAGCTGCGGCGAAGGCCAGTGTGAGCAGGGCCTTGACAACGATGAGCAGGTATTTCTGCATGATCTCTCTCCGAATTTGTGATTATGCGGCCAGCGTTTCGACTGAATTACCGTCTTTGTCCGGGATGGTCACGTCGGTAATGCCGACAAACCCCAGAACAAAGCGGATGTAGTTTGAGGCGAAATCCATATCGGACCCGAGCTGTGTGCCCCCGGATGCAATTGTCACAATCGCCTTTTTGCCGGTCAGGAGGCCTTTGGGGCCGTTTTCCGTATAGGTAAATGTCACGCCGGCGCGGGCGATCTGGTCGATCCATGCTTTGAGTACGGCGGGCAGACCAAAATTATACATGGCCGTGCCGATGACAATTGTGTCGGCGGCTTGTAATTCGCCAACCAATGTGTCCGACATTGCGAGCGATGCGTTTTGATCGTCGGTGCGGCTTTCTGGGGGAGTGAAAGTGGCTGCGACGAAAGTTTCGTCTAAAAAGGGAAGGCCCGATGTCAGATCGCGGCGAATGACGGTGTCTGCGTTTTGATCGGCCACAATTTTGGCTGAGGCCTGACGAGATGCGCTATCGGCAAAGCGAGCAGATGCGTCGATGTGAAGAACGGTGGTCATGGTCTTTTGTCCTTTTTTGAGTTGTTGTCTGAAACACAGATGGGGCATTGCAAATTCACACACAATTGAGATAATCGCGCATATTGTGTTGGAAAATGCACATGAGGGGACGTCATGGAAGATTGGGACGAAGTGCGCACCGCGTTTCAGGTGGCGCGGATGGGGACGGTGAGTGGTGCTGCGGATATACTGGGCGTGCATCATGCGACTGTGATCCGGCATATTGATGCGCTTGAGGCGCGGTTGGGTGTGAAACTGTTTCAGCGTCACGCGCGTGGGTATACGGCCACCGAAGCAGGGCAGGACCTGATGCGGGTTGCACAGGCAACGGATGATCAGTTTGGGCAGTTAGAGGGGCGCATCAAGGGGCGGGGGGCTGATGTCTCTGGCGAGCTTGTAATTACGTCGCTGGGAGGATTTGCCAATATTATCACGCCGGTTCTGGCTGAGTTTCAGCAGCTACATCCGGATCTAATGGTACGTTTTTTGACGGATGATCGTGTGTTTCGCCTTGAGTATGGCGAGGCCCATGTCGCAATCCGCGCGGGCCGCCACACAGAAATGCCTGACAATGTGGAGCAGGATCTTGCGGTGCTAAAGATCGGGCTGTTTGGAAGCAAGGCATATCTGGATCAAAATGGCGGTCCCAAGAGCGAAGATGATTTGGAGAACCACCGGTTCGTCGGACATGACGATGAAAACAATCGCGCGCCATTTAATAAATGGCTTGGCGAGCGCGTTCCGCGCGAGCGAGTAGTTTTTCGTTCGACGTCAGATCGGGCGATCTTGTCTGCCATCAGAGGCGGTATTGGGTTGGGTTTTGTTGCGCTTCACACGGCAGAAAACGACTCAGATTTGCAGATGGTTCTTGAACCTCGCGACGAATGGGCGGCGCGTATGCGTATTGTGACCCATGTTGATTTGCATCGCACAGCCAAGGTGCAGGCGTTTCTCAAGTTTCTAAGGAAAAAAGCGAAAGATTGGCCGGGCATATGACTGAAACATCACGTGGCCATCTGGCGATGTTGGCGTTTTCGGCGCTGGTGGCGGGATCGTTTTCGCTGGGTTCACTTTCGGCAAATGAAATTGATCCGGCGGCGTTTAATGCGGTGCGGTTTCTTTTGGCTGCCGTCCTTATCGGGTTTGCTGCCTGGTTTGGCAAAGGTGTGCCGCGCAGTACATTGACGGCGCCGTGGCGTTATTTGATTCTGGGTGGGCTGTTTGCGACGTATTTTGTGCTGATGTTTGAGGGGCTCAAGACGGCCGCGCCGGTCAGTACGGCCGCAGTATTTACCTTGACACCATTGATGTCGGCCGGGTTTGGCTTTGCGCTGCTGCGCCAGATTACCACGCGGCGCATGTGGTTGGCATTGGCGATTGGTGCAATTGGCGCGTTGTGGGTGATTTTTCGCGCGGACTTTGAGGCCTTTTTGCAGTTCCGCGTTGGCCAAGGTGAGATTTACTATTTTTTCGGCTGTATCGCACATGCGCTGTATACGCCGATGGTGCGAAAACTGAACCGGGGCGAGACGCCATTGGTGTTTACACTGGGCACGTTGATAGCAGGGTTTGTGTTGTTGACTGGCTATGCATGGAGCGATTTGCGCGCGGTGGACTGGGTCGCGCTGCCGTCGATTGTGTGGATTGCCCTAGTGTATGTGGCGGTGTTTGCCACCGCCGGGTCATTTGTTTTGTTGCAATCCGCCGCGTTGAGGCTGCCTAGTGCAAAAGTGATGGCGTATACTTATTTGGTGCCCAGCTGGGTCGCGGTTTGGGAAATTGCATTGGGCAATGGCGTGCCAAATGTGTTGGTTTTGGGGGGTGTTGCGCTAACGATTGTTGCGTTGTTGCTGTTGTTGCGGGATGAGCACTAAGTTGCCCACTCAGGCGATGCACGCCCACTCGACCCGCAGCGCCCTGGCGAGCTTAGCGCTGCGGGGCCTCGGGCAGCTCGGTTTTGAGAAAACGTTCAAAGGCGTCGAGGTTGACCGGTTCGAACTGTCCAAAACCCTGCATCCAGACGGAGGCCACCCGCATGGCATCCGGTTCCAGTTTGCACCATTTCACCCGCCCGCGTTTCTCCTGAGAGATCAGCCCGGCCCGTGTCAGGATGACGAGATGCTTTGAAATGGCCGCCAGCGAGATGTCAAAAGGTTCGGCCACATCGGTCACCGCCATGTCGTCTTCGAGGAGCATGGCCAGAATTTCCCTGCGGGTGGGGTCGGCAAGCGCGGCAAAGACGATATCGAGGGACTGGGCCATGGCGCAATGTGTAACCGGGTCCGCGCGCGGGGGGAAGAGGGCTCAGAGTCTGGGGTGGTGGGTGTGCCGGGATGGCAGACGCAGACGGCGCACTTCAAGATCAGCGGAAGAAAGACCCACATCGCGGGCCTGTCGGTCGGAGAGGTGAGGGTAGAACTGTCTTGGATCGGTCAGGCGACTCGTGAAAAATTGCCAGATCAACCTGAGGGATTGGGTTGGCCTTGGCAGAATTTGAGCAAAACTGTACCGGGCGCGCCGAGGCGCGGTGAGTGTGTCAGGCATGGCCGACCTCCGTAAAATTCTGTGTGACCTGACTATTTCAGAGACGTGAATTGGCCACAAACAGCAAATATTGACAAGTTACGTGCCTAAAAGGCACAAATGGAGCATGGCGAGAAATCTACCTCCCTTAAATGCCCTGCGTGCCTTTGAGGTGGCGGGGCGGCATGAGAGCTTTAGCCGGGCGGCAGAAGAGCTGAACGTGGCGCATTCGGCGGTCAGCCGCCATGTGCGCGGCCTTGAGGCGCGGCTGGGGGTTAAGTTGTTTCGGGACTTACCACGTGGCGTTGAACTGACGCCGGAGGGGCGCGGATATCTGGCACGGGTGTTGCCGGCGCTGGACATGATCGCAGAGGCGACCGAAGATTTGGCACAAACGCCGCGCGGGGTGGTAACGGTGAACAGTGAGCCATTGTTCGCGGAGCGCTTCATCCTGCCAAGGTTGGCTAAGTTTCAGGAGGCATACCCGGATATAGAGGTGCGACTGGAGGCGTCGCCCTTGTTGGCAGATGTCGAACGCTATGAGGCGGACCTGGCGGTACGCTTCACGCAATCAGGCGGTCTGGACGTGCCTTGTGAGTTGCTGACAGCCACACCAATTTACCCACATGCCACCTCAGAATACATGGACAGGCATATTCGCGAGCCTGCGGACCTGTTGACGGTGCCTCGGTTTCGCGATCGGGGCAATAATATCTGGATCCAGTGGTTTGCCGCCGCTGGGGTGCAGGCCGCGGGGCTCACGGATGGCGGGTGGAGATTGAAATCACCTCTTGCTTACGAGGCGGGGCTAAATGGGCTGGGCGTCTATTTGGGGTCTTCGGAATGTGTTTCGTTTGATCGGGAACGCGGGCGGCTTGTCCGGTGTTTTGATATCGGAATCTGGGATGGCGCGTTTTATCTGGTGCATGGCAGTCGGGGAATCCGGCGGTCTGCGGTGAAACAGTTCCGCAATTGGCTCCTGGATGTGACAGCGGAGTTTCGCGGAGAGCTCGGAGGGGAAAGCTGGCAAGATCAACCGAAAGGTTGAATATAAGAAATCCGACGAAACAGGGTCGTTTGGCATGTGCAGGGCGGTGAGATGGAGTTTCATTACTGTTGAAGTTTGATAAAAAACAGATGCTTAGGGTGCGACGAGCTGCCGCCTGAAGCGCATTGACTCGGAGCGCGCCGCGCCGTAGCAATGCGCCAACGTCAGCGAGGGGAAATTTGCGCGTGACCGACCCGGACCAAAAGGACAGCATGAAGCGTCTTGAGGAGCGGATCGAGGCGGCCCGAAGGGCCCAGGACCCAAAGCCCCGCGCAGACGAGCACTATTCGGCGGCCAATCAGGCATGGCGCATGGTGATTGAATTGGTGGCCGGTCTTGGGATCGGCTTTGGCATCGGATACGGGCTGGATATCCTCTTTGGGACCCTGCCCATTTTCATGGTGCTGTTTACATTGTTGGGTCTCGCGGCCGGTATCAAGACGATGCTGCGCAGCGCCAAGGAGATCCAGGCGGAACAAATGGCTGCAGGGCCAGAGAAAGACGAGAGGGATTGAACGTGGCAAGCGAAGCACACGGCGCCGAAGAGGGCGGTCTGGTATTCCACCCGATGGATCAGTTCATCATTAAGCCACTGTTTGGTGGCGATACGATCAGCTGGTACACCCCAACCAACGCGACATTGTGGATGGCGCTGGCTGTTGTTGCCGTGATCGCAATGATGGTGATCGGCACACGTAGCCGCGCGATTGTTCCAAGTCGCAGCCAGTCGATTGGTGAGTTGGCGTATGGTTTCGTATATAAAATGGTCGAAGATGTGGCCGGCAAAGATGCGGTCAAATTCTTTCCTTATATCATGACGTTGTTCATGTTCATCGTGTTTGCAAACTTCCTCGGCTTGATCCCGATGTCGTTCACGCCCACTTCGCATTTTGCGGTGACTGTGGTTCTGGCGATGCTCGTGTTCCTGACGGTCACAATCGTTGGTTTTGTCAAAAACGGCGCGGCATTTCTTGGTCTGTTTTGGGTATCAAGCGCGCCTTTGGCTTTGCGCCCCATTCTGGCGATCATTGAGGTGATCTCTTATTTCGTACGCCCTGTCAGCCACAGCATTCGTCTTGCTGGTAACGTTATGGCGGGTCACGCGGTGATCAAAGTGTTTGCAGGCTTTGCCGCGATTGCAGTGGTTAGCCCTGTTTCCGTGGTGGCCATCACTGCGATGTACGGTCTTGAGGTTCTGGTGTCCTTTATTCAGGCCTACGTCTTTACCATTCTGACCTGTGTTTATCTGAAAGATGCGCTGCATCCTTCGCACTAAGGTCTGAACCCTCACACTACCTATTAACTTCCAATCGTAAGGAGATACACTCATGGAAGGTCAACTCGCACACATCGGCGCAGGTCTCGCAGCAATCGGTTCCGGCGCAGCCGCTATCGGTGTTGGTAACGTTGCAGGCAACTACCTTGCAGGCGCACTGCGCAACCCTTCGGCGGCTGCTTCGCAGACAGCCACATTGTTCATCGGTATTGCATTCGCAGAAGCACTGGGCATCTTCTCGTTCCTGGTTGCGCTGCTGCTGATGTTCGCCGTCTAATCCGAACGGAACCATCCTTACGTACGGGTGGGCGCGTCTAACGCCCCACCCGTGTTTTTACGGAAGTTCCCAGGAGGACGTTATGGCGACCGAAACACACGCCGCAGAGGCAGCCTCTGCACCCGGCATGCCACAGCTCGATTTTTCGAACTGGGGTAACCAGATTTTCTGGCTGGTGCTGACCCTGCTGGCGATCTACTTCGTCCTGTCGCGCATCGCGCTACCGCGGATTGCTGCGGTTCTGGCCGAGCGCCAGGGGACAATTACGAATGACATTGCCGCAGCTGAAGAGCTGAAGGCAAAGGCTGTGGAAGCGGAAGAGGCTTACAACAAGGCGCTGGCGGATGCCCGTGCCGAGGCGCAGCGCATCGTTGCTGAGGCCAAAGCCGAAATCCAGGCGGAACTGGACACCGCGACCGACAAGGCCGACGCTGAAATCGCCGCCAAGGCCGCTGAATCGGAAAAGGCTATTGCCGAAATCCGTGCCGGTGCGCTGGAAGGTATCAAGGACGTGGCCAACGCCACCGCTGTTGAACTGGTCGCTGCCCTGGGCGGCGCGGCTGAGGACGCGGACGTGACTGAGGCAGTTGATGCCCGGATGAAAGGGTAAGCTGATGCGTAAACTAACGACACTTGCCGCCCTGCTCGTAGCAAGCCCCGCGTTTGCCGCCAGCGGACCCTTCTTCTCGCTGGGCAACACTGACTTTATCGTCACGCTGGCGTTTTTGCTATTCATTGCTGTCCTGTTCTATTTCAAGGTGCCCAGCCTGCTGGCTGGCATGTTGGACAAGCGGGCAGAAGGAATTCAGTCTGATCTGGACGAGGCTCGTTCGTTGCGCGAAGAGGCGCAGACTGTTTTGGCAACTTATGAGCGCAAGCAAAAAGAAGTTCAGGAACAGGCGGATCGCATTGTTGAGCATGCCAAAGCCGAAGCTTCTGCTGCTGCTGATCAGGCCAAGGAAGATTTGAAAGCCTCTATTGCGCGCCGTTTGGCTGCGGCTGAGGATCAAATTGCCTCTGCCGAAGCGGGCGCTGTCAAGGAAGTACGGGATCAGGCGATTGTAGTTGCCATTGGTGCCGCACGCGATGTGGTTGCAAAGCAGATGACAGCGGCAGAGGCCAACAAGCTGATTGATGCGGGCATTTCTGAAGTTGAAGCCAAGCTTCACTAAGACCTGCTCAAACCAAGATTAAGGAAGCCCGGTGCACACGCACCGGGTTTTTTTTGGACGTAACGCCACGTTACATAGGTCTCCGGCCCTGTTGGAATTTCGCAGAGGTTTTCAGCAAGCAAGCCGTTTTCTTGCCAAACTTTAATGTTTGTGTGTGCCGATCTGGAATGGTCGTGAGGTGCTTGCATATGCAAAAGGTCTATGTTTTGGCAGGCGTGGTCGCACTTGTTGCGTGTTCAAACGGCATGTCGACGGTCTCGGCAACACCGGTAACTGTTGAGCCGGGAGAGTTGTTTTGGGCAAAGAATACTATGGCGGAACGCACCGGGCGACCGGGTGGTGCGCAATTCCGCAACATGTTTGTTGCAGATTTGAGCAACGGGGATCGCGTGTATTGTGGCGAGATGAAAGTGTCAGACGGGCAGAACAGTTTTCAAGGCTATGTTCCGTTCTACATGCGCCATAGCCGGAGTGTGGTCAAAGCGGTGAATTGGTCACCAGAGAGCGCAGATTTTTCTGAACGAAAATGTGGCGAAGCGAGGTCGGGCCAGTTGCGGATCAACGAACTCTAGCGGATCGGTTCAAGAATAGCGTCCCGCAGGTTGCAGTCGTGGATCACATCTCGTCCGCAAGGTACAGGTGCCAGATATTTTGACAAACACACTCGGGCCTCCTGAATGTAGTCGTTGCGGCATGTAATAGTGAGCATATCCGGTTCAAGTTTAGGGTTTTCCTTGAGAAACGCCTGCTCGATAACAGAGGCTGGCACGGTGATGGTGGTGGTCAATCGGCGCAGAACGTCGGGGCGCATGATGCTTTCATAGGCGCGCCGTGCGGTGGCGAAATAGTCATCAGCCGAGAGCCCGGAGCAGCGCCCGTGTTTTTTCCATTGGTACCAGGCCAGTCCAGAAGTACCCATGATATCAGACATTTGATTGGTCAGGCTGCGCGGCGGGTTTCGGTGATTGGTGCGGCAATAAGACGGCCAGCCACGATGATATTGTGGCCACAGACCGTGCATGACCCAGCCATGCCCCTGATCCTCGGCACACTGAGGAGAGCCCTTTTGGTCCCCTTCAATTGTGCACCAGTTTGGCGACCAGCTGAGCGCCAGGACATAGTAATCGAACTCTCCGGCCTTTTCGCCATCCGCATGGGTGTTTGTGCCCATCAGCAGTGCGATAAGCAGCAATATTGTAGCGCGCATTCGCTCTTCCCTTATCCAACAGATGCTACTATATAGGCGCGAAGTTCCCCGACAACGGAAACCGTCCCGGACCAAGTCCCGGACAGCCTGCACCGCCAGGCAACGGGGAGGATATGTGTTAAGGAGACCTGCAAATGTCAAAACTGCTGCACCCAAAAGCGACCGCCGTTTGGCTAGTGGACAACACGACGATCAGCTTCAAGCAAATCGCCGATCTGGTGGGTATGCATGAGCTTGAGATTCAGGGCATCGCCGATGGCGATGTAGCGACTGGCGTTAAAGGGTTTGATCCGGTTGCAAATAATCAGCTGACGCAGGAAGAAATCAATAACGCGCAATCCAATCCATTGTACAAGATCAAGGTCAAGTTCAATGCTGCCGCGCAAGGCGAAGAAAAACGTCGCGGGCCACGTTATACGCCATTGTCCAAACGTCAGGATCGCCCCGCATCGATCTTGTGGTTGGTCAAGTTCCACCCTGAACTGAGCGATGGTCAAGTCGGAAAACTAGTTGGGACAACCAAACCAACGATTCAGGCGATCCGTGAACGGACACATTGGAACATCGGAAATATTCAACCGATTGATCCGGTTGCGTTGGGCCTGTGCAAGCAGTCAGAGCTTGACGCTGCAGTTCAGAAAGCCGCTGCGAAGCTGGCCGCAGAAGGCGAGGTCATGAACGATGACGAACGCCGCAAGCTGGTCTCGACCGAGCAATCGCTGGAAATGGATGCTGAACCCAAGATCCCGTCGGCCATTGAAGGTTTGGAGACGTTCAGCCTGTCGAATGATGAAGACGAAAAAGACAATAGCGATTACTCAGACGCGGACAGCTTCTTCAATCTGCCAGGTGGCGACGACGAAGAGGAGCAACCTCGCTGAACTTTCGATTTTTGGGAAATTGTATCGGGCCGCCTCACAAGAGCGCGGCCCTTTTTCTATTGTGAGAAGCCTTAACGGTTCGCACACGGTCTGATTTTGTTCATGCTCAGATACAGGCGCCAACAGGCTCAGCGCAAGCTGAGCCACGCCCAACGCTTTTGAATGCAGCTTGCTGCGCGAAAAAGCGGCGGGAGCTTGCCTGTCTACGAGCTAAAGCTGTTTGCGTGCGTTGAGTGCGGCACTGATCGTGCCTTCGTCCAGATAATCCAGCTCGCCACCAACCGGGACGCCCTGCGCCAGCGAGCTCAACTTGACCTGCCCTTCGAGCTGGTCGGCAATGTAATGCGCTGTTGTCTGCCCATCGACGGTTGCGTTCAACGCGAGAATGACTTCTGAAATCGCCTCACTAGCGACGCGGTCCACCAGACGTGGAATTGAGAGATCTTCTGGGCCAACACCATCCAAGGCCGACAATGTGCCGCCCAATACGTGGTAACGCCCGGCAAACACCCCAGCGCGTTCCATCGCCCAGAGGTCGGAGACATCTTCGACCACACAAAGTTCGCCAGTCGCGCGTTTTTCAGATGCACAGATGTCGCAAATTTCGGTGGTGCCCACGTTCCCACAATTGAGGCACTCGCGGGCAGTGATCGCAACCTGCTGCATGACATCCGCCAATGGGGTCAGCAAAAGCGCGCGCTTGCGGATCAGATGCAGCACCGCGCGGCGCGCCGAACGCGGGCCGAGACCCGGCAGGCGCGCCATCAGATCGATCAGCGCATCTATGTCATTGTCGCTCATGAACGGTTTTCCAAACTGTAGCTAGCCTCGGCGGATGCAAAAGTGCCGGCTCGACCAGCATATCAGCTACGCTGGCACCGAAAAGGGAGGTGGGAAAACCAATGCGCAAGATCAGAATGGCAGCTGGATGTCCTTGGGAAGGCCGAGGCTCTCGGCAATCTTGTTCAATTCTTCCTGTGACCGGTCTGCGGCCTTTGTCTGGGCGTCTTTGATGGCTGCGAGGATCAGGTCTTCGACCACTTCCTTGTCGTCGCCGTTGAAGATCGAAGGATCGATATCGAGTGCCTTGAGCTCACCTTTAGCAGAAGCCGTCGCCTTGACCAGCCCGGCGCCACTTTCGCCAGTGACCATGATGTTTTGCAGCTCGTCTTTCATCTCAGTCATCTTGGTCTGCATGTCTTGAGCTTGCTTCATCATCTTGGCCATATCGCCAATATTGCCGAGTCCTTTGAGCATGGGAGTTCTCCTGATCGAATTTGCGTGAGTTGCAAAGTAGATAAGCTGCCTGAGCGGTCTCGGCAAGGTGAAAGGGGGTGGCCAATTGATGGTGCTGAACCTACCGTCGGAAGCAGAATTTGACCTCGATAGACCGGGATGCGAGCTGATGCACATTGAACCCTTTGGTGTTGAGATATGGATGAATGAATGGGAAACCCGCTGTGAACTGAACCTCGCGGAAACCTGCGTCGAGAGCCTGACCATCGCTGAGTTGCTTACGCTGGCCGGGCGAAATTCGGACGAATTGAGTGAACTGTTGTCGATGAAGCTAACTTATGGCGCGATAGAAGGTTCGGACAGGTTGCGCGCGGCCATTTGTGCGCTGTATGAGCAGCAGACGCGTGAAAACGTGATTGTGACACATGGCACAATCGGTGCGAATATGTTGGTGCACAAGACACTGGTTTCGCGCGGAGATCGCGTGGTCGCCGTGGTACCAACCTATCAACAACACTTTTCGATCCCGGAAAGCATCGGCGCGGATGTGCAGCAGTTGCGCTTGCGCGAAGAAGATAATTGGTTGCCGGACCTGGATGCGCTGCGTGCTTTGGTGCAGCAGGGGACCAAGCTGATTGCGATCAACAACCCGAACAATCCGACCGGTGCGCTGATGGGGCGCGACATGTTGGAGGGCATTGCAGAGATTGCCAGAGGTGCCGACGCTTGGGTGCTTTGTGACGAGGTCTATCGCGGCACCAATCAAGAAGGGGCAGGCACGGGCCCGTCGATGGCGGATATCTACGAAAAGGGGATTAGCACAGCGTCAACATCCAAGGCATTTTCGTTGGCTGGCTTGAGATTGGGGTGGATTGCTGGGCCGAAGGCCGTGATTGAGGCCGTGTCCATCCATCGGGATTATGACACAATTTCAGTCGGGATGATCGATGACCACTTTGCGACAATGGCGCTGGAGCATGCAGAGCGGGTTTTGCAGCGCAGTCGAGAAATCACGCGGGAGAATCTGGCGGCGCTTTCGGAATGGGTTGCGCGTGAGCCGCTGATCAGCTGGGTGAAACCTTCGGCGGGTACGACTGCATTGCTGAAGTATGAATTACCAATGTCATCGCGAGAATTTTGTGTGGATTTGCTCAAAGAAACCGGTGTCATGTTCACGCCGGGGGCGGCTTTGAACATGGAAGGCTATGTGCGCATTGGGTTCGCCAATGGCCCTGACGTTCTAAAAGAAGGGTTGCGGCGCGTGTCGCATTTTCTACGCAATCGGGACTAGTCGTCTTCGAACGGGTCCCATTCGTCTTCGACTTCAGGCAATGCTTCGGCCATTGCCTTGGCTACGATTTCCTGTTGGGTCTTGATCTCTATGATCTGGGCCTTTGGGAAAGCGTCTAAGACGGCTTGGACCATAGGGTGCGCATTGGCTTCGGCTTCGCGTGCGTATTTTTCCGCGTTGCGCACTTCGTCGATGGTTTTTCCACCACCGTCGTTTACCACGATCACGGCCCAGCGGTTCCCCGTCCAGCGCTGTAGGGCGCTGCCAAGGCGTTGGGCGAGGTCACGGGGGGCGTTCTCGGCTGGTTCGAATTCAATCCGGCCGGGTCGGTATGCAGCGAGACGAAGAAAGCGCTCTACATCAATGCGCAAGACGCCATCCCGGCGCTTGCTGATCAGCTCGATCACGTGCTCAAACGTGGGAAAGCGGGCGAGCGCCTGTTCTGTATCAGTCGCCAATGCGGTGACAGCACCACTGGATCCGCCTCGCGCGGGGCTCGCACCCGTGCGTGCCATAGCGCCGTCACCACCACCGCTTGCTCCTTGAGGTGCCATACCACCACCCGAAGGGGCTGGTGGGCGAGGCGTGTCCTGCAACTTGCGCACCAACTCCTCGGGCGAGGGCAAATCAGCTACGTGGGTCAGGCGGATGATAGCCATTTCAGCGGCCATCATAGCGTTGGGCGCGCCAGCAACCTCGTCCAGAGCTTTGAGAAGCATTTGCCACATGCGGGTGAGCACACGCATAGGCAATTGTTCGGCCATAGATTGGCCGCGTGCGCGCTCATCTGGTGACACGGTTGGGTCATCGGCGGCCTCGGGCGTGATTTTGACAACGCTGACCCAGTGCGTGATCTCCGCCAGATCCCGCAACACAGCCATCGGGTCAGCACCGTCGGCATACTGAGCGGAAAGTTCGGTCAGCGCACCGCCCGCGTCACCGCGCAAGATCATGTCAAAGAGATCAAGAACGCGACCACGGTCGGCCAAGCCAAGCATGGCGCGGACCTGATCGGCGGTTGTTTCCCCCGCACCGTGCGAGATGGACTGATCGAGCAGCGACGTCGCATCGCGTGCGGACCCTTCTGCCGCTCGAGTGATCAGCGCGAGGGCGTCGTCTGCGATTTCGGACTTTTCGCTGTCGGCGATGCGGCGCAACATGCCGATCATGTCCTCGGGTTCGATCCGGCGCAGATCAAAACGTTGGCACCGCGAGAGTACCGTGACCGGAACTTTTCGAATCTCAGTGGTGGCAAAGATGAATTTGACGTGCGCGGGGGGCTCTTCCAGTGTTTTCAGAAGCGCGTTGAACGCGCTTGTCGAGAGCATGTGAACTTCGTCGATGATATAGATTTTGTAGCGCGCCGAGGCCGCACGGTAGTGAACCGAATCGATGATTTCGCGAATGTCACCAACACCTGTGCGCGATGCCGCATCCATTTCCATCACGTCGACGTGACGACCTTCCATAATGGCCGTGCAATGTTCGCACACGCCGCATGGTTCCGTCGTAGGCCCAGAGGTGCCATCCGGACCAATACAGTTCATGCCCTTGGCGATGATCCGTGCGGTTGTGGTTTTGCCGGTTCCACGAATCCCTGTCATAACAAATGCCTGCGCGATACGATCCGCTGCAAACGCGTTTTTGAGGGTGCGCACCATGGCGTCTTGTCCGACCAGGTCGGCAAAGGTCTCGGGGCGGTATTTGCGCGCAAGAACTTGATAACCTGAGTCGGGTGTGTCGTTCATGTGGGACGCCTTGTGGGATTCGGGTGTTTCGGGCAACAGGTTAAGCGCGTGGGTGCGGCGCGTCCACCGGAATGCGGCAGGGATTCGGAGTGGGCGATAGTGTTTTCAATTTATGCAGTTTCAGCAGCGCGCGGAGAGATCGCCTTGTGCCCTGCGCCCGGCGTGTTTGGCACGTACGCGGCGGATGTTGAATTGATCCGTGACTGGGCGCCGGCGATGGTGATCAGCATGACGCAAGTTGACGAGTTGCAATATTTTGGCGCCAGTGGCCTTGGCGCGGATGTACAGTCAATTGGTGCAGATTTCGAAGCCCTGCCTACATGCGACTACGGGGTTTTGAATGCCACAACTGAGACCCAATGGCCCCATGTGGCGCGGCGGGCATCTGAGTATTTGAGGGAAGGGCGGCGCGTGCTGGTGCATTGTCGGGGTGGGTGCGGGCGCTCGGGGATGGTAGTGCTGCGCCTTCTGATCGAGCTAGGCGAAGATCCCACAGCGGCTTTGGTGCGTTTACGGGCGGTTCGCCCATGTGCCGTTGAAACGGATGCCCAGCTGCAGTGGGCGTTTCACGGGCGCGCGTGAAAAAAAAGGCCGCTGAACTATCAGCGGCCTAACATTTTGTAAGGAAAGCGAAAGCTTACTGACCAATAGTTTCCAAATAGGCGATCAGGTTTGCGCGATCGGTGTCTTTCTTGAGACCACTGAATGCCATCTTGGTGCCTGGCGCGTAAGACTTGGGATTGGCCAGGAAACCATCAAGGTTTTCGGGCGACCATGTGTCAGCCACGGCAACCAAGCTGCCCGAGTAGCCAAATCCGGCAACCGAACCAACCGCGCGGTCCACAACATCATAGAGGTGCGGGCCGGTACCGTTCGCTCCATCTTCAAGCTTGTGACACGCTTTGCATTTGTTAAAGACGCGTTCGCCTTTGGCTGCATCTGCGGATGCAAGCAGTTCCTCGAGACTTGGGCCATCCTCTTCTGCGCCGCCGTGATCGTCACCACCTTCGACTTCGATGACATAGGCCTGTTGCGCATGCCCATCACCATCGCCGTGCCCTTTGGGGCCGGTGTGATAAATTTCCTCGGCCGCCCAAGCGCCGAGCAGGTAAACCAGCAGAGCGCCACAAAAAGCGCCCGTTACTTTTGTCAGTGTCATCGTGTCGAACATGCTACGTATCCGTTTCGTGGCGTTTGCACGGGTTCTAGCCGCTTCCCCTTGGCGAACGCAAGGTGTAGTTACCGCGACCAAACGCCCATCGGGCAAGAAATTTGAAAGAAGCTAAAGTCATGACCAATCGGATAGCGTTCCAGGGCGAGCCCGGTGCATACTCTCATCAGGCCTGTCGCGACGCGCGTCCCGATATGGAGGCGTTGCCGTGCCGCACCTTTGAGGACGTGATTGCCGCGGTTCGTTCGGGAGCGGCGGATCTGGGAATGTTGCCCGTGGAAAACTCGACCTATGGGCGGGTCGCGGACAATCACACGCTGCTGCCAAACTCTGATCTTCATATCATTGATGAAGCTTTTGTGCGGGTTCACATAAACCTTTTGTCAGTGCCCGGCACACCGTTGCAAGACATCAAAAAAGCCATGTCGCATACTGTTTTGCTGGGGCAGTGCCAGGAATTTTTGCGCGAGCATGATATTCACCGTGTCACCGGAGCGGACACGGCGGGATCCGCAAAACAGGTGGCCGAACTCGGTGACCCGGCGCTTGGCGCGCTCGCGTCGGAGCTGGCAGGGGAGATCTATGGTCTGGATGTAGTTGCGCGCCATATCGAAGATCAAAGCAACAATACGACACGGTTTCTAGTTATGTCGCGAGAGCCGGATCATTCCCGTCGCGCAGGATCAAACATGATGACCACTTTCGTGTTCGAGGTGCGCAATATTCCGGCGGCGCTCTACAAAGCGATGGGTGGCTTTGCGACCAACGGCGTGAACATGACCAAGCTGGAAAGCTACATGGTGGGTGGCAGCTTTACAGCGACTCAGTTTTACGCGGATATCGAGGGACATCCGGACGATCACAATGTGCAATTGGCGATGGAAGAGTTGGCTTACTTTACGACTAATGTGAACATTTTGGGCGTTTATCCAGCCGCCAGACGAAGAGAAGGGCGCTAACCGCCTTGATTCAATGGCCCGGACTGGGTGGAATGCGTTTGCTCGATGCCCAAGCGTACCGAGGCAAACCCAGAGCTACTTTAAGCTTGGCGCTTGTTTTGATCTTCCATTGAACGTGCGAGCTTTGTGACGCGTTTTTGCATGCGCTGTGTTAGGGTCGAACGCGCTAGTTTGAGGGATTTAAGCAAAAGGCGCGCCGACAGCGACGTCGATTTCAGGTGTGACCAGACGCTGAGGCGCGTGCGGGTGCGTGATAGGGCCACCAGTTCGATTTTGATGTCACTAGTGATGCCCTGAACAACAGCGGTGAGCCGCATGTCCGTTGGCCGTTCGAATTCCACAATTTTAAGATCAAGTTGGCGGTACTTCCCACGAAACGCAAAGCGGGCCTTCCATTTGGCGCCAACTCCTGGGCGCTGCAGGTCATCCTCGCGTGATACTTCGGCGCCACGGCGCAGTGCTGCGCGCTCGAACTGTTCAAAATCACAGAGGATTTCAAAAGCCTGTTCGATGGGAATGTCGATGTCTTCTCTGGCCGCCAATTCCATTGCTGCTCCGCCTTGTAATGCTCATTGCCAAACTGTCGTCAGTGTCGCCTTATTCAAGCCTGTCCGCAAGCCAGTTGCGCAAGATGAAATGCGCAATAGAACCTGGGCGTGCTGGCTTGAGAAAAGGGTGAGCGCCAGCGAAAGCTTGCATAATGTCTTCTCTCGAAACCCAGATAGCATCGTCTATTTCCTCGGGGTCGATTGTGATGTCTTCGTTAAGTGCTGCGCCACGGCAGCCGAACATCATAGAAGATGGAAATGCCCAAGGTTGGCTCGCCAAATAGTCGACCTGCCCAACGGAAATATTTGCCTCTTCCAGTACTTCGCGCCGCACAGCGGCTTCTAGAGTTTCGCCGGGTTCGACGAAACCGGCGAGCAACGAATACATGCCGTCAGGCCAACCAGGGGAACGCCCCATTAGCACCTTGTTGCCATGTGTGATCAGCATGATCACCACTGGATCGGTTCGCGGAAAGTGGGATGTGCCGCAATCTGGACAATTGCGTTGCCATCCAGCCATGGCCATCCGGCTTTCATGGCCACAGGCGGCGCAAAAACGGTGCGATTTGTGCCAGCCAAAGATAGCGCGTGCAGTTGCACTCAATTCGGCGTCGCGGGGCGACAGACGTGCCATGACACCTCGCAATTCCGCGAACTGGTGATCTTGAGGCAGGCAAGGGTGGTGCTGAAGCGACGCGTCAAAGAATTGCGCAAGCATTTCAGTGTCTATCTCAGCGGGCTCCCATGCAGAGATATCATATGCGAAAATTGCTCCGTCGGATTCACGTCCGAGGAAAATTGGGGGGACTTGAGTTTCATTGAACAGTTTGTGGTCCAGTGGCAGGCGAACAACATGTTCTTGATCTGAGCCGCTGCATAAAGGTTTGCCACGCCAAAGTGCTATGGAGCGACTAGTCGATTCAGCACGCAGCGCTGCCAACTTGTATTTATCTCCTCGCAGCTCTGCTGCGCGGTCCAGCGATGATCCACCAAATGTAACGGTTTCTGCAAGTTGCATGGCGTTCCCCTTTCAAGAAGGCTTGCCAGTTTGAAGCGACAAGGGCAATCGGATGCACAAAGATTACGACCAAATTTTTGGAGCAGCGAGCGGGCGAAACGGCAACGGGATCCGCTTTGTTGGCACTCGACTTTCTCGCCGAAGTCGCATTCTCTTTTTGGTGAGCTGTCTGGCTGTGTGACAAGTTCATCACAGTTTGTGTGATTATGTTGAAATTCGGTGACGTAAAACACTTTAAGGTTGAGGAAAACTCTACCACCAATGCCTGGAAACTTGCGACGTCACAAAGGTGTCTACACTGTATTCGCTTGGCTCATAGCGAGAATAACTGTCAGATTTAAGGGTGTTCCGTGAGTGAAGCTGTCAATCCCCCGAATTCTCAAGAGAGCTGGGATTTAACCATTCTCGCGACAAGCGATTTGCATTCTGCCATGTTGGATTTCGACTATTTCTCTGATCGCGTTGCGTCGGCTGGGTCGTTGGCGCGAATCGCAACACTGATCAAGTTTGCGCGAGAAAGATCGCCTGACTGCCTTTTGGTCGACAACGGAGATTTTTTGTTGGGAACTCCGCTTGCAGATGCACATTTACCAGCGCGCCATAGTCCTGTGAACCCTGTCGTACTGGCGATGAACCATCTCAAATATGATGCTGTAGGGTTAGGAAACCATGAATTCAATTTGCGGCATGAAGATCTGCGCACGATTTTGGAGCAGATTGACTGCCCTGTTTTGTGTTCCAATCTGGACGCTCTTCCTTTTGCAGAACAACCTTATGCGGGTCTTTGGCGGCGCAGCGTCATAATAAACGCGCGGTTGGTGTCAGACGAAAAGCGCACAAAGACAGTCAAAGTCGGTTTATTCAGCGTGTTGCCGCCGCAAGTTATTAAATGGGATGCCAAACGCATAGGTGCCTATCTGGCAGCTCAAGACATTGTTGCGGTATCTGAACAGGCAGCTCGCGAGCTGAAGGAAGAGGGAGCAGATATCGTCCTTGCGCTAGCGCATTCTGGTTTCTCGAGCGTAAATCACGTGCGGGGGTCAGAGAATGCTGCGTTGTCCGTTGCGAGGTTGAGCACCGTTGACGCCGTTGTCGCCGGGCATGTCCACAAAGTTTTTCCTTTGCCCGATTGTAACCAGTCGAGCATTTCAAGCGAGATTTTGTGTCTAGCGGAAACCCCGATCGTCATGCCGGGTGCATTTGGATCTCATTTGGGCTTTCTGAGGTTGTCTTTGAGACAAATTGAAAATCAGTGGCAGGTGACAGGCAAACATAGCAAAGTAATTCCGAGCGAACGCGTTAAGGAAGATCCAAGTCTGGTCGCTTTGCTATCTAAGGCTCATAAACACACTTTGGCAGCGGCCAACGTCATTGTCGGCGATCTGGAGGACGCAGTACACAGCTATTTCTCGGTTGTGCTTGACGACCGAGCCGTTCGGTTGGTTGCCGAGGCCAAGCTTGATCATCTTGAGCGGGAGTTTGCAGGTACAGAGTTAGCGTCTCTGCCTCTTCTTGCGTCTGTCGCGCCAATGAAGTGCGGTGGACGCGGCGGGCCGGGGCATTACACCGACATCGCAGCAGGTCCGATGCCCGCTCGCGCAATTGCAGATCTTCAGTTATTCGCAAATGAGTTAAGTGTACTTCGGCTGACCGGGGCGGAAATTCTGGAATGGTTGGAGATGTCTTCAAGCCTCTATAACCAGCTTATACCGGGAACACAGGATCAAATCCTGATTGACCAAGACACGGCAGCGTATAATCGCGAAGCCATTTACGGGCTAGCTTATGAAATCAATCTTTCCGCACCGGCACGTTATGGTCGCGACGGACTTCTTTTGGACAACACTGCGCGGCGAGTCGAAAGTGTAACTTATCGCGGGTTGGATATTGATCTGAACCAAGAATTTCTGTTGGCAACTAACGAATATAGGGCAGGTGGCGGTGGCGGATATCCTGGAGCGGACAGTAGTCGATCGATAGATATTCGTCCTGCTGGTGTTCGCGAAATACTGTGTGAGTATTTAGCAAGTTCACAGGGCAAATCGAATGGGGCCATACCCAGTTGGAGGTTTAAGGAATTGCCGTCGACAAGTGCAATTTTTGACACAGGTACGCGCGCCGAGTTGTTGCAGTCGCCGGATTGTGTCGATCTGAAACTGCTGGAAAAGCGATCCGATGGGTTTTGTCGTTTTCGATTGAAATGGCACTAGGAACGTCTCTTGCATTGGGGTGCGGTCGCGGCTATATCCCCCAATGAGAGGTTGGCGCGGGCAGGCGCCTCGCCAACCCGGTCAGATCCGGAAGGAAGCAGCCGTAACGAGCCCCGCTTGGGTCGTTGTCCAGCCTCTCACCTTACTTCTCTATGTTTGTTTTGAACCAATGTAGCAGGTTGTTGCGTAGGCATTGAAACAGTGCGCGCGCTTTTCACGCCTTGTTTACGCAATACGAACTTGAATGTCGTGCGCCTGCACCATTAGCTTACGTTAACGAAAACAGCGCGTTTAGATGCGTAGCCGCAGGGGAGGCAAGAATGACCGAAGAGACCATTAGAATCCCAGGACCTATGTTTGATCGCCGAGGCGCTTTGCGGCTGATGGGGGCTAGCGCGCTGTCAATTGGGTCGGGTTTGGGGGGCGGTTTTGCCTTTGCGCAAGAAGACGAAATGATCCGAGCACACGGGTATTCATTCTTTGGCGATCTAAAGTATCCGCCAGACTATCCGCATTTTGACTATGTCAATCCTAACGCACCAAAAGGTGGAGAAATCACAATCAGCTCGCGCGGCTCGTTTGATGGTTTCAATCGATGGGCATGGCGGGGTAACCCGGAAACAAGCTCTGGCGTTGTGGCAGAGGCCTTGTTTGGTGAAATGCCTTGGGGTGGCGGGTTGCCGGCGGACTCAATCACGGATTCCTACTGCCTGATTGCGAAAGAGGTTGAGTACCCCAAGTCCAAGGAATGGTGCGTGTTCCACATGCGTGACGACGTTGTGTTCCGCGATGGCTCTCCCCTTCGGGCGCAGGATGCTGCGTTTACACACAACCTCTTCCTCGAGCAGGGAATCAGGTCTTATGCGCGGTCCGTGAAGGAGCGGATCGAGGCGGTTGAGGTTATTGATGATCATACTCTGCGCTATAAATTCGCTGATGGAATCTCGCGCCGTTCGCTGATTAGCCAGGTGGGCGGAACGCCAATTTTTTCTGAAGAATGGTACAAGCAAACCGGTGAGCGTTTGGATGAACCATCGGTACTGTCCCCGATGGCGTCTGGGCCGTACCAAGTCGGCGACTACGAATTCAACCGCTATGTCGTCTATGAACGGAACCCAAATTATTGGGGATGGGATCATCCTGCGAACGTAGGACGCTTCAACTTCGATCGGGTTCGGATCGAGTATTTCACCGATGCGACAGCCGAGTTTGAGGCGTTTAAAGCAGGTGTTTACACATTCCGTTCGGAAGGTTCGACCAAACGCTGGGCAACAGGGTATGATTTTCCGGGTATCCAGCGCGGTGACGTCAAGAAAGAAGCAATTCCCGATGGCACGGCGCCAAACAATAGCGGGGTAATTTTCAACACGTTGCGTGCGCCGCTCGATAATCGGGATGTGCGACACGCGCTGAGCCTTGCCTTTAACTTTGAATGGACACGCGAGTCGCTGCAATATGATCTGACAACACAGCGTAATTCATTTGTTGAGGGTCAAGATTGGGAAGCCAAAGACATCCCCCAAGGCGCAGAGTTGGCGTTGCTGCAATCTCTGGGCGACATTGTTCCGCCTGAGATGCTGACGGAACCGGCTGTTATGGCGCATACGTCGAATGCGAAAAACCCTATCGACAGGCGCAACAAACGCGCGGCGCTAAAGCTTTTTGAAAATGCCGGATGGTCTGTCAACGACGCTGGCGAGATGGTCGACGCCAGCGGCGCACAGATGTCGCTCGATTTCCTAGTGATCTCGTCTTGGGACGACACGCGGCTCGCAACGATCGAAACATTTGTCAAAACCCTTGAGAATTGGGGTATTGCAGTGAAGGCCGACAAGGTCGATAGCGCGCAAGGCCAGCAAAGGTTCTTGGATAAGGATTATGACCTGATCCATACACGTATGCTGACATTTGCCGCGGCTGGTACAGGGCTGCGACAATTGTTTGGATCTAAAACGGCAGAGGTTTCATCATACAACCCTTCAGCGCTACGCAGCCAGATGGTGGATGCCATCATTGATGCGGCCTTGGCGACGCAGTCGCGCGAAGATGAGGAAGTGGCCCTTATGGCGCTTGACAGAGCGCTGCGGTATGAGCGTGTGATTGCGCATGCGGGCTATGTGCCGGAAGATTGGGTCGCTTATTTTGACATGTATGAGCGCCCAGAAAACCTGCCGCCTTACTCTGTGGGTGTGCTTGATTTCTGGTGGTTCAATCAAGAGAAATACGAGGCGCTCAAAGCTTCGGGCGCGCTGAGGTAACGATCACTTGGGCGCATATATTTTAAGACGACTGCTTTTGGTGATCCCAACGTTGCTTGGGGTCATGATCATCAACTTTGCGCTAGTGCAATTTGTGCCCGGTGGGCCCGTTGAGCAGGTCATCGCCCAAATGCAGGGCGAAGGAAATGTGTTTGAGGGGTTTGCTGGCGGCGACGAGGACGTCGGTGGCGAGGAGACCTTTGGGTCAGACAGTGAATATTTGGGCGCGCGCGGACTGCCCAAGGAGTTCATCGAAGAACTGGAAAAGGAGTTCGGCTTCGACAAACCTCCTTTGCAACGTTTCCTGATCATGATGGGGAACTATATGCGACTGGACTTTGGCGAGAGTTATTTCCGCAAGATTTCGGTGATTGATCTGGTGCTGGAAAAGATGCCGGTCAGCATCACTCTTGGTCTTTGGTCAACCTTGATCGCGTATCTGGTTTCGATCCCACTAGGCATTCGCAAAGCCGTTAAAGACGGAACTCCGTTTGATACATGGACGTCCGGATTGATCATCGTGGGTTACGCGATCCCCGGGTTTCTGTTTGCGATTATGCTATTGGTTTTGTTCGCCGGCGGCTCGTACTGGCAGATATTCCCGTTGAGGGGCCTGACTTCTGACAATTTCGAGGAACTGACCGTTTTGGGCAAGATGCTCGACTATGCATGGCACATTGCGTTGCCAGTTTTGGCGTCGACAATTTCGGCCTTCGCGACGCTGACGCTTCTTACAAAAAACTCGTTCCTTGACGAGATCAAGAAACACTATGTGATGACAGCAAGGGCAAAGGGGCTTACGGAACGCAAGGTCTTGTATGGCCACGTTTTCCGCAATGCGATGCTGATTGTGATCGCTGGGTTTCCGGCGGTGTTTATTGGGGTGTTTTTTGGCGGCTCGGTCCTGATCGAGACTATTTTCTCGCTCGATGGTTTGGGGCGTCTTGGATTTGAAGCAGCTGTGGCACGCGACTATCCAGTTATTTTTGGCACCCTTTTCATCTTTGGCTTGATCGGATTGGTGGTCGGCATTTTGTCAGATCTGATGTATGTTGTAGTCGACCCGCGCATCGATTTTGAGCGGAGGGAAGGCTGATGGCATTATCCCCGCTTAATCAACGTCGTTGGCGCAATTTTCGGCGTAATCGTCGCGCCTTCTGGTCGTTGATCATTTTTTGCGTGGCTTTTGGACTGTCACTATTTGCCGAGTTTCTGGCAAATGACCGGCCCATTGTGGTGAATTACCGCGGCGAACTTTTCACACCCATTTTCAACTTCTATCCCGAAACCACCTTTGGTGGGGATTTCAAAACCGAGGCGGATTACACCGACCCGGTGGTACAATGCCTAATCGTGACCGGCGGGGTCGAGTACTGTTTTGATGAGCCTGACGAGATAATCGAACAGATCGATGCGGGCACTTATAGTGAGGAGGGATTCGAGAAGGGTTGGACCCTGTGGCCGCTGATCCGCTATAGCTTTGACACGCCAGTTGATCGCGCCGGAGCCGCGCCGTTGCCGCCCAATGATCAGAACTGGTTGGGCACGGATGACCGAAAACGCGACGTGCTTGCCCGTGTGATTTACGGCTTCCGTTTGTCGATCTTTTTCACACTGATTGTTACGACGCTGGCCAGCGTGGTTGGGATCATTGCAGGCGCGGTTCAGGGTTTTTTCGGTGGCAAAGTCGATCTAATCTTCCAGCGGGTGATCGAGGTTTGGGGCGCTACGCCGAGCCTATATATCATCATCATCCTGTTTGCGATTTTGGGGCGCAGCTTCTGGCTGCTTGTGTTCCTGACGGTGCTGTTCGGCTGGACCGCGCTTGTCGGCGTAGTGCGGGCCGAATTCCTGCGGGCGCGCAACCTTGAATATGTGCGTGCCGCGCGGGCGCTGGGTGTCAGCAATCGGGTGATCATGTTCCGCCATATGTTGCCCAATGCGATGGTGGCGACGGTGACGATGTTGCCCTTTATCGTGACGGGTACAATCAGTACGCTGGCCGGGCTTGATTTCCTTGGGTTTGGTCTGCCTTCTTCAGCGCCCAGCCTTGGGGAGCTGACGCTACAGGCGAAACAGAACCTTCAGGCGCCGTGGCTAGGTTTTACCGCTTTTTTCACGTTTGCCATTATGCTGTCGCTGCTGGTCTTCATTTTTGAAGGTGTGCGTGATGCGTTTGATCCCAGAAAGACCTTTTCATGAGCATTCTGAACGTCAAGGATTTGCGGGTTGGGTTTCGCCAAGACGGCCGTGTGATCGAGGCCGTCAAGGGCGTGTCGTTCAGCGTTGATCGCGGAGAGACTGTTGCGCTGGTGGGTGAGTCCGGCTCTGGTAAATCGGTTACGGCACTCAGTACGGTGTCGTTGCTGCCGGGGAGCTCTGAGGTGTCCGGTTCGGTCACCTATGATGGGCAGGAGATGATTGGTGCCGATGAGGCCAAGCTTCGCGAAATTCGCGGCAACGATATCTCGTTCATCTTTCAAGAGCCAATGACTTCACTGAACCCGCTGCATACGTTGCAAAAGCAGCTGGAAGAGAGCCTTGCCTTGCATCAAGGCATCGTTGGGCAAGCTGCACGGCAACGCATCATTGAGTTGCTGGAAAAGGTCGGCATTCGCGATGCAGAAAGCCGGTTGGGTGCCTATCCACACCAGTTGAGCGGTGGCCAGAGGCAACGGGTCATGATCGCCATGGCGCTGGCGAATAAGCCGGATATCCTGATCGCGGATGAGCCGACAACGGCACTGGACGTGACAATTCAGGCGCAAATACTGGAGCTGTTGGCGGATCTGAAAAAATCCGAAGGTATGGGGCTTTTGTTCATCACACATGATCTGGGCATTGTGCGCCGGATCGCGGACAAAGTGTGTGTGATGAAGGATGGCGAGGTGGTCGAGGCAGGTCTCGTCTCTGAGATATTTGCCAATCCACGTCATGAATACACCCGCAAACTGTTGAGCGCTCGCGCCGTTGGTGCGCCTGATCCGGTGGATGCGCACGCACCAATTGTTGCGGAAACCACAAACCTGAAAGTCTGGTTCCCGATCCAGCGCGGATTTTTCAAGCGCACGGTTGGGCATGTGAAGGCGGTGAATGACGCCACATTGGATGTGCGCGCCGGTGAGACACTTGGCATTGTTGGCGAAAGCGGGTCGGGCAAGACCACGCTGGCGCTTGCCATTATGCGGCTGATTGGCTCGGACGGTGGGATTACATTTGACGGGCAGGATGTGCGCAAATGGTCGACCAAGGAATTGCGCGCGCTGCGCAAGGACATGCAGATCGTGTTTCAGGACCCGTTTGGGTCATTGTCACCTCGGATGACGTGTGAACAGATCATTGCTGAAGGGTTGGGGGTGCATGGCAACCCGGACGGGCGCGATACGCGCACTTTGGTTGGCGAGGTCATGCAGGAGGTCGGGTTGGAACCGGCTATGATGGATCGGTATCCGCATGAATTTTCCGGTGGTCAACGCCAACGGATCGCTATCGCGCGTGCGATGATATTGCGGCCCAAGCTGTTGGTTTTGGACGAGCCGACGTCGGCGCTTGATATGACCGTACAAGTGCAGATCGTGGACCTGTTGCGCAATTTGCAACGAAAATATGGGCTGGCCTATTTGTTCATCAGCCACGACCTGCATGTCGTGCGGGCCATGAGCCACAAGATCATGGTGATGAAAGCTGGGGATGTAGTTGAGCAAGGCGAGGCGCAATCCGTGTTCGCCGCGCCTCAGACCGATTATACCCGCGAATTGCTTGCCGCAGCACCGGATCTACAGACGCACGGGATCTGAACAGATATCAACGTGGCATTTGGGAATGCCGTTTGAATTTGTGTATTTTGGTACATTTAGAAATCAGACCTTTCAGCCCGACAGGGGAGGTTGGCGTCGGGCTGAAAGAGGGTCAAATGGCAGAGCTGTGCCCGGCCTTTGACAGATCATATGCGTCCAATGCGCGGGCAACCATGCGCGTGAGCGGGCGCGCTTCGAGCGGCACATAGAGTCCGTCCTGATTCAGGGTCAAAACATCCGGGAACTGGGCGGCCACATTGGAAAGGAGCGCGTTGAGTACGTTTGGTTTGATGTCAAATCGGTCAAGCATCTCTGCCGTGTCTATGCGGAAATCGCACATCAATGCCTCGATCATGCGACCGCGCAGACGGTCCTCGTTCGAAAATATGTGGCCGCGTGACGTAGAAAAGCGACCGTCACGGATGGCACCGGTATGGGCCGATGTTGCGGGAGCATTCTGGGCGTAACCTTGCGGAAAGCGCGCAATCGAAGAAGCGCCAACTGCGAGCAGAACATGCGCCGTGTCGTCGGTGTAGCCTTGGAAGTTTCGCCGTAACTTGCCGCTTTTCAGCGCGATAGACAGACCATCCTCCTTGGTGGCAAAATGGTCGATGCCGATTTCATCATAATTATCCCACAGAAAGAGTTTGCGCGCGGTTTCAAACAGGGCAAGTCGCTCCTGAGGTGTTGGCAATGCGTCGGAGGGGATCATCTGTTGGCGTTTGGCCATCCATGGAACGTGGGCATAGCCATAGAGCGCCACCCGATCAGGCGAGAGAGATAGCAGTTTTTGCACGCTCTCGGTGATGCGCGCCTGAGTTTGGTGCGGCAGACCAAAAAGGATATCTGCATTCAGGCTTTGGACCCCATGCGCGCGGATCGCGACGACTGCGTCGCGGGTGATGTCAAAGCTTTGAATGCGACCAATGGTTTTTTGGATGTCGTCATCAAAGTCTTGCACCCCAATCGAAGCGCGGTTCATACCCGCAGCCGAAAGGACGCTCAAACGTGTGTCGTCGATCTCGTTAGGGTCGATCTCAACCGAGAATTCTCCACCCGGTGCCATTGGTGCTACGTCAAAGATCGCGCCGGCCAAATCCTCCATCATGCCAGGTTCTAAAAGTGTAGGCGTACCACCACCCCAATGCAGTCGAGACAGCGTCACGTTTTGGGGGAGAGTTGCCTTCAGAAGCTTAAGCTCGGTTTTTAGAGTTTCGACATATGCTGCAACGGGGGAGGCGCTAGCGGTGCCTTGGGTGCGACAGGCGCAAAACCAGCAAAGCCTGCGGCAGAAAGGCACGTGCACATAGAGTGAAACCTGCGAACCTACAGGAATCGCGCGTATCCATGATGCGTAAGTGTCTGGCGTCACGTCATTTTTGAAATGCGGCGACGTGGGGTAGCTTGTGTAGCGAGGGACCTTTGCGTCAAACAGTCCGAGCTTTGCCAATTGTGTTTTCGTTTCCATAGGGCTACGATTAATAGGACCAAGCCAGATATATCTTTGACCCAGATCAAGCGCGAACATGAACAAGCTGAAAGACGACATTCTTCATCTGTCACAGGATTGCGGTAATTGCCCAATCCGGCATCGTGCGGTGTGTGCGCGATGCGATTCAGATGAATTGGAGCGGCTTGACCAGATTAAGTATTATCGGAGTTTTGAAGCGGGCCAAACCGTGATCTGGTCCGGTGATCGCATGGAATTTGTCGGGTCTGTTGTCTCTGGTATCGCGTCGTTGACGCAAACGATGGAAGACGGACGCACGCAAATGGTGGGCCTATTGCTACCCAGTGACTTTGTCGGTCGGCCGGGGCGCGAGTCGGCCGCTTATGATGTTGTCGCGACCACAGATCTGGTCATGTGCTGTTTCCGCAAAAAGCCATTTGAACAATTAATGGTCGACACACCTCATGTGGCGCAGCGGTTGTTGGAAATGACACTCGATGAGTTAGACGCAGCGCGCGAGTGGATGCTGGTATTGGGGCGGAAAACGGCGCGCGAAAAGATCGCGAGCCTGCTGTCGATTATTGCACGTCGCGACGCATCACTGAAATTGCAGGGTATGCAGGGGCAGCTTGTATTTGATCTGCCACTGACACGTGAGGCGATGGCGGATTATTTGGGGCTGACGCTGGAAACTGTCAGTCGTCAGGTTTCAGCCCTAAAGCGTGACGGGGTGATCCAGTTGGAAGGAAAGCGCCACATCACCATCCCAGATTTTGCCCGCCTTTTGGAAGAAGCGGGTGATGATGGTGACGGCGGCATAATGGTCTGAGGCTTTGCGCAGGCGGTTTTGTCCCGTTAATGTGCCAGAAAGACCGGAACTTCGGATTGCTCCAGCATATTACGGGTGGCCCCGCCCAAAATGGCTTCTCTAAATCGAGAATGCCCATATGCGCCCATGACAATCATGTCGACGTGTGTGTCGCGTGCATGACGCATCAGAACATCAGATATACGCGGCATTGTTTTGGACAAGACGTCCACTTCGACGCGCACACCTTGCCGCGACAACATCTGAGAGAGCTGCCCACCGGGATCAGAACGGTTTGGCCCATGGGTTGGCGGGTCGATCACAACCACGCGCACCAGATCGGCCGTTTGCAGAAAGGGCAGGGCAGCACGGACAGCTACCAGAGCTTCGGCGCTTTCATTCCAGCCAACTGAAACTGTGCGAGGGTGTGTGATCGACGCTGCGCCATCGGGCATCATCAATACGGGGGCCTGACCTTCAAACAATGCGGCCTCCAATGTGGGTTCTAGCTCGGCTCCTCGATTGTCGCCGTATGGTTTGGGATGGATCACAAGGTCAGCAAAGCGCGCGCGTGCTGCGACATGCCGACTGAGGTCAGCGATTTGTGCCACTCCTGTGTCGGTGGACCATCGGACTCCGGATCCTGTCAGTGTTCGCTTAGCTTGTTCTTCAATTGCGACCGCTTCGTCTTGCGCGTGCGTCAAAGTCTCTTGAAGCACCATCGCATTCGCGCCAGCATAGTAATATCCAATTTGACTGCGATCTACGCCAAGGCAAAATACGTCTAAATGCGCGTCCAATTCACGCGCCAATAACGCACCTTGCTCAAGCGGTGCCTCGGCAAGGTTGCAATCCGTCAGAACGGTAAGCAAAGATTTGTAGGCCATCATGGGTCTCCCATGCTACATAAAACATGTATTTGATTCATATGTTTAAGGAAGGAAGGCAAATTGATGCTCCCAACTTAAATTCGATTGGGGCGCATTTCTGGAATACTTGCTTTGATGCAGATCAAGGCAACAACTTCGCTGCAACTGCACAAAACGATCAGTCTAAATCCGCTAGGGTCGCAACGAATCGTACCCAGCAAGACGAAGGGACGCAAAATGATTAACTACTTCAAGCTGATCGCGCTTGGTTTCATCACGCTTTTTGCGATGATGGGGGCCAATTATGCGCGCGATCTAGCTTATCTGGTACATGCCTTGATTATCGTGGCAGTGTCGGGTGGGCTATTTGTCTGGACCCTGCGGAGGGTGGGCACCACGGTGACTATTCCGCAGGATGAATATTTCGATGGTGTGGTCCGGGCCGGGGTCATCGCCACTGCCTTTTGGGGTGTGGTTGGATTCTTGGTCGGCGTGTTCATTGCCTTTCAGCTAGCCTTTCCGGTGCTCAACTTTGAGTGGGCTCAAGGCTTTGCCAATTTCGGCCGGCTACGCCCGCTGCACACGTCAGCGGTGATTTTTGCCTTTGGTGGCAACGCGTTGATCGCAACATCCTTTTTTATCGTGCAGCGCACAAGTGCTGCACGCTTGTGGGGCGGAAATCTTGGTTGGTTTGTCTTTTGGGGCTACCAGCTGTTTATCGTTCTCGCAGCAACCGGGTACTTGTTGGGCGGCACACAATCAAAAGAATATGCCGAGCCTGAATGGTATGTCGATCTCTGGCTGACTGTTGTCTGGGTGGCCTATCTGGCTGTGTATCTCGGAACGATTATCAAACGCAAAGAGCCCCACATTTATGTGGCGAACTGGTTCTTTTTATCGTTCATCGTCACCGTCGCCATGTTGCACGTGGTCAACAACCTGACCATTCCTGTCAGCATCTGGGGGTCCAAGTCGGTCATCGTCTGGCCGGGTGTACAAGATGCGATGGTACAATGGTGGTACGGCCACAACGCCGTGGGCTTTTTCCTTACAGCGGGTTTCTTGGGTATGATGTATTACTTCATCCCCAAACAAGCCGAGCGTCCGGTCTTTTCCTACAAGTTGTCGATCATCCACTTCTGGGCACTGATCTTCATCTACATCTGGGCTGGTCCGCACCACCTGCACTATACCGCGTTGCCTGATTGGGCGTCGACGCTGGGCATGGTGTTCTCGGTAGTGCTGTGGATGCCGTCTTGGGGCGGTATGATCAACGGTTTGATGACGCTTTCCGGCGCATGGGACAAGCTGCGAACTGACCCGGTGATCCGCATGATGGTGATCTCGGTTGGGTTCTACGGTATGTCGACCTTTGAAGGGCCGATGATGTCGATCCGCGCGGTGAATAGCCTGAGCCACTACACAGACTGGACCATCGGTCACGTCCACTCTGGTGCATTGGGCTGGAACGGTATGATCACCTTTGGCGCGCTCTACTATCTGGTGCCCGTGCTGTGGAAACGCGAGCGTCTCTATTCGCTCAGCCTTGTTTCCTGGCACTTCTGGCTCGCCACGATCGGTATCGTTCTTTATGCCGCGTCGATGTGGGTTACCGGTATCATGGAAGGTCTGATGTGGCGCGAAGTCGACGCCAACGGGTTCCTTGTCTGGAGCTTTGCCGACACCGTTGCCGCCAAATTCCCGATGTATGTGGTGCGCGGGCTGGGTGGGGTCATGTTCCTCGCTGGTGCTGTGGTCATGTGCTACAACCTATGGATGACTGTACGGAAAGCGCCAGCCAAAGAGGCCAGCCTATCCGTCGCAGTCCCGGCTGAATAAGGAGGGCCGGCAGTTATGGCTATTCTCGACAAACATAAGATCCTCGAGACCAACGCGACCCTCCTGCTGATCTTCAGCTTTCTGGTCGTAACCATCGGCGGCATTGTGCAGATTGCACCTTTGTTCTGGCTGGAAAACACCATCGAAGAGGTGGAGGGTATGCGTCCCTACACCCCTCTCGAAATGGCCGGGCGCGACATTTACATTCGCGAAGGGTGCTATGTTTGCCACAGCCAGATGATCCGCCCCATGCGGGACGAGGTTGAGCGCTACGGTCACTATTCACTGGCGGCAGAGTCGATGTATGACCATCCGTTCCAATGGGGTTCCAAGCGCACCGGGCCAGATCTGGCCCGCGTGGGTGGGCGTTATTCGGATGACTGGCACATTGATCACATGCGTGACCCGCAGTCTGTGGTGCCTGAATCCGTGATGCCAAAATATGGCTTCCTCGAGAACAAGCGGATCGATGGGCGGTATATCGGTGACGTTATGGCGGCAAATGCAATCGTGGGCGTCCCATATACGGACGAGATGATCGCAAACGCCCAAGCGGACTTTGTGGCTCAGTCAGACCCCGACAGTGATTATGACGGTCTGCTTGAGCGCTATGGTGAAAACGTCAACATTCGCAATTTTGACGGTCAGCCAGGTGTGTCCGAATTGGACGCGATGATCGCATACTTACAGATGCTGGGTACGTTGGTTGATTTCTCGACCTTCACGCCTGATGCGTCGCGCTAAGGAGGGACGATTATGGAAACCTATTCCCTGCTACGCGAATTCGCTGACAGCTGGATGCTTTTGTTCCTGTTTGCCTTCTTCGTCGGAATTGTCTTTTGGGTGTTCCGACCGGGATCGACCAAGGAATACCGTGACACGGCAAGCATCCCGTTCCGGCATGACGATAAACCCGCCGCGGATGAGGAGGCGAGGACATGAGTGACAAGACACCAGAAAAGAAAAACGAACACGGGCATGGCACGACGGGCCATTCCTGGGACGGTATCGAAGAATGGGACAACCCAATGCCACGGTGGTGGGTCTACGTGTTCTATGCCTGTATCGTCTGGGCCATCGGTTATTCCATTGCATATCCTGCTTGGCCGGGTGTCAAAAGCGCGACAGCTGGCGTTTTGGGGTGGTCAACACGGGCAAATGTTGCCAACGACATCAATGAAGCTGCGGCAAAGCTGGCTCCGATTAATGCCAAACTGGAGGCGGCTGAGTTGACCGCAATTCCGGGTGATCAAGAGCTTGCGGGCTATTCCGCGTCGGCTGGTAGCGCAGTTTTCAAGACGTGGTGCGCACAATGTCACGGCTCGGGAGCTGCGGGTGCTGTCGGGTATCCTAACCTACTGGACAATGACTGGCTTTGGGGCGGTGACATCGAAAACATCTACCTGACGATCAAGCATGGTATTCGCAACACTGAGGATGACGATGCGCGTTACTCCGAGATGCCCGCCTTTGGTGTGGATTATCTGGAAGATGACAAAATCGACGCGGTAGTAAACTTTGTGATGTCATTGTCCGGTGAACCTCAGGACGCGTCTGTTGTAGCCGTGGGTGGCGAGGTCTTTGCTGAAGAGTGCAGCGCTTGCCATGCCGAAGACGGTACAGGCGACCGTGAACAAGGCGCGCCAAACTTGGCGGATGCAATCTGGCTCTACGGTGGGGACTACGATTCGATCCACACAACAGTGTCCTATAGTCGCTATGGTGTGATGCCTGCGTGGCAAAACCGTCTGGACGAATGGCAGGTCCGCGCGGTTTCCGCCTATGTCCACCAGTTGGGTGGTGGCGAATAAACTGGGGCTAATTTGAAAGTAAAAGGGCCGCTCGCGCGGCCCTTTTTCATTTCTTGAGCCCTTTTCCGGGCGCGGGAATGCCTCGGGGCGGCTGCGGGTATTGATACACAATTGGGTCGATCATTTGCGGGAACTTTCTGTGTTTTGTGGGCGATCTCTGCCGCGCCACCAACGGTGTGGAGGTTTCTGATACGTCGCTGTGTGAAGCATGTCTGAAAGTATGAAGAACATTATTTCATCCTTCTTGTTTGGTATTGATCATTGAAAGATGAGGGTTTCACGCACAATGTACCACTCAGGAAAATTCATCATATGTAAGGCAGGCTTTCATAATGGATTGGTCAAACCTCCCACCGCTGAGCGCGATGCGCGCTTTTGCGGCTTATGCGGACAAAGGGTCCGTTCAGGCGGCCGGGACTGCTCTGAATGTTAGCCATTCGGCCATCAGTCAGCAGATCCGTGGTTTGGAACAACATCTTGGCTTGGCACTGCTGGATCGAACGGGGCGGGCTGCTGTCTTGACGCGAGAAGGGCAATTGCTTGCCGAGGCGTTGCTCGGTGGGTTTGCGACAATGGTCGAACGGGTCTCTGCTCTCACTGAACAGGAAAATGAACGACCGCTTCACCTCACGACGACGCCCACTTTTGCCGCCAATTGGTTGATGCCACGGCTTTCCACCTTTCGCGCGGCTCATCCAGAGATCGACATGATGATCGATCCGACACCCAACCTTGCCGATCCGTCACCCGGTGCCATCGATTTGGCGATCCGCTACGGCGACGGAAACTGGCCCGGGTTAGCGAGCGAACTGCTCTTACAGACGTCGATTGCCGTAGTTGCTGCCCCGTCGTTGATCGGTACGCGTAACGCTGGATTGCCCAGCGATCTGCTGCAGTTTCCCTGGTTGCAGGAACTTGGCACATCGGAAAGTTCCATTTGGCTTGAGCAGCATGGCGTAATAGAGGGGGAGTTGGCTGGCATTATTCATCTTCCCGGTAACTTGATGTTGGACGCCGCACGCAGCGGTCAGGGAATTGCCGTTACGGCCCGTGCTTGGATCGAAGAGGATCTGCGCAGCGGTCGGTTGCGTCTGCTTTTCGAAGACGACAAGCACAAAGGGTATCACATTGTCTCCCACCTGAGCGTGGTGCGCCTGGCCACACGCCACTTTCGGTCGTGGTTGCGCAAGTGCGTGATGCCAATTTAATAGGCCTTGTCGGCAGGGTTCGAGGCGTATCAAAATTTTCCGTCAACTTGACCAAGATCAAATCCGAACCATCTGGAATGCGGCATACTCATACGCAACGAGGGCAAGGAAAAATATTCACGCTCTTCGTAATACCCCTGTTGCTGGTGCAGATGGGGTTATAGGTGCCGGTCTTCCCGTCCTGTTCGCGCGTTTCCTGGGAAGCCCGGCACCTTTTTACATCCACATTTGACAACCGTACTAATTATGCCTTGCATGTTGCGCCAAATCACTTGCATATCGCGCCAAACTTCCGGGGAGCTATTCCGACGGTCCAGTCGGGGGGACATATATTCAGGAAAGCTCTCGTACGAGGTACACCCATGCAGAAACAACCACGCTATTCTGTTGCCAAGATGGCTGGGCCGGCTTGCGAAGCGTTAGGTGTTGATCCATTGCGCGTATTGCGGCGTGCCGAATTGCCCGAAGACTTGTTAGCGAACGAAGGGCGTGGCCTGACTGGTGCGCAGTTTTTTGCTCTGTGGGATGCGTTGGGCGAAGAATGCGACAAGCCGGGGCTCCCGCTGCATATGGCACGCACCTTTGCGCGTGGGCCATTTGTGCCAGCCCTGTTTGCCTTTTCCTGTAGCCCGAACATTGTGACGGGTTTCGAACGGCTCGCGGTTTTCAAACCACTTGTTGCACCGGTCAAGCTGACTGTGCGTGAAACCGAACATGCCGTATCGCTGGAAATCCGATCTATTGAGCCGGATTTGCATATGTCGGATGCGATGTCAGCCTTTGAAGCGGCATACTTCGTCGAGGTCTGCCGTAACTTCACCGGTGTCGACATAGTACCAATAATGGTCGGAATGCCGTTGATGTCGGATCAGGAGACATATGACGACTTTTTTGGACGACGTGCAATTCACTCCGAACATGCGACAGTAACGCTTTCTCGGGCTGACGCGTACCGCCCGCTGATATCAGCCAATCCCGAACTGTGGGTGGGGTTTGAACGGGATTTGACGCGCCAATTGGCCCGACAGCGGCGCAACACGGCAGTTGCTATCCGGGTCAGAGACGCGCTGTTGGAGCTTTTGCCATCGGGGCAGGCGTCAGTGGATGCGGTTTGTGGCAAGCTACTGATGAGTAGGCGCAGCTTGCAAAGATACCTTAAAGCGGAGGGCGAGACATTTCAGAGTGTGCTGGATGCGACGCGTGAACATTTGTCGCGCCACTATCTCAAATCCGACGACCTGAGCATCGAAGAGATCTCATTTTTACTCGCCTATCGCGATCCGAACTCGTTTTACAGAGCATTTCACGCGTGGACCGGGCAAACGCCATCTGAGATGCGGGCGCATTTGAGCTGACACGATAGCCGGCAGGGTGCGGCAAAAGCTACATCAAAGATGTTGGATTTGACACAGGTCAATGTCTTGATCTGTTATGATTGGGACAAGTCCCCAATATTCCCTGCGCGAGTGATTCCGTGAGTACCAATCAAGAGCCAGCCCTTTATGCGGCGCGCGAACCAATTTTCCCTAAACGTGTGAAGGGAAAGTTTAGAAATCTCAAATGGATAATCATGGCGGTAACGCTGGGGATTTACTACCTCACGCCCTGGATTCGCTGGGATAGAGGGCCAAACCTTCCGGATCAGGCGGTCCTGTTGGATCTGGCCGATCGCCGATTTTTCTTTTTCATGATCGAGATCTGGCCGCACGAGTTTTACTTTGTCGCCGGGTTGCTGATCATGGCGGGATTAGGTCTGTTTCTTTTCACCTCTGCGCTGGGGCGTGTTTGGTGTGGCTATGCCTGTCCGCAGACGGTTTGGACCGATCTGTTTATCCTTGTTGAGCGTTGGATCGAAGGTGATCGAAACGCGCGTCTGCGCCTGCATCGCCAAAAGAAATGGGATCTTCGCAAGTTACGGCTACGGATGACTAAACTGGTTGTCTGGATTCTGATCGGCCTGGCGACCGGTGGTGCGTGGGTTTTTTACTTCACAGATGCCCCCACACTCGCCATGGATTTGGTCAACGGTACGGCGCATTCGATTGCGTATACCACCATGGCAGTCATGACATTTACCACTGTGTTCTTTGGGGCGTTCGCGCGCGAACAGATTTGTATCTACGCCTGTCCATGGCCGCGCATTCAGGCTGCGATGATGGACGAAGAAACGCTTACTGTGGGCTATCGCGAGTGGCGTGGCGAACCGCGCGGCAAAGGAAAGCGCACAGAAGATTCCAATACCGATCTGGGCGATTGCATTGATTGTATGGCGTGTGTGAACGTTTGTCCGGTGGGCATCGACATTCGCGATGGCCAGCAACTGGAGTGTATTACCTGCGCCCTTTGCATCGACGCGTGCGATGACATGATGACCAAGATCGGCAAGCCGCGCGGTTTGATTGACTATTTGGCTGTCGGTGACGAAGCGCATGAACGCGCAGGTAATCCGCCACGCAGCATCTGGAAACACCATTTTTTGCGCCCTCGTACAATTATGTATACTGCACTGTGGTCGCTGGTTGGCGTTGCGCTTGTGGTCGCGTTGTTCATGAGAACCGACATCGAAGTCACCGTTGCACCGGTGCGAAACCCGACTTTTGTGACCTTGTCGGATGGGTCCATCCGCAACACCTATGAGGTACGGTTGCTCAATAAACACGGCGAAAAGCGCCCCTTTAGCATTTCGGTCAAGGGCGATCCTTCGTTAATGGTCGAACTGGAGGGGGTAACTGGCGAAGTGGTTGACGTGCCTGCTGATGCGACAAAACTTCAGCGTGTCTATGTGATCGCCCCGAATGGCTCGAATCCTGCCGAAGGTGCACTGAGCGATGTTCGTGTGTGGGTCGAGGATGCAAGCAATGGTGATCGCGTATACAAAGATACGGTCTTTAACGGAAAGGGTAACTGATGGCTGAGCGGGAATTTACCGGGCGACATGCCCTCATGGTTTTTGTCGGCGCGTTTGGTGTGATCATCACGGTAAATCTGGCGCTGGCCTGGAACGCGGTCAAAACATTTCCGGGGCTGGAGGTTAAGAACTCTTATGTCGCCAGCCAGGAGTTTGACGAACGCCGTGCCGCGCAGGAGGGGCTTGGTTGGCAGGTGATGGCCAAGGCACAAGGCGGATTGCTGATCCTGATGATCACTGACGAAACCGGACAGGCCGTCGAAGTCGAGAATTTGCACGCCGTTTTGGGGCGGGCGACGCATGTCAAAGATGACATTGAACCAGATTTCTCCTTTGACGGAACCGCCTACATTGCGCCAGCCGAACTGGCTCCGGGCAACTGGAACATTCGAATGACGGCGACTGCTCAGGATGGCACTGCGTTTCAACAACGTGTCATTCTGCGCGTGATCAATGGGTAATACATGACCGCCGCGATGCGCCCAAACCTGTCAGCCTGTCCCGCCTGTGACGCCGCACCGGCTGCGCAGGCTCTGGCCGGGCGTGCGGCGCAAGACGACGCGCGGCTGGCATTGTCGGTGCCAACGGTGCATTGCGGTGCGTGTATTTCAACCGTAGAAGAAGCCCTTTTGGCGCATCCGGGGGTCGTGTCAGCTCGTGTCAATTTGACGTTAAAACGTGCCACGGTTGAGGCAGAGCCTGACCTGACGGCAGGTGATCTTATCAATGTGCTTGAGCGTGTTGGCTATGAGGCGCATGAGCTTGATGCGGGCACATTAAGTGCGACGCAATCGGATAAGGCAGGACGTGATTTGTTGATGCGGCTGGCGGTGGCTGGCTTCGCATCGATGAACGTTATGCTGCTATCCATTTCAGTCTGGTCCGGGGCCGAAGCCGCGACGCGTGACATGTTCCATTGGATCTCTGCGGCAATCGCATTGCCCACGATCGTCTTCTCGGGTCATCCGTTTTACGTCAGCGCGTGGTCGGCATTGAAGCATCACAGGTTGAATATGGATGTGCCGATTGTGCTGGCCATCCTTCTTGCTGTTGTGACGTCGCTTTGGGAAACATCGCTGAGCGGAGAGCATGCCTATTTTGATGCGGCGCTTGCCTTGGTCTTCTTCCTTTTGGCGGGGCGATATCTTGATCACCGCACGCGCGCAGTGGCGCGCTCTGCCGCCGAAGAGCTCGCCGCATTGGAAGTGCCGCGCGCGGTGCGTGTGCGCGACGGCGTCGAAGGAACCGTTCAGGTCAGCGATCTTGCTGTGGGCGATTGGGTGCTTGTGCGACCCGGCGGTCGGATGCCAGTTGACGGCGACATTGTCGAAGGTCAATCCGAGCTGGACCGTTCACTGCTGACCGGCGAAACACTGCCTGTCTTTGCCGAACCGGGTCTGGGTGTCAGCGCCGGAGAAGTGAACCTGACCGGGCCGTTAGTGATCCGAGCAACAGCGGTGGGGCAGGAGACCAGCCTGCATCGTATGGCTGATCTTGTCGCCGTGGCCGAGTCGGGGCGCTCGAATTACACGTCGCTGGCTGACAAGGCTGCGAAACTCTATGCACCGGGAGTGCATATCTTATCAGCGCTCAGCTTTCTGGGCTGGTATCTTTATACGTTTGACGTGCGCACCGCGCTCAATATCGCAGCTGCGGTGTTAATCATTACGTGCCCCTGTGCGCTGGGTTTGGCGGTGCCTGCCGTAACCACCGCAGCTTCGGGTCGGCTTTTCCGCAAAGGTATGCTGATCAAGCATTCGACGGCTCTCGAGCGCTTGGCACAGGTTGACACGGTCGTTTTTGACAAGACCGGAACGCTGACTGCGGGCACTCCGGAATTGACCAATGCGGATGATATCGCACCAAATAACATATCCATAGCACTGGCTTTGGCCATGGGGTCATCGCACCCGCTCAGCCGAGCAATCGTTGCCGCCGGAAACGCCGACCAATTGCGCCCGGCGCGGGTGAGCGATATTGAAGAAGTGCCCGGTTTTGGGACCCAGGGTCGCCTAGACGGGCAGTTGGTGCGGCTTGGGCGCGCGTCTTGGGTGGGGGCAGAGACTCCGACACAGACCGCGGCCTTTTTGGTAGTTGGTGATGGCGCGCCAATTAAGTTCTTGTTCGCTGACACCCTCAGGGACGGCGCCGAGGAAGCAGTGAGCGCACTCAAGGAAGACGGCAAAGACGTTATTCTGCTCTCCGGCGACACCGCCGGCGTGGTTGAAGCACTGGCTCAGCGGCTTGGGATCGAACGATGGGTGGCCGACGCACTGCCAGAAGACAAGGCGAAGCGCATTCAATCGCTGGCGTCTGACGGGCGGCACGTGTTGATGGTGGGCGACGGACTAAACGATACCGCCGCATTGGCCGCAGCCCATGTGTCGATTTCTCCGGCCTCGGCGCTGGATGCGGCGCGGGTGGCGTCGGATATCGTCCTGTTGGGGGGTGACCTCAGCCCAATCGCCGATGCGCTAGCAACCTCCAGGTCGGCCATTCGCCGCATCCGAGAGAACTTTCGCATTGCGACAGTTTACAATATCATTGCCGTACCGCTGGCGGTGGCTGGGCTTGCCACTCCGCTCATAGCGGCCTTGGCAATGTCCTTGTCGTCGATAACCGTATCACTGAACGCTTTGCGCCTGAGGTAACACATGCAGATCCTTGCCTACCTTATCCCGATTTCGCTGATCCTGGGCGGCGTTGGCCTGTTGGCATTTGTCTATACGGTTAAGTCGAACCAGTATGATGACCCCGAAGGGGACGCGCAGCGTATCCTATCTGGGCAATATGACGACAAGCCCAAAGGTTGATCGCTCATCAAAAAAGGCGCCGATTGGCGCCTTTAGTTTTGATCGATTCGATTAACTCAGACCGTCAACCTGGCCCGATTGTGTAACAAGTGATCTGGCGGGCTTGCAGTCGACGACAGGCCAGATCCGCGCTTTCCTCTGACATTCCCATAAAGTTCGCTTCGAACCCGCGCTTGCTCTTGGTGACTTTGCGCAAGGTGCCATCCAGTGTCGACATTTCGGCCAGCGCCGTTTTGAGAAGTTTTTTCTCGGCTGCATATCGGCTGTTAAACCGACCGACGTTGATGCCCCAATGGCGCCCGCCAGAGGTGGAAATGCGCGTTACAACACGCGGTTGCGGCGGTTGTACCGGCGCTTCGGCGCTGACGACTGCTTGGCCGGTTTCCTCTTGCGCCTGTAGCAATGCAGATTGGATATCGTGCTCAATTATCTTGGCCGCCGCAATGACCACAGCTTGGTTCTCTGGCTCGTTTGTCACTGGCCGCAGCTTGGGGCGCAGTGATTTCTTGACCGCCGTTGCGACGCGCACAGTTTTGCCCGCTGGAACACCGCCACCCTTGTAGCTCGGTGTATTTGGCTTGCGCAGCGCAACGTTGCTGGGTGCACGTTTAAACCCAAGGTCGAGCAATTCAGCGACTTTTGCATTGCGCGATGCGGTAGAACGGCCGCCAAACACAGTGGCAATGATACGCTCGTTCCCACGTTCGGCGGAGGCCACAAGATTGAAACCCGCAGCTCGGGTATATCCGGTCTTGATCCCATCTGCACCGCGATAGGCGTTCAGCAGGCGCCGGTTGGTATTGGCCACTTCCTTGATCCCTGCGTGGGTCGAGCGGCGCGAGAACAGGTTGTAATAATCCGGGTAATCATAAAGCAGGTGCCGACCTAACGTTGTCATGTCGCGTGCGGTCGACAAGTGACCCGATTCCGTGAGGCCATGGGCGTTCTTAAACGTCGTGTTACTCATCCCAAGGGCCTTGGCCGTGCGATTCATTCGGCGCGCAAATGCGGCCTCCGACCCTTCCAACGCTTCGCCAATTGCGGTCGCTGCATCATTGGCGGATTTTACTGCGGCCGCGCGTATCAAGAAGCGGAACTTGATACGCTGCCCAGACCGCAACCCAAGTTTGGAAGGCGGCTCGGCGGCGGCGTTCTTCGAGATGCGTACTTTTGTATCAAGCGAAATCTCGCCGTTTTTTACCGCCTCAAACGCAATATAAAGCGTCATCATCTTGGTCAATGATGCTGGATGCAAACGCGTGTCTGCATTGCGCGAATGCAGGACTTCTCCCGATCGCGAGTCGATCACCATAGCCGCATAAGGTGCCGCGAAAGAAACGACTGGCGCGCCAATCGAAATCCACAGCAAGGTTAATACGAATAGCCCCATGCGGGCCGGCGATGTGTGCCGAACCTTCACTTGAACTGTCCTTTGCTCTGCCTCTGGCCGCCGGTTTTTTGGTGGCTGACCTTTTATTTGGCTTTAGGCTAGCACAGAGCTAAAACTGAATAAAGTGTTTGTTTTTGGCGATTTGTTCGGCGACTCTGATGCAAAATGGCAGATGTAGGGGGTCCTGGCAAAAAAGATGCTATCCCTGCCATTTTGGACAGGTCACAATTTTGTTTCAGCCAATTTTAGCAATTATCTCGTTAAGGCCCTCTACAGTGGTCAGCTCAAAAAAGCGTGAATTTTGTGCAGGTATGTCCGCTTTTTCCAATTCCCAAGCGGGGCCCTGGGGGATGTGGACGGCCCAACATCCAGCTTTGATCGCGGGTGCGATGTCAGATCGCATTGAATCCCCAACCATCATTGCGCGGTGGGCGCCGTCGCCGTTTTGCGCAAACACTCGTGTGTAAACGTCGGCAGTTTTGTCTGATACAATTTCGATCCAGTCAAACATCTCACCCAACCCGGATTGAGCGAGTTTGCGTTCCTGGTCCAAGAGATCGCCCTTGGTGATCACGACAATTCGATGGCTCTGCGCCAGTGCTTCGACAGTTTCCTGAACGTGCGGCAAAAGCTCTATCGGGTGGCGCAGCATATCGCGCCCAGCCGCCATCAATTCGGCGATGACCGATGCAGGAACGCGCTCTTGGGTAACGTCAATCGCGGTTTCGATCATGGACAACACGAACCCCTTTATCCCGAAACCATAATGCCCGATATTGCGCCGTTCGGCCTCGAGCAATCTGTCATGCAAGTGATCTGCGGGGGCAAAATCTGCCAACAATTCCGCGAATCGATCTTGAGTAATGCGGAAAAACCGCTCGTTGTGCCAAAGCGTATCATCTGCATCAAAGCCAATTGTCGTAAGATTTCTGCGCATGGGCCTGCTCAATAGGGGTACTGCCCCTTTTCTATCCCGGTGCTGAGGTTATATAAACATTCAACGTGTAACCCCCAGAGTGGACGCTCATATGTCATTGCAGCCCATGCTGATGTCTAACGGACCCAAAGATGATGACGGCGACGTGGGTGTCGCTGTTCAAACACGTGCCAAAACCAAGCGTCCGCCACTTTATAAGGTGCTGCTGTTGAACGACGACTACACGCCGATGGAGTTTGTTGTTCATATATTGGAACGGTTCTTTGGACTGAACCACGCGCAGGCCTTTGAAATCATGCTGACTGTGCACAAAAAAGGTTTGGCAGTTGTTGGTGTTTTCAGCCACGAGATTGCCGAAACGAAGGTCACACAGGTGATGGATTTTGCGCGCCGCCACCAGCATCCGTTGCAATGCACGATGGAGAAAGAGTGAGCCGGCTTTCGGCGCACCAACATATATGTCTCATTCCCGACTGACCCTTGCCGCTGACGAACACGGCTTGCCCGTTTCAGGTGACGGTAGAATTGCCGTTTTTGGACCCCGAGCCGAATACGACCTGTCCGCTTTGCCCAAAGATCGATGCCAGATCATTCAGCCGCTAAAGCCGGATCATGAGGCGTTTGCCCAGTCCGGATATACCTGTGACGTCGCAGCCGAAGGACCGTTTGCCATGGCGGTTGTGGTGCTTCCTCGTGCGAAGGCGCAGGCGAGGGATATGTTGGCGCAGGCGGCTCAGATGGCGGAACTGGTTGTGGTTGATGGTCAGAAAACCGATGGAATAGACAGTATTCTCAAGGCGTGTCGCAAGGAGGCCGAAGTTGAAACGGTTGTCTCCAAGGCGCATGGCAAACTGTTTTGGTTTCGCGATGCGGATCTGTCTGATTGGCGCGCTCCTGCGGCGACGACGCTTGACAGCGGCTTCATAACGAAAGCTGGCGTGTTTTCGGCCGACGGAATTGACCCAGCGTCCGAGGCATTGGCTGATGCGTTGCCCAAGAAACTGGGCCGGGTGGTGGCCGATCTGGGGGCCGGTTGGGGGTATCTTTCAGCGAATATTCTGGCACGCGAGGGCGTTGACGAGCTGCATCTGGTTGAGGCGGATCATGTTGCGTTGGAGTGCGCACGGCGTAACGTGGCGGACTCTCGCGCACAGTTTCACTGGGCCGATGCCACCAATTGGGTGCTAAAGACGCCAATCAACACAGTTGTTATGAATCCGCCATTTCACACAGGCCGCAAGGCCGAGCCAGGGCTAGGAATCGCGTTTATTCAAACGGCAGCGCGAGTTTTGACACCCAGCGGACATTTGTGGATGGTGGCTAATCGACATCTGCCGTACGAAACTACGCTAGAAGCGTGTTTTGCAAAAGTCGAAGAAGTGGCCGGGGACAATCGTTTCAAGGTGCTTCACGCGCAAAGACCGTCTCGTAAGCGGCGATGAAAGCGCGTAATCTGTTTGGAATCGTGACAGCGTGATGGGGATCGCTCATGTCTTATTCAGTCGCGGGTAAAACCGTAATTGTGACCGGGGCCGCTAATGGTATCGGTCTGGCGCTGGGGCGGCATTTTGTCGATCATGGTGCAAATGTGATGTTTGCCGACATGGACGAAAAGCGCCTCGTCGAAGAGTTGGGTGAAAAGCGCGAAGAGGGCAATATCCGTTATTTTGCGGGGGATTTGCGTGAAAAGCTGACGATCAAGAACCTGATTTCAGCGACAATTGATGCCTTTGATCAGGTCGATATTCTGATTAACGGATGTCGGCAGGTGTTACGTACTGACCCGTTGAATCCAGATGATAATTCTGTTGCACTGATGCTGGAACAGAACTTGATGACCGCACTACAGCTTTCTCAGATGGTGGCCAAGCGCATGATCAAGCAGAGCGAAGATCGCCAAGAGGGACAAGCGGGGGCCATTGTTAATCTCAGCTCAATTGCAGCGCGTCGCACACATCCTGATTTACTAGCTTATTCTGTTTCGACCGCGGCGCTTGATCAGATGACACGATCCATGGCTGTTGCCCTCGCGCCGCATCGAATCCGAGTAAACGCCGTTTCGTTTGGCTCAGTGATGTCCGCCAGTCTGCAAGGCACCCTCAAGGAGAACCGCGAATATCGTAGCGAGATCGAGCATCACACGCCGTTGGGGCGCATCGCAGCCCCGGGTGAGCTGGCGGATGCCGTGCAATTTCTGGCTTCGGAAGGGTCGGCCTTTACCACCGGACAAATCCTGACGGTGGATGGTGGGCGCACTTTGTTGGATCCGGTAACTGCACCTGCGCACTAATGTGTGACGATGCGTCTATGGTCTCTTGGGTGGGGCGCTGATAATCAGGACGCGCCAGCCAGAGAGGGACCCAATGTCGGATCAAATGGACAGCCAAAAAGACCGGGCAAGCGCTTGGTTCCGGACGCTTCGTAACGATATTGTCGCGGCTTTTGAGGGGCTTGAAGACAGTCATTCATCTGGGCCATTGGCTGATCAACCCGCAGCGCGTTTTGAGGTCAGCGCGACCAAGCGTGCCAGTCAGGATGGATCAGACGCGGGTGGTGGGCTGATGTCTGTTATGCGTGGCGGACGGGTTTTTGAAAAGGTTGGCGTCAATATCTCAACCGTCTATGGTCAGCTCGGAGAGCGGGCGCAGGCGGCAATGGCGGCGCGCAAAGGCATTCCCGGCATGAAAGACGATCCACGGTTCTGGGCCAGCGGTATCAGTCTTGTCGCGCATATGCAGAATCCGCACTGCCCAGCGGTGCATATGAATACGCGCATGTTTTGGACACCCCACGCATGGTGGTTTGGCGGCGGTTCTGATCTGAACCCTTGTTTGGAATATGATGAGGACACGACGCATTTTCATGGTGTTCAGAAAGACCATTGCGACCGACATGGTGACCATTATCCACGGCTAAAGGCGTGGGCGGACGAGTATTTCTATATTCCCCATCGCAACCGTGCACGTGGGGTGGGCGGCATTTTCCTTGACGACCATAACACCGGTGATTGGGAAGCAGATTTCGCTTTTATTCAGGATATCGGCCGAGCATTTTTGCCCGCCTTTGTGCCCTTGATCGAGAAACGTCGCGGCGCAACTTTTGGAGATGCCGAGAAAGACGCGCAGCTGGTGCATCGCGGGCTCTATGCCGAATATAATCTGGTCTATGATCGCGGCACCAAGTTTGGCTTGGAAACAGGGCATGATGCCAATGCGGTTTTGATGAGCCTGCCACCGATGGCCAAGTGGGTCTAAAGACAAAACGGCGCGCCTGGGCACGCCGTTTTATTGCGTAAGCCGCTGATTTATGACGCTTTACGCGCCATACGGATGTCGCGGCACAACAGGCTGTGCAACATCTCGATCTCAGTATCCGTACCGCGGATGGCGGTCAGCTCGTTGGGTGTGTTCATAAAGCGAATGCGCAACGCAGCCATGCCAACGGGCATGTCAGAGCGGCGCACATAGATGCTTTTGACATTTCGCAATGGAATGCGTTTGCGCGCCTTTGTGCGGTCCTGACGGTTAAGGGCGCACACCACCAGCTCGTTTTTGCGTGGGTCAAAGCGGATTTCGCTGCGATGTCCGCGAATGGCAAAGCTGTAAACGGCAAGGCCGACCAGAGCAAAAGTGATAGAAAGTAAGCCCTTACTTACAGCGGGGTCGCCCGCAAAATTTGTATCCGGGAACGTCCACTGAACCAGCGCGCCCAGCACGGTGACAATTCCGAAAAAGCGCAAGATAGCCTCGTTGCGCGACGTGTGGCGGAACTTGCCTGTGGTTTCGCTGACTGCGTAGCCGCCTTCAGCGGGCGCTGCGATGAGCGAGTTCCAGTTTTCTGCCCCCACGGCACCAAAACGGACCAAAGCGTTCATGAGATCGTCCTCTGTTCAATCAATCAGAGGCAGAATCGTCGGGAAACGTGGCCAAATCGTGGAGCATTTGGTCCGTATTGAAGGAATTAACTATGTTGACGGAAATCCGGATTAGGATCGCCAGTCAAAAAAGCCGGGGCCCGCTTGTGCCAGCAAATGTTCTGCCATCTCGCGTCCTAGGGCCGCGCCGTCCTCGATCGGAGCTGAGCGAGCGTCCTTGAGACTTTCTGAACCATCTGGGCGCAACACTTCGCCACGCAAGCGCAAAGTGGCACCATCCAGCTCGCACAGGCCCGCAATAGGGGTTTCGCAAGACCCATCCAGCGCGGCCAGAAACGCGCGCTCGGCAGCCAGACGTTGTCCAGTGGGGGTGTCATGTATGGCCGACAACAAGTCGGCGGTGTTGGTATCATTTGCGCGCCGTTCAATGCCTATGGCGCCTTGGGCGACGGCGGGCAGCATTTCTTCTGGTTGGATTGCAGATGCGGCGACATGCGACATCTCAAGGCGGTTCAGTCCCGCCATCGCAAGGAACGTGCAATCGGCGATGCCTTCTGACAATTTCTTGAGGCGGGTTTGCACATTGCCGCGAAACTCGACAACTTGCAGGTCAGGGCGATAGTTCAACAACTGTGCCCGGCGGCGCAGAGAGGACGTGCCTACCACCGCGCCGCTGGGCAAATCAGCAAGAGTTTTTACGTCAGAAGAGACAAACGCATCCCGCGTATCTTCGCGCGGGAGATAGGTGTCGAGCACCAGGCCGTCGGGCTGGAGGACTGGCATGTCCTTCATGGAATGTACGGCAATGTCGATGGCGCCAGACAGTAAGTCTTCCTCAATTTCCTTTGTAAACAATCCCTTGCCGCCCAATTCCTTGAGCGGTTTGTCCTTGGCGATCAACGCGGCATCATCGCCGGTTGTTTTGATCACAACGATCTCAAACGCCGCGTCGGGCAGGTCAAAGGCGGCCATCATGCGACGGCGTGTCTCATAGGCCTGAGCCAGAGCCAGCGGAGACCCGCGGGTGCCGATTTTAAGGTGCGAGTCGGGAGAGGGAAGCGTCAAAGTCATGGTGTCGGTCTAATCCTGCTAGGACGGTCTGACAAGCGCGGAAGGGTTGACAACCTTGTCCGCGCGCGTGACCAAGCACAGTGTAAAGCCCCGCGAAAAGAGGCGTGTTTCATGCGACTGAAATGGCACGAATTGCGAATGGGCGACATTGATGCAGGTCAACGCTGGGATGCCTTGTGGCGCCTAGGACTGAGCGGAACGAAAAGGTGACGCATGACACAGAAAAAGAAAATCCTCGCGGCGCTGGCCGGTGAAACCCTAGAGACGCCGCCGATCTGGATGATGCGTCAGGCCGGACGGTATCTGCCTGAATATCGCGCAACGCGCGCTCAGGCGGGGGATTTCCTCTCGCTCTGCTATAACAGCGAGCTGGCAGCGGAGGTCACATTGCAACCTATCCGTCGCTATGGCTTTGACGCGTCGATCCTGTTTGCCGACATTTTGCTGTTGCCCCAGGCGTTGGGCGCGGATTTGTGGTTTGTCACGGGTGAAGGCCCGCGCTTGTCGACCATTCAAATAGAAAGTGACTTCGAAAAGATTAAGCCTGCGTCAGAGATCCACGACGTGCTGAATCCGATCTATGAAACCGTGCGTATTTTGCGCCGTGAATTGCCCGAAGACACAACGCTCATTGGGTTTGCGGGCGCACCGTGGACTGTTGCGACCTATATGGTGGCCGGGCGTGGCACGCCGGATCAGGGGCCTGCTCACGCGCTCAAAGATGAGAATCCGGCGCTGTTTCAACAGATTATCGACCGGCTGGTTGAGGGCACAATTGATTACCTCTCTAAGCAAATCGATGCGGGGGCCGAAGTTGTTAAGTTGTTTGACAGCTGGGCTGGATCGCTCAAGGGGGTTGACTTCGACCGGTATGCCGTTGAACCAACACAGAAAATCATCTCTGCGCTGAAAGACCGACACCCGGATATACCAATCATTGCGTTCCCACGCGGCGCGGGCGAACGTTATGTCGGATTTGCCGAGGCGACGGGTGCGGATTGCGTGGCGCTGGATGATGGTGTCAGCCCGGAATGGGCTGCGGAACATGTGCAAAAGAGCATCTGTGTTCAGGGGAATCTCAAATCATCTCATATGGTTACCGGTGGTCAGGCGCTGGAGGATGAAACCCGGCACATTGTCAAAGCCTTTGGCAAGGGACCACATATTTTCAACCTCGGGCATGGGATTACACCCGATGCAGACCCTGAAAATGTGCAGCTGATGATTGACACTGTACGCAATGGTTAACAGGCGGTGACACTGCAAAAACCGACGTCGGTATTTTGTCGGTATCGCGTCGGTGCGGTTTTCAGGCACAGGCGGCTTAACCCATCGCGCGTTGAGTTATCCCTTCCGTGACCACTTGGACCCGGCGGGCCTTGCCCGTAGCAGGCTCATCGCCCCTTGGGGGCGAAGAGCCATGCCCAACCAATGGCGGGTCAGCTTGCTGATCTGATCATTGGGCGGGAGTGCTCGCGTCGTGAATAAAATGCAGCCTGTTAAATGAGGCGCGCCATTCTGATGTGTCCGCCGCCTGTTTTTCAGGGGAGGAGCTCTTTAGGGCGGTTGCGATACGCATGGCCAGTTCGGGCGCTTCGCCTGCGGTCATCCCCCAACGCACCAGTTCTGGGGTGCCGATGCGTAATCCGTTCATGTCGTTTGCGACCTCTGCCACTGGAAGGCCGGTGCCGCAGGCCAGATAGCCAGCTTTGCGCAAATGTCGGGACGCAGTCTGTCCTCCGCCAAACGGGTCGGCGATTATTGCAAATTGATGCGACTGCGTTGGTCCGCCTTCTGTTTCAAATACCGGGATACCGTTGGATTTGAAAGCGTCGGCCAGGGCTTGCGCCATGTCGATCATCGCACGGGCATAGGCCGTGCCGTGATCGCGCCAATCAAGCATGGAGACTGCCAGCGCCGCAGATTTGGCCGCGTCAAAATTTGCCGTCATGCCGGGAAAGGCGATGGCGTCGAGGCGCTGGGCAATCTCGACTTCGTCTGTGACAATCAGGCCAGAGGGTGGGCCACCAAGGCTCTTGTAGGTGGACATGGTCATCATATGCGCGCCCTCTTTTAGTGGATTGCGCCATGCCCGCCCGGCTATCATCCCGCATTGATGCGCGGCATCAAACAACACGTATGCACCAACAGTGTCAGCAATTTCACGCACTTCGCGCACAGGGTGTTCCAGAAGGTTGAGCGACCCTCCTACCGTGATGAGAGCGGGCTTCACCTGTTTGACCAAATCGGCAAGCCCTTCAAGGTCGATGGTATAGCCATCTGCATTCACCGGGGCCGGGTGACTGTGCAACCCATATAGACCAGCACATCCGGCGGCGTGATGCGTAACATGCCCGCCAATTTGTGCCGGGGGCGTAATGATGGCATCGCCGGGTTTGGCCAATGCCATAAACCCATAGAGATTGGCCAGCGCACCAGAGGGCACGCGGATTTCTGCAAACCGCGCATCAAACACCTCGGCACAGAGTTCTGCGGCGATGATTTCGATTTCCTCAATGGCCTCCAGCCCCATTTCATATTTGTCGCCGGGATAACCCAGAGACGGGCGCGTGCCGATTCCTGAGGATAACAGTTCTTCGGCGGCGGGGTTCATGACGTTGGTGGCCGGGTTGAGGTTGAAGCAGTCACGCTCGTGGATATCGCGGTTTTGCTGGGCAAGGCTGGCGATGTGGGACGAGATGGTCTGGCTTGTGGCACCGACAGTTTCGGCGGCGACGCGTTTGACGAGGGTTTCGGTTGCGGCGGGCACCCAGGGGCGGGGACGAAGGCTATGCATATCTGCTCCAATGCGAAGGATCTGCCTGCATTGGAGCGCAAAGAATGCGTTGGGCGCAAATCAGAAATCATGTAAGCTAGGCATAGTAAATCTGAGCCTAGAGATGATCATGTCCGTACTGCCACCACGCCCCAAAGGGCCACCCATTACGTCGTTGCGCGCCTTTGAAGCGGCCGCGCGTTTGGGGGGATTCACCCGTGCGGCGGATGAGCTGTGTGTCACTCCCGGCGCAGTTGCTCAGCAAGTCAAAGCGCTTGAGGCGTGGTGCGGGGTCGATTTGTTCGAACGACATGCACAGGGCGTTCGGCTGAGCCGTGTCGGGGTTGAGGTGCTGCCGAGTTTAAGTGCTGCGTTTGATGCAATGGGCGAGGCGGTTAGCGTTTTGCGCCGTGCAACGGCACCGGGGCGCGTTCACATTTCGGCACTGCCAGCGGTGGCACAGCTTTGGCTTTCGCCCCGGTTGCCCGCGATCCGTGCAGCCTTGGCGGATGTGGAAATCTCGGTCACAGCGTTGGAGGCCCCGCCCAACCTTGCGCGAGAACCATTTGATTTATCAGTTTTTTACGGGGAGGGTGACGGGCGGCTGATCGCGCGGGATGAGATTTTTCCGGTTTGCGCGCCAGAAGTGGCGCGACAATTGCAGAGCATAGAGGATCTGGCAAATGTGCCGTGTTTAGCCGATGCGGTCTGGACGCAGGATTGGGAGACGTGGCTCAGTGGTTGTGCGACGCAGGTGCCATTACCAGCGCCGGTGCGGGGACCGGTTTATTCGCTTTATGCGCTGGCGGTTGAAGAGGCGGTGAATGGGGCCGGCGTGCTGATAGGGCATAGCGCGTTGGTGGCGCGGCACTTGGAGAGCGGTGCACTAGTGGCGCCGTTTTCGCGGCGTGTGACCCTGCCGCGCGGGTTGGTCTTGGGGGTGCGAGGCGGCGAGATGTCGCCGCCCCTGACAGCGTTGGTGAACCTACTGATCAGCGAAAGCCGCCTCTAGCGCGATCTCGACCATGTCGCCAAAGGTCTTTTCCCGATCCTCGGATGGCAGCGATTCATGGGTGAGCAGGTGATCCGACACGGTCAGTACCGCGAGAGCCTTGCGGCCGTGGCGCGCGGCAAGATTATATAGCTCGGCGGCTTCCATTTCGACCCCAAGGATCCCGTGGCGCACCATCTGTTCGTTAAGGTCTGGACGTTCGTCATAGAACACATCGGCAGAATAAATATTGCCCACATGGGTTGGCGTTCCGCGCGACGTTGCAGCATCTGCGGCGGCGCGTAGCAGGCCATAATCGGCACATGGGGCAAAGTTAAGCTCGCGGAAAATACCGCGCGAGGGGGTTGAGATCGAGCTGGCCGCCTGAGCGATCACCACGTCACGCACCTTGACCTTGTCCTGCATTCCGCCGCACGAACCAATGCGGATCAGGGTTTGCGCGTCGTAGCTGGTGATCAGTTCGTTGACGTAGATCGACAGTGATGGCATTCCCATGCCGGACCCCTGAATGGTGACGCGATGGCCATTCCACGTTCCCGTGAACCCCAGCATACCGCGCACCTGATTGATGCATTCAACGTCGGAAAGAAAAGTCTCAGCCGCCCATTTTGCCCGGTACGGATCACCGGGGAGAAGCACAGTTTGCGCAATCTGCTCGGGTTCGGCGCCAATATGAATCGTCATGAAATGTTCCTGTCCTCGTAGCGTTTAATATAGCCCCAGATGACGCGATCTGCCGCGCGCGTGCAAGGGCTACGCGGGGTCAGCGCTGGATTTCAAACGTGTTCAGGGATGGATCGGGCGGGCTGAATTGCGATTGCACATCGCGCACCGCAGCCACGCCGGGACCTGACCAGAACTCTTCGACCAGAGTGTCAACGCTGGCGCGATCGCCTTGGACAAAGGCGGACACGGATCCGGTTGGATCGTTACGTACCCATCCGGTGAGGCCGAGAGTAGTCGCGCGCGACCGTGTCCACGCCCGAAATGCAACGCTTTGGACGCGGCCTGTAATCTTTACGGATTTCGCATAGTCGGGGACAGTTTGAGACATGATGTCCTCCTCTGTCCCCCAGTGTGACCTGTACCCCGAGTCGTTGCAAATAACGTTATTGCGTGTTCTTAGGGTAGGTCGAATTCAGATTTCCATCTGATCGGGCGCAATTCCTGCGGCGAGCGCTTCGTCAAACCATTTTGGTTTGCGCCCTTTTCCGGTCCAAGTCTTAGATTTGTCATCCGGGTGCGCATATTTCGGAACACCCTTTGTCAGTCCACCTTTGCGTTTACCCGCAACGGAGGCGATTTCGTCAAGCGAAAACCCGTATTGTTCTGCGGCGCTTTGAACCGCCTTGAGCGCATTTTCACGACGCTCGGTTTCCAGCTTGACCAATTGAATTTCAATATTCGCCTTTAATTCCAGCAATTCTTCGCTTGTCATGCCATCTAATTTCATGGCGCTCCCCTTCGCTTTTTATCCTAGCGATTTTCTAATTAAGCAGCGGGTGAAAAATAGGGGTGATATTGTGTCATGTTGCGTGGAATCGAAAAAAACGATGCAACTTGCAAATTCAGGATGATCGATTTAACCCGCTTTTCATGCTAAACGGGTTAAATCGTTGATACCTTTGACGCTATTTGGCGTCGTAATTCCGCGGCGACGGCCTTGGGGTCAGCCAAAGTGACGATGTCGTGCATAATTGTATTCAACTCAAAGTCCTTTGGCGTGTAAACACGCGCCACACCCATTGCGCGCAATCGGTCGGCATCTTCGTCTGGAATTATGCCGCCAACGATTACCGGTGTGTCGGAAAGCCCCTGGTCACGCATGCGCGCCATCAAGTCTTCAATCAGTGGGATGTGGCTTCCTGACAAGATTGAAAGACCTACAACATGGGCTTTATCTTCAATTGCTTTCGCAACTATTTCCTCGGGTGTGAGGCGGATGCCATCATATGTGATATCCATTCCGCAGTCACGCGCGCGGAAAGCGATTTGTTCAGCTCCGTTTGAGTGGCCATCAAGGCCGGGTTTTCCAATGACAAATTTCAGGCGACGTCCCAAACGATCCGACACTGCGTCGACCGCATCGCGAATATCATCCAACCCTTCGGTTTTATTGGACGGCGCGCCGGATACGCCAGTGGGGCCACGGTATTCGCCATGTACAACCCGCATTTGCGCAGCCCATTCGCCGGTTGTAACACCAGCCTTGGCGGCTGCAATCGAGGCGGGCATGACGTTTTCACCGGATTTCGCAGCGGCGCGCAGGGCGGCGAGCGCCGTTTCGACGGCTTTCGCGTCGCGACCATCGCGCCATTCGTTAAGGCGGTTAATCTGTTCCTGTTCGACGGCCGGGTCCACCACCATAATGCCACCATCGCCGGTCATCAGAGGCGAAGGTTCGCCCTTTGTGAATTTGTTCACGCCCACAACCACGGTTTCGCCAGCCTCGATCCGGTTGAGACGGGCAGCGTTGGAATCGACGAGGCGGGATTTCATGTAGTCAATGGCGTCAATCGCGCCGCCCATGCTGTCGAGATTGGCCAGCTCGTGGCGCGCGCCGTCTTTCAGCGCTTCGACCTTGGCATCAACCGCCGGGTTGCCGTCAAACAGATCGTCAAACTCCAGAAGGTCGGTTTCATAGGCCATGATCTGTTGCATCCGCATTGACCATTGCTGATCCCAGGGGCGTGGCAGGCCAAGGGCTTCGTTCCAGGCGGGCAACTGCACAGCGCGGGCACGAGCCTTTTTCGAGAGTGTCACGGCGAGCATTTCGATCAGGATGCGGTAGACGTTGTTTTCGGGTTGCTGTTCGGTCAGGCCCAGAGAGTTGACCTGAACCCCATAGCGGAAGCGGCGGTATTTGGGGTTCTCAACGCCATAGCGGGTTTCGAGGATTTCGTCCCAGAGATCGACAAAGGCGCGCATCTTGCACATTTCGGTGACAAAGCGAATGCCTGCGTTCACGAAGAACGAGATGCGACCGGCCAGTGCCGGGAAATCTTCGGCCGGAACGCGGGGTTTGAGCGCGTCGAGCACGGCAATGGCGGTGGCCAGCGCAAAGGCAAGCTCCTGTTCTGGTGTCGCGCCAGCCTCTTGCAGGTGATAGGAACACACATTCATCGGGTTCCATTTGGGCACGTTCGTATAACAATACTCGGCCACGTCCGCGATCATTTTGAGCGACGGGGCGGGCGGGCAGATATATGTGCCGCGCGACAGGTATTCTTTGATCAGGTCGTTTTGCACGGTGCCTTGAAGCTTGGACACGTCCGCGCCCTGTTCCTCGGCTGCGGCAATATAGAGCGCTAGCAACCACGGTGCCGTGGCATTGATGGTCATAGAGGTGTTCATCTGTTCGAGCGGGATTTCGTCAAACAGGGTGCGCATATCACCGAGATGACAGACAGGTACGCCAACTTTGCCAACTTCGCCGCGTGACAACACATGGTCGCTGTCATAGCCGGTTTGGGTGGGCAGGTCGAAGGCGACAGACAAGCCGGTTTGCCCTTTGGCCAGGTTGGAGCGGTAAAGCGCGTTGGACGCTTGCGCGGTAGAGTGGCCTGCGTATGTGCGGATCAGCCAGGGGCGATCTTTCTGCGGTTGCGACATTTGGCGGTCCTCGTGAATCGTGTGCGTAATATTCTTGCGTCAGAGGTTAGATATGCGAAATATCATGTGCAAGTCAATTCGCTGCGTTGCGGCAATTTAAGTTTCTACCCGCCAGACCATCTTTGTCGAGCTTTTAAACCCAAATACGAGCCGCAGAGGGCCGAGATGCTCGACGCCGGTCGGTTTAAAGCCTTCACGCTCATATAAAGCGCGGGCGCGAGGGTTTGTGTCGATAACGTCCAATCGAACGAAGGAGACAGATCGGTGGACAGCTTCTGCCTTGATTGCGTTCAGTAGAATTGTGCCAACGCCGCGACCACGGGCAGACGCAGCGACAAAAATGCCATCCATTAGTAAGGTGTCCGATACGGTGTCGCGTTCAAGAAGCGCCAGCAGAGCGACACGCCACAGTGTGCCAAAATGGCCGTAATGTCGGGCCATCTCACTATATCCTGCGTCAACCAGAGCGCCCTTTGCGGTTTTGAAGCCGACGACTCCCAGAAGAAGGCCGTTGTGATCGCGGGCCACCAGCGCAAAGTCCGGGTTGAGGGCGGCGTTAAAAAAAGCCAGGGCCTTCTTGGTCGGGCGCATGACCAGGCCAAGTTTGCCGGAAAAAGCCTGCCAATAGAGATCGACCACCTGAGGGCGTTCGGAATCAGTAAAGCCGGGAGTGACCGTGATGTCGCGCATATACGTTTCTATTGTTGCGGTTTGTGCATTTGATATTTACCTGAGCGCCGTGCATTGCAAGAGTTGGTCATGACTTCGGTTGTCGAAATCCCCCTTTGGCTATTCATCCTGATCCTGCTGTTTGCAGCGGTCACAGCAGCCAGCCATTTGTTATTCCCGTCGGTGCGCTGGTTTTTCCGCCGCCGGATGGAGCGCGCAGTGTCGCAGCTGAACACGCGATTGGAGCGTCCGATTGAGCCATTTAAGCTGGCGCGGCGCTATGACATGATCCAGCGTCTGATTTATCAGCCCGACGTCGCAAAGGCGGTGACAGATCGCGCCGCCGAAAATGGCGTGCCCGAAAACGTCGCCTTTGAAGAGGCACGGCGCTATGCACGCGAGATTGTGCCATCGTTTTCGGCCACGGCCTATTTCGGCTTTGCCATTCGGGTGGCACGGTTGCTGAGTACGTCGCTGTTTGAGGTGCGTCTGTTGCAGACGCGCCAGTCGGTGCTGCGAGATATTCCCAAGGACGCGACCGTGGTGTTTGTGATGAACCACCGCAGCAACATGGACTATGTTCTGGTGACCTATCTGGCGGCAGAACGGTCGGCATTGTCCTATGCCGTGGGCGAATGGGCGCGGGTGTGGCCGCTAAGCCGGTTGATCCGTGCGATGGGCGCTTATTTTATCCGGCGTGATCGGGGCAACGCGCTCTACCGCAAGGTTTTGGCGGCGTATGTGCGCTTGGCCACACAAGGCGGTGTCACGCAGGCGATGTTCCCGGAGGGGCGGCTGAGCCTGTCGGGCGGGCCGCAGGATCCTAAGCGGGGATTGTTAAAGTATATCACCGAAGGGGTCGATCCGGCGTCGCGCGACGTTGTGTTTGTACCTGTGGCCATAAATTATGACCGGGTTCTGGAAGATCGTATTTTGCTGGCGGCCAAGGCGCGCGGTGGCAAAGGGTTTCACGCGCGTATCAGCGTGGTCGCCGGGTTCTTTCTGAAACACATGTGGCAGCGGCTGTTAGGCCGGGGCAATCGGTTTGGCACGGCTGCGGTCAGTATCGGCCAGCCATTGTCCTTGCGTGAGTATGCGCCAGATGGCGACGCGGCGGCAGAAGCGCTGGCTGGGGAGCTGATGGGGCGGATCAACGCGATTGTACCGGTTTTGCCGGTCCCATTGGTGGCGGCCATTGTTGAAGACGCTAAGGCTCCTCTGTCTCGGGCAGCAGTCGACAGCTTATTTGCCGACCGGGTGCAAAGGCTGGATCGGCCCGGCGCGACAGCGCAGGTTGTCTTGCCCGAAGGTGATCAGAACCGGGCGATAGAAGAGGCTTTGGCCACATTGACCAAGCGGCGCATGATCCGCAGTGTTGATGGAACTTTTGAAGCCAATCCGGACGAAGCGGATGCGCTGGCCTTTTATGCCAACTCAATACGACACTTGGTAAGCTGATTTCGCAAGTGCAGCGGAAATTTCTGCAACTGCTGGGTTATAAAATTTCAAAATGAACCCAAATGTGGTTGCAATGTTGCGTTAGCGTCGATATTTCATCTTCAGACAGCGCGATTCTGCATCGCGGCAACATGTTTGACACAGGAGGCGACTATGGCTTTGGACACCGAGAGCGCAATTGCAGCGTATGAGGCTCCCAAGAAGGACCTTTATGAAGTAGGGGAGATGCCTCCGCTGGGACATGTACCCAAACAGATGTATGCGTGGGCGATCCGTCGCGAACGCCATGGCGACCCGGAGGTCTCATTCCAGAAGGAAGTTGTAGACACCTGGGAAATCGACAGCCACGAAGTTCTGGTGCTCGTGATGGCCGCGGGCGTGAACTATAATGGTGTCTGGGCGGGCAAAGGTGTTCCGATCAGCCCGTTTGATGTGCACGGTCAGGATTACCACATTGCCGGGTCGGACGCGTCGGGCATCGTTTGGGCCGTTGGTGACAAGGTCAAGACGTGGAAAGTGGGCGACGAGGTTGTCATTCACTGTAACCAGGATGATGGCGACGACGAAGAATGCAACGGTGGCGATCCGATGTTTTCTCCGACGCAGCGGATCTGGGGCTATGAGACGGGTGACGGGTCATTTGCCCAGTTCACAAGGGTTCAGGCGCAACAGCTGATGCCGCGCCCCAAGCATCTGACCTGGGAAGAGGCGGCGTGTTACACGCTGACGCTGGCGACGGCATACCGGATGCTGTTTGGCCACCACCCGCACGAACTGAAGCCCGGTCAGAACGTTCTGGTCTGGGGCGCGTCGGGCGGATTGGGGTCGTATGCGATCCAGTTGGCCAACACGGCGGGTGCCAATGCGATCGGCGTGATCTCGGACGAGAGCAAGCGACAGTTCGTGATGGATCAGGGCGCCAAGGGCGTGATCAATCGCAAAGAGTTCAAGTGTTGGGGGCAACTGCCCACCGTGAACTCACCTGAGTATAATGAGTGGCTCAAGGAGGCGCGCAAGTTCGGTAAAGCGATCTGGGACATCACCGGCAAGGGTGTGAGCGTGGATATGGTGTTCGAACATCCAGGTGAGGCGACATTCCCTGTTTCGACGCTGGTTGTGAAGAAAGGCGGGATCGTTGTGATCTGTGCCGGGACCAGCGGGTTCAACACCACGTTTGACGTGCGTTACATGTGGATGCACCAGAAGCGTCTTCAGGGATCGCACTTTGCCAACTTGAAGCAGGCAGCATCGGCGAACCGTTTGATGATCGATCGCCGTCTGGACCCGTGCATGTCAGAAGTGTTTGCGTGGGAAGAGATCCCGGCTGCGCACACCAAGATGATGAATAACGAGCACAAGCCGGGCAATATGGCGGTGCTGGTGCAGTCGCCCAAGACGGGCCTGCGTACAGTCGAAGACGTTCTGGACGCCGGAAAATAAGAAATTCGCGCCTTTGGGCGCGTGTCGACAGAAACGAATCACCCCCGAAACCCATGCCGGTTCGGGGGTGATTTACGTTTTGGAAAGGGCTTTTAGGTAATTCAAAGCCTTGCAGAACGCCCCCTCACTATTTCTGGGGAGAGAAAATCAGCGAATATCTTAACAAGAAGCGTTCGTGCTATGCTTGTATTAACCTTTCATTAACCACTGAAAACGAGAGTCAATTATGAAAAACGACTGGATACTCGACGTTCTTGCTGATCTGCGGACTTTTGCTTTGGCGAATGGTCTGGAGGATTTGGCTGACCAGCTGGATGACACCCGGATGGTCGCCGCATGCGAGATCGTTTCGATGGCTGAAAAGGTGGGAACGGCGCGACATGGGGATGACGCAAAAACGGGAAACGTTATTAGAGGAGTTAGAGAGCGCGCAAGGGCTTGAGGCTCTACAAGGCGCGATAGAAGAGCTGCGCGAGCATTTCAGTGTGGACCATATGGTCTATCACTGGGTCAGCAGCTCTGGCGAACAATATGGGTGCGGAACATACTCGCCCATTTGGGTGCAGCGCTATCTGGATCGGAACTATATTCGGGTCGATCCGGTAATTATCGGGTGTTATCAAAGGTTTCATCCGGTTGATTGGAAGCGTCTCGACTGGTCCAGCAAGGCCGCGAGAGAGTTTCAAAAAGAAGCCATTGACCATGGGATCGGCAATCAGGGCTTTTCGATTCCGATCCGTGGCCCCAATGGTCAGTTCGCCCTTTTTTCGGTCAGCCACCACTGTGACGATGACACCTGGGCCACATTCACGGACGCCAATCGGCGGGATCTCATCTTGATCGCACACGAGTTCAATCAAAAGGCGCTGGAGCTGGAACCCGGGCGCACGCCGGATCAGCAGCGTGCCCTGTCTCCGCGAGAAGTGGACGCGATGACATTGATCGCGATGGGGTATTCGCGCGCGCAGGTGGCAGAGACTCTGTCGATCTCTGAGCATACTTTGCGGGTCTATATTGAGAGTGCGCGGTTCAAGCTGGGCGCTCTAAATACAACCCATGCGGTTGCTCAGGCGATGAGTCGCGGTTTGATTGTTGTCTCAAATGGTTAACGCACCGGGGCGGTCGTTAGCTCGGTGTTAAGGTGCTGAAAGGTAACTCTTTTCCTGCTCGAAACGGGAAGGGAAGCCAGAATGCTCCATTATATTTATGCGGATCAACTCGACAATTTTCCAAAACTGAAGCGTACGATGTTCCTGGATCGTTCCGATCAGTTCAAGACGCGTCTGAACTGGGACGTGAACGTGGATGAGAACGGTGAGGAGCGCGACGAATACGACGCGCTGAACCCGCTCTATGTGATCTGGGAAAAGCCGGACGGAAGCCATGGCGGCTCGATGCGGTTATTGCCGACGACGGGGCCATGCATGGTCAACGATCATTTCTTGAACCTGACGGATGGTGTGCGGATCGAAAGCCCGCTGATCTGGGAATGCACCCGGTTCTGTCTGGCGCGTGACGCAGAACCGCGTACGGCGGCTGCGCTGATGCTGGCGGGTGGCGAGGTAATGACCGGATTTGGTGTGGAACACTACGTCGGTGTGTTTGACGCGCGCATGGTGCGGATTTACCGCCTGATCGGATCATCGCCCGAGGTGTTGGGATCAGAAGGCAAAGGGCGCGAACAGATCAGTGTTGGTCTGTGGAGTTTTACCGAAGAGGCGCGCGCCAAGGTGGCCGAACGCGCAGGTCTGGACCCGGCGCAATCGCGGGCATGGTTCGAGGCCGCATTTGGCAGTGATGCAGGCGCAGCTTTGGTGGAATTCGCGCAATCGGCGTGATCTGCGCTGGTACGTCCATTGGCGCGGCTGTAGGGTCGCGCCATGGATCAGACAGCCCTTACACTTAGCCATGATCAGGCGGATGCCTTTGACGCAATTGCCGAGATGCTGCGTAGCGTCGGGGTGGATCTGGAAGACAACCTGCTAACCCCGCCGCGCAATGGCAAACAAACCGTGGCAGCGGTGATGGGCAAGGCGGGATCCGGCAAAACGCTGTTGCTGGCCGAGCTGGTCAAAGCGCTTGAGGAGGCCGGGGTCGACATTGTGTCGGGCGATTACGAGGGCAAAAAGCGCAAAGATGGCCGCACGCTGGCGGTGCTGGCACCAACCAACAAGGCAGCAAGTGTACTGCGGATGCGCGGCGTGCCAGCGACCACCATTCACCGGATCATTTACACGCCGGTTTATGACCCGGAATACGAACGCATTGCCGAATGGCTGGCCGGAAATGGCGAGCGCCCCGAGGTAGAGGGGCTGACCGATGAGGCGCTGGACCGGGCGGCTGAGTTCTATAAATTGCACAAGTCCATCCCTGGCGCATTGGCGGCGGCGGGATTGCGCGGATCAGATTTTATCACTGGCTGGAAGCGGCGGGACGACCCGCTGGATATCGGTTTTGTTGATGAAAGTTCGATGCTGGACGACAAACAATATGAGGATCTGCGGGAAATCTTTGACACGCTGTTGTTGTTCGGCGACCCGGCGCAGTTGGCTCCGGTGAACCAGTCGGGCGCGATGGTGTTTGACAAATTACCGATCGAGTCACGGCATGAATTGCAGCGCATTCACCGACAAGAAGCTGATAACCCGATCCTGGATCTGGCCCATGCGCTGGCGGATCCTGACCTGCAGTTTCATGATTTTGAGCGTATGGTCGAGGAGAGCGCGAAAAAGGATGATCGGGTCGTGTTGGCGCAGCGGGTCGAGGTCGATCTGATGGCGCGTTCACCCGTTTTGGTTTGGCGCAATGCGACACGGGTGCGGCTGATCAATGCGTTCCGGCAGGTGCATGGGGCACCGGACGATGAGCTGTTGGAAGGGGAGCCGCTGATTTGTGACGGGCTTGAGTTGCCGCTTAAGCATCGCAAGAAACGGTTGGATCTGGAGGCGCGTGGCCTGATCAAAGGTGCGCAGGTGATTTACTTGGGGCCGGGTCGTAAACCGGGGTTTTCCCGTCTGCATGTGATGGGGGCCGAAGACCCACGCGTTTCGGCAGCCTCAATCGTGAAAATCGAAATGCCAGACGAAGAAGAACCGTTTATCCCCTTTGCCGCGCGCATGGGGGCGACGTTTCTGCATGGCGCGGCGGTGACCATTCACAAGGCGCAAGGTTCGCAGTGGGAAAACGTGCAGGTGTTTGCGCCAGATCTGTTTGTTGCGGCGCGTATGGGTCGGGTTGAGGCCGGGCAACCGTTGTGGAAACGGTTGGCTTATGTCGCGATTACGCGGGCGTCAGATCGGCTTTATTGGGTGGTGCGCAACCGGTTGGCCAAGCCGACAGGGCCACTCGTGGTGGATGATTTGCGCGCGGCACCGGTACCGCTGGCGCTGGAGCAGGAGGATGCGATATGAAAACGGCGATTGTGACTGGTGCAAGTCAAGGCATTGGGCGAGCGACGGCAGAAATGTTTCTGGAGGCGGGCTGGCGTGTGGGGCTGATCGCGCGCAGTGGTGACAAGCTGGAACATTTGGCTGATCGCTATGACACGGCCGTGCCATTGCCAGCAGATGTGACGGATCCGGAGGCTATGGCGTCGGCGTTTGACGCGTTTTCCGAGGAAACTGGTCGGTTGGACGTGTTGTTCAACAATGCGGGGATGTTTGGCCGTGCGGGCACAATTGATGCGCTGGACGTGGCAGAGTTTGATCAGGTGATGAATGTGAATGTGCGCGGCATGTTCATTGCTGCAAGACTGGCGTTTAAGCAGATGCGCGCCCAAGATCCGCAGGGTGGGCGGATCATCAATAACGGGTCGATCTCGGCCTATTCGCCGCGTGACGGATCAATCTGTTACACCACCAGCAAACACGCGATTACGGGCATGACGCGGACTTTGTCGCTGGACGGGCGGCCATTTGATATTGCCTGTGGACAGATCGACATTGGCAACGCGGAAACAGACATGGTGACGGGATTGAACGCGGCGTTAGAGGCCTCTGGCAAGCCTGCGCTGGATACAATGGCTGTGCGCGATGCGGCGACGTCGGTGTTGCACATGGCCAATATGCCAGCAGAGGCAAACGTGCAGTTCATGACGGTAATGGCGACCAAGATGCCTTATATCGGGCGTGGCTGAGCCAACGGGTGTTACCCTTGGCGTATGAGCCTGAATGCGGCGGACGCGCCCCAGCCTGCGGCAATGGCGATGGCCAGTGACATCAGACCATAGAGCAACGGCTTTTGGCGTGACATGTCGTAGAGCCAGCGTTCAAGGCCCACTTTGTCGACGTTGATCACGGTTTGATACTGAGAGATGACGTCACCACCACGTGTGAGGAAAATGCGCGCGGGATAGTCGCCCTCGGCCAGATTGGCGGGCATTTTGAGCGACGTGCGGAACAGGGTCTGTTCGTCAACCTGGACAGCGTTTTCAAGCAGCTGGTAGAGGCCCTGGCTTTTGCGTATGCGAATGATAGCCTCGGAAAAACTCTGGGAATCGGTGATGGTCATGGGCGCGCCGACAGAGCGGATCGCCTTGGGAATCGAGACCTTGTGGCGCTGATCTTCGACATTGCTAATGGCGTCATTGAATGGCGCAGAGGTGGCGACGGCATAAAAGGTGGGGGCTGCGTCAACCTCAACTGTATCGGTGTTGATCCAGATGCCGAATTTGCGCTCTTTGCGCCGCACGGTCACGGGCTCTGACGGGCCCGAAACGGTGATGACAACTTCAAGCGGTGGATTAGACGGAATTGGCACTTCGCGTTTGACAGCGCCGAAAATGAGGATTTCCGAACCGTCAAATGTGGCGGTGATGGCGACCTTGTCCTGTGAGAGGCCAAGCACAACCTCTTCTGCGGAAAGCGGTGATGCGGCCAATGTCAGGAATAGGAGCAAAGAGCGCCACATGGATCAGTGCCCTCCGGCTGCGCCGAGCGAGTAAAGCTCGGTCGGTTGCAGGAGGAGGTCCAGCGCCAGTTTGGCGCAGACCAGAATGACCATGAGGGCCAACAGGATGCGGAGCTGTTCCGCCTTGAGGCGGGTGCCGATGCGAGTGCCGATCTGTGCCCCGATCACCCCGCCGACCAGCAAAAGAACTGCCAGCGCAATGTCGACTGTATAGTTGGTTGTGGCGTGCAAAAGAGTGGTAAAGCCGGTCACAAAGATGATCTGGAACAGCGAGGTTCCGACGACCACTTTAGTGGGCATACCCAAGAGGTAGATCATGGCTGGAACCATGATAAATCCACCGCCCACACCCATGATCGCGGCAAGGATACCGACACAAACGCCGACAATCACCGGTGGGATTACAGAGATATACAGGCCGGAGACGCGAAAGCGCATTTTGAAGGGCAGGCCGTGGATCCAGTTATGCTTCTTGCGTTTGACCGGGCCGGTGTTTTTGCGGGATTTGCGGATGGCGTTCAGGCTCTCGATAAACATCAGAGAGCCAATGATCCCGAGGAACACCACGTAACACAGACGCACAAGCAGGTCGACTTGTCCCTGTGATTTCAAGTAGTTGAACACAACCACCCCAAGGGCCGCACCGATAAGGCCGCCGACAAGCAACACGCAGCCCATCTTGAGATCGACAGTTTTTCGTTTGAAATGCGCGAGCACTCCCGAAAAGGACGATGCAACGATCTGGTTCGCCTCGGTCGCAACAGCGACCGCGGGGGGAATGCCGATAAAAAAGAGCAGTGGCGTCATCAAAAAGCCGCCGCCAACCCCGAACATTCCGGACAAAATCCCAACCATGCCGCCCAAGCCAAGCAGCAAAAATGCGTTCACGGAAACTTCGGCAATTGGGAGATAGATCTGCATAACAATTGATACAGTTAGCATGTGCAGAAAAGCAACCTGCCAGCACTCACAAATGCTGGCAGGCCTGAAACCTTTGTGTGAACTGGACCTATAGATTCACACTTTGGCCTTAGCGTTCCTTGACATACGGCTCACCACCGGCGCGCGGCGGGATCGCTTTGCCCACAAAACCGGCAAGAATGACCACGGTGAGGATATAAGGCAGTGCGCCGAGCAGCTGAACCTGCACTTTGACACCCAGCGCTGATTCGATCAGGTCAGGGCGTAGTTCGAGCGCCTGAAACAGCCCAAACAGCAGTGTGGCCCAGAGCGCGTACCATGGACGCCATTTGGCAAAAATCAGTGCGGCAAGCGCGATATAACCGCGCCCGGCTGTCATGTCTTTGACAAAGCCCGCCTGAAGCGCGGTGGCAAGGTAAGCCCCGGCAAGGCCACAGAGCACACCGCAGATCATCACTGCTGAATAGCGCAGGGTTACAACCGACACACCAGCGGTATCAACCGAGGCCGGGTTTTCGCCCACCGCGCGCAGGCGCAGGCCAAAGCGGGTGCGGAATAGCACCCACCACGTGATCGGCACCAGTGCGAGCGCGATATAGACAAGGATCGGGTGGCCCGAGATCAGCTCGTAATAGAGCGGGCCGATAAAGGGTACATCGCGCAGAGCCTCGGCAAAGGGCAGGGTTATCGGGTTAAAACGGGCCGCCCCTTCAAGCTGGGGTGTGCGGCCGCCCTGGCTGAACCAATCCTGCGCAATAAGAACCGTCATCCCGCCTGCCAGCATGGTGATGGCAAGGCCCGAGATCAACTGGTTGCCGCGAAAGGTGATTGAGGCAAGGCCATGGATCGCTGAGAGCACCAACGATATGCCAATACCCGCTAAAAGGCCAAGCCAGACAGAGCCGGTGGAATAGGCAAAGGCGGCTGAGAAGAACGCCGCAGCAAGCATTTTGCCCTCGAGTCCGATATCGAAGATACCGGCGCGCTCTGAGTACAGACCGGCGAGGCAAGCAAGGAGAAGCGGCGTGGCAAGGCGGACGGTGGTGTCCAGCAGTTGCAGAAGGGTCATGAAATCCATCACGCGTCTCCCTTGCGCAGAGCCAGGAACAGTTTTTCAAGCGGCATGCGCACCATATTGTCGAGCGCGCCTGTGAATAGGATCACAAGGGCCTGGATCACGACGATCAGTTCGCGCGGGATATCTGTCCAGAGGGCGAGTTCCGCGCCCCCCTGATAAAGAAAGCCAAACAGGATCGCGGCAAGGAACACGCCAAACGGGTGGGATCGCCCCATGAGAGCGACGGCGATGCCGATAAAGCCCGCGCCTTCGGTCGAGTTGAGCACAAGACGTTCGCTCTCGCCCATGGTGGTGTTGACCGACATCAAACCCGCCAGCGCACCTGAGATCAGCATAGCGATCACGGTTATGCGTACCGGCGAGATGCCCGCGTATTTGGCACCGGATTCGGAAAAGCCAAAGGCGCGGATTTCATAGCCGAGTTTGGTGCGCCAGATCAGGAACCACACGAGGAAACAAGCAGCGACGGCGATAAAGAAGGTTACGTTGGCCGGTGCCCCACGAAAGAGTGGGTTCTCGGCGGTCGAGAACATGTCTTGGAAGGAGGGCAGGTGCGTCGGCTCGGGGAATTTGGCGGTGGCCGGGTCCATTGAGCGCGGCGGGCGCAGCACGTTGACGAGGAAGTAGTTCAGCAACGCGGCGGCGATGAAGTTGAACATGATGGTGGTGATCACGATATGGCTGCCGCGTTTGGCCTGAAGATAGGCCGGGATCAGCGCCCAGAACGCACCAAAGAGGGCCGCTGCGGTGCTGGCACCCAAGATTGCGATGCTCCAGTGGGGCCAAGGGATGTAGAGACAGGCAAAGGCCACGCCCAGCCCGCCCAGCATCGCCTGACCTTCGCCGCCGATGTTGAACATGCGTGCGTGAAAGGCGACGGCCACAGCGAGGCCGGTGAACATGAAGTTGGTGGCGTAATAGAGCGTATAACCCCAGCCCGCCGAGCGCATCAGCGCGCCGTCAACCATCAGTTTGAAGGCGGCAATCGGGTTTTCTCCAATGGCGAGGATCACCAATGAGGATAGCACGGCTGCGAGCAGCAGCGAGATCAGGGGGATCAGGACGATGTCGGCCCAATGTGGCATCTTACCCATGTGCTTGCTCCTGTGTGGCTTTGGTGTCCGAGATACCGGCCATCATCAGTCCGAGCTCTTTCTCGTCGGTCTTTGCGGGATCGCGTTCGCCCATCATGTGCCCGTCAAACATCACTGCAATTCGGTCTGACAGGGACAGGATTTCGTCGAGTTCGACGCTGACCAAGAGGATGGCTTTGCCCTGATCGCGCAGTTGCACGATTTGCTGGTGGATGAATTCAATGGCCCCGATGTCGACACCGCGGGTGGGCTGGCCGATCAACAGGAGGTCGGGGTTGCGTTCGATCTCGCGGGCGAGGACGATTTTTTGCTGGTTGCCGCCCGAAAAGTTCTTGGCGGCCAGTTTCGGATGCGGCGGGCGCACGTCAAAGCGGTCCATTTTTTCCTGGGCAGTCGCCTGAATACCGGCGTTGTCCATCAACATGCCCTTTTGGTATTCGGGATCAAGGTGATAGCCAAAGACGACGTTTTCCCACGCGGTATATTCCATGATCAGACCTTCACGCTGGCGGTCTTCGGGGACGTGGGCGATGCCGGCGTGGCGACGGGACTGGCCATGCGCACCTTTTCCAGAGAGGGGCAGGTTTGTGCCATTCATTCGAATGGTGCCGGTGGCATCGGTGATACCGCCGAGCACCTCGAGCAGTTCGGATTGGCCATTGCCGGCAACCCCGGCGATGCCGAGGATTTCGCCCTTGCGAACATGAAGGTCGATACCTTTGACACGTTCGACGCCCTTGTCGTCGATGACGCGCAGCTTTTCGACCTCAAGCACGGTCTCGCCGGGGGTGGCGGGTTTTTTGTCGACGCGCAGCAGGACTTTGCGACCCACCATGAGTTCGGCAAGGTGTTCGGGGCTGGTCTCGGACGTCTTAACGGTGGCGGTCATTTCGCCGCGCCGCATGACGGAGACGGTGTTGGTGATGTCCATGATTTCGCGCAGCTTGTGCGTGATCAGGATAATGGTTTTGCCCTCTTCGCGCAGGCGGTCGAGGATGCGAAACAGCTGGTCCGCCTCGGCGGGGGTGAGCACGCCGGTGGGTTCATCCAGGATCAGGATTTCGGCCTGACGATAGAGCGCCTTGAGGATTTCGACGCGTTGTTGGTGCCCGACAGACAGGTTTTCAATTAGTGCGTCAGGATCGACGTTAAGTTCGTATTCGGCGGCCAGATGTGCCAGCTCTTTGCGGGCTTTGGCGAGCGACGGACGCAAGAGGCCGCCATCCTCGGCACCAAGGATGATGTTTTCCAGAACGGTGAAATTCTCGACCAGTTTAAAGTGCTGGAACACCATGCCGATACCCGCCGCAATCGCGGCCTGACTGTCAGGGATGGCGGTCTTTTGACCTTTAATGAAAATCTCGCCCTTATCAGCTTTGTAAAAACCGTAAAGTATTGACATTAAAGTGGATTTTCCAGCGCCGTTTTCGCCAATGATGCCGTGGATAGTGCCCGGCTGAACGGATATCGAGATGTCCTTGTTGGCTTGGACCGGGCCAAAGGCCTTGGAAATGCCTTTTAGTTCAATGGCGGGGGCTGTTGTCATTCAGGCTCTCCCATGCCGACAAAGCCCACCATGCGGGTCGGGCGCGACTGGTCATCGGTTTCGACAAAATACTGGCCGTTTTGTTTCATGCCGTCAGACATGGCAAATTCGACGGTTGCGCGCGCCATTGGGCCTGTTTCGCTGAGGTTCGCCACGCGCGCGGTCGCGCCGGGGGCCATCTGTGAATACATCGCCACATAGTCGTTAAGCGCGGCTAAACCGGTGATTGGTTCGGGCGTGCGCGGGTCGAGATAGCTGATATCAGGTGAGACGCAGTTTGCGAGGGTGGCGGCGCGTTTGTCTGCGTCGGTTTCGCCCCATGCGGCAAAAAAGGCTGTGATATGCTCTGACATTGGAAGTCCTTTCTCGGAAAGAAGAGGGCCATGCCGGAATGGCACGGCCCGTCTATTGTTTGAAACTGTCGCGACTTAGAAGTCGTGCGCAGGGCAGCTGTCGTTGGCGTAATAGGCCACCACTTCGAGGTCACCCGAGATGATCTGTTCGCGGGCTGCGGCCACTGCGGCGCGCATGTCGTCAGAGACCAATGGCGCGTTGTTGTCATCATAAGCAACGCCGACACCCTCTTCGGCCAAGCCGAGGATAGTGAAACCGCCGGTTTCCATGGCGTCGCCCGCTTTCATCGAGTTGTAGACGGCGACGTCAACGCGTTTCAGCATCGAAGTCAGAACCTTGCCGGGGTGCAGGTGGTTCTGGTTGCTGTCAACACCAATCGAGAGGATGTTCTCATCCGCTGCGGTTTGCAGAACTCCCACGCCGGTACCGCCTGCTGCGGCGTAAACCACGTCAGCGCCTTGGGAAATCTGTGCTTTGGTCAGCTCAGAGCCTTTTACCGGGTCGTTCCAAGCGGCTGGTGTTGTGCCGGTCATGTTTGCAACGATCTTGATGTCAGGGTTCACCGCCTTGGCGCCCTGAGCGTAGCCACAGCCAAAGTGGCGGATCAGCGGAATATCCATGCCACCGATAAAGCCGACAGTGCCGGTTTTTGAGGCCATCGCCGCCATCATGCCCACAAGGTAGGAGCCCTGATGCTCTTGGAAGCCGATCAGCTGCACGTTGCCGGGTACTTCGGGCATCCAGCCGTCAATGTTGACGAATTTCGTGTCAGGATAGTCAGGGGCCACAGTTTCAACCGGGGTTGCAAAGGCGAAACCGGTGGTGATCACGGGGTTAGCGCCTGCTTCGGCAAAGCGGCGCAGGGCCTGTTCACGCTGTGCTTCGGACTGAAGTTCAATTTCGAGGAACTTTCCGCCGGTTTCTTCGGCCCAACGCTGAGCGCCGTTAAAGGCAGCTTCGTTGAAGGATTTGTCGAACTTGCCACCAAGATCGAAGATCAGGGCCGGTTCGGCCATCACGGCGCCCGCGGACAGAGCGATGCCGGCAGCGGCCCCCAGAAATTTTTGCATTAGGGTCATGGATGTCTCCCAAGTGTTGAGCGGGTCGGTCGTTCGAAGTGCCGTACCCTGAAAATTCATCGAAATTAATCGATCATCTTGCAAGTAAGACGGCTGTAAGGCGGGGGGTCAACCTGTTTTTGGTGGAAAAACTGTCCATTTGGTCAGCTTTCCGTGGCGACAGGCGCGCTAGAGCGGTTGCAGGCGCTTTTCCATCAGGTGCGCGGCCACATCTGCGCCCATTGCGCGGCGATAATAAGCAGGCCGCATACCGTGCTGGATATAACCGGATGATTCGTAGAGTGCGCGGGCTGCGGTGTTGTCCGCGGCCACTTCGAGGAAGACACGCTCGGCGCCTTTCGTTTGGGCAGTGGATTCGAATGTAGCCAATAGCGTGCGTCCCCGGCCGGTTCGCTGGGCAGCGGGGTGCACGGCGATGGTCAGCAATTCGCATTCATCGACAATGACGCGCCCGAGCGCAAAGCCTGTGTCATCACCAACAACAAGCACGAGATCCGAGGCGAGCAAGTTGGCAAATTCATCCGCGCCCCAAGGGCGGCTTTCGGTGAATGCGGCGGCGTGCAGCGAGGCGAGAATTGCGGGCTGCATCAATCGAGGATGATCGGGGCCGGGTCACGCGGCGGGGCGGCGTCGGCGGTTTTGAGATAGAGCGGCGCGGGGCGCGGCTGAGGCGATTGCCAGCGTTGGGCGGTGAGACGGGCAATGGCGCTGCCTGGGGCATAGCGGGCGGGGGCCTGCACAGCGTTCAGGCGCGGGGCCACATCGGCGGCGGCGGACCCGATACAGGTGAGGCCGGGCTCGAGCAAGGCGGGTAGGTCGTCAAGCGATAGAAACTGTGCGGGAATGTTCTGGGCGGTTGCGTTGCCCTGCATATAGATCGAGCCGCGCGGGGCGGAGAGGCACGACAGGGTCGGGCCGGGCTGATCCAGTGCGACCGCGTCGAGCAGGCTGACGCCCACGGTGGGTATGTTCAGCGAGAGGCCGAGACCGCGCGCCGCAGAGACGGAAATGCGGATACCGGTAAAGTTGCCGGGGCCAACGCCAACGCCAATCGCAGACAGGTCGCGCCAAGTAACATTGGCGGCGTTAAGCATGTCTTGGAGCAGGGGGAACAGGTGTTCGGCCTGACCGCGCGCCATATCATTATGCGCGTCACCCAGCACAGCGTCGCCGTGCAACAGCAGGGCGGAAATGTAGGGGCCGGATGTGTCAAAGCCAAGGATCAGCGGGGTTTCAGATGTCATGTGATGCGGTCAGTGCGTCGCGCCCGGAATCGTTCGCCCGGGGCAGGGTGTCGTTCATGTGCAGCCATGGCAGGGTGCTGCCGGAATGGCAATGCATGGCCGGGGGAAAGTCGGCGGCCTGATCCAGAAGGCCGATGGGGACGTAGGTTTGATCCGGCAGATAATCAAACTGGGCCGCAATGGGAGAACCGCAATCAGGACAGTTCCAGCGGGTCACACCCGGTGTGTGTGATGTGCCGGGGCCAAGGTCTGGTGACAGTGTCAGCGTGTCGGGCGCAAAGGCGGCAAAGGCCGGGGCGGGTGCCCCTGTCCAGCGGCGACAATCAGAGCAGTGGCAGTAGGCAACGATCTGGGGTGGTGCGCTAAAACGCAAAGAGACGGTGCCGCAATAGCACCGTCCCGTAATGTCGTTCTGATTTTGGGTTGTGTCAGACGGCAACCGGGCGCACCTCGGTCACTTCCGGGATGTAGTGGCGCAGCAGATTTTCGATGCCCATTTTCAGTGTCAGGGTTGACGAAGGGCATCCGGCGCAGGCGCCTTGCATGTGCAGGTAAACTACGCCGCGATCAAAACCGTGGAAAGTGATGTCGCCACCGTCCTGCGCCACGGCGGGGCGCACACGGGTGTCGAGCAGTTCTTTGATCTGGCCGACGATCTCGCCATCCGGGCCGGTGTGTTCGGCGTGGGCCGGGGCCTGTTCCGCACCATTGGCCAGAACCGGTTGGCCGGACTGGAAATGTTCCATGATGGCACCAAGAATGGCGGGCTTGATGTGATCCCACTCGGCCTCTTCGGATTTGGTGACGGTCACAAAGTCCGACCCGAAAAACACACCACCCACACCGTTGACCGCAAAAAGGCGTGTGGCCAGAGGCGAGGCCCCGGCACCATCGGCAGATGGGAAGTCGGCAGTGCCCATTTCCAGCACGGTCTGGCCGGGCAGAAATTTCAGCGTTGCCGGGTTCGGGGTGGATTCGGTCTGAATGAACATCGTGCAGGCACCTTTTCTATCTCGGTTGAGATATGCGCCTTGGGGCGGGCGGTGTCAAGTTTTAGAATAATTCTAAGTTGTGGCCGCAGCCCATTCCAGCGCCTGATCAAGGCGGTCATCGCCCCAGAAAATTTCGGACTCCACGGTAAAGCTTGGAGCACCGAACAGGCCGAGGGCGACGGCAGTGTCGTTCTGGATGCGAAGGGATTGTTTGATTTCTGGGGTGGTCGCGTGTTCGAGCAATTGCGCGGGCAGGCCAGCGGCATGAAGACAGGTGGCGAGTACGGAAGGGTCGGAGATGTCATACCCTTGGGCGAATTGTGCCTGATAGACCGTGCGGCAAAAGGCAGGCATGTCGACCCCGGCAGCACCAGCGGCCAGCGCAATGCGCGCCGCCAGCAGGCCATTTTGCGGGAAGGGATCAGGGCGCACAAAGGGCAAATTGCGATCTGCGCAAAGTCGCTCCATGTCGCGCCACATATAGCGCCCCTTGGCGGGGTAGACGAGGAAAGGCGAGGTGCTCCAGCCTTGGGCGGCAAAGATTGGCCCCAAGAGGAACGGGCGCCATTGTACAGTGACGCCGCGCACCGCGGCCGCTGCCTCGATGCGCATGGCAGAAAGGTAGGAATATGTGGACGCGAGTTCGAACCAGAATTGTAGCGTCGGGCGCATGGGTCAGGTCACGGCTTCGAGCTGATCCTTGGAGAGATCGCCGGGCACAATGGTGATTGGCACCGGCAAAACACCCGAGTTGCGGGTCAGTTGCGACACAAGCGGGCCGGGGCCCTTGCGATCGGTGCCTGCGCCCAGCACAAGCACGCCAATTTCGCGGTCTTCGCGAATCTCCGCGAGAATTTCATTGACGGCTTCGCCCTCGCGAATGACCAGAACGGGATCAACCTTTTGACGGTCGCGCATCCATTTGGCAAAGACCTCAAAATGAACTTCGATCCGTTCGCGGGCCTCTTCGCGCATAATGTCACCCACACCGATCCAGTGGTTGAACTCTTCCGGTGGAATAACCGAGAGGATCTTGACGCCGCCGCCTGTGCTGGCTGCGCGCATGGCTGCAAAACGCATGGCGTTCAGGCATTCGCGACTTTCGTCCAGCACCACAAGGAATTTACGCATCGTTCCACTCCATTTTGGCGGATCATGCCGGTTTGGGACGGGTCGTGCAACAGATCATTGCGGAAATTCAAACCCTTGAATGTGCCCAGTCCCAGTACATTTCGCGTGCGCGCCTTGTGACTGGCCCGTGCTGATATTGGCGGTCATCAAAGGCTTTGATTGGCGTCACCTTGTTCATGTTGCCGGACATGAACACCTCGTCCGCGGCCTCAAAATCGGCAAATGACAGAACGGTTTCATGCACCTTTAGCCCGTCTGCACGCATGTTTTCGATGTGGCGCGCGCGGGTGATCCCGGCAAGGAAGGTGCCATTGGGGATTGGGGTGAAAACCTCTCCGTCGCGCACCATAAAGATGTTGGCGGTAGCGGTTTCGGCAACGTTGCCCAAGGCATCGGTGACAAGGGCGTTGGAGAACCCCTTTTGGCGCGCTTCGGCCAACATGCGCGCGTTGTTGGGATAAAGACATCCGGCCTTGGCATTTACGACGGCGTCCTCAAGCACGGGGCGCCGGAACCGGGTTCGGGTCAGCGTGGCGGATGCCTCGGGCGGGGCCATAGGGATCTGTTCAAGGCAGATCGCAAAACCGGTTTCTTCCTGGCTGGGGATGATCGCAGTGATATCCCCACCAATGCCCCAATACATGGGTCGGATATAAACGGCGGCGTCTTTGTCAAATGTCTTTAGGCCCTCGCGGATGATATCGACCATATCGTCGGTCGAAACGGTCGGCGCGAGCATCAATGCTTCGGCCGAGCGATTGACGCGCGCGCAATGGCGATCAAGGTCGGGCATAACGCCGTCAAAAAAGCGCGCGCCGTCAAACACAGTGGTGCCGAGCCATGAACCATGATCTGCTGCGCGCATCACCGAGATATCGCCGTCATGCCAGCTGTTGTTGAAAAAGGTGCGGATATTGGTGCCGACGGCCATGTCATTCTCCCTTGCTGCCCGGCGCGAGGTTAGGCGCGGTGCGAGGAGAGGTCCACTTAAATAATCAAGGAAATGACCCCCGGTCCTGGGGGAGACCGAGGGTCAATATATTCCTACTGAAATCTGTAATGAAAAGAAAAAGGGGACTGTTAAATCTGTCGTTGTCGCAGTTCAGACGCTGGAATGAGCGGCTGCGTTCTGAGCTTAAGATAACGTTGAGATGTGACAGTTTCGCGAAGATTTCAGCCGCACCGCAGAAAACGTGGTGCGAGATGTGAATTTTTGTGCGTTGGAAAGAAATCCGCCGCAGGACTGTGCATAAAAAAAATGGCACGGCATGAACCGTGCCATCTGTTGGCAAATTCGCGATCAGGACCGGCGGGTCAGGACGAGATCATTCCGACAATGTCGTATGTCTTTTTGAGAATCGGCGTCGCCAATTCGCGGGCCTGCGTGGCACCGTGACCCAGAATCCGATCAATCTCGGCAGGGTCCTGCATCAGGCGGGCCATTTCCGTTGAGATTGGTGCGAGTTTTTCCACCGCAAGCTCGGACAGGATCGGCTTGAATTCCGAAAACTGTTTGCCGCCCATTTCGGCCAGCACGGCGTCGACAGAGCTGTCGGCGAGGGCTGCATAGATGTTCACGAGATTGCGTGCCTCGGGGCGATCCTCAAGGCCTTTGGCCTCGGACGGCAGGGCGTCGGGGTCGGTTTTCGCCTTGCGGATCTTTTTGGCGATGGTGTCGGCATCATCCGTCATGTTGATGCGGGATGCATCAGAGGGATCGGATTTCGACATTTTCTTGGAGCCATCGCGCAAAGACATAACGCGCGTCGCCGCACCTTCGATCACCGGTTCTGTGATGGGGAAGAAATCGACGCCATAGTCGTGGTTGAACTTGATCGCCACGTCGCGGGTCAGTTCCAGATGCTGTTTCTGATCCTCGCCCACGGGGACGTGGGTGGCGTGATAGATCAGAATGTCCGCCGCCATCAGCGCTGGGTAGGCGAATAGGCCCAATGAGGCGTTCTGCTGGTTCTTGCCGGCTTTGTCCTTCCACTGAGTCATGCGTTGCATCCAGCCCATGCGGGCGACGCAGTTGAAAATCCATGCCAGTTGCGCGTGTTCGGGCACCTGGGACTGATTGAAAAGGATTGAACGATCCGGATCGATCCCAGCGGCGATGAACCCGGCGCACAGTTCGCGGGTGGCATGGCGCAGCTTTTCGGGGTCTTGCCAGACGGTGATCGCGTGCTGGTCGACCATGCAATAGACGGTCTGAAAAGACCCTTCGTCTTGCATGTCGACAAAGCGCTTCATCGCGCCAAGATAATTGCCCAGCGTCAGGCCGCCCGAGGGTTGGATCCCCGAGAAGACGCGTGGGGTAAAGGGGGAGGACGTTTGGACCGCCTCGGTCATAAGGAATACTCCGTCTGGATTTATCAGTGTTCCTGCCTTACCCATGAGGCAAATGGCCGTCAAGAAGTGCCAGTCAAAGGAACGAGACGTATGAGCAATGACCCAAACCCGAGCCCCGTGAACCCTTTGCCGCCTGTGGTGGCGGCGCTGTTTCTCGTGATGGTCGGGCTGGAGGCCGCGTTCTGGCTGGGAGGGCAGGGCGTTGTTGGTGGGCCGCAGGCGATTGGCTGGCGGCTGGCGGCGATCCAGAAATATGCGTTTTCGACGGAGATTTTCGACTGGATGATGACCAACAACCGCTGGCCGTTGGAACATTTGTGGCGGTTTGTGAGCTATCTGTTTGTTCATGCCAACTTTACCCACGCGCTGTTTGGCGGGGTGTTGATGCTGGCCATGGGCAAGATGGTGGGCGAGGTGTTCTCTGCCCTTTCAACGCTGGCGATTTTTCTGATGTCAGGGATCGTGGGCGCGCTGAGCTATGCGTTGATCACTGGGAGCCCGGTGCCGTTGCTGGGTTCGTACCCTGGAATTTACGGGTTGATCGGGTCATTCACGTTTCTGCTGTGGATACGGCTGGGCGTGGTAGGCGCACCGCAGGCGCGGGCGTTTTCGCTGATTGGGATGCTGGTGGCGATCCAGCTGGTGTTCAGCCTGATCTTTGGCGGCACACCCGATTGGGTGGCGGATGTGTTTGGCTTTATCACCGGGTTCCTGCTGTCATTCGTGCTGGTGCCTGGTGGGTGGCGGCGGATACGAGACCATATCCGCCGCGAGTGAATTTCAGCTTTCGGCGTTTTTGCCAACGATCGCCAGCGCGATGGCGCTGATGCCGTTAGACAAGAGCTCGATCCCAAGCAGCACACCAAGCACAACGGTGGCCGATTGCGGGAAGTTGGACAGCACCATGACGCCCAGCACAATCGAGACCAAACCGGACACGATCAATGCGCCGCGCATTGCGCCTTGGGCGTCGGAAAAGCCGATCCACGCCTTGAAGATGCCCGACACCAGAAACAGGATACCTGCGATCATGGTCAGGGTGATCAGGCCACGCAGCGGTTCGGCCACAAGGTTGATCCCGATGACAAGCGCCACAAATCCCAGCAGCGCGCCAAATATCTTGGCCCCGACACCTTCGGCGCGCAGACCTGCGATGATCTGAAGAAACCCAAGGATGAAAAAGCTCCATCCAGTGATCAGGGTTGCCGTCACAGAGGCGGCAAATGGGTTGAGCAGGGCCACAATCCCGGCCACCAATGATAGAATGCCGACAATCAGCATGATAATCCAGTTCGTCATAATCCCTCTCCTTCCCCTTTTGGGGTGAATGTAGAGATGTAATGTCACAATCCTGTGCAAGGGCAACTGTTTTCTGAAATTATAGTGAAAACAGCGAGTTATCCTGACCTCTTGGCGGCGCTGCGCAATTCGGAAAACCGGAACGCGCGCAGGATATGGCTGCTGAGGAAGTACGTCGCGCTGCCGAAAGCGATGAGGATGAGCAAGGCAAGATAGCGCCAACCGGCCATGCCGAGCCATGGGCTGAGGATCAGGGTGCCGCCCCAGAGCGCGGCGGCCATGATGGCTGAGCATAGGCAAATGCGCCACAAGCGGTCACGCAGCCGGGCGTCGAACCGGGCGACAGGGCCAAAACGGCGCGCGCCGATGCTGAGTTGCAGAACCATGATCCATGCAGAGGCAGAGGCCGCGATGGCCGGGGCCATCCAGCCCAGAAATGGCGATAAGCCAAAAGCGAGCGCTGCGTTCACAAACATGGCCCACAGCGCGTAGTTTAGCGGGCGTTTGGTGTCAGAGCGGGCAAAGAACAGCGGTTGTAGCAATTTTTGCAGCACAAAGGCAGGCAGGCCAAGCCCGTAAATGGCCACGGCCACCGCGATTGCGGCACTGTCGTCGGCGGTGGTGGCGCCGCGTTCGTACATCACCGACACCAAAGGCAAGGGGATTACCAGAAACGCCACCGCACAGGGGATGGTGAGGAACAGCGCAAACTCACCGGCGCGGGAAAATGCATGGCGCGCGCCATCATCATCGCCAGCGGCAAGACGGCGTGACAGGTCAGGCAACAGAACAATACCGACGGCAATGCCCACCACGCCCAGCGGCAATTGATAGAGCCGATCCGCCGCAAAGAGCCAGCTGACCGCACCGGGGGTGGAGGAGGCCACGATCTGACCCACCACGAGGTTGATTTGCATCACGCCCGAGGCAAGCGCAGCAGGCACCGCAACACGCACCATTTTGGACATGTCAGGCGTCCATTTGGGCAGGCCAGGGCGGAATGATACGCCAGCGTGTGCCGCCGCTATCCAGACCAGTGCCAGTTGGGCCACACCAGCCACAGGGATGGTCCAGACCAGCCACATGACCACATCCCCGCCCACTGCGGCCCCGATCAAAAGGGCGGGCACCACAAGTATATTGAGCAGGACTGGCGCGGCGGCTGCGGCGGCAAAGCGCCCGGTGGCATTCAGCACGCCGGAAAACAGCGCGGCCAGCGACATGAAGAGGATGTAGGGAAACACGATGTGGCCAAAACCGACGGCCATATCAAACCGCTCGTCCCCGTAGAGACCTTTGGCCGTGGCCCAGACCAGCACCGGCATAAACACCATCCCGAGTGCAGTGAGGAAAAGAACCGCAGTGGCCAACAGATTAAACGCATCGCGGGCAAAGGCGACGGCGTCTTCGTCGGCCTCGTATTTGCGCGAAAACATCGGCACAAATGCCGCGTTGAACGCACCCTCGGCAAAGAAGCGGCGGAACATGTTGGGCAGGCGAAAGGCCACGACAAAGCTGTCGAGTGCGCTGCCCGGCCCGATATAGCTGAGGATCAGGATTTCGCGCGCAAAACCCAGAATGCGGCTCATAAGGGTCCAGAAACCAACGGTGAGAAAGCCGCTTATCAGGCGGATGGGTTTCAAGAACGTGCCCTTTCCGCACCAAGTTCCATCGCCTTGCGCAGGCGTTTTTCGAGCGTGCGCTGTTTAGACGGTGTGTGGAATTTCAGGCCGAACATGTCCTTGACGTAGAAACTGTCGACCACCTGTTCGCCGTACGTGGCGATGACCGCAGAGGCGATATAGACGTTGGAATTCGCCAGCGTGCGTGTGAGATCATAGAGCAGGCCCGGACGATCGCGGGTGTCAACCTCGATAATGGTGTAAATCTCGGAACCTTCGTTGTCGAAGGTTATGGTCGTCGGCACTCTGAATGCGCGTTCGCGTTTCTTGATCACATCACGGGATTTGATGGCCTCGGTTGGCAAGACCTCTCCCTTAAGCGTCTTTTCGATCATGTTGCGCAGACGGGGCAGGCGTGCGGCCTCGTAGGGGTGGCCTTCGACATCCTGCACCCAGAATGCGGCCGTTGCGTACCCATCCTTGGACGTAAACGTGCGTGCGTCGACCACATTGGCCCCAACCAGTGCCAAGGCCCCAGCGAGGCGTGAAAAGATGCCCGGATGGTCTTCGAGTGCAAAGCAAATGCGGGTTGCGTCTCGGTCTTCGTCCGGGTGCAGGTCAATGCAAATTTCGTAACCCTCAATTTTGCGCAGCAATTCGGCAAAGACCTTGTGGGCTGTGATATGCAAACCTTGCCAATAAGGGTCATAATGGCGCCCGGTCTCTTTCTTGAGATCCTTTGCAGGCCAATCGGCGAGCTCTTTACGAAGCAGTTTCTTGGCCTCGGTGCCCCGGTTCTCGCGGGTGATCGCCTCCATACCGTCTTCCAAAACCAGCTTGGTTTGACTGTATAGCGAGCGTAGCAGAACGGCCTTCCAGTTGTTCCAGGTGTCCGGACCAACCCCGCGAATGTCACAAACCGTCAGGACCGTCAAAAGATTGAGCCTGTCGACAGTGGACACCGCCTTGGCAAAGGCGCGCACGGTGCGCGGGTCGGCAATGTCGCGTTTCTGGGCCATGTCTGACATCAAAAGGTGATGCCGCACCAACCATTCAACGGTTTCGCATTCGGCCTTGGGCAGGCCAAGGTTGCGTGACACGCGCCGTGCGATTTGCGCGCCGAGAATCGAGTGGTCAATGTCTGAACCCTTGCCGATGTCATGCAACAGCAACGCCACCATTAGCACCCGGCGATTGATGCCGGACTTCAGGATGTCTGAAGACAAAGGAAGCTCATCCCGCAGCTCTTCGCGCTCAATCTTGTCGAGATTCGCGATGACCTGAATGGTGTGTTCGTCAACGGTATAGGAGTGATACATATTAAATTGCATCATCGCCACAATCCGCTGGAATTCGGGGATAAAGGCCGACAGAACACCCAGTTCGTTCATGCGCCGCAAGGCGCGTTCGGGGTTGCCGTGTTTGAGCAGCAAATCGAGGAAAATGCGACGCGCTTCCTTGTTCGCGCGCATGTCCTCGTTGATCCGATGCAGGTTTGCGCGCACCAGACGCATGGCGTCTGGATGGATCAAAAGACCTGTTCGCAGCCCTTCTTCAAAAAGACGCAGCAGATTGACCTTGTCATCAAGAAACGCTTCTTCGTCGGCAATGGACAGACGGTTGTGCACCACTTTGTAGGCCGGTTTCACCCTTGGACGGCGGCGGAATATCCGCTCTAGCAATGGGGCCGCCTTGGCGTGAATCGCCTCGAGGCGGCTGAGCAGGATTCGCGTTAGGTCGCCAACCATGGTCGCATGGCGGAAATAGTCCTGCATAAAGTGCTCAACGGCGCGGCGTCCGCCTTTGTCGACATAGCCCATGCGATCGGCCACCTCGACCTGAATGTCAAAGCTGAGCTGTTCGGTGGGGCGGCCAGACAAAAGGTGCAAGTGACCCCGCACTGCCCACAAGAATTTTTCGGCGTTTTTGAACATGTCCAGCTCGTCGCGCTGCAATACATCAAGATCGACCAGCTCAGCGACCTCTTGCACGTGGTAGACATATTTGGCGATCCAGAAGAGCGATTGCATGTCTCGCAAACCGCCTTTGCCCTCTTTTACGTTGGGTTCAACCACATAGCGTTCACCCTGCTTCAGGTGGCGCGCTTCGCGTTCGGCAAGTTTGGCGTCGATAAACTCCCGCTCGGTGCCTTTGAACAGCTCTTCGAGCAAGCGTTCGTCCAGTTCGGTGGCCAGCGACGTGTCACCGGCCAGAAACCGTTGTTCCAGCAGGGCGGTTCGGATCGTGAAATCCTCGCGACCCAGGCGCAGGCAGTCTTTGACTGTGCGACTGGAATGGCCGACTTTGAGGCGCAGATCCCAGAGGATGTAGAGCATGGTTTCGATCACGCTCTCGGCCCACGCAGTGATCTTGTAGGGTGTCAGAAACAGCAGATCGACGTCAGATTGCGGCGCCATCTCACCGCGCCCGTAGCCACCAACCGCCAGCAATGCGAGGCGTTCAGAAGAGGTGGGCGTGGCCAAAGGGTGAATGTGCTGTGTTGCCACGTGATAGGCGCACCCGACAAGGCAGTCGGTGAGCCAGGTATAGGACCGGGTCATGCGTCGTGACCGGCGTGGTTCTTCTTGGAAAAGTTTGGCAATGAGCGCCATGCCATCCTTGCGGATCGCCATCAACCTTTGGACGACCGCGCTTCGAAATTCGCGGTCGTCTGATAGTTCGGATCTTAGTCCGCTGATCTCTGCGAGTGTGGTCTCTACATCAAAGATGTCGGACGGTGTGCAAAGAAGCTCCTTGGAGGGAAGGGCTGGGAAAGCCTTAAAAAGCTCAGAATCCGGCGCCGCCGAAGCGTGTTGGGGCTGGGTCAATGATCACCACCTTCTTGTCGCGGATCGTGGCCACAGCCAGCCCGCGTTCATTCGTACCGTCGGCGCGCAGGCGGAAGATGCCATTCACGCCCTGAAATCCAGCACCCTGAGTCAGGGCGCCAGTGGTCAATGCATCGCTCTTGCCGGATTTGACCAGTGCGCCAATTGCCGCGATGCCATCATAGGCCAGCCCACCAATCGGATGCGGGAGACCGCCATATGCTTGCGCATAGCGCGATTGGAACTGCTGATTCAACTGCGGATCAGGCAAGGCGAACCATCCCCCCTGAACACCGGGCAGTTCCAGTGTCTGGGCGGGAATGTCCCAGCGGGTCAGGCCCATATACTGAATGGTAGCGGGGCTCAGGCCCGCTTCGGGCAGCAATTGCGAGATTAGCGGTAGTGCGCCGGATGTGTCGGATGTCAGGAAAATCGCGTTAGCCTGATTTTGGTCGGCGGTTAGCTTTATCTGAGAGGTTGCGGCAATCACACCTTCTTGGGAAAACTGATACCCGACAGTGCCCGCATCCGAAGCGCGTTGGCGTGAGATAGCCGACAAGATCGCGTTGCGGCCCAATTGGCCGGACACATTGTCGGCATGAACCGTCAGGATGTTGTCTTTGGCATTGCGTTTGGCATAGCCCACCAGCCGATCCGCCGTATTGTCGAATGTCGGTCCAAGCACAAAGAGATTGCCCCCGGCGATCGTCGTGTTGTTGGAAAAGGCCAAAACATTGATATTGCGCGCAGATACAGATTTAGCGGCAGCATTGGCAGATTCTGCAAAGACCGGACCAAGAATTATTTTTGCACCTTCGTTCACAGCCTGAATGGCAACTGCGCCAGCAGTGTTGGCATCACCCGCAGTGGCGTAAATGCGCAGGTCGACTTGCACGCCGTCCAGATCAGCGATTGCCAGTTTTGCAGCGTTCTCAAGGCTTTGCGCCAAGAGTGCGTCACCGGAATTGCTTGACCCTTTGGGGACAAGCAGCGCAACTGGTACAGGGGCGTTTGTCGAAATTGACGGCCCGGTGCTCAGGCCCGTTGTTTCGCAGGCGACCAAAGCAATGCTGGTCAGGGCGAGTGCTGCCCCTTTCAGAAACTTGCGGGCGGGTTTAAGAAAAGCAAACATCATGAAATCTCCACTCCCAATGGGGTCGGGTCCGCAAAGATGATCCGGCCGCCCGATTGGAGTGAATAATAAACGTACGACAAGGCGGGTCCAGAGGTGAATCACACAAGCGAAAAATTGCGGGGCGGTTTGTACTTTGTCGCCACACCAATCGGCAGCGCGCGCGACATCACGCTTAGGGCGTTGGATGTGCTGGCGTCAGCAGATGTGATCGCCGCCGAAGACACCCGTTCGATGCGCCGATTGCTGGAAATACATGGGGTTCCTTTGGGGGATCGGCCTCTGTTATCCTATCACGATCATTCCGGTTCGGGTGCGCGGGACAAGCTGATGGGCTTTCTGGAACAGGGGCTTTCGGTGGCTTATGCGTCGGAGGCGGGTACGCCATTAATTGCCGATCCCGGCTATCATCTGTCGCGCGCTGCATCCGAGGCCGGGCATATGGTGACTTCGGCACCGGGGCCGTCTGCGATTGTCACGGCGCTGACATTGGCTGGGTTGCCGACGGATGCGTTTTTCTTTGCTGGGTTTTTGCCAAATGCAAAAAGCGCGCGGCGCAGCGGGCTTGAGGCGGTGCGCGATGTGCCAGGGACGCTGGTGTTTTACGAATCGCCTAAGCGCGTGGGCGCGATGCTGAAGGACGCCGCCGCTGTTCTGGGGGCGGACCGTCAGGCGGCGGTATGTCGGGAGCTGACCAAGAAGTTCGAGGAAGTCTTGCGTGGGTCGCTGGGATCATTGACCGAAGCGGCCGAGGGGCGCAATTTCAAAGGAGAAATTGTTGTCCTGATTGATCGCGCCCGTGGTGAAAGCGCAAGCGAAGACGACATCGAAGGCGCGCTACGCTCTGCGCTGGAAAATATGTCCGTGCGCGACGCTTCTGATGCGGTGGCCCAAAGTATGGGGGTGAATAAACGAAAAATTTATCAAATGGCCCTAAAAGTGAAAAAGGATTTGTAACGATCGAGGGTTTGGTATGGCGATTTCACAGCAGCGAAGACGATCACAAGTGAATTACCATGCTGGCTGTGCCGCCGAAGACTGCGTGGCGCGCGCCTATGAAGGGCATGGGATGACGGTTGCCCATCGTCGATGGCGTGGGCGTAGCGGGGAATTGGATTTGGTTCTGCGCCGGGATGATCAGGTGGTCTTTGTTGAAGTCAAGAAAAGCAAGAGCTTTGCGCAGGCCGCAGAACGTATACGCCCGGCCCAGATGCAGCGCATCTTGAGCGCGGGCGAAGAATTCATTGGCACTGAACCGCTTGGTTTGCTGACAGATACACGGTTCGATGTCGCCTTGGTGAATGATGCCGGACAGGTTGAGATTATCGAAAACGCGTTGCAAGCGGCATGAGCCCCCATTGAAAGCCGGACACCCTTGGGCCATGTAGGGGCAACAAGAAAGGGTGCCCCATGAAGATCGCTTTTCAGATGGATCCGATTCAATCGGTTGATATCAATGCAGACAGCTCGTTTCGGCTGGCCGAAGAGGCTCAGGCGCGTCGGCATGAGCTGTTTTTCTATTCACCCGACAAGCTGGCCTATGAAGAAGGCGAGATCACCGCGCGTGGGCATGGTATGACCGTGCGGCGGGAACAGGGCAATCATGTTGATCTGAGCCCGGAAACCCACATTAAATTGCGTGATTTCGACGTGGTATGGCTACGCCAAGACCCACCGTTTGACATGCATTACATCACTTCGACCCACCTGTTGGACCGGCTGGCACCGGATACGCTGGTGGTGAATGATCCGTTTTGGGTGCGCAATTTCCCTGAAAAACTTTTGGTGCTGGATTTCCCGGACCTGACACCCCCCACGACGATTGCGCGTGATCTGGACACAATCAAGGCGTTCAAGGCAAAGCATGGCGATGTCATTCTGAAACCGCTTTACGGCAATGGCGGTGCAGGTGTGTTCCGTCTTGACGTGAACGACCGCAACCTGACGTCGCTGCATGAGTTGTTCACAGGCTTCAGCCGGGAGCCTTTGATCGTGCAGAAATTCCTGCCGGATGTCAGCAATGGCGACAAACGGGTGATCTTGGTGGACGGTGAACCGGTTGGCGCGATCAACCGTGTACCTGCGGCAGGCGAGACCCGGTCGAACATGCATGTGGGCGGGCGGCCTGAAAAGGTTGCGCTGAGCGCGCGAGATCTTGAGATCTGCGCTGCGATTGGGCCGTTGCTGCGCGAAAAGGGGCAGGTGTTTGTTGGGATCGACGTGATTGGCGATTACCTGACCGAAATCAACGTGACCTCGCCGACTGGCATTCAGGAACTGGAACGATTTGACGGGATCAATGTGGCTGAAAAAATCTGGCAGGCGATTGAGGCCAAGCGCGCCTGATCATACTTCTTTGGAGGCGGTGAGGCGAAAGCTCACCGCTTCGGCCACATGGGGTTTGCGCACCGTGTCGCTGCCCGCAAGATCGGCGATGGTGCGGGCCACGCGCATGACGCGGTGATAGCCCCGCGCCGTGAGGCCAAAACGTTCAGCGACCTTGCCCAAGAAAGCGCGGCCCTCGGCGTCCGGGGTCGCCAACTCTTCCAACACTGCGCCTGACATGTCGGCATTTGCGCGAATGTCAGGCGTGCTTGCGAAACGGCTGTCTTGCAGAATGCGCGCTGCGACCACCCGTTCGCGCACGGTGGCGGAGGTTTCTCCATTGGCGGGTAGGTCGAGGTCTGAGAACTGAACCGGCGGGACTTCGATACGCAAGTCAAGCCGGTCGAGCAAGGGGCCGGACAGACGGCCCAGATAGTCTTCGCCACAGATCGGTGCACGTGAACAGGCGCGATTTGGGTCGTACATTTGGCCACAGCGGCAGGGGTTGGCGGCGGCGATAAGCATGAATTTGCACGGATAAGTGACATGAGCATTGGCGCGCGCGATCATGACTTTGCCGGTCTCGATGGGCTGTCGCAGGGTTTCCAGCACCGCACGCGAGAATTCCGGAATTTCATCCATGAACAACACGCCATTATGCGCGAGCGAGATTTCACCGGGCGTAGCGCGCCGTCCACCGCCCACAATTGCAGCCATGGATGCGGTATGATGCGGTTCGCGAAACGGACGCGCACGGGAAATGCCGCCTTGATCCAAAAGCCCCGCGACCGAGTGGATCATGGAGGTTTCCAGTGCTTCGGCGGGGCTGAGAGGCGGCAGGATTGTGGGCAGGCGCGCGGCCAGCATGGATTTGCCCGATCCGGGCGCGCCAATCATAAAGAGATGATGACGCCCTGCGGCGGCGATTTCGAGCGCGCGTTTGGCGCGTTCCTGCCCTTTGACGTCGCACAGGTCGAGCGGGCTTGTGTCTGGGTTGACCTCGCCGGGCTCGGACGGGGGCAGGGGTGATTGACCGGTATAGTGGCGCACAACGTCGGCAAGCGAATTGGCCCCGATCACCTGCGTTGCAGCGACCCAAGCGGCCTCGGAGCCACTGGCGCGTGGACAGAGAAGGGTCCTGTCATCTTCGGCGGCGGACATGGCCGCGGGCAGGGCGCCGGTGACGGGCACAAGCGAGCCATCAAGCGAGAGTTCGCCGAGGGAAACCGTGCCTTCGGCGGCATCGTCGGGAATGATGCCAAGAGCGGCGAGCAAAGCAACGGCGATGGGCAGGTCAAAATGACTGCCCTCTTTGGGCAAATCCGCAGGGGAAAGGTTAATGGTGATGCGTTTAGAGGGTAGCGCGATGGCCATCGAGGACAGTGCAGAGCGCACCCGGTCGCGCGCCTCGGAGACGGCTTTGTCGGGCAGACCGACGATTGAAAAGGCTGGCAAACCGGGCGTCACGGCGCATTGCACCTCGACCTGATGCGCCTCGACCCCTTCGAATGCCACGGTATATGCCCGCGAAACCATGACCGACCCTTTCACCACACTCCGTTAACATTGGTAAACGAAGTGTGGTTAGCGAAGGGTTAACGCGTTTCTAAACAAGCGCCATGAACGCAGGCCATGCAGCAGGGTCGGCCACTGTTTTGTCGCGGCAAAACGCGTTGCAAAAGCCAAATCGGCGGCCGTCCAGTTCAAGCACATGCGTGACTGGATCACCGGAGTAAGGGCAGGCGGCATTTTCAGCCTCGGTTCCGTCTACAGCGCGGGCGGGCAGAGGCGCTGGGCCGGGCCAACGGCGGGTATCGTAAGGTTTGGCGTACCATGTCAGAGTTTCGCCGCGCACAAGACCCATAGCGCGCCAGCGACGAAACGCCGGATCAGCCAGATGTGTGGCAACATAAGCTTGGGCCGTATCGTTGACGGGCAGGTTATAGCCTGCAATGCGCGCTGCGACGGGGGCATAGAACACATCGGCGATGGAATAGTCACCGAAGAGCCATGGACCGTCTCCGCCGCAAATTTTGCGGGCGTGATCCCAGAGTGTTTCGATGCGGTTCAGATCTGCGCGCACATTGTCGGAAGGGGCGGCGTCTCTGTAAGACAGGCGTAGGTTCATCGGGCAGTCGGCGCGCAAGGCGGTGAAGCTGGAATGCATTTCCGCCGTAAGGGTCCGGGCGGTGGCGCGTGCCAACGGGTCAGATGGCCAGAAGGGTTTCTCTGGATGTCGGCTGGCCAACTCTTCGGCAATGGCGAGACTGTCGTCGATGATCGCGCCCTCGGAGGTGACGAGGGTGGGCACGGTTTTGGCAGGCGCAAGGTTCAGTTGCTCGGAAACCGACGCTTGGGTAAAATCGAGCACGCGAACAGAGCGCTCGATCCCGAATTTTTCAAACAAAAGCCAGCCGCGCAGCGACCATGAGGAATAGGCGTAATCGCCGAGATACAATTGATATGTCATGCGCGAAGGCTAGCAAGTGAACTCGGATCGGCAAAACGAAAGGTTTTGACCAGGGTCATCACGGATTGTGATTAATGCGGCCCAGGGTCCAGTTGTTTTCTATGATCGAGATGGTTGTGACCGACAGGTTATCGATACGATGCAAAAACGCTTCGTAAGCGGTTAGGCGTTCGGCGCGCTGGATCTGGGTCAGGATGACGCCGAAATGGGCAACGATGATCAGGTTGTGGTCCAAATGCTCTGTGATCAGACGGTCGATGGCGGAGTTGACCCTTTCGCAGACTTCGTTCCAGCTTTCCCCGTTCGGGGGGCGCACCTCGCCCGGGGTTTCCCAGTAGGCGCGGATGCGGATGGGATCGGTGGCTTCGATGTCGGCAAATTTTTGCAACTCCCAATCGCCGAAATGGATTTCGCGCAAGGTAGGATCGTGGGGCAGGCGGGGGCGGTCCCGCTGGATCGCGTCGGCGGTTGCGCTGGCGCGCGAGAGATCGGAGCTGATCACAGGCGCGTCTGCTGGCAGGAAATCGGCCAGCCGCGCGATGGCGGCGGTGTCAGAGAGATCGGCGGGCAGGTCGGACCAGCCGACCATGGACTTCGCGTGGGTGGGGCCATGGCGCACAAGGAACAGCTGGGTCATGGCAGGGTGCCTTTCAGAACCATGGGCAGGCCAGCAACAACCAGCACAGCAAGGTTTGCGCGGGCGGCGATCTGTTGGTTTAGCTTGCCTTGGGCATCGCGGAACCGGCGTGCAAGGGCGTTATCGGGCACCACGTCAAGGCCGACCTCGTTTGACACCAACACGACGCGGCCTTTGCAGGTTGCGAGCGCTGAGAGCAGGCGGTCGGTCTGGGCGGCAAGATTGCTCTCGGCCAGCAGGTGGTTTGAGAGCCACATGGTGGCGCAATCGAGTAGGGCAACCTCGTTTGGTGCAACATCTGCAAGCGCGTCGGCGGCGTCGAGCGGGGTTTCCATGGTGCGCCAGTTGTCGCCGCGCTGATCCAGATGGGCGGCAATTTTGGCGCGCATCTCGTCGTCAAAAGCTTGGGCCGTGGCAATATAGACGCGTGGTGCGCCGGATTGTGTAACGAGCTGTTCGGCAAAGGCAGATTTGCCAGACGAGGCGCCGCCAAGCACGAGGGTGAGGTTTTCCAGCATGAGAGGCCTTTCGCGTTGCGCGGCAAATTGCGCAAAAGCGAGGGCAAGCGCAAGGGTTGAAGCCGGTGCAATGGGGTGCCATGTCAGACGCATGAGATATTTGTTGCCCCTGATATTGCTGGCCGCGCCTTTGGCTGCCGAAGAGATAATGCCGGATCAGTTGGCCGGGTTTGCCGACCGGGACGTGGTGATTTTGGGGGAGTTGCACGACAACCCGTTTCACCACTCCCATCAGGCCGAGGCTGTGGCCGTGCTGGCCCCCAAGGCGGTAGTGTTTGAGATGCTGACCCCTGAAAAGGCGGCGTTTGTGACGCCGGACCTGTTGGGCGATGAGGCCGCGCTGGGCGAGGCACTGGATTGGGCGCAGAGCGGCTGGCCCGATTTTTCGATGTATTATCCGATATTTGCGGCCTCGGGTGGGGCGGAAATTTATGGCGCGCAGGTCACGCGCGAGAGTGCGCGGGCGGCTGTGTCTGGTGACGGTGTGGCCGCGCGGTTTGGCGAGGATGCCGAGGTGTTTGGCCTGACCGGGGCGTTGCCCGAGGAACAGCAAGCGACACGGGAGGCGATGCAGATGCAGGCCCATTGCAATGCGCTGCCCGAGAGCATGCTGGGCGGTATGGTCATGGTGCAACGGCTGCGCGATGCAACACTGGCACGCGCGGTTGTTGACGCCCATGCCGCAACCGGAGGGCCGGTGGTGGTGATCACCGGCAATGGCCATGCGCGCACCGATTGGGGTGTGCCTGCACTGTTGCCCGAAGGGCTGGACGTGGTGTCGGTGGCGCAGATCGAGGGCGCGCCAGAGCCGGGGGCGCCATATGATTTCTGGATCGTGACCCAAGAAGCCGAGCGTGAAGACCCGTGTAAGGCGTTTGAATAGCCAAGCTTGCTTGTGTCGCGCGGCGCAGGGGCCTAAGTTTGGGGCGATCTGGCGCGAAAGGGGCCCAAATTGCTGACAGACAAGCGGATTTTGCTGATCATCGCGGGTGGAATCGCCGCGTTTAAATCACTCGACCTGATCCGGCGGCTGCGCGAGCGTGGAGCTTGGGTGACACCTGTACTGACCAAGGCGGGCGAAGAGTTTGTGACACCTCTTTCGGTGTCGGCGCTGGCTGGAGAGAAGGTTTATCGCGATCTTTTTGATCTGATGGATGAGGCCGAGATGGGACATATTCAATTGTCTCGTTCGGCGGATTTGATTGTGGTTGCCCCGGCGACGGCGGATCTGATGGCCAAGATGGCGCAAGGCGCAGCCAATGATCTGGCCTCAACATTGTTGTTGGCCACAGACACACCGGTTCTGGTGGCGCCTGCGATGAACGTACGCATGTGGGACCATCCTGCGACACAGCGCAATGTTGCGACGTTGCGGCGCGATGGGGTGAGTTTTGTCGGCCCGAACGAGGGCGATATGGCCTGCGGCGAATATGGGCCGGGGCGCATGTCTGAACCGCTAGAGATTGTTGCGGCAATTGAGACAGCGATGGCTGAGGGGCCGCTGACGGGGCGGCGGGTTTTGGTAACGTCTGGTCCCACACACGAGCCGATTGACCCGGTGCGCTATATCGCGAACCGCTCGTCCGGGGCGCAGGGCAGCGCGATTGCGCGGGCCTTGGTCACGCTGGGGGCCGAGGTGGTTTTTGTGACCGGCCCGGCAGAGGCTGAGCGCCCGGAAGGGGCACAGGTGGTCGAAGTTGAGACCGCGGCAGAGATGATGAGCGCCGTGCAATCGGTGTTGCCAGTGGATGCGGCTGTGTTTGCCGCAGCGGTGGCCGACTGGCGTGTAGATGGCGCATCCGACAGCAAGATCAAGAAGCAGAATGGCCAGCTCCCGGCGCTGAACTTTGCCGAAAATCCAGATATTCTGGCCACGGTGAGCCAGTTAGAGAGCGGACGGCCTGTTTTGGTTGTCGGCTTTGCCGCCGAAACCGACGACGTAATCGCCCATGCCACAGCCAAACGGCTGCGTAAAAAATGCGATTGGATCGTCGCCAATGACGTGAGTCCGGAAACCGGGATCATGGGAGGATCGGAAAACGCGGTGACGCTGATTTCTGATGCGGGCGCGGAAAGCTGGCCACGAATGGGCAAGGACGAGGTTGCCATTCAACTGGCACGTCGCATTGCCGACACGCTTGGATGATCCGGGCGAGGCGGGGAACAGTATAGAAAACATGGTTATACTCAAAATACGCTGGCTGGACAGGGCCGACCGGGACGTTCCGTTGCCCAGCTATGAAACCGCAGGGGCCGCGGGCGCGGATGTGCGCGCAAACTTTCCCGAAGGCGCGAGAGAGGGCGTGACACTAAACCCCGGCGCACGCGTGCTGGTGCCGACCGGGATTTCGGTGGAGATCCCAGAGGGATACGAGGTGCAGGTGCGGCCCCGGTCCGGGCTGGCGCTAAAGCATGGGATCACTTTGCCGAACACGCCGGGCACAATTGACAGCGATTATCGCGGGCCATTGGGGCTGATTGTGCTGAACGCGGGCACCGAGCCGTTTCACATCGAACACGGTATGCGGATGGCGCAGCTTGTTGTGGCGCCGGTGGTGCAGGGTGTATTCGAGGTGGCGGATGCGCTGAGCGAGACGACTCGTGGAACGGGCGGGTTCGGCTCGACCGGGGTGAGCTGATGCTGTTGGTTTTTGGTCTGGCGCTTCTGCTGTGGCTGGTGGGTGCTGTGATGAAAGCGCCGCACACGGCGCGTTGGAGCATGATTGGCGTTCTTTATGTGGGCGTTTTGGGTGTGCAGCTCGCGTTTCCAAGTGGCCATGCGCTGAAGGTGGCGACTGGTGACAGCCTTGCGCTGTGGGTGCTGATGGGCGCGGCAGTGGCGATTGTGCTGGGGTATTCGCGGGTGCTGAAGGGGCTGCGCAACAAGGCGCAGGAACCTGAGGCACAGGCCGAAGCCGGGCCATTTACCGATACTGAACTGAACCGTTATGCGCGCCATATTGTGCTGCGCGAGATGGGAGGATTGGGTCAGAAAAAGCTCAAGGATGCCAAGGTGTTGGTGATTGGGGCTGGTGGCCTTGGCTCGCCCGCGCTGCTGTATTTGGCGGCGGCGGGTGTGGGTACGATTGGTGTCGTGGATGACGACAGTGTCGACAACTCAAACCTGCAACGGCAGGTGATCCACCGTGACGATGCCATTGGCGTGCCCAAGGTGTTTTCGGCTGAGGCGGCGATGAAAGCGCGGAACCCATTTGTGACTGTGCGCCCCTATCAACGCCGGCTGAGTGAGGAGGACGCACGGGCGCTGACCGAAGAATACGATCTTGTGCTGGACGGGACCGACAATTTTGACACGCGCTACCTTGTGAACCGCCAATGTGTGGCGCTGGGCAAGCCACTGATTTCTGGCGCTTTGTCGCAGTGGGAAGGGCAGTTGAGCGTGTTTGATCCAGCCTCTGGCGCGCCATGCTATCAATGTATTTTCCCCGAGGCCCCAGCGCCAGGTTTGGCACCCAGCTGTGCGGAGGCAGGTGTGATCGGGCCGCTGCCAGGCGTGGTGGGCACAATGATGGCGGTCGAAGCCATCAAGGTGATCACCGGTGCCGGCGCCGCGTTGCGCGGCGATATGATGATCTATGATGCGCTTTGGGGCGAAACGCGAAAGATTGGTTTGAAATCACGCCCCAATTGCCCGATTTGTGGTCAGGGCTTGGGGCGGGACTAGGGCAGCTCCGCGCGCCCTGATCGTGCGCTTCTCGCGGGGGTCAGATCACGCGCGAGAGGTCTGCGATCAGGTCTTCACTGTCTTCCAATCCTACCGACAGGCGCATGATGCCGTCACCGGCAAAATCCCGGTAGCTGTCGAGCTGTGATCCAGTCAGGCGGAAAGATGTTTCCATCAGCGCATCGGTGCCCATCCAGAACACAAGGCTGCGGTGATGGCCCAGCGACACGGCGTAGTGGATGGTTTGCAGGCGGTCAATCATCGCCTGTGCAGTGCTTCGCCCTGTGCCGCACTGCCAACCTGAAACGCGATCATGCCGGACATATTGGTCATTTGTCGCTGAGCGAGGTCATGTTGGGGTTGACTGGCGAGGCCGGGATAGATCACCCGTGTGACCGAGGGCTGTGCCTCGAGCCATTGGGCGACCGCCATAGCACCGGCCTCGTGCGCCTTCATGCGCATCGGCAAAAGCGACAGGCCGCGTGCGATCAGCCACGCGTTAAACGGCGACATGATTCCACCGTGGTGGATTGACGCCTCACCGCGCATCTGTGCGATCAGCTCTTTGCGACCGGCCACCGCGCCGCCCACCGCATCACCATGCCCGCCGATATATTTGGTCACGGAATGCATGATCAGGTCGACGCCAAGCGCGCTGCAATCCTGCCCCAAGGGCGAGGCAAAAGTGGCATCACACGACATCAGCGCGCCTGCCTGTTTGGCGAGCGTTGCGATTTCCGCGAGGTCGGTCAGTCGCCCGATTGGGTTCACTGGAGTTTCGGTATGGATCAGTTTGGTATTGGGCCGGATCGCGGCGGCAACAGCGGCAGGATCGGACATATTGACTGTATCAACAGCGATTCCAAGACGGGGCAGCGTATCACGCGCCAGTTCCGCGACACCCGCATAGGACACGTCCGAAACGACGGCATGATCGCCCGCTGACAGGAATGTCAGGAAAATCGCGGTCGCTGCCGCCATTCCCGAAGCTACGCACAGGCAATCTTCGGTGCCTTCAAGGGCCGCGATTTTCTGTTCCAGCATCTGCACCGTGGGGTTGCCCCATCGCGCATACAGAAACGCGCCATTGTCTTCGAGGTCATGGGCGGAAAACCCGGCGACCTGATCGGTAACAAAGGTTGAGGACATATGCAGCGGCGGGGCGGATGCGCCTGTGGTTGGATCGGGTGTTTCACCAGCGTGAATTGCGGTGGTCATCGGTCCGGTCGAGCGGTTTCTATATGTCATTTTTTGATCCCTGTGTTTTGTCGCAGCGTGGGGGCGCACAGTTATGATTGCAAGAGTGATTGCAGCCAGCCAGCACCGACCTTAGGTTGACCTCAAAGGAGATGCCCCCCATGACCAACCCGCTTTTGTCCAACTGGGACACACCGTTCAACCTGGCCCCGTTTGACGCGATTTCGGACGAGGATTTTGCACCCGCTTTTGAAGATGCGCTTGAGGCGCACAAGGCTGAGATTGCCACGATTGCTGAAAACGCTGATGCGCCGAGTTTTGCAAACACAGTTGAGGCGCTGGAGGCGGCAGGCACAGGGCTGGACAAGGTTTTGTCCGTGTTTTTCAGCGTCGCGGGGGCCGACAGCAACCCAGCGCGCGAAGCGTTGCAGCGTGAATTTTCACCCAAATTGGCACAGCATGGTGCAGAGATTTCGGCCAACAAGGCGCTGTTTGCACGTATCGCTGCCGTTTGGGCCGCGCGCGAGACACTTGATCTGAGCGACGAACAACAACGTGTGTTGATGCTGACCCATCGCGGTTTCGTGCGTGGCGGTGCCGCGCTGACTGGCGAAGCTGATGCACGTATGAAAGACATCAAATCGCGCCTGGCGGTTCTGGGCACGGAGTTTACCCAAAACCTGTTGGCGGATGAGCGCGACTGGTTCATGGAATTGGGCGAAAATGACCTTGAGGGCCTGCCCGAATTTGTAATCGATACCGCGCGCGCAGCTGGCACAGAAAAGAGCGCGGCGGGCCCGGTGGTCACACTCTCGCGCTCGCTGATCGTGCCGTTCCTGCAATTCTCGCCGCGCCGGGATCTGCGTGAAAAGGCGTTTGCGGCTTGGGGCGCACGTGGAGCCAATGGTGGCGAGACCGACAACCGATCAATCGCGGCCGAGATCTTGGCGCTGCGTCACGAGCGAGCGGCACTTTTGGGCTATGACAGCTTTGCCGACTACAAGCTGGAAACCGAGATGGCCAAAACGCCCGGCGCAGTGCGCGATTTGCTGACTGCTGTCTGGACCCCGGCCAAGGCCCGCGCCGAGGCGGATGCCGCTGTGTTGACCGCGATGATGAAAGAGGATGGTGTGAACGGCCCGCTAGAGCCGTGGGACTGGCGCTATTACGCGGAAAAACGACGCAAGGCGGAACATGATCTGGATGAGGCGGCTTTGAAGCCATATTTGCAATTGGATCGCATGATCGAGGCGTCCTTTGCCTGTGCGACACGCTTGTTCGGATTACAGTTCAAACCGCTGGATGCGCCGCTTTACCATCCGGATTGCCGCGCATGGGAGGTCACACGCGATGGCGCGCATGTGGCTGTGTTTATCGGAGATTATTTTGCGCGGGGGTCAAAACGGTCTGGCGCATGGTGCTCTGCGATGCGAGGGCAGGCGAAATTCCCCGAAGTGCAGTCGCCTGTGGTGATCAATGTCTGCAATTTTGCAAAAGGTGAGCCCGCGTTGCTCAGCTATGACGACGCGCGCACACTGTTCCACGAATTTGGTCACGCGCTGCATCAGATGCTATCAAACGTGACCTATGAGAGCATTTCTGGCACATCGGTCGCTCGTGATTTTGTAGAACTGCCCAGCCAGCTCTACGAGCATTGGCTTGAGGTGCCCGAAGTGTTGCGCGACTATGCAACACATGCGGAGACGGGCGAGGCCATGCCTGCGGAAATGCTCGAGAAAGTGCTGGGGGCCGCAAATTTCGACCAAGGGTTCCAAACTGTGGAATACGTGGCCTCGGCGCTAGTGGATCTGGCCTTTCATGAGGGCACGGCACCTGCTGACCCGATGTCGAAGCAGGCAGACGTGCTGGAGAGCTTGGGCATGCCGCACGCGATCACAATGCGCCACGCGACCCCGCATTTTGCCCATGTCTTTGCCGGGGATGGCTATTCCAGCGGGTATTACAGCTATATGTGGTCCGAAGTGATGGATGCGGATGCGTTTGAGGCGTTTGAAGAGGCCGGCGGCGCGTTTGATCCGGCCATTGCCCAAGCGTTGGAAGACCACATCCTATCCGCTGGCGGATCGGTCGAAGCTGATCAGCTCTACACAAGATTCCGTGGACGTCTGCCCGGTGTTGAGGCGTTGCTCAAAGGGCGCGGGTTGGCGGCCTAGCCGCTCCTCAAGCCGTCACAGGCTTTCCTCGCATCTTCCTTTCGCCAAAAATATCCCGGGGTGGTCATAGCTTTTGCTATGACAAGGGGCAGCGCCCCTCAGGCTCAGCTTTGCTGAGCCACGCCCAAGCCTTATGAACGCAGCAAGCTGCGTTCATAAGGCGCGGGAGCACCCGCGCGCTGATGTTCAAATGGTCTGGTCGTAATCGCCGACACCCGGTTCGGTGCGGATCACCACGTTCAACTCGTCAAAGATTGCGCGCAATTCGTCCTCGCTCTGCGCACTTTCACAGACCACAACAAGGTTCGGTGTGTTCGAAGACGCGCGGATCAATCCCCAGCTGCCGTTCTCAAGTATGACACGGGCGCCGTTCACAGTCACAATTTCCTTGATCGGTTGACCAGCAAAGCTGTCACCTGCCTTGTGTTTGGCCACCAGTTTAGCCACCAGGCGCTCAAGAATGTCATATTTCTCGGTATCAGCGGCATAAGGCGACATGGTCGGGGTCGACCAGGTTTTGGGCAGGGCTTTGCGCAGGTCAGACATGGATTTGTCTGGGTTGCGATCCATCAGCTTGCATATTTCCACGGCCACGCGCATGCCGCAGTCATAGCCGCGCCCAATCGGTTCGGCCAAAAAGTAGTGGCCGGATTTTTCGAAACCTGCCAGCGCGTTGATTTCTTTCACGCGGCGTTTCATATGGCTGTGGCCGGTTTTCCAATAGTCGGTTTTCACACCTGCCGCTTGCAATTCGGGGTCAGCTGCGTACAAACCCGTCGATTTCACATCTGCCACAAAGGTCGCGTTGGGATAGATTTTGCACAGATCGCGCGCCATGATCACGCCCACCTTGTCGGCAAAAATCTCCTCGCCCTCGTCATCCACTACGCCGCAGCGATCGCCGTCGCCATCAAAACCAAGCGCCAGATCTGCGCCTGATGCTTTGACCGAGTCCGACATGTCATGCAGCATCAGCATGTCTTCCGGATTTGGGTTGTAGTTCGGAAATGTGTAATCCAGCTCTGTATGGCTGTGCACCACCTCGACGCCGATGCGTTCAAAAATTTCTGGCGCAAATGCCGCGGCCGTGCCATTGCCAGTGGCACAGACCACCTTGAGCGGGCGCGACATTTTGAAATCGCCCACCAGATCGTCAATGTAGGCTTCCTTGACGCCGGGCGCGAACTCATACGATCCGCCGGGTGCCGCGTCAAAGTCACCGCCCAATACGATATCACGCAGCTCAGCCATCTCATCTGGACCGTGTGTCAAAGGGCGCTCAAAGCCCATTTTGACGCCTGTCCAGCCATTGGGATTATGGCTGGCCGTGACCATGGCCACCGCAGGCACATCCAGATGGAATTGCGAAAAATAGGCCATGGGCGAAACAGCTGGGCCAATGTCGATGACCTTGATCCCGGCCTGCATTAGGCCAATAATGAGGGCGTTCTTGATGGACAGAGAATAGTCGCGATAGTCGTTGGCCACGGCGATTACCGGATCGATACCCCGACGCCGGATCTGGGTTCCAAGGCCAAAGCCAAGTGCGGTCATGCCTGGCAGGTTGATCTCGTCGGGGAACTTCCAGCGCGCATCATACTCGCGAAAGCCCGTTGGTTTGATCATCGGATCGCGCAGAAATTCCCAGGTATTGGGGGTTACGTCGGCAATAGGTTTGGTCATTTGGAATGTCTCTTTATTCGTCGTTCAAAACTGTAATGGATGCGTTTTGGCAAGGCGGTCAAACGCCATCAACGTGTCGATCAACTCGGGCATGTGCCGCAGATGTATCATGTTTGGCCCGTCCGATGGCGCATTGTCCGGATCTTCGTGGGTTTCAATAAAGACGGATGCAACCCCCAAGGACACTGCGGCACGGGCCATGACTGGTGCAAATTCACGTTGTCCTCCGGTGCTGCCGCCTTGGCCGCCCGGTTGTTGCACCGAATGCGTGGCGTCCATCACAACCGGATAACCGGTTTGTGCCATCCGAGGCAGGGCGCGCATGTCGGTCACCAGCGTATTGTAGCCAAACGACGTGCCGCGCTCGGTCAGCATGATGCGGGTGTTGCCTGTGCTTTCGAGCTTGGCCACTACATTGTCCATGTCCCACGGGGCTAGGAATTGGCCTTTTTTCACGTTGATCACAGCGCCGGTATGGCCTGCGGCCAGCAAAAGATCAGTCTGGCGGCACAAAAAGGCAGGGATTTGCAAGATGTCGACAGCATCAGCGGCAGGGGCGCATTGTGCGTCACTGTGTACATCCGTCAGGACGGGAACACCAATCGCATCACGCAGATCGGACAACACTTTGAGCCCTGCGTCCATGCCCAGACCACGCTTGCCTGACATGGATGTGCGGTTAGCCTTGTCGTAGCTGGCCTTGAAAACATACTGCGCGCCAGCGGCTTCGCAAGCCTCTTTCATTTGGCCTGCAATCATTTGGGCGTGGTCCGCACTCTCCAGTTGGCATGGACCCGCAATCACCGTCAGGGGCTGATCATTGCCAATCGTCAGACCAGCGATATCAATGTGTTTCATTTACGAGGACACCTGTTCTCTGAGGATCGACGCGGTAAGCGAGATCATCAGATAGATGCCTGAAAAGATGAGAAAGGCCAAGACGGTGTTTTCGAAACTGCGCGGATATGACGGATCTTCGCTGGCCACCGGATCGACGCTGGTTGTCAGATAGCGCACCTGCCGGTTGGCCTCGAGTTCGGTCTGTTTCAGCGTTTGCAGTGCGGATTGCATGATAATGTCAGCGGTCGCCAGATCGGCTTGCGCCATCTGAATGCGCGCTGTTTTTTCTGCCAGAGAGTCTTCGCCGACAACCGCGTCCGTCATTCTTGCTTCCAACTGATCGAGCAGGTTTTTCAGGCGGCGCACATCGCCCTCGACACCTTGCACACGCGCCTGGTTCGGGCGGGCGTTGTCTTTGAGCGCCGCGAGTTGCAGTTCTTTCTCCTGCAAACTTACTTCGACGTTGGAAATCTGGGATCGCAGGGCGGTAATCAGCCCTTCGGGGTCAATCAGGTCGCCTTCGGTTTGCAATTTGACCAGTGCCTGTTGTGCTTCGCGCCGCTCTGCCTTGGCCTTATCAAGGCTGTTGCGCGCATCACTCAGGTGGTCTTCGCGCTTGCGCTGCGACAGATCATCAGCGCGGGTTTCGGCATAGCTTACCAGCGCGTTCGAGAATTGCGCGGCCAGCTCCGGATCAGCAGCAATAACTTCCATGCGGATCGACCCTTCCGTGGGGTCATAGCCAATTTTTACCATCTTTTTGTAGACCTTGTAGGCCTGTTCGTTGGACGGATCCGGATCCAGGCGTTGGATCGGGTCGATCATTGGGCTGGAGAAGTGTGCCTTGAAGCCTGCATCCTGGTCCAGACGGATCATCGCATCTTTTGACGTCAAATAGTCCTGTACGGCAATTGCGTCGCTGTTCACGTTCAACTGTGAAGGCAAGAGGGACCCAAGCCCGGTGCCAGTTCCCCCCTCGGCCTGTTGCACAAGGAAGGCTGACTTGGTGGAATACATTGGCGTGGCCACCGAAAAGAAATACCACGCGGCAAACAGGGTGGGCAGAAAAACAAAGACCGACAGACGCGCGGCCAGCAACAAAAGGCGCCGCCGACGGCGGCGGGCAATATCACGCTGAATCTCGCCAATCTCAATGGCACGCATTTCGGCTGGTGATTTTGTTTCGGTGCTGGGCAGCGTGTTCTTGTCCGCTGGCATGGTCTGAGGCAGCTGAACTTTGTTCTTTTCAACCTCTGCCGGAACCTTGTCAGTTTTCTGCTGGACCAGTTCCAACATATTGCTGCGCTGGAACGGATCGATGCCCGACGCGCGTAACAGGCGCACGGCGTCATAGTCAGATGTTGCGGCAAGCCCGTTTTGCTGGGCCATGCGGCGCGCCATGCGCAACTGGCGCCCGGTCAACCCTTCGCGCTTGATTTCGTCGATTTCCTGTTCGGCCGGTTTGACCTGTCCCGGCGCCGGTGGTTTGCCCGTGGCCGGGTCGCGCGCGACACCATCGCTGACCGGTTGTGGGCGTTGCGCCGCGGCAGATTGTGAGTCTGGGCTGGTTGGTGGTTTGGGGCCGGGTTGAGGCACACCTGCTGATTCGCTGGGTGCGCCTGCGCCTCCTGCTGCCATCGCGCCGTTGCCGACAGATCTGCGGATGCGAAATTTTTTAGCCTTGGGTTTGGTAGTCATAGAGCTGCTTTGCCTCTTCCAAGGTATCAAACATGTACAATTTGCCGTTCAGCAAAACCGCCGCAGACTTGGCAAATGCCTCAAGCGTCTTTGGCTGGTGGGATACAATGATGATAGTGGTTGTACGCAGGCGTTCGCGAAGAACATCGCCCGCCTTCTTGTTAAAGTTCACATCGGTCGAAGATGGCATACCCTCGTCGATGAGGTACATATCGAAATCCAGTGCCAGCAACAGCGCAAATGTGAACCGGGACCGCATACCAGACGAGTAGGTGCCCAGCGGCTGGTCAAAGTATTCGCCAAGATCACAAAGCCATCGGCAGAAGGATTCCACATAGTCCGGGTCCAAGCCGTAAAGGCGCGCGATGTAGCGACAGTTTTCCATTGCCGTGTGTTTGCTGACAACCCCGCCCATAAAACCAAGCGGGAATGAGATGCGGCAATCGCGGCGGATCACGCCCTCATCCGGTTTTTCAAGGCCGGCCATCATGTTGATCAACGTCGTTTTGCCCGTGCCATTGGGGGCCAAAACACCCATAGAGCGGCCCAATTCCACACGAAAAGACACGCGATCAAGGATCACCTTGCGCTGTGTACCCGTCCAAAAGGACTTACTGACGTTTTCAAACTCGAGCATAGACTGCTCCCGGGCTGCTCTGCCTTAACTTATCCCAAAACCGTTAACGCTCTGTCGGCGAATTAAGGTCAATATGTCGGATTGTTCGCATCTTTAGCAACTCTCTGAGGCAAGATTAGGGCAGGAAACAAGAAAAAACCGGCGCAAATCGCCGGTTTTCTGCATTTGTCACGTTAGGGTGGATCACAGGTTTTGTTTCTCAACCCGAAACAGTTTGCCCGCAATGATCGAAATCAAAGCAGCAGCAAAGCTGAATAGGGCGCCCATTTTGGCGGCATCCTGAACCGGCCCTGCCTCAAATGCGACCGAAGCCACAAACAGCGAGACTGTGAAACCGATGGCCGCAACGCAGCCGATCACCACAAGGTCAATAATGCGCATCCCTTGGGGGATCCCCAGCCTGAGCGGTACAGCAGCGAACCAGCCGAACAATAGAATGCCAATCGGTTTGCCGATGATCAGCCCCGCTAGGACCAGCCATGTCGCATCGCCAATCGATGAAAATTGCACTCCTGCGTTACACAATCCGAAGAAGAACAGGATCACTTCGACCGGACGTTTGAGAGCGTGTTCAATGACATTCAAGAGATCGTGCAGATAGCTCTCTGCCTCTGAAAACAGGCCAAAGGCGCGGTCAGCGTGCGGGATTGTCGGCACGATAGGCAAAAGCCCCAGCGCCGGGTGCAGACCCGAGCGCATGAAGCCGTACCAGCTAAAGCAGGCCGCGACAAAATAGGGGAAGAAATGCAGGTTTTTGCGGATCCAGGTGGAATTGGGTCGCGCCTGATTGCCCCGGTCCAGATAGCGCGGTAACCAATTGAAGATGACAAAAACGACGATCGCCGCCGCCAAGGAAAGCAACAGCCATTCCGGTGCCAGCTCGGACGAGGGATAGAAAATGGCCAGAATGATTAGCCCTGCGGCGTCATCAGCAATGGCCAAGAGCAACAAGAAGCGCACGGCCGGGTGACCCGCGCCGAAAACTAGGCGGCCCACAAGGTAGGAAAACGCAATGTCGGTCGCGGTGGGGATGGCCCAGCCATTGGCGACTGCGTTATACGTGTCTGACCCCATCAATAGGGCAAGGCCAAGATACACCCCAATTGGACCAAACATGCCGCCCGCGGTCGCAAACAAAGGCGTTGCGGCGCGTTTTCCGCGCAAAGAACCGTTTTTGAGGATCACCGCTTCCCAGACTTCCTTGGCCGCGATGGCAAAGAACAAGGCCATGAGCAGATCATTGACCAGATAGTGCAGGGTTAGGGTGCGGTGGCCGTCATGGTAGTGACCGATGGGCGCGTGGTCCCAGATCTTAAACTCAACAAAATGGTGGTAACTGTCATAGTCTAGGTTGGCCCAAACGAGAGCAATAATCGCCCCGATGATGAGCAAAAGTGAATACTCGTTAAGAAAATTCCAAACGCGATACATCTATTCTCCACCCTGCATTCCATTAGTTTGTCATCCGGCCTATCGGAAATTCGGTTTTCGGGCAAACTTTTGCAGAAATGAGAGCGGTAACAGGCGCGAACATGTGACTGTTCGCGCCCTTTTGGCAACGGGTGTTGCGGCCGTGGGTCAGGAGATGGCCTGCCAGACCGAACCAGCGATCAAGGCGCCCATCATGGCAAAGCTGAGATAGGCAAAGAACACGCGCGGTTTGACCAGTGCCCAGACGGCAATTGCTGCGGGTATACAGCTTACTCCGCCCGCGATGACAAAGCTCATGGCTGCACCATTGGACATGCCCTGTTCCAGCAGTCCGGCCACAAGCGGCACGGCTGCATACCCGTTGAGATAGGCCGGAGCCCCAACCAATGCCCCCAACAGGATTGGCTGAAAGCCGTCGCCGCCCAGGATCGACGCAATCCATTCTGCAGGCACATAGTGGATCATCAACGCTTCGATGACATAGGCCAGTGCCAGCCATTTCAACAGGAAGAGACCATTTTCGATCGTGGTGTCACGAAATGTTTCGCGCCGCTCGGCTTCGGCCCAGAATTTCCAGACAGGGCGGCCCGAAAAGGGTTTCTTTGTACCGCAACAGCTGCCAACCTGTGGCTTTTCGCGCAATGGGTTTGCAAACACCGGCGTGGATTTCAAGAGCATTGTGCCATAGCCGCCGAGCAAGCCAAGACCGATAGCCGAGGCTGCCTTGGCAATGGCAAAATCGTATCCAAGCGTGCCGGACGTAATGGCAAACATCGCCGGATCCATAAGGGGGGATGCGAGCCAGAATGCCATGACCGCAGAAAGCGGTGCGCCTACGGCGAGCAAGGCCGCGATAAATGGAATAACCTCGCAAGAGCAGAAGGGGGACAACCCACCAAGCAGGGCAGCGAGCAGGATCATACGGGTTTCACGCCCTTCAAACGCTTTGGCCAGAATAGTTTCGGCACCCGTGGCCTTGAGATAGCCAATGGCAAACACCGCAAACAGGATGAAAGGCCCGGTATGCAGCAAAGCGCCACTGGCAAAGGTGATTGTCGGCCAGAGCTGTTGAGTATCCAATACAGCAACCACCACAAGGATCAGGACAAGTGCGCCCCATGCCTTGTCGGTGCGTGCCAGCCGTGTGCCCAAAGGGGCCGGGGAGTGTGTGGTATCAGCCATGATCATGGTCCTTATTCGGATCCGCGCTGTCGGCGCAGCATTCCTCGAGCAGGAAGGTCGATAGCTGGCGCACCGCGTCATAGGCGACGGCGGCGCAGATGATCGACCGTCCTTGTTTTTCCTGAGTCACCAGCCCGGCTTGGGCGAGGATCTTCATGTGATGGGTCAGTGTCGAACCGGTCACGCCGGTGCGCTTGCCCAGTTCTCCGATCGAAAGGCCGTCTTCGCCGGCACGCACAAGGCAACGCAGCACTGACAAGCGTTGTTCCGAGCCAAGTGCGGCAAAGGTGGAGGCGGCGATCTCGAGGGAGATATCTGTGGGGTCGGTATTTTTCATATTTCTAGAAATATAGAAATAAATGAGTTTCACAAGATATTATTTCGAAAAACATCGAAATAATGTGATCTTTTGGTAGGTCGGACAAATTTGTCCGACCTACGGAACGGTTCTATTCGTGGAGACGACACCTATATTATCCGAATGACTCTCACAGATGACATTCGCGCCTGCACCCTTTGTGCTGAACGCTTTGCCGCCACTGCGACCACCCACTCTCCGCGTCCCGTCATCTGGTTTCGCCCTTCCGCTCGTCTGATGATTGTTGGACAAGCGCCAGGCGCACGTGTGCATGAAAGCGGCCGACCCTTTACAGACCCCTCGGGCGACCGATTGCGCGACTGGATGGGCGTGGACACAGCGACATTTTACAATCAGGACCGTGTGGCAATCCTGCCCATGGCGTTCTGCTTTCCAGGCTACAACGCCAAGGGCAGCGATCTGCCGCCGCCACCGATTTGCGCGCGTACGTGGCGTAACAAGGTTATGGCTGAACTGGGTGATGTCGATTTGACGCTCGTCGTGGGCCGCTACGCTCAGAAATGGCACTTGGGCAGCAAGGCAGGCGTCACCGACACCGTGCGCACCTGGCGCGACCATGCGCCTCGTGTCTTTCCCTTGCCACATCCGTCCTGGCGCAATACGGCTTGGCTCAAGAAAAACCCGTGGTTCGAGGCTGACCTATTGCCTGTACTGCGGGCACGGATCAAAGAGGTTCTGACATGAGCGACCCGACACTTCATCCTGCGACGCCGCTGGATAAAGCCCACGCAGAGATGGACTCAGCTGGTGATGACGCGGCGCGCCTGCGGTTTTACGAACGTCTCGCGGATGGCGAGTTGTTCATGCTGCTGGACAAGGAACCTGAAAACGACCGAATTTCGCCCGAGATTTTCGAAACGTCAGACGCTTCATTTGTGCTGGTGTTTGATACAGAGGAGCGTCTGTCGCAATTTGTCGGGCGAGTTGCACCTTATGCCGCTTTGTCCGGGCGTGTGATTGCAACTATGCTGTCAGGTCAGGGCATTGGTCTGGCCGTCAATCCCGAAGTGGCCCCCAGCGCCATTCTGATCCCGCCCGAGGCGGTGGCGTGGCTCTCAGAAACGCTACAAGACGCACCTGACGAAGTCGAAGCGCATATCAGTGCCTTCACAGCACCCGCTGGCCTGCCCGAAGTTCTGTTGACGGCGTTGGATACGAAGCTCGCCACCGCCGCTGGGCTTGCCAAATATGCTTATCTGGTTGGCGTCACTTATGAAAATGGCGCCACATCGCACATGCTGGGTTTTGTCGAAGCTGTGCCCGCTGCACAAAATGCACTGGCCAAAGCTGTCAACGAAGCGCTGACTTTTTCTGGCATCGAAGCCGCCGCGCTGGATGTTGGGTTCTTTGCCGCCACCGATCCGGTTGCCGCCCATCTGGCCCGCGCCGGACTGCGATTTGATCTGCCCGAGCAGGTGCAGCCTGCGGAATACAAACCAATTGCACCGGGGCGCGACCCCAACAAACCGCCTATTTTGCACTAAGTCAGATTAAGAGTTCGTGCTTCCGCCTGTACCCGACTGATGTCGGGTCAATATCCGGCTTTGCGATCAACGACATGCAGAAAGGCGTTTCCTGCTTCGCCGCGCTGGATGTTTTCAGCGATCACCTGACTGGCCGTTTTCACCCGAGTTTCAGAGGCAATGTGCGGCGTCACTGTCACCCGCGGATGCGCCCAGTATGGATGATCCACCGGCAAAGGCTCGACCCGGAACACGTCTAGCGTGGCGTGGGCGATGTCTCCGCGATCAAGGGCCGCCAACAAGGCGTCGTCGTCGATCAACGGCCCACGCCCCGGGTTGATAACAAAGGCGCCCTTGGGCAGCATTGCCAACCGCGTGGCATTCAGCGTGTTCTCTGTGGCCGGTGTATTGGGCAAGAGCAGGATCAGGATCTCAGCCGTACCAAGCGCCTGCTTCAGCCCGTCGCTACCATGCAGACATGTGATCCCTTCTGCCTCTTTGGGTGTACGGCTCCACCCGGTGACTGGAAACCCAAGCCCTGACAGCGCACGCGCACATGCCATGCCAAGCTGACCCATCCCTAGGATTGTCACACCCCGATCGGCGGCCAAGGGCGGGACATGCGGTTCCCAAGTGCCATTCTGCTGCGTGATGTTGCGATCCATACCCAGATGGTGGCGCATGGTGTGGCCTGTCACCCATTCGACCATACCGCGTGTCATGCCCGGATCGACCATGCGAGCCAGCGGCAGGGTCAACGTTACGTTGTCAACAATCCCTTCAACCCCGGCCCAGAGGTTCAGCACTGCTTTGCAGCGCGTATAAGGCGTGAAATCCCGAAGCGTGCTGTTTGGTGCATAGACAATGTAGTCTACAATGTCCGGTGCGTGATCTTGGCGCAGATCGACCTTTAACCCAAGCGTGTCAAACGCATCCTTCAAGGCGGGGGCATATTTTTCCCAACGGTCGGGATGGGCGGCAAACAGGGCGTTGATCATAAGGTAAAGGCTCCTTTGGCTCGAATTTGTGACACACAGTTCACAGCCGTCGCCCCTTGGCAAGAGGTACATCTCGCGATCCAGAGCGGTATCTCAGGCTCGGCGCAGCCGAGCCACGCCCAACAGGCGGCTTGCATCCTTGATGCAAGACTGCTTGGCGGGAGCATTACCGAGGCCGATGCACATGTGCGCTTTGGACCAGTCCAAAGGCGATCATCAGTACCAACATGGCCGACCCACCATAGCTGACCAGCGGCAAGGGCACCCCAACCACCGGGGCTAGCCCCATCACCATCGACATGTTCACGGCAAAGAACAGAAACAATGCCCCGGCAATCCCAAGCGTCAACAGCGATGAATACCTGTCCTTGTTCAGCAATGCTGAACTGATGCAAAACAGGATGATCAGCGCATAAAGCGCGAGCAGCGATATCGCGCCGATAAAACCAAATTCTTCGGCCAGAGTCGTAAAGATAAAATCGGTGTGCTTCTCAGGCAGAAAGTTCAGCCGCGATTGCGTGCCTTGCATAAATCCCCGCCCGGTCCAGCCACCTGAACCAAGCGCAATCTTTGACTGCGTGATGTGATAACCCGCGCCCAGCGGGTCTGAGGACGGATCCAGAAACGTGTCGATCCGGCGATACTGGTAATCCTTGAGCAATTGCCACGTCGTGCCGCGTGATTGAAACACTGCAAAGACGGTGCCAACCGCCAGTCCGATTACGGCTGTAAAATACGCCCAGTGCACACCAGCCAGGAACATCACCATTGCCCCACCCGTCACCAACAGGATCGAAGTGCCAAGATCCGGCTGACGTAGTACCAAAGCCGTCGGCAAAAGGATCAGAAACACCGGGATCAGCACCCAGATCGGGTGCGACGTGCGTTTGGCCGGTAGCCAGTCATAATAGGCCGCAAGACACATAACGAGGGTGATTTTCATCAACTCTGATGGCTGTAGCCGCATGAAACCTAGGTCGATCCAACGTTGCGCCCCCATGCCCACACTGCCCATGATTTCAACCAGCACCAGCAATAGCAACGTCGCGATATAGGCCGCACCTGACACGGATCGCCAGAACCAGATCGGGACAACCGCCACAAGCAGCATAAGCGCAAGACCCAGCACATAACGTTTCATCTGTGGTTCAGCCCAGGGACTGAACGATCCGCCCGCCACGGAATACAGCATCAGAAAGCCAACACCCGTCACAGCCGTGAGCAACAACACCAGAGGCCAGTTAAGGTAAAACACCTTGCGCAGCCCGGTTGGAACATATTTGGCGTTATACTCTAGATAACTCATGCACCCCTCCGCTACGCCCGGTTCCGGCGCGTGATTTCGCGCTCTGGCACCAGACGGTCCAGCTCTTCCTGCTGTTCTTCAATCTTGGCACGATCCTTGGACGGGTACGCTGAAAGAGGCGGCGTGCCGCCATAAAGCGCCTGAAGTGTGATGTCGCGCGCAATGGGCGCTGCGGCTTTGGAACCACCGCCGCCATGTTCAACCACAACCGACACCGCAACGCGTGGAGTGTCATAGGGCGCAAAATTCACAAACAGCGCATGGTCACGTCGGTTCCACGGCAAGTCTTCGTTGCGGGTCACCCCCCGCGCGCGCTCGGCGGCGGTGATGTTGCGCACCTGGCTGGTGCCGGTCTTGCCCGCAAGGCGGTATTCGTCGGCGATGATACGGCTGCCATAGGCAGTGCCGCGGCGGTGGTTTGACACCGCATACATACCACGCCGCACCTGATCCAAATGGGTTGGGTTGATGTCGAGCGTCTGTGGCGCCGCGCCAGCCTGTTCCACACCATTGACCGATTTGACCAATCGCGGTTGCAGCTCCAGCCCCGAGGCCAGCCTGGCAGTCATCACCGCCAGCTGCATGGGTGACGCCAAAACAAATCCCTGACCAATTGATGCGTTTGCTGTATCGCCAATCACCCAGGATTCGCCACGCACCTGCGCTTTCCAGTCGCGCGTCGGGTTCAGCCCCTTGGCCACACCTGACATGGGCAAATCGTGACGGATGCCAAGGCCCAGCTTGGTGGACATGGCCGAAATCTTGTCGATCCCCACCTCCAACGCCAGTTGGTAGAAATACACATCACAACTCTCGCGCAGTGCCTGAGTCAGCCCGACATGGCCGTGCCCGCCGCGTTTCCAGCAGTGAAATCGCCGGTTTGACACCTCAAGATGTCCGGGGCACCAGACAGTATCATCGGGGCTGAACAGCCCTTCTTTCAGCGCGGCCAATGCTGTGATCATTTTGAACGTTGATCCGGGGGGGTAAGTGCCCTGCACCGACTTGGCCGCCAGCGGGCGGTGATCGTTTTCTGTCAGCGCACGATAAGCGGGCACCGAGATACCTTCGACAAACAGGTTCGGATCAAACGTCGGAGAGGACGCAATCGCCAGCAAATCGCCGCTCTGGCAATCCATGATCACCGCCGCCGCGCTTTCATTGCCCAAACGGGCCTGCGTATAGGATTGCAGCTGTTGATCTATCGTCAACTGCACGTCATCGCCGGGCTGGCCCTCGCGCCGGTCCAGCTCGCGCATGACACGACCCACGGCATTGACTTCCACCCGTTTGGTTCCCGCCTTACCGCGCAAATTGTTTTCCATTTTGCCTTCCAGACCCACCTTGCCGATCTGGAACCTTGGAATGCGCAAAAGCTGATCCGGGTTTTCGATTTTTGAGAGGTCATAGTCTGAAATTGGGCCGACATAGCCAATCACATGCGCCAAATCTCCGCGTAGTGGGTAGTAGCGCGACAATCCAACCTCGGGCGTAATGCCGGGCAGGGCGGGGGCGTTGACTGCCACCCGGCTCATTTCTTCCCAGCTCACTCGGTCGGCCACAGTAATTGGCAGGAACGGGGGCGAGCGGCGCATCTCGGTCATGGCGCGATCAAGGTCGTCGGGGTCCAGCTCGACAAGGGTGGCAAGGCGCGAGATCACGTCGTCAACGTCGCCCGCATCTTCGCGCACCATGGTAATGCGGTATGAGGGTTCGTTGCGTGCCAGAACCACGCCGTTGCGATCAAAAAGCTCCCCCCGTGCGGGCGGAATCAGGCGGATATTGATGCGATTTTCCTCGGCCAGCAGGCGAAACTGATCCGCCTGATCCACCTGAAGATGCCGCATCCTGAGACCCAGCGCGCCGACAAAGGCCAGCTGAGCCCCGCCCAGCAACAAGGCGCGGCGGGTCAAGCGGGTGTGGCTTTCGCCAACTTCTGCGGGCGACTTCCTCATGCGGTGGCCCCCATTCCGGTGTCACGCACCGCGCTGCGGCGCACACCGAATATGCCCGCCGACAGCAACACGATAAACGGATAGATCATGACATTCATAATCACCTGCATCAGCGTCAGTCCGAGAGAGGCGCGCTCCACAAAAAAGAGTGTTAAACCAACGCGATACGCCAGGGCAATCGCCACCATCAGCGCCGCGGCATAGGCCCATTCCGCAAGGAATGTTGCGGCGCGTTGCGACGGGGCGCGATGGCGCTGGACTTCGACTGCGATCACCATCACAGCGGCCAGCATGCCCGGCGGACGCATCAGCAGCAAATCAGCTAGCAGAAACACTAGCGCGACGACAATGGGCGGTGTGTATTTCGGCTGGCGTCCGGCCCAGGCCACGGTCAGCACGATCAGTAAATCCGGACCCGCCCAGCGGCGCGGTGTGGTTTCCAGCGGCAAAAGCTGAAGGAACAGGATGACCAGACAGGTGATGACAAACGCGATGCGCATCAACCACTTATGAGAGATCACACCACTAGCCATCGCTGTTTTCCACAGCGTTCGCAGTCTGGTCCGGGGTGACAACCGCACCGGGCGTGGTTACCTTTTTCTGCCCATGGTGCCGCAGCACACGCAGAAATTCGAGCCGTTCGTAATCTGCCGACAGACGCACACGCAGTCGCCCGCCCGGATCAGTGGCAACCTGACCAATCAACAATCCGCCGGGAAACACATCGCCATCGCCAGACGTCACCACCCGGTCGCCCGGACGCACAAGATCGGCGTTCTCAAGGAAATCCACATGCGGCGCGACCGAGTTGTCGCCCACGATAAGTGCAGTCTGCCCTGATGGTTGGATCAGCGCGGGGACGCGGCTGGAACTGTCGGTCAACAGGATCACCCGCGCGGTTGACTGCCCGACACCGGAAATGCGCCCGACCAGGCCGATTCCATCCATGGTCGCCCAGCCGTCCACCACGCCGTCGCGCGCGCCAATGTTCAAAAGCACGGATTGACGAAAAGGCGAGCCGCTATCGGCCAGCACAACACCGGTAATATATGTTAGGCGCGGATCGAGCCGCACGTTGTTCAGATCAAGCAGCCGTGCGTTTTCCTGTTCCAGTTGCAGCGCCGCCTCTTTCCACGCTTTCATCTGTTGCAGTTCTCGGCGAAGCTCTTGGTTTTGCTCGACAATCCGGTTGTAACTCTGAAAGTCCCGCATCAGGTTTACGGCCCCCGTGACTGGCGCCATGGCCCAGTCAAAGTTGGGAACAACCTTGTCCGTCACCTGTGCGCGGAACCGTTCCACGCGCGGGCTGTCGATGCGCCAGACAAGGAAAAAGGCCAGCAGACACAAGACCAGAATCCCGACAAACAACCGTTTGATCGGGCCTGCATAATCTTCACCCTGTGTCCGGTCTTTGGCCACTTTGCCCCCTGATACTGAAAGCGCGTGTTACATCTAGCATGGCCACCCGGCCCACGCCAAACACAGGCGCGAGAGAACCGGGATCAGCTGTCGTAGTCGATGGCGTGGCGCAGCTGTTTTTCGTATTCCAGCGCCTTGCCGGTGCCCATGGCCACACAGTTCAGGCTTTCGTCGGCAATCGACACAGCCAACCCGGTCTGCTCACGCAATGCAAGGTCCAGATCGCCCAACAGCGCGCCTCCGCCAGTCAGCATCACGCCCCGGTCGACAATGTCAGCTGCCAGATCGGGAGGCGTTGCCTCAAGCGCGGTCATCACCGCTTCGCAGATCTGTTGTACAGGCTCGGCAAGAGCTTCGGCCACCTGAGCCTGACTGATTTCAGTTTCCTTCGGGACGCCATTCAACAGGTCGCGACCCCGGATCTGCATCGACTGACCACGGCCATCGTCGGGCATACGTGCAGTGCCGATCGAGGTTTTGATACGCTCGGCAGTGCTCTCTCCGACCAGCAGGTTTTGCTGGCGGCGCAGGTAGTTGATGATGGCCTCGTCCATACGGTCACCACCGACACGCACAGAACGCGCATACACGATGTCGCCAAGGCTCAGAACTGCAACTTCGGTGGTTCCGCCGCCGATATCGACAACCATGTTGCCGGTGGGGTCGGTGATGGGCATGCCTGCGCCAATGGCCGCGGCGATGGGTTCTGCAATCAGGCCCGCGCGGCGCGCGCCGGCCGAGAGAACCGATTGACGAATTGCGCGTTTTTCCACGGGTGTTGCACCATGTGGGACACAGACAATGATCTTGGGTTTGGAAAAGGTCGAGCGCTTGTGGACTTTACGGATAAAGTGCTTGATCATCTCTTCGGCGGTGTCAAAATCAGCAATCACACCGTCGCGCATCGGGCGGATCGCCTCGATGCTGCCGGGTGTGCGGCCCAGCATCAGTTTGGCGTCTTCGCCTACGGCCAGAACCTTTTTCACGCCATCTTTGACGTGATATGCGACCACCGACGGCTCGCTGAGGATCACGCCCTTGCCCTTGACATAGACCAGCGTGTTCGCGGTCCCAAGGTCGATGGCCATATCAGATGTGAACAGGCCGCCCAGATTTCCCAGCATGTGTGTTTCGTCCCCAGAGATTCGCAAAAAGGCCCGCGACTCTGCTGGCGCGGGCCGACCTTCTTATATGGAGTGCATCCTGTTTGTGAAAGACCCAAGGCGGGGCTAATGCGCATGAATCCGCCGCGTTTTGCCTTGTTGCGGGCGCTTTGCCCGTTGTCAGGGCAAGGCGCTTGCAATCCCAAGGCAAAAGCGGACATGAGAGGGGGGTAAAACAGGGGCGGAACATGTTGAGCTATCAGCACATTTATCACGCGGGCAATCTGGCCGATGTGCAGAAACACGCGCTGCTCAGCTGGATGCTGGCCTATATGACGGCCAAACCAAAGCCAATGAGCTATCTGGAAACCCATGCCGGACGTGGGTTGTATCATCTGGACGCGGATGAGGCGGTCAAGACCGGCGAGGCAGAGGCCGGGATTGGGGTTGCCGAAACATGGTTTGGCGCGGATCACCCTTATTCTCGATCACTTAGAGCCGTGCGTGCGAAATTTGGTGCGACCGCTTATCCCGGTTCTCCTGCGCTTGCGGCTGAGCTTTTGCGCCCCCAGGACAATCTGCATCTCGCCGAGCTGCATCCCCAAGAAGGCGCTGCCTTGACCGGCGCGATGCGTGGCAGCGGGGCCAAAGTGCATCGTCAGGACGGGTTTGAAATGGCGATGGCGGTGTGTCCACCTACCCCTCGCCGCGGCGTGCTGCTGATTGATCCGAGTTATGAAATCAAGACCGACTACAAAACGATTCCGGGCTTTATCGCCAAGCTGCATCGCAAATGGAACGTGGGCGTTATTGCGTTGTGGTATCCGATTTTGGCGGATGGCGCACACGCGGCGATGCTGACGGCGCTGGAAAACCAAGCGCTGCCCAAGACACTACGCCATGAGGTGCATTTCCCCGCCGCGCGCGAAGGGCACCGTATGATCGGATCTGGCATGTTTGTGCTAAATGCGCCATTTGGTTTGGAAAGCGAAGCCAAATGGCTCTCGGACAAGTTCGCCGCGCTGACGGGCTGACCCTGAGCGCAGTCAATTGCGCATCATTTGTCCACTGTCGGCAATGCGTCAGCCTCAGCGCGAAACCAGTCGAGCACTGAATCTCGAAGGTCAGATTCGTCCAGATCGGGGCGGTATTCCAACGAATATGCCGCGTCCCGATAATGTAGCGCCGGGCCAATACGACTGAGTCGCCCGGCGGCGATTTGATCAGCCACCAAATGATGCCATCCCAGCGCGACACCCTCGCCATCCATCGCCGCCTGTATCATGAAATGATAGTTGGAATGCCGGTACGCGGCGGCATCCGGTGGCGTCGATTGCCCCAAGTGCGCAAACCAGTGCTCCCAACCCACAAACTCATGCTCGCGTTCGGCATAGTGTAGCAGATCGCCGGAAAGGATTGCGTTTGGATCGCCCTCGGCTTGGGCCAGATGAGGATGTTGGCGCAGATAGTTTGGGGCACAAACGGGATAGACGACCTCGTCAAATAATCCAATGCTAGGCCAGTCGGTGCCGTCCCTGCTACGCCAGTTCACAACAAGGTCGACATCGTCCCGCTTAAGGTCTTCGAGCCAATAGGACACTACAAGATGGATCGGTGCCTGTCCGGTGGCGCGTCGCAAATCGGAGAACCGAGGCAGTAACCAGCCATGCGCGAAGCTGAAACTGCACGCCAGCGTCAATCCGGCGCGCCGCGGCGTTGCCGCCACGTTCTCAACGGCCGTTTGAATATGGGTCAGTCCCAGATCGGTGGCATGCGCCAGATCGCGTCCGGCCCGAGTCAAAGTTGGGTTGTTGTGGTTGCGCTCAAATAGCGCCACACCCAAATCCGCCTCGAGATTGGCGATGTGACGGCTGACGCTGGGCTGACGCATTCCTAGTTCATTGGCAGCTTTCGTAAAGCTTTCAGCACGCGCCGCAGCCTCGAAAACGCGTAATGGCGTCAATAGCGTCTGTATGCGTCTGAATTTGGATTGCATAGCTTCAAGGTATGAAGCGGATACGCGTTATGCAAGTTTATTGAGAGTGGTGAATGTGTTTTTCTAACTGCAAGCTATTCAACGAACAGGACACTTTCCATGAACGACACAATGACCAGTTTTCAAACTTCCCCTCTGACAGACAGGTTTGGGGTTGAGGTTCATGACCTCGACCTCTCGGTCATCAATGACACTTCGTTTCAGCAGCTGCGCGAACTATTCGATGAGCACTCGGCGCTATTGTTCCGCGCCCAAGACCTGAAACCGGAAGCCCATCAAAAGCTTGCCCAGATGTTTGGCCCGATCGAGGACCGCGAACCCGAAAAACGCAAACCCGGTGAAACTCCGCCCGTGCGGCCCGTCAGCAACGAAACAGCCGATGGCGGCGTGACCGGTGAGATGGATCTGCACACGTTGAACCTAAAGGCCAACCAACTTTGGCACATCGATAGCACGTTTCTTCCGAACCCGGCGCTATGCAATATCCTGACGGCCAAAGTCGTGACCGAACAGGGGGGCGAAACCGAGCTGGCCTCGACCCGCGCGGCATGGGCCGAGATGCCGGACGCATTGCGCAACCGTATTCAGGGGCGCGTGCTGGGGCATAACTTTATCCGTTCGCGTGAGCGTGTTTCGGCGGAGTTGGCCCGTCAGTCTGACTTCACACGCTGGGAAGCACAGCGTTGGCCAGCAGTTTGGCCAAACCCGGTGAATGGCCGCGAGGGGTTGTTTATCGCGAGCCATGTCTATGAGGTCGAAGGGATGAGCCCCGAAGACGGGGATGCGCTTCTCAACGAGCTCATGGCGTATTGCACTCAAGATGCATTTGTTTACGCCCATAAATGGCAAGTGGGCGATGTGTTGATCTGGGATCAACGCGCGGTTCTGCACCGTGGCCGGCCTTGGGATTACTCGAAACCTCGCACGCTGGTCAGCATTTGCTGCACCATGCGGGATCAGGATGGGTTGGCCAGCGCGCGCGCGGCAATTGCGCAATAACGGCTAATCCAACCGTGTGGCTGATAAAAAAAGGCGCCCTGTGAACGGGGCGCCTTATGCTTTGGTATTTGACCCTTAGAAAACGAACGAGTCGCTGTCTAATCCGGTTGTCGCTTCCCAGTTGCGGATCGCGTCTTCAACCACTTCACCGCGCAAAACAACAGTGTCTGTCGCACCTTGAGGACTGAGGCTGGTGTTGCCGTTGTTCACCTCAAAGGTCAGCTGTTCCGCTTCTAGTTGTGTCACGACAATCTCGTCAGCCTCTGCGCCAAACTGCTGGACTCCGGCCTTGTCGTCGAGCAGGGCAAATACGAATTCTTCCACTTCGCCTTCACTCAGAGTCGAGCCAGAAATCACCGCGCGAGCTTCTTGTGACAGGGATCCGTCGGAACCGTAGAAAAAGGACTGACCACCGCGGCCCGCTGGGTTCAGGTCATTTTCACCATAGTCGAAAACACCGTAGTCGCTGACCTTGTCCTTGAAGTCGACATTCTTCATCGACCCGTCATCCTTGATCTTGCCAGGTGCGTCTTCACCTTCGCTCAGCAGGCGCAATTGAGTGCCTTTCCAGTCGAATTTTCCAAAATCCATGCTGTCAGCGATGAAGGCTTCGGCGTCCTCGACTTGAACGTCGCGTAGATAGACTATGGCATTGCCGTCCTGATCGGTGATCATGGTGCCTTTCTTGGACACGTCAAACAACAGTTTCTCAGGGGCTTTGCCCTCATTGAGGCCGGTCATGTGAAGGACGTCTTCACCGACGGTAAAGTCAGTCACAGTCGTGTAGGCATCGGAGCCTCCGGCCCAGTCGTCGGCCGTTGCGTTGCCGTCACGTGCTTCCATCTTGGATTGACGATAAGTCAATACAATCGTGTCATGTCCGTCACCGGTCGAGACGAGATTGGAGCCATTCACAGCGCCAAAGTAATCATCACCGGCACCGCCGCCGAGCCGGTCATTACCCCGGCCACCCATCAGGAAGTCACGGCCGTCGCCGCCATTGGCCTCGTCGTCTCCGCGGCCCAGCTTGACCACGTCGTTTCCGTCGCCGGCTGCGACGTGATCGTCCCCTTTGCGCGTGCGCACATAGTCGTTTCCGATGCCCGTGCTAACATAGTCGTTCAGATTGGAGCCCAGAAAAGAGTCATTGTTATTGGCGTCTTCTTCGATTTTGGTCTTGGTGTCGAAACGTTTGTTAGTGTTTCCATCTGGATCGATTTGCTCGCGATCCATTGTTGCGTTTACGTATGTGTTCAAATCGCTACGTGTGGTCATTGCGTTGCCCCTCAAGTTGAATACCGATGCGACCGATCTTTGGGTCGCTCGAGATTGACCAAATTCCAATTCGGCCTCTCGTGTTTCAAATATGGGGGGGCGCCGTAGGTCTGCCTTGGGAAGAGATGCCAACTAATTTGGAATATCTGCCACAATAAAAAAGACCGCCCGTGAGATGTGCCACGGGCGGTCTTTTCGATTTTACGAGCGCATTGCCTGCGCTGCTTTAGGTGATGCGCGGGTTAAGCCATATCTTTGTAGGAAATCTCGCGCGCGTCTGCGCCCTCGCCCATTTTGGTACGACGCACCAGAAGACGGTTCAGCGCGTGAACATAGGCTTTGGCCGAAGCAACAACCGTATCGGTATTGGCCGATTCACCGGTGGCGATGACCCCGTCTTCTTCCAGACGGACCGAAACCGTGGCCTGCGCATCGGTACCTTCCGTCACGGCGTGCACCTGATACAGCTGCAAACGCGCTGCGTTGGGGTGCAGTTCGCGGATGGCCTTAAACGTGGCATCCACCGGGCCGTCGCCTTGGGCTGTCGCGGAAACGTCTTTGCCGTCAATCTCCATCTCCACAGTGGACTCAGCCGGGCCGCCGGTGCCGCAAACCACTTTCATGGACACCAGTTGCAGTGCGTCATTTTCGCCATCTTCACCAAGGCGCATCAACGCGACGATATCGTCGTCAAACACCTCTTTCTTGCGATCGGCCAGCTCTTTGAAACGCACAAAAATGTCCTTGAGCTGGTTGTCGCCCACCTCAAAGCCCAGGTTCTCAAGCTTGTCGCGCAAAGCTGCACGGCCCGAATGTTTGCCAAGCGGCAAAGATGTGCCCGAAAGGCCCACGTCTTCGGGGCGCATAATCTCGAAGTTTTCAGGGTTCTTGAGCATGCCATCCTGATGGATTCCGCTTTCGTGGGCAAAGGCGTTTTTACCTACGATGGCCTTATTGAACTGTACCGGAAAACCCGCAACCGTGGCCACGCGGCGCGAAATCGCCATGAGCTTGGTTGTGTCGATGCCGGTGTTCCACGGCATGATGTCATTGCGCACTTTCATGGCCATGACGACTTCTTCCAACGCGGTATTCCCGGCGCGTTCGCCAAGTCCGTTGATGGTGCATTCAATCTGGCGCGCTCCACCGGCCACAGCGGCCAGTGAGTTTGCTGTCGCCATGCCAAGATCATTGTGACAATGGGTGGCAAAAATCACTTCATCCGCGCCGGGCACCGCCTCGATCAACCGTTTTATCAGGTCCGCGCTTTCGGCAGGAGCTGTATAGCCAACCGTGTCGGGGATGTTGATGGTGGATGCGCCTGCTTTGATGGCAATCTCGACCACGCGGCACAGATAATCCCATTCGGTGCGCGTTGCATCCATGGGTGACCACTGCACATTTTCGCAGAGATTGCGGGCATGTGTCACGGTTTCATGGATCTTGTCGGCCATTTCGTCCTTGGTCAGGTTCGGAATGGCGCGGTGCAGGGGCGAAGTGCCGATGAAGGTGTGAATGCGGTTGAGGTCGGCGTGTTTCACGGCCTCCCAGCAGCGGTCGATATCGGTTATGTTGGCGCGGGCAAGGCCACAGATGCGGCTGTTGACGGCATTCTGCGCAATCTCGGAAACAGCGCGAAAATCACCTTCCGAGGCGATGGGAAACCCGGCCTCGATAATGTCGACGCCCATCTCGTCCAGCATGGCGGCGATTTCCAGCTTTTCATCATGGGTCATCGTGGCGCCGGGGCTTTGCTCGCCGTCGCGCAGGGTCGTGTCAAAAATGACAACGCGGTCTTGATCAGGTTTGGTCATGTCGGGATCTCTTTTTTATGTTCTCCAAGTGCCGGCGCGCGAATGGCATCCTCTGAGCGGTCGCGCCAAGGGATGGCACGCTCAGAGGCGGGCTAGGAGAAGCAACAGGCCAGCAGGAATCGCCGCGCGGGTGCGCGAAATAGAAAGGGCGATATGGTGCTGGCTGATCATGAGCGCGATTTATACATGGGGGGCAACAAATGAAAAGGGGGAAAGTGATCCACTGTGCCGGGTAACGCTGTATGCGTTGAAAGGCGTGTGGGAGACTGAGATGGAACGGGCATTGGTGATTGGCGATACAGGCGGTATCGGGGCGGCGCTGGCGGCAACGTTGCGCCAGCGCGGCGTGAAGGTGCGCGGGATGTCACGTCGGGATGGGTTCGATGTGACGGAACCAGCAAGCGTTGAGGCGCAGCTGGGCGCGCTAAAAGATGTGTTCGATCTTGTGTTTGTGGCCAGCGGCGCGTTGACGTCAACGCGGTCGGGGCCAGAAAAGGCGCTGCGCGATGTCAGCGCCGAAGAGATGGCGGCGCAGTTCGCGGTAAATGCCATTGGTCCGGCGCTAGTGCTGCGCCATGCCAAACGCCTGTTGCCGCGCAAAGGGCGGTCGATCTTTGCGGTACTGTCCGCTCGGGTGGGCTCGATCGGGGACAATCGGGCAGGTGGGTGGTATTCCTATCGCGCCTCCAAAGCGGCGCTGAACCAGATTGTGCGCACCGCATCAATCGAGATTGCACGCACACATCGCAAGGCAATGTGCGTGGCGCTGCATCCAGGCACGGTATTAACACCCTTTACAGCCGGATACCCCTGTCATGCCAAAAACACACCCGAAGAGGCGGCCGGGAATTTGCTGGATGTTGTGAATGGTTTGAAAGCGTCTGACACGGGCGGGTTCTTTGACTATTCAGGCGCGCGCGTGGAGTGGTAGGTAGGTCGGACAAACTTGTCCGACCTACGAACGTTATCCTGCTGTTGCGGCGTCAGTTCTGAAGTGTGCCGTCGTTCCAGTTCCCACTGTCCACCTGACCGCCGGCATAGCGCATCGTGCCTTCGCCCTGCCGTTTGCCGGCGCGAAACGTGCCCTCGTAGATATCGCCATTGGCGTAGGTCGCCACGCCAACCCCGTCGATCTCGCCCGCGTTCCATTCGCCTGCGTATTTGAACCCATCGGGCATGACGATTTCGCCGGTCCCATCGCGCTGACCGTTGATGAATTGCCCAGTATAAACTGTTCCGTCAGCATATGTCGCAACGCCCATGCCGTGGCGCTGGCCGTCAACCCACGCGCCTTCATAGCGGTAGCCATCCGAATAGGTCATCACACCCTGACCATGGTTGCGGGCATTTACGAATTCACCCTCATAGACCAGCCCATTGGCATAGATCGCCTTGCCCACGCCGTCGATCACACCGTTTTTCCAGTCACCCTCATAAGTCGACCCGTCCGTGTAAGTGATCAAACCCTTGCCGTCCGCCAGATCGTCCTTGAACTGGCCCACATAGATCGACCCGTCAGGATAGGTCACCTGACCATTACCTTCGATATGTCCGTTCACCCAGTTGCCAGTATACTGATACCCGTCCAAGCCAATGAAATTGCCGTCGCCGTGGCGCTGGTCTGCTTCAAAGTTACCCTCGTAAATATCGCCGTTGGCATAGGTCACGCGGCCAAATCCCTGCCGTTGCCCACCAACAAGCGCACCGATATAAACATCGCCGTTTGGCTGTGTCAGCGTGCCTTCGCCGTCAATCTGACCAGCGCGCCACATGCCCGCATAAACAAGCCCGTCCGGCATAGTCAGGTTGCCTTCGCCTTCGCGCTCTCCCGCCACGATCTGACCGTCATAGACTGTACCGTCCGCATAGGTGATCTTGCCCAGACCTTCTTTGACACCATTCAGCCAGTCGCCTTCATATCGGTAGCCGCCCGGTGACAGCATCACGCCCTTGCCGTGATGCATCGCATTCAGAAATCCACCCTCATAACGAACCCCATTGGCATAAATCGCAACACCCGCGCCGGTGATCTTTCCTTCAGACCATTCGCCCTCATAGGTTCCGCCGTCAGTAAACGTAATTTTACCAATGCCATGCGGCTTGCCCTTGGCAAATACCCCTTCATAGACCGAACCATTGGGGAATCGCGCCATGCCCAGGCCTTTGATCTCTCCATCCACCCACGCACCGGCATATTCATATCCATTGGGCAGCCGATACGTACCCGTGCCATGCTGCAAACCGCCTTTAAAGGTGCCCTCATATACACCGCCATCGTCATATTGTTTGGTCAGAACCTGGCCGTCCTGTGCCATTGCGGGGGCGGCCAAAGTGGCGCCGGCAAACAGGATCGCTGTGGTAAGTGCCTGAGTTCTGTTCATGTTTTTATTCCCATGCATGCCCATTGCCGGTCTCCGGCTTTTTGCGAAATTCTACGGCAACGGACATCGCTGGGCAACGGGTTTTGCGCGATTGCGCTTTTGTCTGCCGCTGGGTCTGTTAAATCTGCGCCATAAGCGATGATTTCGGAGGCTGTAATGGCTGATACTTTCCGTCTGACACTGGCACAAGCCAACCCAACGATGGGCGATCTGTATGGCAATGCGGCCATGGTCCGCAGCACCTGGGCCGAGGCCAAGGCCGCCGGGTCTGACATGGTGGCCTTTCCGGAGATGTTCATCGTTGGCTACAATGCGCAGGATTTGATCCTGAAACCCGCTCTGCAACAGGCGGCGATGGATGTGATTACCCAACTGGCCGTTGACTGCGCCGACGGCCCTGTGGTCACCGTTGGAGGCCCATACGCCTATGATGGCAAGCTCTATAACGCTTATTACGTGCTGCGCGGAGGCAAGATTGTGCACCGTCAGCTCAAGCACCATTTGCCCAACTACACCGTCTTTGACGAGGTGCGCCTTTTTGATCAGGGCCCGCTGGGGGGGCCATATGACGTGAACGGCGTGCGCATTGGCTCGCCCATTTGCGAAGACGCTTGGTTCGAAGATGTGCCCGAAACCCTAGAAGAGACCGGCGCCGAAATCCTGGTGGTGCCCAACGGTTCGCCCTACTACCGCGATAAATTTGATCGTCGCATGAACCATATGGTCGCCCGTGTTGTCGAAACCGGCCTGCCGCTGGTCTATCTCAACATGGTGGGCGGTCAGGACGATCAGGTGTTTGACGGCGGCTCGTTTGTGCTCAACCCGGGCGGAGAGCTGGCCATGCAACTGCCGGTCTTTGACGAAGCGATTGTGCATGTCACATTCACCCGCACCGACCGTGGCTGGCGCTGTGATGAGGATGAAAAAGCACTCTTGCCTGCAGGCGAAGAGCAGGACTACCGCGTCTGTGTCGAGGCTCTGCGCGACTACATGCGCAAAGCAGGCTTTCAAAAGGTACTTCTGGGCCTGTCCGGCGGCATCGATTCGGCGCTGGTGGCCACCATTGCCGTCGACGCGCTGGGCGCTGAAAACGTGCGCTGTGTGATGCTGCCCAGCGAATATACCTCCCAAGGGTCGCTGGACGACGCCAAGGACATCGCCGAGCGGCTGGGTTGCCGCTACGACTTTGTCCCAATCGCCGAGGGGCGCACAGCCATCACCAACACACTCGCACCGTTATTTGCAGGGACCGAGCCGGGTCTGACCGAAGAGAACATCCAATCGCGCCTGCGCGGCTTGCTGTTAATGGCCATGTCCAACAAATTTGGCGAGATGCTGCTGACCACTGGCAATAAATCCGAAGTGGCCGTGGGCTATGCCACGATTTACGGCGATATGGCGGGCGGCTATAACCCGATCAAGGATATGTACAAAACACGCGTTTTTGAAACCTCGCGCTGGCGCAATGCGGTCCATCGCGACTGGATGATGGGCCCTGCGGGCGAGGCGATCCCGGTATCGATCATTGACAAACCCCCCAGTGCCGAACTGCGCCCCGACCAGAAAGACGAAGACAGCCTGCCGCCCTATGACGTGCTCGATGCGATCCTCTTGATGCTGGTCGACGAAGAACGCTCTGTCGCAGAATGTGTTGCCGCCGGGTATGATCGCGACATCGTCAAACGGGTGGAGCATCTGGTTTACATCAGTGAATACAAAAGGTTCCAGTCCGCTCCTGGCGCGCGGCTCAGCAAAAAGGCGTTCTGGATGGATCGCCGATATCCGATCGTAAACCGCTTCCGGGATCCCAGCTGACCGGTCGAAAAAGGGGCAATGCTCCTCAAGCCCTTGCGGGCTTTCTTCGCCCCTTCCTATCGCCCTGAAATATCCCGGGGGGAGTCGCCAAAGGCGGCGGGGGGCTGGCCCCCTTGTTATCCCCAATGTGAAGTCTTGTCCGATCGCGGTCATCCGCTAATGTGCGTCCCAAGGGCGCCAATGGCCCCGGAGGCCGTGTTTTTCAGGGATCGGACATCGATATGGACCAGACCGCCGGACAGGACAAAGCCCTAATGCGCGAAATCGGGCGCATGATCGACATAGATGCAAAAGACGATGTGATTGCGCTTATGTCCGACTGGGCCACGCAGGACATTCTGGAATGCCTGATCGGGCTGCGCCTGCCACGTGCGCGAAAGCTGTTTCAGTGGTTGCCGGACCCGCTTGGACTAAAGGTGCTGGTCGAACTGGATGATGATCTGCACGCGGCCCTTTTCAGCCCGTCCTCAATCACCACATTTCGGGGTCTGATCGCTCAAATGCCCTTGGACGAGGCGGTCGACACGCTTGTGGGCCTGCCGCGCCGCTTTGCGGATGAGCTGATCGGCGCACGTGACGACGCCGACGACATCCGCGCCGTGTTGGCACAACGTGAGGACAGCGTGGCCAATGTCATGCGTCTGGGCGTGCTGGCCGTGCCGGTCGACTGGACCGTAGGCCAGCTGATTGCAGACATTCGCGCCCGTAGCACCGAAATCGACAAGATCGACATGATGTTTGTCGTTGACAACGCGCGCCGCCCATTGGGGCGCTTGCGGTTTCGCGAAATTCTGGTGGCTGAGGCGGAGACCCCCCTGATCAAGCTCGTGCATGATGATGTCGTGTTGGTTAACGCAGAAACTGATCGCGAAGACGTGTTGAAAATGGCAGAGCGGGAAGAACTCAACATGCTGGGCGTCACTGACCGCGCCGGTCGTCTTGTCGGCGGAATTGCCCCGCGCGAGCTGGCTGATATCCGACGCGATGAGGCCGAAGAAGATATCCTTAAATTGGGGGGCGTCTCGCCCGCCTCAACCCAGTTTGACAGCCCGCTCACGATCCTCAGGCGTCGTTTGCCGTGGCTGCTTGGTGGCTTGGGCGGCGCAGGGTTTGCCGCCGTGGTGATCGGCGCTTACGAAGACGCGCTGGCACAGGCCGCAGTTCTGGCCAGCTTTATCCCCGTGGTGATGGCCACTGCCGGAAATGCCGGTATTCAGGCGAGCACCGTGTCGGTTCAGGCCATCACATCGGGCGTAGAATGGCGCGGCGACTTTGGCGCGCGGATGGTGCGCGAATTGTCCGGTGCTGCGCTTAATGGGCTCAGTATCGGGGCAGTCACGGGTACTCTGGTATTGATCGCGGGGCAGTTTTTGTCGATCGCAAACCCGGTGTGGTTGGCGCTGACGATTCTGGTGGCATTGATGTTGGTGACAATGATCGCCGGTACGGTTGGCGCCGCGATCCCATTCGTTCTGCGCGCCATCAAACTTGATCCAGCGGTGGCCACAGGAATCTTTATTACGACAACCAACGATGTCTTTGGCGTGCTGATCTTTTTCGTGATTGCCCGCGCGCTGTATCTCTGACGCGCGCGGGCTGTTAGTCGGTTAGTAGGCGATTACCCAAGCATCAGCTGATAAGACGCCGGCGCATATTTGAACGCGCCATCGTGGTTTTCGACATATCCAACACCGGGCCAAGGCATGTGATAGCCCACAAACGGGATCTTGTCGGCGGACATCATGCCCAGCATCTTTTTGCGGGTCGCGGCCGCGGCGGCCTTGTCCATGTCGAATTTAACCTCCCAATCGGGATGTGACAGCGAATACACATAGTGGTTGGCAAAGTCCGCCGCGATGACAAGCTGCTTACCATTGCTTTCAATCATGTAGGCCATATGACCCGGTGTGTGGCCAAAAGCCTCAACCGCCGTGATCCCCGAAGCCACGGACGCGCCCGGATCGATCATGTCGAACTTGTCCGCATGCGGGCGCACCTTGGCTTCAAACGCTTTGTTCTTGCCGCTTTTGTCCCACGCGTCAAACTCGGTTGCGCCGGTGACATGGCGCGCACCGGCAAAGGTCACGCCCGCATCCCCAGCAACGCCGCCGATGTGGTCGCCATGCATGTGCGTAACCACTACGGTGTCGATCTGGTCATTGGAATATCCCGCCGCCGTCAATGCAGCGGTCATGGCATCCGGGCTGAGGCCGGTGTCAAACAAAACCAGCTCGGACCCGGTGTTGACCACGGTTGGTGTGAAAAAGAACTGTGCCGCGTCGGACGGGATATTGGCCGCTTCTGAAACGGCAGCAAATTCGGTCTGGCTGACATTCTTTCCAAAAATGCTGTGCGGCGCTTCGACAGTGCGCGTACCCACCAGCAGCGTTGTTACTTCAAAATCACCCAGCTTCATGCGGTTGAAGCGGGTCATTCCAACGCCCTTCATCTCGGCGGCGGCTGACGCGGTTTTGGCGGTTGCGGCGGCCAGTGGCAGGGCGGCTGCGCCCATAAGCATGTGGCGACGGTTTAGTGCGGGAGCTTTCAGCATAGGGGGTCTCCTGTTGGTGCTGTAAATATCGATATTTTTGACAGTGCACCAAGTTTACGTAGAAAAGCGAGGATTGGATTGCTTTTTCACGCGGAATTGAGTTGGAGTGGAATAATGACCCAGAACAAGACGGCCCCGACAGACATCAATCCGCGCGACTTTATTAGTAGTGTGAACCCAGCGCGCAGGCGCGAGGACGGGTTTGTTTTGCTAGATCTTTTTACAGGTGTCACAGGGTTTGACGCCGTGATGTGGGGCCCAACGATTATTGGTTTTGGGCGGTATCACTACCGCTATGAAACCGGTCGTGAGGGCGATTTTCTGGCCACAGGTTTCAGCCCGCGCAAGGCGAATCTCTCGATCTATATTATGCCGGGCTATCAGGATTACGGAGAAATTCTTGCCCGTTTGGGCAAGCACAAGTTGGGGCGCAGTTGCCTTTACGTGAATAAACTGGCGGATGTAGATTTGCACGTTCTCGAAGAGCTGATCCGGGTGGGGTTGCGGGATTTGGATGCAATTTGGCCGGTTGCACCGCATTAGCAGCCGTGTGTCGTACAAACCGTATGTTCACCCTTGTTCGACGGCGGGTGTCAGGGCAAAGTGTCTTGATGGTTCGGTATGTTTTTCTCATGTGTCTCGCGGTCTTGGCCGGTTGTGGTACGGTCGATTATGACAATGCACCTGTAGGGCGCTTTAGCGGCTCGCTCTTTGTCATGTGGGTCGGAGAAGGCAGCGATACCGAGGGCGACGGGCGGTTTGTGTTTGTTCCTGCGCCGGGTGCGCCTTTGGTGTTTGAACGAAACAACCCCGCAGGCACGCTCGATGTGATTGCACCGGAAATGATGTATACGGACGGCGGATCTATTCCCAAACCCGGCCAACTGTTTCGCGGGTTGTCGCCATGGGGCTATGCACCAGCCTATATGGTTCATGACTGGCTGTTTGTGGCGCGTCATTGTCTGACGGACGGTATGGCAACACCAATTGAGCAGGGTGTCGAGGGAATGCCATTTGAAGAAAGCGCCGAGATTATTTCCGAGGCGTTGCAAACCCTGATTGCTGAGCGACGGGTACGGCCAGACGACGTGGCCCCCAAGGTCATCGCCGGCGCGGTAGCAGGGCCAATTTCGCTGTCCAAATGGAACGCCAGTGGCGTTTGCGCCCCTCAACGGGTCACCGATCAACACCGCGCAGAAGTTGAGGCCGCACTTAACAAACAACTTGGACGAAGAGTGCCTGAATCTATCAAGTTGCCTGATGGTGATACGGTTCCTATTGAACCGGCGCGGATTGTATCGCAAATCAGCTTTTGATCACGTTCCATAGACCGCGCCACTCTGCATGTGCGTTTCTTGTGGGTAAATCAACCAAATATGTGTAATTGGACTGGTCAATTGTCTGATTTTGTGGTTTTTTGTGGCTAAATGGCAGGTATTGCGTAGAGAGTGTCATGTCGGTGACAAATGAAATTGAAGAACCCGGTGAGACCGGAATGTTGAAATACGCCAGCGTAAGCCGGTTTCATGACGGCGATGCGCTGATGCAGCACGCTTTGACGGCGACTGAACTGGCGACCGCCGCGGCGCGAAAGTATTTTCGGGGGCGTCTTGGGGTTGAGTTTAAGGCAGATGAAAGCCCGGTGACACAGGCCGACAGGGGTGTTGAAACAGTGGTGCGAGATTATCTTTCCGCGCAGTTTCCAGATCACGGCATATTTGGCGAGGAGCATGGCATCGAGCGCGGCGAGCGAGACGACCTTTGGATCGTGGATCCAATTGATGGCACACGGTCATTCTTGTCCGGTCATCCGATGTTCGGCTTTTTGCTGGGCCATCTGCACAAAGGCGTGCCTGACCTTGGCGTGATTGCCATGCCCGCGCTGGGTGAGGTGTTGATCGGGCGCAAAGGCGGCGGCGCGCACATGAATGGCGAACAGGTGCGTGCTTCTGACCAAACCGACCTGAGCAAAGCGATCCTGTTCGTGAACGAAGGCGACAAGATACACAAAGATCGGCCAGCAGTTTTTGGTCGGCTGATGCAGGCCGGACAGACCCGCCGGTTCGCCTATGATTGCTATCCCCATGCTTTGGTCGCGATGGGGCACGTGGATGCTGTGGTGGATTACGACCTGCAACCATACGACTATTTGCCAGTTTCAGCCGTGGTCGAAGCCGCGGGCGGCGTAATGTCTGACTGGCAAGGAAGGGCGTTGACAATATCGTCTGGCACACAGGCCGCGATTTCCGCCGCAACGCCCCAATTGCACGCACAGTTGCTTGACCTCGTGAACGGCTAGACGATGGCCATACTCTCGTTCCTCATCAGCCTGACCGGTGCAACAATGTTGCTGTTATTTGCCGTCCGCATGGTGCGCACCGGGATCGAACGCGCCTTTGGGGCGTCTTTTCAGCGCCTGTTGACCGAGAGCAAAAGCCTGACCGGGGCCAGCGCCACGGGATTGATGCTGGCGGTGGTGCTACAAAGCTCGGCCGCTGTGGCGCTCTTGGCCACGGGTTTTGCCGCGAGCGGCTATCTCGCCTTTGGCAGTGGGCTTGCCATTGTGCTGGGCGGTGATCTTGGCAGCGCGCTGATCATACAGGTTCTGTCATTCCGGCTGGATTGGCTGGTGCCGCTATTGCTGGCGGTGGGCGGCTGGCTTTTCGTCAAGACCGAGCGCAAGCGTGGGCGACAGGCTGGTCGTATTCTGTTGGGCGTGGCATTCATTCTGATATCGCTGCAATTCCTGCGCGAAGCGATGGACCCAATCCGCGACAGCGCGTTTCTGCCTGCTGTGGCTGGTTACCTCGAACGCGACTATGTCACCGCCTTCATCGTCGGTGCTGTGTTGGCGTTTGTGATGCATTCCAGCGTCGCGGCCATCTTGATGTGCGTGACCCTGGTTCAGATTGGCGCGATCCCGTTTGGCGCGGCGCTGTCGCTGGTGCTTGGCGCCAATCTGGGTAGCGCGGCTATTCCACTTTGGTTGACCCGAGGGATGCCCGACGTGGCGCGACGTATCCCTTGGGCAAATCTGGGCTTGCGAGGCACTTGGGCCATAACCACGCTGTTGGTGCTCAACCTTGCGGGTGTTTCGGACAAGCTGATGATTGTGGGGGCAGGGCAGTCGCTGGTCTATGCCCATGTGGCATTTAACCTGTCGCTGTTGGTACTGGCCCTGCCATTTTGTCACCGCCTGGAACATGTGGTCAGCACGCTTGCACCCGCTGGTGCAGATCTCGAAAATGGCCAAGTTGAGGGTGAAAGCGCGCTCGACATGGGCGTTCTGGACACACCACAACTGGCCATGGCCAGCCTCAAGCGCGAGCTGCTGCGCATGACGGGTATGGTTGAACGCATGTTGCAACCAATGCTCGAAATTTACGATACACCGGATATCGCCCGGATTGATGCGCTCAGGGCACAGGACGACGCAATCAATTTGGCGCTCTCTGATATCCGGTCCTATGTCGCCGCGATGCCCCATGATGCCTATAGCAAATCCGAAAGCAAGGCCGTACGCGGGTTGATGGATTTCGCTATTCGGCTAGAGTCGGCGGGTGACGTGGTGTCCAAGAAATTGACCGCCATCGCACTTGAAAAACAAGCCAACGGCGCGCAGTTTTCGCCCGAAGGCTGGGCCGAGTTGCGCCAGATGTACGAGGCGATCATGGCCAATATGCAGCTGGCCGCGAACGTGCTGATCTCCGATGACCTTGAGAGCGCTCGGCTCTTGGTGATGGAAAAAACTGAACTCAAACGCGCTGAGCGCAAGAGCCGCAAGCGACATTTGAAGCGGTTACAAGAGGGGCGCGCCGAGAGCTTTGGCTCCTCTGACGTGCATCTGGAAACATTGCGCGCACTGCGTGATCTCAATAGCCACGTATCGGCGATTGCCTATCCGATTCTCTATCGCAATGGTCAATTGCTGGAAACGCGCCTGATTCAAGAGATGGAAGGCGCTTAAGGACGCCGATTTGTCTTTTCTGCCTGCACCGCACGCGCGACATCCATGAAAGACCGGATCACGCGCACGTCCTGACGCTGGGTCAAATGGATCAGAGACTCGCGCATGGTAATTGACATATCCAAAAGCTCAAACTGCGTCACCCTGCTATCATGCACATACTCCGCCTTGGATACAAAACCGATGCCCGCCCCGGATGCGACAATTTCCCGAACGGCCTCGCGGCCTTCGGCCACAATCGCCGGTTTCAGCGTAATGCCGTGCTGTGCTGCGCCCTCTATCAGTTTTTGCCGTGTTTTTGAGCCCATTTCGCGAAAGATCAGCGGGTATTTGGTCAGGTCTTGAAGTGACATGCTGGTTTGAGAACCCAGCAACACCCCATGCGCTGCAAAGGCAATAATCTCGCTCTCTCCAAGGTCCAGAACGGTTGTGTCCTGCCGCGAAGGAAGGCTGCCGACCACGCCGATCTCGCAATTATACGCCCGCAAATCATCCATGATCCGATCCGTATTGCCGGTGCGCAATGATACTGTCACGTTCGGATAGCGACGCCGATACCGGGCGAGGATTTCGGTGATGTGATGTGCCGAGTCGACCATAACGCGCAGCTCGCCTTCGATCGCGGCACCCTTTTCAGAGATATATTCCTCAATCCGTGTTTCGACCTCAAAAAACTGTTTGGTCATGACAAACAGTTGTTCGCCCGCTTCAGTCAGCCGCACCCGTTTGCGTTCGCGGTGAAACAGCAAAACGTCGTGCTCCTGTTCCAACTTGCGCACCTGTTCCGAAATTGCCGGCTGGGTGAGGAACAGCGCCTCTGCGGCACGCGAAAAGCCACCCAAAAGGGCAACATGATGAAAGGCTTTAAGCTGGCTATAACGCATGTAAAGGGGGTCCGGTGAGATGTATAGGCGTGGCTTATGGATCAATTGCTATTTGCAATTTCACATATGGATGGCGTTGAGGCAATTGTCTTTTCAAGGACCATTTTCGGAGAGCCGTGATGACCGCCGCACCAACAATCCAAGCACCACGTCTGGGTGAACCTTATTTACTCACACCCGGCCCCCTGACAACGTCATTCCCGGTCAAGCAGGCGATGCTCCGGGATTGGGGCAGCTGGGACGATGATTTCCGTGCCATGACCCAAGAAATGCGCGACCGGCTGCTGGCGATGCTGGGCGCGGGCGCGGACGCGTTTGATTGTGTTCCAATGCAAGGGTCCGGTTCGTTTTCGGTCGAGGCGATGCTGGGCAGTTTTGTGCCGCGCGATGGCAAGGCGCTGGTGCTGGCCAACGGTGCCTATGGCCAACGTTCGGCGCAAACGCTGGCGTATCTGGGGCGCGACTATGTACTCATGGACAAGGGCGATTACCTGCCGCCGCGCGGCGACGAGGTGGCGCGTATTCTGGCGGATGATCCTGCCATCACTCATGTTGTGGCGATCCATTGTGAAACATCCAGCGGCATCCTGAACCCGGTCGAAGAAATTTCCGAAGTCGTGTATGGCGCGGGACGCAAACTGCTGGTCGACAGCATGTCAGCATTTGGTGCGATAGACCTAAAAGTTGCGGATGTCCGTTATGAGGCGATGGTCAGTTCGGCCAATAAATGCATCGAGGGTGTGCCGGGATTTGGATTTATCATCGCCCGCAAAACCGAGTTGGAAGCCGCCAAGGGGAACAGCCATTCCCTGTCTCTCGACGTACACGCACAATGGGCGCATATGAACAAGACAGGTCAATGGCGGTTTACTCCGCCCACTCATGTGGTTGCCGCCTTTCTCGAAGCGCTGCGTGCACATGAGGTCGAAGGCGGTGTGGCGGGGCGGGGCGCGCGCTATCGGCGCAATCGTGACGTGATGGTCGACGGAATGCGTGCGCTTGGATTCGAAACGCTGCTTAAGGATCGTTGGCTCAGCCCGATCATTGTAACTTTTTTCTGTCCGGCGGATCCAAACTTTGACTTCGCCCGGTTCTACGAGCTGATGAAGGCCAAGGGCTTTATTATCTACCCCGGCAAGCTGACGGTTGTAGACAGTTTTCGCATTGGCTGTATTGGGCAGATGGACGAACACATCATGCGGCAGGTCGTGACCGCCGCCAAGGAATCGCTGGCCGCGATGGGGGTAAGCGATGCAACGCCACCCGCGCTGGCACTACAAGAACGCGCCAAACTGGCGGCCTGAATACTCAAAGGAAGATCAAGACATGACCATTCAATCCCCCGTCGTTGCCAATGGCCGCGCTTATGACATCCCCAAGGTGTGCGCGATTGCGATCTGTCTGGACGGCTGCGAGCCGGAATATCTTGAGGTAGCGATTGCCAAGGGTCTGATGCCGACGCTGAAACGCATCCGCGAAACCGGCACCGACCGGTTGGCCAATTCGGTTATCCCGTCGTTCACGAACCCAAACAACCTGTCCATCGCAACAGGCCGCCCGCCCAGTGTGCACGGCATTTGCGGCAATTATCTGATCGACCCGGACACCGGCGAAGAGGTAATGATGAACGACGTGCGCTTCCTGCGCGCACCCACGCTGTTCTCCAAATATTACGAGGCCGGTGCCCGCGTCGCGATGGTCACGGCCAAAGACAAGCTGCGCGCGCTGCTCGGCGCCGGATTGAAGTTTGAAGAAGATCGCGCCGTGGCGTTTTCCTCTGAACGCTCGGGCGAAACCACCAAGGCTGAGCACGGCATTGACAATGCATCCGAATGGCTGGGCATGGACGTGCCCGAGGTTTATTCGGCTGAATTGTCGGAATTTGTGTTTGCCGCCGGTGTGAAGCTGCTCAAGGAATGGGCGCCGGATGTGATGTACCTGTCGACCACCGATTACATCCAGCACAAGTTTGCCCCGGACGAGAAAGGCGCGCTGGATTTCTACGAGATGTTCGACCGCTACCTGACCGAGCTTGATGCGCTGGGCGCGGCCATAGTGGTTACAGCCGATCACGGCATGAAACCCAAGCACAATGCCGACGGCACGCCCAGCGTGATCTATGCACAGGATTTGCTAGACGAGTGGCTTGGCAAAGACGCCGCCCGTGTGATCCTGCCGATTACCGACCCTTACGTCGTTCACCACGGCGCGCTGGGCTCGTTCGCAACCGCTTATCTGCCCGAAGGGGCCGATCAGGGCGCGATCATGGACCGGCTTAAGGCGCGGGACGAATTGATCCTTGTTGTCGACAAGGAAGAGGCGATGCGCCGCTTTGAACTGCCCGGCGACCGGATTGGCGACATCGTCATGATTTCCGGCGAAAACATGACCATCGGCACGTCCGAGCACCGCCACGATCTGGCCGCGCTCAAGGAACCGCTGCGCAGCCATGGCGGGCTGACCGAACAAGAGGTGCCGTTTATCTGCAACCGCGTTCTGGCCCTGCCTGAACGCCCGGTGCTGCGCAACTTTGATGCGTTTTTCTATGCGGCGCAGGCTGCGGCTCAGTAAGGGAGAGAGCAACCATGAGCGAGAATTTTCGCAAAGAAGGGATGCGCATTGGTGGCGAGGCGGTGTTTACCGACGACGTAATCGAGGTGCGCTATCCCTACACGGATGAAGTGGTTGGCACCGTGCCCGCCGGTACTGCCGAGCACGCACGCAAAGCGTTTGAAATCGCGGCGAACTATACGCCGACTTTGACGCGCTATGAACGCAGTCAAATCCTACAACGCACGGGCGAGATCATCGGTGAAAAACGCGATTGGATGGCAAAATGGCTGACGCTGGAACTGGGTATCAGCCACCAGCACGCGATTTATGAAACCAAACGTGCGCAGGATGTCTATCAATTTGCCGCCGCAGAGGCGCTCAAGGACGACGGCGAGATTTTCAGCTGTGACCTGACCCATAACGGCAAACAACGCAAGATTTTCACCAAGCGCGAGCCGGTCAAGGCGATCAGTGCGATCACGCCATTCAACCACCCGCTTAACATGGTCAGCCACAAGATTGCGCCGTCGATTGCCACCAACAATTGCATGGTTTGCAAACCCACCGAGCTGACCCCGCTGACGGCAATTGCGCTGGCGGATATCCTTTACGAAGCTGGCTTGCCGCCCGAGATGTTCCAGATTGTCACCGGCTGGCCCAAGGATATCGGCGAGGAGATGATGGTGAACGACAATATCGACATCATCACCTTCACGGGGGGTGTGCCAGTGGGCAAGATTATCGCAGACAAGGCCGGGTACAAGCGCACCGCGCTGGAACTGGGCGGGAACGATCCGCTGATCGTGTGCAACGACCTGTCAGACGCTGATCTGGACAAGGCGGCGACGATTGCGGTGGCGGGCGCTACAGGCAATTCCGGTCAGCGCTGCACGGCGATCAAACGCATTCTGGTACAGGAAAGCGTGGCCGAAAAATTTGTGCCGCTGGTGCTGGAAAAGGCCAAAAAGATCAAGTTTGGCGATCCACAGGACCCCGAAACCGAGCTGGGCTGTGTGATCCATGCGCAGGCGGCAGAGCTATTTGAAAACCGTGTGTTGCAGGCGGCAGAGGAGGGGGCGGAGATCCTCTATCATCCCGAGCGAAAAGGCGCGCTGTTGCCACCCATCGTGGTCGACAAGGTGCCCCATTCCAGCGAGCTGGTGATGGAAGAAACCTTTGGCCCAATCATTCCGATCGTGCGCGTGCCGGACAATGACGACGAGGTCATGGCAATCTCTAACTCGACAGATTTTGGCCTGTCTTCAGGGGTTTGCACCAACGATCTCAACCGCGCGATAGCCTTTATCAACGGGCTGGATGTGGGCACCTGCAACATCTGGGAACAGCCCGGTTACCGTATTGAGATGTCGCCCTTTGGTGGCATCAAAGATAGCGGAAATGGCGTGAAAGAGGGCGTCATCGATGCGATGAAGTTCTTTACCAACGTCAAAACCTATTCACTTCCCTGGCCGGGATAAGGTCGCTTTGGCCTCACGCAAAGCCGTCTGACCCGTCAGGCAACCGGGGCGGGTCTTGATCCCCCGCTCCGGAACAAACCACTCAGCCAGCCGCGCCCTTTCGGCGCGCATGTGCGAGGAGAAAACCGTGCCTGCAATTTTGCATACCGAAGGTGAATCCAACACATCCAGCGCACGTCAGGCGTGGCTGAAAAAATCCATCGGCCCCAAGTCGGCTCCGCTCTTGCGGCGGGATGCGGACGCTTTCCTGCATCAAAGCCTGTCCACCCCTTGTGTGAGCACCATCGCCAAGGCAGAAGGGATCTGGGTGGAGGACATGGACGGCCGCCGGTTCATGGATTTTCACGGCAATTCGGTGCACCACATTGGTTGGGGTCACCCCAAGCTAATCGCGGCAATCAAACAACAACTGGATGATCTGCCCTTTGCGCCGCGCCGTTTTACCAACGACCCTGCGGTTGAGCTGGCCGAGAAACTGGCTGATCTCGCGCCGGGAAACCTCGGTAAAACCTTGTTCACCACCGGCGGCTCGGACGCCAATGAAGTGGCGCTCAAGATCGCGCGGGCGGCGACGGGGCGGTTCAAAACCGTAAGCTTTTGGGATGCCTTTCATGGCGCGGGTTTTGGTGCCGCCAGCGTAGGGGGCGAAGCGACGTTCCGTAGCCACATCGCCGGGCCGCTCTTGGCGGGGGCCGAGCATGTGGCGCCGTTTGCCTGCTACCGTTGCCCCTATAATCACGCGGGTCCGGATGTTTGCGGATTGGCTTGTGCCAAGATGGTGGATTTTGTGCTGGAGCGTGAGGGTGACGTGGCCGCCGTGATCGCTGAACCAATGCGCGCGGTGCCTTATGTGCCGCCCCCCGGATTCTGGAAAGCGGTGCGCGAGGCCTGTACCGCGCGGGGGGCGCTGTTGATCATGGACGAGATCCCCACGGGGCTGGGTAAAACGGGGCGGATGTTTGCCTTTGAACATGACGAGGTGGTGCCGGATATCGTAACACTGGGCAAAAGCCTGGGTGGTGGCGTCTTGCCTATTGCCGCCTGTGTGGCGCGGCGTGAATTGGATGTCTGCGGCGACTTTGCCATTGGGCACTACACACATGAAAAAAATCCGGTTACGGCCCGCGCTGGGCTTGCGACGCTCGAGATCATCGAGGAGGAGGGGCTGGTGGCACGCGCAGCAGAGCTGGGTGCCTATGCCAAGGCACAGCTTGAGGATCGGTTGGGCGAGGTGCCGATTGTCGGTGACGTGCGCGGGCGAGGGTTGATGTTTGGCGTGGAGATCGTAACTGATCGCGCTGATAAGACGCCGGGCAATGATCTGGCGGAACAGATTTATTATCGCTGTCTTGAGGCAGGTTTGAGCTTTAAAATCTCACAAGGCTGTGTGTTGACGCTGTCGCCCCCCCTGACGATTGCACGGGCGGATCTGGACCGGGCGCTGGACATTGTTGTGAACGCAACAAAAGCGGCGCTGCGCTAAAGGCTCCCGCCCGGTTGAGCGTGGCTCAGCAAAGCTGAGCCTGAAAAGGGGCGCTGCCCCTCTTGGCCTTTGGCCAATTCACCCCGAAGTGTTTTTGGCAAGATGAAGGGTGGGTCAGTCCGGAAAAGTCACACCGGTGCGCTGGGCGCGCAGGCGGGGATCGTGCGATTTGACAAGGACAGGCTGACCGGAAAGCAGTTCGCGACATCGGGCGAGCGTGTCGTCCTCGAGCCGGGTCATGGCGTCGTGGGTGTAGAAGGTGAGATGGGGGGAGAGTAGCACGTTCGGCATGGAAAAGAGCGAGCTGAGCGGGTGGTTTTCCAGAGCGAGCGGTTCCTGAGAGTAGACGTCAAGGCCAAGGCCGGCGATCTCGTTGTTGGTCATTGCGCTGAGCAGGGCGGCCTCGTCGATCAGCGCGCCGCGTGAAGTATTGATCAGGATGGCACTGGATTTCATGGTGCGCAGCTCGGCTTTGCCAATGATGTGATGCGTGCTGTCGTTGAGTGTGCAATGCAGGCTGACAAAGTCCGATTGTGCCAGCATCTCATGCAGAGTGTCGCATTTCTCAACGCCAAGAGCGGCCATCTCCTCGGCCGTGGTATGGGGGCTATAGGCGATGACGCGGGCGCGAAAGCCAGCACCAGCCATACGCGCCATGGAGCGGCCGATTTTGCCTAAGCCGACGATGCCGAGTGTCTTGCCCGCAATATCCGAGCCAAGCCATGTCGGTTCGGGCCAGGCCCAGCCTGTTGCGCGCATATGGGCATCAAGTGCGGGCAGTTTCTTGGCCAGCGCGATGAGCAGCGCAAAGGCCCCTTCCGCCACTGTCTCTTCTGCATATTCGGGGATGTTGACCACCGGGACACCATGTTCGATGGCCGCCGGAATATCGATGGCGTCAATCCCGACGCCGTATTTCACGATGCCACGCAAACGGGCGGCGGCGGCGATGACCGCTCGGGGGATGGGTGTGTAGCACATCAGCAAGAGGTCAGTGTTGGCCATCTCTGCAATCAGCGTCGCCTGATCAACACCGTCCGGCAACAGTACTAGGTCATGGCCCATCGCGCGTAAGGCGGCGTCCAGGTCTGGGGTTTGCAACTTGGCATCGGTACGGACGATTTTCATGGCGCGGGTCCTGAGGATTTCTCGTTTGTGCGCAGTGTGCGCAGTTCGTTACCGATCAGGCAAATCCCGATTGCCGATAGTGTCATAGGACAGGCTTATGGCAACGCGGCATATGGTGGACAAAGAGCGCACTTTGTGGAATGGGAGGCCGCAACAGGAGATTGACATGACCACCACCCGTTTTGCCCCGTCGCCCACCGGCTATATTCACGTTGGCAACCTGCGCACCGCGCTGATGAACTACCTGATCGCACGCAAGGCGGGCGGTACGTTCATCCTGCGGATCGATGATACCGATCCCGAGCGGTCCAAGCAGGAATATGTGGATGCTATTCAGCAGGATCTGGAATGGCTGGGCCTGACATGGGACCGTGTCGAGAAACAGTCTGACCGGCTAGAGCGTTACGAAGAGGCGGCCCAGCAGCTGCGCGATTTGGGGCGGTTTTACGAGTGTTTTGAAACCCCGGTTGAGCTGGACCTCAAGCGCAAGAAACAGCTCAACATGGGCAAGCCGCCGGTTTATGACCGTTCGGCGCTGGCGCTGTCTGAGGACGACAAGGCGCGCCTTCGCGAAGAGCGTGGCAATGGGCATTGGCGGTTCAAGCTCGATCATGAGCGGATCGAGTGGGTCGACGGTGTGCTCGGCGCGCGCTCGATCGACGCCTCAAGTGTGTCTGACCCTGTTCTGATCCGCGGCGATGGTCAGTTCCTTTATACGCTGGCCTCGGTCTGGGACGACATCGATTTTGGCATCACCCATGTGGTGCGCGGCGCGGATCACGTGACCAACACCGCGACGCAAATTCAGATCATCGAGGCGCTGGGCGGCACTGTGCCAACCTTCGCGCACCACTCGTTGCTTACCGGGCCACAGGGCGAGGCGCTGTCCAAACGCTTGGGCACATTGGCGTTGCGCGATCTGCGCGAGGCGGGTGTTGAGCCGATGGCATTGCTCTCGTTGATGGCGCGGCTGGGGTCAAGCGATCCGGTCGAGCTGCAAAGCAGCCTCGAGGAGATTGCGAGCGGGTTCGAGATTGGCCATTTTGGCGCCGCGCCAACGAAATTTGACGCAGAGGATCTCTACCCGCTGACCGCCAAGGTGCTGCATGAACTGCCGCTGGCGGATGTGGCCGAGGATGTCGCAGCGGCGGGTGTACCCGACACGTTGGCAGAGCGGTTCTGGGACGTGACACGCGAAAACATTACCACCCGTAAAGACCTTAAGAGCTGGTGGGAGCTGTTCGCCAACGGTGCCGAGCCGGACATCGCCGATGAGGACAAAGAGTTCATCGCCCAGGCCATGTTGCTCTTGCCCGAGGGGCCGTTTGACGACGCCACCTGGGGCACTTGGACCAAGACCGTCAAGGAAGCCACCGGGCGCAAAGGACGCGGCCTATTCATGCCACTGCGCAAGGCGCTGACTGGGCAAAGCCACGGGCCGGATATGTCTTCGGTTATGCCGCTGTTGCAGGTGATCAAGGCGCGCGGCTAATCGTTCTAACCTCATTCAGCACGACGGCAATAAAACCAACAAGGGCGGTGATGTCATCGCCCTTTTCTGATGCAGATCAAAGCATAAACTTGCATTCGGAATATGACAGGCTCAATCGTAACCTATTGAAAGATTGATCATGTTTCGCCTTGCTCTGATTCTACACCTGTTCATCGGCTCCACCCTCGCGGGCACCGGCGTCATTGTTGCGTTGGTCGCTGGATACACAACCGTCACCGCGATTCTGCTCATGGCGGCACTTGGGTTCGCGCTCTCTATGCCGGTTACTTGGCTGATCGCGCGCAAGCTTTATTCAGTAGGGGCCTGATCCAGCCATGCCTGAACCGACGCGATAAACTCATGCGGTTTTTCCGCATGAAGCCAGTGGTTCGCGCCCGTGATCTTGGCAAAGCGCGCCTTGGGGAAAAGCGGCCGGATGTTGGCGCGATGTTCAGGCAGCACATAGTCTGACAATGACCCGCTCAGGAAAAACGTTGGCCCCTCGTAGGTGCCCTCCATTTCGGGGAAACCGATCACCTTAGGCATCTCGGCCTCAAGCACATCCAGATTCAGCCGCCAGCGTGTATTGGCAATATCAAGCGATTGCGTAAAGAAGCTGCGCAAGGCCGGATCATCCACCGTCGCCTCCAGTTGCTCCAACGCGTCCGAGCGTTTGACAACTTGGCTCAGGTCAACCGAGCGCATCGACTGAATATACTGCTTTTGGTCATGCTCATACGTGACCGGCGCAATGTCGGCGACAATCAGACTACGCACCAGCTCGGGCCGGGTCAGAGCAAGCACCATTGCCGCCTTGCCACCCATGGAATGGCCCAGCACATCCATGGCCGGATCACGCCCGTGCTTGGCCTCAGCCACGATCACTTCGGCCAGATCAGCGGCCATATCCTCGTAGGAATGGCTGTCAAACCAGGGGCTTTCCCCATGATTGCGCTGATCGACCGAGATCACCCGCCGTGTGCGCGCCAAACGCTTGCCAATGGCGCTCCAATTGCGGCCCGAGCCAAACAGCCCGTGCACGATCAGAAGGTCAGGAAGGTCGGTCGGGGTGCCATAGACAATCGTGTTCAACATGAGTCCCTGATAGCGCAGCTTTCGCGCGCCTGCCAGAGTGGTTGAGTGTTCGCGCGCGCAACGCTAGCCTGCGCGCATGATCGATGAAAAAGACCTGTCCCGCAAAACCCGCGCCCTGTTGGACCTGATCCATGAGAAGTTTGGCATCAAGGCGGACAAGCTGGATATAGCGATGCGCAAAATCGGTCGCCGCCTGCCAAAACGCGCCCATACCAGTGCCAAGGTGTTGGTGGATGCTCAGGCGCAGGCCGGGCACCCCAAACTGATGCTTCAGGGGGACATGACCCGCGTCGCGGCAGCCTATGAAACCCTCAAGCAAGACTTGGACGCGGTCGACCGCGCCGACCGTCGCAAAGGTGCAATACTTGGTACGTTGGGTGCGCTCAGCTTCAACCTGATTGCGCTGGTCGTGCTGTTGGTTGCGTTTCTGATGTGGCGCGGGTTGATTTAGGGCACCACGCATCGCGCATCAGCGCTTCACGAAACACCACCGTCACGGTTGTGAAACTTACAAACAGCAACAGATACCAAGACCCCATCTTGGCCAGACTCACCCAGTCTGAAGCCCCCTGTCCGTGATACAACCAAACGCGCGTGGCCGTGCCCACATTCTTGGCCAGCGACAAAAAGATGCTGAACAGGAACGCAGCGACGGGCAGGGGCATCCAATACCAATTCACCCCGATGCAAAACCAGATCCGCGTGCGCCAGAATAGCGCCACGGTGGCCACAAACCGCAAAGCGCGCATGTCCGCCACAAAGTGGCGCGCAAAGAAATTCACGTAAATCGCACAGGCCAGCGCCATGGCAAACCAGAGCGGGGGAAACGGCGCAAACCGCATCTCAAACAGCCGGATCACGCGCGCCAAGTACGGCCCGACCGAAGCAAACATTAATGTAGCGACTTGCAAACATCGTGATTTTCGGCTCGAATTATTTGCATCTATCGCAGGGGGCAAACCCAGATTAGCTGCGAATGAGCTCAGATTATTTGCGACGGGCTGGCAATCATCTGCTCTGGCTCACATTAAATGCGAACGACGGCAACGAGGCTTTCTTGGTATCCATTGTGTTGAAAAGAGGCCATGACAAGGAGTGCAGATTTTGACCCCGGAAAAGCTACGCAGAATTTACGGAGATGTTTCGCCTCACGCCGCAGCGAAGGCAATCTCACATTTTGACAAACATTGCCGCCAATTCATTGAACACTCTACTTTTCTCGTTCTGGCGACCTCTGACGGCGCAAATCTGGATGTGTCCCCGAAGGGCGATCCGGCTGGGTTTGTTAAAATCGAAAACGAGAAAACACTACTGATACCAGATCGCCCCGGAAACAACCGGATTGATGGATTGCTGAACATACTGGCGCACCCAAAAGTGGCCATTTGCTTTATGATTCCGTCTGTTACGGAGACACTTCGCGTAAATGGCATCGCGGAAATCAGCGATAATCCAAACCTTTGCGATGAGTTCAAGGTAAATGGACGAAGTCCTAAAACCGTGCTCAGAGTCACGGCTGAGGAGATATTCACACACTGCGGCAAGGCTCCGATGCGTGCAGGTTTGTGGCGTCCAGAAACGTGGCCCACCGACCGCCCGATACCTTCACTGTACGAGATGATCCAAGATCACTCGAAAATTGAAGTTGCATCCACCGAGCAGTCGTATGCTGAGCGGCGCTATCGTGAAACCTTGTATTAAACTCTCATCCCGTGACTCACAGGCACGGGGTCTGAGCCGCTCTACTTGGGTTTGACAAACGGGGGATTCCTAGACGCCATGCCGCCGCCAAACCCGCGTCCAGAGACCCTGAATAATCCTGTCCTGAAATCTCATCTGAATATCTATGTTCAGTCACACAAATTGCGGGCGGGAAATCAAACAATCGTAGGCATTTGAAAACACGCCCCAAATCCAACTCGCACGTAATCTGGGTTCGGCCCTTTGATTGCAGGCTGGTTGCAAATAATCCGGGTTTATACCCCTCGATAGCGTCAGATAATTCGGGCCCAAAATCGCGATGATTGCAAGTCGAGCCGAGTATGTTTGCAGGTCAGTACACATAAAGCCTGAAAACAGCGGCACACCCCACAGTTTCATGACCCCATCACCAGGATAGGCCCAACTGCCCGCCTTAACCTTGAAGACTTCCATCGCCGTGCCGGTCAGATGAAACAACAATATCACCCGCGCCTCGCGCCGCGATACCACGCGTGTCGCCAGAAATAGTCCTTGCAACCCCAGCGCATAAAGCGACAGCGCATCATAGCGCGCAATTAACCAATCCGCCTGCCAGATCCGGTTTGTCACCAGCATCCCGATCAGCAAAAGCCCGCCAAACAGCGCCGCCCATCCTTGTTTGAGCATCAACATCACGAGTTCGGCCAACGCAAAAGCTAGCCGCGCGCATACAGTCGCCCAAACGTCGTTCCAGCTGGCGCGTGCCGGAAACGGTTACCTTCATGGCGGCTCTGCAGGGCGCTCGGAGCAGGTCCAACATATCTCTGGCGTACCAATAAACCGCGCCATCCTCCCCAGCTCCGCCTCAAGCTTGGCCGCACGTGCAGCGGTCCAGCGCACGCCCGGCTCTGCCCATAATTTATGAATGTTCAGCGTCCCCCGTGCCCGGTCCGCCTTGGCCTCCAACCGCCCGACAAACCGGTCGCCCTCCAACAGAGGATAGACGTAATAGCCCCACTTTCGCTTTTCGGCGGGTACAAATATCTCAATACGGTAGTCCATGCCAAACAGCCGCAGAAACCGGTCCCGATCGCGAATGGCCGGATCAAATGGGCTCAGGATACGCAACCTTGACGTGGCCGCTGGTGCTGCCTCCAATCGCGCCTCAATATCAACCGGGGCTAATGCAGGCACCCAATCTCGCGTCGCTGTCTGCACCTCAACCGGAACCAAACCGGCCCCCTCGACCCACTTGCGCACGTCCACACTTGAGGCCGCATCCCAAAACCGCTGGATATCACCCGCTGTGCCAAACCCAAGGCGATCAATCGCGCCACGACACAGCCAATCCAGCTGCGCCGCATCACTCATCTCCATCTCGCGCCATTGATCCGGGATCACCCGTTCGCTCAGATTATAAAACTTGCGAAAATTCTCGCGGTAACAGGTGGCTAGCTCGCCCGTATACCACATGAAATCCAGCGCCTGTTTATGCGGCGGGCGCTGCCACATGCCACGTGGGCCCTTGTGTTCACTGTCAAAATCATTGCTGCACAGCGCGCCCTCGTCGCGAATACGTTCCTTGAGTGCCTCTCGTTCTTCTGGTCCCAGCATGTTGCGGAACCAGCTGGCCTTGCCCATCTGTTCGGCCTTGCGCCGGTATTGTCGCTGCCACACCGGATAGGTCTCAACCGGCAAGATCGAAGCGTCATGGGTGAAATGCTCAAAAACACTGCGATCCTTGGCCAAAAGCCTATCCAGCATCGGCTCGCGATAGTTCTGGTTGCGAGTCCACAATATGTGATGATGCGCGCGCGCCAGCACCTGAATACTGTCCAATTGCACAAACCCAAGGCTCCGGATTGTGGCCAGCGGATCAGGCGCCCCGGTAGGCGTTTCTGCAAGCCCCTGATTGGCCAGCCAAAACCGGCGCGCGTCGCGATTTGTGATGCGTAATGTCATAGGCGCAACCTAAAGAAGCGTCGCGAACAAATAAAGAACAAATGGCGCCACAGCCAAACTGATCCGTGCGGCAACCAACCCGGTTCCTTCTCAATGTTCCCAAATACCCAAAACAGGCTCGGCACCGCCGAGCCACCCCCAACAGGTGGCTTGCATCTTTGATGCAAGTCCACTTGGCGGGAGCACCCCCAAGACACAAAAATACCGCCGCCCCGATCAGGGCGACGGCCAAATTCTACTCTGTAGACAAAATCAGAGTTTTGGATACATCGGGAAACGCGCGCAAAGTGCGGCAACTTCGCCCTTCACTTTTTCCTCAACCGCGCCATTGCCCTCTTCGCCATTGGCTGCCAGCCCTTCGACCACCTCGATGATCCAGTCAGCGATCTGGCGGAACTCGGCCTCGCCAAACCCACGTGTGGTGCCAGCAGGAGTGCCCAGGCGGATACCGCTCGTAACCATCGGCTTTTCCGGGTCAAACGGGATGCCGTTCTTGTTACAGGTGATATGCGCGCGACCCAGCGCTTTTTCCGTGGCATTGCCTTTCACACCCTTGGGGCGCAGATCGACCAACATCACATGTGTGTCTGTGCCACCTGTTACGATGTCCAGTCCACCCTTCATCAGCTGATCCGACAGCGCCACGGCATTGGCCCGTACATTGACGATGTAGTCTTTGAATTCAGGACGCAGCGCCTCGCCAAAGGCAACCGCCTTTGCCGCGATCACATGCATCAGCGGACCGCCCTGAATACCGGGGAAGATGGCCGAGTTGATCTTCTTGGCAATCGCCTCGTCATTGGTCAGGATCATGCCGCCGCGCGGGCCACGCAGGGTCTTGTGGGTGGTTGTCGTGGCCACATCCGCATAAGGGAAGGGTGAGGGGTGCTCACCGGCTGCAACCAACCCGGCAAAGTGAGCCATGTCCACCAACAGAAACGCACCCACGCTATCCGCGATTTCGCGGAACTTGGCAAAGTCGATCTGGCGCGGAATCGCTGACCCACCAGCGATGATCATTTTGGGCCGATGCTCTTTGGCCAGAGCGGCCACCTCATCATAATCGATCAGGTTGTCTTGCTTGCGCACGCCGTATTGCACTGGGTTGAACCACTTGCCCGACTGGTTGGGGGCTGCCCCGTGGGTCAGGTGCCCGCCCGACGCAAGGTTCATGCCCAGAATGGTGTCGCCGGGTTTGAGCAATGCCTGAAACACGCCCTGGTTTGCCTGCGAACCAGAGTTCGGCTGAACGTTGGCAAATCCCACATCAAACAGCTCTTTGGCGCGCGCAATGGCAAGGTTCTCGGCCACGTCCACGTACTGGCAACCGCCATAATAGCGACGCCCTGGATAGCCTTCGGCGTACTTGTTGGTCATGACCGAGCCCTGCGCTTCCATCACGGCGGCAGAAACGATGTTCTCGCTGGCAATCAGCTCAATCTCGTCGCGCTGGCGGCCCAGCTCATCGGTGATAGACGCGAAAAGTTCTGGGTCGCGGCTGGACAGGGCTTCGTCAAAAAAGCCGGGATCGCGGGATGCGGTCATAGGTGGGTCTCCGGGATGAGGTGTTCACGTTGGCGCAGTACGTAGCTCATTGCCCCATGGCTTAAAAGGTCTCAACGCGACACAATCGCTTGCCAGTACGCCGCCAATGGTGCAGGGGGTAGATATATGCCTCAATCGGAAACCTGTGATTGGGGTGGGAAACTAGCTTCGAGGCCTCTCATGTCCCAGAGAATCGCTTTCCTCGCCAGTGAGGCCCCCGTGGCCCAGACCGCGCGCGCCGCTCTCGTTGGTCGATATGGGAACCACGATGTGGACGGCGCAGACGTGATTGTCGCGCTGGGTGGCGACGGTTTTATGTTGCAGACATTGCACGGGTTCCAAAACCTCAACCTGCCGGTTTACGGCATGAACCGCGGCACCGTCGGGTTCCTGATGAACACATATGCCGAATCGGATCTGCCCGAACGTCTTACCGCCGCAGAAGAAGAGGTGCTGAACCCATTGGCAATGCAGGCAACCTGCCTTGACGGGTCTTCCCATCACGCACTAGCCATCAACGAGGTATCGCTGCTGCGCGCAGGTCCACAAGCGGCCAAATTGCGCATTACGATTGACGGGCGTCTGCGGCTTGAGGAGTTGGTCTGTGACGGCGCCCTTGTTAGTACACCTGCCGGGTCGACCGCCTATAACTATTCGGCGCATGGTCCGATTCTGCCAATTGGCTCTGACGTTCTTGCGCTTACCGCGATTGCCCCGTTTCGCCCACGTCGCTGGCGCGGTGCTTTGCTTCCCAAAACCGCTCACGTGCGGTTTGACGTGCTTGAGGCAGCCAAGCGCCCGGTGATGGCCGACGCCGACAGCCGCTCGGTTCAGAATGTCACCGCTGTCGAAATCTTTTCAGACATCAAGGTGCGCCATCGCATCCTGTTCGATCCCGGCCATGGTCTCGAAGAACGCCTGATCCGTGAACAATTCGTCTGATTCACGGCAAGGCGTCTCTTAAACCAGCGCGTTATCTGTACGCAAAGTATATCCGGCATCGCGCAGGCGCGTGACAATATCGGTCACATGCATCAGATCGCGCGCCTCGATCACGACTTCCAACTCAGCTTTTTTCAATGCAACGGTCTGCATCATCCGCTGGTGGATCACCTCAATCACGTTGGCACCGCTTTCGCCAATAATACGAGAGATATCCGAAAGCTGGCCGGGTGTGTCGTCAATCTCAAAGGTCAGCCGCGTGATGCGACCGTCCCGCACCAATCCGCGCAGGATCAACGTCGACAAGAGCCGCGAGTCGATATTGCCGCCGCATACCACCAGGCCAACTTTCTTGCCCTTTAATGCCTCGGCCTGCTTCTGGATCACCGCCAGCCCTGCGCCTGCCGCACCCTCGGCCACCAGTTTCTCGCTGGACAACAGATCAAACACCGCCGCCTCGATCTCGGTTTCGCTGGCCGTCTCTACCCGATCCACATGAGACCTGATGATCTCCAGATTGGCGGGTGAGGGTGCGCGTACGGCAATCCCCTCGGCCAATGTCGATCCGCTGATCACCGTCTGCCCGGATCCAAGAAGCGCCGCGACCGCGTTAAAACTTTCAGCTTGCGCGCCAATGATCTCGATCTCGGGTTTGAGGCTCTTGGCCGCTACGGCAATCCCCGCAATCAACCCGCCTCCGCCAATGGGCACAACCAGCGTGTCCAGATCAGGCTGTTGTGACAGCATTTCCAGCGCAATACTGCCTTGTCCGGCGGCCACAACCGGGTCGTCGAAGGGATGAATGAAGACCAGCCCGCGTTCTGTTGCCAAATCCATGGTGAACTGAACACTCTCGTCGAATCCTGTGCCATGCAACACCACCTCGGCGCCAAAATCGCCGGTGCGCTTGACCTTGTTAAACGGCGTGCCCTCCGGCATCACGATCACCGACGGAATGCCAAGGCGGGTGGCGTGATAGGCCACACCCTGCGCGTGATTGCCTGCACTGCACGCGATCACCCCGGCCTTGCGTTGCTCCGGATCCAGCGTCAACAGCTTGGCCAATGCCCCACGCGCCTTGAATGCGTTGGTATGCTGCAGGTTCTCAAGCTTGAGAAACAGATCAAATCCCAACTGCATCGAAAGCCGCGCCGCGTGCACTGTGGGTGTAACAACGGTGGCCGATTTTATGGCGGTATAGGTGGATTGGATCAGGCTGGGGGTAAGCTGCATGGTGGGCGTCCTGAGAATAGTGCGTTTCGACAAGGGCTGCCAATGGGGTCGCAAAATCTTGGTACGCGTGGGTAAGGCGCTATGTCAATCGCCACAAATAAGAGGTGCACATTGACTAAATTCGGCGGCCTGTGGTCTTGGTTTCACGTGGCAGACCGATCAGCAGCAAAAGAACGGCAATAGTATATCAGAGAGAGTTTTGCCGGACTGGTAAATGAGAATGTCAGGTTCCATAAATTTGCTGTACCGAGCGTCCACTCCCAACCTAACAACCATTGGGTGCCAACGGGTCGAGCTGGTTTCATTGGTGCGCAAGCCCGTCGTGAGGCGCTAGATTTTTCCGACAATTCAGACGTGGCGGTTAAGTTACTCTAGGTGCGCACAATGGCTGCGGTCGGCAACGGGGTCGGCGGCGGTTTTAACCAGCCGAACCCGATCATTTGCATCGCTGGTCAGATGTCTAATTAGACAGAGGTTCACCCTCCACCGTCACCCGGTGCATGAGGCGACGAAAACCCTGATAATCGTTGATTGCCTTGTGCCAAGTCGCCCGGTTGTCCCACATCGTGATGTCACCCGCTTGCCAGCGCACACGGCATTGGAATTCGGGCTGTTTGCAATGTTCGTAAAGCACTTCGAGAACCGCGGCTGACTCTTCCGCACTGAGGCCCTCAATATGCGTCGTAAAAACAGGGTTCACAAAAAGGCCCAGCCGCCCGCTGAGCGGATGAGCAATCACAACAGGATGGCGTGCGTCTTGCGTCGCCGCCTCTGAATTGCCCAATCTCCCGCTCTTTGCTGCTTCACTGTCCAGCGTGTTCACACCAAAAACATGTCGGGACGAATGAACGGCAACCAGCCCATCAACAAAGGCTCTCATGGGGTCTGACAACGCCTCATAAGCTGCGCCCATTGACACAAACAACGTGTCCCCGCCGTAAGGCGGCATCTCAATGGCATGCAGGATAGATCCCATTGCAGGAATCTGATCATAGGAATGATCGGTATGCCAGCCTTCACCGACGGCTTCTTTCTGGTCCCTTTCTTTCAGGACGGTTGCGATTTCCGGATGGCCATCGACCGGCTTGAAGAAACGATTTACGTTGATAGAGCCGAAACGGCGCGCAAATTCCAAATGGTCGTCAGGGGCAACACTTTGCTCTCTGAGAACGATGACAGAATGTTTGGCAAAGGCTGCGCGTATGTCCTCAAATTGTCCGCTATCTTTTACGTCGGCTCCAATAATCTCAGCACCTAAGCCGCCCGTTAAGGGTCTGATGTCCATTTGCTCGCTCCCTTGTCTCGCATGGTTAGCCTACGATGTTGCATAAGATCGGGAAAACTGAATTAATCTTGCGCAAAGATGGGATTTTCTGATGGTTCGATTTTCACTGCGCCAACTCGCATTCCTCGCAGAGACCGCCGATTGCGGTGGTATTGCTCCTGCTGCAAGAAATTTGAATGTTTCCCCTGCGGCGATCTCGTCTGCGATCGACAAACTTGAAGCTGTCACTGGCGTGACTTTGTTTGATCGCTTTCCTGCGCGGGGTATGCGGCTGACCCGAGCCGGAGCCGCGATACTGCATGATGCCGAAATCCTATTGATGCACGCAGAGGCGCTGGAAAAACGAACAGTAGAAATGGCAAAAGGTGAAATTGGCACGATCCGGATCGGGACGCATTACGCCATTGCGCAAAGGATCGTTTTGCCTGCCGTTTTGTCCTTCCGCGAACGCTATCCCAATGTGCGCATTGAAGTTGTTGAGGAAGATTTTCCCAGTCTCGTTGCGTCGCTTGAGGCTAGCGACGTCGACGCACTCGTCGTCTTTAATCAAGGCTTTGACGCCGCGCGTTATGATGTTGAGGTCCTAAAGGAGATTGCGCCGCTAGTCTTGTTGCCAGAGGCGCATCCCTTGGCAAAGTCTGCCAGTGTGCAATTAGAGGATCTTGCAAACATACCCTACATCGCCGTTTCGCGCGCCGGTCCTGGCCCAAGTTATCTGGACTTGTTGCGGAATGCCGGGCTTGATCCAGAGGTGCCGCTGACCTCCCAATCCCGTGAAATGGTTCAGGCTTATGTGGGAAAGGGACTGGGCTTTACCCTTGTTGGGTTTCCGCCTGGTCAAAACGTCACAATAGAAGGCGATGCTGTGATTACACGTCCTCTCGCCCAAGATATTGGCCAATTCGAGATAGCCATTGCCGTAACACGCGCAGTGCGGCAAGCGGATTTGGTAGCGACTTTCCTGGATACGTGCCGTGCGCAGGTCTGATGAACCGTGCAAGGAAGGTTCCAAGCTGTGTATTTGCAGTTGACCAAAGCCATCCTACTTTGATTGTCTGGCCCCGCCTTTTCGGCGGGGCCGTTCCAACTGTATTACCCGTCAGTTCTGCGCATAGCCAATTGTTTTCAACGCGTCCTTGATCTCGTCCAAAATCGCCGGATCGTCAATTGTTGCTGGCATCTTGTACTCCGTGCCATCTGCGATGTTTACCATTGTGCCTCGCAGGATCTTGCCCGAGCGTGTCTTGGGCAATCGATCAACCACCACGGCCAGCTTGAACGCCGCCACAGGGCCAATTTTTTCACGCACCAACTTGACCACTTCCTTGACCACGTCGCCATTATCGCGACCCGCGCCGGAATTCAGGCACAGGAAGCCCACCGGCATCTGGCCTTTCAGCTGATCGGTCACCCCAATCACCGCGCATTCGGCCACATCCGGGTGCGCCGCCAGAACCTCTTCCATGCCACCTGTCGACAGGCGGTGCCCGGCGACGTTGATCACATCATCCGTGCGCGCCATGATCGAGACATACCCGTCCTCGTCCATCATGCCTGCATCGCCGGTTTCGTAATAGCCGGGGAACGTGTTGAGATACGATTTTTGAAACCGGTCTTCGGCATTCCATAGGGTTGGCAATGTGCCCGGGGGCAGGGGCAGTTTGATCGCGATCGCCCCCAGCGTCCCGGCAGGCACCGGGTGGCCCGCATCGTCAAGAATGACAACCTCATAGCCTGGCATCGGTACCGTAGGAGAGCCCAGCTTGGTAGGTAATTCCTCAATCCCCAACGGGTTCGCCGCAATTGCCCAGCCAGTTTCGGTCTGCCACCAATGATCGACAATTGGGACTTTCAGATGATCCTGCGCCCAGACAATCGTATCCGGGTCGGCGCGTTCCCCAGCCAGATAAACCTGCTTCAAACCGCTCAGATCGTATTTCTTGACGAATTCTCCCAAGGGGTCTTCGCGTTTGACCGCCCGGAACGCGGTGGGTGCGGTAAAGAACGACTTTACCTTGTGCTCCTCGATCACGCGCCAGAACGTGCCCGCATCCGGTGTGCCCACGGGTTTGCCCTCAAACACGATCGTGGTGTTTCCGTGGATCAGCGGGCCGTAACAGATATAGGAATGGCCCACGACCCAGCCCACATCGGACGCCGCCCAGAACACATCGCCCGGATCGACATTATAGAGGTTTTTCATGGTCCAGTTCAGCGCCACCAATTGACCTGCGGTGTGACGGATCACCCCCTTGGGTTGACCGGTCGTGCCCGAGGTATAGAGGATATAAGCCGGATGGTTGCCCTCAACCGGCACACATTCCGCAGGCTCTACGCCGTATTGGAACCCATGCCAGTTCACGTCGCGCCCCTCGATAAGCTCGGCCACTTCCTGCTCGCGCTGGAAAATTACACAAAAGTCGGGTTTATGCGTTGCCAGATCAATCGCACCGTCCAGCAGGGGTTTGTAATGCACCACACGCCCCGGCTCGAGCCCGCAGGACGCGGCGATAATCGCTTTGGGTTTGGCGTCGTCGATCCGCACAGCCAGTTCGTTTGCAGCAAATCCGCCAAACACGACTGAATGGATCGCGCCAATCCGGGCACATGCCAGCATCGCTTCCAGCGCTTCGGGCACCATAGGCATATAGATGATGACCCGGTCGCCTTTCTCAACGCCCTTGGCACGCAGCCCGCCCGCCAGATTGGCCACGCGGTTGCGCAGTTCGACATAGGATATCTCGCGCTTGGTATGTGTGATGGGCGAGTCATAAATGATCGCGGTCTGTTCACCCCGGCCAGCTTCGACATGGCGGTCCACCGCATTCCAGCAGGTGTTTACCTTGGCGTCGGCAAACCATTCGAACAGGTTTTTACCTTTTTCAAACAACGCTTTGGAGGGCTTCTCATCCCAGTCAATGGCCTCGGCGGCTTGCATCCAAAATGCGTCCGGATCCGATTTCCAAGCTGCGTAAACGTCCTTGTAAGCCATAATTGCTCCTCCTTACACTTAGGCAAAGTGTTACGGGAGCAAGTGGCAATGGGGCAAGGCTCGGGCTACTGGGCGTGTCAGTTTATCGCATGATATTTGCAGAAAAAGAGGCCTCGATAGATGCAAATATTGCAAATACCGCTTTAAATATCCGGTTTAGTTTGCTGATTTTCTAAAAATGCAAAGTTGCAAATAATTTTTTGCAACTTCGTCAAAAGCCACCCATCACCGGGTCTGCCGCCAATCCTGTCCGGCTGCAATACACAAAGAGAAAGCCCGCCGGCGGGTGCAGGCGGGCTGATCCAAAAAACCAAGAGGCGTTTGCTGCAAAATCAGCCGTATTGCGTAACCGGAGTTCCAGCAATCGCCGCCATGTTGAGCAGGCCACGGGCCGTGATCGATTGGCTGACAATATGCGCGCGGTTGCCCATGCCCATCAGGATCGGCCCAACTTCAAGCCCGTCAGAGCGCATTTTCAGAATATTACGCACACCCGAGGCCGCGTCGGCATGGGCAAACACCAACACATTTGCCGACCCCTTCAGGCGCGTGCGCGGAAATATGCGCGCGCGCAGCTCGGGGTCCAGCGCCGTGTCCACGTTCATTTCCCCTTCATAGACAAAATCGCGCGGTTTGCTGTTGAGGATGTCGAGCGCCTCACGCAGCCGCTTGCCAGATCCCAGCCGATGATTGCCAAACTGTGATTGCGAACACAGCGCAATATTTGGCTCCAGCCCAAAACGGCGCACATGCCGGGCGGCACCAACAGTGATGCGCGCAATATCCTCGGGCGAGGGCAGTTCGTTCACTTGCGTGTCGGCAATGAACAGCGGCCCGTCCTCCAGGATCATCAGCGACAGCGCCCCATGAGGCGTATGGCGCGGGCTGCCCAAAACCTGTTCGACATAGTTCAGGTGCCAGCGATATTCGCCAAACGTGCCGCAAATCATGCTGTCGGCCTCTTCGCGGTGCACCATGATCGCGCCAATCGCCGTGGTGTTGGTGCGCATGATCGCCTTGGCCAGATCCGGTGTGACACCGTCGCGTTCCATCAACTCGTGATAAGAATTCCAGTAGTCGAAATAACGCGGATCGTTTTCCGGGTTCACCACCGCAAAATCCCGGTCAGGTCGCACCGCCAGCCCCAGCCTTTCGCACCGGGCCTCGATCACTTCGGGGCGACCAATCAGGATCGGCGTTTCGGTGGTTTCTTCCAGAATGGCTTGCGCCGCGCGCAGAACCCGTTCGTCCTCGCCCTCGGCAAATACAATCCGGCGCGATGCTTTACGCGCTGCTTCAAACACCGGGCGCATCAACAGGGCGGATTTGAACACCGATTGGTTCAGCTTATGCACATAGGCGTCGAGATCGTCGATCGGTCGCGTGGCCACGCCACTGGCCATAGCCGCCTTGGCCACAGCTGCCGACACTACCCCAACCAGACGTGGGTCAAACGCCTTGGGAATCAGGTAATCCGCCCCAAATGTAAGCTGTTCGCCCTTATAGGCCGCCGCCGCCTCTGCCGAGGTTGTCGCACGCGCCAGTTCGGCTATCCCGTTGACACAGGCTACGCACATTTCGTCGTTGATCTCGGTTGCGCCCACATCCAGTGCACCGCGGAAAATGAACGGGAAACACAGCACGTTGTTGACCTGATTGGGAAAATCGCTGCGCCCTGTCGCAATAATCGCATCAGGTGCCACCTTGCGCGCTGCATCGGGCATGATTTCGGGTGTGGGATTGGCCAGCGCAAAGAGGATCGGTTGCTTGGTCATGCGCGCCACCATCTCTGGCTTCAGCACACCCGGACCCGACAGGCCGAGAAACATATCCGCCCCGTCAACCACATCATCCAAAGTCCGCAGATCGCTGTCCTGAGCAAACTCCGCCTTTTGCGGGTTCATGTCCTCTGTCCGACCCTTATAAACCAACCCGTGGATGTCGCACAGCCACACATTCTCGCGCTTCACTCCCAGCTTCAGCAGCATATTCAAACAGGCAATCCCCGCCGCACCGCCACCGGTCGAGACAATCTTTATGTCTTCGAATTTTTTACCCGTGACCGCCATGGCATTGGTGGCCGCAGCCCCCACAACAATCGCCGTGCCGTGCTGATCGTCATGGAATACCGGGATATTCATCCGCTCACGACAGATCTTCTCGACGACAAAGCAATCCGGCGCTTTGATGTCTTCGAGGTTGATCGCCCCAAAGGTGGGCCCCATCGCACAAACGATCTCAGCTAGCTTTTCCGGGTCGCTCTCGTCCAATTCGATGTCAAAACAATCAATATTGGCAAATTTCTTGAAGAGCACAGCCTTGCCCTCCATCACCGGCTTTGATGCCAGCGGCCCAATATTGCCCAGACCCAGCACCGCCGTGCCATTGGACACCACCGCCACAAGATTTCCGCGCGCCGTATAGAGCGCAGCGTTTGCGGGATCGTCCTTGATCTCAAGACAGGCTTCGGCCACGCCGGGGCTGTAGGCACGGCTCAGGTCGCGGCCATTGGCGAGCGGCTTGGTGGCGCGCACCTCGAGCTTTCCGGGTTTTGGGTTCGCGTGGTAATGCAGCGCGGCCTGACGCAGGGTTTGTTTGGCATTATCGGACATTACGAACCTCAATTTCAGAAATTTGGTTTAGCCTTAAACTAGTTTTTGCGACCTCGAAAGGCGCAAAACCGACACAGGGCCAGTGTTTTCGCTAACGGTCGCCACTTGCAAATCAAATGTCCCCAAGACACAGTTCCTTGATGGAGAACGCACCCGCAAACACAACGGCCCAAGCCGAAATGCGCCTTTCAACACAAGAGCTGCGGGACGATATCCCCTTTTACACCAAAACGCTCAAAATGCGCATGGATATGATCTATCCCGCAGATGATCCCACGGTCGCAGTGTTTTCCGGCCATGGTCTGCGGCTGCGGATCGAAAAAGGCGCACCCGAGGCCCCTGGAACGTTGCGCATTCTAACCGACGATCCGGACGATTTCGCCAATGGTGCACGGGTGCTGAACGCCCCCAACGGTACGCGGATCGAAATAGACGAGCTTAACCCGCCGCTGGTTTTGCCGCCGGTTCAGCATTCCTTTGTGGTGCGCCGCCTCGCGGATCAGGCCCCTTGGGTTATTGGCCGCGCAGGGATGCATTACCGCGATCTGGTGCCGGACCGGCTGGGGGGCGCGATGATCGCCAGTCACATCCGTATCCCAGACGGCGGCCCGGTGCCCGATATGGTGCATTTTCACAAAGTTGGCTTTCAGCTGATCTTTTGCGTCAATGGCTGGGTTGATGTTCTCTACGAAGATCAGGGCGGAATGCGTCGCCTTTTTGCCGGGGATTGTTTTATCCAGCCTCCTGAAATCCGCCATCGGGTTTGCGCGGCCAGCGATGATCTGCAAGTGATCGAAATTGGCGTACCAGCCGACCACGTTACCGAAATCGACCACAACATGGTATTGCCCACACCCCATGATCGCCCAAATCGCGAATGGGACGGTCAGCGCTTTGTGCATAACGTCGCCAAAGGGGCCGATTGGCGTCCGTTTCGCCTGCCGGGGTTCGTTTGCCGTGATACGACGATCGCCGCCAATACCCAAAACGTCGCCGGGGTGCAGGTTATCCAGCGCGGCATCGGGATACCTGTCTGGGCTCGCCACAACAGCGACATTCACTTCACTTTTGTTATGCAGGGATCAATGACCCTCGAGGGCGAGGGGCGTGATCCTTTCGAGCTTGCGGCGGGCGACGCGTTTGTCATTCCACCCGGCATGAAAACCCGCTACGCCAAACCCAGCGACGATATTGAACTGCTCGAAGTCACATTGCCCGGCGCATTCAACACTGAATTGGAGGACACATGAGTCTGGAAAAAGCCGCCTTTGCCGTGCGTGAAAACGCCTATGCGCCTTATTCGAATTTCAAAGTTGGGGCCGCGATACGGTCGGTCGAGGGCGCAATCCACGCTGGCTGCAACGTGGAAAACATCGCCTATCCCGAGGGCACCTGCGCCGAAGCTGGCGCCATTGCGGCCATGATCGCCGCCGGTGACACCCGCCTGAGCGAAGTCTTCGTGGTCGCAGACAGCAAACTGCCCGTTTCGCCCTGCGGTGGGTGTCGCCAGAAACTGGCCGAATTTGGCAATGGCGACGTGACGGTCACGCTCGCCAATCTGGAAGGTGTGCGTCAAAGTATGACCCTTGCGGATCTTTTGCCGGGCGCATTTGGCACCGATCATATGGATACCGACCACTCGGATCGCGACTAACCCATGGACGCGCGCGCTATCATCACCAAACTGCGGCAGGGCGATACGCCCACGCGTGAAGAGCTGAATTGGTTTGCCAACGGGCTGGCCGATGGACGTGTCAGCGATGCTCAGGCCGGGGCCTTTGCCATGGGCGTCTGTCTGCGCGGGTTAGGAGAGGAGGGGCGCGTTGCCCTGACGCTTGCCATGCGTGACAGTGGCGACACATTGCACTGGGATCTGCCCGGCCCCGTTCTCGACAAACACTCCACCGGCGGGGTGGGGGATTGCGTCTCGCTGATCCTTGCCCCCGCATTGGCGGCGTGTGGCGCCTACGTTCCGATGATCTCCGGGCGTGGGCTGGGTCACACCGGCGGCACACTTGACAAGATGGAGGCCATTCCCGGCCTGAAAACGGGTCTCAGCGAAGATCAGTTCCGTGCCGTTGTTGACACCGCAGGCTGCGCAATTGTCAGCGCCACCGCCGATATCGCCCCGGCGGATAAACGGCTTTATGCCATCCGCGACGTGACCGCGACGGTCGAAAGCCTTGATCTGATCACCGCCTCGATCTTGTCCAAGAAACTCGCCGCCGGGCTTCAGGGTCTGGTGCTTGATGTCAAACTTGGTTCTGGTGCCTTTATGAAATCCGCCGATGATGCGCGCGCGCTCGCCACTGCATTGGTCAACACTGCCAACCTCGCCGGATGCCCAACCAGCGCCGTGATCTCAGACATGAACCAACCGCTCGCCGCATCGCTTGGCAATGCACTTGAAGTGGCTGAGGTGATGCAGGTGCTTTGTAACGGGGCAGGGGGGGCATTGGCCGAGCTCTCCGTCTCGTTGGGGGGCGTCCTGCTTGCCAACGCCGGGCTCGCCCGCGATGTCGAAGACGGCATTGCCCAGATGGCCACAGTCCTCTCTGACGGCCGCGCCGCTGATACGTTTGGCCGTATGGTCGCCGCCATGGGTGGCCCCGTACAGTTCACGGAAAACTGGCGACGCTTCCTTCCCGAAGCGACCGTGATCCGCGAAATCGCCGCACCCCAAACGGGTTATGTCTACGCCATCGACGGAGAGGCGCTGGGCCTTGCCGTGGTCGCGCTGGGTGGCGGGCGTCAGGTCGAGGCGGATGTGATTAACCCCGCCGTCGGCCTGTCCGAAGTGGCCCGTCTGGGGGCCCGCGTTACCCGAGGCCAACCGCTCTTGCGCCTTCACGCCGCTCGAGAGGATGCCGCCAGGGAAGCCGAACAGGCGGTCTTGCAGGCTATCACAATCGCCGATACAGCGCCTGACCTGCCACCGCTCATTCACGAAAGGATCCGATAAATGCCCCGCGCTTTTCTTGTGGTCATGGACTCCGTTGGCATCGGTGGTGCACCGGATGCGGATCAGTTCTTTAACGAAGACCGCCCCGACACCGGTGCCAATACGCTTGCCCATATTGCACAGGCCTGTGCGGCGGGTCAGGACGGTGCAACGCGGGGCGAAGAAGGCCGTTCAGGCCCGATAAGCCTGCCCACCCTTGACGCGCTTGGCCTTGGCGCGGCGACGCGCCTGGCCTCGGGTGACGCAACCCCCGGACTTGACGCTGTCCCTACCGGGTTCTGGGGCGCGGCCACTGAAACCTCGCGCGGCAAAGACACCCCATCAGGACACTGGGAACTTGCCGGACTACCTGTGCCTTGGGACTGGACCTATTTCCCAAAAGCCACCCCCAGCTTTCCCAGCGACCTCACTGCAAGGATCTGTGCACTGGCCGGAACAGACGGCATTTTGGGGGATTGTCACGCGTCAGGCACTGCCATAATCGCGGATCTAGGCGCGCAACATTTCCAAACCGGTTTTCCGATATGCTACACCTCCGCCGACAGCGTCTTGCAAATCGCGGCACATGAAGACCTTTTTGGCCTCGACCGATTGTTGACCCTCTGCCGCGACCTCGCCCCGATCCTGCATGACATGAAGGTTGGCCGCGTCATCGCGCGCCCCTTTGTTGGTAATGCCGAAACCGGCTTTCAACGCACCACCAACCGCAAGGATTTTGCCATCGCGCCGCCCGAACCGATCCTGACCAACTGGATACAGGATGCGGGTCACCTGGTGCATGGTGTCGGTAAAATAGGCGACATTTTTTCCATGTCCGGCATTGATGATTGCGCCAAGGGCTGTGACGCCGATCTGATGAAGGCTTTGCATAATCTGGTCGATGTAGCGGCAGACAACAGCTTTACCTTTGCAAATTTTGTCGAATTCGACAGCCTGTATGGCCACCGCCGCGACATTCCCGGTTATGCCCGCGCCCTGGAATGGTTCGATGGGCAAATTGCCGCCTTCATCGACAAACTACGTCCCGGCGATCTGTTGATCCTGACGGCGGATCATGGCAATGACCCCAGCTGGAGCGGCACGGATCACACGCGCGAACGGGCGCCGGTTCTCTGCGCCGGAGTTGGCAGCGGGCAGGCAGGCCTGATCGATTTTGTCGACGTCGCCGCCACCATCGCCACCCATCTCGGTGTTACCCCGCCGCGCGGAAGGAGTTTTCTATGAGCGTTGCCGACCTACCCAAGATCGAGCTGCACCTTCACCACGAAGGCGCGGCACCGCCCGCCTTTATCCGCCAACTGGCGCATGAGAAAAAGGTTGACCTCAGCCGCATCTTTGACTCCAACGGGGGCTATGCCTTTGAAAATTTTGTGCATTTCCTTGAGGTCTACGAGGCCGCGACCAGCGTGCTGCAAACCCCCGAGGATTTTGCCCGCCTGACCCGCGCCATCCTTCAGGAAAGCGCCGAACAGGGTGTTGTCTACACCGAAAGCTTCATCAGCCCCGATTTTTGCGGTGGTGGTGACGTCGCCGCTTGGCGCGAATACCTGCACGCTATCCAAGAGGCTGCAACCCGGGCCGAAGCAGACTTTGGCATCACCCTGCGCGGCATCGTCACACCTGTCCGTCACTTTGGCCCCGAAAAGGCTAAGCAATCTGCGCTCTGCGCTGCCGAAACCGCTGGCGATTGGGTTGTCGGCCTCGGCATGGGCGGGGACGAGGGCCAGGGCCATCAGGGCGACTTTGCCTATGCCTTCGACATGGCGCGCGAAGCCGGTCTGCGCCTGACCACCCATGCCGGTGAATTTGGCGGCCCCGAAAGCGTTTGGGAAGCGATCCGTGACCTCAACGTCGAACGCATCGGCCACGGCGTGCGCGCCATCGAAGACCCCGCCCTGATCGACGAACTTGTTGCCCGTCAGATCACGCTCGAGGTCTGCCCCGGCTCCAACGTTGTGTTGGGCCTTTATCCCGACATCGCCGCACACCCGTTGGCCAAACTGCGTGATGCGGGCGTTCGTGTGACCGTTTCCACCGACGATCCACCGTTTTTCCACACAACCATGCGCCGCGAATACGAGATGATTGCCGCGGCTTATGGCTGGGGCGAGGATGATTTCCGTGCCCTGAACCAAACCGCGCTAGAGGCCGCTTTCTGCGATGACACCACCCGCGCCCGTATCCAAAAGACACTGGAGAGCACATGACCGACCACCTCACAATCGTTGAACATCCACTGGTTCAGCACAAGCTCACGTTGATGCGTCGCACCGACACCTCGACCGGAGAGTTCCGCCGCCTGCTGCGCGAAATCAGCCAGCTGCTTGCTTACGAAGTGACCCGCGAACTGCCCATGACAACCAAACGGATCGAAACGCCGCTGGTCGAAATGGATGCCCCGACACTAGATGGCCGCAAGCTGGCGCTGGTCTCGATCTTGCGGGCTGGAAACGGCCTTTTGGACGGTATGTTGGAACTGATCCCTTCCGCACGGGTCGGTTTTGTTGGGCTTTACCGCGACGAAGAGACACTGAAACCGGTACAGTACTACTTTAAGGTTCCAACCGAACTGGACGAACGCCTTGTGATTGCGGTTGACCCGATGCTGGCCACCGGCAACTCTTCGGCCGCAGCAATTGATCTGCTCAAGGAAAATGGCGCCACAAATATCCGGTTTCTCTGCCTTCTGGCCGCGCCCGAAGGTGTCGCCCGTATGAAAGAGGCACACCCGGATGTTCCAATTGTCACCGCAGCGCTCGACGAACGTCTGAACGAAAAGGGCTATATCTTGCCCGGTCTTGGCGACGCAGGGGACCGCATGTTCGGGACAAAGTAGGCCAAATTGTGGCAAATCAATGGTTTACTCATATAGCCGATTGCGCTTAGACTACCCCTACATCTTGTGGGGGCAATATGAAACTAACCAGAGTCATCGCGGTCAGCGTGATCGCGGCATCCTTGGGATTGAGCGCGGTTCACGCACAATCCAGTCGCGCATTGGACACTCCGGCGGAATTCCCGCCGGCGAGTTACAAAGGAAAACAATATGTTGATAGTCGCGGGTGTGTATACATCCGCGCGGGTCTGGACGGGGGGGTCACGTGGGTGCCGCGTGTCACACGCGATCGCAAGGTGATCTGCGGCTTCAAACCCTCCAATGTTGCAGGCGCCAGCGCAGCCGCACCTGCGGCCAAGGTCGACAAAAACGTGGTTCAGATCAAACCAGCCGCAGCACCTTCTGCTTCGACCACAACCGCGACAGCGCCACGCACAGCGCCCAAGCCAGCGGCCACCACGGCAGCTGCACCAAAAACCACAACCGCACCCGCTGCGACCACACGCACAACGACAACGGCCAAGCCGAAAACAACCACGCGCACCACAACCAGCACACGGACAACCACCACCAGCGCGCCAAAGCCTGTTGTGGTGGCCCCGGCGACCACAACCACCACCCAACAGCCGCAACAGCGCCGCACCACCGCACAACCTCCACGTGCAGCTGGTACACTGTCGCCCTGCCGCAACGGCCAGTCGACCCACAAGGGTCTCAAGGTGCGCTGCGGCCCACAAGCTCAGAGCCCGGTCACCCATGGATCCGGCAGCCCCACGGCGCCATCCCCCAAGATGCAGTTTGATCGTCAGGGATCGGTTGCGCCCAGCACTCTAAACCGCGGTCGCCCCGGTCAGGTGGTACGTATTGGCGAGGTGCATCCCGAAACCCGCGTGGTGCCGCGTCATGTTTATGAAATGAACAAGGTCTCGCATGTCACCATGACAGTGCCCGAAGGCTATCGCCGTGCCTTCGACGACGGTCGCCTGAACACGAAACGCGCCGAGATGACCTTTGCAGGCGTGTCGCGTACAAATCAGATCTGGACTGAAAAAACACCGCGCCGTCTGATCATACCACGCGTTGGCGAATAGAACACAACGCCGTCACGACCCGCAAATTTCCTGGAGGGCAACCCACTGGCTGTCCTCCAATACCGTTTCCGGCGTGATCGTAAATGGATCCGCCTCGATCAACGACAACGTCGCTTCCCCTGATGGATCCAGAGCGTAAGCATAAGGGCTGATCCGCAATCGATAGGTCTCAAACGCTGCGATCAATGTGGCGTCGTCAGGCCGCGCGCGCGCCGACAGAGCCAGATCCTCGGCATGATCGCGCAATATATCTTCATCCAGATCACCCGTGGTCAAAAGCCGAAAACGCGCAGTCAGCCCAGCATTGTCCAGCAACCGCTCCAGCGGGTCTTCATTGCGACCCAGCTCCGCCACCACAAACCCGGCGGCCACATCCGGCTCCTCAAAATCCTCGACTGCTCGACGGTTGAGCAACACAATTTCCCCCGGCAACGTCACAGCGTCCGACACGCCATCCGGCACGATCACCAACTGGCGCAGCCCCAACCGCTCTTCAAGCGCACGAATGGCAGGTGCCGCCAGCAACCCATCACAGGGTTGCCCGGTCAGGCGCGACATCTGTTCCAGCAAACTGCGCCCGATTGCTTCGCGTTTCGCGTCCGGCACCACACGCAGCGCATGCGCAGTCAGCGCATCGGGCAACCAGAACACCGCCAATGCCCCAATCGCCAACGCGCTCGCCGCCAACACACCCCAGCGTAACCGCCCCGGCTTGGGCTGGCGCCGCGAAACCGCGTTGCGCAGCGTTTCGATGGCCGCCACCATCTCGTCCTCATCCGCGCCCACCTCCAGCGTCTCACCGGGGTCGCCATCAGGATAAAAAATCGCAGGTCGCTCGCCAGGATTGTGCCGCCGCACAGCCGGGATCGACCAATGGGTCAGGGCGCGATCCTGAATATCGGTAATCACCAGTGTGGCATCACCAATCGACACGATCACGTCTTTGCGCTGCGCGTCCGATCCGGCGCGCCACAGCCCTGTGGCCTCAAGCCTCTGGTATTTTTCCAATGCGGTTGTCATCGAAGGCCTGCTCTGCCTCTTCTTTGACCCACACCTAACACGCTTGCCCAGAGCGGAGCAACGCGCATCCGCAATCTTCCTTTCGCCCCAAATATCCCGGGGTGGTCACAGCTCAGCTGTGACAAGGGGCGGCGCCCCTTATCAAGCAAATCCTGTGCGCCGTCAGGCGCGCCTTTGGGTCACATGGATTTGGCCAGCGTTCGCAGCGCGAATTTCTGGATCTTGCCTGTCGACGTCTTGGGCAGCTCCTGAAACACCACCTTTTTAGGTGTCTTGAACCCGGCCAGACTCTCGCGGGCAAAGGCGATAATCTCGGCCTCCCCGGCCTCTGCGCCATCCAGCAATTCGACAAAGGCACAGGGCACTTCGCCCCATTTCTCATCCGGCTTGGCCACAACAGCCGCCAGGCTGATCGCGGGGTGATGCATCAAAACACCCTCCACCTCGACAGAGCTGATATTTTCACCACCCGAAATGATGATGTCTTTGGCACGGTCCGTAATCTGCACATAGCTGTCAGGGTGTTGAACAGCGATATCACCGGAATGAAAATACCCGTCCTTAAACGCCTCGCGGGTGGCATCGGGGTTCTTGAGATACCCTTTCATGACCGAATTGCCCCTGATCATGATCTCGCCCGCCGTCTCTCCATCCATCGGCACCTGTGACATGGTCTCGTCCATGACCGTAATATGCTCCATCATCGGCATCGCCACCCCCTGACGCGCCTTGATCGCGGCCACCTCAGGCTTGTCCAAACCGTTCCACCGTTCCGATTGCCACAGGCATTCGGTGACATGCCCATAGGTTTCGGTCAGGCCGTAAACCTGCATCACATGAAATCCAAGGTTTTCGATCTTGGCCAGCGTCGCCGGGGCAGGGGGCGCGCCTGCTGTGAACACCTCGACTGTATGGTCAAAGGCACGCCGCTCGCTGTCAGGCGCATTCACAATGGCGTTCAGCACAATCGGCGCGCCGCCAAAATGGGTCACGCCTTCGTCGGCAATCGCATCATAAATTGCACTTGCGGTGATATTGCGACAGCACACAATTGTTCCACCCAGCAGCGGCATCAGCCACGTGTGGTTCCAACCGTTGCAATGAAACAGCGGCACAATTGTCAGATAGACCGGATGCAGCACCAACTGCCAGCTCACCACCGTGCCCATCGTCATCAGATAGGCCCCGCGATGGTGATAGACCACGCCCTTGGGCTGGCCTGTCGTACCCGAGGTATAATTCAGCGCAATGCTTTCCCACTCATCCTCGGGTAAGACCCAGGCAAACGCTGGATCGCCCGCGCTCAACAGCGCTTCATACTCCTGATATCGCCCTGTCGCCGAATGGCCCGCATCCGCATCGGCAACTTCGATGATCAGGGGCGCATCGCCCTCCATCGCGTCACAGGCTGCCTCTGCCAGCGGTAGGAACTCGGTATCAACCAGCACAACTTTGGCCTCACCATGATCAAAGATATAGGCCACCGTGTGCACATCCAGTCGGATATTGATCGAATTGAGCACCGCGCCACAGGCCGGTACGCCAAAATGCGCTTCGCCCGCAGCAGGCACATTGGGTAGCAACGTCGACACCACATCGCCCGGCGCGACACCCAATCCAGCCAACCCCGACGCCAGCCGCGTTACACGCTCATGATATTCGCGATAGGTCTTGCGATGCGCGCCGTAAACCATGGCAAGGTGATCCGGATACACCTCGCGCGCCCGCATCAATCCCGACAATGGCGTCAGCGGCACGTAATTCGCAGCGCATTTCTCCAGCCCGCTCTCATCCTTCATCCAGCCCATGGTTTTCCTCCCTCGAATCGCCCGGTCCCCACCGGTCATACGACAAACATCGCTTCTTGCGTTAGATCGTAGTAATCCCCAGTAGAAACGCCCAGTAGAAATACGCATATTGGCGTCATCAAAACGACAAAGGCCGCACCCAAACATGAGCGCACCTCTCGAAAACCGCCCCGCTGCGGCGGCCCTGTCCATGCTAGGTGCGATGGCGATCCTTGGCCTGATCGACAATTTCATTGCCCGGATCGCGGACACAGTTGGCCTATGGCAATTTGTGGCCCTGCGCGCGGTCCTGATGGCGCCTCTCCTGATCTTGATGGCCCGTCTTGGTCTGGGCAGTCTGCGACCCAACAATTGGATACCCGTGTTGGGTCGCGCGGCGGCTCTCTCGACTGCCATGTTCCTCTATTTTGGGGCGCTCGGTTTGATGACCATCGCCGAGGCGCTGGCAGGTCTGTTCACTTCACCCATCTGGGTGTTGCTGATCAATACATTGGTCCAGCGTAAACCGATTGGACCATGGCGCATATTGGCGGTGTTGATTGGGTTCGGCGGCATACTTCTTGTCTTGCAACCGGGCGCCAACGGCTTCAGCCCGACCTTGCTTATGCCCGTCGCAGCGGGTTTTTTCTACGCAATCTCCTCTATCGCCACCCGCAGCTGGTGTGCCGGTGAAAGCGCGCTGTCGCTTCTTGCCGCAAACATCCTTGTGCTGGGTGTCTTGTCGGCGTTGGTGCAAATTGGTCTGGGCGTTGCAGGCGCCGGTGATGCCAGCTATCTGGCGCGCGCATGGGTCTGGCCGGTGTGGGACGTGGTGCATTTACTGGTTCTTCAGGCGGCGGGCTCGCTTGCTGCTGTTTACATGATCATCCGCGCCTACCAGATGGACGAACCGGCGAACGTGGCTGTGTTTGAATATTCAATCATGATTTTTGGTCCTGTTTTCGCGTGGCTACTGTTCGGCCAGTTGGTTGGCGCCTCCCAGGCGCTCGGGATTGCCTGTATCGCGGCCTCGGGCATTGTCGTCGCCATTCGGTCGCGATAAATGGGCCAATGCGCCCTAGCCGACGCCACTGTTTCCGCCGAGAGAACAGTGACACAAAACCTCCCAATTTGACGCAAAATTAACTCACTTTTGAATCGCTTATTGGTTGCAGGATACGACAAACACGCAGGTGCAGTGCGCCTAACGCCTGAGGACGACCATGATCGCAAACGCGATAAAACCATTTCGCCGCAACCCGGCTGTCTCTGACACGCGCGCCCTGCGCGATCCGGTGATCACCGGTGCAGGCTGTGGCCTGATCGAAGGCACGCTTGTCGGCACGCCTGATGGTTGGACACCGATCGAGACCCTTGCACGCGGCGACGAAGTCATGACGTTTGACGCGGGCTTTCAGAAACTCACCGCATTGGTACGGGACGAGGCATGGCACACCGAAAAACTCTGCCCGCGCACGCTCTGGCCGCTGCTCGTTCCCGCCGAAACGCTGGACAACCGTCAGGACATGCTGGTCATGCCGCACCAGGGCGTCCTGATTGAATGCGAAGACGTTTCTGATAAATGGGGAGACCCCTACGCCGTCGTGCCCGGTGCCGCGCTGGACGTGCTCGAAGGTGTCGAACGTCAGGAACCTTATGGCACGGTCGAAACACTGCTACCAGTGTTCGAGCATGACCAGATGGTCTTTGCCAACCACGGCCTGCTGATGTTCTGTCAAAGCCATTGGGGCGTGCGCGCCGGTATCCTGCCGCGTCACGGCATGGCGTCTAACTACAACATGCTCCCCGTCAAGGCCGCCCGCGCCTTGCTTGAGGTGTGGTTGCAGGACGACGTTTAAACCAAAGATGGTTCGGGACGACCCGAACCGCGCGACCAAATTATTTGACGCTCAGAGATGCGCCCCTTTTAGACTGCGCGGGTAGAGGGGCCCAAGTCAGTATGGTGTTCGTCTTGAACGGGTCACGGGCACACGTCGTTAAGAGTAAGATGTCAAGCGAAACGACATCCACGTGCCACGCTGATTTACGAGGCCTTTGACCAAGGCCGAGCCGGGGCCTTGGTCAACCCCATGACGATGGGAGTTTCGCTCATCCTACAGCTGTTCAGTCGATACTCAGAACCAGTTTGCCAGTCGTTTCGCCAGCTTCAAGGCGGCGATGCGCTTCAGCGGCTTGTGCGATTGGCAATGTCGTAATTTGCGGGCGCAAGATGCCCTGACCAAGAAGGTCAAAAACCGTCGCCAGATCAGCGTTGAACGCCTCCGGCTGATTTCCGAAATAGGTGTAAATGTCGCTCACGCGCACGGCGACGGATTTCTGAAATTGCTTTGCCAGATCATCACCAAAGGTGCCAACAGGGGCCCCAGCCAGAAAGCCAAAAATCACCACAGTTCCAAGCGGAGCCAATGTTTCAAGGTCCGCTTTCAGCGTCTCGCCGGAAATCGGGTTCATGCTCAGGTCCACGCCCTTGCCATGAGTAAGCGCCATAACGCGGGAGGCAACATCTTCTGACTTATAGTCTATGACGTAATCTGCGCCTTGTTCTTTGGCATAGTCTACCTTCTCAGTGCTGACAGAGGCGATTACGGTCAGGCCCAAATGCTTGGCGATATGTTGGATCATCGTACCGACACCACCCGCCGCGGCATGCACCAAAACGGATTTGCCCGCCGTGGCGTCCCCAAGGTTAACCAACATATGATAAGCCGTCATTGCGTTCACAGGAACAGCCGCGGCAAGATTGAAATCGAGCGCGCCGATTTTTGTCACATAAGGTGACCCGATGATAGAGTGTGTGCCATATCCACCTGCTCCTATCGGTCCCATCCAGGCGACACGATCACCGATCGCCAAACCCCGCACAGCGTCGCCAAGAGCCACTACAGTGCCGGCCCCTTCCACGCCCGGAACATGGGGCAGCTCCGGCATCATACCCTCGGGCATCTCTCCACGTCGAATGATCGTGTCAATGAAGTTCACCGCGCCAGCGTGGTTGCGGATCAAAACCTCGCCTGCGCCGGGTTGGTCAATTGCGCGCGTGACCTTTTTCAAAACCTCAGGGTCGCCTGATTGAGTGATCTCAACTGCGTAAGACATTGTAATCTCCTTTGTATGTTAAGCTGACCCTACCCATGCACCGCTATTGCGATAATAATTGATTTTGGAAATGAAAATCCCATAAATAGGATAATGATCTACAATGACCTCGCTCTCTTCACCACCGTCGCCCACCACCTGAGCTTCTCTGAAGCGGCACAAAGGCTTGGCATTCCGCTGAGCCGGGTCAGCCGCAGAATTGCAGATCTAGAAGATCACCTGGGCACAAAGCTCCTCGAACGCACAACACGTCAGGTTCGTTTGACCGAAGAAGGGCGTCGCCTACTGGATCGCTGCCAAAGCCCGCTGGAAGCGCTTCAAGATGTGGCGGGATTCACAGATGACATCAAACGCCAGACTATTCGCATAACGGCACCGCCACTCGCGGCGCGAACAACAATCGGCCCGCGATTGTTGGAATTCGCGTCGGACAACCCGGACGTGGCCTTTGATTTGGTAACGACCAATGTCATGCTTGATTTCTTTCGAGACAACATCGATATCGCATTTCGCCTCGGGCCGCTTGCGGACTCAAGCCTGATTGCAAAACGCCTTTGGTCCGTTCCTTACAGCTTTTGCGCAGGGGCAGATTTTATCGCAGAGCGCAAATTGCGGGTCTTGTCTTTGGGTGATTTACGTACTCTCCCTGCGATCATATCGCGCCAGCCGTGGGTTTTGGCAAATGGAGTGCAAATACGTCCCATCGAGGTTTCTCACTCCATGGATGATCTAGACGTTGTAGCCGCCGCCGCGAGGCGAAACCTCGGGGTTGCGATGTTGCCGTCCCAGATGGTGACGGGAACGCTTCGTCCGCTTGTCGTTGAAGGGGCTGAGCCTATCCAACGGGATATGTTCGCCGTCTATCCAAGCCGCCGCCTATTGCCGGCGCGCATCAAGCGATTGATCGAGTACATGTCAATGGACTGATCTGGAGGCCACCAATCGAGAAATCCGCTGCACCCATATCTTTGGGCTCGCGTTGGTCATCTGAAAAACCGAAGCTGGCATCGCCCCCGGGAAATCGGAACCAATCAAGCGGGAGGCAATCTAAGTGAGTGCCTCCCGTGTTTCTTAGGGTCCAGACCCTATCGAGCCTGACTTACGCCGCCTTGGCCTGAGGCCCAAACCGTCCGTAAAACGACTGACCCTTTTCAGCCATCTCGCGCAGCAGCGGCGGACACGCGAACCGGTTGCCAAACTTCGCTTCCAACTCGTCGCAACGCGCAGCTGCCCAAGGTGCGCCTACGATGTCCAGCCAGCTGAACGGACCACCCGACCACGGCATAAAGCCCCAGCCAAGGATCGCACCAACGTCGCCTTCGCGGATATCTTCCAACACACCAGCCTCCAGCGCGCGTACGGCTTCCAGCACTTGGGCAAAGATCAGGCGATGCTGCACCTCGATCAACTCGGGCTGTGCGTCCAGCTCAGCAAACTTGTCGTTGAAGCCGGGCCAATAACCCTGACGCTTGCCGTTCTCATCATAGTCAAAGAATCCCGCCTTGGCTTTGCGGCCCAAACGCCCCTCATCGACCATCCAGAATGTCACGTCGTCGGCCACCGATTTAGGATAGGCATCGCCCATCGCGGCCATCGTGGCTTTGGCGATCTTGGCACCCAGATCCAGAGATGTTTCATCCACCAACTGAATTGGCCCCACCGGAAAGCCCAGCAATTGCGCGGCATGATCCAACAGTGGCAGGCCCACACCTTCGCCTGCCATCATGACCCCCTCGTTGATATAAGGGATGATACAGCGGTTGGCGTAAAAGAACCGTTCATCGTTCACGACAATCGGCGTCTTCTTGATCTGGCGCACATAATCCAGCGCTTTTGCCACAGCGCGATCACCGGTTTCTTTGCCCTTGATGATCTCTACCAACAGCATCTTTTCGACCGGCGAGAAGAAGTGAATACCAATGAACTGATCCGCTCGTTTGGACGCTTTGGCCAGCTCCGAAATTGGCAGGGTTGAGGTGTTGGAGGCAAAAATCGCATCCTTCGGGATGATCGCCTCAACCTTTTGGGTCATCTCCGCCTTTACACCGGGATCTTCGAACACCGCCTCGATGATCAGGTCCACGTCTGCCAGCGCGTTCAGATCGGTGGTGGCATTGATCTTGGCCAACATCGCATCTTTTTGTTCTGCAGTTGCTTTCTTGCGCTTGATGCCCTTGTCCATAAAGGTCTCGGAATAGGCTTTGCCGCGATCCGCCGCCTCTTGGCTTTGGTCGATCAGCACCACTTCCATGCCTGCGCGCGCCGAGACCAGCGCAATGCCAGCCCCCATCATGCCGGCACCCAGAACGCCAATCTTCTTACAGCGCTGATCTGGCACATCAGGCCGGTTTGCGCCTTTCTCCAACGCTTCCTTGTTAATGAACAAAGACTGGATCATGGCGCTTGACGAGGGGTTCATCAGCACATTTACAAACCAACGCGCCTCGATCTTGAGGGCCGTGTCAAACGGCACCTGCGCACCCTCATATACCGCACTCAGCAGCGCCTTGGCCGCCGGATAAACGCCCCATGTGTTGCCGTTCACCATGGCAGATGCACCCACAAAGGTCATGAAACCCGCCGGGTGATAAGGCTCGCCGCCGGGCATCTTGTAGCCCTTGGCGTCCCACGGTTTCACAAGGTCCGCATCCTTGGCGTTCAGCACCCATTCACGCGCCGCCGCGACCGGATCGTCGACGACCTCGTCAATGATCCCCGCGGATTTGGCTTTCTTTGGGTCGACCAACTTGCCTTGCAACAGAAATGGCGACGCCGCCATGGCACCCATCTTGCGTACAAACCGCGTGGTGCCGCCCATGCCGGGGAAAATCCCGACCATGATCTCGGGCAGGCCAATCTTGGCCTTTGGGTTGTCGGCGGCAAAAATCCGGTGTGTGGCCAGCGGCAGTTCCAACCCAATTCCCAGCGCCGTGCCGGGCAGGGCGGTGGCAATCGGCTTGCCGCCCTTGTTGGTCTTGGGGTCCATACCCGCGCGCTCGATCTTGCGCAGGAATTTGTGGCCACTCATGGTAAAGTCAAACAGCGCCTGCGCCGGTTCATCCCCCGCATCCTCGCGGATTGTTCCCAACACGTTCAGATCCATTCCCCCGGCAAAACTGTCCTTGCCCGAGGTGATCACTGCGCCCTTGATATCGTCATTGGCCAACACGTCGTCGATCATCTGTTCCAGATCGCCCAAAGCTGCGCGCCGCAGCACGTTCATGCTTTTGTCGGCCACGTCCCATGTGATGATGGCGACGCCGTCGTCACCCACGTTCATTGTGAAATCGGTCATTTTTCTCGTCCTCACACGCGCTCAATAATGGTTGCCGCACCCATGCCGGACGCGATGCACAAGGTTGCCAGCCCCACTTCCTTGTCCGAGCGTTCCAGCTCGTCCAGAAGCGTGCCGATGATGATCGCGCCAGTTGCCCCCAACGGGTGGCCCATCGCAATCGAGCCGCCATTGACGTTGACCAACTCTGGATCGACATCAAATGCCTGCTGAAACCGCAGCACAACCGAGGCAAACGCTTCGTTTACCTCAAACAGATCAATGTCCGAAATCGCCATGCCGCTATCGGCCAGAATTTTCTGCGTTGCGGGCACCGGCCCGGTCAGCATGATAGTCGGGTCCGTACCGATCTTGCAGGTCTGACGAATGCGCGCGCGTGGTTTCAGGCCGAACTTCTTGCCAAACTCCGCATTGCCAATCAACACGCCCGCCGATCCATCCACAATCCCGGACGAGTTGCCCGCATGGTGAATGTGGTTGATCTCTTCCAGATGCGGGTACTTCATCAGCGCAACCTTGTCGAAGCCGGGCATCACTCTGCCCATCTCTTCAAACGACGCTTTAAGCGCCCCAAGGCTTTGCATGTCGGTGCCGGGGCGCATGTATTCGTCATGATCCAGTATGGACAGCCCATTCTGATCGCGCACGGTGATAATCGATTTGTCGAACCGGTTATCGTCCCACGCGGCCTTGGCGCGGCGCTGGGATTCCACCGCCAAAGCGTCGGCCTGATCACGGCTGAAACCGTATTCGGTGGCAATGATATCGGCCGAAATGCCCTGAGGCACAAAATACCGTTCCATCGCCACTGTCGGATCCACAGCCACCGCCGCTCCGTCCGATCCCATTGGCACGCGTCCCATCATCTCGACACCGCCTGCGATGTAGGCATCACCTGCACCGCCCTTGACCTGGTTCGCGGCCAGATTTACCGCCTCCATACCGCTGGCACAGAACCGGTTGATGGCCAGCCCCGGAATGCTCTCATCCAGTTCAGAGGCCATCACAGCCGTGCGCGCCAAACAGCCACCCTGTTCCTTGACCTGGGTCACGTTGCCCCAGATCACATCCTCAACGGCATGGCCGTCCAGCCCATTACGCTCTTTCAATGCGTTCAACACATTCGCCGACAAACGCACCGAAGTCACTTCATGCAAGGACCCATCCTTGCGGCCTTTGCCACGCGGCGTGCGCACGGCGTCATAGATATAAGCTTCGCTCATTCTTGCTCTCCTCTTCCGGTCCAAACGTCACGCGCGATCTGCGGGTGAGCCGGGCATCAGGTCGTAAGGGGCTTTCCAGCCCGGTGTGTTTTCAACGTTGCTGAGCCAGCGGCTCATATTGCGCCATTCGGCGCGGTCAAACCCAAAGGGTTCGGGATAAAACAGATAGCCACAGCACGAAATGTCCGCATTGGTGATCTCGTCACCCACAATCCAATCGCGCCCCTCAAGATGCGTGTTCAGCACCGCATATGCGGCCTTGAGACGCCCTTGGTTAAATGCAATCACATCCGCATTGCGATGTTCTTCGGGCAGGAAATTCATCAGGAAACGGGTCATGCCGGCCTGCGAGCTCAGCTTGTGATTGTCCCACAGCACCCAGCGGAAGATCTCGTAGTTTTCATCTCTACCCTTGCCGCCGAACTTACCGGACTTTTCGGTGATATAGGCTTGAATCGCGCCGGACTGGCTGGTGCGAAAATCACCGTCGACCAATACTGGCGCCTCGCCCATCTCGTTGACATCGCTGCGATATTCCGGGGTGCGGGTTTCCCCGGCAAAAAAATCTACCTTAACAGGCTCCCACTCAAGTCCGCTCAGCTCCAGCGCCAATGCTGCCTTGTAGGAATTTCCGCTCTCTCCAAAGCAATAGAGTTTGATCGTCATGGGTGCCTCCCTGTGGCAAGTGTTGTAAAAGCGGGGGTTTCACACCCCCGCACCCCCGTGAAGTATTTCCAGCAAGATGAATGCAGGACGGTTTCACGAGTTATTAAGGTTAATGCTGTTTTGTGACAGGTGCGGTACAGGCTGAAGAGCCGATGGCCGTGCGAGGTGAAGCTCCACTGTCCCGCCAGTCTGTGTGTTTGCGGTTGTGCCGGATGGTGGAGTGGACGCCCCCCGATTTCATCTTGCCAAAAATACTTCCGCCGGAGGCATCCTAAAGGCACCGCAAGCGCAAGTTTTACATTTTGAACATACCCACTCACCGCTTGCGCGCCTCCAGTTCGGAATTGAAGATGCGCAACCGGTGCGCCAGCCCATCGTGATCTGTCACCGCGTCAAAGTTCTCGAACAAAAAGGACAGCGCTTCGCCTTCGTCCAGGCCAGCCTCTGCGGCAAAACTCTTGAGCTTGCGATAGCCGTCTTCGGTCATGGCGACTGGAAAGCGGCGGGTCAGGCGAAATCGTTTGGGCATCTGTCCTCCATTCGATGCGGCTGCGTAGGGCGGACAATATTGTCCGCCGTCGCCTCAGAAACTGGTGGCGTCCAGCGCCATAACCGTGTCTGCACCCGACTCGATCCGCGCCAAGTGCATCGACGTGGCGGGCAGGCGTCGCGCCATATAATAGCGCCCGGTGGCCAGCTTGGTCTCATAAAACGCGGTGTCCTCCGCGCCATTAACCAGCGCCGCATTGGCAGCCTTGGCCATATGAGCCCACATCAGGCCCAGGCAAACATGCCCAAACAGATGCATAAAGTCATAAGATCCAGACAATGCGTGGTTGGGGTTCTTCATGCCGTTCTGCATGAAATACATGCTGGCTGCCTGAAGATCCTTGGACGCGGTTTTCAGGGGCTCGATGAAGTCGACCATCGCCTCGTCATCGCCGTTTTCCTTGCAAAAGGATTTGACCAGATCGAAAAACGCCATCACGTGTTTGCCACCGTCCTGCGCCAGCTTGCGACCCACAAGGTCAAGTGCCTGAACACCGTTGGCACCTTCATAGATCATGGCAATCCGCGCATCGCGGGTGAATTGGGACATTCCCCACTCTTCGATATAGCCATGCCCGCCATAAACCTGCTGCGCCTTGACCGTCATGTCATAGCCTTCGTCGGTCAGAAAGCCCTTGATCACCGGGGTCATCAGCGAGATCAGGCCGTCCGCATCCTTGTCGCCTTTGCGGTGAGCTGCGTCGATCATCTGAGCCCCCCAAAGCAGGAAGGCGCGTCCACCTTCGACAAAGCTCTTCTGATCCATCAGCGAGCGGCGGATGTCGGGGTGTACAATCAGCGGATCAGCCGGCCCTTCGGGGTTCTTTGTGCCTGTCACATCACGCCCTTGCAGGCGGTCATTGGCATAGATTACAGCATTCTGATAGGCCGCCTCGGCCTGTGCCATGCCCTGCATGCCGACACCTAGTCGTGCTTCGTTCATCATCGTGAACATGGCGCGCATGCCTTTGTGCTCTTGCCCCAAGAGGTAGCCTTCAGCCTCGTCATAGTTCAGCACACAGGTCGAATTGCCATGGATGCCCATTTTTTCTTCGATACTGCCGACCGATACGCCATTGCGTGCGCCAATTGTGCCTTTGTCATCGACGAGGAATTTGGGCACGATAAACAGCGATACGCCCTTGATGCCGTCTGGTCCTCCGGGGATTTTTGCCAGCACCAGATGCACGATATTGTCGGCCATGTCGTGATCGCCTGCCGAGATAAAGATCTTTTGGCCTGAGATTTTGTAGGTCCCGTTGTCCTGCGGCTCTGCTTTGGTACGCATCAGGCCCAGATCAGTGCCACAATGTGGTTCGGTCAGGTTCATGGTGCCGGTCCATTCGCACGACACCATTTTTGGAAGCCACTTGTCTTTTTGTTCGTCCGTGCCATGAGCCAGAATGGCCGAAGCCGCACCGTGGGTCAGGCCCTGATACATGGTAAACGCCTGGTTGGAGGCCGAGAACATCTCGCCCACGGCGGTACCAATCACATAGGGCATGTTCTGCCCGCCATATTGCTCGGGCATGTCCAGCCCGGGCCAGCCGCCTTCTTTGACCTGCTCAAACGCGGCCTTAAAACCAGTCGGCGTATAGACCACGCCGTTCTCCAACCGGCAGCCTTCCTTGTCGCCCACCACATTCAATGGCGCGAGCACATCACCTGTCAGCTTGCCCGCTTCCTCCAGCACGGCATTGGTGAAATCGGCGTCCAGCTCGTCATAGCCGGGAATGTCGGATGACGTAATGTTCAAAACGTCATGCAACACGAACTGCAGGTCTTTGACAGGGGCGGTATAGGTGGGCATATGTCTGTTCCCTTGATCTTGGCTTAGGCTTATTCAGCAGCTTTTTTTTCGTTATCCAGCGAGGTGAGTATCTTCTCCCCCCACCTGAGCTGTTCTTCGAGGTCATCAATGGCCTCGTTCAGCTCATCACGTTGCTCCTGCATGTCCTTCAGGCGCTGCTGTGCCACTTCGTAAGTGCGGCGCAGTTGCGTCGCCTGCTGATCGCCCATGTCATAAAGGTCGAGCAGCTGGCGGATTTCTTCCAGCGAAAAGCCAAACCGCTTGCCACGAAGGATGAGTTTCAGCCGCGCCCGATCACGTTTTGTGAATAGTCGCTTCTGGCCTTCGCGGATCGGAAACAACAGCTCTTTAGCCTCATAAAACCGCAGCGTGCGCGGTGTCACATCATAGCTGTCGCACATCTCGCGGATGGTCATCAAAGTATCGTTCATGGCAACCTCCTTGGTCAAATCCAGTTCGGGACACGTCAGGTGTGCCCATAGCTCTAATATAGTGCTTGACGTTGACGTAAGTAAGACGTTGCGTCAAGTAATCCACCGGGCTTATTGCTGGCCAGATCAGCTAACGCCGCGCGCGACTTATTTGGCAATCAATTGATATTTAGAAATAAAACGGAAATGTCGCCGCCGATCCAACAGGGCGGTAAGTGCTTGAACAACAGTTCGTGACGTCACGTCCAAATCCCGCCAGAGCCGTCTCAGGCGCCCTTGTTCAGGCTTTCAGCGGTCTCATCACGCAGTGTTTTCAGCTCGTCCATTGCCTGATCCAGCTGTTTGCGCTGTTCGATCAGCTCTTCGTACTGGCGATCTGCCATTTCGACAAAGGCCTGCATCTGCGCCTCTGTGCCCTCGTGCTCATAGATCAACAGCCACTGGCGGATGTCCTCCAGTTTGATGCCGAATCGTCGGCCCCGCATGATCAGCGTCATCCGCGCCACTTCTCGCGGTCCGAAATACCTCGATCTACCCTCACGGTCCGGTTGCAACAGCTCGATGTACTCGTAATACCTCAGCGTTCTGGGCGTCACGTCAAACCGTGTGCACATTTCTTTGAACGTCAGGCGATCATCAGACATATCACTACTCTCCCTCGTCGTGAAAAACTATGCCGCCTGACGACTGAGAGCAACCATCGCTTGCTCTACAGACAAAATGACGCTCATAAAGAGGGCGTCGCCAAATTCGGAGCCAGCCATGACCCCCGACAAAGCCAAAATCGCCGCACAATTCATCAGCGCAATCCCGCATTGCAAGGCGTTGAATATGCGTCTGACGGGGATTGGCGATGGCGAGGCCGAGATGGAACTGCCCTATGATCTGCGCATCGTTGGCGATCCGGAAACCGGGGTCATTCACGGCGGCGCGGTTTCTGCCCTGATGGATACCTGCTGTGGTGCGGCGGCAATGAGCCACCCGTCCTCGCCTGCGGCCACCGCGACCATTGATCTTCGGATCGACTATATGCGCCCCGCCACGCCCGGCCAAACCATTCGCACCCGCGCCGAATGTTACCGCATCACCCGCAGCGTCGCCTTTGTGCGCGCCACGGCAACCGATGATGACACGCAATCGCCCGTTGCCACAGCAACCGGCGCCTTTACCGTGGAGACGAAATAATGGCGCGTCCTCGTCCTGAACCGGTTCAAACGGTCAAGCACCGCCGCGACACAGCTCTGTCTGCGCTCGTGCATGGCGTGCCCTACATCCAGTTCCTTGGTATCGAGTTTGACCGGCGCGGCGATGAACTTACGGCAATCTTGCCTTTTGATAACAAACTGATCGGCAACCCGATGCTGCCGGCCATCCATGGCGGCGTCACGGCGGGTTTTCTGGAAACCACAGCTGTGATTGGCCTGGCATGGTCCGTGCTGTGGGACGATATCGAAACAGGGCGCATAGATACCGAACAACTATCGCTTGGTCATTTGCCCAGTATGCCGAAAACCATCGACTTTACCGTCGACTACCTGCGCTCAGGTCTGCCACGTGACGCCTATGCACGTGCCCGCGTGAACCGCTCTGGCCGTCGCTATGCGTCGGTGCATGTCGAGGCATGGCAGGATCAGCGAAATGTGCTCTTTGCCCAAGGCACAGGCCATTTTCTAATGCCGCCGCGATCCACAGGCAATTCCGAACACAATGGCTGACTTTGCCCCGGTGACTCATCGGCGTGTGTTGAAAAACGCGCTGCCCATCGTGCTGGCCAATGCCACCGTGCCAATCCTTGGCGCGGTTGATACCGGCGTTGTCGGCCAGATGGGTGCGGCGGCGCCCATTGGCGCTGTGGGGATCGGGGCGATCATTCTGTCTGCACTCTACTGGGTGTTTGGCTTTCTGCGTATGGGCACGACCGGCCTTGTCTCGCAGGCCCATGGCGCGGGCGAATCGGGCGAAGTTACCGCGCTGTTGATGCGCGCGCTGATGATTGGCGTCGCCGGTGGTGTTCTGATTATGCTTCTTCAGGCGCTGCTGTTTCGCGGTGCTTTCCTTTTGTCGCCTGCCAGCCCAGAGGTCGAAACGCTGGCCCGCGATTATCTGACGATCCGCATCTGGTCGGCACCCGCCGCCATTGCGCTCTATGGGTTGACCGGCTGGCTGATTGCGTTGGAACGCGCCCGCGCGGTGCTGATTATTCAGGTTTGGATGAACGGGCTCAACATCCTGCTCGATCTATGGTTCGTGCTTGGTCTGGGATGGGGCGTCGAGGGTGTGGCCTTTGCCACGTTCCTTGCGGAATGGAGCGGCTTTGCGCTGGCGCTCTGGCTGTGCCGCGATGCGTTCAGCCGCCCGGACTGGCGCGACTGGCCGCGTGTTTTTGACCGCGTCCGCCTAATCCGCATGGCCACCGTTAACCGCGACATCCTGCTGCGTTCGCTCATGCTTCAGGGCATCTTTGTCAGTTTCCTGTTCATGGGGGGTAAATTTGGCGACGTGGCATTGGCGTCCAATCAGGTGTTGATGCAATTCCTGCAAATCACGGCTTATGCGCTGGACGGGTTCGCCTTTGCAGTTGAAGCGCTGGTCGGGCAGGCGCTTGGCGCGCGCAATCGCACGGGCCTGCGCCGTGCCGCCTATGTGTCAAGCCTTTGGGGCGTGGGGTGCGCAATCGCCATGACGCTGTGCTTTGCGTTGGCCGGCGGGGCGATCATCGACATCATGACCACCTCCGCCGAGGTGCGCACAGCCGCACGTGAGTATTTGCCGTGGATGGTGGCGGCGCCAATATTCGGTGTGGCCAGCTGGATGCTTGATGGCATCTTTATCGGCGCTACTCAAAGCCGCGAGATGCGCAATATGATGGCATTGTCTCTCTTGACCTACGTGGGTTCAGTTTTGGCACTGGTGCCTCTCATGGGCAATCACGGGCTTTGGGCGGCGCTGCTGATCAGTTTTGTGGCGCGCGGTGTCACGCTTGGCTTGCGTTATCCCCGGCTAGAGGCGCTGGCAGACGTAAAAAATGACACTGACGGGATACCGACGTAATACCGACGCGATACCGACGTTGCGTTCTAAAGGATTTCGAGCACGCTTTCCGGTGGCCGTCCAATAGCTGCTTTGCCGTTGGCCAGCACAATGGGACGCTCAATCAGAATGGGATTTTCCGCCATCACGGCCCGAAGTTTTTCGTCCGGATCGGTCTTGGACAAGCCAAGCTCCTTAAAGCGTTTTTCGCCAGTCCGCATCATCGCAATCGCGCTTGTTCCTAGCAGGCTCTGAACCTGCTCGATCTCTTCCAGAAAGGGCGCGTCTTCAAGATAGAGACGCACCGTAATCTCTTGTTTTTCTTTGATAATTGCAAGTGTCTGTCGCGATTTTGAACAGCGCGGATTGTGCCAGATCGTGATCACAACCAGTCCTCGCGCTTGCTGCCTACGGCGTCCGCCACATTGTCAAATCCGTCGTGTTCCAACAGCCGATCCAACCCCCGGATCACGTCCTCAGCCAGCGACAATCCGCCATAAACTAACGCCGTATAAAGCTGCACAGCACTCGCCCCGGCGCAGATTTTCGCGTATGCCTCGTCCGCGTTGCTGATGCCCCCTACGCCAACCAGCGGGATGCGCCCCTCAGTCAGTTGAGAAACACGCGCCAACACCTTGGTAGATTTGACAAAAAGTGGTTTCCCCGATAGCCCCCCAGCCTCGCCCCGATAGGCACTTTTTAACCCCTCTCGAGACAGTGTTGTGTTGGTTGTAATGATCCCATCAATGCCAGTTTCCACAGCCACTTCAGCAATCTCGCCAAGCTCCTGATCGGTCAAGTCAGGCGCGATTTTCAGGAAGACGGGAACCGATTTTTCGAGGTCATTTCGCGTCTCGACCACGCCTTGCAAAAGCGCGGTCAGTGCCGATTTTCCCTGTAAATCCCGTAGCTTCTCGGTATTAGGTGAACTGACATTAACAGTGGCAAAATCCAGATGCGCGCCGCAATGGGCCAGCACCTTGGCAAAGTCCGCGGCCCGGTCTTCACTGTCCTTGTTCGCCCCAAGGTTCAAACCGATCACGGCACTTGAAGGCCGCTTCGCAAGCCGCACCCCAATCGCGTCCATACCGTCATTGTTAAACCCAAACCGATTGATCGCCGCTCCATCTTCGCTCAGGCGGAACAGGCGCGGTTTCGGATTGCCCGGCTGCGGCTTTGGCGTGGCTGCGCCCACTTCAAAAAAGCCGAAGCCGGCTTTGGCTAAGCCATTCAAAGCAGTCGCATTTTTGTCAAAGCCAGCCGCCAGACCCACAGGATTAGAGAGGACGATTCCAGCCAGTTTCGTGGCCAAACGAGGAGATGTGATTTTGCCGGGCGCCGGGGCCGCGCCCATCTGCAATGCCTTGATGGCCAACCCATGTGCGACCTCTGGATCGAGACTGCGCAGGGCCTTCATTCCGAGTGCTTCAAGCGCCTTCATATTCCCAGTCCCGCCGGAAATTGATGCACCCCGTCAGTCAAAGGCAACGGTTGCGCCCAAGTAACATCTTCTATCCGCAACTCTCTGTAAAGATGCGGAAAAAGTGCGCCACCGCGGGATGGTTCCCACTTCAGGTCATCGCCCATCGGTTCACTTTCCAACCCCAAAAGGAACAGGCCATCAACCCCGGCAAAGTGCTTGGCTGCGGTCTCGGCGGCCTGTTCAGCCGTCGAGAAATGCACAAACCCATCCGCCACATCCACCGGCGCTCCATCACTGCGCCCATTGGCGCGCAAGTCGGCCCATTCTTCGGCCCGTAATATCTTGAAAATCAGCATACGTCCAAATGCAACGTAGCCGTCGTTAGGTCAAGCGCCGTTAACCTTTGACAATGCAGCGCCATGAAGGGCACCATTTGACCAGAAGGACAAAAACAATAGGGGGATTCCCATGAAAACGTATCTGATGACAGGCGCTGCCGCCTTGGCGATGAGCGCCGGTGCTGCTGCTGCCGACTATTCACTGACCATTTTGCACACCAACGATTTCCACGCTCGTTTTGAGCCAATCTCGAAATATGACTCTGGCTGTAATGAAGAATCCAACGCTGAAGGCAAGTGTTTTGGCGGTTCGGCCCGACTTGTTACTGCGATCGAAGCAGCGCGTCAGCGTACGGACAATTCGATTCTGGTAGACGGTGGCGACCAGTTTCAGGGCACGTTGTTCTATACATATTACAAGGGCAAACTTGCCGCCGAGATGATGAACAAGCTGGGTTATGATGGCATGACCGTGGGCAACCACGAATTTGACGATGGCCCCGAAGTGCTGCGCGGATTCATGGATTCGGTAAACTTTCCGGTTCTGATGTCCAATGCCGATGTCAGCAAGGAAGCGTTGCTGGCTGATACGCTGATGAAATCCACCGTAATCGAAAAAGGTGGAGAAAAAATTGGCCTGATTGGTTTGACACCGCAAGATACAGATGAGCTTGCGAGCCCAGGACCGAACGTTACATTCTCTGACCCAGTTGCAGCTGTGCAGGGCGAAGTCGACAAGCTGACCGAGATGGGCGTGAACAAGATTATTGTTTTGTCCCACTCTGGATATGGGGTCGACCAACGCGTCGCAGCCGAGACCACCGGCGTAGACGTTATCGTGGGTGGCCACTCTAACACGTTGCTGTCCAACACGTCTGACCGAGCGCAGGGACCGTACCCTACAATGGTGGGTGATACAGCCATCGTTCAGGCCTATGCCTACGGTAAATTCCTTGGCGAGTTGAATGTAACGTTCAACGACGCTGGTGAGTTGACGGCGGCGGTTGGTGAGCCAATCATTATGGATGCTTCTGTTGCCGAGGACGAAGCCACTAAAGCGCGTATTGCAGAAGCTGCCGCGCCATTGGAAGAAATCCGCAACCGTGTCGTCGCTGAGACAGCTGAGCCAATCGATGGCGAGCGCGGCTCATGTCGGGCAGCCGAATGCGCGATGGGTAACTTGATTGCTGATGCGATGCTTGACCGGGTCAAGGATCAGGGCGTCGAGATTGCCATTCAAAACGGCGGTGGCATTCGTGCCTCGATTGATGGCGGTGAAGTGACGATGGGCGAAGTGCTCACGGTGCTACCATTCCAGAACACGCTTTCGACGTTCCAAGTGTCTGGTGAGACCATTGTGGCTGCGCTTGAAAACGGGGTTAGCCAACACGAAGATGGCGCGGGGCGCTTCCCGCAGGTGGCTGGGATGTCTTACACATTTGACGTGAGCCAGCCCGCAGGCAGCCGTGTTAGCGACGTGATGGTAGGCGGATCGCCGATTGATATGGGCAAGGTGTATGGCGTTGTGTCCAACAACTATGTTCGCAACGGCGGCGATGGCTACAAAATGTTCAGGGATGCGCAAAACGCCTATGACTTTGGCCCCGATCTGGCCGATGTCACAGCTGAGTTCCTTGCCGCGCAAGGCCCGTTCAAACCGTATTTGGATGGGCGCATCACTGCAAAATAAGCGAAACACAAATCGGGTCATGCTTGACCTTTCAAACCTCCGCCGGGACACTGGCGGGGGTTTTTTGTTGAGGGCACCATGGATCATCCGCTGTTCGATCTAATTAATCAGCGTATCAAGGAAGCTGAAGCCGCTGGAGAGTTTGATAATCTGGCAGGCGCGGGCAAACCCCTACCCAGGGTAGAGGACCCTGAAAACGCGCTTATCAACCGATTGGTCCGAGAAAGCGGGGCTGTGCCCGAGTACGTATCGTTGTCGCGTGAACTTGCGAAATTGCGCGATGATTTGCGTGAGACAGGCGATCGCACCCGCCGCCGGGACATTATGAAAGATATGTCGAGGATGGAGGCCAGAATTGAGCTGGCCCGAAAGGCTTATCGGTAAATGTGCGGGCGATTTGCAATTACCTTGCCCACAGATGCGATGGCGCAGCTTTTTGCAGCTTCGCCCGCTAATGATTTGCCGGGGGTTCCAAACTACAACGTTTGTCCGACCACTCAGATTCATGTGGTTTTGGGCGAAGAAACCAGCCCGCGCCGCCTGGTTTCGATGCGCTGGGGGTTTATCCCACGTTGGTATAAGAAGCCGAGTGGCGGCCCGTTACTGATCAACGCGCGTGCAGAGACGATAGCGGAAAAACCAGCGTTTCGTGCAGCTTGTCGAGAACGAAGGTGTTTGATACCGGTCAGCGGGTTTTATGAGTGGACCAAGGATAACGAGGGTGCCCGGTGGCCTTGGTATATCCAGAGTGATGACACGCTTGCGCTGGCAGGGGTGTGGCAAAGCTGGACACAAGACGAAGAGGTGATCGACACGTGTGCCATTGTGACGACAAACGCCAACGACACGATGTCGCGTATTCATCATCGGATGCCCGTTGTGATATCGCCCGATGACTGGGGGCTTTGGCTGGGCGAAAACGGGCATGGTGCGGCTACGCTGATGCGGGCACCAGATAGTTCGCTATTGTCTTTCCATTCGGTTGATCGTGCCGTGAATTCCAACCGCGCCAGCGGGCCGCAATTGATCGAACCCTTTGATGAGCATTAAGCATTCGCCAAGTGTTCGCTCGAGATTTTCAATTTTTTCAGAATAATCCTTCAGCATTCAGAGGCGTGCTTTGGTATTGGCCTAAGGAGCGCAAGCGGGTTTCATAAAGAGTAACTTCAGCAAAAATGGTTTCGGAATGTCTCAGTCCAACTACTACGCCCCGCAGGGCGGTTTGCCGCCCCAGACACAGCTTTTGACGGATCGGGCAGTATTTACAGACGCCTACGCAGTGATCCCGCGGGGTACAATGACGGACATTGTCACGTCGAACCTGCCTTTTTGGAGAGATACGCGGGTTTGGGTAATTGCCCGTCCGATGAGCGGGTTTGCTGAGACATTTTCTCATTACATCGTAGAAGTTGCACCGGGTGGGGGCAGCGATGCACCCGAGCCGGATACGCAGGCGCAGGGCGTTTTGTTCGTGGTGGGCGGACAGTGTATCGTTTCAATTGACGGCAACGAGCACGTCTTGGCAGAAGGCGGTTATGCCTATATTCCAGCGGGAACTCAGTGGCAAATCCGCAATACGAGCGACAAGTCGGCTCGGTTTCATTGGATCCGCAAGATCTATGAAGCTGTGCCGGGGATCGATGCACCCGAGGCTTTTGTAACAAGTGACACCGACGTTGCGCCGACGGTAATGCCCGATACTGATGGTCGCTGGTCAACGACGCGGTTTGTCGACTCGGATGATTTACGGCACGATATGCACGTGAATATCGTGAATTTTGAGCCCGGTGCCGTGATCCCCTTTGCCGAAACCCATGTCATGGAGCATGGGCTTTATGTGCTTGAAGGCAAAGCGGTTTACCGTCTGAACCAAGACTGGGTTGAGGTTGAAGCGGGGGACTATATGTGGCTGCGCGCGTTTTGCCCGCAGGCGTGTTATGCGGGAGGGCCGGGAAAGTTTCGGTATCTGCTCTACAAGGATGTGAACCGGCATATGAAGCTGCGATAATGCTTCAAGGCGTCTGAGGTCAGAAGGATTTAGCGTTAGCAGGCATAGTGATTTGGGTTTTAAACCGCGCCACTACGGCGCGGTTTTTTTGTTTTGGGCCCAGATTCTGGCCTCAATGACGGGATGTGAGAAACTGCATTTGGAATTTTTTGAAAAACGAATTTGATGAGTGAAAAAATTTAAAATATTGAAATAAAAGCAAGAAAAGCAATTTGGTAATAAATGAAAGTATTTTTCAAAAAAATTGCCCCGAAACCTTGATCTCCTTAGTTTGAAAGTCGATCAAGCCAAGGAGGCATTCAAATGAGCTTTCAAAACCCGGTTTTCATTCCCGGTCCGACCAACATGCCCGAGGCGCTGCGCCGTGCTGTGGATATGCCCACATTGGATCATCGCTCCTCGCTATTTGCAGAGATGCTGCATCCAGCGCGCGCTGGAGTGAAGAAAGTGCTCAAGAGCGAGACCGCTGAGGTTTTCTTTTTCCCATCCACTGGAACCGGTGGCTGGGAAACGGCGCTGACAAACACGTTGTCGCCGGGTGACACGATCTTGGCCGCGCGCAACGGGATGTTCTCGCATCGGTGGATCGATATGTGCCAACGACATGGTCTGAACGTTCAGGTTGTCGAAACCGAATGGGGGCTGGGTCTGCCAGCGGATCGGTTCGAAGAAATTCTGTCATCAGATACGAGTCACCAGATCAAGGTTGTTTTGGCCACGCATAATGAAACCGCGACAGGCGTGAAGTCCGACATTGCCGCAGTGCGCAAGGCCTTGGATGCGGCGGGTCATCCGGCGATGCTGTATGTTGATGGCGTCAGCTCGATTGCCTCGATGGACTTCCGCATGGACGAGTGGGGTGTCGACATCGCTGTCACCGGCTCGCAAAAGGGATTTATGCTGCCGGCCGGGCTGGCCATCGTCGGGTTTTCGCCCAAGGCGATGCAGATGGTTGAGGCCGCGACGTTGCCACGTACGTTCTTTGACATTCGCGATATGGGGCGCAGTTATGCGGCCAATGGATATCCTTATACACCTGCGGTTGGGCTGTTGAACGGGCTGAACAAATCGTGCGACATGCTGCTGGCGGAAGGCCTTGAAAATGTGTTTGCCCGCCATCATCGTATCGCGAGCGGAGTGCGCGCGGCGGTGCATGCGTGGGGAATGGAACTTTGTGCGGCGTCGCCCGATTTGTATTCTGACAGTGTCAGCGCCATTCGAACACCGGATGGGTTTGACGCGACACAGTTCGTGACACATGCCGCTGACACCTATGGCGTCGCTTTTGGCGTGGGTCTGGGCGACGTAGCGGGCAAGGTGTTCCGCATTGGCCATCTGGGCATGTTGACGGATGTCATGGCTCTGTCGGGCATTGCGACGGCGGAAATGTGTATGGCAGACCTTGGGTTGGATATTCGACTGGGGTCCGGGGTTGCGGCTGCGCAGGAGGTGTACCGCGGCTCAACTGCAAAGCCGCTGAAAGAAGCTGCGTGATAAAGGACGTTTCCATGTATATTCCCACATACGAGGATATGCTTGCTGCGCATGAACGCATTAAGCCACATATTCGGCGTACGCCGGTGCGGACCTCGGATTACCTGAATGAAGTGGCGGGATGCCAACTGTTCTTCAAGTGCGAGAACTTTCAGGAACCGGGTGCCTTTAAGGTGCGCGGGGCCACAAACGCGGTTTTTGGTCTGGACAAGGAGCAGGCGGTGAAAGGTGTGGCGACCCATTCGTCTGGCAATCACGCGTCATGTCTGAGCTATGCGGCGATGTTGCGGGGGATTCCATGCAATGTGGTTATGCCACGAACCGCGCCGCAGGCCAAAAAAGACACTGTGCGTCGGTATGGCGGTGTGATCACTGAGTGTGATCCGTCCACAACTTCTCGCGAGGCGACCTTTGCGGAAGTTCAGGCGGCGAGCGGAGGGGATTTTGTGCATCCCTATAATGACCCGCGCGTGATCGCCGGGCAGGGTACTTGTTCGCGCGAATTCATGGAGCAAACTGACGGGCTGGACGCGATTGTTGCGCCAATCGGTGGTGGAGGCATGATTTCGGGCACCTGCTTGACCTTGGCAACTCTGGCCCCGGAAACACAGGTAATAGCAGCGGAGCCGGAACAGGCGGACGACGCCTATCGTAGTTTCAGGGCGGGACACATCATTGCCGATGACGCGCCCCAGACCATTGCGGACGGATTGTTGGTGCCGTTGAAAGAGCGCACCTGGCATTTTGTGAGCACTCACGTGTCGGAGATATATACGGCCTCCGAGCAAGAGATCGTCGATGCGATGAAGCTGACGTGGAAGCATCTGCGGGTGGTGATGGAACCGTCGAGTGCAGTGCCGTTGGCCGTGATCCTGAAGAACCGCGAAGCATTTTTAGGCAAACGTGTCGGCATTATCATAACAGGCGGGAACGTCGACTTGGACAAACTTCCATGGATGAACGGGTGAGAGAGATGAAAGATATGAACAATCTAGACCAATACGAAGTGGGCTTTGATATCCCGGCCAAGCCTGGCATGAACGAAGCAGATATCCAAACTCCGGCGCTGATTCTGGATCTGGACGCGCTGGAGCGCAACATTGTGAAGATGGGCGATTATGCCAAAGCGCATGGGATGCGCCATCGAGTGCATGGCAAAATGCACAAGTCTGTCGATGTGGCCAAGTTGCAAGAGCGTTTGGGCGGAGCTATTGGCGTTTGCTGCCAAAAAGTGAGCGAGGCCGAGGTATTTGCGCGCGGTGGCATCAAAGATGTTCTGGTGTCCAATCAGGTGCGTGACCCAGCCAAAATCGATCGGTTGGCGCGGCTGCCCAAGTTTGGTGCGCGCACAATTGTATGCGTGGACGATTTGGCTAATGTGGCGGAATTGTCTGCGGCGGCGGTTCGTCATGGAACGCAGATCGACTGTTTCATCGAAATCGATTGTGGTGCCGGTCGCTGTGGCGTGAATTCGTCCGACGCCGTTGTGGCGATTGCGCAAGCGGTTGAGGCCGCAGATGGCCTAAGCTTTACGGGCATTCAGGCCTATCAGGGCGCCATGCAGCATATGGACAGCTACGAGGACCGCAAAGCCAAACTGGATATTGCCATCGGTATGGTAAGCGACGCCGTGTCGGCCTTGTCTGATGCCGGGATTACGTGTGAGTTGGTATCTGGTGGTGGGACAGGGTCCTACTATTTTGAAAGTAATTCAGGTGTTTATAACGAATTGCAGTGCGGTTCTTATGCTTTCATGGATGCCGATTATGGGCGTATCCTAGACAAGGACGGCAAACGCATTGATCAGGGTGAGTGGGAGAATGCGCTGTTCCTTTTGACCAGCGTTATGAGCCACACTAAATCGGACAAGGCCATAGTTGATGCTGGGCTGAAGGCGCAGTCGGTGGATAGCGGATTGCCGGTCGTTTTTGGGCGAGATGATGTTGAGTATCTGAAGTGTTCGGATGAGCACGGTGTCGTGGGTGATCCGTCGGGTGTTTTGGCAATAAACGAAAAACTGCGATTGGTGCCGGGGCATTGTGACCCGACTTGCAATGTGCATGATTGGTATGTGGGTGTTCGAGGCGGCAAAGTTGAATGTGTTTGGCCAGTGTCTGCGCGCGGGCGTGCCTATTAAACACAGCGAGAGTGTTTTCGGATCGGCCTCTGGCCGATCCGACTGAGCGGGGGCCAGCCCCCGCACCCCCGAAGTATTTCCGGCAAGATGAAGGAGGAACGGGTCAATGTGGATTGTGCCTGAGAGAGAGATTGCGGGCCTTGTGTCGCGTGAGGCCGCGTTTGATGCGGTGGAGCAGGTGTTTGCAGCCATGGCAGCGGGGCGTGCGAACAATTTCCCGGTGGTTCGCGAAGCGATTGGCCATGAGAATGCGCTTTATGGATTTAAAGGCGGGTTTGATCAATTGGGTGGTGCTTTGGGTTTAAAGGCCGGCGGTTATTGGCCAAACAATCTCGAAAAACGCGGCCTGATCAATCACCAGTCCACCGTCTTTTTATTTGACCCGGACACTGGTCGACCTGTGGCGATGGTTGGAGGTAATCTTTTGACGGCTTTGCGTACAGCAGCGGCTTCGTCAGTGTCCATTCAACATCTGTCGAGGCCCGATGCGCGCGTCATAGGTATGGTGGGCGCCGGTCATCAAGCTACATTTCAGCTGCGAGCCGCGTTAGAGCAACGCAGCTTTGAAAAGGTGATTGGCTGGAATCGTCATCCCGAAATGTTGCCAAACATTCAGAAGGTTGCGGAAGATGCCGACTTGCCTTTTGAGGCGGTCGAATTGGGAGATTTGAGCGAGGCTGATGTCATCATCACGATCACTTCATCTTTTGGGCCAATTCTGATGGTGGATCATGTCGCGCCCGGCACTCATATTGCGTGTATGGGAACGGATACCAAAGGAAAACAAGAAGTTGAAGCGAGACTGTTAGCAAATTCTTTGGTGTTTACCGATGAAGTCGCTCAGTCGATCAGTATTGGTGAAGCGCAACACGCGGTAGCGTCGGGTGCATTAGCGTCTGATGCTGTTATTGAAATTGGGAGGGTCATCAACGGAGATCATCCAGGGCGACAAAGCGCGGATGAGATAACTTTGTTTGATGGCACCGGAGTGGGCTTGCAGGATTTGGCCGTCGCGGCCAAGGTCGTTGATCTGGCAATCGAAAAGGGTGTCGCCATCAAAGTGGACATTTAGCCCCATGCTTTTAGGGTGGCCTTTCCCGGCTAAACACGTTCAATTGGCCAGCAAATTCAGGGCGGGAGCGGCGGAATGGCTGATCGCAACATTCGTATATTCATCAACGGATTTGGCCGGATCGGGCGAACGCTGTTGCGTATTTTGGCCAAAGGAACACATTCGGAATTCGAGATTGTTGGCATCAACGATATAGAGCCGTTGGATACCTGTGCCTATCTGTTTGAGTATGATAGCGTTTTTGGCGCCTACCCGGGGCGAGTCGACGTTGTCAACCAGGCGCTGACTGTTGATGATCTGACCATTCCGTTTTTTGGCGAACGCGATATTTCCGTCTTGGATTTGGGCGATGTTGACGTTGTTCTCGAATGTACGGGGATGGCGGGAAAGAGGGCGGTTGCAGAACGTGGCTTGGCCGCAGGCGCGCGTTCTGTTTTGATATCCGGTCCTTCGGACGAAGCGGATATGACGGTTGTCATGGGGGCGAACGAGCATTTGATAGAGGGGCACAAGATTGTGTCCAATGCGTCCTGCACGACCAATGCGCTTGCGCCATTGCTGCGCGTTTTGGATACAGAATATGGGTTGGTTAGCGGCCACATGACGACTGTGCACTGTTATACAGGTAGCCAGCCGACCGTTGATAAACCGCGCGCAGATCTGGCTCGGAGCCGGGCGGCGGCACTTTCTATGGTGCCAACCACTACGTCTGCGCAACGGTTGATCGATAAGGTTCTCCCGCATTTGAGTGGCCGGGTTGAGGCCCGTGCAATTCGCGTACCGACAGCGAGCGTTTCAGCTATTGACCTGACAATCCAAACAGACACTCCCACTAATGTTAAGGCTGTGAACACATTGTTGCAGGCTGAGGCGCAAGCTGGGTTGATCGGATGGACCACAAAACCGCTGGTGTCGACAGATCTGCGGGCGCGACCAGAATCGCTCATCTTGAGTGGGCGGGAAACGTCTGTGTCGGTGGGCGGGTTGCTGCGGGTGTTTGGCTGGTATGACAATGAATGGGGCTTTTCCAACCGTATGTTGGATATGGCCAGACTGATGGGGCGGCGATAAGCCATCTGAGGGAACTTGAGGAGTAGGGTAAGCATGTCTAAGGACAAGAAAGTAGACGAGCGCGATCGGCAGGCGGCATTGAATTATCACGAGTTTCCCAAGCCGGGGAAATTGGAAATTCGTGCCACCAAACCAATGACGACGGGCCGGGACCTCAGTCGGGCCTATAGTCCTGGTGTGGCCGAAGCTTGCCTGGAAATCGAAAAGAACCCATCGGATGCCACCCGGTATACGGCCAAGGGAAATTTGGTTGCGGTCATTTCAAATGGAACGGCTGTGCTCGGGTTGGGCAATATCGGTGCGCAAGCCAGCAAACCCGTTATGGAAGGCAAAGCGGTTCTTTTCAAAAAATTTGCGGGCATTGATTGCTTTGACATTGAAGTGAACGAGCCGGATCCTGAGAAACTTGCAGATTTGGTTTGTCGGTTGGAGCCTACTTTTGGGGCGATAAACCTAGAGGACATCAAGGCGCCGGACTGTTTCCTTGTTGAAAGAATTTGCCGTGAACGAATGAACATTCCGGTGTTTCATGATGACCAACATGGCACCGCAATCGTGGCGGCGGCGGCAGCTTACAACGCGTTGATCGTGGCCAAAAAGAACGTGGAAGACATCAAGGTTGTGGCACTTGGCGCAGGGGCGGCAGGTATTGCGTGCCTCAAAATGCTGATGACGATGGGCGTACAACACGAGAATATCCTTATGTTGGATAGCAAGGGTGTCGTGCACAAGCAGCGCAACGATTTGACACCGGAAAAGGCTGAATTTGCCCAGCCAACCGAAAAACGCACCACTATGGAAGCCATGGAGGGCGCTGATTTGTTCCTTGGTGTGTCTGGCCCCGGTTTGTTGACCAAGGAAATGGTCGAACAGATGGCGGATGATCCAATCATCTTTGCGCTGGCCAACCCAACACCGGAAATCATGCCGGAGGAGGCGCGCGAAGCTGCGCCGGGGGCGCTGATTGCAACTGGGCGATCTGACTATCCCAATCAGGTGAATAACGTTCTGTGTTTTCCATTCATATTCCGGGGCGCGCTCGACGTCGGAGCGACCGAAATCAATGACACAATGAAGCTGGCATGCGTTGAAGCTATTGCCAGTCTTGCGCGTGAAACCACGAGTGCCGAAGTGGGGCAGGCGTATCATGGCGAGGAATTGTCTTTTGGTCCCAACTACCTGATCCCAAAACCGTTTGATCCGCGACTGATGCCGACGATTGCTGTTGCGGTGGCCCGTGCGGCAATCGAGTCAGGTGTCGCGACTAAAAACCTTGATTTGCATGCTTATGAAGATCATCTACAAGCGCAGGTTTTCCGCTCGTCTATGATCATGCGCCCCGTATTTGAGGATGCCAGCCGAACACGTCGCCGCATTATCTTTGCAGAAGGCGAGGATGAGCGTGTATTGCGGTGTGCGCAGGCGATGCTGGAAGATACGGTTGATACACCGATCTTGATCGGGCGCCCCGAAGTGATTGAAAGGCGGCTGGAACGGGCTGGGCTTAAGATAAAGCCGGGTCAGGATTTTGAGCTGATCAATCCCGAAAATGACGTGCGCTTTAGGGACTATTGGACGCATTATCATGAAAAATTGCGTCGGCAGGGGGTTTCGCCGGATTCTGCAAAAGCCATTTTGCGAACCAATACCACAGCGATTGCAGCAATTGCAGTGGATCGGGGCGACGCCGACAGTATGATTTGCGGCACGTTTGGCGAGTATCGTTGGCACTTGCGTTATGTCACCCAGGTGTTGGCCAACAAGGAATTGCACCCAGTTGCCGCGCTTTCATTGATCATTCTGGACAAGGGGTCACTATTCCTGGCCGATACACATGTTCATATTGAGCCGACGCCGGAGCAGGTCGCGGAGACTGTGATTGCCGCGGCTCGCCATGTGCGCCGATTTGGGGTCGACCCAAAGGTGGCGCTTTGTTCCGGGAGCCAGTTTGGCAACCTAGATAGCCATTCGGGTCGCGTTATGCGCGGTGCGCTGGAAATATTGGATCAGCAAGAGCCGGATTTCGAGTATGAAGGCGAAATGCACACTGACGCGGCACTTGACCCCGCCCTTCGCGACCGTCTGTTTCCGGGTGGCCGACTTGAGGGCAAAGCAAACGTGTTGGTTTATTCAAATACCGACGCAGCCGGTGCAACGCGCAACATATTGAAATCGGTTGCCGAAGGGCTTGAAGTGGGGCCGATTTTGATGGGAATGGGCAACCGCGCTCACATTGTGACGCCTTCGACCACGGTGCGCGGGTTGCTGAACACGGCGGCTTTGGCCGGTACCGACGTGTCGTCTTACGGCTAGAATTCAGGCAGAGTTTACCAGCGTGTTTCGGTGAACCGCGCGCTGGTGTCTCTATTTGTCTCTTCAAACAGTCTGAAGTGTGTTAGCGGCATCGGATTCCATTTTGAATAGCTTTTCACGTCACTGACAATAGAGGTGCTGCGTGCCAAGGCGGACGAGTACACCGCGGCTTGTAATTCTGGCAAACCATAGGCCGTTGCGGCCCATTATGCCAAGGACGGTGAAATTGTGATCAACCACGGTGACCCTTGGGAGGGTCGGGACCGTTTGAGGGACATGGCCGCAGGTTTTTTTGCCGACGTTCCAGATTTGAAACTTACCTGCGATGACGTGAGGATCGCGGGCAATCATGCGGTCTATGTCTGGACCTTTGTTGGCCATGGGCCATGATGCGGGCACGGGCAACGCATTGGACATTCAGGGATGGGAAGAGTGGGAATTGGGCGAGGATATGTTGGTTAAATCGTCACGCGGTTGGTTCTGCGCCGATGATTATGCGCGTCAGGTAAAGGGCCAGTAGTTCCCATTGACACGTCGCGCATGTGTTGCTGTCGGGCGAAAAACTATAGCGGCCAGAACGTCAGGATGGCCGGGATTGAAACCGCAACGACCAAGATTTCCAATGGCAAACCCATGCGCCAGTAGTCGCCAAACTGATACCCGCCGGGCCCGAGGATCAGGGTGTTATTCTTGTGGCCAATTGGGGTGAGGAAGGCCGAGCTTGCTGCAACTGCGACGGCCATCAAGAACGGATCGGCGGACACGTCCAGCGATGTGGCCATTTGAATTGCAACGGGTGCCGCGACAATTGTTGTCGCGGTGTTGTTAAGGACATCGGACAAAGTCATTGTGACCAACATCAGCACGGTCAGGACTGCCCAAGCAGGCAACCCGCCAGTCAGGCCCACCAAAGCGTTGGCGATGAGCGAGGTGCCGCCGGAACTGTCCAGAGCTGCGCCCAAGGGGATCATGGATCCCAGCAGAACAACCACGGGCCATTCAATGTGGTCATAAAGCTCTGAGATAGGCACAATCTTGGTCAGCACATACGCAACCACAACGAGCCCAAGTGCAATCGGCAAATAGATAAGGCCAACCGAGGCGGCCGCAACTGCACCGACAAACAGGCCGATCGCCAACCAGATTTTTGAGTTGGCAGTGACAACAAGACCGCGATCGGCAAGAGGCAAACAGCCCAGCCAATCGGTTACATCCGCACCTCGGTCTTTGTGCACCAGCACCAGAAGAATGTCGCCCGGTTGAATTTCGGTCTTACGAATTTGGCTGCGAATGCGCCGACCTTGCCGGGAAATCCCCATCAATACGGCGCCTTGGCGCCACGCAAGACCCAGTGATTGCGCCGACTTCCCGACAACACGCCCAGATTCGGGCACCACTATTTCGATAACGTCCAACCCGTCGCCTGCCGCCTTTAATGCTTCTTCTCTGCGTTCGTCGGAAAAGTTTAGCGACAAGGCTGCGCGAAACTCGTCCAACGCATCGGGGCTGGCCTCGAGTATCAAGGTGTCGCCTTCTTGCAGAACATAGTTTCGCGCAGCGCCATAAAGTCGTTTGCCTTTGCGGATCAGGCCCAGGATGGCGACGTCGCTCTCATCAGCTTGGGCGTCCAATTCTCCGACGCGCTGGCCGATCAGCTTGCTGTCCTCGGGCACGGTCAACTCGGCGATGTATTGCCCTAAGTCAGAGACCTTTTGACCTGCGTCTTCTCGGTCGGGGATAAGGCGCCAGCCAATCAATGCCACAAAGATTAGCCCGGCCACGGCAGTAATGCCGCCCACCGGCGCAAAGTCAAACATGCGAAACGGTTCGCCCAAAGATTCCTCTCTGATCGAGGCGATGATGATATTGGGAGGGGTGCCGATCAATGTCGCCATACCCCCCAAAATGGTTGCAAAACTAAGCGGCATCAAAGACTTAGACGGACTGCGACCGGCTTTGCGTGCGGTTTGGATGTCGACGGGCATCAACAGCGCCAGCGCGGCGACGTTGTTCATAAAAGCGGATAAAACGGCGCCAATTGCGCCGACCATGGCGATATGGCTGCCGAGGGCCCGGGTGCTGTCGACCAAAGTTCGTGTTATCAAAAACACTGCGCCTGACCGCACCAACCCTGCCGAAACCACCAACACTAGAGCGACAATGATTGTTGCCGGATGGCCGAAACCCGAGAATGCGTCCTTGACCGGCACCACGCCAAGGACGACACCGATTAGGAGCGCGGAAAATGCGATCAAATCATATCGAAATCGCCCCCAAAGCAACATCGCAAACACCCCACCAAAAAGGGAAAACAAAATGATCTGATCAAATGTCATGCGCGGCCTCGGGATGTGTTGTTTCTTTGGTTGATCCAAGCCCAGCCAGACTGATAAAGCAACCGCTTGCGGCCCTGTGGCGGCTTGCCGTATAGAAGCGGTGATCATCAGATAGCGCGCGCATACCGCGCAGAAGTAACCGGAGGCGAAACATGGCCGGCCATAGTAAATGGGCAAACATTCAGCACCGCAAAGGGCGTCAGGACGCTGCGCGTTCCAAGCTGTTTTCCAAACTGTCAAAAGAGATCACGGTGGCTGCCAAGATGGGCGACCCCGATCCAGAGAAAAACCCACGCCTGCGTCTAGCGGTCAAAGAAGCCAAGTCGCAATCCGTCCCAAAGGACGTGATTGACCGCGCGATTAAGAAATCTGTGGCGGGTGAGGGCGATGACTACGAAGAGATCCGCTATGAGGGCTATGGCCCCAATGGCGTGGCGGTTATCGTTGAGGCAATGACCGACAACCGTAATCGTACTGCATCAACGGTTCGCTCAACATTCTCAAAGAATGGCGGCAATCTGGGTGAAACCGGATCCGTTGGTTTCATGTTTGAGCGCAAGGGCGAAGTGACATACCCAGCAGACTCAGGGGATGCTGACACCATCTTTGAAGCTGCCATTGAAGCAGGCGCGGAAGACGTTGAAAGCAGCGATGATGGCCACATTATCTGGTGTGAAGATACTGATCTGAACGACGTTTCCAGCGCGCTTGAAGCGGCACTTGGTGAAAGTGACTCAACCAAATTGGTATGGAAGCCCACGACCACCACAGAGATGGACCTTGAGGCCATGCAAAAGCTGATGAAATTGGTGGATGCGCTTGAAGACGACGACGATATCCAGCGTGTCACAACCAATTTTGAGGCCAGCGACGAGGTTATGGAACAGCTTTAAGCTTGTTTCAGAGTTCTACGAGTTTGGCCCTGCAAGCATTTTGCAGGGCCTTTTAATACCCAAAATTGCATTGCTTCGCTGTGCAAAGGTGATTGTCGTTCAACTGATCCCAATCAAATTAGGCCGTTTCTCAATTTATCAGCATATGTCGCGTTTGCCGCCGCACCGCCCGTGTAAGCGGTTCGAGTGCGCCATCGACCAAGCGGCTTGTTTGCCAATAAAGCGGTATATCTTGGTGCGCGTCGGGCAAAAGAGTAACCAGTCGCCCAGTCGCGATGTGATCATTCACCAGCATTTCCGGGTTCATGCCCCACCCCAACCCCAATAAGCTTGCTTCGACAAACCCCTCTGATGATGGCAAACGGTGGCTGGGTGGCGTAGCTGAGCAGTTCAAATGAGTTTTCATCCAGTTCTGCTGCAATCGGTCCTTAGCGTCAAAGCGTAGCATCGGGGCCTTGGCAATTGTTTCGGCGGTCACTCCAACGGAAAAGTATTTGCGGAAAAAGGACGGGCTGGCCGTGGCCAGGTATCTGAGTGCGCCGAGCGCATGGCTGCTGCACCCTGAAATCGGTGACGCGTGGGATGTCACGGCCGCGACAACCTCTCCGCGGCGCAGCCAGTCTGCCGAGTACTCCTGATCATCAACCACCAGATCAAATAGAAGATCGGGTGCCATGGCCGCAGCTGATATAAACCACGTGGCCAGGCTGTCGGCGTTCACTGCAATCCGAAGCCGTGCCGAGCGCGGTGTCAGCGACTCGATGTCGCGCGACAGACCATGTTCTAGCAGGCTTACCTGATCGAGATGCGCGGCCAGACGACGCCCTGTCGCTGTTCCCGTGCAGGGCTGTCCGCGCAGCACGAGTGGCGTCCCGATACGTTCTTCCAGATTTTTCAGGCGCTGCGAAACCGCCGACTGCGTCACGCCCAGTGCTTCGGCTGCCCCGTCGAAACTGCCTGTGCGCAAAATAGCGGCGAGCGTTGTGAGCTGGGCATAATCAACTATCATTAGATATTCTAATTTAGGGTCGCATTCTTTAATTTGAATAAAGATCCCCTCCGCGCTAGGCAAGGTTCAATCATGTTGAGGGCATATCGATGATCGAAGCAGGGCTGGCAGGGTTTCTTTTGGGGTTTTCCTTGATCATGGCCATTGGCGCGCAAAATGCATTTGTGCTCCGGCAAGGGCTACGAGGTGACTATGTTCTATCATTGGTGCTGACCTGTGCCCTTTCAGACGCTCTTTTGATTACTGCGGGCGTGGCCGGATTTGGCGCGCTGATCGCCGCCAATCCTTGGGCGCTAAACCTTGTGCGTTGGGCCGGGGCGGCGTTTCTTTTTGTGTACGGTGCCATGAATTTCCGCGCAGCTTGGGTGGGGGGCGGAAAGCTCGAAGACAAAGGCGGCACGGCGGGCAGTCTAAAGGGTGCCATCAGTACCTGCCTGCTGCTGACCTGGGCCAACCCGCATGTTTATCTGGATACCGTTGTTTTGCTCGGAGGGATTTCCGCCCAGTATGAGCTGCAATGGGCGTTTGGCGTGGGCGCAGCGATTTCGAGCTTTGTGTTTTTCTTTATGCTTGGGTTTGGCGCACGCTTTTTGCGACCAGTGTTCACCAGCGCGCGCGCGTGGCGCACTCTGGATGTGTTCGTTGGTATAACAATGTGGGCGATTGCGACGAAACTGGTGATCGGCGTGTAGGTCGGACAATTTTGTCCGACTTCCTATTTTGCGCACAATGGTTGTGGGAAATTCGAACTTTTGTGCATTCATGCGTTCACCATAATATCTCTTTACACAAGAGGAGCGCATTATGAGCTGGAACCCCACACTTGAACCCAGTTGCCCCGATGCTGGCAGCTTGGACGCAATCGAAACCGTCATAGTTCCGCGCGCGCGCGATATTGGTGACTTTGAGGTGCGCCGTGCTTTGCCCGCGCCGCGTCGGCAAATGGTCGGGCCTTTCATATTCTTTGATCAAATGGGCCCCGTGGAGTTTTTGACCGGCAAAGGTATCGACGTGCGGCCACACCCGCATATCGGGCTTGGCACGGTCACGTATCTTTACTCCGGTGAGTTTGAGCATCGTGACAGTCTGGGTACGCATCAGATGATCTACCCGGGCGAAGTCAACTGGATGGTCGCTGGAAACGGCGTGACCCATTCTGAACGCACAAGTGCCGAGACCCGACAAAATCCCAGTTCGTTGTTTGGCATTCAAACATGGATCGCGCTACCGGAAGAACATGAAGAAGATGCGGCTCGGTTCGAGCACCATGACAAAGCAGCGCTGCCATTCTTAGAGGGAGAGGGCAAAGAGGTTCGCCTCATTCTTGGCAACGCTTGGGGCGCGCGGGCACCGGCGACGGTTCTGTCCGAGACATTTTATGCGGATGTCACCTTGCAAGCCGGCGCGAAATTGCCAATGCCGGATAATCACGAGGATCGTGGGCTATACGTGAGCCAAGGGGCCATCGAGGTAGCTGGTGACAGGTTTGAAGCCGGACGCATGATGGTGTTTCGACCCGGAGACGCGATTACAGTGAAGGCCGGACCAGAGGGAGCGAGGCTTATGGCGTTGGGCGGTGCAACGCTCAATGGGCCTCGCCATATTTGGTGGAATTTTGTCGCCGCGAGCCGCGAAAAAATTGAAGCGGCAAAGCATGCTTGGGCTGCGGGTGATTGGAGCGAAGGCCGGTTTTCATTGCCACCCGGAGATGATGCCGAATTTATTCCATTGCCGTAATGGCGCTGCCAGGATCTCCAGTGATGTGCTTGCTCGACAATGCCGTGCAAAAATGATCCTGTGCCCAAATGGTCGCACGGCAACATCAAAAAAATGACTCGCGCCCCGTTGCCGGAGTGTTTTGGATGTTGGTCACTGGTGTGTGTTTTGTCGGCGTGACGGTATTGGTCAAATTTGTCGGATCGCGCATCCCAGCAGTAGAGGCCGCCTTTCTCCGGTACGCGCTGGGTGTTGTGTTTTTAGTGCCGATGGTACAGCCAATATTGAGGGCTGGCCTTACGAATCGGCAAGTATCACTCTTCACCTTGCGCGGTGTCGTGCACACAATCGGCGTTGGATGTTGGTTCTTTGCCATGACGCGAATCCCGCTCGCCGAGGTGACCGCCATGAATTATATGGCGCCGATTTACGTGACGATTGGCGCCGCCCTATTCTTGGGTGAAAAACTGGCGATGCGGCGCATTTTTGCAATTGCGATGGCTTTGCTTGGAGCGTTTGTCATCCTGCGTCCAGGCTTTCGTGAATTAAACCCGGGCCACGTCGCCATGTTGTTTACGGCGCTGGCCTTTGGAGTAAGTTATTTGCTTGCCAAGGTGTTGAGCGACGAACTGCCTCCAACTGTCTTGGTCGGAATGTTGTCGGTATCTGTAACAATCGGCCTCGCGCCTGCGGCGATTTTGGTCTGGGTCACACCAACCTTGAATGAGTTGCTGCTTTTGTTCGGCGTTGCCTGTTTCGCGACGGCTGGTCATTACACAATGACGCTGGCCTTTCGTGCTGCGCCGGTAACTGTAACGCAACCTGTAAGTTTTCTCCAACTCATCTGGTCGGTACTGATTGGTTGGATCATCTTCTCAGAGGCACCTGATGTCTGGGTTGTCCTTGGCGGAGTTCTGATCGTATCTGCCATCTGTTTTATCACCTGGCGCGAGGCGATGCTGAAGCGAAGGCAAATCACGCCACTTGAGGGACAAACCAAGCTTTGATTGCCTGCGTTCGCGCGATTTTGCTAGGGTGTAAGTAAGTAGCGGAAATGACGGAGGGACGTTTATGGCTTGCTTTCAAAACGCAATATTGTTCAGCGGGTTGACGTTTCTCACGTCTGCAAGTGGCGCTTTTGCAGGATTAGAAATCTGCAATGGGACGGATTTCAGGACCAGTGTTTCCATAGGGTACAAAGATGGTGAGCAATTTGTATCCGAGGGCTGGTGGACGTTAGCACCGGGTGCGTGCAAGCAGCCCCTTCAGGCGGATCTGAAGCGTCGATATTATTATGTTTATGCAAGTGCAGCAGATCGCACGTTTACACCTGAGGCACGAAATACATTCTGCACCCAGTCGGATGCATTCACAATTTTCGGAGACGAACATTGCGATGAGCGTGGGTATGAAACCAAGGGATTTGCTAGAATAGACACAGGCAAAACGGCGAAGCATTTTTCTGTAATGATGCAGAGCGATATGTTTGACAGAAAAGGCCCACCTGAACCTCAATTGCACGTTGAGATGGGCGAGATTGCCAGCGGCATGCTGCCGCTGAGAGGTGATTCTCAACCGGGTCTCTTAGGTGAGCCGTTCTCGCAAACCGGCATTTTCCAAGGCTGCGTGCAAGGTGAAGACGGCGCGTGGTGCGCTTTTCATGCGGATGGCTGGAAGTTCTATGCCTATTACGGAGGTGGAACGCCGGATACGATGTTGGACGCGCTGGAGTTCTTGCCCGTCACGACCCCCGTCAGTTTTGCGGGTGATATGATCAATTACGGCGATATCTCGGTTGAGGTCGCATTACGCGAGATTGCTTATTTGCCGGGATATGATCGGTATCAGGCACAGCGTATTGCTATGCAGGGGAAGTGGCGAAGTGTGGATGACCCGCAGTCAGAGCTATTCATCGAGGGTGCAGAGATGCTCGATATTTATGGTGGCGAACAGTTGGGAGAGATGTTCCTTCAGATATTGGATCGTTGTGAGGATGGCCCCGACGTGGGGCCCGTTTTGATCCAGACTGAGCCGGAAACTCAGGATCAATATTGCTACATCATCGAAGAAGCGAGCAATGAGAAGTTGGAATTAATTTATCTCGGCGCGCCCCGACCTTTGGAGTATCGACGCTAGGCAATTGGTTTTCTACCCGAAGGCGCGAGCGATCGTTAGACTGTCGTTTAAACGTCTGATTTCAGCAATAGGTTGGCAACTTTTCTCGCTTCGTACCTAGCTTGTTCAGGATCGAGTGCCACAGCAGATTGCGCCGCCTCAAGCCAGACGCCATCCATATAGCTTTGTAGCGCGATCCTGACTGTCTCGCGTCGGCTTTGGGGGAGTAGAGCACTCAGCTCAGCGCGAAAGTGCGACGTGACCCGCGCCCTGTTAATCTGATGAAGCCGAGCTAGCCGCGGCACGTAGGGTGCGCTGCCCCAAAACTGCACCCACAAAGAACATTGTTCGATCGTATAAAGCCGATCGGCAAAGTTTGCATCAAGAACGGCCATAAGCCGTTCATGTGGAGTTTCTGCAGCTGAATAGCGTTCCAACATCGCCTCTTTCAGCATGGTCATCAGGCGGCGCATCGTAGCCTCCATCAACTTTTCCTTGGAGCCAAAATAGTAGTTGATTGATGCAGCCGAGGCGCCAGCAAGGTTAGCGATTTCCGTCATTGTAACAACGGCGTAGCCGCGCTGATGCACAGCGAGGATTGTTGCGTCGATCAATTCCTGATGGCGGATATCACGGATACGTTTGCGGCCCATTGTCCCAGAATGACGCCAACGACGTGCAGGTTCAATATTGTAATTTAAATAAAAAAATGAAACGCGCATTTAAAAAACTGAAAGTCGGTGCTAGTCTGCTCCAATGAAAGACGTGATGAGTCACGGTGCAGGGCAATTTTCAGGAGCGCGACGATGCAGCTACAACCCGTGGCAAGCCATTTTGTGGATGGTGAATATGTTGAGGATGAAACCGGAACACCGATTGACATCATCTACCCTGCAACTGGAAAAATTATTGGCCGCGTGTATGGTGCGACACCGGCAATCCTAGAGAGGGCCTTGGCGAGTGCCGAATCCGCGCAGCGCCAGTGGGCGAAAGTACCAGGTCGTGAACGAGGCCGTATCCTTGCCCGTGCTGCACGTATGATTATGGAGCGCAATCACGAGCTTTCGGTGCTTGAAACCCACGATACGGGAAAACCGTATCAGGAGACAATTGCAGTAGATGCCACGAGCGGCGCGGATGCGCTGGAGTATTTTGGCGGGTTGGCGGGAAGCCTGACAGGTGAGCACATTTCGCTGGGTGACGACTGGGTTTACACCATTCGTGAACCGCTAGGGGTTTGTGTTGGGATCGGGGCGTGGAATTACCCTACACAGATCGCCTGTTGGAAGGGCGCTCCAGCATTGGCTTGTGGCAATGCAATGATTTTCAAGCCGTCCGAAACTACTCCGATGTGCGCATTGAAAGTTGCAGAGATTCTTGTTGTAGCAGGTCTTCCCAAGGGGGTGTACAATGTAGTGCAAGGCTTGGGTGACGTTGGCGCTGCGTTGGTGTCCGACCCGCGCGTAGCCAAAGTGTCTTTGACTGGGTCTGTGCCGACGGGACGCAAAGTATACGCCTCGGCAGCTAGTCAAATGAAACACGTTACAATGGAGTTAGGCGGCAAATCGCCCCTGATTATCTTTGACGACGCAGATCTGGACAACGCAGTTGGTGGCGCGATAAATGGCAATTTCTACTCCTCTGGCCAAGTGTGTTCCAATGGAACAAGGGTGTTTGTGCAAAAGGGCCTTAAGGAAGCGTTTATCAAGAGACTATCCGAGAGGCTTGGCAATGTGGTGATCGGCGACCCATTGGACGAAGCGACAAGCTTCGGTCCCATGGTTAGTGAGGCACAGATGAATATTGTGCTCGGCTACATGGAAAAGGGTGTTTCTGAAGGCGCGCGCCTGGTGTGTGGTGGCAAAAGGATTGACCGGGATGGGTTCTATCTAGAGCCGACAGTGTTTGCGGACGTCACTGATGATATGACAATTGCTCGAGAAGAGATCTTTGGGCCAGTTATGTCGGTGCTGGACTTCGAAACAGAAGAAGAGGCCGTTTTACGCGCGAACGCGACTGAATATGGTCTATCTGCAGGCGTGTTTACATCTGATCTTTCGCGCGGACACCGTGTGATCAGTGCGTTGCAAGCCGGCAGTTGTTTCATCAACTCATATAATGACGCGCCGGTTGAAGCACCCTTTGGCGGGGTGAAAGCCAGCGGTGTTGGTCGTGAAAATTCGAAAGAGGCGATCGCGCACTATAGTCAAGTAAAGTCAGTTTATGTGCGTATGGGCGACGTAGAGGCGCCATTCTAATGCGCGCGAAAAGTCACGCCAAACAGGCACTTAAGTCGGCGGTATATTCCGCTAATTTGGCCTTTATTGAGGCTCTCTCGGCATGATGAATGCTGACTATGTAGTTGTTGGCGCCGGATCGGCCGGATGCGCCATTGCCTATCGCCTGAGCGAGGCGGGCAAGTCAGTTATCGTGATCGAGCACGGTGGCACCGATGCGGGCCCGCTGATCCAGATGCCCGGCGCGTTGAGTTACCCGATGAACATGTCGCGCTATGACTGGGGTTACAAATCCGCACCAGAGCCGCATTTGGGTGGGCGCGAGTTGGTTTGCCCCAGAGGCAAGGTCATAGGTGGCTCTAGCTCGATCAATGGTATGGTTTACGTTCGCGGCCACGCGGGCGACTACGATCATTGGGCGGAAAGCGGAGCGGACGGTTGGGGTTATGCCGATGTGCTGCCTTACTTCCGGCGTATGGAAACGTGGCATGACAGCGGTCACGGGGGTGATCCGCATTGGCGTGGCACCGACGGTCCGCTGCACATCACCCGTGGGCCACGTGACAACCCATTGCATTCTGCGTTTGTAACCGCAGGTGCCCAGGCGGGTTATCCGGTGACGTCCGACTATAACGGTCAACAGCAAGAGGGTTTTGGCCCTATGGAAATGACGGTTTGGAAAGGACAACGCTGGTCGGCGGCTAATGCCTATTTGAAGCCCGCGTTAAAGCGTGACAACTGTACACTTGTGCGTGGATTGGCCCGCAAAGTGGTAATCAAAAACGGGCGTGCGGTCGGTGTTGAAATTGAGCGCGGTGGCCGGACTGACGTCATTCACACCAGTCAAGAAGTTATCCTTGCGGCGTCATCTCTCAACTCACCCAAGTTGCTCATGCTATCTGGAATTGGACCTGGCGCGCATCTGGCTTCGCACGGTATTGAAGTCGTCGCGGATCGCGCGGGTGTAGGGCAAAACTTACAAGATCACCTTGAAGTCTACTTGCAGATGGCCAGTGCCCAGCCAATTACGCTCTATAAGTATTGGAACCTGTTTGGGAAGGCATGGGTCGGCGCGCAGTGGCTCTTTGCGCGGAAAGGTCCAGGCGCGTCTAACCAGTTCGAAAGCGCGGCCTTCATTCGTTCGCACGCTGGGGTGGAGTATCCAGACATCCAATACCATTTCCTACCGCTCGCCGTTCGTTACGATGGTCAGGCCGCTGCAGAAGGTCATGGGTTTCAAGCTCATGTCGGTCCGATGCGCTCGCCCTCACGTGGAGCGGTCACGTTAAATTCGGCTGATCCAAAAGACGCGCCGCACATCTTTTTCAACTACATGAGCACAGAGCGAGATTGGGTTGATTTTCGTAAATGCATCCGGCTCACGCGGGAAATCTTTGCTCAAGAAGCATTCAAACCGTTCGTTAAACACGAAATTCAGCCGGGTGCCGCGCTGCAATCAGACGACGAATTGGATGGGTTTATTCGCGAACACGCTGAAAGCGCTTATCATCCCTGTGGCACATGCCGCATGGGGCGGGCAGATGACCCTCTTGCCGTTGTCGATCCCGAATGCCGTGTGATCGGTGTTGATGGATTGCGCGTTGCCGACAGCTCCATCTTTCCGCGCATAACAAATGGCAATCTCAACGGCCCATCGATCATGACGGGCGAAAAAGCCTCGGACCATATTCTTGGTCGGCGGCTGGCTGCGGCCAACGACATGCCGTGGGTGCACCCGGATTGGCAAGTTGCCCAGCGTTGAACTGGCACAGAGAAAGTGTGAAAGTACAATGTGATTTGATCCGGGTCAAAGCGCATCTTGGGAGGTCGTTTGTAGTCTCCGTCTGACACAACAAAAAGGAGCGCACACGATGTCCCACACCCCACATGATCTGCCTGAAGAATTTCCAGAGTTTGTAGAAAAAATGAGCGCTCTCAAAGTTAGCGACATGCATTTCGCAAAACTCTCTCAAGAGTACGAAGAGCTGAACCAAAAGGTGCATTTGGCGGAGACTAACATAAAACCACGCGAAGAATTGTCTGAAGTCGATCTACGCAAGCGGCGCTCGGCGCTTAAGGATGAGATTTACGCTTATCTCAAGGCTAACTAGTTTCAGAAGGTTCCAATGTACGGGTATAGTTTTCGACAGCCAAATGTCGTTTCACCCGGCACTGTCCATGGAACGGAACCGTATGTTCTCGGAAAGGGCGGTGGAAAAAATCTGCCGTCCTTTTTCTTTAGGGTTGGCGTGTCTTAAGCGTTGATATCACCGCAATTGGAAAGCCATTGGCAAATTCGCCATTGGATAGTTTAAGCTTTGCTATTCAACCTCATAAGGCAAAACACCGCGTATGTTTTCATTGATCGTCAATCGACGTTCTAATGGGGGAACGGAGCGTTGGTGGCACTCTGCACGTTCGCAAATTCGACAGGAAATTCCAATGGGTTCAAAGGCTTGCGGACTTGATACATCCATGTGATCTGCGTAGACCAGTGCATCCGCGTGTCTTATCTCGCATCCGAGCGCGATGGCATAACGGCGCACTGGGGCCCCATAATGCCCGCCTGATTTTGAAACATCGCAAGCCAGTGAGAAATAGCGTACTCCATCCGGTGTTTCAGCCAATTGGCGCAGAAAACGTCCAGGTGTTTCAAAGGCGCGGTGAACATTCCACAGCGGGCAAGCCCCGCCAAATCTTGCAAACTGAAGCCGCGTTGCGGAGTGGCGTTTGGTAATTGTACCGGCCTGATCAACACGTACAAAGAAGAAAGGCACTCCTTTTGCGTTTGGGCGCTGCATGGTCGAAAGTCTGTGCGCAACCTGCTCAATCGAAGCGCCAAATCGATTTGCAAGTAATTCGAGATCATGTCGCGTGTCTTGCGCAGCTTGAAGAAAGGCACCATATGGCATCAAAGCGGCGCCTGCGAAGTAGTTTGCCAGCCCTATTTTGGCAATCGAGCGGGCCGCATCTGTATGGAACCGGGCGAGGTCCAATGTCGCTTCAAGTAGTTTGTCGCTTTGCAATAAAGCAACTTGAAGAAGCATTTGAAACGTTTGCGTTTCTGGTTGCGCGTACCGCGAGATACGCAAAACCTGCTTGTCTGCGTCGTACTCACGTAAGGTTTCGACATCGGTGAATGTCACCGAAACACCACAGGAACGCATTGCAGAAATTGCGGCAGCACGAATGCCAACCTGGTCCGGAGTACTGGTCGCAAAATGCTCGGCGGCGCGATCAACCGCGTCTATATAATTGTCGCAATAGTGGAAGAAATCGCGCACTTCATCCCAAGGGCTCGCTTGCATTTGCACGTCTTGTCGCCCCAATGCTTCGTCGAGCGACGCAAGACGTTCGTGCGTTTGCCGGTAGGCTTTGTGTAGTTCCAGAAAAGCCCGTGCTAGCGCGGGCGCATTGGAGGCTGTGAGGCGGAGATCAGCCAGTGGTGCAGATGTTTCGGCCAGGATTGGGTCTGCAAGAGCTTCTCGCATGTCGGACACAAGTCGCTCGCTGTCACCGGTGCTCAGTTCCGTAACATCCAGGCCAAATTCCTGAGCCAGCGCCAGCACAACCGTTGTCGAAACCGGCCGGTTGTTGTTTTCCATTTGATTCAGGTAAGGCAGCGAGACCCCAAGTTTTTGGGCAAAGTCCTTTTGCGTAAGAGCGAGGCGTGTGCGAATTTCGCGCAGTTTGGCGCCAGCATACAGCTTTTGAGTGGGCATGATGATTCCACGGGTTGTTGCGTAATTGCAAAGATAGCTTTGCAAACACGTCTGCACCAGTATTGAATGTGACTACGACGGATTTCGGTGGAGTGAGAAGATCAAAGATTAAGTTGGCGTTCTCGCCGGATGACCAGCAAGATCGTGACGATGCCCAAAGATGTGCTGGCGAGCATTAGCCACAGCAATGGAAAAGCGCTGGAACCCGGTCCTAGCAGTGCACCTGCCAACGCAGAGAGCCCGGCACCGCCTCCCAGCATCAAGGCCCCAGAAAGGCCAGACGCAGTGCCGGCCAAGTGCGGGCGCACCGAGAGAGCGCCAGATGTAGCATTGGGAATGGAAAGGCCATTGCCAAGGCCAATAAACGTCATAAAGGCAAAGAATGTTTCTGCGGAACCGAGCCCCATACTGAATGTGAGCAACGAAAGAAAGACACCTAGAGTCGCGATGCAGCACCCCCATAGGACCATCGTGTTGATTCCGAAGCGCACCGAATAGCGGCCGGAAATGAAGTTGCCAAAAAAGTATCCGACAGCAGGCGCGCCGAAATAGAAACCCATTTTCGCAGCCGACAAGCCGAACAAATCAGTTGCCACAAATGGAGCACCGCCGAGATAGGCAAAAAATGCACCTGAGCTGAGCGTGCACGACAAAGAGTATCCCCAGAACCGAGGGCTGCGGAGCAGCTCGGGCATCTCTTGGAACTGCTGGCCGAGCGACAATCCACTTTTCTTTTTTGTTTCGCCTTGGTCGGCCCAGGACAGGATAAATACGAAAAACCCTGTCGCGAACAAAACCCAAAAACTGGCTTCCCAACCAAATGCTTGATCTAAAACGCCGCCCAGTGCTGGGCCCAGCATTGGAACAATGGTCATTCCCATTGTGACATAGCCAATCATCGAGGCAGCTTGGTCAGCTGGGACCATATCCCGCACGATGGCCCGGCTGATGACCATCGAGCTGACGATAACGGCTTGAATCATTCGGAATATTAAGAAGACGCCTACATTGGTCGCAAAAATGCAGCCCAGAGTTGCCAGCAAAAATATTGCCAATCCACCCAGAATAACAGGTCGTCGCCCTAGTTTGTCAGATATTGGGCCGATTAGAATTTGCAAAACAGCATTGACCGCCAAATACACAGCAATGGAGAGTTGCATAACACCGTAAGTGGTTTGAAAATGCTCGGCCATACTAGGTAGGCTGGGCAAGAAGATATTCATACTCAGCGCCGACATCCCAGCAAGTAGGATGAGCGTAAAAATGTGAGGCGGTGTCTTGCGGTCTAGAAAGCGACTGCGGATGCGGTCATTCATGGTTTCGAAGTAGGGGGTCAAAGTAGGAATGTCTACGGTTCGCCACTGGCTAAGGGGTTGGTTTTCAGTTTTGCATTATTCGCTCAAACGATTTGCATAAATTTGCAAATTTGCCGAATATCTCTTTGTTGCGCCTGTCGAAGTGACTATGGTCCGCATAAATCATAGGGGACATGCCATGAAAGATATCCTCCAGCAACTGGAAGAGCGCAGGGAAACCGCACGGCTAGGCGGTGGTCAACGCCGGATCGATAGTCAGCACGCAAAGGGCAAGCTAACGGCGCGAGAGCGCATCGAGTTGCTACTCGATGAGGGCAGCTTTGAAGAGTTTGACATGTTCAAGGCCCATCGGTGCACTGATTTTGGTATGGAGCAGGATAAACCGGCCGGTGATGGCGTGGTAACAGGCTGGGGCACGATTAACGGTCGCATGGTGTATGTCTTTTCCCAAGACTTTACGGTGTTTGGCGGCTCACTTTCCGAAACACATGCCGAGAAGATCTGCAAGATCATGGATATGGCGGTTCAAAACGGCGCACCCGTTATTGGTATCAACGACTCGGGTGGCGCACGCATCCAGGAAGGTGTGGCCTCGCTCGCCGGATATGCCGAAGTCTTTCAGCGCAATGTTCTGGCGTCTGGGGTCGTACCGCAGATTTCAGTGATTATGGGGCCATGTGCAGGCGGAGCTGTTTATTCGCCAGCAATGACGGATTTCATTTTCATGGTAAAAGACAGTTCCTACATGTTTGTTACCGGGCCCGATGTCGTTAAAACGGTAACAAACGAAGTGGTTACCGCAGAAGAGCTTGGCGGGGCTTCGACGCACACCAAAAAATCTTCGGTTGCAGATGGCGCTTTCGAAAATGACGTGGAAGCCCTAGCTGAGGTGCGCCGCCTTGTAGATTTCCTGCCGCTTAACAACCGTGAAAAACCACCTGTCCGCCCATTCTTCGACGAACCCGGTCGTGTCGAACGGTCGCTGGACACGTTGATTCCCGAGAATCCGAACTCGCCTTACGACATGAAAGAGCTGATCCATAAAGTTGCAGACGAGGGCGATTTTTATGAGATTCAAGAAGATTATGCTAAGAATATCATAACCGGCTTTATTCGTCTGGAAGGGCAAACCGTTGGTGTTGTTGCCAACCAGCCGATGGTGCTGGCCGGGTGTCTCGACATTGACAGCTCGCGAAAAGCAGCGCGGTTTGTGCGCTTTTGCGATTGTTTTGAAATTCCGATTTTGACGCTCGTTGACGTGCCGGGCTTTTTGCCGGGGACTTCACAAGAATATGGTGGCGTCATCAAACACGGCGCTAAACTGCTCTTTGCGTACGGCGAAGCGACTGTGCCAAAAGTAACTGTGATTACCCGCAAAGCTTATGGCGGAGCATATGATGTGATGTCTTCCAAACATTTGCGCGGTGACTTTAACTATGCATGGCCGACAGCCGAAGTTGCGGTAATGGGAGCTAAAGGGGCGACCGAGATTATTCACCGAGCTGATCTGGGCGATGCGGACAAGATTGCAGCGCATACCAAAGACTACGAAGACCGTTTCGCAACGCCATTTGTGGCAGCTGAGCGTGGCTTTATTGACGAAGTGATCATGCCGCAATCTACGCGTAAACGGGTTAGTCGAGCCTTTGCGTCGCTTCGCAACAAGAAGCTCGAGAACCCATGGAAGAAACACGACAATATCCCACTTTGAGCGAAAAGTGTGAGCGACAGAAGTGCGATTTCCATCATGACTTTTTCTTTGATCCCGAGATGTCTTTGAGAAGATGACCGATCTTTACAAGAACCAAGCGTTTACCGTTTCTAATGCCGATGACTCGCCATTTGTCGGCGCGGGATTGCGTGCGTTTTTTGAGTACCGTCAGCTTGGGATCAAGGAGGCGACGCAAGGCAAATTCGGGGCGCATGTCATCCGGGCGGTGCCAGGGGAGGAGAGTTCTGGAGCATGGCACAGCCATGAACTAGATTTCCAGATGGTCTATGTGACCAAAGGTTGGGTTGTATTTGAGTACGAAGGGCAGGGCGAGCACATGTTGCGCGAAGGGGCCTGTGTGTTGCAGCCACCGGGTATCAAGCATCGAGAAGTGCGCCACTCGGATGACATGGAGCTGATTGAAATCGTCAGTCCTGCGGTGTTTGAAACCAAGGACGAGGATGCACCGCAATGAGGCGTGGTAGTTGGCATATCAAGAGCGAGGGTCAGACCCTTACTCTTTCGCGTGGCTTGCGGGCGCGGTTAGATGTTGCCGCGAGCACGTCTTTACCAGATGCTGGTCGAACTAAGATTGCCCACCAAGTGCGGCAAGATCTATGGAGAGCGTTGCAAGGCCTGAAAGGGTTTTCACCTGTAATAAAGGTGCGCCGAGAAGCCGGCCAGTTACACGTTATCGCGGGTGGTGAGGTGTCAGGCCATATTGCCCGAGATCATGTTGAATGCGTTATTCAAGGTGTTCTGGATAATCCCGAAAAGCGCACGAGATGGCTTAACTATGCGCGCCACAAATCTTCGAAATTGGCCGATCGAACATGAGTGTTGCAACTTTGAAATATGTTGCGTTTGGTGTTGCTCTTTTGGCCACCACAGCCATGGCTGGCGTCTTGGATGAAGTCCCAGCTGTGCCCTCAGGCAACGAGATCTATTTTCAGGAAATACTTTTTGATGCGCGAGACGATGGGTCACGTGTTGCGCGTTTGCGTTATGTCATGCCCTTGATCCGTCAGGGCGTCGAGTTTGCCGAAATCGAAGAAGATTTTTTTCACCTATGCATTGGCGTTGCTGTCCCGTATCTGGCGACTGAGGGCGAAACTGTGGATCAGGTCATCATCTCCATGTCGGATCGAGAGACGGAATTTGGCGTGCTTGACGCGTTGGCCACCCAGTATTTTGAAGCCTTCATCGTAAAAGATGGCACCTGTATCTGGGAGGGTTTCTGATGGGACCACAACATATTGCGAAAGGGCAACCGAGCGTTCGCCCAATTGCGGCTTTGCGGCCACAGCACATTAGCTTGGCGCGCTATCCGTATCTTTTTGCAGCACAATCCAGTAATCTGCGCTCGCGCCGTATTCGTACGGACGTGGGGCAGGCAGGGTCAATCGGCCCTGTTTCGAACGAAAACAAGAACTGGAGAAACAGATGTCCAAGAGCATCAAATCATTGCTGGCGGTCGGCCTGGTTGCGTTTGTCGCGGCCTGTGCAGACACTGCGCCTGTGGAAGAATATGTCGTTGTCGATCCCGAGCCCATCTCGGTCGAACCTACATACACTGGTAAGTACAAGTAATCTTGTCGCCAAAAGTTGCGGTCAGGCTTTCGGGCCTGTCCGCCCCCTAAATCGCGAGCACTATGCTACCTCAATCCAAGGAGGTGCAGCATGATTAAGCATCGCGGATTTCCGGGACGTCTTCCCGGCACAGATTATCAATTCATCATTCGCCGCGCCAACCCCAAGGGTGCTACTGCGATTACCCGACGCGAGCGGTTCAAGGATCGGCGTCCGGCAGATCGTCGCGCTGATGCCGGTTTTTTGACAGCGCTTTGGGATGCGTTCGGCGACCAGCCCTTTGAACGCGGAAACCTTGATGCTGGTCGTCTTAGCTGGCTTTTTGAGCGCGAGGTTGTGCCTGCCGAAGACCCATTTGATCCCGAAAGCTACGATGCGCTTTTGCAAATAGATGTCGATGTGGCGCGTGCCTCTTTTCCCGAATCCATCGATGGAGATTGGGCGTGAAATTGCCTATTGTTATGCAATTTGGGCGGTATGCGGCTCATGTATCGGACATGGCTGGAATGGTCATTGTTCCCGGTGTTTTGCGTGACAATATGGACGGCATAGGGCGCGGCCTTGTTCGGGCCGGTTCTTGTAACTGTGTATTCCGTTACCCTTCCCCTTACGGGTGGTCCTGTGGCGTCCCTGCTGGATCACCCGTTTTTTCCTGTTTTACCGGTTTGATTGTGCGGGGGAGGACAACCCCCAAGATCAGGTTGGCGCGGCGTGCCAACATGCAACAAACGTTCCGGGCAGGAGAAAACGTATCATGTCAAACTTCAAATTATCCATTGCAGGGTTGGTCGCGGCCGCAAGCCTTGCGGCCTGTGGCGACTCGGTGGGCGAACAGGCCCTTATCGGTGCAGGCGCAGGTGCTGCAGGAGCGCTCGTCCTTGGTGGCAGCGCAGCCGCGGGCGTGCTCGCTGGTGGCGCGGTCAACGTCATTTATTGTCAGGAAAACCCCGGCAAGTGCTAAGGCGTGCCAATCCTTGATTTCACCGGTCGTTCGCGATCGGTCACAGCCTCAACAAGCCATCCCATCTCCGATGAACCGGGGGCGGGATGGCTTTTTTGTTACCACTTTCTGTGCGGATCCATTTCCGCGCAGGCCAAGAACCAGAAGGGACATGATATGTTCGACAAGATCCTGATTGCCAACCGGGGCGAAATCGCCTGTCGTGTGATCAAGACCGCCCGCAAGATGGGTATCCAAACAGTCGCCATCTATTCGGACGCCGATAAGCAGGCGCTGCATGTGGAAATGGCAGACGAGGCTGTACATATTGGTCCTCCACCCGCGAACCAGTCTTATATTGTGATCGACAAAGTGATGGAGGCTATCCGGTCAACCGGCGCGCACGCTGTTCACCCCGGGTATGGATTCTTGTCAGAGAACGCCAAATTTGCCGAGGCGCTGGAGGCAGAAGGTGTTGCATTCGTGGGACCACCCAAAGGCGCGATTGAAAAGATGGGGGACAAAATTACCTCCAAGAAAATCGCGCAAGAGGCGGGTGTCAGCACGGTTCCCGGCTATATGGGGTTGATCGAAGACGCGGACGAAGCGGTCAAGATTTCCAATGAAATCGGGTATCCGGTGATGCTTAAGGCCTCAGCTGGCGGCGGCGGCAAGGGTATGCGGATCGCGTGGAATGATCAGGAAGCCCGTGAAGGATTTCAGTCGTCCAAGAACGAAGCGGCTAATTCCTTTGGCGATGATCGGATTTTCATCGAGAAATTCGTGACCCAACCGCGCCACATTGAAATTCAGGTTCTGTGCGATGCGCATGGCAACGGGATTTATCTCAACGAACGGGAATGCTCGATCCAGCGCCGCAACCAAAAAGTTGTCGAAGAAGCACCAAGCCCGTTCCTTGACGAAGCCACGCGCAAGGCAATGGGCGAACAATCTGTGGCCTTGGCCAAAGCCGTTGGATATGCCAGCGCCGGGACCGTGGAATTCATCGTCGACGGCGACCGCAATTTTTACTTCCTCGAAATGAACACCCGTCTTCAGGTGGAACACCCCGTGACCGAGTTGATCACAGGTGTAGACCTTGTCGAACAAATGATCCGTGTCGCCAACGGGGAGCCGTTGAGCATCACGCAGGACGACGTGCAGATCAATGGGTGGGCGATCGAAAACCGTGTTTACGCAGAGGACCCCTATCGCGGTTTCTTGCCGTCAATTGGTCGACTGACCCGCTATCGTCCTCCAGCTGAAGTGGCCGCAGGGCCGATGTTAGAGAATGACAAATGGGCGGACAAGGCCGCTGCGGGCAAGACTGCGGTGCGCAATGATACCGGCGTGTACGAGGGCGGCGAGATCAGCATGTATTACGATCCGATGATCGCGAAACTGTGCACATGGGGCAAAACGCGCGACGAGGCGATTGAGGCTATGCGCAACGCGTTGGACGGGTTCGAGCTCGAAGGCATTGGGCACAACTTGCCATTTGTCAGCGCTGTGATGGATCACCCCAAGTTTATTTCTGGAGAAATGACGACAGCGTTCATCGAGGAAGAATACCCCGAAGGGTTCGAAGGTGTAGAACTACCTTCAGATACTTTGCGTAAGATTGCAGCCGCAACCGCGGCCATGCATTGGGTCGCCGAAATACGTCGTACCCGAGTGTCAGGCCGAATGGACAACCATGAGCGTCGCGTTGGCAAGAAGTGGGTTGTGACCCTTCAGGGAGAAGAATTCAAGGTTAAGGTCAAGGCCGACAAGGACGGATCAACCGTCAAGTTTTCAGACGGCACGAAATTGCGCGTGAGTTCGGATTGGACACCGGGTGACCAGTTGGCCACTCTCGACCTCAATGACGAGATGCTCGTTCTTAAGGTTGGGAAAATCTCTGGTGGTTTCCGCATTCGGTCTCGTGGTGCGGATCTCAAAGTACACGTGCGCACGCGTCGCCAAGCCGAATTGGCTAAACTGATGCCTGAGAAGCTTCCGCCCGATACTTCAAAGTTGCTGCTCTGCCCAATGCCTGGACTAATTGTCAAAGTTGACGTGGAGGCGGGGCAGGAAGTGCAAGAAGGTCAAGCTTTGTGCACGGTTGAGGCCATGAAGATGGAGAACATTCTGCGCGCCGAGCGCAAAGGTGTTGTCACAAAAATTAATGCCATATCGGGCGACAGCCTAGCTGTGGACGACGTTATTATGGAATTCGAATAAATCATGAGTAATATTCTGCCGATTGCCAAGAGCACAACCGTCGGCCCGTTGAATGCTGGGCGGATCGCCTATGGCTGTTGGCGGATGGCTGGCGCAACTGCGTCAGAGGCGCAATCGAAGATCGAAGCAGCGCTGGCTGTGGGAATCAATATGATCGATACGGCACCGATTTACGGTTTTGGTAAGCAAGGGTTCGGCCCGGCTGAGGCTGTGCTGGGCGAAGGGATGGCGTTGGGTGGATTACGCGACCGGGTCTTGATGGTGACCAAGGGCGGCATCCATCCTCCCAACCCTTACGACAGCCGTGCGCAAACGCTTATTGAAAGCTGTGACGACAGCCTAAAGCGTTTGCGCACGGACCATATTGATCTTTTCCTGATTCACCGTCCGGACTTGCTAGCGGCGCATGAGGAAGTTGCAGAGGCGCTGACGACACTGCGGACAGCAGGCAAGATCCGTGAGGCAGGGGTGTCAAACTTTTCGACTGATCAACTGCGTGCGCTTCAGTCGAAGTTAGATTTCCCGCTCTCGGCATCTCAACCGGAATTCTCCGCGATCCATACAGACCCTCTTACCAATGGGGATACGGATATCGCCCAAGAGTTGGGGCTTTGTCTAATGGCATGGTCTCCATTGGGTGGTGGGCGGCTTGTTCCCGGGGCTCGGGGCGAGCCGGGCAGCGCCGAAGCGCGTGTTTTGGCAGTATTGGAAGAGATTGCTGGCCGAAATGATGTCGGTATCGATCATGTGGCCTTAGCATGGGTGTTGGCCCATCCGGGTGTCGGTAGCGCGCTAATTGGTACGCAATCAGAGGCGCGCATTCGAGAGTCGGTCAAGGCATTTGAAGTCCAGATGACACGGCGTGACTGGTATGCAGTGCTCGAAGCGGCCCGTGGCGAAAAAATGCCATGAATCATTATTGCGAATGGCTGTCGCGGATTTCCTGCTGGCGTAGCGGCATCTTGTCCACGCTGGCGGAAATTGCGCGCACATCCCATGGGAATGGCTTGCGCAAATATGGGTTACCGTCCTTGCCGATCAGCACCAGCATAAACCCGCGCGGGCGCAGCCGTTCGCGTAGTGCTGATGAGGCCGCCGGATTTGTGTCGGTCAGCACCACAATGTCGCGCTCGGTCAGTTCTTCGGGTAGCGCATTCAAAAGATCCATCTGCTGGGTGAAACGCGGGTCGCGTTCACTGTCGGCAAACACTATCAACGGTCGCCGCACCCAAAGAAAATCACCCAAAATGGCATTTTCACCGTCCTGGAAGAGGGCTTCTTCTTGCGATGCTACACCAGAATTGCTGTTTGTTTCAGCTGCCTGCGCACTGGCGCCGGTTCCAGCCAGAAATACCATAATTACAAGGGTTAAGCGGTGGGTCATGTTGTCTCCTGCTTGTGCCAATATAGGCAGCCCAGTGAATTTTGCGACAGTCAAATTCCCCGTTTGCGGAAAATTCCGCATCGGGGCGATACAAAGTTACGAGAGGAAGACGTCATGAGCGACACCAAAAAATGGGCCGAGTTGGCCGAAAAGGAATTGCGTGGCAAGCCGCTCGACGACCTGACTTGGAATACCCTTGAAGGGATCGACGTGAAGCCGCTCTATACCGAGGCGGATACCGAGGGTCTGGAACATATGGGTAGCATGCCCGGCTTTGGTCCCTTTACCCGTGGACCCAAGGCGACAATGTATGCCGGCCGGCCTTGGACGATCCGGCAATATGCAGGCTTTTCCACCGCAGAAGAATCCAATGCCTTTTATCGTCGTAATCTGGCAGCTGGTCAGCAGGGTGTGTCTGTGGCGTTCGATCTGGCCACCCATCGCGGCTATGACAGCGATCACCCGCGCGTTGTCGGAGACGTCGGTAAAGCCGGTGTGGCCATCGACAGTGTCGAGGACATGAAGGTGTTGTTTGACGGGATTCCGCTCGACAAAGTGTCGGTTTCGATGACCATGAACGGAGCGGTAATCCCTATTTTGGCGAATTTCATCGTAGCAGGTGAGGAGCAGGGTCACGACAAGGCGCTGCTTGCGGGTACCATTCAGAACGACATTCTGAAAGAATTCATGGTGCGCAACACCTATATCTATCCGCCTGAACCTTCGATGCGGATCATTTCGGATATCATTGAATACACTTCAAATGAGATGCCGAAATTCAACTCAATTTCGATCTCGGGCTACCACATGCAAGAGGCCGGTGCGAACCTCGTTCAAGAGCTGGCTTATACGCTGGCGGACGGGCGAGAATACGTTCGCGCGGCAATGGACGCGGGTATGGACGTGGACAAATTCGCAGGTCGCCTGTCATTCTTCTTTGCCATTGGCATGAACTTTTTTATGGAAATTGCCAAATTGCGCGCGGCACGAACCATCTGGCATCGCATCATGACCGACTTTGGCGCAAAATCTGAACGGTCCAAAATGCTGCGTACTCACTGCCAGACCTCTGGTGTCAGCCTGCAGGAACAGGACCCTTATAACAACGTCGTCCGCACCGCGTATGAGGCCATGTCGGCAGTTCTGGGGGGGACGCAGTCTTTGCACACCAACGCGTTGGATGAGGCCATTGCGTTGCCTACAGATTTTTCTGCCCGCATCGCCCGGAACACCCAACTGGTCTTGCAGGAAGAAACCGGCGTGACCAACGTAGTCGATCCGCTGGCTGGGTCTTATTATGTTGAAAGCCTGACCAATGAGCTGATCGAAAAGGCGTGGGCCTTGATCGAAGAAGTTGAGGAAATGGGTGGAATGACCAAGGCTGTGGCCAGCGGTATGCCCAAGCTGCGAATTGAAGAAAGCGCGGCGACACGTCAGGCTATGATTGACAAGGGCGACGAAGTGATCGTCGGCGTGAACAAGTACCGTAAGGAAAAAGAGGACGTGATCGACATCCTGGATGTCGACAATGTCGCCGTGCGCGAAAGTCAGGTGGCGCGATTGAACACGCTGCGGGCCGAGCGTGACGAAAACGCCTGTTCGGCAGCACTTAACGAACTAACACGTATCGCAAAAGATGGCGGCAATCTTTTGGCCGCAGCGGTTGAGGCCGCCCGCGCCCGTGCTTCCGTAGGAGAGATCAGCATGGCCATGGAAAACGAATTCGGACGTCACCGCGCAGAGGTCAAAACACTGGCTGGCGTTTATGGCGCTGCGTACGAAGGCGACGAAGGCTTTGCCGCGATCCAGAAGTCAGTAGAAGATTTTGCCGAAGCCGAAGGGCGCCGTCCGCGTATGTTGGTCGTGAAAATGGGGCAGGACGGTCACGACCGTGGCGCCAAAGTGATTGCCACGGCTTTTGCTGACATCGGCTTTGACGTTGATGTTGGCCCATTGTTCCAAACCCCGGACGAGGCTGCTCAAGATGCGGTGGACAATGATGTGCACGTTGTCGGGATTTCGAGTCAGGCCGCAGGCCACAAGACATTGGCCCCTCAATTGATCGCGGCGCTAAAGGATAAAGACGCAGAAGACATCATCGTGATTTGTGGAGGCGTGATCCCACAACAGGATTACGATTTCCTCAAGTCGGCAGGGGTTAGCGCGATTTTTGGGCCGGGTACAAACATACCAGACGCCGCTCAGGATATACTCAAACTAATACGGGCTGCGCGCGACTAGTTAGTGGGAAGCGATTTGTCTGCTGCTTTTAGCTAATCCACAATCGCCATCACAGCGACCAGCCAGCAGTGAGAAACTCCATTGCGAACGATTTTGCACCGACCGAAAAACTGGTCGGTGCATCTTCTTTAGAGCATGCATGAAAGATCTGCGTTGTGCTCGCACCCTCGTTACGGTCACCTCGCTTCAATCCAATTCACCAGCAAACTCAGAACGAAACGCTATCTCCACCCTTAAGGTCGAGAATTTCGCGCGCTTCGTCTGGAGAGGCGATTTCACATCCCAAATCCTCGACAATTCGGCGAATTTTTGCGACCTGCTGTGCATTGCTCGCGGCCAATTTGCCGCGAGAGATGAATAGGCTGTCTTCTAAGCCGACACGTAGATGTCCACCCATTTGACTGGCAGTCGTGCCGAGCCCCATTTGTGCACCGCCTGCGCCTAGTACTGACCATCGATAATCATCTCCAAAAAGTCGATCGGCGGTGCGCTTCATGAATATGAGGTTATCGACTTCGGGGCCGATGCCGCCCATGATGCCAAAAATGAATTGTATGAAAACCGGAGCTTTGAACAGCCCAATATCCATACAGTACTTGAGATTATAGAGGTGTCCAACGTCGTAACATTCGTGTTCGAATTTGATGCCATGCGGGGCGAGTGTTTCGGCGGCTTCTTTTATGTCGCGAAAAGTGTTGCGAAAAATGTTCTGGTCTGAATTAGCAACATAGTCTTTCTCCCAGTCATATTTCCAGTCTTCTTCAGAGTAGCGGTTTGCCAGTGGGTGGAACGAGAAATTCATCGACCCCATATTCATTGAGCACATTTCCGGACTAAAAGTTTTCGCCGGTTTTATTCGGTCCTGAATGGAAAGCGTCAGTGATCCGCCTGTCGAAATATTTACAACTGCATTGGTTGATTGTTTTATCCGAGGGAGGAATGGTGCGAAATCATCTGGGTTAACTGAAGGTGCGCCGGTTTCGTTATGCCGCGCGTGAAGGTGCAAAATTGAAGCTCCGGCCTCTGCCGCGTCGACAGCTTGCTGGGCAATGTCGTCATAGGTGAATGGCAAAGCGTCCGACATAGTTGGCGTGTGAATGGCACCTGTGACGGCACAGGTGATGATGGTCTTCTGTTTTGCCATTGGATTGGTTCCTTAAGATGGGTCACGTTTCGAGACGCGGTAGCCAAGTGGGAAGATTTGGACGTCAAAGCGCGCGCGGAACAAACCCCAAAGTCCTTTTGGAGCCTTCAGCATGACCAAGATGGCCACAACGCCCAAAACGATTAGGTATACTGTTCCGAGGTCAGCCAGCGTTTCGCGAAGTAAGAAGAAAACAAACGTACCAATGATTGGGCCTTCGATTGTACCAATGCCGCCAATTACGACGATAAAGATCACAAATGCCGTCCAGTCATTTACGGAAAAGGCCGCGTCAGGCGAAATACGCAATTTTTGTAAGAAAATTAGGGCGCCGATCATGGCGGTGAACGCGGACGTAACAACATAGACCACAAATTTAGTGCGCCAAATGTCGATGCCCAGGCTGTCGGCTGCCGTTTCATTGTCCCGGATTGCGGTCAACGCCAGCCCCTTGCGCGATCGCAGGAAGAAGTAAACAGACGCAACAACCAAGACGGCTGCACTCAGGGCCAGCCAATAAGATATGCTTTCGCGCATCGCTCGCTTGCTAGCCAGTGATTTTACGATAGCCACTGGTAAGGACGAGCCGGAACCGCCACCCAATGCCGAAACCTGCGCAAAGCCGAGCCGGAAAACTTCGGCGATAACCCAAGTCCCGATGGCAAAATATGCACCACGAAGCCGAAAAATTAAGACCGCGACAGGCACTGATATCAATGCTCCTAACAATCCAGCGGCCGCAATCGCCGTGATGGGATGAAGGCCTGCGAACATAGTCAAAGCAAAGAGCATGTATCCGCCAAATCCAACAAAAGCCTGTTGGCCAACTGACACCAATCCGGCATATCCCGCCATCAAGTTCCAAAGGCTGGCCAGCGCGAGATAGAGGAAGAGTTCGCCCATCAGTCGCATGTCTGCACGACCTGCCCACCAAGGAGCGGCGACCAAAATGATCAGAACTAACGTGCCAATGATGGCGGAAACACGTGCAGCCCGTGATGAGCGCGAGACCGCATAGGTCTGAGAGTTCATGCCGAAATCCTCGGGAAAAGGCCGTTTGGGCGCACGGCAAGGATAAGTAAAAATGCGATGTGGCCAGAGAGTATCTGCCAACCTGGGTCAATTTTTGCACCGACGGTTTGCGCAACACCAAGGATTACACCTCCGGCAAGCGTGCCCCAGAGATTTCCAAGCCCGCCAATGATGACAGCCTCAAAACCAAAGATCAGGCGTCCACCCCCTCCTGAAGGGTCAAAACTGGTGCGGATGCCGAGAAGGATGCCGGCAATTGCAGTCACCGCCAGCGCCAGTGCCATTGCCAAACCAAAGATATGCCTGCGATTGAGGCCCATAAGTTGAGCAATGTCTTGATTGTCGGATACGGCCCGAAATGCACGTCCAAGCGCGGTACAGTAAAAGATCCACTGTAACCCCCAGATAACTGCGATGGCGAATGAAAAGGTTAGCACCGGCAGAACACCAAGCGTCAGTCCGCCAAAGGCGAAGCTGGCGGTTTCCAAGTTACCGGCGGCTAGTTTTTGTGGATCTGCGGTATACCCTTCTAGAAGAGCATTCTGAATAATTACGCTTAACCCAAATGTTACCAACAGCGGCGGAAGGAGATCATCGCCCAAGGTCTGATTGAGCAGCCCACGTTGCAGCACGTAGCCAATTGCAGCCATGACAGGAACAACAACCACAATTGCCAACAACGGGTGAATACCGGTTGCCGTTGTAACAGTTAGTCCGAGATAAGCTGCCAAAACGATTAGGTCACCATGGGCAATATTCACCAGCCGCATGACCCCGAAGATCAGCGATAACCCTGCTGCGAATAGAGCATAGAGACCGCCTAAGAGCGTGCCCTGCACAATTGCGTTAAGCCAGTCCATATTATTCGATCCCGAAATATGCGCGTGAGATGTCTTCTCGCGCAACTGTGTCTGATCGATCTTCTAGGGAGACGCGTCCCTCCTGAAGGCAATAGACACGTGAAGATACTGACAGCGCTTTGCTGATGTCTTGCTCAACGATGATTGCGCTCATTCCATTGCCTATGATGCCTGGCAGCGCCCTGTAAATGTCTCTGATTATCACTGGGGCAAGACCGAGGCTGATCTCGTCAAAAAGGATCAGCTCCGGGTTTGACATTAATGCCCGACCTATGGCGACCATTTGTTGTTGCCCGCCAGAAAGTGACGTGGATTGCTGGTCTTTTCGTTCTTCGAGAATAGGAAAGAGCTGATAAACAGCTTTGAGGTTCCAAGGGCCAGGTCGGAGGACCTGTGCGCCGATCATCAGGTTCTCCTTGACCGAAAGCGATGGGAAAAGCTGCCGCCCCTCGGGTACCATGGCTATTCCACGCAACGCTACTTCATCGGCGCGAAGTCTTCCTATATCCGTGCCCTTATGCATGATCTGGTCTGGGCCGTTTGTGAGTAATCCGGTGATTGAGCGCATCAAGGTCGTTTTGCCAGCGCCATTGGCGCCGATAATGGCAAGCACTTCGCCAGCGTCTACTTGCATGTCGACGCCAAAAAGTGCCTGGAAGTCACCATAATGGGCATTTAAGCCGGATATCTTGAGAATGGGATCAGGCATCTGCTTCTATCCCCAAGTAGATTTCCTTAACTTGCGGGCTGTTCATGATGGGCTTTGGTTTGCCGTCTGCGATCAACTTGCCAAAATCGACAACGATCAATCGGTCTACCACGGATAAAAGCGCGTGAACGACGTGTTCAATCCAAATAATTGTAGTGCCACTCGAATGAATCTCCTTGATTGTGTTGATCAAGGATTGGCATTCAGCTTCGGTCAAACCACCGGCGATTTCGTCAAGCAAAAGCAACTCGGGCTCGGTGCAGAGCGCGCGAGTGAGCTCAAGTCGTTTGCGTTCCAATAGCGTCAGACTACCTGCAGGAACATTGGCTTTGGCGATCAGTTCAGTTTGGTCCAGCACTCTAATGCAGAGGTCTTCCGCCTTTTGCCCATTAAGGCCCGCTGATTGCGTGGCCGCGATCATCGCATTTTCAAAGACAGTCATTCCAGAGAACGGCTGAGGCACTTGAAAGCTGCGCGCAATGCCTGCGTGACTTCGGCGCGCAGCGCTCCAACCAGTTATGTCCTTACCAGCGAATTCGATGCGCCCTGAATTGGGTTTGAGTGTTCCCGTGATCAGGTTGAACATTGAGGTTTTGCCCGCGCCATTTGGGCCGAGAACGCCCAGCGCTTCGCCTCGCCGCACTTCATAACTTTGATCATCGGCCACTGTGACCGCGCCAAAAGCTTTCCGAAGATTTTGTAGTTTCAGGATCGTGGTCATCCGGTCCGCTTTCTAAAGAATTGACGCGACACCCATTGGTCTGGTGTCGCGCAAAAGTGGTCAGCCCAGCAGTTTTAGATCGGAGGAGACCGGAATTTCCGGTGCGTTAGAATTGGCGACGATTTGCAGTTCAAAGCCGTTGTCGCCCTTCTGCCATTGCCCCGCGACCAGCGGTGTCTTTGTGATGTTGTTGATCGGACCATTTGACCAATCTACCGGGCCAACAATCGTGTTGAGGCTGGTTCCTGCAATGGCAGCAGTAATCGCTTCGGGGTCTTCCAGATCTTCTGCGCGTTTGATCACGTCGGCGACGACTTCGAACAGTGCGTGTTTGAAACCAATGGGCTGCGTCCATGGGCGGCCGCTATCTGCAGTGTAACCCATTGCAAGCTCATTGGCAGACGCACCGGTCAAAGACGAGGCAAACGGGTGGTTTGGCGACCACCACACTTCGGAACTGAGCCCATCACCACGATCACCAAGGCTTTCGATAACGGACGGGAAAAGGAGGGCTTTGCCGATGGTGACAATTTTGGGGTTAAACCCTTGTTGTGCCGCCTGTGCCCAGAATGTTGCAAAATCCGGCGGTATCATATTGCCGGTGACAATCTCACAACCTGCATCTTTGAAAGCTGCGATGTAGTTTGAAAAATCATCAGACAGCGGTTGGTAGCGGCCGGGATCAACCAGATTGTATCCCGCCGCCGCTAAAGGTTTGGGTAGGCCAAGCTCCGCATCGCCCCATGCGTTTCCATCCGCGTCATTCGGGAACAAACCGCCGACGCTTTTGGCTACCCCGGATTGCCCCCACATATCGAGGAATGCGCCGATCACGTCCTCGAGGCCCCAGAAGAAATGATAAGTCGAGGCAAAACCCTCGCCTGGGACGCCATTGCGGCCAAAGAAGTAGGGTTGCCAAGGGCAGTCGGTGGTGATGCAGGGCACTTCGTTGATTTCCGCCTGATCAGCGACAGGATTCACGGTGTCTGGCGTAGAGGCGGCAACGATAATGTCGACTTCTTCTCCCAAAAGCAGATCAGCGGCTACTTCGGCGGCGCGGTTCGGATTGGATTGGCTGTCCTTAGAAATAATCTCAATGTTCCAGCTTTTACCATTGTTCTCCAATCCTGAAGAAAGCGCGGCTTCGATACCTTTGAGCACGAAGTCGTCGGCCTCGGCGAAACCAGCAAGTGGACCAGTGCGGGGACTTACATGACCCACTTTGAGGGTAGGCGTCGCAGCATAAGCGCGCGATGATTTCAGGATTGCAGGCACTGCAAGCGCCGCAGTCGCCCCGGTTACAAACGTGCGCCGTGTCGGCGCCTTGAAAATCTTGGTCATTTGGTGCTCCCTTTTTCTCGGTCTCCCCGCCGAGGTGTGAATTACGTCTCCAGAATGGTCTCTAGATTGGACAGGTGGCTGGTGACACGCGCCCGCACAGTTTCTGCCTCTTCTTCAGTCCAATTATGAAACCCTATGCCAGATTTCATGCCTAATTTTCCGCAGCTTACGAGGTTTTGCAGATATGGCGACGGACCTTGCCGTGCCTCAATGTCGTGCAGAACATTCTCATGAATATCGAGCGTCAAATCGGTGCCCACGAGATCTGCATTTTCTAACGGTCCGAGCACGGCCAACCGCCGTCCGAAACTTGATTTGATCACTGTATCCACAGCTTCAGCATCGCAAATGCCATTTTCCACAAGACTTACGGCTTCGCGCCAAAGTGCGTGTTGCAGGCGGTTCCCTATGAAGCCGGGAACGTCTTTTTCCACGATCACGGGTGTCTTGCCGGCATCTGCCAACAATTCAAACATGGATTGGGCTACCTGTGGATCAGTCCACTCGGTTTTTACAACCTCAACAAGCGGGATCATGTGCGCTGGGTTCCACCAATGAGTTCCAAGAGCGCGTTTTTTTAGCTTCAAATTGCGCATGATTTGGGTGATCGGCATCACAGAGGTATTCGAGGCAAGTATGGTGTGTGCAGGCGCATGTGCTTCGATTTCCGCAAAGATCGCTTGCTTTAGGTCCAGCTTCTCTGGCGCCGCTTCGAACACCACATCAGCGCCGCTCACGGCCTCCTTTGTTGATGCGGCGATAGAGATTCTCGATTGCGTGTCACTGACCTCGCTAACTGGCAGTCCGATGGCTAACATGCTGTTTGAGATACGCTGAGCTACACTATTGATTGTCTCTTGATGCGGGTCTGTGATGGTTACACCATGTCCGGCCCGCGCCACGGTAAGAGCTATGCCGTGGCCCATGAGACCCGCTCCAATTACGGCGACCTGTAGGGTTTTTGCTTCCATCTATCAGCCCGCCGTATAGCCACCGTCGGCATAAAGGATATGCCCGGTGTAAAAATCAGATGCCTTTGAGGCCAGAAACAGAAGCGGCCCAGCAAGGTCTTCAGGTTCGCCCAATCGGCCTTTGGGCACCCGTGTCAAAAAGCCATTTCGTACTTTGGTTGCTTCCTCGGTTTCTTCAAACATCCACGCGGTTAGCGGGCTCCGAAACACTGTTGGCGCGATTGCGTTGACCGTAATTCCAGTCGGGCCAAGTTCGCACCCAAGCGCCTTGGTGATGCCGTCCACCGCGGCCTTGGACGCACAATAGGCTGTATAACCAGCGGGATGACCCAAGAGACCACGAGCGGACGAAACCAACACGATCTTCCCGCCGTGCCCTTGGCGTTTCATCTGGCCAGCAGCGGCCCGGGCTAACAGCCAGCTTTGCGTGACATTGGCGTCCATGACGTTGGAAAAGGTCTCTGGTTCCATGTCATTGATTAATTCGACTTTGTTCATGCCCGAGGCCACAACAAGAATATCTAGTTGGCCGAACGCCTCCACAGTTTCTTGAACCAGCGCGTTGCAAACACCTTCGTCTGAGGGGCGAGAATTTATCGCAGTCACTGCTGCGCCCAATTCTCGGCACTCGGCAGTGATGTCGTCTAAAGCTGACTGATTGCCCGCCGCCAGAACCAAGTTGCATCCCGCTCCGGCGAGAATACGCGCGGCGACCATACCAAATGCCCCAGATGCTCCAGTGATTAATGCAACCTTTGCAGTGACGTCGAACATTGAAAGTGGATTTGTCATTTCGTTCATTTCTGGGTCTCCGGCGGATAGGGGATCACCACAAGTATTTTGCACACATCGTTGCGGCGATTCTGGATCGTACGCACTTCGTTCGGAGGGATCGTGCAACTGTCGAATTGGCCAAGCACCGTTTCTTTTTCGTCGATGATCACAGTCATTTCGCCTTCGAGGATAACGTAGACTTTTTCAAAGGGAGTGCTGTCAGGACCCGCCCCGCCGCCTGGTAGAAATTGGCTGAAGCCAATCCATTGGTTTTTGGGGCCGTTTTCTTCGAACCCCTGAAGCCTAAGTCCGTGGCACCCAAAGTGATTGGGCGCTTCGTAGGATATGGCATCCTGAAACCGCTTTATGTGCATGGCGCTTGCTCCATTAGATGCGGCCACCGTCACGACGGTGACCAGTCAGTTGACGATTAGAACGCTTCGCCCGCTTCGATGCGGTATTTCTGGCCTTTGTCGATCATCGCGACGAGGCGAATGATGCAGCCGTCGCCGCGATCCCAATTCCATGGGAAGAAAGCAAAGGTACAGCGTTTGCCGGTTACGGCATCCAGATCGCCGCCGACATTCTCAATTCCTAAAATGCCATTGTTAAACAGAACATTGTGCACCGGTTCCCACTCAGGAAAGTCGTCCTTCCAATCGCGTCCTCCGGACCACTCATAATATTCTTGCTCTAGATGGGGCATAATGGGACCATTGCGCTGTGGCCCGATTGCCGTTGCGAGGGGATGGTCATTGGCCTGAGTGTCGTGGCCCACAACTTTTATGCCTCTTTCAACCATCCATTCACCCGCGGATTTGACTAACCCAGGGCAGTAGGCAAAATAGTCGCCGTCTTCGTACTCCTTGTGCCAGCCTGTGTTGATGATTAGAACATCGCCGGGGCGGATGGCATGACCGCAGGCCTTTTCTAGATCTTCCGCCGTGATCGGTTCCCATTTTTTCTTTGGGATACTCACCACAAGTCCAGAGCCAAAGAAATGCGGCAATGGAACTTCGTCAATAAAGGGCGTGCCTTGAACTACGTGTGCCGGGGCGTCAATATGAGTGGTAACGTGCATGGTCGTGGTGATCGTCTGGCTTAGTACGCCGGACTTGGCCATATAGTGTTTTCGATCGATCTGGACGTCCTTGAAATATGGCCAGTTGGGGCATTGGAAACCGAACCGATGGCTTAGGTTATAAAACTCGATTCCCATGTCATTGTCTGTGTTCGCTTGGAACTCGATGCCACGAATTTCTACCATCAGGCACATCTCCTCTGTTCGCCGGATTTCGACGTCTTTTTAGTTTCAACTGTCAGGGTGGTTCCTCCCACCTGTCTCACATAGTGATGCACGTGCACCGTATCTCGGTCAACAATTAACTCGCAATACGGTTGACTAGAACCGCAATGCGGTACAAAAAGAATTTCCGTTGCCGCCTTGCTGCGAGCTCAAATTTAAAAAGGGGTCGATTAAGTGGCTGATAAAAATGAGAGAAGCGGTGTCCAAGTCATTACACGCGCTGCCGCGATTCTGCGGAGCTTGAAGGGGACGCAATCCGGAATGAGCCTCGGGCAGATTGCTGATCGTGTAGATCTGCCCCGCTCTACAGTACAGAGAATCACCAGCGCATTGGCTGAAGAAGGCTTTGTGGTGACCGATGCAAAAGGTGGGGGGTTGCGCTTGGGTCCAAAACTCAGCGCTCTGGCTGGCGCAACTCAATACAATATAGTCGAGCATTGTAGATTGTTGTTGACGGAATTGACGCAGAAAACCGGCGAAACGACAGACTTGGCGGTAATGCGTGGCATCGGCATGGTTTTCTTGGATCAGGTGCCGGGAACGCATCGGTTGACCACGGTTTCACATGTTGGCGAGGTTTTTCCGCTAACGACCACTGCGAACGGTAAGGCTTGTCTCGCGGCTCTTCCAGATCAAGAAGCGATGAAGCTAGCGGCAAATGAGTGGGAGCGCTGTGGCGTCAGCGCAGACCCCGCTGCGTTCAAAAGCGAGCTAACCGCAATTCGAACAACTGGTCTGGCTTATGACATTGACGAACATTCTTCCGGTGTTTCTGCCATCGGGTTTACGTTCAAAGATTGGGGCGGTGATTTGCACGCGATTTCTATTCCCGTGCCGTCGTCGCGTTTTCAACGACAAAAAGAGCTCATTGAAGCAGCCTTGCTCGAAACCTCCGCCAGCATTCAGGATACGTTTGTCTAATTTGTGTGACCCTAGATCCGAAAAAATGGCGCGTTCAATCGCTCGTTGCTTGAATATGACGAACCGCGCAATGCATCGGTTTTGGATGCAATAATGGGGCGCGTTAGTCCCAATTTCGCGCCCCATTCTTTGCTTTTACGCAGCTTCTTGCTGTTCTGCATCTTCAACGCGCGATGGCGCACGCGATAATACGACGTAGCCGACAACGGCTGAAACTATTGAACCAGCAAGTACACCGACCCGAACGTCGTTCATGAGCTCGGGCGATGCGAAGCTAAGCCCGCCAATAAAGAGCGACATGGTGAACCCGATCCCGGCCAAACACGAAACGCCGTAGATTTGCGTCCAAGTTACGCCACTGGGAAGGCGAGCCGCGCCAAGTTTGACGACGGCCCAAGTCGTACCGAATACACCGACTTGCTTGCCGACGATCAGTCCAAGCGCGATGCCCATTGGGACGGGTGCTAACAAATCCGCTGGAGACATACCCTCAAGCACCACCCCGGCATTGGCAAACGCAAAGATCGGCACGATCACAAATGCCACATAAGGTGCAAGCCCATGCTCAAGCGCGTGCAGTGGAGAGCCGCCTTTTTTGTCGTGAATTGGGATCAAGAAGGCCAGCACAACCCCTGCAAGCGTGGCGTGTACCCCTGACTTTAGAACCAGAACCCACATCACGACACCGATCATGAGTGCGGGCGCGACTCGGTTAGATTGGCGCGCGTTCAGCCAAAGCAGTGCTGCCAACGGAATAAGTGCCATGATCAGATAATTGACCTTGAGGTCGGCGGTATAGAACAGCGCAATGACGAGGATCGCACCGAGGTCATCCAAGATGGCAAGGGTGAGCAGGAACACTTTTAGCGCGGTTGGGGCCCGGCTACCGACAAGCGCAAGAATGCCCAGAGCAAACGCGATATCAGTGGCAGCAGGGATGGCCCACCCGCCAATGGTTTCTGGATTACCCCAGTTTATTGCCGCGTAAACGATGGCCGGTACCGCCATGCCGCCAATCGCGGCAGCACCGGGCAGGATAACGTCGCGCGGGTTGCGCAAACGTCCCTCGACCATCTCGTATTTTAGCTCCAATCCGATCAGAAAAAAGAAGATCGCCATCAGGCCATCGTTGATCCAGAGGATCAGTGGTTTGGTCAGCCCATCGCCATTTATCGTGATCGAAAGTACGCTGTCCAACACAGCATTGTAGGCACCCGAAAGGCCGGAATTGGCAACAATCAGAGCGAGCGCTGCCGACACCATAAGGGCAACCCCTCCTGCGGCCTCGTGCTTAAAAAGCTTTTCAAGTGCGTTCAACATTTCCTATCCCTGTATTTTGTATTGTTTAAGGTCCCCGTTCATGACGAGATGGGGTGGGACGCTGTTGTTTCAATACCAGAAAATGGGGATGTTGTGTGAAACTAGATCATCTGGCTGTCGCAGGGGAAACTTTGCCCGAAGCTGTCGACTATGTAGAGGAAGCATTGGGTGTTAAAATGCTTCCCGGTGGGCGACACGAACACTTTGGGACACATAACCAATTGCTTGGACTGGCGGATGGATTGTATCTGGAAGCTATCGCGATTGACCCGGTTGCGACTGCGCCGGATTATGCGCGCTGGTTTGATTTGGATCGGTTCTCAGGCTCAGCGCGACTTTGCAACTGGATTTGCAACGTGGAAGATCTGGACGAAACATTGGAGGGTTTAAAGCTCGACGCCGGGATCCCGGTTTCGCTCTCACGCGGAGAATTGCGCTGGCGCATGGCTGTTCCGCAGGATGGAGTTTTGCCATTTCATAACCTGTTTCCGGCATTGATCGAATGGAATGTAAAGGTGACACCGGCCGAGTTGCTGCCGCAATCGGGATGTTCCTTGCAGCGGCTGGAAATATTCCATCCCGAAGCAGACGTGTTGCACGCAGCGCTGCGCTTGGAGGATGCGAAAGTTGCATTCGCCTTGGGGCAAGCCGAGATCGTGGCAACCTTTGACACCCCACACGGCGTACGTGTGTTGCGATGAAAGTCAGAAACGCCACCATCAAAGATAGACAGGCAATCACCCAAATTTGGAATGCGGAAATCCGCAACGGAGTTAGCACGTTTACAACCGCCGAAAAGTCTATTGAGGCTGTAGGTGACGCAATCGAAAGAGACAATGTCGTTGTCGTTGAGCATGGCACCCACGTGGTTGGTTTTGGTGCGTTGAGCTCCTTTCGCACCGGGCCCGGCTATCGCCACACGATGGAACATTCGATATATCTTGATGCATCGTCGCAAGGTCGTGGTTGGGGTGGTGCCCTGCTGAAAGCACTTGAAAAGAAGGCCAAGCGCAAAGGGACGCGTGTTTTGGTGGCCGCCATATCGGGAGAGAATGCAGGTGCTGTGCAATTTCACTCTCGGCTTGGATACACCAAGGTCGCGGAAATGCCGGAAGTTGGGTATAAATTCGGACGTTGGCTGGATCTTGTCTTGATGCAAAAAATGCTGTGATGCGGCGATGACTTCTGCAGTTGCAAAGGCTAAGTTATAGGCATGTCGATCTGGACCCGCATATCTGATGCGCTATCAGCGCTTGCCAATGGCGAAAGCTTATCTGCAGTTTTTGAACGCCTGAGCGCCCCGCCTGAGAGGTCGGTGGCCTTTACAATCGCCGTGATTGGCTTAGGGGCCAAGATGGCCAAAGCAGACGGGCTGGTGACACGCGACGAGGTGACGGCCTTTCGCGAAGTGTTCCAAATTGCCCGCGAAGATGAGGCCCAGGCCGCGAGAGTGTTCAATCTGGCGCGGCAGGATGTGGCAGGCTTTGAGGAATACGCGCACAGAATCAAGGGGCTGTTCGGGCCAAGCAACAAAGGGTTCTGTGACCTCATGGAGGGGCTTTTCCATATTGCGGTGGCAGATGGCGAATATCATCCCAACGAGGACGCATATCTCGAACGGGTTGCAGAAATACTGGAAATGCCTGAGGCGGACTTTATGGCGATGCGGGCGCGATATGTACCGAACGCCGAGCCGGATCCATACAGCGTACTTGGTGTGGATCCGACGATGTCTGTGGCCGAAATACGTAAAGAGTGGCGCAAACTTGTCCGCGAAACTCACCCCGACAGCATGATCGCCCGCGGTGTTCCCGAAGAGGCGATCAAAATCGCGGAAAAGCGTATGATCGATATCAACCGGGCTTGGGACCAGATCAACGAGGCGGCGTGATGCGGATCGCCACGTATAACGTGGAATGGTTCAATTCGCTGTTTGATGATCAAGGCCAATTGCAGGTCGACGACGGCTGGTCCGGGCGCCACGACGTAACGCGTGCGCAACAGATCGAAGCACTCGGTGTCGTTTTTACAGCCTTGGACGCTGATGCAATCATGGTGATCGAAGCCCCGGATCACAGCGGACGGCGTGATGCTGTTGCCGCACTCGAGGGATTTGCGAAGGCATTTCAATTCAGGGCGAACAAGGCTGTCATGGGGTTCGCCAATGATACCCAGCAAGAAATCGTGTGTCTGTTCGATCCCTTGCAGTTGTCTGTCGAGCACGATCCAAAAGGGGATGAAACTGGCAAAAAGGGCGCGCGCTCTGCACCGCGCTTTGATGGCGTGTTCCGCATTGACCTGGATATCGACGCAACCGAGGATTTGGTGCGCTTCTCTAAGCCGCCGTTAGAATTGAAGGTCACGACGGCCAGAGGAACCAAGTTGCGCATGATTGGTGCACATCTGAAGTCCAAAGCGCCGCATGGGGCCCGAAACCGGGATCAGGTCATGCGGCTTAGCATTGCCAATCGCCGAAAACAGTTGGCTCAGGCCATCTGGCTGCGAGCTCGGATTGACGGGCACGCACGAGCAGGTGAGCCGATCATGGTTTTGGGCGACCTGAATGACGGGCCCGGACTTGACGAGTATGAGGATCTATTCGGGCGCAGCTCTGTTGAGATTATTCTTGGCGAAGGCGAGGGTGCTCTGTTCGATCCACATGCACGGATGGCTTTGACGCGCAGGCTTGGCGCTGTGCCCACGTCTGCTCGGTTCTATCAGTCCAGAAAGAGGCGCTATTTGCAGGCGCTATTGGACTATGTGATGATCTCACAGGATTTACGGGCGAATGCGGTTGAATGGCGTATCTGGCACCCATTTGATGATCACGAGTGTTGGAAGATACCTGAACTGCGCGAGGCACTGTTGACGGCTTCTGATCACTTTCCGGTGGTGCTTGATATTGATATCTGAGGGGTTTTTCGAATGCGAGTGACATTTTTTGCGACATGCGCCGCACTTATGCTGCCTCCTTCTGGACAAGCCGAAGACGCAGACGGCGTTGACCTGATGGAAGAGGGCGCGCGGCTATTCCTTGAGGGCTTGCAGCAGCAAATGGCGCCTGCGCTGGAAGGGTTGCAAGAGTTCGCCGGTAAGGTAGGGCCGCAAATGCAAACGTTCCTGAGTGAAATGGGGCCAGCCTTAAGTGAACTGATGGACGAAGTAGAGGATTGGAACGCCTATCATCCTCCGGAAATGCTGCCAAATGGTGACATCATCTTTCGTCGAAAATTATCCGAGGAACACGATCCGCCGATAGAAGGCGAAACTGATTTGTAGATCCATCTCGTGTAATGGGTCACTGTGAACGTGGCGTTGGATTTAATATTGCACATTCGTTCGGCGTATCATTTGCGCGCAATTTTTATGTGTGTGGTGGCGTCAAGCGAACGCGCCAACGATTGAAGCCTCGCTTGTGCGACTTCACCTAAGAGCGGCTCAGCACTTGCAGCTAGTTTTAGATGCAACTCTCGTTTCTTGGGGTGCCACTTTAGCGTGCCAATTTCAGATGTGTTCTGCATCCAGAGCATCGCGCCAAAGCGCATTGCCTTGCCTAAGACTTCCGCTTGATGAAGCTGCTTCTCATCCAAAAGTTCGTAGAGGCCTTCAAATCCCGTGCCTTCGCGTTTGTTCCGATAGCGATGCAAAAGCGCAAGACCAAGGAAGATGCGTTCCGCGTGTTTTAATCCGCCCAAATTCGCGCGCGTGGCATAGTCAAAACATGTTTGTGCACGATAGTCCGGGTGCGCGCGCCAGCTTACGTCATGCAATAAGCACGCTGCTTTGATCAGGCGGCGCCGGTCTGGATGGGCCGATCGAAACAATGGTTGGATAAAGTTAAAGAGGAGCTTACCAAACCCCGGCATACGAGCATCTTTGACTTCGGCAAAGCGGCACGCCTCGATAAGTGGATCTCGATCGCGCAGCCGTTTGGGCATCTGCTCATAGAGCATACCCTCTCTGATACCATAGCTCGAAACAGCGATATCATATGGCTTGAAACGGCGAACGACACCTTTCAGCACTTCGATAGCGAGTGGGACAAGGTCCATCCGGCTGGAAGAGATGCCACAACGCTGGCGCAGGTCTTCTAAATCATTATCCGCGATGAATTTGGCCGTTGCGCGCACAGACACGCCGCTCATTCGGTACTCGTGCAAAACATGCAGCGGGTACCCACGGCGCTCCATGTCGATCCGCGCAATCGCGCGCCACGAACCGCCGACAAGGAACAGGCGGTCGCGCTGCTTGCCCATTTCGGAGTAAAGCGCATCAAGTGTTTCATCAATAAAGGCTTTTCGCCCCTTTTTGCCGCCTCGTATATCGCGCAGCTTTAGCGGTCCAAGTGACGACGTAACGCGACGCCCCACCTCGCCATCGTTGATTTCGGCCAGTTCCATTGAGGAACCACCTATGTCGCAAATGAGACCGTAAGATCCTGGCCATCCAAGCAGAACACCCTGAGCCGAGAGCCGTGCTTCTTCGGCCCCGTCGATCACGTGAATGTCGACCCCGGTTTTTTTCAAAACGTCGGCGCAGAATGCTGGTCCGTCCGAAGCCTCTCTCACAGCGGCAGTGGCAACCGCCGTCAATCCGTCCAGCCCCATTCCTTCGGCCAGCAATTGGAAACGATGGATAGCCGCCAGTGCGCGCTTTCGCCCTTGTGGATTCAGGTGCCCGGTTTCGGAAAGTCCAGCGCCAAGGGCACACATGATCTTTTCGTTGTAGAAATAGGCAGGGCTGCGCGCAGCGCCATCAAAGACGACAAGCCGGACCGAATTCGATCCAACGTCAACGACACCGACACGCGACAGCGCGCGCGCGGCAGGGTCATTGAACAACGGACGTCCAAACGGACCCCAGTCAGTTGCCGGTTCAGAAGTGCCGTCCATGTCTTGCCCCAAGTTCGTGTGCAACCCAATGTGTCGCAAGCTGTCGGTTGCGTCAATCTTCGGTGTGGGTCAATTTGGGGACATCCGATGCACCTGCAGAACCTCGTCCAGATAGGGAAGGGTTCTCCATAAAGAACCTGTGGCAATTGAACGCAAATTCGCCCTCGGGCACTGACGCACGATCAAAAGAGCCGTCCGCATTCATGACCCAGCTTTGTGCGACGTCGGCCATGTTGGCAGCCATTACCTGGCTTACAATCTGGGCTTTGACGGTCGCATTGCGGATCTCTATCAGCGTTTCCACACGGCGGTTAAGGTTGCGCCCCATCCAGTCCGCCGACGAAATGTAGACTTTCGCTTTCTTGGAGGGCAATCCCGCGCCATTGCCAAAACACACAATGCGTGAGTGTTCCAGAAACCGCCCGACAATTGATTTCACTCGGATATTTTCGCTCAGCCCTTTTATTCCGGGGCGCAGTCCGCATATCCCGCGAATCACAAGGCTGATCTTCACGCCTGCTTGACTTGCCCGATAGAGGGCGTCGATCACCTCGGGTTCGATCAGCGAGTTCATTTTCGCCCAGATCGCCGCAGGCTTCCCGGCTTTCGCGTGCTCAGCCTCTTTGGCGATCATCTCTATCAGACGTGCTTTCAAGGAGATTGGAGAGATCGCCAGATTGTCCAGTTTTTCAGGTTCAACATAACCTGAGAGATAATTGAACACTTTAGTTGCGTCGCGCCCCAAGTTGACGTCGCAAGTGAAGAAGCTGAGATCGGTGTAAATTTTGGCCGTAATGGGGTGATAATTGCCAGTCCCGTAATGCGTGTAGGTAACGAGTTGATCGCCTTCGCGGCGCACAACCGTTGATATTTTGGCGTGGGTTTTGAGGTCCAGAAAGCCATACACTACGTGCGCGCCTGCTCGTTCAAGGCGACGCGATTGGCGAATATTCGCAGCCTCGTCAAAGCGTGCTTTAAGTTCAACAAGTGCGGTGACAGATTTTCCGTCTTCAGCCGCTTCGCACAGCGCCTCGACAATGGGCGAATTTTTGGATGTGCGATAAAGCGTCTGTTTGATCGCAACCACGTTTGGATCGCGCGCCGCCTGGTGTAGAAACCGCATGACCATGTCGAAGGTTTCGTAGGGGTGATGCAAAAGCATGTCTTTTTGGCGGATGGCCGCGAACATGTCGCCGTCATGATCTTGAACACGTTCGGGAACACGCGGTGTAAAGGCCGGCCATAACTGGTCTGGGCGTTCCTCAAGGACAAGCTCTTTAAGGTCTGCGAGGCCGATCATGCCGTCTATCTCCACGACCTCATCGCCACGCACATGCAATTCGTTCATGATCAGCGTTTTCAAGCCTTTAGGCGCATCGGTAGAAATTTTCATGCGCACAACTTCACCGCGACGACGGCGCTTGAGAGCCACTTCAAATTCGCGCACCAGGTCTTCGGCTTCGTCCTCGACTTCTAGGTCGCTGTCACGCAGTACGCGGAATGCGCAATGCCCTTTGGCTTTGTATCCGGGGAACAAGCTGTCGAGATGCAATAGCAGCAGCTCTTCTAGCGGCAATACGCGCGTACTTCCCTCATCAGAGGGCAAAAAGATGAAACGATCGATCTGATGAGGGATCGGCAAGAGTGCATTAAGAGCGCGTTTGTCTCTGTTGCGCTCCAGTGCCAACGCCAATGTATAACCCGTGTTCGGAATGAAAGGAAAAGGGTGCGCAGGATCAATCGCCAGCGGCGACAACACCGGGAAAACCTTGTTCAAAAACACCCCGGCCAAGTGTGACTTGTCTTCGTCTGTCAACGACTTGTGATCCAGAATGAGAATGTTTTCCGCTTCCATCTTGGCACGCAGCCCAATGAACATACGCTGTTGTTCCTGAAGCAAAGTGCGCGCGTCTTCGTTGATCAAAACCAACTGCTCCGCTGCCGTAAGTCCATCCTGAGCAGGCGTGCTGTTATTCTCGCGCACCAGTTCGCGTAAACCTGCCACGCGGACGGTGTAAAACTCATCCAGATTTGTGGCTGAAATCGACAGGAATCGCAGGCGTTCAAGCAATGGCACGCGCGGGTTTTTGGTTTCTTCCAAAACCCGCCAGTTAAAACTTAGCCAACTCAGTTCACGGTTATAAAACCGACCTGGACCAGACAGGTCCACATCGGGCAATTCGACGGGGGCGGGGAAATCAGATTTGAGAAAGTCAGATTGTGTCATGAAATGGCCAATATAGGAATTGGGTAACGGAAACATAACACTAGGCGGGAACGGGCAGGCCGTCCAGCAGGTCGGTGGCACGTGGCCCAGTTTGCCTAAAGGTCGATCACTTGATTGATCGCATTATCAGTGCGGAATGAATGTGTTGGACGAGAATGCCGAGCCTTGATTTAGGACACTAGGACACGTTTCGCCAATGCGCGCGTGATTGGGCGTTTCTCGCTCAATGAAAGTTGGTCAAGCGCCATCACAATCCGCGTCGCATCGGCAAAAGAACGGTCCATGTGCTTGATCAGATAAGAAATTGTATCCGGGCTGGGTGCGAGCTGGCGGTCGGAAAACTGCTTAGCCATGACCGCCATAAGCAACATGTCGTCAGGCTGTTCCAGAGCGACCACGGTGGTGCCTTGCATTCGGCTCATAAGGTCCGGCAGAGTTAATCCCCAGTGCTTGGGCTCTCCTGAACCCGTTAACAAAAGGCTTTGGCCCTCTGCCAAAGTGAGATTGTGCAAGTGGAACAGCGCGGTTTGGGCTTCGGCATCCTTGGCGATCGCTGGGATATCCTCAACCGCCACGGGCTTGCGCGCGAGAGTTGGTATGTCAGCCGAATGCAGATCCTGAGCCGACAAGATATGCGCCCCTGACAACGCTGCCCACACATGTGTTAGGTGAGTCTTTCCAGCGCCTGAGGGGCCCGAGAGGATCAGTTTGCCGCTGGGCCAGTTTGGCCAGCTTTCCACCAAACCCAACGCCAAAGCATTGGCCGGGCTAACAAAAAAGTCATCCCGCGCCAGTGCTGCACGTACTGGCAAATCAAAAGGAAGTTGCTCAGCCATGGCTCAGTCGTCTTCGTCCATGCTCAGGCCCAAATAGAGCCGCGATGACATATATTGCCCGGTTCCGAAACGCGCCAAAACACCAATCGCGGCGGCAACCGGAACAGCAACCAGCATCCCCACAAAGCCGAACAGCGCTCCAAAAACGGACAATGCAATCAACAGCCAAACAGGGTGCAGGCCGACAGAGCTTCCGACAAGCTTGGGCGTTAAAAAGTTGCCTTCAACCACTTGGCCAATAGCAAACACACCTGCGACCAGCCCAATTGACACCCAGTCGCCCCAAAATTGAAATAGCGCCAATCCAATGGCCAATGCACCACCAATAAGCGCACCAAGATAAGGAATAAATGTCACCATGCCAGCAATGGCACCAACAACCAGACCGAACTGCAGCCCGACAAGCATGAGCGCGATGGCGTAGTAGGTTCCAAGTATCAGGCATACAGTACCCATGCCACGTACAAATGATGCCAGAGTATTGTCCACCTCTGCCGCCAGTCTACGAATAACTGGCAGGTGATCACGTGGCAAAAGCTTGTCTACTTCGGCCACCATGCGATCCCAGTCGAGTAGCAAATAAAAGGCCACCACCGGCACAATGACCAACAGCATGACAATGTTGATCACCGAAAGCGCAGAGGTAAGAACCGTCTGAAACAATTCGCCACCACGTTCCTTGATCGCCTCGCCAAGGGAGACAAGGGATTGATGCATCACGGAATCCGGACGCGAGAGTGATGGGAAATTTGTGGAGATAAAGGCCTGAAGATCGCGAAAAAGCTGTGGCATCGTATCAAACAGTGCTGCCGCCTGATGGATCAAAGTGGGAACAACCGCAAGCGCGCCGATGACAAAAGTCAACACCCCGACCAGCGTAATGATGACCGTCGCGGTAACGCGCTTAAAGCCCATACCTTCTAACCGGTCAGCCACCGGATCGAGAAAATACGCAATTGCGCCACCCAGAATGAAAGGTAGTAAGATATTGCCCAGAAACCAAAGGGCGGCAAAAATTATGATAGCTGCCAAACCCCAGTACCTGAGCTGGTCGCGAACGGGCAGTGCCATAGTGCGTCTCCTGAATCACTGTCCAAGAGATTGACTAATCCGAAGCGGGTTGCAAGGGCAGGCGGGTTAAAGGAGGCCACTGGAAGCGGCGCGAGCTTGCAAACACTCGACGATATGCCAGCTTTGCGAAGGCCATTTGCTTGGGTTACCAAAACCGGGAGTTTTCCGGAGCGACCTCGACGTGGTGGCGCCCAACCTTTCGCGGCGCGACAACAAATCGGTTTCTCAAACGTCCTCGGCTTAAGCCGGCTGGGCTAAGGGCGTTATTGCATAGGCTTGGATGGCATTTGAGTGCGCCAATTTTTGCGCAAACGTGGTTCTGCTTCAGGCTTGGAATTGCGGCCTAAGGGTACCATCAAGCAGTTTCACATCAGCCAGTTGGCTTTGCCTTTCGGGCGACTGCGGCCCACAGGGCGCCAACGCGAAACCCTCGAGCGGACGGCAGAAGGAATGCCGGTTTCGAACATTTGCGTTCTTTGGGGGTTGCGATGCGGTGACTTGGACAAGCACGTAAAACGTCTCGTAAACTGCTTGAAGTCGAAAGTAGAGCGCGTGCGATCGCGTCGCTAAAGGTTCTCAATCATTGGCTCGTTCAGTCCAGAGAATAGGCGATAGAGCGTCCATTCTGGGGGCGCGAAAATCCGCGGTTTTCGTGCAGATTGATTACTTGCTTCGAAGAAATGTTCCGTGAGCCAAGATCGCAGGAGTAACTTTGACTTTGACTTTGGTGCGGTGCAGCCAATTGAACCGTCTGAACTCTACCTCATTTGCGCTGTCGTTGACTGCCCCAAGTGTGAGGCGGCGGCGTATAAAACAACAATCAAATCAGATGCGACCAGCGAGACGCCCTTGTGTGCCACAGAACAAAGCCATAAACGACTTTTGCAACGCCGCCAATTTGTCGCAAGGAGCCATCATGCGCTTGTCCCGTTATTTCCTGCCCGTTCTCAAGGAAACGCCTTCTGAGGCTCAAATCGTCAGCCACCGTTACATGCTGCGTGCAGGCATGATCAAGCAAGCGAGCGCCGGAATTTACTCTTGGCTGCCGATGGGCTTCAAGGTGCTCCGCAAGTTGGAAAATATCGTCCACGAAGAACAGATGCGTGCCGGGCATATTCCAATGCTGATGCCCACGATGCAATCAGCAGACCTTTGGCGCGAAAGCGGTCGCTATGATGGGTATGGCGAAGAGATGCTGCGTGTGCAGGACCGTCACGGACGGGACATGTTGTTTTCGCCAACCGCCGAAGAAATGTTCACTGACGTTTTCCGCAGCCATGTCAAGAGCTATAAGGACTTGCCGCTAACTCTGTATCAAATTCAGTGGAAATTTCGCGATGAAATTCGTCCCCGTTTCGGTGTGATGCGTGGGCGTGAGTTTTACATGAAGGACGGATATAACTTTGATCTGACAAAAGAGGATGCGTTGCACGCTTATAACCGTCATCTTGTCAGCTATCTCCGCACCTATGAGCGCATGGGTCTTCAAGCCATCCCAATGCGCGCGGATTCTGGCCCAATCGGCGGGGATTACACGCATGAATTCCTTGTGCTGGCAGAGACCGGCGAGTCCGAAGTGTTCTATGACAGCGAAATTACCGAACTGAAATTTGGTGATCGCGAGATTGATTTCGATAACGTCGCGCAATGTCAGGCGGTTATGGATGAGTTCACCAGCCGCTACGCACGCACGGATGAAACCCATGATAAAGCCCTGTTTGACCAGGTGCCCGAAGATCGCCGCCGCGTGGCACGCGGGATCGAAGTTGGACAGATTTTCTATTTCGGCACACAGTATTCTGACGCATTGGGGGCAACAGTGCAGACACCTGAGGGCGGTTCTGTTCCTGTGCACATGGGAAGCCACGGTATTGGTGTGTCACGCCTGCTTGGTGCGATCATCGAAGCAAGCCATGACGAAAAGGGTATTATTTGGCCGGAGGGCGTGACACCGTTCCATTGCGGTATTGTGAACCTGAAACAGGGCGACGAAGCGGCGGATGGGGCGTGTGACGCGCTTTACAAATCTCTGGTCGCACTGGGACTTGAACCTCTTTACGATGACCGCAAAGAGCGTGCAGGTGGAAAATTCGCGACAATGGATCTGATCGGGCTGCCTTGGCGGATCACCGTCGGGCCACGGGGGTTAAAAAACGGCGTTGTCGAGCTGACATGCCGTCGTACTGGTGAAAGCGAAGAGTTGCCGCCAGAGCAGGCCGTCGAAAAAATCGCGAAGATCTACGCCGGTTTGTAAAAGGTGCGCCTTTGGCGCGCAGTTTGTCCCGGCCCCTGTGGGGCCGGCGGTTTGATGCGGTGAAACGACTGACAAGACTTGACTGATATCGTGGATGTTAGTTTTCACGTTGATTTTTGGCATTTCTCACCTCGACGGTGAAGGTGGCAACATGAGCTGGCCTCGGGTCTCAACAGAACGGCAGTATCGGGAGTTTGCGCTGTTTGAGTTGCCCTTGACCCGATAGTGGTGCACGCCTACGGTCGCCGCCAATAATAACCGGAGCAAACATGACCCCCCCTTTTGCCGCATTCGAGTGGATGATTGCCTGGCGCTATTTACGTGCGCGCAAAGCCGAAGGTGGCGTCAGCGTGATGACCTGGATCAGCCTCGTTGGCATTACGCTGGCGGTTTTTGCGCTGATCGCGACCCTTGCGGTGCGCTCTGGTTTTCGGGCTGAGTTCGTAGACACTATTCTAGGGGCGAACGCTCATGTCACGATCTATCAAACCGGCGTTGTGGCCGAGAATGGCAAGCTCGACCGGACCATTCATGACTATGAAGCAATGGCGGAAAGGCTGCGCAACGTACCCGGTGTGACCCGCGCAGCACCTTTGGTCAAAGGGCAGGTTATGGCGAATATGCGCAGCCGTAACGCTGGTGTAGAAGTCTTTGGAATCCGGCATGAAAACCTTTTGCAACTGCCGCGCATTGCGGATCCTGAAACGGGCGAAGGTGATATCAACCGGTTTAACGAGGGTATCGCCATTGGATCCGGAGTCGCCCGCGAATTGGGTGCATCGGTGGGAGATAGGATCAAGATCATTTCTCCAAACGGCGTTAGAACCGCGTTTGGGACGTCTCCGCGTGTAAATGCATATGAGGTCGTCTATATTTTCTCGGCTGGGCGGTATGATATTGATCGAACACGGGTCTATCTGCCATTTGCTGAGGCGCAATCCTTCTTTAATCGCGACGGGGTAGCGGACGAAATTGAAGTGATGGTTGATCAAGCTGAGCAGGTCAACTCAATGGCCGTTCCGTTGATGCAGGCAGGAGGGGATCGTGTGCTGGTCTGGACATGGGAGGATGCTTCAGGCGGGTTTTTGCGCGCTTTGGAGGTCGAGGATAATGTGATGTTCATCATCCTGTCGATCCTCGTATTGATTGCCGCCATGAATATTGTGTCCGGTCTGATAATGTTGGTTAAGAACAAGGGGCGAGACATTGGCATCTTGCGGACGATGGGGTTGACCGAGGGATCTGTCCTGCGAATTTTCTTTATATGCGGAGCCTTTACCGGCCTCATTGGAACCATTCTCGGCGTGACGCTCGGATGTCTTTGTGCGATCTATATTGATCCAGTGTTCGGATTTGTAAATATGATCATGGGCGGCGGAACGTGGGATCCAGCCATTCGGGGAATTTATCATTTGCCAGCCAGACTTGAACTGATGGACGTCTTGAGCGCCGTCGGCCTGTCACTTGGCTTGTCATTTGTCGTCACCATCTTTCCTGCACGCCGCGCGGCGCGCATGAACCCGGTCGAGGCGTTGCGCTATGAGTGATGTTGTGCTTGAGCTAAAGGCTATTACAAAAAAGTATAACAAAGGTTTACCCGGCGAAGTGGATGTGTTGCGCGGCGTGGATTTGTCATTGAATGCTGGCGAAATGGTTGCGCTTGTTGCGCCGTCGGGGGCTGGAAAGTCAACGCTACTTCATATTGCGGGGTTGCTGGACAAGCCGGATGGCGGCGATGTCGAGATCGGTGGCGAAGTGTTGAGTGGCCGCTCTGACAGACGGCGCACCGCAGCCCGGCGGCGCGATGTCGGATTTGTCTATCAGTTCCATCACTTGCTGCCCGAGTTTAACGCACAGGAAAACGTTGTTCTGCCTCAGTTGGCCAACGGAGTCGGGCGGGAAGAAGCGGACGCGCGGGCCATGGCATTGCTGGGCCAGGTCGGAGTGGCGGAGCGCGCTGGGCACAGACCAGCGGCCTTGTCTGGTGGCGAGCAGCAGCGGGTCGCTTTTTGTCGAGCTTTGGCGAATAAGCCTCGGATTTTGTTGGCAGATGAACCGACCGGCAACCTTGATCCGGGGACGTCGGACCAGGTGTTTGCAGCGCTGGTGGATTTGGTGCGCGGTACTGGCCTCTCTGCGTTGATCGCGACGCACAACATGGAACTTGCGGCGCGTATGGATCGTGTTTTGCGGCTTGAAAATGGCTTGCTTGTGCCGGACTAACCTGCCTGTGTGAGCCAAACCCCTGCGGCCATCATGGCGATGCCACCGGCACGAGACAGGGACAGCGGCGACATTTGTGCGCCAAAGAGGCCGAAATGATCGATGGCCGCCGCCGAGATAAGTTGGCCAAGAAGCACGAAAAATACAGCGTTTCCAACACCAAAGCGGGGAGCGACCCACGTTATCGACAGCACATAAAACGCCACCAACGCGCCCGCCAGAAACAGGTGTTTGGGCGCGGATGCGGCGGCGGTGACGCGTGGTAGCTGGCCGGTCAGAGAGGCAACTACAACTGCGCAGAAAAAGGCGACTGTGAAGAGAATAACGCTTGCCGCGAAGGGAGCACCTATGCGCTGGCCGAGGGCCGCGTTTAGAGCTGCGAGCATAGGGATTCCGATCCCGGCAACCAACATTGTGAGCGCGTAAGCAGCTGTAGAGTGCATCTGTAAGATCCTGTTATCCTGAGACTAAGTCTATCGTGTGGGAAACGTCTGCGGCTTGTCTGGTGGTGGCATGAAAGTGGTCACGTTTGGCTCTGGCATGGTTTCTGAGCAGAGCATGGCGAGGGTTTTGGGATATGTCACGCGATATGATCAGGGTCAAAGTCGCGAAGGGCTGGTCATGGCACAGTTGGGCGGCGAGGACGTGAAGGAGGCGGAGTTATGCGAGGCGCAACGAGAGTGGTTTTACCGTGGGTTTGTGTGGCCGGTGTACTGGTCAGCTGCGGGCTGACATTGGCGGACGGCAAGAGCACATATGAAGAAAACTGTCAACAATGCCATGGAGTTACTGGGATGGGGGATGGTCCGTTTGCCGAAAATTTGTTTGGGCCGCCTTCAGATTTGACAGTGCTGGCAAGGAACAATGGCGGAGCTTTTCCGGCGCAGTACGTGACGGATGTGGTGGACGGGCACGCGCGATCGGATGCGTTCAGTGCGGCGATGCCTGAGTTTGCACAGACTTTGGGGGGCGAGGAGCTGAGGCTCGGGCCGTTGGTGGATTATGTTGAAAGTTTGCAGCGTTGATGGGAGGAGATGATGTGATGAAGGGTTTGGCTTTATCTTTTGTAATCATGGTTTTACCTGGGGCTTTGTACGCGGCGGATGCCATAGAGGGGGCGGCGATTTATCGGAACCATTGTGCAGCGTGCCATGGGGTTGAGCTGACTGGACAAGGGCCAATGGCGGGCGTTATGGTGGTCAAACCGGTAGATTTGACGGTGCTAAGTGATGAAAACAATGGGGAATTTCCGTTGGTTCGGGTGATCAAACGTATCGATGGGCGCGATCCCTTGGTGAGTCACGGCAGTCCGATGCCGGTTTATGGCGACTTTTTCGAGGGGATCGATGTTGCGCTTAAGGCCCCGAGTGGTCAGCCGATTATGACATCACAACCGGTGGCGGACCTCGTAGAATACCTCAAGGAGTCGCAGAAGTGAGAAACCTTTTGTTGGGTCTGGGTGCGGTCGCTGTGATCGTAGCTTGTTCAGAGCCTGAAATGCCGGAAGCCCCTGAAGGAAAAGCAATTTTTGATGAAAATTGCGCGTTGTGTCATGGCGCGGACGGGCGCGGGAACGGGGCGATTTCAGCGGGGTTGGACCCGGCGCCAAGTGATCTGACGACGATCTCTCGGCGGGCCGGAGGGGCGTTTCCAGTGACCGTGGTGCTGAGCCAGATCGACGGGTATAGCCGTGATCCTGTGGACGGTGTGGAAATGCCAGAGTTTGGTGCTTTGCTGGAGGGGGATCTGGTGCCTGTGCAGACGGATGACGGTGTGTTTACACCCACGCCACGCCCGTTGGCGGCGCTTTTGGCCTATTTGGAGAGCATCCAGCGATAGCATCGTACCGCATGGTTAAAGGGGCGAAATCGGCTGAAAATGCGACGTCGGTAAAACGTCGGTATTCTGTCGGTATAGCGTCGGTGTGGAAACTTGGGGCTAGCGAATTGCCCGAAATTGCTAATGTGGCGCGCGTTGCCTGATCAGCGGATAGTATTATTTTAACAAATCGTTGCGGGGCGTACTGGATGTGAAGCAAGCACGCGTCAGAGGTCGTTGTAAGGACAGACGTCATCTTCGAACGGGACATGGCGACGCGGGAACGACGTGCCAGTGATGCATTCGGGCGCGTTGATCCGGTCCATTCGGAAATGGCGAAAATCGTGGCGCGTTGGATCCCATGCAACGAGATACCAGAGCGGCGGCAGGATTAGCATGGCCTGAGGCTCAACTGTGCGGTTCGTGTGCTGGCCTTTTGCGTCGCGGTAACTAAAACGCAAGTGCAGGTTTTGGAGAAACGCCGCCTCGAATGCGGGCAGCAGGGCGGCGTCCATGGTGCCCATGTCCGAAAGATCCTGTTGCGGTGAGAGCTGGCCGACATGCAGGCAATTGAGAAGGCGGCGCAGATCGCGCACCTTGTCGGTGGGCAGTGCCTTTTCGATCTTGGCAAGACCTGCATCGGCGAGGTTTGAAAATGGTAAGCTACGAGTGGCGCGCATGGCGGCGACGCTGATCAGCAGGGCAAAGACCTCGGGCACCGAAAGTCGTGCGGTGGTTTGGATCGAGGACGGGTCCAGTTGGATTCCGCCGCCGCGCCCCGGTTCGGAGTGGATAACAAACCCCTGATCCCGCAGCGCGCCGATGTCGCGCAGAATCGTGCGCCGGGATGCGCCAACCTCTTGGGCGAGGGTGTCGACGGTGGAAGTGCCGCTGCGGCGCAGGCTACGGATCAGGGTATCTTGGCGGCGTTGAACAGTCATTTTGTCAGTCTAGCATATATGGTGCCAGTTTTTGGCACCTTTTCACTTTAGTCAGGGGACAGTGATTGCAAACAGGAGAAAGTGACAATGGAACGCTTAGCAGTGAACCCGTGGGATTGGTCGGTGAAGCTTGGGTATCATCAGGCCGAAGTGATTGAAGGCGCGCGTTGCCAGGTGATGTGTGCAGGGCAAACGGCGGTGGACGGCACCGGTGCGCCGCAGCACATGGGCGACATGCGCGGGCAGATTGGTTTGGCGCTGGACAATCTGGAGGCAGTGCTGGCCGGGGCAGGCATGGGGCTGGGCGATATTGTGCGGCTGGGAATTTTTGCGACAGATGTGGACGCGGCGTTGCAGCACTTTGATCTGTTGGGGCGGCGGTTTGGCGCGGTAGACAATAGACCGCCGATGACCTTACTCGGGGTGACACGGTTGGCTGTGCCGGGCTTGATGTTTGAGATTGAGGCCACGGCGATGCAGTAGCCATCATTCGACGCAGGATCCAAAGGCAACGCCCCGGCGCGGTGACCGGGGCGTGGTTTTGTTTACGTCAAATCGGCAGCGGCTTTTTGAATGGCTGCCTCGGTGATGGCGAAGTCGCCTTCGGTGAGGGGCAGACTGGGGTAGGTTTTGCCCGCTGCTTTGAAAATGCCCTCTTGGCGCAATGTCTCGTTATAGGCGGTTGCGCGCGCCGTGTTGGAGGATTGCACATCGCGATAGTCGCGCACGGGGGCATCTGTAAAGACCACTTCGAACAGGGTGGGATCACCGACAATCTCGTAGCCAAAGCCGGTCGCGTCCAGCGCGGTGCGCGTCATGTTCATGACGCGCTGGCCATTGGCGCGCAGCGTGTCATATTGGCCGTCACGACGGAGAATTTCGAGGGTCTTGAGACCAGCAGCGGCGGCGACAGGGTTGCCCGACAGGGTGCCCAGCTGCATCAGCCAGCCTTCGGCGCCGACCTGTGTTTTGTCGAAGTGGGCCATGATCTCGGCACTGGCGACCAGCGCGGCCAGCGGGAAGCCACCGCCGATGGCTTTGCCCAACGTGGTGATGTCGGGTGTCACGCAATAGAGTTCCTGAGCACCGCCATAGGACAGGCGGAAGCCGGTCACGACCTCGTCAAAGACCAGCAGACAACCGTACTTGTCGGCTTCTTCGCGCAGAAGTTGAAGGTAGCCGGGTAGGGGCGGGATGATGCGTTGCAGGGGTTCGACGATGATCGCAGCGACCTTTGGGCCCCATTCGGCCATAAGCGAGCGGATATAGTCGAAATCGTTAAACGGGGCGATCAGCATTTCGGCAGCCACAGAAGGCGGGATACCGGCGCTGTCGGGGATGGCTTGGGGGAAGTTGGCGCGTTTTTCGGGTGCGAGGCTCATCTGCGCCTCGGCGGACATGCCGTGATAGCCGCCTTCGAACTTCACGATCTTGTCTCGACCTGTATAGGCGCGGGCAAGGCGCATGGCATACATGTCGGCCTCGCCACCAGAGGAGACATAACGCAGCTGCTCGCCGCCGGGGACGGCGCGGCAGATTTCTTCGGCCAGCTCAATGGCGGTCGCGTTGTTGGCAAAGAAGGTCAGGCCGCGCGGCAGGGTTTCGTAGATGGCCTCGAGCACTTCGGCATTGTCATGGCCCAAGAGCATCGGGCCGGAGCCGATCAGGTAGTCGACGTATTCACGCCCGTCCTCGTCTATGACGCGCGCGCCAGAGCCAGATTTGATGAAGACGGAGGGGTCGAAGTTGCCAAAGCCGCCACCGGGCAGGACGGCACGTGCACGGGTTGCCCAATCGGCATTGGAGGAGAGTTTTTGCATTTGGTTAGTCCAGTATCAGGTCAGGTGGGCCGAGGAGATCGCGGTCCGGTGTGATGCCGAGGCCGGGGCCGTTCGGCGGGGAGATTCGGCCAGATTGGCGAGTGGGTCCATCGGGCGCTATCCTAGGAGCGACATATCCTGAAAGATCGCACGTATTGAGCAGGCGCGCGGGTGGGGTGCTGGCGGCGAGGTGCAAGAGCGCGGCGGTGGTGATGTCGGAGCCCCAGGTGTCTTCGACGCACATTTTGGCGCCCAGATGCAGGCATAGGTCGCGCGCGGCGCGGGTGGCGGAGAGGCCACCGAATTTCGAAAGTTTCAGGGCGACGGCGTCCATACATTCTTTGTTATGGGCGTCGAGCAGAGTGGCGGTGTCATGGGCGGCCTCGTCCAGTTTCATTGGAAGGCCGGTGGCGTTTTTGACACGGGCGCACTCGGCAATTGTGGCGCAGGGCTGTTCGAGCATAATGTCGAGATGGGCCACAGCGCGCCCGACGCGGGTGGCTTCGAGCGAGGTGGTGCCGCAATTCCAGTCACCATAGACCAGCGGGCCGGGGCCGACCGTTTCGCGAACATTTGTCAGGCGTTCGACATCGGTTTGCCAATCGCCTGACGCACCCAGTTTGACCTGAAATTGGGTGATGCCCGTGGTTTGCGCGTCGCGGGCTATTGCGGCCATGTCGTCGGGGGCGATTGAGGTGATCGAGTGATAGAGCGGCATTGTATCGGCTTGTTGACCGCCTAGGAGCGCGTGGAGCGGCAGGTTGGCGGCCCGTCCGGTCAGATCCCAGAGCGCGATGTCGAGGGCAGATTTGGCGTAGCGGTGATCTATCAGATGCGCCTCGGCGCGGGCCATGAGCGCCTCGGGGCCGATGGGGTTTGCGCCGAGCAGGGTGGGGGCGAGGTCGGTGAGGGCGGGGGCGACGCCACGGGCAAAGGCAGGCAGGTAATGCGGGATCGGACAGACCTCGCCCCAGCCGGTGAGGCCGGTGTCGGTGTCGAGCGCAATCACCACGGTTTCGACGGTGGCGCAGGTTTTGCCGCTGGCCATGTGGTAGGTTTCATGGCTTGTGAGGTCGACATGCCAGATGGAAATGCGTTTGAGTTTCATGGTGTTACGCTCGCGTTAGGACTTGCGACGCCTTTGGCGTCGCCGCAAGCAAATGGGCGGCGCTGCCCCCTCTTGGCCGCTGGCCAATTCACCCCCGGGATATTTTTGGCGAAAGGAAGCATTAGCTGGGCTCATAGATTGCAACCGGCGAGCCAAGGCAGTCTTCGTCGGGATGCACGCCAAGGCCGGGTGTGTCAGGCAGATGCAGGTGGCCGTCGGTATTACGTGGGCCGCGTCCAGAGGCGATGTCGGTGGTGATCATATCCTGACATGCCCAGACCGCGTGACAATTGTCGTCTGGGATGGTGGCGGCAAGGTGCAGGGCCTCGGTATCTGCAAGCACGCTGCCGCCGGTGGCCATGACAAACATGTCGATGCCGTGGGCGAGGGCGATGTCGCGCATACGTGCGGCCTTGGTCAGGCCGCCGACCCGATTGAGTTTGATGCCAAAGACCTCGGCCAACCCGTCGCGGGCGATGCGTGCTGCGTCTTGCAGAGTGACGAGGGATTCGTCGACGCTGACCGGGGCGGAATGTAGCGGGCGGATGGCGGCGATGTCGTCAAGGCTTTCGCAGGGCTGTTCGAACATCACCTGCAAGCCTTGGGTCGCTGACATCACTCGCAGGGCCTGTTGGCGGGTCCAGCCGCGATTGACGTCATAGAGCACGATTTCGCCGGGCTTGCGCAGGCTTTCGACGTCGCGGATACGGGCAATGTCGCGTTCGACGTCGCCGCCGATTTTGACGGAGTGTGCGACGTAGCCGCGCTGGCGATAGCGATCGATGACGGCGCGGGTGTCGTCGATGGTTTTCGCACCAACGGACGAGGCAATGGGGCGCGGGGTGCGCGAACCTCCGCCCATGAGGTCCGCAATGGGCAGGCCCGCGGCCTGACCGGCGATGTCCCAGCAGGCCATGTCGACGGGAGACTTGGCGTAGAGATGACCTGGAAGAGAAAGATCCATGGCGCGCTCGACATCGAGAATGCGGCGCGGGTCGAGGCCGAGGATGAAGGGCGCCATGGTTTCGATACCCGCACGGATGCCGGGGCCGTGGGCGGGCACATAGGTATGTCCCCATGGTGTCCCTTCGCCCCATCCGGTGAGCCCGGTGTCGGTGTCGAGTTTGACGAAGGTGGCGTCGAGGGTTTCGAACTTCAGACGCCCCCCTGAGAGCCAGTAGGGGTGCTCGAGCGGCAGGTTGACCTGAAAAACGGAGATGCGGGTGATTTTCATAGCAGGACCCTTATTAGGATTGGAGCCTTTGGCGTTGCCAGCGGGCGGGGGCGCTGCCCCCGCGCGCCCAGAGTATCTGGGGCGAATGGAATGAGGGTTACCGGGGGTTTCGAAGCGTCAGTCATTTGAGCTCGACTTCGACAAAGGACATCTGCGCGGCGCCTGCGTTGATGACATTGTGTTGCACGCCTTTGTCGCGGCGATAGGCCATGCCAGCGGGAACATGGGTTTCGGTGGTGGTGCCGTCGGGGTGTTCGAGGCGCATGTGGCAATCGGTGACGGCGGTGATCACATAGTCCATGGCATGGGTGTGCCAGCCGGTTTGCTGACCTGGTTCAAAGTCAAAGCGGGTCACGCGGGTGCGGGGGTCATCAATCAGCTGGGTTGCGGTGCAGGTCATGTCGTTCATGTTGGGTCTCCGTAGGTGGCGACAGGCGGGCCGAGACTGTTGAAATCAGGGGTAACGCCCAGGCCGGGCGTGTCGGGGGCGTAAAGCTGGCCGTCGTTGGCAGTCGCACCGCCGAGCCCGGTGGAGCGAGTGTTGTAATTCATCAGGTCGGTTGTGTTTTGCAGGTATTGTGGCGGTGTGGACGCTGCGAAATGTGACAAGGTGGCGGTGGCGATTTCCCCGCCCCATGTGTCTTCGGCAACCACGGGAATGCGGTTTTCGATCAGGTAGTCGCGGACGCGGCGGGCCTTGGAGATGCCGCCGAGGTTGGAGATTTTGAGGCAACAGAGATCTGCGCCACGGTCAGCGACAATGCGCTGTGCGGCATGGATGCCCGTGACGCATTCGTCGAGCTTCATCGGGTGTTGGGCGACGCGACGGACCTGCTGGCATTCTTCGTAGGTGCGGCATGGCTGTTCCAGGATGAAGTCGAGATCTCCTGTGGCGCGGGCGACGCGAATGGCGTGGTCGACACGCCAGCCCTGATTGGCGTCAGCCATGGCGGTTTCGCCGGATTGAAGCAAGGGCACGGTGGCGCGGATGCGATCGATATCATGGGACCAGTCGGCGCCAACCTTGATCTGGAACTGACGGTAGCCCAGAGCACGGTATCGATCGAGTTCGGCGATCGTCTCGGAGGTCTCTTTTTGTGGGGCGACGCGGTACATGGGGGCGCCGTCAGTGAGCTTGCCACCAAGTAGCATCCAGAGCGGCTGGTTGCAGGATTGGGCGAGGATGTCCCAGCAGGCGGCGTCAAAGGGAGCTTTGGCATAGCCGTGACCCTGAACGGTGTGATCCATGATTTGTTCGATTTTGGCGACTTGGCACGGGTCTTGTCCGAGGAGATGGGGCGCGAGGAGGCGGGCGAGGGCTTGGACACCTTCAGAATGGGCGACCATGTAGTTTTCGCCGCAAGGTGTGAACTCTCCGCAACCCTGAAGGCCCGCATCGGTGTCCAGTACAACAACCGAGGCAATGGCGGTCTTGATGGCGTTGCCTGCGCCCCAGACATAGGTGCCGCCGACATAAGGCAGGGGTGTTTTGTATATGCGGATGCGGGTGATCTTCATGGCGTCAGGTTGCCATCAATGGAAGACCAGCGAGGCCCGTGCCGCGCCAGAGAACGAATGTGAGAATGGGCTGGTGTGCGGTTGTCATTGCGTGCGTTTGCCAACTGGTGTGCGCGCGCGTGTCGCCGGGGGACAGGTCAGCCATGTGTTCTGTACCGTTGTTGCGGCACAGGAAGCGCGCGTTGCCTGACAGACAGAGGTAGATCTCTTCGGCCTCGTGGCTGTGCCAGTCATAATGCAGCCCGGATCCCCAATAAGCGATGTAGCCGCGCAATTTGGTGGTTCTGAAATGACCAGTTGGGCCAAAAAGCTCGTAATACCCATAACGTGCAAGGAAGTCGGCTCCAACTTCGTCTTCACGATATGTGTGTTTCCAATTGGCGAAACCGGCGGTCGCGCGCACAGCGTCAATCAGTGGTTGGGTCATGTCGACGCCGGTGAGGTGCGTGTTGGCAACCAGATCGCTGGCCGGGAGGGGGCGGGACGGAAGGTTCGCGGGGGTCAGATCGTCGGGCCATGGCGCAAAGGCGTGCAGCTTGGAATGGGATGCGTGCAGCGCCCGCGCGGCATTCAGGACGGAAGTCAGGGCGTTCATGGGATGACCACGATGTTGCCGGTGTGGTGTTTGGCGATGAAGGCAGATTGGGCGTCGCGCAACTCTGAGAGAGGGTAAGTGGCGGCCAGCGCCGGTTTGATTTCGCCAGCTTCGATATATTTTATCAAGTTTCGGGTGACTTGTGGGTCGATCACGGTGGAGCCGGTGAAAGTGAGGTCGCGCAGGTAGAAGGTACGCAGATCAAGCGTGACCATGGGGCCAGCGATAGCGCCTGAGCAGGTGTAGCGCCCTCCGCGTTCGAGCACGTCAATCAGGGATGCCCATTGTGCGCCGCCAACGACGTCAGCGACCACGGTGATCTTTTCGTCGCCAAGGGCTGCGCGCAGGTATTCGGGCGCGCGGGGCAGGATGATGTCGGGGCCGAGTGTGGCGACCTCGGCGTGTTTGGCCTCGGAGGCAAGGGCGATGACGCGGGCGCCGCGGCGCTTGGCAAGCTGGACCAGCGCACCACCGACGCCGCCCGAAGCACCGGGGACAAGCACCGTATCGGTGGCGGTGACATTGGCGCGGGTAAGCATCCCTTCGGCGGTTGAGTAAGAGCAGGAAAACGTGGCAAGTTCGGCGTCAGAAAGGGGGCTGTTGACGGCGAGGGCGTTGGTTGCGGGGATGGTGGTGTATTGGGCGTAGCCGCCATCACGCTCGGAGCCGTAGTAGCCGGTTTTGTCTTTGTTGTCAGGGTCGGCCGGGTCGCGCAGCCAGTTATCCGAGATAATGCGTTCGCCAATACGGGCCGGGTCGATGTCTGATCCAACGGCGACGATTTCGCCGCAGATATCAGCGCCCTGGATGCGGGGAAATGTGAGGGGCCGGCCGCCCCATGTGGGGTCGGTTTCGTCGACTTCGTCAAACGCACCGCCGGTGGTAGCGTCGTCCACGGTTTTGGAATACCAACCCGAGCGGGTGTTGACGTCGGTGTTGTTGAGACCACATGCGCGCACGCGGATCAGGACGTCGCCAGGGGCTGGCGCGGGCACGGGCCAGTTGGTGTGCCAGTGGTACATGTCGAGGTCGCCATGTCCGGTAAGGACCATTGCGTTCATGGTGGTGGGAAGGGTCATTTATGGGTGCTCCTTGGATTGGGGTGGCGGGGGGCGTTGCCCCCGTCGCGCGGGCGCGACTCCCCCAGGATTTTTGGGGCGAAAGGAAATATAGATCATTCGGCGGCCTGTTGGGTGCTATCCGTGCGAGGGAGCAGAGATTGGGGATCGTAAGCGGGCTCCGTGAGGACGCGGGCGAGGCGGGGTTCACCTGCGATGAGGACGGAGAGGTTTGTGCCGGGGAGGGCGGCGTGGGGTTTGAGGTAGGCGAAAGCGAGGATTTTGCCCACGCTGTGACCGTAGGCGACGGAGGCAGTGGAGCCGACAACGTCGTCGTTGAGCAGGACGGCTTCGCCGCCATGGCCGTCCTCAACGCCGTCGGGATCAATGGAGAGATAGGCGCAGACCCAAGGGCGGGTGTCGGTGTTGAGGGTGTGGGATTTGCCGAGGTAGTCCTTGTCAGTGCGGGCAAAGCGCAGGACGTTTGCCTCGGCCATTGTGACCTCGTTTGTGAGCTCTGAAGCGCCCTTGAACCCCTTTTCCATGCGCAGGGCATTCATGGCGAAAGAGCCGTAATCTGCCATGCCGTGAGGACGACCTGCATTCCACAGGGCGTCGTAGACGGCGAGGGTGTGGTCGCGCGGGATATGGAGTTCCCAACCGAGTTCGCCCGCGTAGGACATGCGGAAGGCCCAGACGGGGTGGCCTGCGACGTTGATCTGTTGGGCCGTGAGCCACTTGAAGGACGCGTTGTCGAGCGCGGCGTCGGTGCACTGGGCGAGCACGTCGCGTGCACGAGGGCCGTTGAGGGAAAGGGCGGCCCAGTCATCAGAGCGTAAGGTGATGGTGATGTCTTCTTCGGCGCGCTGGGCGTTGAGATGGTCGAGCAGACGGTTTTCGAAGAAGGCAGCGCAGACGAGATAGTATCGGTTTTCGGCCAGTTTCACGACAGTGGTTTCAAGCTCGATCCGGCCGCGGCGGTTGAGCATATGGGTGAGGGCGATGCCGCCGATTTTTTGTGGCAGGCGGTTGGCAGTAAGGCGGTCGAGCAGGGCGGCGGCATCGGGGCCGTAAACTTCGATCTTGGTGAAAGCGGAGATGTCCTGAATGCCGACACGTTCGCGCACCGCTGCGCATTCGGCGGCGACGATATCGTGTACGATATTGCGGCGGAAGGAATAGTGATCGCGCTGTTCAACGCCTTGTGGTGCGAACCAGCGGGGGCGTTCGTGGCCGAAGACCTCTTCGTGCACCGCGCCTTTTTCCTTGAGGCGGTCATGCAGGGGGGAGGGTTTCACCGGACGACCGGCGAGGCGGTTGAAATGCGGGAAGGGGATTTCATGGCGCAGGCAGTAGTCTTCCTTGGCTTTGATCACTTGCCATTCCGGGGTGGCGTATTCCCCGAAGCGGCGCGGATCGTAATCGCGCATGGAAATGTCGGCGGACCCATGCACCATCCACCGGGCCAGTTCGCGGGTGAGGCCGGGGCCCCAGCCGATGCCGATTTGGGTGCCACAGCAGCACCAATAGTTTTCGACACCCGGCGCGGGACCGATCAGCGGATTGCCGTCGGGCGGGTGCGAGATGGCGCCATGCACATCGCGAGTGATGCCAAGGTCAGCAAAAATCGGCATACGGTCGAGTGCATTTTCAAGCCACGGCATGACCCGGTCATAATCCGGATCAAACAGCCAGTTTTCGTAATCCCAAGGGCATTCATCAAGCCAGACCGCGTTGGGGTTAGTTTTTTCATAGATGCCGATAAGACCCTTTTTTTGCTCCATTCGGATGTAGCCAGAGACTTTTTTATCATCGCGGATAACGGGCAATTCGGTGTCGAGACCTCGGAACTCGGGCACTTCGTCGGTGACAAAATAGTGGTGTGTCATCGAGGTCATGGGCAGTTGCAGGCCGGACCAGTCGCCCATTTGACGGGCATAGGTGCCGCCCGCATTGACTACGTGCTCGCAGGTGATCGTGCCCTGATCGGTTTCCACGACCCATTCGTGGCCGCGTTTGAAGATATTGGTGGCGCGGCAGCGGCGGATAATCTTGGCCCCCAATTCACGGGCGCCTGCGGCCATGGCCATGGTAACATTTGTCGGATCGACATGGCCGTCGTCAGGTGTGTGCAAAGCGCCAATCACACCGTCGAGGTTGTAGTACGGGTGTAGTTTGGCAATCTGGTCTGGTGTGACGAGGTCAATATTGAAGCCGAGCGTGCGCCCGACAGAAAGCGTATGGCGCAACCAGTCCATTTCGTCATTGTCATATGCAAGCCGAAAAGACCCGCAGCCATGCCATGTGACGGCCTGACCGGTTTCGGCCTCAAGCCCGCCGGAATAGAGGCCGATGTTGTAGTCGACGCATTTGCCCAAACTGAAAGAGCTGGTGGAATGGGTGATTTGCCCTGCGGCGTGCCATGTGGAGCCGCTGGTGAGTTCGCCTTTTTCAAGCAGCACTGTGTCGGCGCCCCAACCTTCGTGAGCGAGGTGGTAGGCAAGGCCCACGCCCATGACGCCGCCTCCGACAATGACAACGCGGGCGTGGGTAGGAAGAGATGAGGTGGCCATGAGCGCGACTCGTTTTGGGACAGTTGTTTTCGCTGGACAGGCTAAGCGTTCATTTGTACCATCGTCAATCATGAATGACACAAATGTATCAAATACGGTGCTGAGCCGCCTCTCCGATGAATGGGATGACCTGACGCCCGAGGCGCAGAAAGTGGCCCGTTATGTGCTTGAAAACCCTCGTGATGTGGGGGTTTCGACGGTGCGAGAAATTGCCGAAGCGGCGCAGGTGAAGCCCAACACCGTAGTTCGTATGGCGCGACAGGTGGGGTTCGAAGGTTACGAGGATTTCCGCGAGCCGTTCCGAGACGCGATTCGACGAGGGGACGCCAGTTTTCCTGATCGTGCAAGGTGGTTGCAAGATATCCGGCGGCAGGGAGAGCTGGGCGGGTTATATGCCGATATGGTGACGGCGGCGCTGCGCAATCTGGAAGAGACGTTTGCCGGGATCAGCGAAGAGCAATTGCGCGCCTCGGCCGAAGCGATCTGGGCGTCGCGCAATGTTTATACGTTGGGCGTGGGGGTGAACAATTCCAACGCGCGCAATTTCACCTATCTGGCGAGCACGGGCATGGTGCAATTTCACGCCATTCCGCGCCCCGGGTCGACGCCAATTGACGATATCGCCTTTGCTGATGGGCGTGATGTGCTGATCGCCATGACATGTCGTCCGTACCGGCGTGAAGTGATCGAAGCGGTGGCGCTGGCGCGTGAGCAGGGGATCAAGGTTGTCGGGATTTCGGATTCGCCCGCTTCGCCGATTGTTCGGGGGGCAGATTTTGGCTTTGTCGTGGCCGCCGATACGCCGCAGTTTTTCCCAAGCTCGGTGTCGACCATCGCGTTTCTGGAGACATTGCTGAGCTTTGTGATTGCCAGCGCCAGCCCGGAAATCGTGGAGCGTGTGGAGACGTTTCACAAGCGCCGTCATGAGTTGGGGATATATCAGGAGGAGGCCATATGAACGCACCGCTGATCCGGTCGCTTGAAGCGCGGTATTACACCGACGCGGCGATTTATGCGCAGGAACAGGACGGGCTGTTGGCGCGTACCTGGCAGTTTGCTGGCCACGCGGCAGAGATCCCGAACGTTGGGGATTACTTTGCCTTTGAGGTCGCAGGGCAGAGCCTGTTTGCCATTCGCGGGCGCGATGAGATGGTGCGCACGTTTTACAACGTGTGTCAGCATCGTGCGCATGAGATGGTATCGGGGACGGGCAACACGAGGGTAGTGGTGTGCCCCTATCATGCGTGGACTTATGAATTGACGGGAGGCTTGCGCGCCGGTCCAAATATCAAATCGGTGCCGGGATTTGACAAATCCGAGATCTGTCTGACCGAAGTGCGCACAGAGGATTTCCACGGCTTTCTGTTCGTGAACCTTGATGACGGTGCCGCGCCGATGGATGAATGGTATCCGGGGGTGCGTGAAGAGATCGCAGCTTTTGTGCCGCATATAGCGGATCTGGCGCCGTTGGAGTGGGTCGAGGTGCCCGAGCGGTGCAATTGGAAAGTGTCGGTGGAGAATTATTCGGAGTGTTATCACTGTCCGATCAACCACGCGACCTTTGCCGAGGGTGTCGTCAAACCCGAGACCTATGACATTCAGCCAGATGCCAGCGGGGGCTATGTGCTGCGCCATGTGACCGAGTGTCAGAGCATCGAGAAGATGACCTATCCGATTGATTTGTCTGTGCCCCATGCCGGGGATTATCAAAGCTGGTTCCTGTGGCCGATGTTCTCGTTCCAGTGTTATCCGGGCAATGTGCTGAACACCTATCATTGGCGGGCCGAAGGGGTGGACGCCTGTCGTGTCTGGCGCGGCTGGTATACACCCGGTGGCCATGAGAGCGATGTCATTCGCGATCTGGCGGTGCAGGATCGCGAGACCACTGTTGAGGAAGATATCCGCCTTGTGGAGAGTGTGCAGAAGGGTTTGAAATCAAAGGGGTATCGACCCGGTCCTTTGGTTCTTGATCCCGGCTGTGGAGTGAGTTCGGAACATTCGATCCGGGCGCTTCAGCAATGGATGCGGGAGGCGGTGGATGGGTGATCGATGTTGACGGGGCGGTGTTTCTGTGGGCGGGTGCGCCGGCGCAGCGCGGGGCCGGTTTTGTGGGCGGGGCATTGTCATTGTGACAGCTGTCGCCGCGCCTGTTCGGCGCCGTTCACGTCGTTCTTTGGGGTGCCAAGAGATGGTGTCACATGGACGGGCGTTTTGGATGAAGCGCTAACCTCGGACGGCAAGGTACGCCGCCAGTTTTGCGGGCAGTGCGGGACGCAGATGACCTATCAGGCGGCGAGGTGGCCCGAGGAAACCCATCTTTACGCCGCGACGCTGGATGACCCCGGATCGTTTGAACCAAGGGCGCATTTCCACTGGGGCGAAAAGCTTCCTTGGGTGAAGATTGCCGATGACTTGCCGAAATACGCGGGGTCAGCGGATGGGGCGGAGCCAGTGCTATGCTGATGCCAGAAGAATGGCGCCCCGAGCACAAGCTGTTTCCGCATCAGGTGGCGTTTACGTGTCCACCATTTGACTATGACGCCGCCCCCAGTGATTTCCTTCGCATGGCACCGGAGAGCGTTGGTGTGCACGGTTGGATGCTTCATGCGCCGGATTACAAACACGGGCTGGATCAGCGCAAAGCGAATTTCGGAATGATGGAAGAATTCTGTCAGGTCAGCGCGCGCAATGGTGTGGATGTGGCAGCGCAGGTTGGATCGAACTGGGTCCATGCCAGCGGTCTGGGTGTGACCGGTATTCGCGATCATTGCGCGGCGCTTTCGGACAGGTATGGCGTGGCCTTTCACATGGCGGGTTATGCGATGGTCGAGGCGCTGCGGGCGTTGAATGTGGAAAAGGTCGCATTGAACGCGGCCTATCACTGGCCCGACTGGTGGCAGGGTACGGTTGGGTTCCTGAAGGAGGCCGGATTCGATGTGATTTGGGCGGGGAATTTTCACGATCAGGGATGGTTTGACAGTCAGGAAGCGGTAAATGAACGCCGCTGGGTATTTGAGGGGGAACTCGCGTTAAGATCCTTTGAATATGTCGGGGAACAGGCCCCGGACGCCGATGCCTATCTGATCAACGGGATGTGCAATTTTTGTACCGGTCCGGGCGGACAACCCCAGCGGCCGTTGCATCTGACCAAGCAGTTGGAGGCGCTATTAGGCAAGCCGGTTGTCGGGCATGACACGGCGCTACATTGGCGGATTTTCAAAAGTTTGGGGTTGTCACCAACGGTTGACCGTGGGCGGCTGTTGGAGAGTTTATATGCATAAGATAATCGCATTGTGGGCCGTGCCCCGCTCTACCTCGACCGCGTTTGAATGGATGATGCGCCAGCGCGGTGATCTGGATTGTTTGCACGAACCATTTGGTGAAGCATGGTATCAGGGCGAAGTACCGCTGTGGCACCGCTATCGCCCCGGAGAAGTGACCACACCCGGACTGACGCTTGAAACCGTCTGGACAGATATTCAGACGAGAGCGCAGGCCGGGCCGGTGTTTATTAAGGATTTCCCGCATTATATCAATCATATATGGGACGCAGACTTTCTGTCGCATTTCACCCATGCTTTTCTGATCCGCGACCCAGCCAAGACGATCACGTCCATGAATGACAAATGGCCGGATTTTCACGAGGGTGAGGTGGGCTTTCCCGAACAGCGCGCATTGTTTGATTTGCTCTGGGCGCTGAATGGCACACCGCCGCCGGTAATCGACAGCGATGATTTGTTAGAGGACCCGGAAGCTATGACGCGGGCGTTTTGCCGTGCGGTTGGCATTTCGTTTATCAAAGAGGCACTTACGTGGGAGCCTGGGGGTGACCCGTCCGAGCATAGCTGGTGGGATGGCGGGTCTTTTCACGCCAATCTTGCGCGTTCAACCGGGTTGAGGCCGCAGGTGCGCAAATACGTGTCGCTGGTGGATTTGCCAGACCGGGTCAAACAGGTGCATCGACGGATGAAACCCCATTACGATCAGCTATACGCCCATCGCCTGACACCATGAGGACAGCAATGCAGGACATTTGGCAAAATTATATCGACGGTGCGTGGGTCGATGGCGGCGCGGGGCGGATCGACGTGAGCGATCCGGCAACCGGTGAGGTGTTTTGCGCCCATGCGTTGGCAAGCGCTGCGGATGTGGACGCGGCAGTTACGGCGGCGCGGCGGGTGCATTTGTCGGGCGCATTGCGCGACATGCGCCCCATCGCGCGCGGGCGGCTCGTACAGGACATGGGCCGGTTCTTGTTGGCCCATAAGGATGAGATTGCCGCTGAATTGACCCGTGAGCAGGGCAAACCACTCTGGGAAGCGGAAATCGAGGTCGAGGGCGCGGCGCTCTATTTTGAGTATTACGGCAATCAGGCGAGCACCGTTGAAGGGCGGTCTGTCCCGCTGGGTGCGGGGTATTTCGATTTTACCGAGCACGAACCTTTTGGTGTGTCAGCTCAGATCATTCCGTGGAATTACCCGCTGGAGATGACGGCGCGGTCGCTATCGGCAGCTTTGACAACGGGCAATACGGTGGTGATCAAAAGCCCAGAGATGACCCCTATCACCAACCGCTGGTTTGCGCTGGCTGCTGAGCATGTGGGCCTGCCCAAGGGGACGGTCAATGTGCTCTGCGGGATGGGCCACGAGGCTGGGGCGGCGCTGGCCGGGCACGCCGGTGTGAACCAGATCGTCTTTACCGGGTCTGTGCCCACGGGCGTGGCCATTGCCACGGCGGCAGCGCAAAATGTGGTGCCATGTGTGCTGGAGCTGGGTGGTAAATCTGCGGCGATTGTACACGACGACGCCGATCTTGAGGCGTTTGAGAATGACATCCGCTGGGGGATCTATTTCAATGCTGGTCAGGTGTGTTCAGCCATGAGCCGCGTGATCGTGCACGAAAGCCGCCATGACGAATTGGTTGAGCGTGCGGCCAAGGTGGCCAAGTCGCTGTCGGTTGGTCCAGGTGCGGATCGCCCCGAGTTTGGCGCGAACATGGGGGCCATGGTGAGCCAGGGACAGCGCGACCGTGCCTCCGGCATGGTCCAGGCCGCAGAAGCCAAAGGCGCGCGGATTGTCACCGGCGGGCGCCCGCTGAACAGGCCCGGCGCTTTTCTGGAGCCCACGGTGCTGGATGGCATAACGCCGGATATGGCAATCGCGCGGAACGAGGTTTTTGGCCCTGTGCTGTCGGTGTTGCCCTTTCGCGATGACGCAGAGGCGATCGAGATTGCCAATTCCACCGAATACGGCCTTGTGGGGGGCGTGTTCACATCCGATCTGGACCGCGCCACACAGGCTGCACGTCAGTTGCGCGCCGGGCAGGTGTTTGTCAACGAATGGTACGCAGGCGGCGTCGAAACGCCGTTTGGCGGCTATGGCAAATCGGGATACGGTCGCGAAAAGGGGCGCGAGGCACTCTGGAACTATGTGCAGACCAAAAATGTGGCGATCCGCCTGAAAGGGTGAATTTAAAGCGAAAGGATAGGGCGCATGAGCCTGTTTGACGAAGATCTGTTTCTGAAAGGCTTGGAGCAGCGAAAGGGGACGCTGGGGGCAGACTATGTCGAGAAAAACCTCGCCGCTGCTGACGACTTTACGCGCCCCTTCCAAGAAGCAATGACAGCGTGGTGCTGGGGGTTTGGCTGGGGCGATGATGTCATTGAGCCTAAGACGCGCTCGATGATGAACCTCGCGATGCTCGGCGCTCTGGGTAAGATGCATGAGTGGGAAATCCACTGTAACGGCGCGATCAATAATGGTGTCACCAAGGAAGAAATCCGCGCCATTGTGCATGTGGTCGGCATCTATTGCGGCGTACCCCAGTCTTTGGAATGTTTCCGCGTAGCCCGCAAAGTGCTGAGCGAGCGGGAGTTGCTCTGACCCTTGCCTTTCTCAATGTTCAAAAATACCCATTGCGCAGGTCCTGACCTTAACCCGACGCCGCTGTGAGACGAACACATTCAAAACTTTGTGTCTGAGCGGACCCGCCGCGTGGTCAGGGGCGGGCAAATCGGCTAACGCTGTGGGGGCGTAACAAAAAGGCCCCGAGCAATGATGACACCCCCGCCCGTGCAACTGACCCGAGATCTGGTGATGATCGGGGGCGGGCATAGCCATGCGCTGGTGCTGCGCAAATGGGGCATGAACCCGCTGCCCGGCGTGCGCCTGACGCTGATCAATCCCGGCCCCACTGCACCCTATTCCGGTATGTTGCCGGGGCATATTGCAGGGCACTATACGCGCGACGAACTGGATATTGATCTTGTCAAACTGGCGCGTTTTGCCGGGGCGCGATTGATCATGGCACCGGCGCAGGCGATTGATCCCAAAGCCAAAACCATCACGGTAAAGGGGCGGGGCGAGATCGGGTATGACGTTGCGGCGATTGACATTGGTATCCACGCCGAAATGCCCGGTATCGACGGGTTTTCGGCACATGCCATCGGTGCCAAGCCGCTTGATATCTACGCGTCGCGCTGGGCAACATTCCTTGAGCAGGCGGCAAGTGGGGCGGCGGCTCCCAAGGTGGCGGTGATCGGTGGCGGGGTCGCGGGGAGCGAGCTGGCTTTGGCCATGGCTTTTGCGCTCAAGAAGCGCGGTGTGGAGCCGCGGGTCACTGTGATTGAAGCCGGTCCAGAGATTACGGCGCGCACCAAGGCCGCGGAACGGCATTTACGCAGTGCGATGAAACGCTGGGGTGTGACGGCGCTGACCAACACGCGGGTGAAACGGATCTCGGCTGAGGCGGTGCACTTGGGCGATGGCCAATCTGTCGAGAGCCATTTTACCGTTGGTGCGGCGGGGGCGTTTGCCCATGGATGGTTAGCAGAATGTGATTTGCCGATGACCGAGGATGGTTTTGTGCGCGTGAACGAATGCCTTCAGGTGCTGGGGCATGAAGACCTGTTTGCGAGCGGGGATTGCGCGCATATGGGCGAGACACCGCGTCCCAAGGCGGGGGTGTTTGCAGTGCGTTCGGCCCCTGTTTTGGCCGAGAACCTGCGCGCGGTGTTGATGGGCGCGCCGGTGCGTCCGTTCCGACCGCAACAGGATTATCTCAAGCTGATTTCACTGGGCGGCAAAGTGGCCTTGGCCGAAAAATGGGGCAAGTCGCTGGCGGGACCGCTGCTTTGGCGCTGGAAAGATCAGATTGATCAGAAATTCATGAACCAGTTCCGCGACTTGCCAGCCATGGCGCCGCCGCCTGCACCAAGGGATATGGCGCTGGGTGCCGAAACGGCGCAGGTTTTGTGTGGCGGGTGCGGGTCCAAGGTAGGGCCAGGCGCGTTGAGCAATGCATTGAAGGCCGCGCCGTGGATCGGGCGAGCGGATGTGCTGACCGGGCCGGGGGATGACGCTGCGGTGTTGCAGGTGGGTACAGCGCGGCAAGTCATTACCACCGACCATTTACGCGGTTTTACCGAAGATTTTGGCCTGATGGCGCGCATTGCGACCGTGCATGCGCTGGGGGATGTGTGGTCGATGGGAGCCAAGCCACAGGCGGCGTTGATGTCTGTGACGTTGCCGCGCATGTCGGCGACCTTGCAGGCGCGCACCTTGGCCGAAATCATGCATGAGGCCGGTGCGGTTTTAAGCGGCGTTGGGGCCGAGATTGTCGGCGGACATACCACAATGGGCAGCGAGCTGGTGCTTGGGCTGACGGTGACGGGGCTTGTCGAGGGGGAAGCGATCACCAATGCGGGCGCGCGGGCCGGGGACGCGCTGGTGCTGAGCCGCCCGATTGGGGCTGGCACGGTGCTGGCCGCAGAGATGCAGGGCAAGGCACGCGGCGCTGATGTGCGGGCATTGCTGCAAGAGATGGCGCGTCCACAGGGCGATGTTGCGGATATTTTGCAAAATGCCCATGCGATGACCGATGTGACCGGTTTTGGTCTGGCGGGGCACCTTTGGGCGATATGCAGGGCTTCGGGTGTAGTTGCGGAGCTGGATCTGGAGGCGGTGCCGGTTTACGCAGGTGCGCTGGAATTGGCTGCGGCGGGTGTACGCTCGACCGTGTGGCAGGACAATCTGGACGCGGCTCCGGTGTTTGGCGACAGTGGGGCGCGGGGCGCGTTGTTGCATGATCCGCAGACCGCGGGTGGCTTGCTGGCGGCGGTGGCGGCGAAAGAGGCGGAGACGCTGGTTGCTGCGCTGCGCGCGCAGGGGCATGACGCGGCTGTGATTGGGCATCTGGTCGAAGGCGCGCCGGCGGTTATTTTGAGTTGATAATCTGGGCGGCGGCGGCGGAGAGGGTTCTGTCGCTGAGGTCGGGCAGGTCGTGGTTGTGCAGGACGGATGCGCGCGAAATGCGGGCATAACGCGGGTCGTAATGGGTTTGGATAAGCTGCTGTGCCAGCGTGGAAAAGGCACCAGTTGCCGACAGGTCGCGCCATGCGTTGATTTGTTCATGACCGTGATAACGGGTGAGCTGGGACAGGGTGGCGTCCAGCTTGTCGCGATTTTCGATCATGTCGGGATAGGCGGTGAGCAGGTGCTCTGCCCGCGCTGAAAGCGGTGCGTTCAGGCGGTGTGTGGGCGCGGTGCGCATGGCTTGCCAAAGCGTAGGTGGAATGATGATCCGTCCGATCTTGGAGCTTTCGGCCTCGACATAAACGGGTTTTGCCGGGTTCAGCGTGGCCATGGACATGGCGAGGCGGGATTCAAACGCCTTTTGAGCGGGCTGGTTCAACGACATGGGACCAAAGAGCGAGCCGCGATGTTCGGCCATGGCTTCGAGGTCGAGGGTCTGTGCGCCTTGGGATGCGAGGTGATCGAGCAAGCGGGTTTTGGCAGTGCCTGTACCGCCGTCGATTAGGATCACGGGGCAGGGCATGGGATCGTCATAAAGCGCGCGGGCGACGAGGCGGCGGTAGGACTGGTAGCCGCCAGTGATGGTGTCGGCGCGCCAGCCGATCTGTTTGAGGATAATGGCGACGGAGCCTGACCGCTGGCCACCGCGCCAGCAATAGACCAGTGGCCGCCAGCCGCCGGGTTTGTCTGCGAGTGGGCCTTCGAGATGTGCGGCGACATTGCGAGAGACTAGCGCCGCACCGATTTTGCGGGCCGCGAATGGATCGTCCTGAACGTAGATCGTGCCCACCCGCGCGCGTTCCTCGTTAAAGAGCGCGGGCAGGGAAAGGGCGGTCGGGATGTGGTCGGTGGCGTATTCGGCGGGCGAGCGGACGTCGATGATATCGTCATATGGCAGGGCAGCGAGGTCGGAGAGAGAGGTGAGCTCGATCGGCATGGGGCGGCGTCCGTGATTGGGTCGCCCCTGAGTAGCGGGTGGGGGGCGGAAAGGCCAGCGAGGGGGCGATGCCCGACGGCGTGCTTTGCACGCCTTTGTTCTGGGCGGGAACGGTTGGCTAGCGAACCGCCTCGATCGGTCCTTCGGCGCTGCCGGAGATGAACTGTGCCAGATAGGGGTCGCCAGAGCTGTCCATTTGGCCCACTGGGCCGGTCCATTGGATGACGCCGTCATGCAGCATCGCTACATTGTCGGCGATGGCGCGCACGGAGGTCATGTCGTGGGTGATGGTCATGGCGGTGGCGCCCATTTCGACGACGATTTCGCGGATCAGGTCGTTGATGACACCGGACATGATCGGATCAAGGCCCGTGGTGGGTTCGTCAAAGAAGATGATCTCTGGCTCGGCGGCGATGGCGCGGGCGAGGCTGACGCGTTTTTGCATCCCGCCGGAGAGTTCGGAGGGGAACAGGTCGGCCACATCGGGGGTGAGGCCGACGCGGCGCAATTTTTCGATGGCGATCTCGCGGGCTTCGGCCTTTGGGCGTTTGAGCGCACCGCGTAGCAGGCGAAAGGCCACGTTTTGCCAGACCGTGAGGCTGTCAAACAGTGCACCACCCTGAAACAACATGCCAAAGCGGGCAAGGAACGCGTCGCGATCGCCTTTGGTGGCGTCTTTGCCATCGACAAGGATGGTGCCGTTGTCCGGTGTGATCAGGCCCAGCACCGATTTGAGTGTCACCGATTTTCCGGTGCCCGAGCCGCCGATGATTACCATAGAGGTGCCTTTGGCGATCTCGAGGTTGACGCCGCGCAGCACCCGTTTCGGGCCAAAGGATTTATGGACGTTGTCAAATGTGATCATGAGCCAAAAAACAGCGATGTGAGCAGGAAATTTGCCGCGAGGATCAGTACGGCGGCGGCCTGGACCGAGCCTTTGGTGGCGCGGCCCACCCCTTGGGCGCCGCGGCCCGAGTTCATACCAAAGTAACAGCCCATGAGAGCCGCGATGCCGCCAAAGACGGAACCTTTGATCAGGGACGAGATGATGTCGGCGGCCTGAAGGAAATCGGCGGTGTTGCGCACGTAAGTGGCCGGGTTAAAGCCGAGCTGACCCGTGGCCACCAGAAAGCCGCCATAGATTCCGATGATATCCCCGATCCCCACCAGAACCGGCACCACTATTATGGCGGCCAGCACGCGGGGTGCGGTGAGGTATTTCATCGGGTTGGTCGAAAGGGTGACTAGCGCGTCGATCTGCTCGGTCACTTTCATCGTGGCGATTTCGGCGGCGATGGAAGAGGTCACGCGGGCGGCGACCATCAGTCCGACAAGCACGGGGCCAAGTTCACGCACCATGCCGATAGCAACGATCTGGGGCACTACGGCTTCGGCAGAAAACCGCGAGGAGCCGTCATAGATTTGAAGCGCCAGTGCGCCGCCGGTGAATATCGCGGTCATGCCTACGACGGGCAGTGAGAGCCAGCCGATGTTGAACAGCGCCATGGCAAATTCACGCCCATAAAACGGTGGGCGGACCATATGGGACAAGGTCGAGAACAGAAATAACGCCACTTCACCAATGCTGGACAGCGTGGCAAGCGAGCTGCGACCGACGGCGGCAAGGCCGCGTGTGATAACCATCAGGCGCCCTTATAGCGCCGCGCATAGCGGTGCCCCAGAGAGGTGAGGATTTCATAGCCGATCGTGCCAGCCGCGTCTGCAAGCGTGTCGACGGTTTGGGTGGCGTTGAGAAGCTCGACAGAGTTTGGTTCTTCGGAAAGGTCGGTGATGTCGATGCCAATAAGGTCCATCGAAATTCGACCAATTACCGGCGCGCTTTCGGTTCCGGAAAAGGCCGATACGTCGTGACCCATGGCGCGAATAAGCCCGTCGGCATAGCCCGCTGAGATAGTGGCGATCCGGCTGTGGCGGGCGGCGGTCCATGTGTTGGAATAACCAACGGTTTCGCCCTCAGCGACGTCGCGTATCTGAATCACGGGGATCGACAGGTTCGCGACAGGGGCAGCATCCGTAAACGGGAAGCCACCGTAAAGGCCAACGCCGGGGCGGGTGAGGTCAAAATGGTAGTCTGGCCCCAACAGAATGCCCCCCGTGGCCGCAAGCGAGCGAGGCGCTGCGATGCCGTCGGTCATCGCGCGAAAGGCGGTGAGCTGTTGGCCGTTCATCGGGTGGCTCGGATCGTCGGCGCAAGCAAGGTGCGACATGACCAGTGTCGGGTTTTGCGACAGAAGAAGATCGCGCACGGCCTCCCATTCGGTGGCCTCAAGCCCGAGGCGGTTCATGCCGGTATCAAGCTGAACCCCAAAAGGATGGCCCGGCAATGCTTCGACATGGCGTACGATCTGGTCCATCGAGTTGAGCATCGGTGTGAGGCCAAGATCGCCGATCATGTCGGTATCGCCCGCCATGTGGCCGGAAAAGACGTTGATCTCAGCGTCCTCACCAATGGCATTTCGCAGCGCTGCGCCCTCCTCGGCCACAGCCACAAAGAAACGTCGCACGCCAGCGCGCATCAAGGCGCGTGCCACACGGTCGGCGCCAAGGCCATAGCCGTCGGCCTTGACCACGGCGGCGGTCTCGCTCGCAGAGTGGTCATTCAGAGTGCGCCAGTTAGAGATCAGCGCATCGAGGTCAATTGTCAGGGTCGCAGTAGCCATGCGGTGTTTGTTGTCGGATGGGGGGCAGAGGTCAAGGGGAAAGGCTATTGTCCGGATCGCGGATCGGCGCCGTTTTGCTCTGCCCACTCCTGAAATCCGTCGGGCGCATTTTGCATCCCGTAGATTTTGGCATCTGTGATCGCAATGGTTCGCCAGTTCTGGACGCCATCGAAATTGGCAAACCGCAAGTCGGCGCGCACCATGTTGGCGCCGTTCAGGTCCGCGTTCTGAAAATCAGCCGTCGTGAGATTGGCGCTGTCCCAGAAAGTATTTGAAAGGTCGGAATTGTAGAAATTGGCCTGTTCCAGTTTGGCAAAACGGAAGGCTGAGCCGGTCATATCGATCCCGGCAAGCACGGCTTGCCGTAGATTGGCGTTACGGAAGCTGACATTGCGCAGATCGAAGTTTTCGATGTGAATTTCCGCGAGGTTCGCGTCGTGCAGATTGACATAATTGCTTTCAAACACGTTTTCTTCGTTGGCAATCAAGCTTCGTTCAATGACAACAAGAGTGCGCACGGCTTCGGCTTTGACGCGGGGATTTTTTGTAAAGTTTGGGCCATAGATAACTTCGATGGCGCGGGATCGATCGTTTTGTAAAGATACGCGGTTTTGATCCTGAATCTGGCGTTGCTGTTGAGAAATTTGCTCGCGGAAATAAGTGTTTTGCTCAACGATCAGCGTGTTTTGCCACACCAAAACAGCGAGTGTTGCCAAGCCGATCAAACTTCCGGCGACCGCGACAGTTCCGGGAGAAAAGAACAAGCTCCAGATGAGGGCCTTGGCAGCGGCGTCGCGACGCGGATCACCGGTTGGCCATTTCGGGCGTTCCACAAAGAAGTTCTGCAAGATGGTGAAAAGGCGATGCTCTTGTGCCACGAGACGTGTCTCGACGTCGATGAGGCGTTCTTCGGGGGACATTCGGCAAATTTCCTGAAACCAATTGGTTTAAAGAGTTTATGCCGCGCGGCGGTGCAGGGTCAATTGATCAGCCAGAGCGCTAATACGATGAGACCCAAGCCAGTCACTTGTGAAACTGGCCAGTGGCGGGGCGCGAGCTTTTCTACCGCTACGTAAACCGCCAAGCCAACAATCCAGTAAAGGTTCATGATGCCGCCTACGAACAAAAGCGCCATCAGCGCCCAGCAACACCCCGTGCAGTAGGCGCCGTGCAGAACACCCATTCTGAATGCGCCCCACAAGCCGGGCTTTTGGTGCGTTGTCAGAAACTTGGCTGGTGATTGGCAGTGGCGTAAGCAGGCCGTCTTGGCCGGTGTGAGTTGATAGAGGCCGGCGGCCGCGATAAGCGCGGCGGCGAGCTGTGGTGAGGCGAGTGTCATCATCGCGTTGGCCATGAGGCCGTAGTGGCTGAGTCCCCATTGCAGGATGGTTGCAACGATTGAAAACACGCCCCAGATCGCGAGATAGCCAGAGAGGAAGCAGAGTGTGGCGGTGTTGGCTTGGTCGCGCGCGGGGCCTTGGCGTTTGAGGGCGCCAAAGAGCAGGACAGCTGGGGCAGCGCTGGGGGTCATCATGGCGACCATCATCACCGCCCACATGAGAAACACAAGCAGCGCATAGGTGGGCGTCCAGACAGGCCCGGCACCCATCAGCATGGGCTGGCCAACTGGGCGGGCCATGGCTGTCATCTCGATCGAGGTCATAGACATGCCAATGCCCAACACCGTGTAAAGTGCGGCAAGCGAGGTTATCGCAATGAGGGCGGCGGTCACCACCCAGCCTTGTCGGCGCAGCAGACGTTCCGCTGCGCCGGGGCGTTCTACGTCAGCCATTGTCAGGCAGCGACGCCCTGGCCGGTCAGGTGCAACGCTGCAAAATGCGCGTGCGTGTCGCTGTTCTTGGTCAGAGACAGTGCACCGTTGCCGGTTTTGGTGCGCCCGCTGGCCATTTCGGCATGACGGAATTCGAACCCGTGCGGCAAGTTGATACCAATACGGTGCGGATCGCCGGTGACAATATTGGGGATCGGTTTGGCCGATATTTCAAAGAAATCGCCAACGGTGGCGGACCCCTGACGCGCATCCCTGTCCAGCGATGCGGTGATGGGTGCGCGCAATGTGGCGTGTTTGGTCGGCGACATGGCCGAGAAGACAAACCACATTGTGCCCATTTCGACAGTATCCTGCCCGGTCATGATCGCCTCAATGGCGGCGACCTGCGCATCAGATGCGCTGTCGTCCACAATGAGGACCATTTCGCCGTTGCCCTCGTGGATGGCCCCTGGCCACTTATAAAGCGCACCGACACGTAGCCCGTCGAGCCGTGTGTCGCCATAGTGGCCACTTTCAATATCGTAGATCACAGCAGCCTCGCAGGTGCCATCGGTTGGCAGAACGCCAAATTGGCACGGGCAGCCATAGTTGCAGTTACAATTGGCCAGTTCTTCGGCCTTAACTTCCCAATCAATCATTTTAGTTCCCCTTTGGGTTTGAAAACCGCTCGATAGGGGTACAGGTTAACGGCGCACCTCGGCGGTGCTGTAATCGTAATCAGAAAAATGTCAGTCTTTTTGTATGGCCAGCGGTGTAACACAAATCGTTCGAAAATGGAAATATTGGCCGCCAGCTTGTTCGCCTTGGGATCGAAGCCGCAGGCTTTTGCGGCGAATAAGGCAGCTTAGAATTCGCCGCCGTCGCCGTCTTGTTGCCAGGGTTTCACAAGGTTGCCAAAGCGGGTGAACTGGCCTTCAAAGGAAAGTTCAACTGTGCCGATAGGGCCGTGGCGCTGTTTGCCGACGATGACTTCGGCTTTGCCGTGCAGGCGCTCCATGCGTTCCTGCCACGCCGCGATTTCTTCGAGGCGCTCGTCAGAAGGTTTTTCACGTTCGACATAGTATTCTTCACGGAACACAAACATCACCACGTCAGCATCCTGTTCGATCGACCCGGATTCACGAAGGTCCGAAAGCTGGGGGCGTTTGTCATCGCGACTTTCGACAGTTCGCGACAGCTGAGACAGAGCGACAACTGGGATGTTGAGCTCCTTGGCAATAGCCTTCATGCCCATGGAAATCTCGCCAATCTCCTGTACCCGGTTTTCGGCGGTGCCGCGGCAAAGCTGGAGATAGTCGATGATCAACAGGTCAAGCCCGTGGGTCCGCTTGAGGCGGCGCGCACGGGCGGCCAGCTGGGCGATGGGCAGGGCGGGCGTGTCGTCGATATAGAGTGGGCAGGCTTCGAGCGCCTTGGCGGCATCAACAAAGCGGCGGAACTCGGTCTCGGTCATGTCACCACGGCGAATCTGTTCGGAGGGCACCTCGGCGGCCTCGGACAGAATACGCGCGGCAAGCTGTTCGGCGCTCATCTCCAGCGAGTAGAAGCCGACAACACCGCCTTCGATAGCGCCTTCGGTGCCGTCTGGGCGGGTGCCGCGCTTGTAGGCCTTGGCGACGTTAAAGGCGATGTTGGTCGCCAGCGAGGTTTTGCCCATCGATGGGCGACCGGCGAGGATCAAAAGGTCGGATGGGTGCAGACCGCCAAGTTTCTTGTCCATGTCAATCAGGCCGGTAGAGATGCCCGCAAGCCCACCTTCGCGCTGATAAGCGGCGTTGGCGGTGTTTACGGCACCAGTCACGGCCTTAAGAAACGAGACAAAACCGCGTTCAGTCTGGCCCTGTTCGGACAGTTTGTAGAGCGCCTGTTCGGCCTCGACGATCTGTTCCTTGGGTTCCAGTTCGACGTCGGCCTTTTGCGCCTTGGTCGAGATATTGTTGCCAAGGCCAATCAGTTCGCGGCGTATCGCCATGTCATAGATCATCTGCGCATAGTCCCGCGCAGCAAAGGCCGAAATCGCGGCACCGGCAAGACGCGCAAGATAGGCAGGGCCGCCGAGTTCCTTGAGCCCGTCATCATCCTCAAGAAACGCCTTGAGCGTTACGGGTGAGGCAAGGTTGTTTTTGGCGATGCGGGCGGCGGCAATTTCATAGATGCGGGCGTGCACCGGATCATAGAAATGTTCAGCCGTGATAATTGAGGCGACGCGGTCAAAAATGTCGTTATTGGTCAGGATCGCGCCAAGCAGCTGCTGCTCGGCTTCGATCGAGTGGGGCATGGGGTCAGATTGTGCAGCTTCGGTTTCAGCGGGAAGGCCGGATTGATTAATGCTGGAAATCTCGTTCATGTCTGCCCCTTGCTCGCCTGTGCCGGGGTGCATGGTATTAGGCGGTTTTCGCGCCCCTGCGAAAGCCGATTCCGATGCATGATGTCCCCGTGTGGGTCGTCTTAGTACAGGCTATCCGGAAGAGGCAACTTGTATGTTTTTGTGGACCGCCTGTGGATAACTCTGTCGCGGACTATTTTGAGGGAGAGAGGCGGGTTTCGTCAAGATGTTGTGGTTGGCTTGGCAAATCGCCGCCGTCCATGCGGCGATTTTTTCTTGTTTTCTGCTCTGCCTGATTAATAGGCATTCATCGTCAGAAGCTCGTATTCGGCGACAAGTTCGCTCGATTGGTTGCTCAGGGTCACGTGCCAGCGCACTTCACCATATTCGTCATTGCGCTTGGTCTTTTTCTTGACTGTCAGGCGCACTTCGATGCTGTCACCTGCCTCGACCGGTTTCATAAAGCGCAAGCTATCAAGGCCCGTATTGGCGAGGACCGGCCCCTCGTTTGGCTCAACAAAAAGACCGGCGGCGAATGAGAGGAGCAAGTAGCCATGGGCGACCTGACCGGGGAAGAATGGGTTTCGTTTGGCGGCGGCCTCATCCATGTGGGCGTAAAACGTGTCCCCGGTGAAATGAGCAAAATGTTCAATGTCCGCGAGAGTGATTTCGCGCGGCGCCGTGTGCAGGGTTTCCCCTATTACGAGGTCGCCAAAGCGGCGTGTGAACGGGTGATCCGCGGAGGTGATTTCGCGCGCACCCGGCACCCATTTTTCGCCAATTGCGGTCAGGATGTCCGGGCTACCTTGGATGGATGTGCGTTGCATATAATGTTTGACGCCGCGAATGCCGCCCATTTCTTCGCCTCCGCCAGCGCGGCCCGGACCACCATGGGTGAGGTGTGGCAATGGGGAACCGTGGCCGGTGCTTTCCGCCATTGAAACGCGGTTGTTGAAATATAGCCGCCCGTGGAACGCACCGGCGCCAAGTGCGATGGCGCGGGCGGTCTCAGGGTCGCGGGTGATGACAGAGGCAACCAACGAGCCGCCACCGCGATTGGCCAATTCGATGGCGTGATCCGTGTCGCGATATGGGAGGATGGTGGAGACAGGGCCGAAAGCCTCGGTGGTGTGGACGTGCTGGGCGGTGTCAGGAGTGGTGCAATGGAACAGCATGGGCGAGACAAAGGCGCCGGTGTCAGGCAGCACGGCGTCGGGGGTGACGCGCTCGGCCTCGGTGGCGATTAGCGCGGCTTTGGCGAGGACATCGTGTTTTTGCGCTTCGGAGACGAGCGCGCCCATGCGGGTGGCTGTGTCGCGCGGATCTCCGATCACGGTTTTGGCAAGGCGTGAGGAGAGGGCGCTGATCAGTGCATCAATCGCGGTTTCGGGTGCGATAATGCGGCGGATGGCGGTGCATTTCTGGCCTGCCTTGGTTGTCATTTCCCGTGCTGCTTCTTTGACGAAGAGGTCAAACTCAGCTGTGCCGGGAGTGGCGTCGTGGCCGAGGATGGATGCATTGAGGCTGTCGGCCTCGGAGGTGAAACGCACAGAATTGGCAAGGATCTGCGGATTTGAGCGCAGTTTGAGGCCGGTGTCAGCTGAGCCCGTGAAAGCGACCGCGTCCTGGCATGTGAGGTGGTCTAGCATGTCGCCCAAGCCGCCGGATACCAGTTGTAGAGCACCAGGCGGCAAGAGGCCGGATTCGAGCATTAGGCGCACGCAGGCTTCGGTCACGTAGCATGTTGCAGTGGCAGGCTTCACAATGGCCGGGACGCCGGCGAGCAGCGTCGGGGCCAGTTTTTCCAGCATACCCCAGACCGGGAAATTGAAGGCGTTGATGTGGACGGCGACGCCTTGCAGCGGTGTGCAGATATGCGCTCCGAGGAAGGTGCCGTTGCGCGACAGCTGTTCGATATCTCCGTCCAGAAAGACTTGTGCGTCGGGCATTTCCTTACGCCCCTTGGAGGCGAACACCAGCATAGTGCCAATACCGCCGTCGATGTCGATCAGGTGATCGGACTGGGTTGCGCCGGTGTCAAATGACAGGTCATAGAGCGCCTGACGGTGCTCTCGCAGATGCAAGGCGAGCGCTTTGAGCAGGCGTGCGCGATCGTGGAATGTCATTTTGCGCAAGGCTGGGCCACCAGTGGTTCTGGCATGATCGAGCATGGCCTGAACGTCGAGTGCGTCGTTACCTGCACGCGCGATGGGCGCTCCGGTGATGGCGGATGCAATGGCGCGCGCGCCAGTACCGGGCGTGATCCACTGTCCGGCGGCAAAGGAAGAGATGTCAGCAATGGTCATGGCGTGTCCTTTAGATCAGGCTGGCGGGCAGGCTTGCATAGCCGCGAAAACGGATGCGGCCGCCACGCGTCGCGCCCGGTGTGAGGATGTAATGCGGGTAACGTTTCAAGAAACGATCAATTGCGATGCGCCCTTCCATTCGGGCCAGTGTCAGGCCAACGCAGGTATGTTGACCACCGGCAAAGGCGAGGTGCTTGTTTGGGCGTCGGTCCAGTTTGATGGTGTCGGGCGCATCGAACTGGCGCGGGTCGCGGTTGGCGGCACCGATGCATAAATGCAGGTCGGTACCAGCGGGAATGTTATGATCGTGCAGGGTAATGTCGCGCGTGGTCAGGCGATTGCCAAATTGATTTGGGCTTTCCAGTCGCAGGAATTCGTCGACCGCGGTGGTGATAAGGTCAGGGTTGGCGATCAACTGGGCGCGTGCGTGGCGGTCGTTGTCGAGCAGCGCGAGAGCGTTTCCTATGAGGTTGGTGGTAGTCTCGTGACCAGCGTTCAGAATAAAGATACAGTTTTGGATCAACTCGATTTCTGAAAGCGCTTCTCCTTCGGATTGTATCAACCGGGTGAGCACATCTGTTTCCGGGTCGCCGGGGTGTGCTGTACGGTGGGCGATGATGACGCGCAAGAGGGCTTCGAACTCGGTCACAGCGGCATTGCCGCGAGCCAGTTGCTGAGTCGAGAGAGCTGGTTCCAGCGCACCAAGAATAGCGAGTGACCAGTCGCGCAAAGGGGCGCGATCTGCGTGCGGAATGCCCAGCAGGTTGCCGATAATTTCGATTGGTATTGCACCGGCAAATGCCTCGATCAGATCAGGGTTCTGTTGGTCGGAAAGGCTGTCGAGAAGCGTGTCGACAAGGGCTATCAGGCCGGGTTCCAGCTGTGCCAGCGCACGTGGATTCATGGCGCCCACCATAACCGATCGCACGCGGGAATGCAGGGGCGGATCATTGAACACAAGAGAGTTGGTGTGGTGTTCGTAAAGCGCTGAATTTGCGCCGAATTTTGGTGCGAATACAGCCTTTTTGTCCGAGATGAACGTTGTGGTGTCGCGGTAGATCGCGTCCAGATCTGCATAGCGTGACACGATCATTGAGCCGTCCGGCTGTTGGCACAACGGCGCCTCAGAAAGCAGACGCGCGTAGGTCGGATATGGATTATCATGAAAGCTCGGTGGCGGAGAAGTGAGCGTGAGGATATCCGACCCTTTGGTGGGCGATTTTGCTTGGTCTGGCATGTCTCCTCCCAAAGACGTCACTTGCGTTGTGCTATTTATTGACCAACCGTTCGGTTTATGCAAGAACTGAGTCAGGGATCATGCGCGGGGAGGGCCCATGAGCGAAGCTTTGACGCCAGAAGAGCGTGCCAAAAAAGCGGCGGCAGCCATGTGGGCCGAAGACCGGGCGAGCCGGTTTCTGGGTATGGAAATCATTGAGATGGCCGAGGGTCGCGCGGTGCTGCAAATGGTGGTGCGCCCCGAGTTCTGCAATGGGCACGGCATCGGCCATGGTGGTTTGACGTTTTCCTTGGCTGACAGCGCCTTTGCCTTTGCATGTAACAGTCGCAACCAGGCGACGGTCGCCCAGCACAACTCAATCAGCTATGTCGCGCCAGCGCGCGAAGGTGATGTGCTGACAGCGGTTGCGCAAGAGATCAGCCTGACCGGGCGCAGCGGTATTTATGACGTACGGGTCAGCAATCAGGACGGTGCCATTGTCGCGGAATTTCGCGGTGCCTCGCGCGCCATAACGGGACATTTGTTTGAAGAATAGGTTGCACCTGGCGACCAACAGGAGGACCCCATGGAGGAATTGAGCCCGAACCGTGCAGAGCTGGACCCGATCGAGATTGCCTCGATCGACGAGATCCGCGCGCTTCAGTTGGAGCGGCTGAAGTGGTCGGTACGTCACGCCTATGACAATGTGGCGATGTACCGGGCGCGGTTTGATGCGGCTGGGGTGCATCCGGATGATTTGCAAAGCCTGAGCGATCTGGCGAAATTCCCATTCACTTACAAAAACGACTTGCGCGACAATTACCCATTTGGCCTGTTTGCGGTGCCGCGTGAAGAGATTATGCGGATACATGCCTCGTCTGGCACCACGGGCAAGGCGACGGTGGTAGGCTACACGGCGCGTGACATAGAAAACTGGGCGGATCTGGTGGCGCGGTCTTTGCGGGCCAGTGGGTTGCGCAAAGGGGACATGGTGCATGTTGCCTATGGTTATGGGCTGTTTACCGGTGGCTTGGGCGCCCATTACGGAGTTGAGCGGCTGGGTGCGACGGTGATCCCGATGAGTGGAGGCCAGACCGAGAAACAGGTTGGGCTGATCACTGATTTCAAACCCGATGGGATTATGGTCACACCGTCTTACATGCTCAATATTCTGGAACAGTATCATAAGGTTGGGCTTGATCCGAGAGAGAGTTCAATAAAGGTGGGCGTATTTGGAGCCGAGCCCTGGACCGATGCGATGCGTAAGGAAGTTGAAGACGCTTTTGACATGCATGCGGTCGATATCTACGGGCTGAGCGAGATCATGGGGCCCGGTGTGGCCAATGAATGTGTGGAGACCAAGGACGGGCCGGTCATCTGGGAGGACCATTTCCTGCCTGAAATCATTGATCCGGTCACGGGCGACGTGTTGCCCGATGGTGAGATGGGTGAGCTGGTTTTCACGACACTGACCAAGGAAGGGTTGCCGATGATCCGCTACCGCACCCGAGATCTGACGCGGCTGATGCCGGGTACCGCGCGGTCGATGCGACGTATGGAGAAGATCACCGGGCGCAGTGATGACATGATTATTCTGCGCGGTGTGAACGTATTCCCGAGTCAGATCGAAGAACAGGTTCTGGCGACAGGCGGGCTGGCCCCGTATTACCAGATCGAGCTTTTCAAATCTGGTCGGATGGATGCGATGCGGGTGCATGTAGAGGCCATGCCGGACGCTGCTGACAATCTGTCCAAGACAGCGGCAGCGCGGATGCTTACCAAGCGGATCAAGGACATGGTTGGTGTTTCGACAGAGATCATTGTAGGAGAACCCGGCGAGGTTGAGCGCAGTCAAGGCAAGGCCCGGCGCGTTGTCGATAATCGCGGCAAGGAGTGAGATGTGGCCCGAACCATAGCGAAAGACCACGATCAGAAACGTGACCGCATTCTGACGGCGGCGGCGCGGGTTTTTGCCCATGAAGGGTTTGACCGCGCGTCGATGTCGATGCTGGCGCGGGAATGTGGGATTTCGAAGGCTAATATCTACCACTATTACGACAGCAAGGATGCTATTCTGTATGACATCCTTGAGACCTATCTGAGTGCGCTGCGGGACCGGGTTTGCGGCATTGACCTGACCGGGTTGGACGCCGAGGCGCGCGTGCATTGTGTGATCCGCGAAATCCTCATGGCCTATCAGGGAGCGGATGATGAACACCGGGTGCAGATTAACGGGGTCGCGATGCTGCCTATAGACCAGCAAACCGTGCTGCGTGGTTATCAGCGCGATATGGTTGTGTTTCTGGGCGACGTTCTGAACGGTGCGGCACCTGAAGTGTTTGAGGCAGACAAGGCCAAGTTGCGCGCGGCGGTGATGTCGGTTTTCGGGATGCTTAACTGGTATTACATGTGGCAGTCAGGCGCGGGTACGCAGGCGCGAGAGGATTATGCCAAGTTGGTGGCTGATCTGTCGCTGAAAGGGTTGCGCGGGTTGTGAGCCGCAGAAAAGTATTGTTTTCTGAGAGGGTGCCTGAATGTAGCACCCTAGTCGAAGATGTGATTTTTTCTGACATGGTTTTTGGTTTGTGGTTTGAGGTGGTCTCATGATGAAACAGAATTTAGTGTATGCGACATGTTTTGCTTTGGGATTGTCATCGGGGGCCAAGGCAGACCCGGCATTTGGTGTGGGGCTCACCTATATCTTTGGCGGTGATGTAGCGTTTGGCGTTCGAGTGTTTTCAGATGACCGACCCGAACAGGGCGCCTTGGCGCTGGGGCTAGATTACAAGTTTCTCGCAAAATCCTGGCGCCCCAATGTCGGAGCGGCTTATCTTGACGAGGATTTTTACGCGGATTTCAGCGTTGGGCTTGACCTGACAACGCAGGAGTTGGATTTCGGGATCGGGGCGGGCGCGGCGCTTAATGTGCAAAATGTGCCTTCCAGCGGCGGACCCACACCAGGAGCAACGGATCCCAGTGGACCCCTTTGATCCCGAGTAGGGGGGGTGAGACGTCAGTCTGGTGGGCGCAATCCGTGGGCTTCCAGTGCAGTCTGAGCGGCGATTTGCCATTGCGTGGCGAGTTCAGCGTTATCGGTATTGCGTAGACCCATGGTGCGCAGGGTTTCAAATTTTTGGGACTGCATGTCGCCAAAGCTGGTCATCACCCGAGGCCACCAATAGGCAACGGAGTCTTGCAATTCGTTGCGCGCGTCGGTTTGCAAGAGGTGGCTGACGCCTTCTTCAGCCAGTTCGGCGTGGCGGGTTTCGATAGGGGTGATGATGCGAAAGGCTTCGGCAAGGGGTTGATAGGACACGGCCGATAGTTCGGTGAGTTGAACAGATACCGCGTAGCCCATCAAAAGGTTCATGATCACCGCATCGGCCCATCCATTCAGGGGATAGTTCAGGACAGAAAGGCGCATGTCATGTTGTGAACGGGCAGTGCCAATGTCGGCTTCGCGAGGCAGGCGCGCCGTCCACGGGTGGTTGGTGGCGTAGCGATCTGTATTGGCGCCAAACTCACCCATGATGTTCAATACGCGTTGCGCATTGTCGGTTTTCTCAAGCACGATCTTGGCGGCAGCGATGCGTTGTTTGATGCCTGGACCCGAGTTGATAATGTCGGCAAAGCCAGCAGCACCTGCCAGCGAACTGTCGACAAAAGTGGCCATGATCTTCATCAATTCGGCGCGGTAACGCGGGGGTACGTTTGTGGGATTAGTCAGCACCCCGCCCTGTGCGAGATAGCTGTCGATGCTGAGCTCTTCTTGGGTCATCGGGGGAATTCCTTATTGGTCGTAATCGACGGTGACAGTGTCGGTCAGGGCATATGATTGGCATGAGAGAACGTAGCCCTTTTCGACCTCGTAATCCTCGAGCGCGTGGTTTGCGATCATCTCTACTTCGCCAGAGGTGACTTTGCAGCGGCAGGTGGAGCATACCCCGGCCTTGCAGGCGAATGGAGCGTCAAGACTGGCCTGAAGTGCGGCATCGAGGATTGAGACATCGCGGGAAAGATCGATGGTTTGTGTGGCGCCATCAAGGGTAATCGCAGCGGTGGTTTTATGTCCTTCGGTCGAGGCGTTGGAGGCAGCGGCCGGACGCTTAGCCCGACCGGGTTGAGAAGACGCAAAAAGCTCGAATTTGATCTGTGCATCGGTGAGGCCCGCGTTGCGCAGCGCGCGCGCGATGCCCAGCATCATCGGTTCCGGCCCGCAGATAAAGGCGGTGTCGACAGAGGCAATGTCAATCCATCCGGTGTCAAACAGTTGCGCGCATTTCCCTTCGGTTACGAGGCCAGTGAAGAGATCGATTTCCTGTGTGTCGGTTTCCAACACATGGATCACATTGAAGCGACCCATGTAGGTGTTCTTGAGATCCTCAAGCTCCTCTCGGAACATGATCGTATTCACGCCCTTATTGGCGTAAATCAGAGTGAAGGTGGAACGGGGTTCTGCGGCCAGCGTGGTTTTGAGGATCGACAAGACCGGGGTAATGCCAGAGCCACCAGCAAATCCGAGGTAGGATTTCTGCCGATCAGCGTCGAGAGCCGTATGAAACGTACCCATTGGCGGCATGGCCTGAACCGTGTCGCCAGTTTTGAGCACCTCATTCGCCCATGTGGAAAAGGCGCCACCGTCGATACGTTTGATACCAACTTGCAAAACTCCGTCGCCTTTGCCTGCGCAAATTGAGTAGGAACGTCGCAGTTCCTCGCCATCAAAGTCGCGGCGAAAGGTGAGATATTGGCCTTGGGTAAAGTCAAAGTCAGCCTGGGTGCCGTTGGTGGGAGCCAGCGTCACAACCACCGCGTCGCGGATTGTCTTTCGGATATCTGTGACCGTAAGGTCGTAAAAACGGGCCATTGATGTACCTCCCTCGGGTCTTGACGGGCCGGGTGCATGGCGGGCTTGGGGCGGTTGACACCCAAGGTGTCGACCCAAACGGTTAGATGCACTTAAAATATTCAAACGGTTCCAGACAGGATCGACAGCGCCATTGCGCTTTGCAGGGGGTCGAGCCGAACTGGCTTAGTTTTTCGAGGTCATTACCGGCGCAGCGTGGACAGCGCGCAGGGCCACCTGCCGGTTGCGGTGGTGCGATGCCGTATTTTTCAAGGGCCATGCGGGCACGTGGTGACATCCAGTCAGTTGTCCATGCTGGGGCAAGCTGTTGTTTCAGCTCTATTTTGCTGAGCCCTTCGTCGCGCAGGCGGGTTTCGATATCCATGTTGATCACCGACATGGCCGGGCAACCGGAATAGGTGGGCGTGACCGAGACAACGCAGGTTTCACCGCGAAAGACGACATCGCGGATCACGCCGAGATCGACCAACGTAATCACCGGGATTTCAGGGTCTGGGATCGTCGCGAGCCAATCCCAGACCTGTTCTACGCTTGGCCTTAGCATGTCGTTACCACTCGCACCCAGGATAGGCGCGTTGCAGCCATTGCATGGTGGCCAGAAGGTGGCCGAGATGTTCGGTATGCATTTCCCCGGTACGCCCGCCTTTGTGGCTGAAGCGGCCGCCGGGGATGGTCAGCGTTGCGTCGGTGAGGACACGGGTTACAAGGGCATGAAATTCGTCGCGCAGGGTTGATGGTTCGGGGGCAATGCCTGCGATAGCCATGGCGGTGTCGGTGTCGTCTGAGGTGAACATTTCGCCCACATACGGCCAGAGATAGTCAAGTGCCGCCTGCATGCGTTCATGGCTTTCAGCTGTGCCATCGCCAAGCCCGACAACTGTGTCGGCAGAGCGTTCGACGTGATAGGCAACTTCTTTGCTGGCCTTTGCGGCAATGGCGGCGACAGTGTCGTCGGAGGATTTGATCAGACGGCCCATCAGCACGGATTGATGGGCATCAAACAGGAACTGGCGCAGCAAAGTGCGGCCAAAATCGCCGTTGGGCAGTTCGACCAAGAGGATATTGCGGAAATCCCAAGCGTCGCGCAAGAACGCGAGATCGTCGGCAGATTTGCCCTCAGCCTGTACTTCGGCGGCATAGCCGAGCCACATTTGTGTCTGCCCGATAAGGTCAAGCGCCGTGTTGGCAAGCGCGATGTCCTCTTCCAGTATGGGAGAGTGGCCGCACCATTCAGAGACCCGATGGCTGAGGATCAGGGCATTGTCGCCCTGACGCAGCAGGAATTGCAGGAGGTGGTTCTGATCAGTCATCACATATGCCCCACGTCGTCTGGAATGTCGAAGAAGGTTGGGTGGCGGTAGACTTTGGACTCGGACGGCTCAAACAGCGGGCCTTTGTCACCGGGTGCCGTGGCGGCGATGTGGCGGGCCTCCACCACCCAGATAGAGACGCCTTCATTGCGGCGCGTATAGACGTCGCGGGCGTTTTTGATGGCCATTTCAGCGTCAGGCGCGTGCAGGGAGCCGACGTGGCGGTGCGCGAGGCCGTGTTGGCCGCGAATGAAAATTTCCCAGAGGGGCCATTCGTTTTTCATTTATGTTCTCCGTATGTTAGGAGCGGATGAGCTATTCGGCGGCGTGTTGGCGCGCGGCTTTCTTGCGGGCGTGGGCCATCAGGCCATCACGGACCCATTGACCGTCATCCCAAGCTTTGACACGGGCGTTCATACGGTCGGTGTTGCAGGGGCCGTTGCCTTTGATCACGTCAAACAACTCGGACCAGTCGGGTTCGGAAAAATCATAGTGGCCGCGTTCCGCATTCCATTTGAGCCCGGGATCGGGCAGGTCGAGGCCGAGATATTCGATCTGTGGCACGGTCTGGTCGATATACTGCTGGCGCAGTTCGTCATTGGATTTAACCTTGATCTTCCAGGCCATCGATTGCTCGGAATGTGTGCTTTCGCTGTCGCTTGGACCAAACATCATGATCGAAGGGAACCAGAGGCGGTTGAGCGCGTCCTGGGCCATTTTCTTTTGCGCGGGGCTGCCGAAAGCCATTTTCATCATGGCGTGATAACCTTGGCGGGCATGGAAGCTCTCTTCCTTGCAGATGCGGACCATGGCGCGCGAATAGGGCCCGTAGGAGGTGCGCTGAAGCGCAACTTGGTTGACGATGGCCGCCCCATCGACCAGCCAGCCAACTGCACCGATATCGGCCCAATTCAGTGTCGGGTAGTTGAAGATCGAGGAGTATTTCATCCGCCCTTCGTGCAGGAGACGTACAAGTTCATCCCGGCTTTCGCCGAGAGTTTCGGCCGCGGAATAGAGGTAAAGACCATGTCCCGCTTCGTCCTGAACCTTGGCCAGAAGGATCATTTTGCGTTCAAGGGTGGGCGCGCGAGTGATCCAGTTGCCTTCGGGCAGTTGGCCAACCACCTCAGAATGAGCGTGCTGACCGATCTGGCGGATAAGGGTCCGGCGGTAATCGTCTGGCATCCAATCACGCGGCTCGATCTTGATGTCCGCATCGATTTTGTCCTGAAAGGCGCGTTCCTGATCGCTCATTTCTTCACGCGGTTTGACGCCGGAGTTGGCGGTCTTGATCATCTGTGCGTACATCGCGTGTTTCCTCCCTTTAAACTCTTTCAAGGATCAAGGCGGTGCCCTGTCCTACGCCAACGCACATGGTGCAGAGCGCATAGCGCCCGCCAGTACGTTGCAATTGATAGGCCGCGGTCAGCACAAGGCGCGCGCCGGACATTCCAAGTGGGTGCCCGATGGCGATGGCGCCGCCGTTTGGGTTCACGTGCGGCGCGTCATCCGGGACACCCAGTTCACGCAAGGTCGCGAGGCCCTGTGCGGCGAAGGCCTCGTTCAATTCTAACACATCCATTTGTTCAATGGTGAGGCCCGTACGCGCCAGAAGTTTGCGGGTGGCGGGCACAGGGCCGATGCCCATTATACGCGGTTTTACACCAGCGGCGGCCATGCCGACGATGCGCGCGATGGGTTTGAGGCCATTCTGGGCGGCAGCGGCACCTGTAGCCATCAGGATTGCTGCAGCACCGTCGTTGACACCGGATGCATTGCCAGCGGTCACGGTCAGGTCGGGGCCGTTGATACCGCGCAGTTTGGCGAGCTTTTCTGCGGTGGTACCGGGGCGAGGGTGTTCGTCTGCGGTGACGACGGTGGGCGCGTCCGTACGGTTGCGCCCAATGTTCGGCACAGAGACCGGGGTGATCTCCTCCAAAAACACCCCGGCCTCTTGTGCCGCCGCCCAGCGAGCTTGGCTGCGAGCGGCGAAAGCGTCCTGATCTTGTCGACTGACGCCATAAACTTCGGCGACGTTGTCGGCTGTCTGCGGCATAGTGTCAATGCCGTAATTGTGTTCCATCTGAGGATTGACAAATCGCCAGCCAATCGTCGTGTCAAAAACTGTATTGTTGCGCGAAAAGGCGCTGGTCGCTTTGGGCATGACGAAGGGTGCCCGAGACATGCTTTCGACACCGCCTGCAATGGCCATGTCATAATCGCCCGCGCGCAATCCGCGTGACGCCATGCCGACCGCATCCATGCCCGAGGCACAAAGCCGGTTGATCGTTGTGCCGGGCACATCAGTGGGCAAACCGGCCAGCAAGGCGGCCATGCGCGCCACGTTTCGATTGCTTTCTCCGGCCTGATTTGCGTCGCCCACGATAACGTCGTCTATACGCGTCCAATCAACTTGGGGGTTACGCTTGATTAGTGCGGCGATGGGCAACGCGGCTAAGTCATCTGTGCGGATCGAAGAAAGCGCGCCGCCGTAGCGACCGATTGGGGTGCGGGTTGCGTCGCAGATGAAGGCTTCTGTCACGTGTTTCCTCCTGCCGGTCGGATGGGGGCGGTTTGATCAGCCTCAATAATCGACCGATTGGTTGGTGATATCTTGCGCGGCGATTCGGCGCAATCATTAAGTTACCGAAATTGACTAAATTCGAAAAATCAGTAACGTGTTTGGCTGTGTGTCGACGTTAGCTCGAAGCATTGCGAGTCAGAGTTGGGAGGCGAGTTCGAGCAATCCCGGATGGTTTGGTGCGTTGCGCAAGGCTTCGTTCAGCACCTGACGCGCGGCTTCGCGACCACGTTGCGCGGCGGCAATGCGCACAAGCAATGTCCAGGCATCGCCCTGTTGCGGATCCAGTGACACCGCCATGCGGAAGGCCCGCTCAGCCGAGGTGAGGTCACTTTGTGTCAGAGCAATGCCGGCGATTTGCATGTGCGCCTCGGGGAAGTCGAATTGGTTTCTGAGGAAAGTGGCAAGCGTCGAATAGGCGGCGCGATAGCTGGCGCGCAGCGCGTCCGTTGCCTGTGCCGAAGGGATCGAAAGGATGGCGCGCGCCGCAGACAGGCGGACGTTCTGCGATGGATCCTCGAGTGCGGTGGCGAAGTAGGGGGCCGACAGCGTTGTTGGAACAGCGCGCAAAGCGGAGAGCGCATTTGCGCGCAGCAACGGATCAGGATCGTTTAGGTAGGGTGTCAGATCGCTGAGTGAGACCGTGTCACCCGCGTTTGAGAGCAGCCAAAGCGCTGTGGCGCGGGCCAATGTGTTCTGGTCATCATCGCGCGCAAGGATGAGAAGATCATTGGCTGCGCCAACCGGGTCGGCGCGACCATTGGCCAGTGTTTGGCCAAAATGTGGTTCGGTCCAGTTGCCGTTTGGGTACCATTCGGCGATGGCGGCGGCCGCCCAGTTTGCGGTCTCGTCAACGTGGCAATCGGTGCAGGCGTTTGGTGCGCCGGTTTGCGCCGCCAGATCGGGACGTGGGATGCGGAACGAGTGATCACGGCGCCCGTCGACACCCATATAGGTGCGTTCAATCATGTGACAATTCTTGCATTCAGCGCCCTGGCTGTCAGCGGCATGGTTGTGGTGCGCAGTGCTGTCATAGTCTTTCAGCGCCAAAGTCGGGAAGTCATCATTCCCGGCGGGTGAATGGCACTGGGTGCAGAGCGTGTTGTCTTCGGCCAGCCGTTCGCCGGTGTGCCCGTCATGGCAATTGGCGCAACCAACACCTTTTGCAAACATCTTGGACTGTAAGAAAGAACCGTAGACATAGACCTCGTCCAAGATCTGACCGTCGGCGTGATAAGTGCCAGGACGCAGGAGGGCGAGGTTATAGGCATCATGAAAACCGGTGCCTGGGCGCGGCGAGCCGTTGCCAAAGGCTTCGCGGCGCGAGTGGCATCCGGCGCATTGCTGCATTGCCGCTTCTGTGTCGTCAAAATCGACATTGAAACCGTAGAGCGGTGGCATGGATTCTGGGCGCGTGTCCGCTGACACAAGTTCGATATGGCGCGCGCCGGGGCCGTGGCAGGCCTCGCAACCGACGCCAATTTCGACTTGAGTGGACTTGTAGGACGCGGCGGGCGCATCAAAGTTTTTGTTATAGCCGGTGGCGTGACATTCAGCGCAGCGCGCATTCCAGTTTTTGTAGGGGCCGGTCCAGTGCAATCCGTCGTTTGGCGGCAGATCCTGATCCGGGTAAAGGTGATACCAGCGCTGGTTTTCTACGTCCCATGTGACGTCAAAGCTCTGGAGATTGCCGGGCTTGGTTTCCAGAATGAGCTGTTCCAGCGGGGCAACACCGCCCACGGAATGCACGGGGTATTCCGTGGTGACGCCGTCTTTTTCGGTGACACGCACCATTCGGGTGTCACCGTCCATCCAGAATTCGGCACGCATACCGTCATGTTCAAACACCTCGCCCTGAAAGGCCCCGAGCAGCATGTCCGCGTCTGGCCAGCGCCAAGCCTTAGCATGGTGCGATTGCTCCCATGCTTCGGTTTCGGCGGTGTGGCAATCGACGCAGGCGTCAGAGCCGACATAGCCGCGTTGCTGGGCGGTGGCAGCTAAGGTTGAGAGGCCAAAAAGCATTGCGCCGATGAAAAGGGCGCGGGAAAAGGCGTGGGGCATCGGCGGCTTTCTTTATAGATGGCGCGGTGTGGCCTGCGGATTGAGGGCGGGCAATGCCGAGCGCGTAAAGCGCTGTGCGTGCTGAGCCTGTTTTGTCGAGTGAAGCAGGCTGGACAGAGTTTGCCAACCGCTCACGTTATCGCGTGTGGCATTTGGACCATAGCGGGCGTGCCCAATCGCAACAAATGCGGCGTCGATCTGTGACTGTTGGGTTGATGTCAACGGCAAAGCGCGTGATTGCCAGAGGGCAAGTGCCGCATGGGTGGCGGGCAGATCGCGATCCTTAAGGGCACGTTCAAGCTGTGTCCATGCGTGCTTGGCGCTGGCCAGTTGTCTGGCGCGACGCCGGGCGAGCGCGGCCCGCACGGGCGGAGTGAGCTTTTTGCCAGCGACAATCCCCAACGTCAGAATGACGAGCGCCATCGCGGCCATTGCAATGACACGGGGCCAGTTGATATCTTGCGCAGTCTGAGCCGAAGCAGGTGGCGCATCAGCCTGCACCGAGATTTCCGCAAGGGTTGCGGTTTCGATCTTTTGCGTTTCGAGATTATACCACTCCAGCGACATCGCCGGCAGGGCGCCCTCAACACCACCCTCCGCAACATAGACTACCTTTTCAGAGCGCGCGCCCGAAACCTTGCCGCGATCTTCGCTTTGGTTCAGGATTGGGCTTTCGGGATAGGCGCGTAGGCCCTCTGGCACCTCGCCTGTCACGAGTTGCGGCAGGAACATGGGTGGCAGGTCACTAAGCTTGGCCGTTACGGTGACTGAGAAACTGTCACCCGCCTTGAGCCCGGTGGTCTCCCCTTCGACCTCGTGAGTCAGAGTGAGCGCGCTGGCCGCAATAAAGGGATCGAGCCCTTCTGCACCGGGTGGGAGTGTGCCGGTCAGAGTAAGGGCATCGATGGGCACTTCGGCGCTGATGGGATCGGTGGCAGGGGGCGCGGCATAGGTTACGCGCATGGTTTGAGCAGGTAGGATAACGGTGCCGGGCACCATGGGAGTGATGCGATAGCGGCGCGAAACGCCAGACCATGTTTCGCCATCAATGGTTTTGCTGGTGGGCGAGCTGGCGCGTTCGGGCGCAGTGACAAGGATGTTGGGCGCTTCAAAGCTGGGCCATTCGGGCGGATCGGGCATCCATGTTGGTACCAGTACGGTGATGCGTAGCGAGAGCGGCTGGCCGGGGATGGCCTCGGTCTCGCTAAATTCAATTTCAACGCGCGGATCGACGGTTTGTGCAGTGGCCAACGAAGTGATCGCCAAAAAGAGGGTCAGGGCGAGACGGATCATTGGCTGGCCTCAGACGCTTCGAGACGAAAGCGTTGCAGCAGGAAGTCGCTGGTTGCGGTGTCGACTGTGTTCATCCATTGGTCAGCGGTCAGCATCGACGGCTTGTCCTCGGCAGGGGCCGAGAGTTCGGTTTCTGCGCCGCGCTGCGCTTCGTTATCAAACACAACGTCATCGGCCCCAATGCCGCTGTCCTCGCCGGTGTCGGATTGTTCGCGCTGAGTTTCGACAAAATCGACGATTTGTTTTGCGATGGGCAGGTTGTTGTTCGCGCCCTGATGCGTCGGATCAATCTCAAGCGCGCGTTCAAAGGCGCGTACACCGTTGCGATAGCCGCGCGATTTGACATAGGCCATGCCAGCCGCAAAGGCTGCGTCGGCTGTGTCGAGCTGGGCAAAGCTTTGTGCGGCGGCTTCGTATTGGCCAGCGCGGTATTGCGCGACGCCGCGCGCATAAGGATCGGCAAAACGGTCAGCGGCGATTGCATAGTCTTTCTTGCGATAGGCCAGCCATCCCTGTTGATCTGGGGTGAAGAACCAGTCGCGCAGTGACTGCGATACGCCCTGAGCCTGAGCGCGTTCGGGTGGGATGGACATAGCCAGCGCAAAGAGCAGCGCCCATCGCATCGTTACGCCGCGCCGGAACCAGAACAGCAGCAGAAATGCCGCGGGCCATGCGAGCCACGCGCCGCGATCCTGCCATGGCTGTGCGGCGTCTTGCAGCTGGGCCTGTTGATAAGCGGCCTGAAACCCCCTTTCCAGCGCGCGCAGGTCGGCGGTGTCCGGGGTGACGGCGACGGTTTGAGCTTGCACTTGGGAGAGTGCGGAAGGTGTGGTGCTGTTGGGCAGCATGGTCAGAAAGGCCAGCGGCGTCCCATTGGCGGATTGCGCCAGCTGGGTCGCGTCGGATGTCGATATATCGTCGAGCAGGAAAAGCACGCCGCCCGCGTTATCGTCGCGTTGCAAGATGTCTTGGGCAAGCGCAAGTGCGGCGAGTGGAGCTGTGCCCTCAACTGGCATAATCTCGGGCGAAAGCCCTTCGAGGTAAGGTTGGATAAGAGCGGAATCGTCGGTCATGGGCACGGCGGAATGGGCGGTACCTGAATATGCAATGAGGGCCGTGCGGGCCCCGGCGCGCATTTCTAACAGATCTCGGATCTTTTGCTTGGCGCGTTCAAGTCGGCTTGGCGCGAGGTCGCTTTCCTGCATGGAAGGAGTGACTTGCAGTGCGATCACCATCGGTGCGGTTTGGGCGGCAAAGGGTTCGGGCACGCGCGACCATGTTGGGCCTGAGGCTGCGAGAGTGAGAAGGGTAAGCACTAGCGTAACAAGATCAATTGGATGAAATCGGGTTGCGCGCTTTGCGCCGATGGTAAGCGCGGATTTGAGGTGTGGCGCAATATCGAGCGTGACGGTGTCGGCGGCCTCAGCCGGGCGACGGATGCGCCACCACAGCAGGGCGAGTGGAATGAGCGTCAGGAGGAACGCAGGGCGGATAAAGTGAAAGGCGGACAGCGCGGTCTCAAACGGGGTCATGGCGTGGCCCTCCGCGACGCGGGGGAGAGATGGAGCCATGCCAGCGCGACCAGGCCGATCAGGGCCGCAAGGATCAGCGGAATATGTGCAAGGTTCTGGCGCGGGCGGTGCGATAAGGTTTCGACATCGCGAGGGGCAAGGGAGTCGATCCGGTCGTAAACTTCTTGCAGGTCATTTGTATCCCCTGCAAAGAACGCCTGCCCGCCGGTACGCGTTGCGAGGCCAGTGAGTAGTGCCATGTCAAGGCGGTTTTCGCCTGAAGCGTCAGGGCTGCCAACGCCAATTGCGTAGATTTCAACACCACGGTCGCGCGCAATCTCGGCGGCATTGATCGGCGACATGGCCGAGGCTGTGTCGTTGCCATCTGAGAGCAGGATTAACAGGCGCTGATCGATCTCGGACGCTTCAAATGTGCGGATAGAAAGGCCGATGGCGTCGCCCAGAGCGGTGTGAGGACCAGCCATACCGACAGAGGTCTGGTCCAGCAGGGCGAGCACCGTGGCAAGATCGGTGGTCAGGGGGGCCTGGACAAAGGCTTTGCTACCAAAAACGATCAGGGCCATGCGGTCGCCGCCGTCATCTCGGGTTTCCACAAAGCCCGCCACCACGTCGCGCACGGCGGCGAGGCGCTGTTGGTTTTTGTCGTCAGGGCCGGGAAAATCAACCGTGTCCATTGAACCAGAGATGTCGATGGCCAGCACAACATCGCGCCCAGCTTTGGTGATTTCGACCGGCTCTCCCAAGCGTTCGGGCGTTGCCAGAGACAGCACGAGCAGCGCCCAGATCAGTGCAGCTGAGATCATTTGAAGGCGCGAACGCGACAGGACCGCAGCGCCGGAGCGCGCGGTCGTGCCGGTGGCGGTGGTGAGGTCACGAAAAAACGGCACGCGCAACGACGCGCTACGTGTGCGTTTGGGGGGAAGAAAGCGGTGGATCAGCAGCGGTAGCGGCAAGAGAGCGAGTGCCGCGGGCATGGCGAGGGTGATCATGACACGCGCTCCGGTTTATGCGTGCGTAACCATTGACGGGCGAGGGCGTTGAGGCCCGGCGCCTGAGCGGGTTTAACGGCATAGGGCGCGGTGGCGAGTGCTGTGCCGAGACTGCCGGAAAACCTTTCTTTGTTAGAGGTTTGATTGAGAAAAGTGAGCCAGTCAGAGCCGGTTAGCGGCGCGACACGGTCACGGGGGTAAGCAGCGAGTGCGGCGCGTTTGAGGATTGTGGCGATCTGCACTGGGTCATCGCCAACGGAGGCAAGCTCGGCAAGGGCGGCGCGGCGATAGGCATTAGCGCGGTAATTGTGCACGGCGGCGCGAATGCCAAAGGCGATGCCAGACAGCAGCAGGGCGGCAAGCACAATCCAGCCTTGGGTCTGCGGCCAAAGCGACACCGGCGCGAGGTCTGGAACCTCGGTCAGGCTGTCGATCAGGTCAACGAGGTTTGTGGGATTTGTGGGCGTATCGCTCATCGTGTCCCCATCAAGTGCTGGATTTGGGGCAGGGTATCTTGTGCTGTGGTCAGCGGCAGGATCGACAGGCGCATCTCTAGCTGCCAGTTGTGGATGGCCTTTAACCGGTCGGCAGAATAGCGCAACAGCGCATCGCGGGTGGGGGCGTCGGTTAGGTCAAGTTCGGCCTGCAATGCGCCGTCTGAGGCGGTAAACTGCGTGGAGTCTGGCAACGCACGGGCGGTCGGGTCGGTGACGAGGCCAAGCACCACATCATTGCGCCGAGTAAGACCAGACATCAGGACGCGGGTGGTGTCATCAACTTCTGCAAAGTCGCTGAGGATGATGACCAGGTGATCACGCTTGGCTATGCGTTGCACCGCGCGCAATACATCGTTGAAGGCCAAGGGCGAGGACGTAGTGGCTTGTGCGTGGAGGTCTTGGTTTGCGCGGGACAGTGCGATCAGAAACTGGTCCAGCGCGGCGCGATTGCGGCGCGGGCGCAGCTCGGCAATGCGGGTATCGCCAAAGATGATGCCACCGACGCGGTCGCCCTGATCCAGCACACGAAAGGCGGTGATGGCGGCGGCCTCGGCGGCGGTGACGGATTTCATATTCAGCACAGAGCCAAAGAACATCGACATGCGCTGGTCTACGACAATCAGAGTCGGGCGGTCGCGTTCTTCGGTGAAGACGCGGACATGCGGTTTGCCGGTGCGGGCGGTGACTTTCCAGTCGATTGCACGCACGTCATCCGATGGCAGGTAGTCGCGCAGTTCCAGAAAATCGAGGCCGCGCCCGCGAATGCGGGAGCCGTGGCGGCCATTAAGAGCGGAGTGGGCCTGTTGTTTAGAGGTGAATGTGATCTGGCGTGCGCGGTATTCCAGCGCCCGCAGTGACGCAAGCGAGACATGCACACGCGGGTCATCTACACCCGGTTTGGGCGGAGGCATCAAGCCGGTGCGGGTTCTAGCGGCGCGGTCCATCGGGGGCCTTTAAGGAAGGGCGACTTGGGTCAGGATTTCCTGCACCACTGCGTCCGGGGTAATGCCCTCACCCTGCGCCTCGTAAGTGAGCGTCAGACGGTGACGAAAGACGTCTGGCGCAATGGCGCGCAGGTCCTCGGGGTCGACATAATCGCGCGAATTTAGCCACGCGTGTGTCCGAGAACAGCGGTCCAGCGCGAGAGAGGCGCGCGGGCTTGCGCCGACATCGATCCAGCGGGCGAGGTTTTCGGAGAACTCGCCCGGCGTGCGTGTCGCCTGAACCAGAGTGGCCATGTAGGTTTCGATAGCGTCGGAGGTGTGGATTGCGGCGATTTCCGCGCGGGCGGCAAAAACGGCGTCTTGCGGGATCGGGGCAGGTTTTTTGGTGGATGGTTTTTCAGATTGCAAGTCTTGTTCTTCGGCGCGGACAAGGCGGATCACCTCGACCTCGTCGGCAAGGGGCGGATAGGTGATGACCACATGCATCAGAAATCGGTCCATCTGAGCCTCTGGTAGGGGGTAGGTGCCCTCTTGTTCGATGGGGTTTTGCGTGGCCATGACCATGAACAGTGGCGGCATCTTATGCGTCGTTCCTGCGACTGTGACCTGACGTTCCTCCATCGCTTCGAGCAGGGCGGATTGCACCTTGGCCGGTGCGCGGTTGATCTCATCAGCCAGGACCACGTTGGCAAAAATCGGGCCGGGCTGGAACTGGAACGTGGGGCCGGTGTCGGATTGCAGATACATCTCGGTGCCGGTCACATCAGCCGGGAGCAGATCCGGGGTGAACTGGATGCGCGAGAAATCGCATTCGAGGTTCTTGGCCATCGCCTTGATCGCGCGGGTTTTGGCAAGGCCGGGCAGCCCCTCGATCAGGAGGTTACCATTGGCAAGCAGGCCGATCAGCAGTCGGTCGATCACGTCGCGTTGGCCAATAATCGAGCCGCCAATGGCTGTGCGCAGGGCGTTGATCTGATCAAGGGGTGTCATGTGCGGAGCCTTAGTTCTTGGGGTCGACAGGGAAGATGGTTTGCCAGTCCTGGGCCATGTCGACCAGCAGCCAGCCGCGGGCTTCGGCCTCGTCTTGACCGCGGTTGAGTACACCTATGTGACCTTCGCGATCATAGGCGAATTCGCGGGTCGCGTCGGTGTGATGGATCAGCAGGCCAAGGCGCGCGCCATCACCGGCGGTCGTGTATTCGAGCATCTCGAAATCACCGTCAGAATTGCCACCCGCGAGAATTGGGCGACGGCCAATGTGATGGGTGATTCCAACCGGCTTACCGCCCTTGTCATCGTTGAAGAACAGAGCGTCTCCCTTGATGATCATCGGCACGCCGTCAACCACCTCGTAACTTGCGGTCAGCGAGCTGCCGACAACCTGTTCGGGGGGGATGCCATATACCTCGTCTGCAAAGACGCGAATGAAATCGATCCCACCACCCGATACGATGTAGGTGGCAAAATCCTCGTCCCGTAGGTAGCTGAGCAGCTCTAACATGGGCTGATAAATCATCTCGTCATAACGCAAACCGGTCGTGGGGTGCCTTGATGTGTCGAGCCATGCGGCGACGTTCGATTGGAATTCTGAGAGGGGCATATCGGCATGGGAGGTCTTTAGCACCTCGACCAGACCTTCTTTGCCGGTGGCCAACAAAGCGTTCATATCGCCGGATGCGGCGGCCTTGAGCGCGTCACTGGTCAATATTGCAGGATCCGCTTCGGCCATTTTGGCGACTTGTTCAACAGCGTAAATCAACTGGAAATATACCGGCTGTTCGGCCCAGAGCGTGCCGTCATTGTCAAAAGTGGCAATGCGCGCGGCGGGGGTGACGTAGTCGGGCGAGGCGGGGTCGGTCACGGCCTCGACAAATGAAATGATACGGGATTTGGCATCAGTATCGCCCCATGAGGGGAGCGGATCAGCGAGGGCGGTGACGGTCGTGGCCAACAAGATTGCAGTGCCCGACAACGTGGCACGCAGTGGGCAACGGGTAATTCTGGGCATGGGCAAGTGTCTCATGTCACGACCTCGGCAAATGGATTGGAAATATGCGTTCTAAATGGGTGGGCAGCGCTGAGCTGCCCACCCGAATTTCAGGTCGACTACCGAGAGATTACGGCGAGCCGGGAGGGGCCGTAAGTTTCTCCATAACCTGTTCGAGGCTGAAGCTCGCCGCCTTCTGACGCGGCGGATACTCTTTGAAGGTTTCGAGGAACTGGCCAACGTACGCTTGCGCCGGTACCAGTAGATACGCACGGTCGATCAGCCAATCCCAATAGGTGTTAGAGGTGCGGTAGCTGCGCTCATAAGGATCGCGGCGCAGATTGAATATGAGGGGCAACCGCAACTCCGTCCATGGCTCTGCCCAGGCGCGCAGTGTGGTATATGCTTTCTGCTCGAGGAAGATGAGCTTCCAGTCATTAAAGCGCAAAGCCGTCAGATCACCGTCGTCAGAGAAATAGAAGATCTCACGACGTGGTCCTTCGTCTACCTCACCGGCGAAGTACGGCATAAAGTTATAGCCATCCAGATGGACGCGGTAATCGCGACCGCCGCCGACTTCGGCTACAGTGATGCCGTCCAGCAGCTCTTCCTTAACGGTCGGACGTCCAGCTGCAGCCAGATAGGTCGGAAGCCAGTCCATATGGTGCATGATTTCATTCGAAATACTGCCCGGTTCGATCAGGCCCGGCCAACGCACCATTGACGGCACCCTCCAGCCACCTTCCCAATTGGTGTTTTTCTCACCAAAAAAGGGCGTCATAGCCGCATCTGGCCATGTGTTCATATGCGGGCCGTTGTCGGTCGAGTAGTGCACGATGGTTTCATCCGCGATGCCTAACTCATCCAGCAGGCTGAGGAACTGACCTATGTGCATGTCATGTTCGATCATGCCTGCGGTGTATTCATCGACGTTCTTGCCCGCAGTGTCATTGGCCATCTGACGGCGCTCTTCGCTGACATGTGTGCGGAAGTGCATCCGCGTGCCTGACCACCAGACAAACCACGGCACGCCCTCGTCTTCCTTGCGTTTGATAAAGTCAATCGCAGCGGCGACGGTTTCGTCATCTACGGTTTCCATCCGTTTTTTGGTCAGCGGACCTGTGTCTTCGATCTCGCCATCTGCAGAGGATTTGATCACACCACGGGGGCCGAAGGTCTCTCGGAACGTGCGCCCGTCGGGCATTATGGCTTCGCCAGGATAATCGATATTTTCCGGCTCCTCCTCGGCGTTGAGGTGGTAGAGATTGCCGAAGAATTCATCGAAACCGTGATTTGTCGGTAGATGCTCGTCTTTGTCGCCAAGGTGGTTTTTACCAAATTGCCCGGTTGAGTAGCCTTGCGCCTTCAATAGGCCGGCAATGGTCGGATCTTCTTCCTGCATGCCAAGCTCTGCGCCGGGAAGGCCGACCTTGGACAGCCCCGTCCGGAAAACAGACTGGCCCATGATGTAAGACGACCGTCCGGCGGTGCAGGACTGCTCTCCATAATAGTCGGTGAAGATCATTCCTTCGTTCGCAATGCGGTCGATATTTGGAGTTTGATAACCCATCAGGCCCATCGTGTAGGCCGAGATATTGGATTGGCCGACATCGTCGCCCCAAATCACAAGTATGTTGGGCTTGTCCTGAGCCTGCACCGCCGAGGCGAGGCCGCCAACGACAAATGCAGCAGCCAGAACCGGCCGCGTTAAAGTTTTCAGTAGTGTCATGAGCGCTCTCCCAGTCGCTATGGTAAAGTTGGTTTTTTTGAATATTTAGTATCGGATATACGTCAGGATGTTCCAAAAAGGTTAAATTTCAAATACCTAAAAACCATACCTTGCAAATGCGATTGTTGTGTGAACTAGTTGGCGCGGCTTATTTTTCTGAAAATTCATATGATTAGGTGCTTTTGCAAGGTATGGAACGAATGTGCCACCTGGTGGCATACCGGCGAGTTTGGTCTGGAATGTGAATTGAACTCTGGCATGGTTACGTCAGGGAGGACATTGTATGCCAAAGGATGCGCGCCCTGAGGGGCGTCCCAATATTCTGTTCATCATGTATGACCAGCTGCGCCACGACTATCTGAGCTGCGCGGGGCATCCGCATTTGCACACGCCAAATTTCGACCGGGTCGCGGCGCGCGGTGTGCGGTTTTCCAATACATATGTGCAATCCCCGATCTGTGGTGCGTCACGCATGTGTTTTTATACCGGTCGCTACGCGTCGTCGCATGGGGCGCAGTGGAACGGATTTCCGCTGCGGGTGGGCGAGCACACGTTGGGGGACCATTTGCGGCGCGAAGGCATGGCGTGCTGGTTGCTGGGCAAAACGCATATGAAGGCGGATGCCGAGGGCATGGCGCGGCTGGGTCTGAGCCCGGATAGTGAGATTGGCGCACGGCAAGCAGAGTGCGGATTTGACAGCTGGGTGCGTGATGACGGTCTGTGGGGGCAGGGGCCAGACGGATTTTATGACGAAAAACGCTCTCCCTATAACGAATATCTTAAGTCCAAGGGGTACGAGAGCGAGAACCCTTGGGCCGACTTTGCCAATGCCGGGATTGATGGCAATGGCGATGTGGCGTCAGGCTGGATGTTCGCCAATGCAGACAAGCCCGCAAACATTCGTGAGGAAGACAGCGAGACGCCTTGGCTGACACAAAAAACCATCGAGTTTATTGAGCAGGCCGAAGGCGCGTGGTGCGCGCATGTGAGTTTCATCAAACCGCACTGGCCCTATATTGTGCCCGCGCCGTATCACGACATGTATGGGTCAAACCATGTTCCCCAACCGGTGCGCCACGAGGTTGAGCAGGAGGATCCGCATCCGGTTTTTGGAGCCTACATGGAAAACCGGGTCGCGCAGGCGTTTCAGCGTGAAGATGTGCGCCAAAAGGTGATTCCGGCCTATATGGGGCTGATCAAGCAATGCGACGATCAGCTGGGCGTGTTGCTGGATTACCTCGAAGAGAGTGGCAAGATGGACAGCACGATGATCGTGCTGACGTCGGATCATGGCGATTATCTGGGCGATCACTGGCTGGGTGAAAAGGATCTGTTTCACGAGCCGAGCGTAAAAATCCCGTTGATTGTCAGCGACCCGCGGCCCGAAGCCGATGCGACGCGGGGCACGGTGTGCGAAGCGCTTGTGGAATCGATTGATCTGGCGGCGACATTTGTGGACGTGGCCAGTGATCGAGTGCCGGATCATATTATCGAGGGGCTTTCCCTGCTGCCGTGGCTGCGCGGAGAAACGCAAGAATGGCGCGAATTCGCGGTGAGTGAATACGATTATTCAGCAACGCCACAAGCGGTCAAGCTGGGCGTTGAGCCCCGCGATGCACGGCTGTTTATGGTGTTTGACGGGCGATACAAGTTGATGCACGCCGAGGGCGGTTTCCGGCCCATGCTGTTTGATTTGCAGCAAGACCCGGAGGAATTCCACGATCTGGCCAAGGGCGATGCGCATGAGGCCGAGATTGACCGGCTTTATGCGTGTCTGGCGCGCTGGGGGCTACGGATGTCGCAGCGGGTCACAAAATCGGAAGACGATATCAAGGCGATGCGCGGGCGTTCGCTCAGACGGGGAATACTACCGTTCCTGATTGATGGGTCCGAAGTACCCGACGAGTTACTGGAAAAGTACCGCGGTAAGGCAAACAAAAAATACGTGGGGTCCTGATGGCACATCCAGCGTTGATCGAACACAACAAGCAGTTTCCCAAAGGGGTCATAATGTTGGCGCCGGGTGTGTGGAGTGCGGTGGGGTTTGCGGCATCTAACGTTCACATGGTCGAGGGTGCCGAAAGTGTCACCATTATTGATACCTCAGAGAGCACAAGCGCAGCTGAGAATATCCGTGCGGCGTTTGCCGCACATTGCGACAAGCCGATTGGGCGGATCATCTATACGCATTCGCATCGCGACCACATTTCAGGTGCGAGGGTGTTTTCGCAGGGAGGCGACGTGCCGATCTGGGCCAGTGCCACATTCAAGTCTGACCTGATCGGCGTGGATGAGGGGATGATCGCTCCCAACAAGGCACTGGGACGACGCACTCAGGCGCAGTTTGGCATTGGGCTGAACAGTGAAGAACGGGTGTCGCTGGGCTGCGGACCCGGTGATCGCCCGATGCAGGGGTTGGGGGCAGGGTTTATTGCGCCAACACAGCGTGTCGCGACCGATCAGGCGCTTGATCTGGACGGGGTGCGGGCAGAGTTGATCCTCGCCCCCGGCGAAACTGAGGATCATATGATGGTCTGGTTGCCGGAAGTCGGCGTGCTGTTTGGCGGAGACAACTGGTACCACGCCTTTCCAAACCTCTACGCTATTCGCGGCACAGCTTATCGCGATTTTGCTGCATGGGCCGCAACACTGGGGCAGATGGCGGCGCTTGGCGCAGATGTGCTGGCGCCGGGGCATACGCTGCCTGTGGCTGGTAAGGAAAAGGTGCGTGAGGTGTTGGGCACAACGCGCGCGGCGATTGAACACGTGATGCAGTTCACGTCCGATGCAATGGATCGCGGGCTGTCGATGGATGACATTGCCGCGACGATCACATTGCCCGAGGCCTTGGCAGATAAACCCTGGTTAGGCGAGTTTTATGGTAAGATCAGCTGGTCCGCGCGGGCTTTTGCCGCCGGAACTCTGGGCTGGTATGATGGCAATCCGACTAATCTGGGTACGTTGTCCTCAAAGGCGCGCGCGTTGCATGTCGCGGCGTTGGCGGGTGGTGTGGACGCGTTAGTCGCTGCCGCGGGGTTGACGGGCGATTTGCAGTGGAAGCTTGAGATATGTGATCACTTGTTATCGCTTGGCCATCCAGCGGAGCAGATGAAGGCCGAGGCATTGGTGGCGCTGGCGGAGGACGAGATCAATGCAACGGCGCGTAACACGTACCTGTGGGAAGCCAAGCGGCTTATGGCGGAAGGCACGTCATGAGCGCGCCCGCAACCAGCGAACGCAAGGTTGGCGATATCCTGTCATTTGGATTTGTGATTGTGATCCTGATATATGCTGCATCAGGTCCAATCACAGATTTTGTGCGCTGGTTCATTGAGGTCACGACACCGGGGTTTGACGAATTGTCCCGACGGGATCAGCGCAAATTGATGCGCAGTCACTGGCTCGGCGCGGGTTACAAAGATTTTGAGCGTTCGTTCCTGTTGCCGACCGGGTTGATATTGGGCCTGCCGATCCTGTTTTCATTTGCCATTTCGTTCCTGTCGCTACCGATGCGTTGGCGTTGGCTGAATTGGGCATTGGCGGTGTTGTCGACAATGACGTTCATGGCGTGGGTCATGAAGCTGTTTGCCGTGGATGGGGGGGCGTTGCCCGGCGCGGATCCGGTTGATTTTGTGCTGTTTCCGGTGGCTGTGCTGCTGACGCTGTACCTGACATGGCGGCAGTTCGGGACGTTCATCGTGGGGTTCTGCCTGTTTTGGATCATCTACTTTTTTGTAAGGGGTTTGCTGCCGGAATGGACCGGTATTCTGGCCGGGTCAGAGAGCACGTTTGAACAATCCATGCGCTCGATGGTGTTAAACTTCTGGGCCCAAACGGGAGGGATGTTTGGACAGCCCATCCAAGTGGTTTCGGGCAATGTGTTGATCTTTATCGTGTTTGGCGCGGTGATGATGGCGTCGGGTGCGGGTGATCTGTTGATGAAGATCGCAAACTTGCTGACGGGACGATTCACGGGTGGCGCAGCGCACGCTGCGGTGGCGTCATCGGCGTTGTTTGGTACGTTAAGCGGGGCGGCGATATCCAATGTTGTCTCGACCGGTGTGATGACCATTCCGGTGATCAAGAAATCCGGTTTCAAGCCAGCCTTTGCCGCGGCGGTTGAGGCGGCTGCGTCAACCGGCGGACAGGTTATGCCGCCAGTAATGGGCGTAGTGGCGTTCTTTGTGGCCGGTCAGATCGGGCTGGAATATCGCTATATCGTGGTGGCGGCAATTGTGCCGGCGATCTTCTTCTATCTGGGTACGTTTCTGACCGTCTATTTCGAGGCGCGCCGTCAGGGTGTTGGACCTGTACCTGTCGACGCACGGCCCAAGCTGAGCGGACGGGAAATGGCGCAGTGTCTAGTGTTTATCATTCCGCTGGGCGTGCTGAGTTACATGCTGTTTGCGCAACCTTCGGTGCCGCGCGCCGGTTTCTTTGGGTTTATCGCTGCTTTGGCCTGCTCGCTTGTGTTATTTCCGGCATTTCGCAGCCGATCGCGCGTCTATCGCGCCTTTGTCGAGGCAGGGCGGATGTCGGCTTCGATCATCGTGATCGTTACGGCGATTGGGTTGATTGTGGGACTGATTCAGGTGTCTGGCTTTTCCGGGCGGTTGTCGCTGTTGTTGGCGCAGCTGGCGTCAGGGCCATTGTTCACAACGCTGATCGTGGTGGCGATTGGGGCGATCGTGCTGGGCATGGGATTGCCGCCTGGGGCGACCTATTTCATCATCGTTATTGCGCTGAGTTCGGGCATTGAGGCGGTCGGGATTGCGCCGCTGACCTTGCATCTGTTTGTGGTGTTCTTTGCCGTAATTTCAACGGTCACGCCGCCCGTGGCGCTGGCAGCATTCGCGGCGGCACCAATTGCCAATGCCGATCCGGTAGTGACCGGGTTTCAGGCGGCCCGGCTGTCGTTGGCGGGGTTCATGATCCCATTTGTATTCGTCTATCACCCGGCGGTTTTGTACCAGTTGCAAGAACTGTTTGGATGGTTTGGCGGTGAGGTCCCGACGTCAAAGGCGATGATAGACATCGACAGCGTTGGATGGGGCGATCTGGGATGGGTCGTGATGGCGTTTACGATGTCCATGTGGTTGCTGACCTCTGCCCTCACCGGTTTTGAGAAAAACCGTCTGTTTGGGTGGGAACGGATTGCACGTGGTGTGATTGGCGTGGCGGTGCTCTGGCCAAGTATGACCGTCGCACTCCCGGCGCTGGGCGCGGCGGCGGCGCTGATTGTGGGACATAGGTTTTTGAAGGGGGAGCCTTCGGCGGTTGATGTGACAACGGTGTGAGGTCGGCCTGAACTGGCGAAAAAACGAATGACGCGAAATTCTTAGGGAGGAGATAATAATGCGACATCTGATAATTACGGGCCTGACGGCCATAGCGATGGCCAGCCCGGTGGCGGCAGACGATACGACGCTAAAAATGGCGACTATCGCGCCTAGCCTTGGGGCGGCAATTTCGATGGCGACCTTTGCCAACGTGGTGAATGATAACCTTGACGGGGTTGAGATCGAAGTCTCGGGGGGCGGTGCGGCCACATTGCACATGATGGAAGTGGCGCGCGGCAATCTGGACATGTCAATGACCAGCCCGGTTGTCTATAACCTGATGTCGGCGGGCAAGGCGATGTATGCCAAACAGGCGGATGCGCCGGAGCTGGCAAAGAACCTGCAACTGATGATGTGGTATCCTTATGGGGCCTATCACTTTGCGGTGCGCGCCGATAGCGACATCGAACTGTTGGATGATATCGAAGGCGCGTCGGTGTTTCTTGGGCCGCAGGGCGGAGGTGCCTATAACGCTGCCAAGGGGTGGATCGAGGCGACAACCGGAATGGTGCCCGGCGAAGACTACGACGCAATCAAGGCCAATTGGCAGACCGGGTTTCAGGCGTTCATGGATGGCAAGATCGATGTTTATGTGAACGGTTGTCTCGACCCCTGCGGCCAGTTCATCCAGTTTACCGAAACCGAAGAGGTGCGTTTCCTTGCACCGGAAAGCCACGAGGGCGAGGCGGTCGACAAATACCTTGGCAAGTGGCGCTATCGGGCCGAAGTGCCGGCGGGGCTTTATGCTGGTCAAAAGAACGACAGCGCGGTGATGTCGTTTGACACGGCTGTGGGCATTGGTGTGCGGGCTGATCTGGATGAAGAGACAGTTTATCTGATGACCAAGACGTTCTGGGACAACATTGAACAGGTCACGTCTGATGCACCATGGGCCAAGGCGCTGGACATAGAGTTCGCAGCCTCGAAACGCGGGTTGATCGAGCTACATCCGGGCGCGGCGCGGTATTACAAGGAAGTGGGTGTGCTGGACTGATCTGCGACCATGGGCGCCGGGACACCCTCGGCGCCTTTTTTCTTTGACGCGGAGGAACAGGTATGCGGGCAGCAATGACCGGAGCGGCCACAGGGATTGGCGCGATTGTGGCGCAAAAGCTGAAGGCACGCGGCTATGAAGTGGTGGCGTTTGATATTGCCGAGCCAGAGGGCGTGGATCAGTGGGTGCAGACCGACATGTCCGACCCTGCCGCGATTGCGCGGGCGGTGTTAGAGGTCGACGGGCCTTTTGAGTGTTTGATCAACAACGCAGGCTTGCCGCCGCGCGACGGGTTGGAGGAGACTATCCTTGCAGTCAATTACCTTGGCTTGGTGCAGCTGAGCGAGGCGATGTTGCCCAAGTTGGCGCCGGGTGGTGCAGTAGTGAACACAGCCTCACGCGCTGGGGCGATGTGGCGCGACAACTTAGTTCAGGTCAAAGCGCTGATGGCGCTGAGCGGGCCAGAGGCGTTAAGCGGGTTTGTTGCGGAACAGCAGATCGATTACGTGCGCGCCTATAATCTGTCAAAAGAGGCGGTGATCGCGTGGACGCTGGCCCAGACCGAGCGGTTGATCGCGATGGATTTGCGGGTCAATTCGGTCAGTCCAGCGGCGGTGAGCACTGGCATTCTGGAGGATTTCACGGCGGCATTTGGCGAACGTGTGGCCAAGAATATCGCGCGGGTCGGGCGGCCCGGACGGCCCGAAGAGGTGGCCGACTTGATCGTGTTTCTGGCAGGGAGCGATAGTCACTGGATCCGGGGCTGCGATCATGTGATCGACGGCGGCATGTCGGCGCTGGCTCAGACAGATCAGCTGGGATTGTGAGCGACGCGGGTCGCGTCGAACGCGTCGATGTCTTGCTGAATTGCCTCGACGCTGACGCGTAGGTCAGACAGGTATTTCGCGGCAAAATCGTCGGCTTCCATAAAGGCTTTGGGCCAGAGCAGCGGTACTGCCCCCCAGAGAGTGCCGTGTCGGTATAGCGGCAAGGCGATGGCCTGAAGCTTGTCATGCACCACGGTTTTGGTGAACCGCCTGCCATAGCCCACAGTCCTAGTGTGTGCGAGATATCCCAATAAGTCATCCCATGTGATGCCAAACCGGGACGCGCGGAAATTCGGGTCCATGTCGTCTGTTTCAAATAGCGCGCGGGTGCGAGCAATTGGCATCAATGACAGGCAGAGCAGGCCAGAGGCCGAGTAGAACAGGCCAACCTTGTGATCAAGCGGTGCACGGTAGAGATTAAACGGGCTGATGGAACGGGTCGATTCCACGATCCGCATCGAGTGCTCTTCGAGCAGGTGCAGATCCGTGGGCCAGCCAATGCGATGGGTCAGCTCCAGCATGTGAGGCAGAGCGAGGTCCGCCACTTGCGCAGCCGCCGGGCTGATCGGGTCAATAGAAATGTCAGGCAGTGTCATCGTTGCGCGATAGAGTTGGTCAGCCAGGGACCGGCGGACAAACCGACGCCGGGCAAGAGTTGCCAGCAGGCGTCGCAAGGTCGATTTGGGCAAGCCGGTGGCGCGGTGCAGGTCGGCCAGCGACATGGATTGATGCTGGGCCAGTGTTTCCAGCACGATCAGGCCGCGCTCGAGTGATCTGTTCTCCTTGAGCATATTGAGATTGTGACCGCCATGGCCAGGCAGTCAAGCGCAATCAGAGCCGGGTGTTGATACGATAGCCCGAAGCATAGTGCGCTTGGGCCAGAGTGACCGCGGCCATGTGGTACATTCGGCGTTGAAAATCGGCCTTCCGACGGAGTTTTGCAAGAACTCGCCCGTGGAGCCTATAGTGCGGTTGGCAAAAATCGAGAGTTTGAGTTTGGTGATTGGGACATTCTGGATCAACCAAGTGACGGGGCGCTGGCCTAGGGCGGTTTTGACGTTGACCACTTCTTTCAATTGTTCCGCGATATGGTTGTGAACCAGGCCGTTTTGGATAGCGTCAAACAGGCGTGCAAGTTCTTTGGGAGACGCGGTGCAGCGAATTTGGGATTGTGCCAAGATGCGTGTCGGTGGGCATGGGTTTTAGTGAATCTGGACAGGCATTGCGCCGAGCGAGAAACCTGTCGACGCTGTCGTTTGACAGGTGCTGGCCACCCGAAAGCGGCTGTTGGGACTCTCTAGCTTGGGTGTAGAACACGGGCAGGTGCGGGTGGCTGATACCAGGTTTCTAAACAGCTGAGATCAAGCACCCCATCACGCGGGCGTGGTTGCGGAATTGTAGCGGGTCAAGGCACTGCATTGGATGGCAGAGCAGTATGACTGTCATTCTATCCGCTCGAACATTCCTCTTTGTTCGTGGGCGAATTGCCGGTGTTGAACATCGTGACTGATGGTGGCGTGTCCTATGCGGCAGTGACCGTACCGCCAACGCAATATATCGCTGCAGCCTCGGGTTTAACTGCTGTTTTGATCGAACGGTTTAATACGGGGTTGGACGACACGGCATTATGGGCGCCCAGATCATGGTATTCACGCCGGGCAAATGAAGATCTCAAAGCGGGGCAGAATACACGAAACGCCAACTTTAGAATTTGATGACGGCGGGGTGACGCAGTGTCGACCGGTCTTGCTGGAATTGTTGCAGAAAGTAAGTGCGCTGGCGGTGTAAGCCGAGATGAGTGGTAAGCGGAGCAAGACACGAGGGAACTGAACAAGAAACAATTGAGATGTGTATCCACCTACTGGCGCCGAGTTGAAGCCAAGAGCAGGTTGGCGGAAGCACTACAGCGGAATTTGATGAATAATCTTCATCTTGCGGCGGCCGAGAACCCGCATGATATGGTGGATGATGGCGGCATTGGCCGTGCGACGCGCACGTGGAAGGATTTAACTGTCGATAGCCTCAAAGCCTTGGAGACGGACGAAACACTGGCGTAAAATTTGGGCAAGCCGGTCGCGATTGTGGCGATACACAAAGACGCGCCGCGTGAATAAACCGCCAATTCGGATCCTGTGTCGCATTGGGCCATTTGAGCCCATTTCAACGAGATCGATAAGAAAGGGTTAACCTTGAACGGCCAGATCCCTGCTGGTTCGTGGATCTAAGCCGGCCGTCTGGGGATTGGACCGTTCTGTTGGACTGCGCTGTCGGGAAATCTGGAGGAAATTTGCAAGGCAAATGCCAGGGTCGGCCAGCTGTTGCCGGACAACCCACACTTACACAATTGGCAGGGCACGATGCGCAGACGGTTTTTGTTTCAAGGCCTTACGCCGCAGATTTGTGGGGTGGTATAGGTTATAGGCACCGGCTAGGGTTTGCGTTTACCAAAATGGTAGTGAGGATACGGCCGCGCAGTTAGAACGTGTTTTTCCGAATTGACCCGACTTCGAAGGTATGGCGGCATGCAGATACGGGCTATGTAGCTGCCAAGGATTTTGCTCGGTTCAACAGACTGCGCCTGCCGGGCTTTTGGTACGAGCAAGTAGCGCCAAAAATTGAATTGGTTAATCGGGTGCTCGCCCACGCGACAGGTTCACATTCGAAACCGAATTCAGGTGTAGGGTTCGATCTTGTCCGCCGAGAGCGCGTACCCGACTTCGGCCAACTGAGTTGTCGCCGCAGCTGTGCCAAACATGCCGGTGATATAAACCGGTTCGAACAATCCCTTGCTTTCGTAAGGCGTAGGAGAGGTGACAAAAATCAGCTGGTTGGGCGGTGGCGGCGGGACGTGAACACAGGCACCGACATAGGGCACAAGCAGCCCCGCGGTGACACGTTCACCGTCGTACTCCAGCGGCACAAGGTACCCGGGAATACGCACGACCTTGCCATCGTATTTTTTCGTTACCTGGCCGGACGTTTCCTGATCAAACGGTGTGCTCAGTTCTCCGTGCTGTATAACCCCAAGCTCGCGCAGTTTCGCAAGGGTCTGACCGCCGGATTGTGGGACCAGATCGCTCCAATTGAGTTGGATCGGTTCTTCTGTGGCCAGAAGCGCAGTTGGGAGGGCAGCATAGCCTGCCATGGCTGTGGACCGGATCAGCATTGATCTGCGGGAAAGTGTCATTTCGCGTCCTGTGAATGTTTCGCCATTAGTTTTGCGCTGCGGCGTATTCGTCAGCCAAGGCAACGTATTGCGTCAGTGTGAGCATATCCAGCGGCGATTTGAGCTGGCCGCTGCGCATGACCTTGGACATGGCAGGACCAAGGGACCAATCATAGCGAGCGCCAAACTGCCGGGCCACCAACGGGGCTAGCGCGGGGTCTGACAGCAGCGTGTTTGTCACGTGTTTCTGAATGGCATCGCGGGTGTCAGGATCGCCGGTTGTGCTGTGGATGGCAAAAGCTTCGGCCAGCATCTCGCGGCTGAGGGGGATAAGTTCGGCATCAGACAAGTACGTCTCGGCCAAAAACTGCACCGCCTCGGGGCCGCCATTTTCAATGAGCGCCGTTGCGTAGGCCCCAAGCATGGCGCCAGCATAGCGCGTATTGCTGGCGACACCTTGTTTCAACAGCGTATCAACTCCGTCGCCACCCGCCATGCCAAGCAGCAGAATGCGGATCGGTTTTAGCCCCCATTCGGCACGGTTGTTGAGGCTGTTGATCGTATTTTGCACATCCAGCGCAATGTCGATGCTGCGCAACGTGCCGTAATAGGCGAGGTCCAGTTCTTGCAGAGCCAGGGTGCGGACATCTGGGTCGGGATGGTCAATCAACGTCGCGAAATAGCCGAACCGTTGGGGGTCATCGCCCATTTTCCACGTCTCAAGATTGCGCATCACATAATCAAGCACCGGGTCCATGTCTTCGTCAATGTAGGCAACACGTTGCCACGGGCCGTATGCGCCATCGCGTGCAAACAGCACGTGGTTGTCGGCGTTGGCCAGCAGCTTGCGGCGCACGTTGGAATCCACCAAATGCGGGATGTCGACATTATCCTCAGGACCCAGAAGGGCGGTTACATCGCCAAACCCGTAAGGATCAGACGCACTGGGGCGCGCCAGCACGATATGATCGCTGCCCAAGAGCTGCTCAACAAAGGTGACTTGGGGCGTATAGCTGTGAAAGCTGCACGCCAAGGCGGATGTCGTTGTCAAAAGGGCGGCTGTGGCCAAGGTGATAAATGTTTTGCGCATGATGAGAGAGTGCCAGAACCAGAGAATGATTGAAAGTCACGTCCACTTTATCCTGTCACCTGAAGCGGCTTAGCAAAAGTCACATTTGCCATCAGAGCGCCTGTGCAGCGGGAAATTGCCTAGCTGCTGATTGGTAAAACTTTGTTGAACCGATCCTGTGGCATACGTTGCTGAATCGCGACGATGCATACAGGATCGTTGACAGGTCTCTGGCGATCGTGTCCGGTGCTGAAAGGGACAATTGCGGGAGGGTTTTCATGTCGGGCAAAGCGCCAAATATTGTGTTGATCATGGCCGATCAGCTGGCTCCACATTTTACGGGCACATATGGGCATCCTCTAGTGCAAACCCCGCATATGGACGCGCTGTCAGAGCGGGGTACAGTGTTTGATGCTGCCTATTGCAACTCGCCGCTTTGCGCGCCGTCACGGTTCAGTTTTATGGCTGGACAGCAAGTCTCTAAAATTGCCGCCTATGACAATGCCAGCGAATTTGCCGCGTCGATCCCTACCTTTGCGCACTATCTGCGTATCATGGGATATCGAACCTGTCTGTCTGGCAAGATGCATTTTGTCGGCCCCGATCAGCTGCATGGGTTTCAGGATCGTCCGGTGACGGATATTTACCCAGCGGATTTTGCCTGGGTGCCGGATTGGGAAAACGCTGATCAGCGGATAGACGATTGGTACGCCAATATGGACGTGGTCCAACAGGCGGGCGTGGCGGCAACCATGTTTCAGCATGATTACGACGACGAGGTCGCCTTTTATGCGCGCCGCCAGATATTTGACTATGTGCGCGATGGCGATGATCCGTTCTGTCTGGTGGCCAGCTTCATGCATCCCCATGACCCTTATGTTGCGCGACAGGAATTCTGGGATTTGTATGATCCAGATGACATCGACTTGCCGTTGCACCCGATGCGACGGGATGATCAGGACCCGCATGGGCGACGGGTTATGGACGGGATCGAGGCGAGCAAAGTTGAGCCAACCAAAGATGAGCTGAGAAACACGCGGCACGCCTATTACGCCAATGTGTCATTCTTTGACAGCCAGATCGGAGCATTGGTCAAGACGCTGGAAGAGGCGGGGGTGATGGATGAGACGGTCATCATCGTGACGGCGGATCACGGCGAGATGCTGGGCGAGCGCAGCCTTTGGACCAAGATGAACTGGTTTGAGCGGTCTGCGCGGGTGCCAATGATCATCGCCGGGCCGGGCATCGAGGCACAGCGCATACCTAATTGTTGTTCATTGGTCGATATGTTGCCAACCATGCTGGATATCGCCGCCAGTTCCGGAACGGCGTGGCCCGAGCTGGGCCAGCCGATTGACGGGCGTTCCCTGTTGCCGGTGTCGCAGGGGCAGACCGATGAGGTTGATGAAGTGTTTGGCGAATACTGCGCTGAATGTTTATCGCATCCGTTGTTCATGATCCGGCGCGGCAGGTTCAAGTACATCCATTGTGAGGTTGATCCACCCATGCTGTTTGATGTGGTGGCAGACCCAGAGGAGCGCATAAATCTGGCCGAAGATCCGGCCCATGCCGCGCGCTTGAAGGCATTTCAGGCCGAGGCAGAGGAACGATGGGACAGTGAGTCGATCCGGGCGGATGTGATCAAGACACAAAAGCAACGCCGGGCCGTGCATCAGGCCATGACTGCCGGGCCTTTGACGTCATGGGATTTCAACCCGCCGCGCGATGCCAGTCAGGACTATGTACGCAATCACAAGCTTTGGACAGACGTTGCCGACAAAACGCGCCTGCCACGTTGGTCGGGGTCCTGACCCCAGCGCCTTGTGTGAAACGTTAGATATCTGTTTGCGACGGCAAAAGTTCGGCAAGCTGGCTTTTCTCGCGTATCCACGCAGCACTCAGGTCTTGCTCCAGGTGCCGCAATTCCGCTGAAACCGATTGTAATTCATCTTCGAGAAGACCGAGCAACCGCGCTACCTCTTCGCAACCCAGAACCGACGCGGAGCCGGCGCATTTATGGGCCAAAGCCGCAAATGCTTCGCGCTCCAGTTGAGGTATCGCGGTCATGGACACCTTGGCAAGGACTTGATCCATGCTGTGAATAAATTCAGTAACCAGTTTTCTAGCCGCGTCTGGGCCCTTACGTGCAGCCAACACAGCCAAGACTCCCTGAAACTCTTGACTGTGCGGCGAAACATTTCCACTTCCTGCAGCCGCATGTGTTTTGATGGCCTGCATCAGCACGCTGCCGGTTAAAGGTTTTACAATTGTCTCGGAAATTCCCGCGCGATGAAACCTGTCCTGATCCTGAGGAAGCGCGTGTGCTGTCAAAGCAAGGATCGGAGTGTTGCGATTGGGGCCGTCGCCATTACGAATGATGCCGGATGCCTCAACCCCGTCCAGTTCCGGCATACTGATATCCATTAGTATCAGGTCATAAGCTTGTGTGTTCGCCATTTGGACACCTTCGACGCCATCATGGGCGACGTCTGGCAAATGGCCAGCCTGCTCTAGCATATCCATGGCCACCAGGCGGTTGATTTCATTGTCTTCAACAACCAGAATTTTCGCGGGCGTTAGTGCCTGTGGGGCTTGGGCCGTGGTGGTTTCATCAATGTTAGCGGCTTGTAGATCCGTATCGTTGTCAACGGGCTTGCCGATTGGCAATCTGATCCAGAAGATGCTGCCGACGCCGGGTTCGCTTTCCAATCCAATTGTTCCGCCCATGGCAGAGACGATACGCCGTGATATCCCCAGGCCAAGCCCGCTGCCTTCGGCCATCCTGCCATAGCTTGTGTCCAATGTGCGAAAATCTTCAAAGACGGTTTCGTGATGCTCGGGGGCGATGCCTATGCCGGTATCGGTGACTCGGAATTCGACCGTCTCGCCGTCAGACAGCTGGTCACAATCCACCGATATTTCGCCGTTTTTGGTGAATTTATTCGCGTTCGCAACAAGGTTAAGTACCACCTGCAACAACTTGACCCGATCGACCCAGATCCGGTTTGGCGCATGGTTGGCATCATACACAATGTTGTTGCCGTTCGCGGTGAAGGCCGGGCGCTGGCTCTCAACCAATTCTTCCAAAAATTCAGTGGGTTCGAGCTCTGAATTTTTGATTTCCATAAGCCCGGAATCTGCGCTCGACATGCTCAGTACACCGTTTACGTGATGCAAAAGCAGGTTGGCGGACGTTTCCATTCCCGAAAGATATTTACTTTGTACAGTGTCCAGCCCGGTACCGCCCAACAGTTCCATTGTGCCGATCAGACCGTTCAGGGGTGTGCGCATCTCATGGCTCATGACGGCAATCAAATCAGCTTTGGCTTTCTCGCCCGCCACGGCCTTGTCCCGCGTTTCGATCAGCTCCTTTTCTACCTCAACACGTTTGGAAATATCGCGCAGATAAGACACAAAAATAGCCTTTCCATTGGCCGTGGCCGAGGAAATGGAGAGTTCAACCGGAAAAACGGAACCGTCTTTGCGTTTGGCCTCCAAAAGCAGCAAACCCTGTCCGACGACACGATGTTCGCCGGTTTGTCGATACCGCGCCATGCCGGCTTCGTGTGCCTCTTGCAGATGCTCTGGAACAACCAGTTTGCTCATCAATTGGCCAATCGCCTCTTGCCGAGTGTAGCCAAAAATTCGTTCGGCGGCACCGTTGTAGTCGATTATATGGCCATCCGTGTCGATGGTAAGAATTCCGTCAATTGATGTCGAAATGACCTCTTGAATGTGGTTGCGGGATTCTGCGGCGGCGGATTCCGCCTGAACGCTGCGCTGTACAAGTTTGAGCAGAAACAGCACCACAACAAAAAAGATCGCGACAAGAGCAATTGTCAGAAACGCGATCCGCCCCAGTAAGTTACCAACAGAATTTCTGTGAGCGTCCGAGCGTTTTGCAAATTCGCGAACACCGGTCAATGAGAACCGACGAACATCAGGTGCAATGTTGTGCAATTCCTTTTCTATCTCTGGAAGTCGCTGGCGTAGGAAAGCATCTGAGTTGTCAAAGATAGGGGCGAACGTGTCCAGAAATCCGGTCAATATTGCCAAAGCGGCCTTGGCGTCTGGTTCGTTACGGATTCCTGCGAATTGTTGGCCAGAGACCATCGTGGCCACACGGCTGTAAAAAATATCGAACCGATTGCGCAGTTCGTCCAAACCTGTGTTTTCGTCATCTCTGGCGGCCAAGACCGCAAATTGTAGCCGCCTGAGATCTACCTCGGTTTGGGCAAGCGACCATTGCGATGTGTCTGCCGTTGCCGTCGCTTGATCATCAATTTTCTGCCTCAGGCTCCCGGCGACAATAAAGATCATTACGGCAATGACTGCGATCGCGGCGGCAGAAGCCACCAGGCCAGCGCCCTGAAGTCTGCGAATTCGAAATTTGGAAAGGATGTATTTCAATGATTTCAAAACTTTCGGCATGGGGGCGGCCGGCGAGCCTAGTCACTCACCATAATCCGATCAAGTTGCCATATGCTTTGCGAATACACAATTTCCGTGCGGAATTTTGCGTCTGAGTCATAAGGGTACACGATCCAGAGAGGCCCTTTCTCGCGCACTGACATTTGTTTGTCATTTCTCAGAAACGCGATGATTGGCCCATCCTGCAAGGCATCGGACATCGGGATTTCAACGGCATAGTCGTTGACGGCGGTTGCCATCAGAACGCCGGATTGCAGGTTGAGCGAAGCCACAAGTTTCGACAGAGGCACGCCGGTAAATGTCTGTTCACCCTCGGTCCAGGGGGTTGTCGTGGTAAAGCTGACTTCTCCAATGTCGCGCAGCTGGGCCAAGTCATACTCCTGTACCCTGAGCGCGCCTGAATCGGTCGGGATGCCAGAGACCGTTAAAATAGTCTCGTTGGCCATTGCCGAAATCGCGGTGAAGAAAAGAAGCGTTAGCGCCATCACACCTTGCAATAAATTCCTCATAAGTCGTCCCCATGCCTGATTGATGATGGCGCTGAAGGTGCCATGAACATTCGCGCAGGTCACAGGCGCATAAGTTTGTTCGCACTCTACTTTCGTATAGGTGACATGGCGAATTTGCCAAAAATGCGTGCTTTTGGTCAGAGGATTGCGGAAATCGCCCATGCTATACCTTTGATTAATAGAAATCCAACACAGACTCTAACGAGTGCAAATTGGCAGAGGACCAGCTATGCATAATCTACATTCAGAAACGCCACCGCGTGTATATTCTCAAGCGGTTCAAGCAGGTAAATTGACGATGCGAGTACTTATTGCTGACGACCATGATCTCGTACGCGAAGCAATCGCGTCTTTGTTGGAGCAAGAGGGGATCGAAAACGTTGAGACGGTTTCGGATTTGAACCAAGCAATCGCGCGTGTGAATGACAGCGGCGCATTTGATTTGGTGCTTTTGGATTACAAAATGCCGGGTATGAATGGCCTTGATGGTTTGGCGAAGATGAAGGTTGCGAATGGCGGCAAGCCTGTTGCGCTATTGTCAGGCAATATGTCCCGCGCAGCGGTTCAGGATGCCATCGATCAGGGCGCGGCAGGGTTTGTGCCCAAGACGATGTCGTCAATGTCCCTGAGCAATGCGGTGAAATTCATGATCGCCGGGGAAACCTTTGCGCCTTATAATTTTATGCAAGACGCGGATTCCGCCGTTGGTAATCTGAGCACACGCGAAACAGAGGTGTTGCGCGGTTTGTGTGATGGTCTTTCCAACAAAGAGATTGCACGTGATCTGGATCTGCAGGAAGCGACCATTAAGCTGCACGTCAAAACCTTGTGCCGAAAGCTTGAGGCGCGAAATCGGACCCATGCAGCCATGATCGCGCGGGATCAGAATTTGCTGTGATATGCGAATGGGGCCTGAATACGTTTTTCTTACTGGCCCCAACCCAAACCTAATTCAATAGGCACCTCGCCCGCCAATCACTGCACTCACCGTTCGCAAGAGAATGTGGATATCCGTCGCGACAGATACCTGCCGCACATAATCCAGATCCAGAGCGATCATGCCGTCAAACCCGATCTCGGCGCGGCCCGAGACCTGCCAGAGACCGGTTATGCCGGGCAGGACATTGTGCCGTTTATGGGCGATTTCCGGGTATTGCGCGACTTCACATGTCAATGCCGGGCGCGGACCCACGAGTGACATATCTCCTTTGATCACGTTGAGGACCTGGGGCAGTTCGTCCAGTGACCAGCGGCGTAAGACCCGGCCAATGGGTGTTACCCGAGGATCGCGTTTCAGTTTCAGACAGATGCCCTCGCGGTCGCTTTGTTTTGCAACCTCGCTGCGGCGTTGTTCTGCGTCTACATACATGGATCTGAATTTGAGCATTTCAAAGGTTCTGCCGTCTAACCCCACGCGTGTTTGCACAAAAAATGCAGGGCCACGTGACGATGTTTTTACGGCTAATGCAATGAGTGACAGAACAGGGGCTAGGACCGGCAGCGCGATCATGCAAAGCGCAATATCCATCACCCTTTTGGATTTCCAATGCACCATTTTTGGCTTGGTGCAGGCTTGGTTCACGGTCGTCATTGTCATTGGGAAACCTCCATACGTGGGAAACTCAGGTACGCACCGCCAGCCAGGGATCACCTGGCAGGGCGTTTCGCATCACCGCGACGCTGCCATTGGTTGGCAAACTGTCGAGCTGATTGGCAAGGCTCTGGACTGTCGCGTGGTTTTCGCCGGGCGTGATATACAACACGCCCACGTCGGCATTGGACAGAATGAACTGAGCGGACAAACTGTCTTGCATCCCACCTGCGGAAACGATCACAACATCAAAGGATTTTGCCGCGCGTTTGAGAGCTGATTGCACCATCGGGGCCGACACGCTGCAGTCGTCAATATGACGTGTTGCGCCGTTGCTGACAGTCATCAGTCCGGGGTGTTCGCGTGTGTAGTTCGGTTTGATGGCTGACCCGAGCAGCAGTTCGCGCCAGCCCGCTGTCGCGGCGCAGTCTTGTGCATTTGAGATATCCGCATCAATGAGCAGCACTTTCATGCGAGCGCGAGAGAAACTCTCTGCAAGTGTTCTGGCGCATTCCGTGCTTTCGCCGGAATGAACACTGGTGATGGCAATAATGGGCGCCGTTCCGACCAATCGCGGCTTGCGCAGGGATTGCAATTGAAGCTCGTTGCGCAACAGATCAGCCGCATGTGAATCATCCGCGCTGGCGTCGGAGACCTGACAGATGGGCAGCTTGTTTTTGACCGAGAGCAGATGTTCGGCAAATCGAACACGTTTCTCGCGTAGCCCGAGCGCCAACATGATGGCCAGCGCAAGGCCAGCGCCACCGGCAAACCCCGCCATTGTCATCATCTTGCGCGTATCTTCAGCGGGCGCGATGGGGCGCGACGGTGGTGACATGACAACCGCATATCCCGGAAGCGCGCGGCCAAACTCCAGGCGGATCACTTCCAGAGCGCGCCGGGTTTCTTCCAAAAGCCGTTCGGCGGCAGTGATCTCAGACTCGATGCCATCCAGATCAATACGACGGCGATTGAGGTCTTTGGCTTCGAGGCGGGCATTGTCCAATTGCGTCGAAACCTTTTCGAGCAGGGATCTGATTTCGGCTACGGTAGTATCCTCACCGGTGTTGCTTGCAGCCGTCAGGGCACCGGTTTGTCCAAGTACGCGTATCTGGTCGCGACGGTTGGACATGGCCTGTTCGATAACGGCAATTTCATCGATTTTTGAGTCCACTCTGCGTTGGAAGCGCAGGTTGCTCTGGTCGCTATAACCGGCGCGTAATCCGGCCAGCTCACTTTTCAGCTTTGCCCGCTCAAAGCTAAGGTCGGCCATTGCGCGATCAAGCAAGGTGGCCCGCATTATTTCCTGATCGGAAGTGTCCGCCGAAGAAGACACGTCATCAGTCTCAAGCGCGGCCAAGGTTGCGGTAACCTCGGATTTGCGAGCGGCCAGCGCATCAACCTGGGCAATTTTTTCAATGTGTGCTTTGGCCAAGGCATTCAGGCCAAATTCGCCGCCGGTCTCCAGTTGATCCGCGCGCAACGTTGCGAGCCGCTCGATAAGGTCTTCTTCGCGGTCGCGCAGTTCGGACAGCCTCACCGAAGTGCGCACTTCTTCCGCCTCGGATTTGAGAGCAAGATAGGACGCAATCACCGCGTCTAGCTTTTGACTGGCAAATTCGCGGTCTTTGCTGACTGTGGTTAACACGATCAAGCTGTCGGAGCGCTTAATTTTGACCGAGCGGGACATGTCGGTGGCCGTCAGCCCTTTGGCCAGATCAGGACGGGTAAGCGACAATTCCTCGACGGAGCGCTGCATCACAGGATGTGAGGCGACATAGGTTGCCTCTGCCTTGACGAAACTGGAAAATATCTTGAGAACCGAGTCTTCACCGGTGGAATAGAGGATGTTGGATTCTTGTGGAAAGACACGCAAAATGGCTTGGGAATCATAGAGTTGCACGCCCGAGACGTATCCAAACATCGCAAATAGCGGCGACAGTATCGCGCCAAGCGCCATTGTCCGGAGCCATCTTCCCCGCATCGCACGCACAACTGCCGCAAATGGATTTGCCTGAACTGTTTCTTCGACGACGGGGGATTGAGTTTCATAAACGTCTTCAGAGTTGACTGCGGCAACATGCACCATTCCGTTACCCCGCCGAGCGGGTTGTCAGATCCCGCTCCCAAATGCCGCTGTTTTCCGATGCCATCGCGTTTGAGAACAGCGACAGTCGCGACCAGGCGTTGACGCAGGCGTAGACCAAGATGGGAAAAGCTATCGATGGAGTGTGAACAGCACGCTTTAGGACGGTACCAAGGCTACCAGTTTCCGGACTTGGAAGCCCCATAGACGTGATCGTGCGTGCACCACGCAAGCTGCGACGCCGCACGGCGACCAAACTGCTCAGCGTTTTTGGTGCGCGCGCAGTGAAACGACAGTTCGACACAAACGCGATTTCGTCGCGGTGTAGGCTGCGGCGGATGTATTCGTCATCAGCCGTAAGGTAGGGCAGGGGGAACAGGCGCGCAGCCGCCTGAGCGGACAGCGCAAAAAGGCCGCCAAATTTGCCTTTGTCGAAATAGGGATTTGTGCGCCATCCTTTGTAGTAGGCCCGAACAAGCGATGTTGCCTCGTTGGCCCGAACATCCATTTGCCCGCAGGCAGCGTGTGATGAACCCTCACTCAAAGATGCGATCAACGCCGTCAGGCTTTCCGATGTCACGTCAAGGTCCGCGTCAAGGCAGATCACTGGTTTGTCTTTGGCGGCGAGCTGATAGCCAATGTTGAGCGCGATGCATTTGCCCGGCGTGTCGGTTTCAACAACCATTGCTCTGGGCTGTGCGGACATGGCTTTGCTTGCGGTGGCATCACTGCAGGCATTGGCGATGACGACAATGCGAAACCTGTCCATTGGCAACCCGCGCGATAGGTGTTGCAAGGTGCGCCCGATAACCTCGGCTTCGTTGTAGGCGGGGATCAGAATGGTCGCTTCGATCATGTTGAGACCGCCCCTTTGTGGAACTGAACCGGGGCCTCTTTTGAAGGTACTGCCCAAACGAAATCGCGAACGACGTCGATCAATCCTTCAAGCTGGGCCGGGTGCGTTTCGTGCTTTGGGCTTTGAGTGCACAGCCGCTGCGACATCGCCGTGTTCAGCGCTGCGTGCAAGGCGGCCTCATCTTCTGCAATCATCACGTTGGACAGTTTGGCCATCTCACGCGCTGTATCGCTTTGATGGTCGTTGCGATGTTCGTTCAGTGCGGCCCGTCGCGGCATCAGGATGACAGGCTTGCCAAGCTCGGCGGCCGTTAGAATTGTGCCCATTCCGGCGTGGGCAACGATGAGCGAAGCAGAAGCGAAATGGTGACGAAAAGCGCTCTGGCTAAGTGTGGGGGTTGTTTTGATATGTGGCACCTTGGCGGTGCTCAGCCCACATTGCGCAAACACGTGCATGTTCGGATTGCGTGCCGCCCAGCTGTCCAGGTTGGTCAACAGGCGGTCAAACGGTAGTTGTGTGCCGACAGTGGCGAAAATCATGACATTACCCCAAGTTTGTTTTGAAAATCAGATGACTGCGCCGCGGTATTCGGCACCGGTCTTGGCCGCCACACCGGGCCATTGCGACAAGACATGATCCGCCACGTTGAGCGCCAAATGCGCTGAGACCGACAGGCGGCGGGCGTTTGCGATCGAGTCGATGAACATTGTCCGCGCGCCGATCAGGCGCCCAATCCGGATCGCGAGAAATCCACCCGCAGCACCTGTTGACACGATCACGTCCGGACGCACGCGCAGGACGATCCAGACCAGTGAGAGAACACACAGCATCAGGCGGATGGGCGTGCTCTTGTTCGCATCCGGATAGACGTAAAAATTGTGCGCGCCGACCTGCTCAGATGCGGAGGCGTCTGTCGTGGCAAAGTGAACGTCAGCCCCAGAAAACGCCGGAGCAAGCCGTTGCATTTGTGTCCAGTGACCACCGCCAGAAGAGACAGCAAGGACGACAGGCGCGGTATTCTTTTTTCTGAGCATCTTAGGCGTTCCACTTTGCAGACAACATGATCTGAAACCAGAATACCCGCCATTAAGGCATTGATGTTAATGTGGAAAAGGTGTGTTGTGGGTCACAAAGGAACTGTTTGACTACCCAAAAGTGGTAGGTGTGGGGCAATTGGATCATGCACCACTGACCGATAGAGAGCGACCAGCCTGTCGGCCTTGTGATCCCAAAGCCCTTCGCGCAGAACTTTGCCGTGCGCGCCAGCGCCAAGTGTGGCGCGGATCGCCGGATTGAGCGCCAAACGGCGCAATGATTCTGCGATGCCGCGCGCAAATGTTTCGGGGTCGGTCACCGAGATACGGATGCCAGAGGTGTCATCGACGATCCAGCTCGGCCCGCCCCGATCAGCGGTGATTATAGGCAACCCATGGCGCATGGCCTCGTAAAGCACGCCACCAGCTGGTTCGCGAAAAGAGGGAAAGCAAAAAACGTCATGCGCTGCGTAAAGCGCTTCGACCTCTTCGCGCGGGATCCGACCCAGAAAGGTCACCCGGTCCTCAATGCCCAGACGTGATGCCTCGGCTTTGCACAGATCGATTTCTTCTCCCGCTCCGGCGCTGGTTAATGTGATGCCGGGCACATCTTTGAGGTGAGCCAGGGCGCGCACTGTATCGCGCAGGCCCTTGGTGCGCACCGCGCGCCCGACATGAACAACGCGCAGCTGGCCCGCTGTTGCGGACCGCTGGCGCATGGGGGCAACATCGTCAATTCCCAGTTCAAGCACAGGCTCAAATCGGTGCAAGGGCACGTCCCGCAAGACGTCTTGCACATAGGGGGCCACCCCGAGAACGCAGGCCGCGCGTTTGTACGTTTCGCGCAGAAACGGATCGTGCTTGAACCGAAACTTGTCCAATTGCCGCAAGCGGGTAAAGAAAGGCGCGCTTGTTGCCTCGGGCTGAAAGTGCGCAGGCGTGTCCAACGCGCCGCCCAACGGACCGATGATGTAAGGAATTGAGAAATGGCGCAGCGGAGACGCATAGCGCGCGGCCTGCGGCATGAGTTGATGTGCCAGATCAAAATGCGCGCCGTCATTGAGCGAGCTGCGCAGCCAGCGCCGGACATGGTGGGCAAAAACCGGCCATGCAGGTTTTAGCATCGCGTTGATCCGCTCATTCTTGCGGGCCCATGCCGGTTCGGGCCATGTCACCACATTTGCCGATGGCAGCTGTGACGCCAAATCCGGGCGCCCCGGTCTTTGGAAGGCCAAAACGGTCAAGTCGACACGCGTAGACAGTGCGGCCGCCCATTTGTAGGCCACAAAGGCCTCACCCACATCGGTTGCGTCAATATTGGGTGCGATCAGCAGGACTTTCATGTTCGCGCCGCCGGTTTCTGTGTGGGCCATGCATGGCGCAGATCCCCAACCACCCGCGAAAAATGCCGCGCGCGCTCCATTGCACCGGGACGTTTCAACAGGCCCATGGTAGCCCAAAACACCGCGCGAGAGGCATTATGCGCGGCCAGCATGAGGTAACAGGTAACCCCAGCCAGCAACCCGCCGTGTTTCAGATGCAACCGCGTCGTGCCTTGGGTCATGAGCACATCGCGTCGGTGGTTGAGTTTGCCAGCGGACCCGTTGCCAAAATGTGTGATCTCGGGAATGGGCGTAAAGACGACATCCCAGCCGATCGACTTGAAGCGACGACACCAATCGGTTTCTTCGCCATAAAAGAAAAATGCTTCGTCCAGCAGGCCAACCTCTTTCATGGCCGAATGGCGCACGAACATTGCAGCACCGGAAATAACGTCCACGCTGCGCTCGGAGGCGCGGTTCCATCCGGTCATGCGGTACCTGTCAAATCGCCGAAAGCGCGTGAGCCCTGCCGTTTGCAGTGCTAGATTGCCCAAGGTGGGAAAGGCGCTGCAAGACGGCTGAATCGTTCCATCAGCGTTGAGAACCCGAGGGCCCATGATTCCGGCTTTTGGATGAGCGTCCATCCATGTGACCGCAATTTCAAGCACGGATCCATGCACAAGCGTGTCGGTGTTCAACAACATGACATGGCGGCCCATTGCCTGACGTAGCGCCACGTTGTTGCCGCCTGCAAATCCAAGGTTCTTGTCACTTTCAATGAGGTGTACCCACGGGAATTCGCGCTCGACCATGCGGGGCGAACCATCGTCTGAGGCATTGTCGACAACCAAAACTTCGGTTTGCAACTGGCCCATCCCATCCTCGACCGAGCGCAGGCAGTCGCGCAAGAGATCTTGGGTGTTCCAGTTAACGATGACGATAGACAGATCCATGAGAATTCCTTTGCGTGTCAAGGTCAGAAGAGGCGTGCTGGGCGGCAAGTGGCAATCGGGACAGGACGGCGCGTTTTGCGCTTTTGGCGGCTGGGCTGAGCGTCCAGCATCCATGCGCCGGTTCCGATCAGGAAGAAAAAGAGCACAAACAGCGCATTCCAGAGGTGCACCGTGGCCGCGGCGACGCTGATGCCAAACAGAGTAAACGCCCAGGCGTGTCGAGCGCGCCGCCAAGCGGGTGGGAAATTTGGTCTTTGACCAACTGCCCAAACCATCCCGAGGAGCAACCCGACCTGAAGGAAAAACGCGGGCAAACCATAGCGCACAGCTGTTACAAGCCAGAAATTATCCATGCTTTCGGACATCCAAACCGGGCGGATCCAGTCGCCCAGACCAATGCCAAACAGAGGGTTTCGTGCAACCTCGGCAGTTCCGTATTCAAAGATGATGATCCGGTTATAGGCTGACTGCTTGGAAAAGGTCAGGTATTCGACAAAGACATGGAATGGTGTTCGGTTCGACAAAAGATCTATCGCCAGATAGGCGATTGCGAAAAATGAAAAGAGTGCAGCCCAGCGCCCTTGAACCGTACCCAGAACCCTTTCCCACGCGCAAACAAATATCTGCGCCATTAGCACGACATAGGGGCCGCCAGAAGCAGACATGAACGTCGCCAGCCCAACGCCGACAACTTTGGAAACATTGGAAAATTTGGTTAACTTGCGCTCAGCGATCACGAAGTAGGCCAAGGAAAAGGCCGACGCACAGAACACGCCATATAGGATAGGATGATCAAACGGCCCAAAGGTGCGTTCAATGCCCATGCGCGGTTCGATATAGGCTGCTTTGGGGCCACCAAAGGCGGAGGCGAGACTGTCGTGTAGAATGTGAATTCCTGTCAACGCTTCGGGCACGGTGAACACGAGGGTCGCAAGCACAAGCCCAACATAAGCCCGCGCCATGGCTGCGAAGTCTTGGTAAGAGCGGATGTAGAGACGCCCCATAAGATAGGCACCCGCACATTCGATGACATAGATCCCGCCGGATTCCAGCCCCTGTGCAAAGCCGCCCCATTTGATCAGCGCCAGCAAGGCCCAAAAGCAATGTGTCAGGAGTAACGCATCAAAGATATGCAGGCGGCCGCGCTGATTGGCCAATAGTTGGAACAGCATTGGCAGGAACATAACCAAGAGCACGAGCCGGTATGCAGAAAGGCGCAAGCCGCCAAGGTTCAGCGATACGGCTGTTGGTAACATCATCGCGAACAGAAAACAGGCGACTGGCACCGGCACCCCGAAAACAGTTTTAGATTTTGCGCGCGCGATAGTCATGGTTTACACGCCCACCCGTTGCCACGTAACACCGGGACGCTCTATCAAAGTCCAACTCATCCAAGCGAGCGGGTAGGTGGCCATGACGCTGGCAATGGCCAGAAATTCTGGGCGCATGCCCGGCACCAAGGCGACGATGGCTTGGGCTACGGGCCAGCCGTAGATATACATGCCGTATGATACATCTTTGATCGGTGGAAGAACCGGCGCGCACAGTATCAAGGCCACAATGGCACCTGCCACGATCCCGGTCGCGATTGTCCAAGGCAGCAGCAAGGCCAAGGTTATGGCGGCAATCGCGCGCCAGGGGCTCAGGTTGATCCGATCCCGAAACACATGCGCCGCAATCCCGCAGGAAAAGGCGGCAAAAAGGGGTGCAAAGGTTGAAAGCCGCCCCGGCAGAGCCTCATGCGCAAACGCAGCAGCGCCTGTTGCCAAGACCAAGGCAATGACCATTGGTTTTTTGCGTGATCCTCCGGCCAGAACAAACGCCGTGCAGAACACGTAGGCGACCACCTCGTGAAACAGGCTCCATAGCGGGCCATTGACAACATGGGGAAACGGGTTCTGTGCAAAAGCGCCCGGCAGGCGGTGTTCTATCGATACCAGCGTGAGTGCCCGGACATACCATTCGACCAGTTGTTGTGCAGTCGCGCTTGCGCCGCTGGCCACGGCAAGCGCACCAGTGAACACCAATGCCACCGCCAGCCCCGGCAGGATCCGACGGGCGCGTGCGGACCAAAAATATGCGAAGTCTCTGCGCTCTGCGCTGGCGGTTATGAGCAAGCCAGAGAGAAAGAAAAAGGCCCCCACAGCCCATCCCCCAAGAGACCGCCCGGTCAGGTGCTCGAGTGGTTCACGGGTCGTGGGACCAAGCGCAAGGGGCCACGCATGGCTGACGATGACGGCAATTGCCAACAGGATGCGCAACGTGTTCAGGTTACGCGATTGCGGGGATTGCAGCGCTTCGCCCAAGGTCATCGCGGTTCTTCGGAAATCGAAACCCCGCGCCAGAGCCGTTCGCGGATCACCCGCTTCCATGTGCCAAGGAAGGACTGAACTTTTTGCTTGGCAGGTAAGCGCATCCAATAAGGAAACAGGCTTTGGCCCTTGTCCTTTGGCGTGTCCAGACCCGCGATACGCATCGCCACACGTCGCCCCCAGACGGCGCTGTTGGTGGCCAGCAGATTAGGCTGGGCGCGTGCAATCACGTCCCGATCCGTGGAATGTGCAACCAGCGTGCCTTGGTGGATAGCCTCTTCGATAAACCGCTGACCACGAAACGTGCGTGCAACTATCAATGATTGACCAGCATCGGTTTCACCTTTCGGCGGAGTGTGCCATGGGTCTCCGACAGAGATGTCTGCAAAGGCGCCGGTGTGATCGGTGCAGATGCGGCATCGCCAGCGACGACTGGATTGCAAGATCGTGCCCCATCCTTCGGCATAAGAGATACCCTCGCTGGTTTGGGTGTCACCGCGCGGTGTTTTCCACCAAGCTTGCATCAGACCGGGCCATCCATTGCCGCGATAGCGCAGGTCCGTCAGTTGCCCGTCTGTTGGGACGGCCAGCCGATCCAGTAATTTGTCTGTTGCGGCCAAATTGGGGGCCCCAGCGCAGAAAATTGCAATGGTCAGAGGAATATTGCGCCCAAATGCGGGGTCGTGTGTCATGGCTTTGTTGACCGATGCAACGTCGCAAGGTTTTCCAACGAAAACATACGTTTCATCGCTTTGTTGGATCTGAGGTAATGCCTCTGCTGGGCTGGCTTGGGCATAACGAGAGCCAGCCCCACGCAACAACCCGGCCCGGTCCCTGCTGATGACGGTTTCGTTCAGGCGGGGATCATCCTGACGGGCAGCAATGTGAACAACGCCAGAGGCGTGCCCGCTTGTCAGCGCATACATGGCCAAGGCTGTTACAGCGCCGCCGGATGAGCCGCGATGCCGAATCTCGTTGTCCTCGGCATATCCTTGCCACACCGCGCGTACCGGTCCCCACGCCTGATCGACGCTGTCGTTTATCGCCAGTTGGTCCCAGTTGTTGGCCGTGCCGGCGCAACGTGGCAGGGCGGCCTTTGAGGCGCGCATACCGTCTGCCGTTTTTCTTACAACTGGGCGCCGCCCGTTTTTGGGATCATCCACCATGCGGATCAGCCCGTTCTTGCCCGTCGCGCAGGCACCGCAGCCGGTGCACAGGTTTTTTGCCACAATGGAACTGATGGGATCTTTACTCATACCAATACCTCTTGATGTGTGCCGGCCCGTCTAGTTTCGACGGCCAGAAAGAACGCTCGGAGGGTAGCACCGGCTTCGCCGAGCGCTGCGGCGGCTGCGATTGCGATCAGCGGGAACCCGGCCATTGCAAAGCCCAGCGCCGGAATGACCGCCAACGCCCGAATGAGATTTGCGCGCGCTGGATCAGACGTGCGGCCAACTGCGATTGAGAATTGCGAAAAGGGCGTGCGCAGGATGCGAAACGCGGCGGCCAGTGCAAAAGCCACGGCCAAGCCGATGTCAGGGCGCAGGTCTGCACCGTAAGCTAGCACGATGACATCTGGCGCAATTGACGCAAATCCGATCACCATGATGGCTGCCATGATGGCGTGCGCCATCAGTATGCGCGGCCAAACCTGTGCAAAGGTGCCATCGGACAGTGCGATCCGGAAACGCGGCAACACCAAAGACCCCGCCGCGCGCCCGACAATTTGCGCAGGCAGCATCGCCAGTTGAAGTGCAACGCCATAAAGCGCCAGCACGCTCCAGTCAAAGGCGCGCGCGACGATCAGGCGATCCGCGTAGAACGTTAGAAACATCAGGCCGGCGTTGAGGATAAGGGGGGCACCAAAGGTCCAAGTGCGGCGCAGAAAGCTCTGGCAGAATATTACACGATAAGGGCGGAGAGCCACCACATGAGACAACGTCACAAAGGCACACGCGTGGGCGATCAAGACGGCGGGCATGGCCCTGTGATCCGGGAAAGACCAAAGCGCCGGACCAAGGGCCAGCAGCATTGCGATGGTCGCACCACCCTCGACCCATGCCAGCCGCGTGTACGAAAACTGCCGCTCTGCACGTTTGAAATCAAGATGCGCGCATCCACGAACCAAAGGGATGATGGCCAGCACGGCATATGTACCCGTCGTGGGGCCATCTGCGAACATCAAGGCCAGTACCGGGGCGAGGATAAGCACAAGCCCGCATCCAAAGACGCCGCGCAACACCGAAACACCATGCAGGGCCGATTGAAAGTGCACGTCATCGCCATCGGATGCCTGAACGAGCAGGCGATCAATGCCCAGATCGCTGATCATTTCTACCAGACGGATTGTCAGCGCCAGAACCATCGCGCGCCCCAGCTCGTCCGCGCCGATGGCCCACGCAAAAGCAATGGATCGGCCCAGTGCGGCCGCCTCTGCCACGATTGGAACGGCCCATGCCAAGGACCGACTTGAAAAGGAGGCGCGCTTCATCTCCTCAGATCCCAGCCTGGGACGCGATACAATCCATTTCGCGCGTGGCGCGGTTGTGAATGCTTGATAGATGCGACTTGAGCTGACCTCGTACTGCGCACCGTTCAGCAAAGGAGGACGCTGCGCGTTCAGCAAGCGCGCCGGGCGTCAGGCGGCGCAGATCGGCGACGTTTTTACCAATTTTGCATTCGTCAAAAACACCCTGTGCCTTGTCAGTGTAACCGAGGCCCAAAGTGGGCACACCAGAGGAAAACGCGCCGATGGTTGCGTGCATACGTGCACCGGCGAACCAATCCAGTTGTCCAAGCACCCATTTCAGCTCCATCGCGTTTAGGGGGGCTTCGACGAATTGAACACGGCCTTTGGCAATGGGCCCCAACCTTTGCACCAGTTGACGCGCAGCCGCGAGATCGCTTTCCACCTCGGTTTCAGACTTGTGGACATGGGGTATCAAGAGCAGGCGCAGATTTGGCTGAGTGTCGAGCAGAGCGCGCGCAAGCGCGTCGATCTGATCGTTATGAGATGCAGCAAGCCCGAACGTTTTTCGTGCCTCATCGGGGGCATTGCACAAAAGCCCGGAGACATTAAGCCCAGCAACAGAAAAGGAACGGGCAGGGGCCAGCCAGGAGCGCAGGCTGCGCGACAGTGTCTTGGGTTCTGCCGCAGGCAGAGACACGGCGACATCCACGCCAAGCCTGTGAATGGACGGGTTAAATTGTGGTCCCAGCTCGGTCTGAAGATATTCAAAACTTTGTGCGTCTCTGACCCAGACAGCTTTGGCCCGGCGCAGGATATCCGTTGCTTGTTTCGCCCGCTCGGGTGAATGAAATGGCCCCAGTTTCTGAGGCAAAAGGATCAGAGGCACCCCAGCATCAAGGGCCATCTTCTTGGTCAGGACCATAGCCTCAAAACGTTTGGACCCGTAGATATCCGTAAAGCTGTCACCGCCCGAGATGTCCAAGACCGAGCGCGCGCGAGAGATAGCGCGGGCTGAGGTTCCCAATCCTGCACCGGACCGAACCAAAGCATGCGCCGTGCGAAGACATTCTCCGCGCCAGAATCGACGATTATGGGTCAACCCAAAGAGGTCAACTGACGCATATCCCCAATCTGCACGGCGTTTTCCCCGACCGTGATCGGCAACGGTAACCGATGTTGCGCCTCGCTTTGTCAAACCTGCCACAACCGAATGGCACAGCGCACTTACGCCTTGGTTGCCGGTATCTGGGGCCGCATTCAATAATGTAATCATCTCAAACCTCTTTCACTCAGAACTGTTTTACAGGGACCTTTCAAATTTGGGTTTCAGGCATAGGCCGATTGGAACGAGCAAAAGCGCAGCCTGCGCTATCCAAAAGTAGTAAGCGCTGGGGCGTAGGGGGTAGCGACGCCCCAGCCTAAACGGTCGACACACATGCCGTGCTTTCGCGCCTTAGACGGAGTTCGTTCAAATTTGGCCTAAAGGAACACAATGTCGGCTGACTGAAGCTGTTCATAAGACAAGCCACAGAACAGAATGCTGTCCTCTGCATCAATGACAAGGCGCGTGCCTCGGGCATCCTCTGCCCACGCAACCGAAGTTGCCTGAATATCAAAGAGGTGGACCGTGTCCTCAACGATATCAAATGCGCGAATTTCGTCAGTTCCGTCTCCTGACTGGAACTGAAACGTGTCCGCGCCCGCATCTCCACATAAGAAGTCGTGTCCGATTCCGCCGGATAAGACGTCGTCTCCGTCTCCACCAGCTAGCGTGTCGTCGCCGCCGCCGCCGGATAGTGTGTCATTGCCAGCCCGACCTAACAGTTTGTCAGCCCCATCGTCGCCTGAAACAACGTCATCGCCAGCGCCGCCATCGATGTGATCATTGCCACCGTTGCCAGAAAGAACGTTGTCGCCAGTATTGCCAGTCAATCGGTTCGCGTCGTCATTTCCAGCGCCTGAGAGATCTCCGGATCCTAAGAAAACAAGATCTTCAACATGTTCAGACAGCGAGAAATCAGCAAACGCATGTACAACGTCATGCCCTTCATCAGCATATTCGACAATTGTATCGAGCGCGTCAGTCACTTTGTAGGTGTCGTTGCCAAGCCCGCCATAGGCAATATCTGCCCCGGCATTTCCGGAAAGCAGGTCGTTGCCGTCCCCGCCATACATCACGTCGTCGCCGTCACCGGGGCACAGGGTATCATTGCCATCGCCACCATGGGCTGTATCGTTGCCGGCGCCGCCGTGCAACTTGTCGTTGCCTGCATCTCCAAAAAGCAGGTCCGCGCCGTCCCCGCCATGCAGCTTGTCGTGGTCATCTCCACCGTAAAGAGTGTCGTTTCCCGAGCCACCGATCAAATTGTCGTTGCCTGCCATGCCCCTTAGAACGTTGTCATTGCCGTTGCCAACAATCATGTTTCGCGCGGCATTTCCGGTGCCAAATATTGCGTCAGATCCCCTTAAGAGCCAGAGATTTTCCAAGCCCTCATCTAATGTGAAATCCACTCTGGATTTTACGGTATCAACTCCATCGCCACCCGCTTCTGAGACTTGATCCCCAAGCGAGTCCACAAAATAGGTGTCGTTGCCCGCTCCACCGAACATTATGTCATTGCCTGAACCACCATCCAGGACATCCCGACCATCCTCGCCATAAATAATGTCGTCGCCAGATTGTCCCCGTATGAAGTCGTTGCCGACCCCGCCATAGACAATATCATTCCCCGCACCTGCAAAGATCTTGTCGTTGCCACCATACCCAAGGATCACGTCGTTGGCGCCGTCTGATCCGTCGATTTGGGTGCCGTCGGCGTCGACATATCCCACCATATGATCATTGCCGGCGGTGCCCTGCACAGGCGAGGTTTCTATTGTTAGAGTCGCAGTATCCGTAATCCCGCTTTGGTTAACGATATTATAAGTCAACTCGGTCGTGACATCGCGGGGTGCGCTGCTTGGTAGGATGAACACCAACCCATTTCCGAGATATGTGACGATCTCCCCGTTTTCCAATGTGATCTCGTCTCCGATGGTGACGGCCTGGCCATTTAGGTGCGTCAATGTCAGAGTCTCACCCTCAGAAACATCGTCATTCGCTAGCAAATCAATGGTTTCCCCGTCGCCTGTTGCCGCCAGCCGAACCAAGTCGTCTTCGGCAACGGCTATGGAGACCACCGGAGTGCGAAGTAAGACTGTGGACGATGAATCAATCCCTAAAAACGGATCGACACCACGCGTGTCCATTGCGCCATCATTGCTGCCAACGCGTGGCGCATCGGCTAGCAGCTCCATGTACAATCCGCCGTCGGCTCCAGGAACGACGCGGTAGAAACCACCGGATTGGGGTGTTGCGCTGTCCAGATCGTGGTCGGTGTTATTCGCCCCGATGTATACGTTACCGTCGCCGTCAACGATTGTGGCACCAAATGCGCCTGTTGGAATGCCGTCTCGGATTTCGCCATCAACGATGATGCCTGAGATGACTTGCGTTGTAACGATAGGCTGTCCGCCCAAAGCAACTTCTGAGATGTCGATGGAAACCAGCGTGCCAGGTTGTCCCAAGGAACCAGAATGCGCCACTCCAAAAAACGTTTGAGACGATGCATGAAATGCCAAATCCGCTAGGCCACTTGTCGGCAGACCAACAGCAGGCAGTGAAAGTGTCTGGTGCACCAGCGACCCATCCGGGTGCGACTCTGACAGGTCATAGACCACCACACTCCGGAGATTTCCGCTGAACGTCCAGAGATTGCCGTTGTCGTCGACGTCACCGATATAAGAGCCCATCTCACCCCTCGAGACGGCATAAGTCGCACCTCTGGCGTCAATGGCGACAACATCATTCCGGGCGATTGGGTTGCCTGTGGCGTCCACCCCATTTGATCTTGCAATTCCATAGATCAGGTTGTCTTCGGCTGAAAACCCTATTGCGTTCACATTCACCGCAGCAGGTACTTCCGCTTCGGTATATGAATTTGTGTCCAGATCAAACTTGACCAGTTGCCCATTGAGGACCTGATAGATGGCACTTTGACCAGGCTCAAATGCATCTACGGTGACGTCTTCTCCCATGAAATGCATGTCTTGAGAGATACTTGGAACCACTCCGGTCGCATTGATCGCGCCATTTGGTCCGTCCAACGAATGCGAAATCTCAAAGGAGAGTTGGGCGGTGCCGCCAATACCAGTGAGATCAAAGGAATAAGTTTCAAACACTCCGCCGTCATGAACAAATTCACCGATGCTCTCTCCGTTGAAAAAGACTTCAACGGAGACACTTTGAACGCTTGCCGAGAGATTTGCCGCAAGATTGAATTCAAGTTCATAGGGTACACCCAAAACGGTTTCCACAGATGTGGACAGGCTTGCAGTGCCATCGTCGCCTTCGTTGCTGACCCAGTGATCGGACACTGAATATTGCTCGAATGTTAGACGTTCTTCTGTGTCATTTAGTAAGTTGTCCATATCGGGGCCGTCCTCTTTACCAAAAATGCAGCGCGATTGAGAGCCGGAAGGAATGCCATACCTCTGCGCTCAAGCCGGTACATGATGTTTTGGTTCGGTCAGGCTTGCATTGGCGTAAACGGTTGATGAAGGTCAATTAAGAGGTTCCAGAATACCCGGAGTGGGGGTGACGCCTTCGTTTTGGGTGAAAGGACTAGCCTTTCGAGAGGTTCTGGCGGATCTGAATATGCATTTTGAGTGGTGCGAGGAAGCAGATACACTGAATATCGAAAAGTCTTGTCTGTGTAGGGGGGGCGAACTTCTGGTCAAAAGGGGTTTGACGTCCGAGTTATTGTAGGGTGTTGAAAAGGAAATATGAAAAGGCGGTGTGTACGATGGGAGGCGTGAACGCGAAATGCACATTGGGTACGAAAACGGGCGGTTTTCCTAACACTCGCCCGCCGGAAACCTGCAAAACTCGGAGCGCAATCACACATATTTATGCAACTGATAACACTTGAGAAAAACGGAGATCGGGGGTGTGAACTCGGACGTTTGTCCAGAAGCTGGCAGAAAGGAACTCGGACGGAGCGTCTGAGTTTGAGGGTTTCGTCCGGAAATCGTTTTTGCCATATTTCTAACGGTCAACGGCGCGCGCCGAGAGATGAAGGCGCAATTGCGAACTCGGACGTCTGATTAGGCTTTGTGGCCTCAGTAAACCTAAGCTTCTCATGTTAGGATCATGCCCGGCGCAGTGGCAAAACTGACGGGGGTTTTTCGGCTGACCCGAGGCGCCCGCGCGGCTAAGTCTCTCTGAGAGGGATCAAACGTGTATCTGTCTGGAATGCTGACATCAGTGTGACCCGGTGTCACGTCCACCGCACCGAGGGGGAGGTCATCCGCCAAGCACGTTTCCAAACTGAAAGCCCGACGCCAAGTTGCACCAAATCGAACAACCTGGCCTGCATGGCCGGAGTGATGCCTTCGGATGTGGTGTATTTGAACCGTTCAGTGATCTTTGGGCAGTGCTTCAGGGCTTTGAAACCCTTAGAGCAAATCGCCATGTGGTTGTGTTCAGTGCCGCAGGCGGTTCGCACCTGATCTGTTGCGGCTTCAACGTCTTCAATTCGGTCGCTCGCAGGATCGTCGCATTGTGTTTGTGAAGCCAGAAAAAGTTTGTTGATGGCTCTGAAGTGGGCCGGATCGGTTGCAAGTTCCGCCTGCTCGATTTCAAAAGTCAGGTTCAGGGAGTTCATGGTGGTGTTGACGGCGCGTTTGCCAAGATCATCACCGGGCAAGGTTTTTGTGACACGCACGAACTCACTTGGCACCGGTGCATCCTGTGCGAAGTTGAGCAAAGTAAAAGGTTTGCCTTCATAGCCGAACTGGATGCGTTGCACGCTTGCACCGGGTGCACGGCGGGATTTGTAATTGACGAAGCTTTCGCGCCTGAACTCGATCACCTTTCCGCCAGAAGCGAGAACGGGAATGGCGGGAAACAACACGTGCCCAATGCGTTGCGGGAGAATGTACCCTTGTGCGACCGATGTCAGAACCGGGTCGATAACGCGGGCGGATTGAGAATTCAGAGACATGGGGTGCCCCTTTGTTAACGTGGTTCAGCGAGAAGTTTGATGGAAGCAAAAAACCGCAGTTGCGCCCCCAATTGAACTTGATCAAAAGCGCGGTGTTTCGGGGCTGTCGTTCGGTTAGAAGCCTGAATCGGGCGCGGTTTCCCTGACACTTTGACAAAGTTTTTTTGCATAACGCGGAGCCTCAAGCGAACAACGGGATGTACTAGTGGATGAGTATTTTGACGTGAACGCCGTTGGTCGTTGCGGTGAGTGCGCGTGCAAATACGTTTTCTTCTGCACCTGTCGCAGCTTTGACACCGACGCCATTTGCTAAAACAAGCTTGTCGTCCGCCGCGATGGCGCCGACGGCCTTGGCCGTATCCTCGCTTAAAGCGGTGATGGCGATGTCCAGCCCGACTTCGGTTGCGGCGCATCGTGCGATACCCCTTACCGACTGGTCCTCGGTGCTGATTGGCGCGTTATCGTAGCCGATCAGGTCTTATTCCGCGCAGGTTACGGCCATTGCGGCGGTGAGGGTCAAAACGGAGTGATGGGGGTGAGCCAAGTGTGTTTCCTTTCGGGGCACTCAGAGCACCCTAGGTGTGCGTTCGGATGAATTGAAGGTCCATGTGCCCGTGAGGGCGAGAAGGGTCGTTAGCCTCACGTTAGGATCGCTTTGCAGTCACAATCTGGGGGTGCGGGCGCGTTGGGGATGATTGAGTACATTCTCCGCGTTTGCAGAAACGTCTCGGAAACTGCGCGATTTGTGATTTGGATTTTTGACGCCTGCTTGTGCCATCAAGCTCCGAATGTAGTGGGTGCTGACCCCAAGCCGATGCGCGGTTTGCCCATTGGACAGGCTCTTCTCTCGCATGAGCGTCAATGGCTTCTCCGTGGTATTTTTCTAGGAAGGCGGGATGTAGTAATGGGCAGTGTAAGTCAGTGCGAACAGGCGAAATGCGTTCCCTTGCCCAAATGCTTGAACTAACAAGTGATCTTGTGAAGGCATCTTTGTGAGATGCGCAAAATAGAATTCCATCCGGTCCCAAGCGTCACACAAATCGTCAAAAAGCATTGGCCGAACTCGTCGATAATTGCTTGTTTGATCGGGAATGCATCACGCACGTCATCGAAATTTGGCATGTTCCAGTGGTCGTTCATGCGCAGCTACTCCTTTTTTGCTCTGTCACGTGGAATAGCTTCCTTTCTATTTTGATGTGGGCGGAGGTATTTCCGCCGGGCATGGCCCTGTGTTCTGCTCTAAATCGATTGCCACACTCTCCGTTGGGCAGCAGGCAAGCGTGCGCTGGGCTTGGGCAACTTTGGATGCCCAGAAGATCCCAAATTGCAGCAGCGATCTGGCGAAGACGAGCAAGGGTGTTGGCGGGTTGGGTATGCTGACGGGTCAACCCGCCAACGCGTTTGACCCCGTGGCGGTTTCCCGACATCTGTGTTTCGTCTGCACATACGATGGCCTGTGATGGTCCTGCTAGTCCCGCAGGTGGCTCGCTGTGATCACCCACGGCGCGTTTTGAACAAGACTGAATTTGCCGTCTTGCCGCGCCGCAGGAAAATCAGATAGACAACTTTGCCGTCTGGTCGCGTTCGAGGGGACCTAAGGTTCTTCGGGTGCAGAGAAATCGACATCCCACAGGACCGTGCGCCAGCGCTCGACAAGAATGGCGCGCCGGGTTGGCAAAGATAGATTAAGGCGCGCGGCCTCTATCAGCCGGTTTTGGTGCGTCCGGTTGGGGATCGTTCTCGATTGGCGGCGGGAAGGCATCATTTGGCAGCACTGCGCCGCTTGCGTTGGGCGGAAACCCCGTGCCGCATTAAAACCGCAGAAACCGATGCGGATGCGCGACTTGATGAGGTCATGGAAAACTTAGGGCGTCAAGAATTGAGCGCGCTGGATCGGTGTCGTCATCTTTGGGAATTGAAACAGGCTTGGGAAGAAATACACCCCCAAACCGCGCATGGAAAGGCATCAAGTCAAAAGGGGCGTAAAGCCGGTTCTGGTCGGCGAAATCTGACAACTCAGAATGAGGTGTTTGGATTTGCCAAGGCCAACGCAGAAGCGCTGGGTTTGTCGCGGCGCACCATGCGACGGACGGTTGCTATTTGGGAGGGCTTAGCTCCGGATATGCGGGAACATTTGCTAAGCACGTCACAGGCTCGCAAACAGGCGGAATTGAAGGCGCTTAGTTTCCTATCGTTGAAACAGCAATTGGCAGTGCTCAAACTGATTTTGACCAACGAGGATGTGCGAAATGTGGCCGGGGCGTTGCTTGCCTTGGATCGTGGAACACTACCATCCAGATTGAAAAGCGACTGCGCTCGCTGCACAAACAGTTAGACGAATTGCCCGCGCCAGTATTCGAGAGAATGGTTCTGGAGCGTGAAGAAAAGATACTCGCTGCGTTAGCAAAGCATGGGCGATTGTGGGACGCCGTTCAAAGCTTTGCGAAGAGGTGTTGGATGCGGATTGTATGAGACGGAAAATCCTGACGCTTTGACCCCGAACCTGAAAAATTTTTCTGCCAAAGCTAGTCACGAAAACTGCCAAAGCTCGTGCGCCGCTACCTTGATTTGGCGAAACCAATGCAGTTTGGGGGACAAACCGTCTGACCGGAAATCGAAGGCATCGACTTTATGTGACACTTTCGTCAAAAACATTTAGTCGTTCAACTTCAAGGATTTGCTGGCTGGGAAGGCAGGACTCGAACCTGCAACCTACGGTACCAAAAACCGGTGCTCTACCAATTGAGCTACTTCCCAGCAGTGAGCGGCTGATTACAAGCTGTGCGGGGCGGGCGCAAGACCTCGGATGCGGTTTTTTGGAAAAAAATGCACTCGAATAAGTTTGTAGAACCCCACGTCACTTTGCTTGACGAAGATGGACAAGCGCTGTCGCGTCAGGACATTGTGAAAACAACGGCTTTAGCGGAGGATTTTGGCATGTTTCTAGGAATGCGACCGGAAGTGGACGCGATGTTGGAACGGGTCAAAGAAATGATCCGTGACGAGGTTATGCCTCTGGAAGAGGAGTACCAAGCAGAGATCGGCATTGGGGATCGCTGGCAATATACGGATCGTCAGGCCGAGATACTCGAAAGGTTGAAGGCCAAGGCGCGTGACCGGGGCCTTTGGAATTTCTGGCTGACCGACAGCACGCGTGGCAAAGGGTTGACCACTGTCGAATATGCCTTTTTTGCCGAAGAAATGGGCAAGACCCCGCTGGGCGCAGAAGTGTTCAACTGTTCGGCACCAGACACCGGAAACATGGATGTTTTTGAGAGATACGGGTCGGATGCGCTCAAAGAAACGTGGCTGAAACCCCTGTTGAATGGCGATATTCGGTCGGCCTATCTGATGACGGAACCGGACGTGGCCAGCTCAGATGCGACAAACATTTCAATGGCTTGCGTACCGGATGGTGACACATATGTGTTGAACGGCGAGAAGCATTGGATCTCTGGCGCGGGTGATCCGCGCTGTAAGGTGTATATTGTCATGGTCAAAACCGGTGGTGATGATCTGCCGGTGCATAAACGCCAATCGATGATTGTGGTGGCCGCAGATTCGCCGGGAATCGAAATTTTGCGCCCTATGACTGTTTATGGTCATGACGACGCGCCGCACGGACATATGCATATCCGGTTTACAGATGTGCGCGTGCCCAAAGAGAACATGTTGTTGGGCGAGGGGCGCGGATTTGAAATTGCGCAAGGGCGGCTTGGACCCGGGCGCATCCACCATTGTATGCGCGCCATTGGTCAGGCGGAGGCAGCGCTGGAAAGTCTTTGTAAACGGGCGCTTGAGCGTGAGGCATTTGGGAAACCCATCGCGCATCTGGGGGCAAATTATGACATTATCGCCAATGCCCGGATGGAGATTGAGATGGCACGATTGCTGTGCCTCAAGACGGCGTGGATGATGGATCAGGGGGACGCGCGGGCCGCGGCTCCTTGGATCAGCCAGATCAAAGTGATCGCGCCAAATATCGCCCTCAAGATCATTGATGAGGCCGTGCAGATGCATGGCGGGGTTGGCATATCGCAGGATACACCATTGGCCCAAGCCTGGACCCATGTGCGCACTTTGCGGCTGGCGGATGGACCGGATGCGGTGCATCGCCGTCAGGTGGCGCGCTCAGAGCTGCGCAAATATACACAGCAAAAGGTCTGAAAATCCAACGTCGGTAACGTGTCGGTATTACGTCAGTATTGCGTCGGTGCGGTAATAGCCAAACGCCGCGTTTCAGATCAGCGGAACAATTGGCACACCGCCGCATGCCGTTAAGGTGAGTAGGGCAGTTGTCATTAAGATGAAGCGTGTCATTCAAGGGCCTGTTGCTGCTCGTTTTTTCGCGTTTAGCATGGGCCCTAAAAGTGGGTTGTGTCAAATATGAACAATATCGATCAGCCGGCTTCGGTTTGAATTCGCGAAGATTGGCGCAAATGTCTCATGATAACCAACGGCCCGCCTGTTTAGGAACGCGCTTAAAGGACCCAAGCGGCTGTGGTAGGTCAGCATTGGAAGATTGCGGCGCTATCGGCGCCGTGGCTCAATCCGCCAAGATTGACTAGCTGTTAACGTTGGTCGTGGCATAAAGAGATGCATGGTCTGACATGGTGTGCTGCGGCGCATAGCAGGAATTTCCACTTTCGCGGATTTTTAGTTACTTTGAAACGACATGAAAAGATCGTTTCGAAATATCCGGGCCGACCCAGATGGATAGCCGATGAACCGTAGAGATTTGTTAGCAAGCGGTGGCGCAATCGCTGCCGTCGGCTTGTTTGAAAATTCAGCGGCCAAGGCTGAAACTGGTCTATTTGTGCCCCGAGAGGAGGGGCCGCATCAGCGCACGTTTATGCAATGGCCGGTCAGTCGCCGGGTGCATCGCGACCGCGTGTTTCTGGACATGACGCAGCAGACAATTGCTGACATTGCCAATGCGATCGCTGAGTTTGAGCCTGTCGCGATGCTTGCTGATTCAAATCATCATTCAGGGGCGCGAGAAAGATTATCAGCCAATGTTGAGCTTTGGGACATTCCGACCGAAGACCTGTGGTGCCGGGATTCAGGGCCGATATTTGCAATTGATAGCGCAGGAAAACTGGCGGTTACCCACGTTCAGTTTAACGGTTGGGGCGAAAAGCAGATGCACCGGCATGACAGCCAGATTGCCGCGCGGGTTGCGAAACGGCTAGGGCTAGAGTTGGTGTCATCAGGTTTGCGCGGTGAAGGTGGCGGTGTCGAACACGATGGGCATGGTCTCTTGATGGCGCATGAAAGCAGCTGGGTGAATGACAACCGAAACCCCAACCTGTCGCGCAGTGAAATTGAGGCGCGGTTGTTGACGGCTTATGGCGCGGACCGCGTAATCTGGTCGGAAGGTGTTTGGGGAGAAGACATTACGGATTACCACATTGATAGTCTTGCACGATTTACAGGGGCAAGGCGTGTGTTGATCAACCTGCCGGACGAGCCGGACATGACCGACCCCTTCCACGTCGCAGCGCTTGATACCCATGACATACTTGTCGCGGAGGGTCTGGAAGTAGACGTCATTCCAGAGCCTGAAATACGTCGGGTGAACAGTTCTGATTTTGTGGCGTCTTACGCCAATTACTATGCGTGCAACGGTGCGATTATCGCGGCCCAGTTCGGCGATCCGGAGGCTGACCAGATTGCAAGGGCGGCTTTGTCGCGGCACTACCCTGGGCGAGAGATTGTGATGCTGAACGTCGATCCGTTAGGCGAGTCCGGTGGCGGGATCCATTGTGCGACGCAACAGATGCCCGCCGCGTGACAGTTTTTTCAAAGACGAAGCAGGCTCTCATTTAAGAAAGGTCGAGACCCATCGCGTCACGACACATGGCCAATGAACACTTTCTTCATCTGGTCCATCAGCTCTCATTTTGCAGCCCAATGAAGTTAGGCCAATGCGGTGGGGGCGATGCAAGGGAGCGGAAATTGCTGCCCATTGGATATTAGTCGTTGTTCAGCGTTGCGGACGCACGGGCGAGGCCGTTGACGACGCCTGTAAAGGCTTCGGAGAAGCTGTGACTGGCATTGGGCAGGGCGGCGCGGGCGGTGGCGGAAACCATGGAGAGCAGGCTGGAGCCGCCAACATAGATCACGTGGTTAACCTGATCTCCGGAGAGTTGGGCGAGTCGCAAGGTTTCTGCAATGCCGTCGTGCAGGTTTTGGGCATGATCGGTCAGTAATGCGTTCAAGTCGTTCGCGTGCAGCGGCAATGAGAGGGCGCGTTCGATCACCGAGAGGTCGATCTGAGCGTTGGCGTCATGGTTGTTGGCGGCGATTTTGCCGCGCTCCACCTCAAACGCCACCTCATGGCCCAACTCGTCCTGAAGCACCGAGGCGAGGCGCGAGAACTTGCCGGGGTCCTCGGCAAGTGACAGCATGTCGTCAACTTTGCGTCGGTTCTGCTGGGTGTAGAGAAAGGGGATTTTCTCCCATGTGGCGAGATCAAGGAAGATGGCGTTGGGGGCGGGGTTGGTGCCGGGGCCGAACGCGTCACGCAAGTGAGTGCCGCGCCCCAATAGCGGCATGACGCGGGCAAAGCTGAGGGCGCGGTCAAAATCGGTGCCGCCAATGCGAACGCCGTGATTGGCGAGAATATCAATGCCGGTATCAGTGCTGCGAAACAGGGAAAAGTCGGACGTGCCGCCGCCGATATCCACGATCAGGCCAATCTCGTCCAGTTTGCCGGTGGTACCGCTGGCGATTGCTGCGGCCTGAGGCTCTGCCATGAACTCTACGTCTGTAAAACCAGCGGCGAGATAACAGGCGCGCAGGTCGTCTTCGGCCTGTTGTTCGCGTGCATCGTTGGTGCCGTGAAAGACGACGGGCCGGCCGGAGAGCGCATGTGTGAACCTGTGTCCGGTCTCGGCTTCAGCGCGGGTTTTGATGTGGTTCAGAAAGCGCGCGATAATGTCGACAAAAGTGACACGCTCGTTCAGGATCTGGCGCTTTTCATGCATCAGTGAGGTGCCCAACACCCGTTTCAGGGCGCGCATGAAGCGGCCCTCTTCGCCGTCCAGAAGCGCGCGGTTTGCGGGCTCGCCAAGCAGGGTTTGGCGGGTGTCGAAATTGAAGAAAAACGTTGTGGGCAGGGTGGGTTGACCGCCAAAGCCGATCAGACGGATCTGATCACCGTCAAGGTATCCGGCGGCGGAGTTGGAGGTGCCAAAGTCGATGCCAAGGGCGCGCGTGCTGTCGGCCATTCTGGAGCTCCTGCCAGTGTGTCGGAGCGCGGGTGTTTAGGGACTGGGCACGGGGGTGTCAAGCAGACCATTGACAGGGCGCGAAATGAGCTTCTCTATCCCGAGAGGCGCGCGATTTGCTGTGCCGGTTCACAATGGAAAGTGCTGCCATGGATGTTCAGACGATCGTTTTGCTGGCACTTGGCGCACTGACGGCGGGGTTTGTGAACGGTTTTGCCGGGTTTGGCACGGCGCTTGTTGCGTCGGGGTTCTGGTTTCTGGTGTTGCCACCCGAGATTGTGCCGCCATTGATCATTATTGCCGCGTTGGTGGGGCAGTTTGCCGGGCTTTGGAAGCTGGCGGGCACGCTGTCTTGGTCGAAATCGACCTATCTGATTTCGGGAGGCGTGTTTGGGGTACCCATTGGTACGCTGTTATTGACCATCCTTAATCCGGACACGGTGAAAACATCAATTGGGTGCCTGCTATTGTTCTATTCGGTCATTCAATTCAGAGGTTTGCCTGATCTGAAGTTGCCGGTGCACAAGGATGGCATCGCTGACAGAGCTGTAGGCTTTGTTGGCGGCATTCTTGGGGGCATTGCGGGTTTGTCGGGGGTCTTGCCCCTAATTTGGTTGCAGGTGAACAAGTTGACTTCTGCTGAGCAACGGGCGCGGTATCAGCCGTTTAACTTGCTCATTTTGTGCTTTGCGGCCGTTGCGATGGCATTTGTGGGAAAGTTCAATGCCGCATTGCTGCCCTATGCGCTGATTGCTGTACCATTTAGCCTGTTTGGGGCGTTTGTCGGGATCAGGGCCTATGTGGGCGTGTCCGAAGATATGTTTCGGCGGGTGGTGTTGGGGCTGTTGTTTTTGTCCGGCTGCGCGATAATCGGGCAGACGATATTGGGATGAGGACGCGCCCATAGGCAGATAACGCGCCAAAAAGCGCGAGATTGATAGACCAAACGCCGGTCATCCCTTACGCTTGAACACAATTTAGTAAGCTGATCCGAATTGAAGGAACAGTTCGACATTCATCGCTGGAGGATTAAACCCAATGAATACCGTGAAATCAGTTCAAACGTTTCTGTCCGGAGTGGCCGTAGGCGCCATGATGCTTGGGGCGTCAATGGCCCATGCTGCCGACGAAAACGTGCTGCCGACGGCTGGCGACAGCGTCGAAACCTATTGGAGTGCTAAATACTGGACCGTCTTCAAAAACAACTCGCGGCAATCCTGTTTTATTGAGTGGCGCAGCGAGAACAGCGTTGTTCAGGCCGGTATGACCAAGACGCAGAACGCCTTTTATCTTGGCGCTTTCTTGAAGGATGTTGAACCAACCGAAGGCGATAACGACATTGCTATCTCGTTGAATGGCAATGTTTATGTTGGCAAATCGACCAGTGTATCACGGAAATTGTCGGGTGGTCTCAACGGCGGGTACATCGTTTTTGACAATCCGCAATTTGTGCGCGATCTCGAAGAGGCACGCGAATTCGTGGCGTTTCAAGGATCGCCTTATACGGTCACTGTCAAACTCAAAACGCCCAAGAATGCCGTCGACAGGGCACGCACCTGTATGGAAGGTTTTTGATTAGAATAAAGCGGTGAGGTGATGGTCCGTTTCCGGTTTTCAATGTGCCGAGGACAGTTCAGGTTGACGCAAAACTGCTAAAGCAGGGGCGCAAGGCAGAGATGCTTGCGCCCTCTCATTTTTGATGATGTTGGGCAAATTCAACATTGATTTGTGGTCCCATCGGCTGAAAGATGTGCCCTTTTTTGACCTTTTTTAGAGATCGGGCACGCGTAGGCGTGTCCGAATGTGCGTTTCGTTCACGTGTTGAAATTGTAATGAGTCATGGAGGCTTGCACCTCCACAACATGCGCTTGTTTTTAGGATGTTTGTTGCGTTCGGAATGTGTCGCGTGACTTACCTCATTGGCGCTGTCCAGCCGCACCGACAGCAGTTGCGCTGTCTCGAACGGGAAATTGAGACCGCCAAATTTAACTAAGTCGAGAGTTTGCGTAGCAAAGTCGGTTTTCAGTCTGAGACGTTAACCTACTTCGCTTTAACAAAACGCTTTGGTCAAGGAGATGGATCATGTCCATTCGTGTTTCTGGGGACCGAAGTTCGTCAAGATTTTCTGGCTTTTTGTCCGCCAAAGCGCCAACTGATAATGTCTGAGAGATCAGACTTGGGGCCGTATCTTGATATTGATCGGAGATACACATTCCATACTGTTGTGAAGCGTGGCGGCGTCACCAAAGTTTTTCCAGAACATTCATTCTGGAAGATGCGCTTCCATGATAATTGTTGCATCCCATTGGTGAATTGGAATTTGGTGCATGTCAAAGAAATGATCATCGTGCCGAATGAAACACAAAGGGCGCGCGCCAACTGTTGCCGCACCGCTGATCGTTCGCAGGTGAGGTATCCCTCAGCGAAATGAAAGTTATGGGGCTTGGGGATAAGCCAAGCCCCATAAAAACAGATTTACCCTTGCAGGCTGCGCACCTCAAGGTCGCCTTCTTCGCGCGCTTTCATAGCGCGGGCGGCGGCGTTGGAGGCAGCTGCAGTGGTGAAGTAAGGAATCTTGTCATAAAGCGCGACCGAGCGAATTTCGCGGCTGTCTTCAACGGCTTGCGCGCCTTCGGTGGTGTTCATCACCAAAGAGATGCCGCCGTCTTTGAGCAGGTCCACAATGTTCGGGCGCCCCTCGTAGACCTTGTTGACCTTTTCACATGCGACGCCCTGTTCGGCCAGCCATGTAGCGGTGCCCGAGGTGGCGACGATGGAAAAACCCATGTCGGTCAGGATCTGAGCGGCGTCTGAGATCAGAGGGGTCTTGTCGGCGTCCTTGATCGAGATAAAGGCCTTGCCCGAGGTGGGCAGCTCCATTCCAGCACCCATCTGCGCCTTGAGGAAGGCGCGGGCAAAGGAGCGGTCCCAGCCCATGACTTCGCCGGTAGAGCGCATTTCCGGGCCAAGGATCGTGTCGACACCGGGAAAGCGTGCAAAGGGCAGGACGGCCTCTTTGACCGAGTACCAGGGCATGTTCGGGTCCGCGAGCGTCATCTGGTCCGCGATGGGCTGAGGCTCGGTCGCGTTGGTTTCGCTGTATGGCGCGCGTTTTGGGAAGTCGGCCAGCTTTTCGCCGGCCATGATGCGTGCGGCGATCGAGGCGATGGCGCTGTCGGTGGATTTTGCGACAAACGGCACGGTACGCGAGGCGCGCGGGTTGACTTCGATCAGGTAGATCTCGTCGTCCTTGATCGCAAACTGAACGTTCATCAGGCCGACAACTTTCAGCGCAATGGCCAGCGCGTGAGTCTGTTCTTCAATCCGTGCGATCATGGCGCGATCCAGCGAGTAGGGCGGCAGCGAACAGGCACTGTCACCCGAGTGCACTCCGGCCTCTTCGATGTGCTGCATGATGCCCGAGATATGCACGTCGGTGCCATCACAAAGCGCGTCCACGTCAAGCTCTGTTGCGCCTGCCAGATAGCTGTCGAGCAGGACCGGGCTGTCGCCGGAGACAACGACGGCCTCTTTGATGTAACGTTCCAGCTGGGCCATATCGCGCACGATTTCCATCGCGCGACCACCCAGCACATAGGAGGGGCGGATCACCAACGGGAAACCAATTTCACCAGCAATTTCAAGTGCCTGAGAATCGGTTGAGGCGATGCCGTTCTTAGGTTGCTTAAGGCCAAGCTCGTTCACCAGCGCCTGAAAACGCTCGCGGTCTTCGGCCAGATCGATGGCGTCGGGTGTGGTGCCGAGGATTGGAATACCTTCGGATTCGAGCGCGTTGGCGAGTTTCAGCGGGGTCTGGCCGCCGAACTGAACGATCACGCCGTGAAGCGTGCCGTTGTCCTGTTCGACGCGCAGGATTTCCATTACGTGTTCAAAGGTCAGCGGCTCAAAATATAGACGGTCCGAGGTGTCATAGTCGGTCGACACGGTCTCGGGGTTACAGTTGATCATGATGGTTTCATAACCTTGATCGGTCAGAGCGAAACAAGCGTGACAACAGCAATAGTCAAACTCGATTCCCTGGCCGATACGGTTTGGACCACCACCAAGGATAACAACCTTTTTGCGATCCGAGGGGCGCGCCTCGCACTCCACGTCGCCCATCATCGGGGCTTCGTAGGTGGAGTACATATAGGGCGTCTGCGCCTCGAATTCGGCCGCACAGGTGTCGATCCGTTTGAAGACGGCGTTCACGCCCAGATTGCGGCGCGCGCGGCGTACGTTGTCTTCGTCGCGACCGGTCAGAATGCCAAGACGGGCATCGGTGAAGCCGAGCATCTTGAGCCTGCGCAGACCTTCTTCGGTCACGGGTAGGCCATTGGCGCGCACCTCTTCTTCGGCGTCGATAATCTCGCGGATACGAGCCAGGAACCATGGGTCAAAGCTGGTGACGCCGTTGATTTCATCGTCGCTGAGCCCGTGGCGCATGGCTTGGGCAATGGTGCGCAGGCGGTCGGGGGTCTGTTTGCTGATCGCGTTGATCACGGCAGCCTTGTCGGGTGCGCCTTCGATTTCGATTTCGTCAAATCCGGTCAGGCCAGATTCCATCGAGGCCAGCGCTTTTTGCATGGATTCGTGGATCGTGCGGCCAATTGCCATCGCCTCGCCCACGGATTTCATGGCTGTGGTCAGGTACGGCTCGGAGCCGGGGAATTTTTCAAACGCAAATTTTGGGATCTTGGTGACGACATAGTCGATTGTCGGCTCGAAAGAGGCGGGCGTGACTTTGGTGATGTCATTGTCCAGCTCGTCCAGCGTATAGCCAATGGCAAGCTTCGCGGCGATCTTGGCAATCGGGAACCCGGTTGCCTTGGAGGCCAGCGCGGAGGAGCGCGACACGCGCGGGTTCATTTCGATCACAACCATACGGCCATCGGCCGGGTTTACGGCCCATTGCACGTTTGATCCGCCGGTTTCCACGCCAATCTCGCGCAGGACCGAGATCGAGTGGTTGCGCATGATCTGGTATTCTTTGTCCGTCAGCGTCAGGGCAGGGGCCACGGTGATCGAGTCACCAGTGTGCACGCCCATGGGATCGACGTTTTCGATTGCACACACGATGATGGCGTTGTCGGCTTTGTCGCGCACAACCTCCATCTCGAATTCTTTCCAACCAAGCAGGCTCTCGTCGACGAGGATCTGGTTGACCGGCGATGCGTCCATGCCCGAGCGGCAGAAGTGGATGTAATCTTCGCGGTTATAGGCCACGCCGCCGCCGGTGCCGCCAAGGGTAAAGGCAGGGCGGATGATGGCGGGCAGACCGATGTCTTCGAGTTCTTCGAGGGCAAGGCGCACACCTTCGTCCAGATCGGCGCTGCCGTTGTCTTTCTTAGGGGCGGTTACAATCGAGGCGCGGGGGTTCTCGATGCCAAGGCGGTCCATCGCCTCGCGGAAGAGTTTGCGGTCTTCGGCCATTTCGATGGCGTCGCGTTTGGCGCCGATCATTTCAACACCGAACTTGTCGAGCACGCCCATTTCTTCGAGCGCGAGCGAGGTGTTGAGGCCGGTCTGGCCACCCATGGTTGGCAAGAGCGCATCGGGGCGCTCTTTCTCGATGATCTTGGCGACGGTCTCGGGCGTGATTGGTTCGATGTAGGTGGCATCGGCCAAACCCGGATCGGTCATGATCGTGGCTGGGTTCGAGTTTACCAGAATGACACGGTAGCCTTCTTCGCGAAGAGCCTTGCAGGCTTGGGCGCCTGAATAGTCGAATTCACAGGCTTGACCGATCACAATGGGACCAGCCCCGATGATCATGATCGAGGAGATGTCAGTTCTTTTTGGCATAGTGGACCCCGGCTGATTGGGCGGCTCTGGCAAGAGGAGTCGCCCGGATGCGCAAATTGTCGTGGGTTATAGACATCGAGAGGCAAGGTGCAAGAGGGATCGGGAAAATGCTGTCTGTTGTCGCTTTGGACACTGTTTTTCCCCGACCACCGGCGTATATCGGCGCCACTCTAACGCAAAAAGCGCAGAATTGGGGGCGCAAATTTGAAGATTCGGTTTGATCGGGGGCCAGATGGCCACGCAACAGAATTTACACGACCTGAGCGGTTGATCGTGGCGCAGGACGCAGGCGACGTGGCGCGTGCGCTGGATGCACTGGACGCAGCGCGCGCGACAGGAAAATGGCTGGCGGGCTATGCGAGCTATGAGCTGGGTTATGCGCTGGAGGCGCGGCTGGCGGGGCGGATGCCCAAGGGGCGGCGGGTGCCGTTGTTGTGTTTTGGTGTATATGATGCGCCGAAGGCAGCGGGCGCGCTGGCAGGTGGCGAGGCCGGTTTGTCGGAGTTTGCCCCACGCTGGGACGCGGCGCGTTATGCAGAGGCGTTTGCGCGGGTACGAGCGCTGATCGGGGCGGGGGACATTTATCAGGCAAACCTGACCTTTCCGATTGCCGCGTGGGCGTGGGGCACACCGGAGGCGCTGTATGCGAAACTCTGCGCGCATCAGCCTGTGGGGCATGGCGCGATGGTTTCGCAAGAGAACGGCCCTGTGTTTCTGAGCCGTTCGCCGGAGTTGTTTTTCCGTACGGATGCGCAGGGCCGAATCGAGACGCGCCCCATGAAGGGCACGCAACCAAGAAGCGCCGATCCGGTAGAGGATTTGCAGCGCAAGGTTTGGCTGGCCAGTGACGAAAAGAACCGGGCCGAGAACCTGATGATCGTGGATTTGTTGCGCAATGATATTAGCCGGGTGGCCAAGGCTGGCAGTGTGCATGTGCCCGCGCTGTTTGAGATCGAGAGCTATGCGACGGTGCACCAGATGGTGTCGTTGGTGGCGGCAAAACTGCGCGACGGGGTCAGCTTGGGTGCGATTTTGCGGGCGTTGTTCCCGTGTGGGTCGATCACCGGCGCGCCGAAACTGCGCGCTATGGAGGTGATCAACGATCTGGAGCCCGCACCGCGTGACATTTATTGTGGTACAATCGGCTGGGCCGCACCGGATGGCAGCAGTGAATTCAATGTGGCGATCCGAACGGTGATGGTAGAAGGTGAAAAGGCGGTTCTGAATGTCGGCGGTGGCGTTGTCTGGGACAGCACCGCGGAGTCTGAATACGAGGAGGCGCTGTGGAAAGTCCGGTTCGCGACAGGGTTCCAGCCGGAACCTGCCTGATAGAAACCTTTGCGTTGGCACCGGATGTACCGGTGGCGCGGCTTGAGTTGCATTTGGCCCGACTGGCTGCTTCGGCGCGGGCGCTGGGATTTCGCTGTTCGCGAACCTCCGTGCAGGCGGTGATTGGCGCGATGGACGTCGAGGGGCCAACACGGTGCCGCCTGACGCTGGATCAGGGGGGGACGGTGCGGATCACTACTGCCGAGTTGCCCCCGGCGGCGGCAGAGCCTTGGGTGATTGATGTGCATGAAACCCGGCTCAGTTCGAGAGATCGGTATTTGCGCCACAAAACGACACAGCGGCGAGTTTATGACTTGGCGCGCGCGGCTTTGCCCGATGGAGTGCAGGAATGGGTGTTCCTGAACGAGCGCGACGAGATTTGTGAGGGCACGATCACCAACATTGCGGTTGAGACGCAAGACGGTGTGGTGCTGACACCGCCGGTGGCGTCTGGGGTTTTGCCGGGGGTATATCGCCAGAGCCAGCTGGGTGCGGGCGTATGGCAAGAGGCCGTGCTGACGCTGGACGATCTGCGCTCCGCAAAGCGAGTGATCCTGAGCAATGCGTTGCGCGGCGAGATTGCAGCGGTTTGGGGAGGCGGGGATTGCTGAAACGGGGCGCCTGGCGGGTTGTCGGGGCTATGTTTGGCCTTTTTCCTCGGATCCCATCGGTGTTGTCTTGACTTTGCCGCCCTGAACAGGTGTATCGACGCGACTTCACACACTTACCCTCAAGAGGGAGCGACCATGCACGCTTATCGCAGCCATACCTGCGCCGAACTGAATTCTTCGAATGTTGGAGACACCGTCCGCCTGTCGGGCTGGGTGCACCGCGTTCGCGACCACGGCGGTATCCTGTTCATCGACCTGCGCGACCATTACGGCGTGACACAAGTGCTGTGCGATCCCGACAGCCCGGTGTTCGCCGAGATGGAGAAAGTGCGCTCGGAATGGTGCATTCGCATCGACGGCAACGTCAAGGCGCGTGACCCGGAACTGGTGAATGCAAAACTACCGACCGGTGAAATCGAAGTATTTGTGCGTGATCTGGAAGTTCTGGGCGCGGCGGATGAGCTGCCGTTGATCGTGTTTGGCGATCAGGAATACCCCGAAGAGACACGTCTGAAATACCGCTTCCTTGACCTGCGCCGGGAGCAGATGCAGGACAACATGAAGCTGCGCAGCGACGTTGTGATGTCGATGCGCAAGCGCATGTGGGTTCAGGGATTCCGCGAACATCAGACGCCGATCATTACCGCGTCCTCGCCCGAAGGCGCACGCGATTTCCTCGTGCCGAGCCGTTTGCATCCGGGCAAGTTCTATGCGCTGCCACAGGCGCCGCAGCAGTTCAAACAGCTGATGATGGTTGCGGGCTTTGACAAATATTTCCAGATCGCGCCCTGTTTCCGCGACGAAGATCCGCGCGCCGACCGGTCGCCGACGGATTTCTATCAGCTCGATTTGGAGATGTCCTTTGTCACCCAGCAGGACGTGTTTGACACGATCCAGCCGGTGCTGGCGGGTGTGTTCGAAGAGTTCGGTGGTGGCCGCAAGGTGGATCAGGACTGGCCGCAGATTTCCTATGCGGATGCGGCCAAGTGGTATGGATCGGACAAGCCCGATCTGCGTAACCCCATCAAGATGCAGGAAGTGTCTGAGCATTTCCGCGGATCTGGTTTCGCTATCTTTGCCAAGCTGCTTGAACAGGACGGCACCGAAGTGCGCGCCATTCCGGCGCCAACGGGTGGCGGGCGCAAGTTCTGTGACCGGATGAACAAGTTCGCACAAGAACAGGGTTTGCCCGGCATGGGCTATATCTTCTGGCGTGAAAAGACCGCTGACTCGGTTGCTCAGGAGCTGGGTATCAAGGTCAAAGAAGCGCAAGCCAAGCTGAAATCCGGCGAGGTTGAGGGCGGCATGGAAGCGGCGGGTCCGCTGGCCAAGAACATTGGCCCCGAGCGCACTGAGGCCATTCGTCAGCAGCTGGGTCTTGGTGTGGGTGACGCGGCCTTTTTCCTCGGTGGTAAACCCAAGGCGTTTGAGGCGGTCGCAGGGCGTGCGCGCGATGTGATCGGCAAAGAGCTGAAACTGCTCGACGAAGACCGGTTTGCCTTTGCCTGGATCGTCGATTTCCCGATCTTTGAAGCGGATGAAGAGACCGGCAAGGTCGACTTTGAACATAACCCGTTCTCGATGCCCCAAGGCGGTATGGATGCGCTGAACGGTGATCCGCTGGCGGTTAAAGGTTTCCAGTATGATCTGGCCTGTAACGGCTATGAGCTGGTGTCGGGCGCGATCCGGAACCACAAGCCGGACGTGATGCTGAAAGCATTTGAGATCGCCGGATATGATGAGGCCGAAGTCAAGAGCCGCTTTGGTGCGCTTTATAAAGCGTTCCAATATGGCGCGCCGCCTCACGGTGGTTGTGCGGCGGGTGTGGATCGCATCGTGATGTTGCTGGCCGATCAGCAAAACATCCGCGAAGTGATGATGTTCCCAATGAACCAGCGCGCCGAAGACCTGATGATGAACGCGCCCTCTGATCCGTCTTCGGATCAGTTGATGGAGCTGGGATTGCGGGTGATCCCGCAGGACTAAGCCTGTTTGAACGGACTGGTATTTTGGGCCGCCCCCGCAATGGGCGGCCCTTTTTTGTAGGATCGGCGGAAATCGTCTGACTATTGTGGCCGGGGCACCAATTTCAGCGCAATGTGTACTGTTGTCACTTATATTACGACTGTCACAGAAGTTTGGCCTAAGGTGACGGCATTGAGTGGAGGCAATTGTGTCGTTTGACAGCATATTGGCGCAAACCCGGTTTGGATTTGGCCCGTCGCCATTGGTGCAGGGGCCGGAGTCTGCCGGGGCGATGATTGCGACGCTGAAAGGCGCGGATCGCGGCGCGGAGATGTTTGCGATCCCGCATTATCACGAGAATATGGCACAGCTTGCGCAGTTCGCGCACTTGACCAAGCAAAGTCGGGCATTGCGGCGCGACGGCAAGGAGACCGTCGAGGTGGATCGGCAGATGCGCGTGTTGAATCGAACCATGGCGGCGCGACGGCGCAAGTGGATACGTCAAGTCTTGATGCGGGCCACTTGGAGCGAAGACGCACTGCGCGAAAGGTTGGGGCTTTTCTGGTTTGACCATTTTGCAGCGCGAGGTAAGCGCCGGGATTACGCGTGGATGGGCGCGCCCTATGTCGAAACGGCCATTCGCCCATTCATAAGTGGGCTTTTTGAGGATTTGTTGATCTCGGCAGTGACACACCCAATGATGCTTCACTTTCTTGATCAATCTGTGTCTTTGGGGCCGAACAGCCGACTGGCCAAAAATCAGAGGGTCAAGGGTAAGAAGCGCGGGCTGAACGAAAACCTGGCGCGTGAAATTCTCGAACTGCACACGCTGGGAGTGAACGGACCCTATTCACAACAAGATGTACGCCAGTTGGCCGAGTTGCTGACCGGGTTGGTGGGCGACAACGTCAAAGGCACGCAGTTCCAGGCGGGGCGGGCAGAGCCGGGAGCCGAAGCGATACTGGGCGTGACATATGGCGGGTCGCGGCGCGACGGGTTGCGGGATATCGAAGGTGCGCTGCGAGATTTGGCGCGCCATCCGAGCACGGCGAAGCATCTGGCGCGCAAGCTGGCGACACATTTTGTTTCAGACAGGCCCAGTGACGATCTGGTGACCGAAATTGAGTGGGCCTATCGAGAAAGCGGTGGTGATTTGAGCAAAATGTATCTGGCAATTCTGACCCACCCAGATGCGTGGCGCGTTGATGTTGTTAACACCCGCCGCCCTATCGAGTTTGTGGGGGCAGCTTTTCGCGCGTTAGCAGTTCCGCCTGAGAGTTTCATTTCGTGGTCAGCCAAGCAGACCCGCACGATCATCGAGACACCAATGCGCCTGATGGGACAGGATTGGTTAAGACCTCCGGGGCCGCAGGGGTGGCCGGAAGCGGATGATTACTGGCTGACACCTCAGGGTGTTGCCGCGCGTCTGCAATGGGCTTTGGCGGCACCAATGCATTTGGTTGAAGACCTGCCAGACCCCCGTGACCTGATGCAGACGGCACTTGGCGGGCGTGCCAGCGAGCGCACGGTACAGGCTGTCAATGCGGCGCAGAATCGGCAAGAGGGTGTGGCCCTTGTTCTGATGGCGCCGCAGTTTCAGAAACGATGAGTGCGGGAGCAACAAATGGTACGTGAGCTGACAAGACGCTCTTTTCTGGGCCAAGGCGCTATGGTGGGGTGCTCGCTGGCTGCCAGCCCGCTGATGACATCAGCCAGCTTTGCTGCCGCACCGGGGCAAAACCGGCTGATCGTGATCATTTTGCGCGGAGGTATGGACGGTCTGGATATTCTGCGCCCATGGGGGAGCGCGCATCTTACGACCCTGCGGCCATCGCTGAAAAGCGCGGCAAGCGATGCGATGATGCTGAACGAATATTACGGGCTACACCCGCGCTTGGCGGCGCTCAAACCAATGTGGACATCCGGCGAACTGGCTTTTGTTCAATCTGTTTCGACGCCTTACCGTGACAAACGCAGCCATTTTGATGGGCAGGACATTCTGGAGGCGGGCACGTCGGGCAGTGTGGCAGGTGTCCAAAAGGACGGCTGGCTGAACAGAATGCTATCGGGTTTGCCCGGCGCAGATGCAACGACGGCCTATTCGGTTGGGCTTGGCGATATGCTGCTGGCGCAGGGGCCTGCGGAAATTCGCAGTTGGTCGCCACAGGTTGACGTCGTGCTGAGCCAACAGGGCTATGCGCTGATGCAGCACATGTATCAGGATGATCCGGCTCTTGCCAAATCGCTGGATCAGGCCGTGAAACTGGCAGGGTCAGATGGGGATCAGGCCCTGTTTGAAGACGCATCCGACGGCATGATGGCGGCGATGGACATACAAATGGGGGATGCGGTTCAGGCGGGCAACAAGGCGCATGTAAAAATCGCGGATTTTGTGGCGAACCAGCTCGCTGGCGACGCCCGGATTGCTTGTTTCTCGTTGGGCGGCTGGGATACGCATCGAAATCAGAAAAATGCTCTGAACCGTCCGGCCCAGCAATTGGCGGATACTTTGACCACGCTAATGGCCGGGCTTGGAGCCGCTTGGAAAACGACCACAGTGATGTGTATGACTGAATTTGGCCGCACGGCCGCGGAAAATGGCAGCAAGGGCACTGATCATGGCACGGGAGGGATGATGATCCTGGCCGGGGGGGCGGTGCGTGGGCGCAAGATTTACGGACAGTTTAACGGGCTGGACGAGGCGGCGCTATACAAGCGGCGCGATCTGATGCCCACAGACGATGTGCGTCGCTGGGCGGCGTGGGTGATCCGGTCCAGTTTTGGCCTTGAGGCGTCTTTTCTGGAACGCAGGGTGTTTCCGGGGCTGGATTTGGGCGCAGATCCGGGCGTTTTGCTTTGAGGTGCATTCAGAAAGACTGCACGCGGCGGTGACACGCGATCCCTTCCACTTGCGAATTTATTGTGCAAAGATTCCCTGAAATTAGGGAGTTGAGATAATGCGCAGTCCACGGCAAGTGGGATATGCGGTACCCAATTGGACACCGCCGCCGGAACCGGGCGGAGCCGTGTTGCAGGGCACACATGTCCGGTTGGAACCGCTGGACGCGGAAAAACATGCGGCCTTACTCTATCGCGCCTACCAAGCTGACGATTGGGTTTGGGACTACATGCCCCATGGCCCGTTTCATTCGGCTGCGCAGTACCATCGCTGGGTTCGGGAAACAGTGGCCAATAAGGATCATTGTTTTTACGCGATCCACTCTGTTGAGGCGGGGACGTATTGTGGGGTTGCCTCCTATTTGCGGATAAAGCCGGTCGCGGGATCGATCGAAGTGGGCAATATCAATTTTGCCCCGGCGTTGCAGGGCACACGGGCTGCCACCGAAGCCATGTATCTGATGATGAAATGGGCGTTTGAGGCGGGGTATCGCCGGTATGAGTGGAAATGCGATGCGCTCAACACGGCGTCACGACGTGCGGCGCAGCGGTTGGGGCTAAGTTTTGAAGGGGTGTTTCGTCAGGCGCTGGTGTACAAAGGGCGCAACGGCGACACGGCTTGGTTTGCGGCCATCGATGCTGAATGGCCAGCACTGGATCAGGCGTTTCAAGTGTGGCTTTCGAAACGCAATTTTGATGCCAGTGGCCAACAGATCGAGCGGTTGAGTGACCTGACTGGTCTTGTGCGGATCGCCGCGGATCCAATTCTGTGATATGAACGGCGGGCCGATGACTTCGACCCGCGATGTCCCTGGCTCAGATTGCTGCAGTTTGGGCGATGCGATCGCGCACCATCCCGTTCAGGCGGGCCACCTCGGAAATGGGCATTTCACCGGCACGGCGCGCACGGGAGATTGCTTCAACGACATGCAATAACGAGGTGTCCTGCGCGCTGCGTGCGATGCCGCCCAGAAACTGGGTCACGTAGTCGATGGTGTTTTCCTCGGAGTCCTCTTGGAGCGCATCAGCGGCGTGAACAAGATCATCGCGATAGGCCACCGGATCCGGGCTGATCCGTTCGTCATTGACGATACGCGGACCAGTGGGGCGGCGTTCTGGTGGGAGGTGGCGCAGGATGGCCTGTTGAAAACCGGCAAGGCTGGCAATTGGTTTGGCAAGAAATCCATCAGCTCCGGCCGCGTCGACGGCGGTGTCGGCAAAGTCATCACCAGACATTCCCAGAATCACGTCGACACGCGGCGCGGCCTGCGCCAATTCCTTGATCAAATCGATGCCTGACCCATCAGGAAGACCGAGGTCTATGATGGCGACGGTGGGGCGGTAAATCTGTAAATGGCGCCGCGCCGAGGCAAGGCAATCAGCGTGCCGGATGCGCGCGCCAGAGCGCAGGCACATAAGGCGCAATGCCTCGCAGGCAAAGCGGCTGTCCTCAACCACCAGAATCGTCATGCCCAACAGGGGGCGTTGCGCGGTTGGCGCGGTCATTGGGTGAAAAGGCGAGCGGTCATCCATTGCAGTGCTCCTTGGCAGAGGGGGGCGAGTCACATTTAGAATAAGGACAGCTTGACTAATGATTGGTTAAAACAACCACGCGAATTCGCGATAATCTGCCCGCGACCCCCTGCCGCTTGCGCGTGGATGCTGCACCGCCCATAAGAGGCGCGGACTTAAGACCCAAAAGAGGAAAGACACATGATTGGACGTTTGAACCACGTGGCCATTGCCGTTCCAGACCTTGAGGCGGCCTCAGCGCAGTATCGCAATGCTCTGGGCGCCAAGGTGGGCGCTCCGCAAGACGAGCCCGACCATGGTGTTACGGTTGTGTTTATCGAACTGCCAAATACCAAGATCGAGCTTTTATATCCGTTGGGCGAAAATAGCCCAATCCAAGGGTTTCTGGACAAGAACCCATCGGGCGGGATTCACCATATTTGCTATGAGGTTGACGACATCATCACGGCCCGCGATCACCTTTTGGAAACGGGCGCGCGTGTGTTGGGCACAGGTGAACCCAAAATTGGTGCCCATGGCAAGCCCGTGCTGTTTCTGCATCCGAAAGATTTCAGCGGCTGCCTTGTAGAACTGGAACAGGTCTAACATATTTGGCGGGTGGCGGTTTGCGCCGCGCGCCTTTTTTGCCGCCCAAGCGCGGCTGACCCAAGTCAGAGGATATCTTAAATGACGATCACATCAGCCATCGTGCTTTATGCCGTTTTGTGGTTCATGACCTTTCTGATGGTGATCCCGATCCGACTGCAAACACAGGGTGATGTTGGGGAGGTTGTACCGGGCACCCATGCTGGCGCGCCTGAACATCACCACCTAAAGGGTAAGGCCAAGATTACGACGCTCGTCGCGGCAGTGATGTGGGGCATTCTGTTCTGGATCATTTCAACTGGCGCAATCACCGTGCGGGATTTTGACTGGTTCAACCGGATGGCGCCGGTTGAAGCCAGCGAGTAAGTCAAAGCGCCTTAGCGTTCCAATGCGTGAAACAGATGCGTGAACGTAGCCGCGCCAATGATTGGAATGAATAGATTGATCAGCGGGATCGAGAGCGGCATGGCCATTAGGATGCCCGCTAGCCAGATCGTACCGATATGCTTGCGACGCAACGCCTTGGCGCCTTCGCGTCCGACACGGCGCATTGCGGCCAGCTGAAAGTACTCCCGGCCTAGCAAGAATCCATTCATGGCCCAAAAGATAAACAGCGCGAACGGTGGGAAAAACGCATAGATCACAAGTGCGAGGATGTTGGCCAAAATCAGCAAACCAAGAAAGCTGAGCGTATCGCGCAGCGCGTCCGAGAAGGGTACAGGAGCGACCGAAGGCAAGTTGGGATAATGACGATCTTCGACGGCCTGTGCGACCTCGTCCAGAAACATCGAAGTGATAGCCGAGGCGACCGGTACCATAAGAAAGACCGACAGGATGATCATCAGGAAAAACGATGTCCAGGTGATCAGATCAGGCAACCAGCGTACTTCGCCAATCAGTTCCTGAACAAACGCGGCGGCGCCAATCCAGTTGAGAAAGGCAAGCAGCCCGACATAGGCCGCAACTAACAGTGCAAAAGTCAGCCCGACGCCGAGCAACAGCACACGACGAAAGCGCGGATCGCCCATTTGACCGAGCGCTTTGAAAAAGGATGAAATGGTTACTGTGAGACCCATGTGACCTTGTCCTCTAGCGTGGGGCGGGGGCGTTCTGGCGGTGCGGTGCGTTCGGTGCCGATATGGATGAACCCGGCGATCCGCTCGTGCGGGGCAAGGCCAAGGCCTGTTGTGACAAAGGCGCGGTCATGACTGGCCCAACCCGAGAGCCAATTTGCCCCCCACCCAGACGCCAATGCTGCGTTTAGCAATTGCAGACAGACGGCACCAGAAGAGTAAGTTTGCTCAACGGCAGGGATTTTCTCCGCGATAACAGGAGCCTCTATGACCGCGACGGCCAAGTCCGCCCGCGCAAACTGGTCATGTGCCTTTGCGATTTTCTCGGCTTCAATGCCAATTTCTTCACCTCGCCTTTGCGCAAGTGCAGCAAGGCGTTGTAGCGCGGGCTGTTCCAACACAATCAATCGCCACGGTTCCAGCTTGCCATGATCCGGGCTGCGTAATGCAGCGCGCAGGATCGGCGCAAGCTGTTCGCGTGTGGGAATCGGCGTGGTCAACGTTTTTGCAGGGCGCGACCGTCGGTTGAGGAGAAACTCCAGCGCCTCGGGGTTGGGTGATGGCATAAATGTATCCTGTCAATATCGTGAGGCTGATGTCGTGGCCTGGGCGGGAAATTTCAACCTTTTTCCGGTGGGGTTGCAAAGAACGCGGCCATTTCCCCGATGAGGTCATGGGTAAATGCATCAAAGCGCGCGCTTGGTTGACGCTTGGCCAGAGTGTCAGCCATCGGGTCTGGCGCGACGTGGGCAGAGCCGGACATCTCTTCGAGCACCGCGTGTCCACAAAAGGGGACATAGGCCTCTGAATAGCCACCCTCGTGCACCATCACAAGGCGCCCATCGCAGAGCCGCTTCGCAGCCGCCATGACGTGCCGCGTCAACTGGCGGAACGTGTCGGCGGTGGCCATCATGCGCGATAATGGATCAAAGGCGGCGGCGTCAAAGCCGCACGCAATCACGATCAGGTCCGGCTTAAAATCCTCCAACGCAGGCAGGACAATGCGCGACATTGCATCGAGATAGGCGACATGCCCACAGCCCGGTGGCAGAGGGATGTTGATATTGTAACCCAGGCCGTCATCTTGGCCCCGATCTGCAGTGTCGCCTGTGTCGAGCGGATAATTGTGCTCTTGATGCAAGGAGACGGTCAGAACATCGTCGCGATCATAAAAGATCGCTTCGGTGCCGTTGCCATGATGCACATCCCAGTCGATGACAGCGATCCGTTTGGCTCTGTTTTCGGCCAGCGCGGCTTCGGCGGCGATCGCTATATTGGCCATAAGGCAAAACCCGTTGGGCCAGTCAGGCAGACAGTGATGACCCGGTGGGCGCGATAGTGCATAGGCGTTTTGTACCTCGCCCTTCAGCACCGCGCGCACAGCTTCGGTTGCAAGTCCCGCTGACAGGGCTGCGACTTCATAGCCACCCTTGCCAAATGGCGTCCGCAGCCCCATATCGCCGCCGCCTTGGTCAGAAATTTCTTTGAACTCTCGCAAAAAGGAGCGCGGGTGTACGCGCTCCAGCTCTTGGGTGGTCGCGGAATCCGCGCTGCGCAAGATCAGATCGCGACTCAACCCGGTGACATCCATCAGGTTCTTTAGCCGCCGCTTGGTTTCAGGGCTTTCCGGCAGGCCACCCGATGCGAGCGGCTGAACCAGATCGCCGACAGGTAAGGTGAGCGCATAGTTTCCGCCCGAATGCCAGAAACAGCGTTCATCCCAGAAAAATCCGGTTGCCATGTTGCGTTATCTCCTGTTTTGCGCCGCGACAGGAAAGCAGGTCGACCACCTGTTGTAAATCGCTCAAAAGTTGGTGCGCTCCTCAAGCCTTTTCAGGCTTTCTTCGCCCCTTCTCGATGTTGCAAAATACCCCGGGGGTGAATTTCACTTTGGGAAATTAGGGGGCTGGCCCCAACAGGCTCAGCTTTGCTGAGCCACGCCCAACGCTTTTGAAGCGCAGCTTGCTGCGTTAAAAAGGGGCGGGAGGATTTCGGGTATGTTCGCGCCTATGTGTCTTCGCGTTTCAGCATGTAGACCCCTTCCGGCAAGTCCAGAGCCGCGGCCAGGTCTTGGGCCTGATTATTGGACAATGTTATTTTCTGAGTGCTGTCTGTACGTGCATCATATTGTTCGATGGTGATGCAATCTTCGAAAAGGTGAATGACCACATCTTCGCCCAGGGGCGCAGCGCCCTCATCAACAAGGGTGACAACAGTGGCGTCAAATTCGTGCTCGATACTGAACATACCTCCAGAGTAACGTGCGGTGTCGCGGGCGCAAGCACTTCGCGCTGGAAACTTGGCGGAGAGGTCACTAAATTTGAGATGAGTGAGAGAGAGGTTGGCTATGCGTTGGTTGGTATTGCCCATATTTTTGGTATTTGCAGGCTGTGAAACAGCAAGCACCAACGCGCCGCAGCAGACAGCCCCGGTGGCGCAGTCCAAAACCAAGAACATCAGCCACGCCGAAGCGACGCGGCGGATCGCCTCGGTCAAGGCGCGAGTCGAACCCGTTGCTGAGCGCGAATGCCGTCAGCGCACACAGTTGGGCACCAATTGCAATTTCGACATTTCCGTGGATACACGCACCGAACTGCCGCCGAATGCCTATCAAACCGTGAACAAAACAGGTCGGCCGCTGATCGTCTTTACCACGGCCCTGATTGCGCAGGCGGGAAATACGGATGAGCTGGCCTTTGTCATGGGGCACGAGGCCGCGCATCATGTGCGTGGGCATTTGACCCGTCAACAACAAGACGCCTTTGCCGGCGCCGCACTGGGGGCCATTCTGGTAGGTCTGGCAGGGGGAAATGGCGAAGCGATCGACATGGCGGTCAATGTCGGGGCCGATATTGGTGCGCGGTCATTCTCGAAAAATTACGAGTTGGAGGCAGATGCGTTGGGCACCGTTATTGCGCATAAAGCGGGATACAACCCGGTGCGCGGCGCTGAGTTCTTTAACCGTATTCCCGATCCGGGAGATCAATTTCTAGGCACCCACCCACCCAACCGGGCACGTCAAAAGATCGTGCGTGAGACGGCGGCAAAGCTCTGATCTGATGTTGCAGCTTAAGAACGTGGTGTCCGATCGCGGGTCAAAATACGCGGTTTCCGGCGCGCCTGTGGATGGGCGCAAAGGGGCGGATGCCTTTTTGAAAGAGCTCAAGCGCGAGCGTAAATTTGCAAAGGCGACGCATAATACCTGGGGAATGCTTTTGGCGGACGGAACCCCGCTCAAGGGGGATGATGGTGAAAGTGGCGCAGGCATGGTCATTGTGCGGATGCTTGAGCGCGAAGGGCTGCGCGATCATCTGATTGTTGTCACACGGTGGTATGGAGGAACCAAGCTGGGCGGGGACCGTTTTCGTCGCGTTCAGGATTGTGTGAGAGCGTATCTCGACGCGCTGGATTGATGCAGGTCAAGGGCGGGTCGGTTCCCGGCTGCTAGAGTGACGCTTGTCAGTCAACAAGGCCGGGGAGGCCATCTCATGTTTGATCTTATCAAAGCTCGCCGCCACGCTGGCCTGTTTGACAATGCCGCGCGCAAGAGCGGCGTTGATTTGCAGGAAGCTGCCATAGCTGGTGCGATCCCGGTTGACTGCATTGGTATTGGCGTGACTCGTTGCATGGCGTGTTCAAAACCAGATGTCTGCGAGAGCTGGCTGCAGGATGCAGGTGGTCAGGACGCGGGCCCGCCAGAGTTTTGCCGAAACCGTGACATGTTAAGGCGGCTGAGCAAGGCGGTAAAATGAAACCGCTGGGCGACAGCAATACCCATTTCTGGCTTGCACAACGCATGGCGCGGATCACGGATACGGATCTTGTGACGGCCATGGCGCGCGCCGAGATCACACAGGCAGACTGGGCAGAGATGATCACGGCCTGTCGCGGGTGTGATTGGACCAAAGGGTGCCAGCGTTGGTTGGCGCGCCATGCGGGTGAGCATGATCAGGATATTCCGCAGGATTGTGAAAATCACGACAGGTTTCAGCGTCTTAAGGATGTTTTGGACGAGGGCACAAAATGACGCAAGTACAAGCGTTGGGGGATGCTGGCACCCATTTTTGGCTGACCCGGAGCGTCGCGCGCACGATGGGTGTGTCGCTTAGTGAAGCGATGGCCGAAGGTGATTTGAGCGCAGCAGATTATTCCGCATTGGTGACACGATGCCGGGCGTGCCTATGGGTATCGGATTGTCAGGCGTGGTTAGCGAGGCAGGCGCCGGGGCAGCCGTGTGCTCCGGAGTGTTGTTTGCACAAGGCGGTGTTCGAAATGTTGGCGGAACGCCAGCGATAGTAGGGGGCTTTGCCCTCGTCGCCGCAGAGCGACGACTCCCCCAAAGTACTTTGAGCAAGATGAAGGCAGTGGGACTGTGCAAAACTGCGGTGTAGGGGGAATTTGCCGATGGCGGCGCGCGATGCTTTCCAAATGATTCGTTCAGTGTTAGTCTTTGCCTGACGAGACCCGGATAACCGGGCGGTTTGAGGCAAAGATCGGCGGATTCCGATGACAGAAATGGTGTATGGCGCGCTTCCTTCAAGGGAGCGTGAACCGGTTCTTCCCAAGTGGTGGACGACGGTGGACAAGTGGACAATGACGTCCATTTTGCTGCTGTTTGGTGTTGGTATTCTGTTGGGGCTGGCGGCGTCGCCGCCGCTGGCAGCCAAGAACGGGTTTGAGCCGTTTTATTACGTTAAGAAACAGGCGATTTTTGGTGGTGCGGCGATGGTGGCGATGGTGCTGACCTCGATGATGTCGCCGCAGTTGGTGCGCCGACTGGCCGTGATTGGGTTCATTGTCACACTGTTGGCGACAATGATGTTGCCGTTTTTTGGCACTGACTTTGGCAAGGGTGCGATGCGGTGGTATTCGCTGGGGTTTGGATCAATCCAGCCGTCAGAGTTTCTCAAACCTGGATTTGTCGTGGTGGCCGCGTGGTTGATGGCGGCAAATGAAGAGATTAACGGACCTCCGGGGCGGATGTGGTCGTTTTTGTTGATGATCACGATTGTTGTGATGTTGGCGTTGCAGCCGGATTTTGGGCAGGCTTGCCTGATCCTGTTTGGCTGGAGCGTGATGTATTTTGTCAGCGGCGCGTCGATGATTTTGATCGGGGGCATTCTGTTCTCGATCTATCCGGCGGCGCAGTTGGCTTATTCAAATTCGGAGCATTTTGCCCGGCGCATTGACGGTTTTCTAGACCGGTCGCTCGACCCAACGACCCAGATTGGCTATGCCACCAATGCGATCCGAGAGGGTGGTTTGTTTGGGGTTGGTGTGGGTGAGGGTCAGGTGAAATGGAGCCTGCCGGATGCGCATACAGATTTCATAATTTCGGTGGCGGCCGAGGAATACGGGTTGATCCTGGTGATGTGCATCATCGCGCTTTATGCCACGATTGTGCTGCGCAGCTATTTCCGGCTGATGCGGGAGCGCGACGCGTTTATCCGACTGGCGGGCACCGGCCTTGTGTCGATCTTTGGCGTACAGGCCATGGTCAATATGGGGGTCGCGGTGCGGCTTTTACCCTCCAAAGGCATGACCTTACCGTTTGTGAGCTATGGCGGTTCTTCGTTGATCGCAGGGGGGATTGCAGTTGGCATGCTTTTGGCGTTTACCCGCACCCGGCCTCAAGGCGAGATCGGTGAGATTCTACGGGGACATGTGAGATGACAAGACAGCCGGTTCTGGTGATCGCGGCAGGCGGCACCGGAGGGCACATGTTTCCGGCGCAGGCTTTGGCCGAGGTCATGCTGCGCAAAGGGTGGCGTGTGAAACTGAGCACCGATGCGCGCGGTGCGCGCTATACGGGCGGGTTTCCGCATACTGTTGAGATTGAAGAGGTTGCCAGCGCGACCTTTGCGCGGGGCGGGGCTTTGGCCAAGCTGGCGGCGCCGTTCCGCATCTTGGGCGGCGTGATATCGACCATGATGAAGTTTCGCCGCGAGCGTCCGGAAGTGGTGGTAGGCTTTGGTGGTTATCCGAGCATTCCGGCCATTGGCGCGGCCTATCTGATGAAACTGCCGCGGATGATCCATGAACAGAACGGTGTACTGGGGCGTGTGAACGAAAAGTTCGCCAAGCGTGTGGATGCGGTGGCCTGCGGTACGTGGCCGACGGCGTTGCCCGAGGGTGTCGAGGGTGTGCATACTGGCAATCCGGTACGTGGCGCCGTGTTGGAGCGGGCCGGGTCGGGTTATATTCCGCCCGGTGATTATCCGATGTCGGTTTTGGTGATTGGCGGCTCGCAAGGGGCGCGGGTTCTGAGTGACACGGTGCCCGGTGCTATTGCCGCGCTGCCCGAAGGCATTCGGCGCAATATCCGGGTCAGCCATCAGGCACGTGACGAGGATTTTGACCGGGTCACGGCGTTCTACAACGAGGCTGGAATTGCGGCGGATGTGCAGCCGTTCTTTCAGGATGTACCTGCAAGGATGAGCGAAGCGCAGCTGGTGATCTCGCGGTCAGGTGCGTCCAGCGTGGCGGATATCAGCGTGATTGGGCGGCCTTCGATCCTGATCCCGTTTGCGGCAGCAACGGCGGATCACCAGACCGCCAATGCGCGCGGGTTGGTGGATGCGGGCGCTGCCATCCTGATCCCGGAGAGCAAATTGTCGGTGGAGACGCTGGCGCAACAGATGACAAGCATTCTTGCCAACCCGGACGGGGCCGCCCAGATGGCGCGGGCCGCGTTGTCGGTGGGCATGCCTGACGCCACCGAGCAATTGGTGGCGCTGGTGGAAATGCTGGCAAGCAAGGAAGAGTGATACGATGAACGCTGCAACCAAACTGCCCGGTGATGTGGGCCCCATCCACTTTGTTGGCATTGGTGGTATCGGTATGTCCGGTATTGCCGAGGTTTTGCTGAACCATGGCTATGTTGTGCAGGGATCGGACCTAAAGGCGAGCAAGATCACCGACCGCTTGGTTGCGCGGGGCGCGACACTGTTCTTGGGGCAGCGGGCAGAAAACCTTGAGAATGCCGAAGTTGTGGTGATTTCGTCTGCGATCAAGCCGGGCAATCCCGAGCTGGACGAGGCACGCCGGAGGGGGCTGCCGGTGGTGCGGCGGGCAGAGATGCTGGCCGAGCTGATGCGGCTCAAGTCCAACATCGCAGTGGCCGGAACGCACGGCAAAACGACCACGACAACGATGGTTGCGGCCCTTTTGGATCATGGCAAGTTTGATCCGACGGTGGTGAACGGTGGGATCATTCACGCCTATGACAGCAATGCACGGGTCGGGGATGGCGAATGGATGGTGGTTGAGGCGGACGAGTCCGATGGCACGTTCAACCGGCTTCCTGCGACGATCGCGATTGTCACCAATATCGACCCCGAGCATATGGAGCACTGGGGTACGGAGGAAAACCTGCATCGCGGATTTCTGGAGTTTGTGTCGAACATCCCGTTTTATGGATTAGCCGTGTGCTGCACCGACGATCCGGATGTGCAAACGCTAGTGGGCAAAATCACCGACCGTCGCGTGGTGACGTTTGGGTTTAATGCGCAGGCTGATGTGCGGGCGGTGAACCTGAGCTACAAGGCGGGTGTCGCGCATTTTGACGTTGCATTGCAGGGCGAAGAAAAGGTGATCGAGGGTTGTACGCTGCCGATGCCGGGGGATCACAATGTGTCTAACGCTCTCTCTGCCGTGGCGATTGCGCGGCATCTTGGGATGAAGCTGGATGAGATCCGAGACGCTTTGGCCAGCTTTGGCGGTGTTAATCGGCGCTTTACCAAGGTGGGTGAGGTCAATGGCGGCGTACCGGTGATTGACGATTATGGGCACCATCCAGTTGAGATTGCAGCCGTGCTCAAGGCGGCGCGCCAGGCGATCGGTGAAGGTGAAGGGCGGGTGATTGCTGTGCATCAGCCGCACCGGTTTACCCGGCTTTCGTCGTTGTTTGAGGATTTTTGTTCCTGTTTTAATGAGGCCGATGTCATCGGCATTGCCGAGGTGTTTGCCGCAGGAGAAGACCCGATTGAAGGGGCGAGCCGGGATGATTTGGTCGCCGGGCTGGTTGCACACGGGCACCGCCATGCCTTGGCAATTGATCACGAAGAAGATCTGGTTGCCATGGTGCGCGCCGAGGCTAAGCCGGGTGATATTGTGGTCTGTCTTGGGGCCGGGACAATTAGTGCATGGGCCAATAATCTGCCCAAACTGCTGGCGTAAGCCTCCGGAGGCAGAATTGCGTCTTAAGGGACATATGAAAACGCGCATGGGGTGCCGGAGCCGATGAGCTGGATCTTGATACTGGCGTGTTTCTGGGTGCTGGCGGCGGTCGGTGTTGCGATGTTGCCGATGCGGTCTCAATATGTGCCGGGGGTGGGGCTATTGGTGATGGCACCGGTGTTGATCGGCGTGATCTGGTGGATGCACGGTCCGGGGCTAGCTGTGGTTGCGCTGTTGGGGTTTCTCTCGATGTTTCGCAGACCCCTTGTCTATTTCTATCGCCGCGCACGCGGTTTTGAAAACAACGAGGTAGTGGAATGACCTTATCGCTGACATTGGCGTTGATCTGGTTGTTGGTGGCAAATCTGAGGGCGATGTTTCCGTCAAAAGATCACTTGTGGACCTTTGCCTATGTGATGATCGCGATTGGCGTGCCGATCCTGATTGGAGTGGCGGTTCAGAACGGAATTTGGATGGCGCTGCTGATCTTGTTGATGGCTGCATGGGTGATGCGCTGGCCGGTTCTGTACCTCTGGCGCTGGATCCGCGCGCGGGTGGGTTGAGGCACATCTGACGCTAGACAGCGTCGGACGTTTGCGGCAGGGTGCCCGCATGGTTGAGATTGCGGATATTCAGGATCGTAAAAGCCTTGAGGCTTGGCTCAAAGGCCAGTCGCAGCACGTGACTGTGGCCATTGCCCAGCGCGCCGCGTCACGGGTATTGCCCCTATACTGGCATTGGTGTCTGACAGACGACGATGCGCAGGCACGTGATTTGACAGCTTTGCCACTGCTGCGCGCAGTGATGATATCCGGGGTTGCTTGTAAAACGCCAACCCCGGATATCAAGGATGCCTCTTTCGCCGCCGCCGACGCCTCCTTCGACGTCTCCGCCTCCGCCGCCTCCTTCGCCGCCGACGCCGCCTCCTTCGCCGCCGCCGACGCCTCCTTCGACGTCTCCGCCTCCGCCGCCTCCTTCGCCGCCGACGCCGCCTCCTTCGCCGTCGCCGCCGACGCCGCCGCCTTCTTCGCCGCCGCCTCCGACGCCTCCGCCAAAAGGCTTTTCTGGGACTGCGTGCGGCGCGATGCTGAGGGCCTGGCCGCTGGGGGCACCTTGAGCGCGCGCCCCCTATGGCATGATAGCGCTTCGCCGTTTCGTCGTCTGTGGGATGCAATTGTGCAGGCCGGTGGCGCGCGAACCACCAAAGACCAAGCCAACTGGACCTTTTGGATCGCATGGTATCAGGCGGAGCTGGGCGGCGTGCCGATGCTGGGTAAACCAGAGCGCACGCTGGAGATGCTGAGCGAGATTGCGCTGATTGATCCTGATTTCTGGGATCAGGGGCCGGACGTGGTCAATCCGCGGATCCGGGAGATTTGGCAGACCTACAAGACCCTGCCGAAAGCTGACCCTGCAGAGCTTTTGATTGCTGAAAATCTCTTGCAAGCGTCCCTGTCAGATTTCAAGTTTGATACCGTCCAGCGTCTCATGCGGATGGAGCCTTTTGCTCAGGATTTGAAGTTTCTTGAGGATACCGTGCGGCTTGCGACCTTTTTGGAGGACGCCGAAGACCTATGTGAGGACATCGATCTCCTCAGCATGTCATTGGAAAGGCAAGGGCGCGCGGTTCAGGGGGCGGGGTATGTGCGTACTTATCTGGATGCGGTGAGTGTCGAGTTTTCTAAGGCTAGGCAAATGAACCGCCTGAACGTTGGGAAGGTGGTCAAATACGGCCATTTCCTGCAAGAGGCGTCGTTGGACGCGCAAACCCGAAAAGAGTTTGGTTCCCTCTTGTCGGTATCTTTGGATGGTGTCGTCGATGGGTTGGCAAATCTGGTACGCACGCATTTTGGGGCCACTTTGCTGCGTTTCGCTCCGCTTGAAGAGTTGGAACTTGAGGCCGACACAAACGCGTGGGAGTATCTCAACGAATTGCGGCATGCGGTGCAGGACTTGCAAGAGCAGCGCAATAAAGAGGTCGTGACCCCGTTGGATGAGGAAGGCATTGCCGTCCTGAAAGCGATATGCGACGAGATCGAGCGAACTTTGCGCGCGCATGGGCAAGCCAGTGGAGAGGTGCAGGACAGTCTGCAGCGGGAACTGAACTATCGGTTTGCGTTGTTGACAGTGTCGTTATCTCTGTATGCCGCGCGCGCCAGACAGAACGCGGGGACGCTGTCGGCTATTGTCGAAGGTGTGTTGAAAGCGTTTAAGCAGGCCAAGGGGCTCTATGCGCTTTGGGACGTGATCAGGAGAACGTTGCTGAACGGCTGATCCAAGTGCTGGCTCAAGCCATCTTCCCCTCATCTCTCGCTTCGGCCATAAGGGCCAAAACGATGGATCAGGAGCCGTTTTATGACCACCATGCCTGAAACTCGCGGGATGCTGGCCGCGAACAAGCCTTTGGACGGGTTGACCTGGTTGCGTGTGGGCGGGCCTGCGGATTGGTTGTTTCAGCCGGCGGATGTGGATGATCTGGCGACGTTTCTGCGGAACCTGCCCGACGATGTGGCGGTATTTCCCATGGGGGTTGGCAGCAATCTGATCGTACGGGATGGCGGCCTGCGCGCTGTGGTGATCCGCATGGGGCGTGGTTTCAACGGGATTGAGGTTAATGGTAACCGGGTGCGTGCCGGTGTTGGTGCGCTGGACGCACATGTGGCGCGCAAAGCGGGGCAGGCGGGGGTCGATCTGACCTTTTTGCGCACCATTCCCGGCGCGGTGGGCGGGGCAATCCGTATGAATGCGGGCTGTTATGGCACCTATGTGGCGGATGTGTTTGTCGAAGCGACAGCGGTGACGCGCGACGGTGAGATTGTCACGCTGACGGCAGAAGATTTGCAGTTTCAGTACCGCCAGAGCCAGTTGCCAGAGGGCTGGGTGCTGGTTGAGGCGGTGTTTGAGGGGCCAATGGGGGACGCAGAAGAGCTGGCGACGCGGATGGAGACGCAGTTGGCGAAACGCAATGCGACCCAGCCAACCAAGGACCGCACCGCCGGAAGCACATTTCGAAACCCTGCCGGTTTCTCGTCAACCGGGCGGGCGGATGATGTTCATGACCTGAAGGCGTGGAAGCTGATTGATGAGGCTGGTATGCGCGGCGCACGGGTTGGTGGCGCGATGATGAGCGACATGCACGCCAATTTCATGATCAACACAGGTGGCGCAACCGCCGCAGATTTGGAAAATCTGGGCGAAGAGGTGCGAAAAAGGGTTTTCCAAAACAGCGGAATAGAGCTAGAGTGGGAAATCAAGCGCGTCGGCGAAAAAATACATAAAACGACCGCTGAATAAATCCCGGCCTGGCAGAGCTAAAAGCCGGAAAAAGAACAAAAATAAGGACCGAAACGGTCCGGGACATTGAGGCACAGCGGGTTATGTCGAGCAGGGCAAACCCCAAAGTGGCGGTATTGATGGGCGGCCCCTCGGCTGAGCGCGAGGTGTCGTTGGCATCGGGGCGTGATTGCGCGGCCGCACTGCGGGAAGCAGGATATGAAGTGGTAGAGGTCGATGCCGGGCACGACCTTTGTGCGCGCCTGTCCGAGATTAAGCCAGACGTGGTATTCAACGCCTTGCATGGTCGCTGGGGCGAAGACGGCTGTGTGCAGGGTATGCTGGAATGGCTGGGCATTCCCTATACGCATTCCGGGGTCCTGGCCTCGGCGATGGCGATGGATAAGCAACGCTCAAAAGCGGTGTTCCGCGCCGCTGGACTGCCAGTGGTGCAGAGTGTGCTGCGCCCCAAATCAGAGGTGGTCGCCGACCATGTGATGACGCCGCCTTACGTGGTTAAGCCCAACAACGAAGGGTCGTCGGTTGGGATTTATATCGTGCACGAGGCAGCAAATGGTCCGCCCAAGCTGTCCGAGGATATGCCCGAGCATGTGATGGTCGAGACCTATGCGCCTGGTCGCGAGTTGACGACGACAGTCATGGGCGATCTGGCGCTGACCGTGACGGATATTATCACCGACGGCTGGTATGATTATCACGCGAAATACGCACCGGGCGGATCGCGCCACGTGGTGCCCGCCGATGTGCCCCAAGACGTCTATGACGCCTGCATGGATTATGCCGTGCGCGCCCACAAGGCGTTGGGGTGTCGTGGTGTGAGCCGAACCGATTTCCGTTGGGATGACACACGCGGCGTTGCGGGTTTGATTATTCTTGAGACAAACACACAGCCCGGCATGGCGCCAACGTCGCTGGCGCCTGAACAAGCCCAGCATTGTGGCCTGACCTTTGCGCAGTTCTGTGCATGGATGGTGGAGGACGCATCATGCAACCGGTAGACGCGCGCAATGATCCAGCCCCATCCCGTTGGGCCTATCGTCTTGAACGGCTATTGCTGACGCCGCTGTTCCGTTTGTTCCTGCGGGTGGTATTGCCATTCACCGTGGTCGCAGCGGCAACTTTGGTGTGGTTGTCGGATCAGGACCGGCGCGACCGGCTGTTGATGGTCTATAACGACTTGCGCACCGAGATTGCGACGCGACCTGAATTCATGGTCAGTGCGATGGCAATTGACGGCGCGTCCAAGGGCATTGCTGAAGATATCCGCGAGATCATGCCGCTGGATTTCCCGGCCAGCTCGTTTGACCTTGATCTGGATGCTATTCAAAGGCGTGTCACCGAACTGCCCGCCATTGCCAAGGCATCGGTGCGGGTCAAACCGGGTGGGTTGTTGCAGATTGTTGTAACCGAACGGGATCCGGTGATCCTGTGGCGCACTTATGACGGTCTGGCGTTGGTGGATCGCGATGGATACGTCACCGGACCGGCGCGCGCGCGCGGTTTGCATCCTGAGTTGCCGCTGATGGCGGGGGCAGGGGCCGAACGTCATGTGAGCGAGGCCATGCGCCTTTATGCGGCTGCGGGCCCGCTGGCACCGCGCCTTCGCGGGTTGGTGCGCGTGGGGCATCGGCGCTGGGACGTGGTTCTGGACAATGATCAACGCATTTTGCTGCCGGAATACGGCGCGGTGCAGGCGTTTGAGCGGGTGATTGCACTCAACGAAGTGCAGGACATGCTCGAGCGGAATTTATTAGTCGTCGATATGCGACTGGCAGCACGGCCCACCATCCGGTTGGCCGAGGCAGCCGTCGAAGAATGGTGGCGCATTAGCCAGATTTCAGTGGGGAATGGGCAGTAATGATTGAGCTTTATGAATCTCAGCGTGCCATGCGTAACATGCGCAAAGCGGCCATGCAGCGTGGTGTTGTTGCGGTGCTGGACGTTGGTAGTTCAAAAATCGCCTGCCTTGTGCTGCGCTTTGATGGCACGGACCGGCTGGCGGAAACCGACGGTGTTGGCCCGATGGCAGGCCAAAGCGGGTTTCGCGTGATTGGTGCGGCGACCACCCGATCGCGCGGGGTGCGGTTTGGCGAGATCAACGCCATGCAAGAAACCGAACGCGCCATTCGCACCGCTGTGCAGGCAGCGCAGAAAATGGCCAAGATCCGGGTCGATCACGTCATCGCCTGTTTCGCAGGGGCCGAGCCGCGCTCGTATGGCTTGGATGGCAGTATTGATCTTGAAGGACACGTGGTCACGGAACAGGACGTTGCACGTGTGCTGTCCGCCTGTGATGTGCCTGATTTTGGGATGCAGCGCGAAGTGCTGCACGCGCAGCCGGTGAATTTTGCGCTTGATCACCGCTCGGGCCTCTCTGATCCGCGCGGGCAGATGGGACAGACCCTGACCACTGACATGCATATGCTGACCATTGACGAGGCTGCGGTGCAGAACCTCGCCTATTGCGTTAAGCGTTGTGATCTGGAGCTGGCCGGGATTGCGTCCTCTTCTTATGTGTCGGGCCTGTCGGCCTTGGTCGAGGATGAACAAGAGCTGGGTGCGGCCTGTATCGACATGGGCGGCGGGGCGACCGCGCTTTCGATCTTTATGAAGAAACACATGATCTATGCCGATGCTGTGCGCATGGGGGGGGATCACGTCACTGGTGATATCTCGATGGGGTTGCAGGTGCCAATGCCCACCGCCGAACGCATCAAGACATTCTATGGTGGCGTTGTCGCCACAGGCATGGATGATCGCGAGATGATCGAGCTGGAAGGCGACACGGGCGACTGGGAACACGATCGGCGCACCGTCAGCCGAGCCGAGCTGATCGGGATTATGCGTCCACGGGTCGAAGAGATCCTCGAAGAGGTGCGCGCGCGTCTGGACGCCGCCGGGTTTGACCATTTGCCCAGCCAGCAGATTGTTCTGACCGGTGCGGGCAGTCAGATACCAGGTCTGGACGGGTTGGCCTCAAAAATTCTGGGTCAGCAGGTTCGGCTGGGTCGCCCGATGCGAGTGCATGGGTTGCCACAGGCCGCGACCGGGCCGGGGTTTGCCAGTGCGGTTGGCATGTGCCTATTTGCGACCCATCCTCAGGATGAGTGGTGGGACTTTGAACTGCCGGTCGAACGTTACCCTGTGCGCTCGCTGCGCCGGGCGGTGCGGTGGTTCAAGGACAACTGGTAAGTGTTATGCCGTGGTGTCGTGCGCTCGCGATCGTTCTGTTGACCGGCGGAGGGGCTGCGTCAGCGCAGACCATGATTTCGCCCGACACGTTTTTGGATCGGGCGACCGGCAAGACGCTGAACTTTTACCTGCTGGGCACCGAAAACCTTGTTGGGATCGAACAGTTTCTAAGGCGTGATCTGTCGGTGTGGAAACCGGTTGGCGGCGACTGTGTTTACGGCAAGATCGTTACAGATGACCGCAAGATCTGTTTTCACTATGACGGCTATCCCAACGCCGAAGAAAACTGTTGGGTGCCGTTTCGGGACGGTGAACAGTTATTTGTGCGCACAGATCGCTTGCTGAACCCTGAAACACACTATGTCGGCGAGATTTCAGAGCGCCAGATCGCGTGTGAAAATGCACCGACCAGCTGAATTACCGACTTGCGCACGCGGCGGATAGGTCGCACAATACTCTCAAGGCCCAGTAGAGGCCCGACGGCATGACCGAGCAGTGGTCATCAATATATGAGACGTCAAGGTTTGAGTCGCCCGCGGTATCGCGGCTGCGCCCCCGCTCTTGCTTGTGTCGGTTATGCTGAAAGCCGCAAAATATGCGGATTCCGGCAAGATACTGCTAATGGTCGCCTAGATTCAGCCATATTTTGTGGTTTTTTCCGCTTTTTTGGATGACGATTCCCTAAAGCATCGGTAATAATGAGCGTGAGTAGGCAAAATAACCCCCGCAAATGCGGGTATAACAACAGGCGGACAGTTCTATGACATTGAACCTGACAGTGCCCGATGAGGCGGATCTGAAACCTCGTATCACCGTGTTCGGTGTTGGTGGGGCCGGTGGCAACGCAGTCAACAACATGATCCAGAAAGAGCTGGACGGCGTTGATTTCGTTGTGGCCAATACCGACGCGCAGGCGTTGCAGCAAAGCGATGCGCAAAACCGCATTCAGCTGGGCGTGAAAGTCACCGAAGGGTTGGGCGCTGGGGCGCGCGCAACTGTTGGTGCCGCCGCCGCGGAAGAAAGCATCGAGCAGATTGTGGATCACCTTGCAGGTGCGCACATGTGTTTCATCACCGCCGGTATGGGCGGGGGCACCGGCACCGGTGCGGCACCCATCATTGCGCAGGCAGCGCGTGAATTGGGTGTGCTGACCGTAGGTGTTGTGACCAAACCGTTCCAGTTCGAAGGCGCCAAGCGGATGCGTCAGGCGGAAGAGGGCGTCGAAAGCCTTCAGAAGATGGTCGATACGCTGATCATCATTCCCAACCAGAACCTGTTCCGTCTTGCGAACGAAAAAACCACCTTTACCGAAGCCTTCAGCCTGGCCGATGACGTGCTGTACCAAGGCGTCAAAGGTGTGACTGACCTGATGGTTCGTCCCGGTTTGATCAACCTCGATTTTGCCGATGTACGCGCCGTGATGGACGAGATGGGCAAAGCGATGATGGGCACCGGCGAGTCCGAGGGCGAAGATCGCGCGGTTCAGGCAGCAGAAAAGGCAATTGCCAATCCGCTGCTGGACGAAATCAGCCTGCGCGGCGCCAAGGGTGTTCTGATCAACATCACCGGCGGCCACGACCTCACCCTGTTCGAACTGGACGAAGCGGCCAACCGCATCCGCGAAGAGGTGGACGCAGACGCGAACATCATCGTCGGCTCGACACTGGACAATTCGCTGGAAGGCGGAATGCGTGTGTCTGTGGTTGCCACTGGGATCGACGCCGCAGAAGCGACATCTCCGATGCCAATCCCGCGCCGCTCGATGAAAGAGCCGCTGACGCAGCAGGTCGCACAGGAAGCACCGGCAGCGGAAGTTGCCGCAGAAGCACCTGTCGAGGAAGAGCAGCCGGTTTATGTTGCACGCAATGCACAAGAACCGTCCCTGTTTGCCGATATCGACGCTCAGGAAGCGGCAGCGCAAGACCAGATGGAAGACATCTTTGAGCAGCCAAACGGTGTTCCCGCGTTTGAACCCGCTGTGTCAGACGACGACCTTCCACCACCGGCCTACCAGCCTGCACCGGCCGCATCGTTCGAACCGGAACTGGTCGAAGAAGCCGAAGAGCCGCAGGATTTTGTTGCGCCTCAGCGGCCTGCCGCCGGCACACCAACACCGCAAATGATCGAGCGCCTCAAGGCGGCGGTAGACAAAGCGCCAGCGGCGGCACCCGCCCGCCCGGCCGTTGCTCAGCCACCAGCGGAAGAGAAAGCCCGGTTTGGTATAAACTCGCTAATCAACCGGATGACCGGGCATGGTGCCGAAAGTGTGCCGGGTGGCGCGGCTCAGGCGCGTCAACAACCGATGGTTCAGACACATGAAGCAGACCCGGTTGCGGACGAAGATCAGGAGCGGATCGAAATCCCCGCATTCCTGCGCCGTCAAGCCAACTAAAAAACACAATAAAAAATGTCATAAAGGGCCGCGAATATCGCGGCTCTTTTCTTTTTATGATCAATGACTTAAATGCGTGGCGGCGGTGTTTTGCCGATTTGTTTCAGGCATGTTTCAGACCGTTACAAAGATTGAGTTGAGCAAGACGAACTGAGCGACTAGGTCAAGGATGCGGCGCAATGGGGTGCGCTGCGCCATTTGGGGATACACGTGCAAGCAACGTTAAAAACACCACTTCGTTTTGTCGGAACCGGCCTCCACTCTGGGGCGCAGGTGCACATGACCATTCACCCGGCATCTGCCGATTACGGTATCTGGTTCAAACGCACCGACAAGCTTCTTGGGGATGCGATGATCCCGGCGCGCTGGGACATGGTTGAACAGACCGCCCTGTGTACCCGCATCGTCAATACGTCTGGCGTGACTGTTTCGACAATCGAGCATTTGATGGCGGCGCTCTCGGGTTGTGGTGTGCACAATGCCCTGATCGAAATTGACGGCCCCGAAGTGCCAATCCTGGACGGAAGCGCGGCGGCATTTGTGCATGCCATTCTCAAGACTGGCATGATCCAGCAAGGTGTTCCGGTGCGCGCGATCGAAATTCTGAAACCTGTTTCTGTCACGCGCGGTGACGCACATGCCAAGCTGACCCCGGCGGATGAGCTGCGCATCGATTTTCACATCGACTTTGTTGATGAGGCGATTGGCCAGCAGACTAAAGGTCTGAACATGGCGAACGGCAGTTTTGTACGCGAACTGTGCGACAGCCGCACGTTCTGTCGCAAATCTGATGTTGATGCGATGCGCGCCAATGGTTTGGCCCTGGGCGGTGATCTGGCAGAAAACGCGGTTGTGTTTGACGGCGATAGGGTGCTGAGCCCGGGCGGGTTGCGGCATTCGGATGAGCCTGTGCGCCACAAGATGCTGGACGCGCTGGGGGATCTTGCACTGGCGGGGGCACCGATTCTGGGCCGCTATTGCGGCGACCGGGCCGGGCACTCGTTGACCAACGAATTGTTGCGGACGCTGTTTGCGGATCCAACCGCATGGCGCTTTGTTGAATGCTCCCCTGCTATGGCCGCGCGTTTGCCCGGTGCAGGCGTGCACATGGCGGAATTTCCCGCTGTCGCCTGAGCAGAGGTATCAATTCTTCGCAAAGACGTTTTGCACCGCAAAATTCTGTGTTAACAGCTTGTGAAAGGGCGGCGTGCGTTCGCCAGTGACGAAGAGGTTAAGCAGCATGGCAGGCATCGGAGCGCGGGTTCGGTTGGTCGGGTCGGTTCTGGCGATTGTTGCAGTTTCAGCCTGTGGAGGGTCCACAGCTGACAAGGTGCGACGCGGCTCCATTCCGATGGAGACATTCTCCGCTGAGCAGATCTTTGAGCGCGGCGAATTTGAGCTGAGTCGGAACAAGGGCGCGGATGCTGCGTTTTTCTTTTCCGAGATTGAGCGGCTTTACCCCTATGCGGAACTGGCCAAGCGGTCTGTGATCATGCAAGCGTTCAGCTATCATCAGGCCAAGCTGTACCCCGAAAGCCGCGCAGCCGCGCAGCGCTATATCGATTTTTACCCAGCAGACGAAGATGCAGCCTATGCGCAATATCTGCTGGCGCTCAGCTATTATGACCAAATCGACGAGGTCGGGCGCGATCAGGGTCTGACGTTTCAGGCGTTGCAAGAACTGCGTAAGGTGATCGAAATTTACCCGGACAGTGAATATGCGCGGTCTGCGGTGCTAAAATTCGATCTGGCCTTTGACCACCTTGCCAGCAAGGAAATGGAGATCGGCCGCTACTATCTGCGCCGCGATCATTACGCCGCCGCGATCAAGCGGTTCCGCGTGGTGGTCGAAGATTTCCAGACCACCACCCACACCGCCGAAGCCCTGCACCGTTTGGTCGAGGCGTATCTGTCGCTTGGTTTGATTGCCGAGGCACAGACGGCGGGCGCCATTCTGGGCCACAACTTCCAATCCACGGATTGGTACGAAGACAGTTACAAGCTGTTGACGTCGCAGGGACTCAAGCTGAAGGTCGAGGGCGACAACTGGTTGTCGGATGTTTATCGCCAAACAATCAAGGGCCAGTGGCTGTAGCGTTGCGCGCGGTCGCGGGGGACGGGTCAAATGCTGCGCGCACTTGATATCAGGGATATGCTGATTATCGACCGGCTGGAGCTTGGCTTCCAGCCGGGTCTGAATGTGCTGACCGGGGAAACTGGCGCGGGCAAATCGATCCTGTTGGACAGTCTGGGATTTGTGCTGGGCTGGCGGGGTCGCGCCGAATTGGTGCGCGCCGGGGCCGAGCAGGGCGAGGTGGTTGCCGAATTTGATCTGCCCGAGGGCCATCCGGCCCATGCCATTCTGGAAGAAGCGGGCCTGCCCGGGGGCGAAGAGCTGGTCCTGCGCCGTGTCAATCGCAGCGATGGGCGCAAAACCGCATGGGTCAATGACCGGCGCTGTTCCGGCGAGGTGCTGCGTCAACTATCCGAGACGTTGATCGAGCTGCACGGGCAACATGATGACCGCGGGCTGCTCAATCCGCGCGGGCACAGGGACTTGCTTGATATCTACGCCGACACCGGTGCGGCGCGCGCGGCTGTGCGCCAGACATGGGCGGCGGCGTCCAAGGCACGCAAAGCCGTGGCCGAGGCGCAGGCGGCGTTGCAAGCCGTGCGCGAAGAAGAAGATTTTTTGCGGCACGCGGTGGGCGAACTTGACAGTCTCGATCCCCAGAGCGGTGAAGAGGCCGAGCTGGATGCACGCCGTCGCATGATGCAGGGTGCTGAAAAGGTGCGCGAGAACGTCTCCCGCGCCCATGCGGCCTTGGGCGGCGATGGCGCAGAGCGCGCAATGGGCGATGCGCTGCGCTGGCTTGAGGATGCGCTGGACGACACCGGAAAACTGCTCGAAGCACCGCTCGCGGCCCTGGAACGCGCGATGAACGAGTTGGGGGATGCGGTTGCTGGAATCGAAGGCAGCCTTGATGCGCTGGAGTTTAATCCGCATGAGCTTGAGATGGTCGAGGAGCGGCTCTTTGCCATTCGCGCCATGGCGCGCAAACATGGCGTGGCCGCTGATGCGTTGGGCGAATTTGCCGCCGATCTGCGCGCCCGGCTTGCGGCGCTGGATGCGGGCGCTGGAAATATCGCCTCCCTGAAAGAAACATCAGCAGCCGCTGACGCCGCATATGACGCCGCAGCCAAGACCCTGAGCGCGCAGCGCGCTGCCGCTGCGGGTGATCTGGATCGCGCGGTCATGGCCGAACTTGCACCGCTCAAGATGGAACGCGCTGTATTTGCCACTCATCTCACGCCGACAGAGGCCGGACCAGACGGGATTGATCAGGTCGAATTCATGGTGGCCACAAACCCCGGCGCACCTGCCGGTCCCTTGGGTAAAATCGCCTCAGGCGGCGAACTCAGCCGTTTTCTCCTCGCGCTCAAAGTATGTCTGACACAGGATGTGGGTGGATTGACTATGATCTTTGACGAGATCGATCGCGGTGTGGGTGGCGCAACCGCCGATGCCGTAGGGCGACGATTGGCATCGTTGGCGGCAGAAGGTCAGGTTCTGGTCGTGACACACTCGCCCCAGGTGGCCGCGTTGGGCACGCATCACTGGCGGGTGCAAAAACACGTGGCGGATGGCCAGACACTGAGCGAAGTGGTGCCACTAGCGCCGGATGACCGGATCGACGAAATCGCGCGTATGCTATCTGGCGACAGCATCACAAACGAGGCCCGCGCCGCCGCGCGCGCCCTGATGGGCTAAGCTGGTTTCTTAAGTCACCAAGCCTCTTATTTCTCAATGTTCCCCAATACCCTGGGGTGAATGGTCGCCCAGCGGGCGGACAGAGGGGCAAGGCCCCTTAAAAATCTGTGCGATCCCCACCGAACGCTTTGCCTTTCCGCGCAAAGCACTCTACATCGGATTCACACCTCAGACCGTTGGGACGGCATGGCAAAATCGGTTGGTTCTTTCCTGGCAGAAAGCGTCAAGGACGCTGCCACCACCTGTAAAGGGGGCTGGAAGGTGTTGGTCGATCGGGGGCCAAGCCAGTTTCAGTTCTGGCTGATCGCCCTTTTGATCGGGATTGCCGCCGGATTTGCGGCGCTGTTCTTTCGCAAGGGCATCGACTGGCTACAGGCCACGCTTTACGGCGCCGAAGATCTCTCTGTGTTGCACAGCTTTGCCAATACCTTGCCATGGTACATGTTGCTGATCATTCCCACCGTGGGCGGGCTGATTGTCGGTTTGATCCTGCACAATTTCACCCCGGATGGGCGGGTGCGATCAGTGGCCGATGTGATCGAAGGCGCAGCCTTGCACGAAGGTCGTGTCGAGAAGCGGGCGGGGATTGCGTCTGCCTTTGCCTCATTGATCACGCTCAGCTCGGGCGGCTCCACCGGCCGCGAGGGGCCGGTCGTGCACATGGCCGGGGTGATTTCCAGCTGGGTCAGCGACCGTATCAAGGCGGATGGCATCACCGGGCGCGACTTGCTGGGCTGCGCTGTAGCCGCGGCTGTCTCGGCCTCGTTCAATGCTCCCATTGCCGGGGCCCTGTTCGCGCTAGAGGTGGTGTTGCGCCACTTTGCGGTGCACGCCTTTGCCCCCATCGTGATCGCCAGCGTGGCGGGAACTGTAATCAACCGGCTCGAGTTTGGCGATGTGACCGAATTTCACTTGCCGACCGCCTCGGCGCTGGCGTTTTATCAGGAACTGCCCGCCTTTCTGATCCTTGGCGGCTTATGCGGACTGGTCGCCGTGGCCCTGATGTGGACGATTTTCTGGGCCGAGGACATGGCCAATCACGTGCAGGAAGAACTGCGTATGCCACGCTGGCTGCGCCCGGCCATATCCGGCGCGTTGCTGGGTATTCTGGCGATCTGGTTCCCGCATATTATTGGGGTGGGGTATGAGACCACCTCGGCGGCGCTGACGGGCCAGTTGATGATGCACGAAGCCATTGTCTTTGCCGTGCTCAAGGTGATCGCGGTGTCGATTACCATGGCCGGCCGCATGGGGGGCGGAGTGTTTTCGCCTTCGTTGATGGTTGGTGCGCTGACGGGGCTGGCCTTTGGCATGATCGCCACGGCGATTTTCCCTGAAGTTTCTGGCTCGACGACACTGTACGCGCTTGCTGGTCTGGGTGCCGTGGCTGCCGCCGTTCTGGGCGCGCCAATTTCAACCACACTGATCGTGTTTGAGTTGACCGGCGACTGGCAGACCGGGCTTGCGGTGATGGTGTCGGTGTCAATTTCCACCGCGCTCGGCTCACGCCTTGTCGACCGGTCATTTTTCCTGACTCAGCTTGAGCGGCGCAACGTGCATGTCGCTGCGGGCCCGCAAGCCTATCTGCTGTGTATGTTCGGGGCAGGGGATGTGATGCGCAAAATGGATGATGCGCGCGCCGCACCAGAGGAACGCTGCTGGGAGATGATCCGAGAGGGCACATATATCGACGCCAGCGCCACGTTAGAGAGCGCGCTGCCGCTCTTTGATGCGACTGGGGTGCCGTTTGTTCCGGTGGTTGTTCTGGGTGGTGAAAACGCGCAGCCAGAGCTGCGCGGCGCCTTGTTTCATGTGGACGCGCTGCGCGCCTATAACCGGGCGCTGGCCGAAACAGCCGCCGAAGAGCATAGCTGAACCGGCCAAATCCGACGTGCTCAGACGCGTTCTACTGCCACCAGTTCACTGGGCTTAAAGCCAATATAGTTCTTGAGGCGCTCGGCCGCTTCGCTTGGGGCCTCATAACTCCAGGCCGCGTCGGTGATAGTGCGGCTCTTGGTGACGATAGTATAATGCGTGGCTTCGCCCTTCTTGGAACATTGGCTTTTGGTGCCGTTGTCGTCGAGAAAAGCCATGGCAATATCATCGCGGGGGAAATAAATCGTCGGCTCGTACCCAGCCTCTTCCAATTCCAAAGCGTTTGCGCTTTCGCCCAGAACAGCACCTCCGGCGCGAACGGTCCAATTGCCCTGTGCCTTGCGAATTGAAATCTGCGTGGTCATGATAGCTTCCCTTCCAGTACGTCCTGTCATCTCGCTGATGCGCGTAACATGAATATGTCACTCGCCCCCCAGAGCGGCTCTTTTACAGCGGTTGTGTCGCGCGATCCAACCACAATGCGACCTTTTCATCCACTTTGCCGGACAAAAGGCGACCACACGTCGCGTGATACGCATCAATCCAGGCGCATTCATCCGCGCTCAGCATGTCTTTTTTAATCAAACGCCGGTCAATCGGGGCATAAGTCAAGGTGCGGAATTGCAACATGTCGCGGTGATTATCGCCGCCAGGTATGTCTGGGGCTTCCTCCACAACGATCAGGTTCTCAATGCGGATGCCAAAGGCACCGGGGCGGTAATAGCCGGGTTCGTTGGACAAGATCATGCCCGGTTCCAGCGGTACGTCACTAACCCGGCTCAGGCGCTGCGGCCCCTCGTGCACACACAAATAGGCCCCAACGCCATGGCCCAGGCCATGGTCAAAATCCTGCCCCGCCATCCACAGCGGCCAGCGGCCAATCGCCTCGATATGGCTGCCTGCCAGCCCTTTGGGCCAGCGTAGGCGCGACATGGCGATCATGCCTTGCAGCACACGGGTAAAGGCCGCGCGTTCGTCGTCGCCAACCTTACCGACTGGCAAAGTGCGCGTGATGTCTGTGGTGCCGTCCTGGTATTGTCCGCCGCTGTCCAGAACCAACAGGTCGCCCGCTTGCAACGGGCGGTTGGTTTCTTCGGTCACGCGGTAATGCATGATTGCGCCATTGGGTCCAGAGCCCGCGATGGTTTCAAAGCTGACATCCAGCAAAGCGTTGCTGGCGCGGCGAAACTCTTCGAGCCGGGTGACAGCGTCAATTTCGGTGATGCCGCTGGTGGCGTTACTGTCAAACCAATTGAGGAAGCTGGTCACAGCGGCGCCATCGCGCAGATGCGCCTCGACCATACCCGCCACCTCGGCGGCATTCTTGCGTGCCTTGGGCAGGGCGCAGGGGTCTTTGTCAAAGACAACCTCGACCTGCGCCCCCAACAATGCCGTTTCAACAGCAACCGGCGCGCTGGATTTATCGAGCCGTACAGGCCCGCCAAGGGTAGCAATCTGGTCAAGGAATGCTGACGGGTCTCGTACCGTAATGTCCGGGCCTAGATGCTCGGCCAAACCGTCTAGCTTGGCACTGGCCATAAACAGATCCACCCGACCATCCTCATGTAGCGTTGCAAACCCATGGGCCAAAGGATTGCGGGGAATGTCTCTGCCACGAATGTTGAGCAGCCACGCGATGCTGTCAGGCAGGGTGAGCACGGCTGCGCGATGGCCGGCGCTATGCAGCTCAGCGGCCAGGCGCGCGCGTTTGTCACTATGGCTTTCGCCGGAAAAATCAATTGGATGCGCGTGTACCGGGGCCATGGGCGGCTCTGGCTGATCCTCCCAAATCTGATCGATGAGGTTATCACAGCCAACCAGTTCGATGTCATGCTTTTCCAACGCATGACGCAGCTCTTGGATCTGACCTACGGTATACAACCACGGGTCAAATCCAACGCGTCCCGCGCCGAGATGTTCGATTAACCAGTCGCCGGGTTTCACCTCGGGCCAGTCGACTGGGGTAAAGCAATCGGCAACCTGATCACGCACTTGCACGCGGTAACGCCCGTCAACAAAGACGCCCGCGACATCTCCCAGAACCACGCAAAACCCGGCGGAACCGGTGAATCCGGTCAGCCATGCAAGCCGGTCGTCACGCGGGGCGACATATTCGCCCTGATGCGCATCGGCGCGCGGAACGAGAAAACCGTCAAGGGACTGTTCGGCCATTGCACCGCGCAGCGCCGTCAAACGGTCGGGGCCCTGCTCGGGGCGCGCCAAAACGTTGAAATCCTGAAACATGTCTGCCTCTCCTGGGTCTGGTCCTGCACAGCATCTTGGCGCCGCATTCTCGCGATAAACTCGGCCAGCGCCTTGGCGTTGTCCAGCGCATAAAGCTGCCCCCGACCTCCGCACCTGTAATTCTCAGCGCCGCCACACGACATCCCGCAGGTCCATGGTTTCCTTTCGCCCAAAATATCCCGGGGGAATCGCAGCCATGCTGCGATGGGGGCAGCGCCCCCAATTCAGGCCGTGCCTCTTGCCCGACTTACCCCGCCTTGCGCATCCCCATAACGCGGGCACGTGCCCTTGGATCGCTATCAAACAGAGCGGCCAACTGTTCAGTCATTGCACCTGCCAGCTGTTCAACATCGGTAATTGTAACCGCGCGGTTGTAATAACGGGTGACGTCATGTCCGATACCAATCGCCAATAGTTCAACCTGTTTGCGCTTTTCGACCATGGCGATCACGTCGCGCAGGTGTTTTTCGAGGTAGTTTGCCGGGTTCACGGACAAGGTGCTGTCATCTACCGGCGCACCATCGGAAATCACCATCAGGATTTTGCGCGCTTCGGTGCGGGCCAACATGCGCCGGTGCGCCCATTCCAGCGCCTCGCCGTCGATGTTTTCTTTCAGCAGGCCCTCTTTCATCATCAGACCAAGGTTTCGGCGCGACCGGCGCATGGGCGCGTCGGCCTTTTTGTAGATGATATGGCGCAGATCATTCAGGCGACCGGGCTGTTGTGGCCGACCATCATTCAGCCATTTTTCACGGCTCAGGCCACCTTTCCACGCGCGGGTGGTAAAGCCGAGAATTTCAACTTTGACGTTGCAACGTTCTAACGTGCGCGCCAGAACATCCGCACAGATCGCCGCGATCGAGATCGGACGGCCCCGCATCGAGCCGGAATTGTCCAAGAGCAGTGTCACCACAGTGTCGCGGAACTCGGTGTCTTTTTCGACCTTAAAGCTGAGCGGGGTGGTCGGGTTGGCCACCACACGCGCAAGACGTCCGGCATCAAGAATGCCTTCCTCCAGGTCAAATTCCCAGCTGCGGTTCTGTTGTGCCTGAAGGCGGCGCTGCAACTTGTTGGCCAATCGGCTGACGGCGCCCTTGAGCGGCTCCAGCTGTTGATCAAGATACGCGCGCAGCCGTTCCAGCTCGATCGGTTCGGCCAGATCTTCGGCGGCGATTTCTTCGTCGTTTGTCGGATCAAAGACGTTGTAATCCGGGTCGGCCTCGGAGAATGGCGGCGGTGGCGGCGGGTCAAGTGGGGCCTCGCCATCTGGCATTTCTGCCTCGTCGCTCATCTCTTCTTCGGCCATGTCATCCATGGTCACTTGCGCTTCGGCGCTGTCCTGTTGCTCTTCCTGAGTCTGCTCTGGATTTGCCTCGTTCTCTTCCTGGCTGTCATCTTCGCCAGCGCTGTCGGGGCTGTCTTCTTCTTCGGCGGTCTCTTCGCTTTCGTCCTGCTGGTCGTCGTCCAGATCGTCGGGGTCCTCGCCCAGCTGGTCGCCATACCCCAGATCATCAATGATCTGGCGCGCAAATTTGGCAAAGCCTTGCTGGTCGTCCAGCATGTCCTGAAGATCGTCGAGATGTTCGCCCGAGCTTTGCTCGATAAACCCGCGCCACAGCTCCATCACGTTGGCCGCATTCGGGGGCAGATCGCGGCCCGTGGCCAGATGGCGGATCAGATAGCCCGCTGCGACGGGCAGGGGGGCATCCTCGGTCGAGGTAAGATCGCCATATCCACGTGCAGTGGCCTCGTGGGAAATCTTGACGTCAATATTGCTGGCTGTGCCCGGCATGTCGCGCGCGCCCATTGCCTCGCAACGGGCGGTCTCCATCGCCTCATACAGCTCGCGCGCGATCCCCTGTGGCGGAGCATAGCGGGCGTGGGTTGCGCCGTCGTGATACTTGCGCTGCAACGCCATTGCGTCAGCAGTGCCTCGGGCGAGCAAAACTTCTTCCCGTGTCATGCGGCGACTGACCTGCGGCAAGCGCATCGAGTCGCCAGACATGCCAGCGGGATCAACTGAATAGGTAACGCTCAGCTCGGGGTCGTCGGCCATGACCTTGGTGGCCTCGGCCAGCGCCTTTTTGAACGGATCAGCGGGGTTGTCAGACTTGGTGCTCATATGTGTGATTAATCACGGGGCGGCCCTCCTGTGCAAGTCACGATCGACTTGATTTTCACCCGTTTGCCGGTTTCAGCTCAACAACATCGCGCGACAGCTTTCGACGTTATAGAGTGCAAGTTTCGCAGAGTGTCTGGCGGCGCGCGCGTCGTTGGTAAATGTCGCACGTGTCAACAACGCCGCCTGCGCCATTTTTGCCTCAACCCGCCAGTTCAGAACATCACGCCCCTGATCGTCGGACATCATCGCCTCAAGGATGTCGAGCACAGCCGCCCGTTCGGCGGCAAAGGCATCAGCAGCGTCGCCGTCAAACATCCATTGAAACTCCATTTCAGCCGACAAACGACCGGCGCAGGCCGCGAAGAATTTCAGGGGGTCTTGGGGCTCAGGCGCGCGAGCAAAGGCGGGGTTCCCGGCCGACGACATCGCCAAGGCGATGATGATTGATTGCAGAATTGTTTTCAAACTGCCCATGAAGTGATCTTTGGGCAAAAAATCACGCCTATCAAGCGTGCAGTTTGAAAAAAGTTAACCTGTGTCCGAAAACGACCCGCATTCACCAACCGGTCACAACAGCAAGTCGCGACAGTCTTGTATGTGAAATTCCAACGCGTTTGTTGCGCGTTCAATCTGGCTTTGGTCAAGTCCATAGGACACATCCGCCAACAGCGCGGCAATCTGGCCCCAGCCAGCAGAGCGCCAGCGGCGTTGCTCTGGTAATGTGACACCCTCTTCCAGTGCATAGGGCAGAACCGCCTCGAGCATCAGGTCAAATTCTGCCTTGAGTTCGAGGTTTTCTTTGGCGCCGGGTTTGCGATGTGACTGTAAATGTGTCGCCAGGGCGGAAAATCGCCCTGAGCAGGTTGCAAAGGCTTCGGCCTGTTGGTGTGGCCAAATCGGAAGCGCCTGCGCGGTGGAGCCGATAAGTATCAGGATCGCACCACATATTGACACTGTTTTTGTCGGGGTCGCTGAAACGGTCATGTGGTCAGCTTATGGCAACCCAGTGCCAAGTCAATACTGTATATACTAAAGCTATGCAAATGCTGTTTTTTGTATAGTCTCACCGTACGCCCTAACCCCAACGAAAAACCGCCGCGCGCGGTGTTCGCGGCGGCGGTCAGAATGTCGTTTGGTGCAACGTGGCTTAGCCGAGGCTGATGCTCGCTGCGCTTTCGGGCAGTTCTTCGTCAAAGCAGCGCTGATAGAATTCCGCCACGGTCTGACGCTCCAGCTCATCACATTTATTGAGGAAGCTGAGGCGGAACGCATAGCCGACATTGCGGAAAATCTCGGCGTTTGAGGCCCAGTTGATCACGGTCCGGGGGCTCATCACGGTGGACAGATCACCGTTCATAAACGCGGTCCGGGTCAGGTCGGCGACTGTGACCATCTGGCTCACGATCTTGCGGCCTTCGGCAGTGTTGTAATGCGGAGCCTTGGACAGAACGATGGCAGTCTCCGCGTCGTGGCTGAGATAGTTTAGGGTCGCGACCAGCGACCAGCGGTCCATCTGGGCTTGGTTGATTTGTTGTGTACCGTGATAAAGCCCGGTCGTATCGCCCAGACCCACGGTGTTCGACGTCGCAAACAGGCGGAAATAGGGGTTCGGCGTGATCACTTCGTTCTGATCCAGCAGGGTCAGCTTGCCGTCATGCTCCAGAACACGCTGGATCACAAACATAACATCAGCGCGGCCCGCATCATATTCGTCAAACACGATGGCCGTGTTGTTGCGCAGCGCCCAAGGCAGAATACCTTCGTGGAATTCCGTCACCTGTTTGCCGTCGCGCAGTTTGATTGCGTCTTTACCAATCAGGTCGATCCGGCTGATGTGGCTGTCAAGGTTGACGCGCACACAGGGCCAGTTCAGGCGTGCCGCGACCTGTTCGATATGGGTCGATTTACCTGTACCGTGATAGCCCTGGATCATTACGCGACGGTTATGCGCAAAGCCGGCCAGAATGGCCAGCGTAGTGTCCGGGTCAAACTTGTAGGTCGGATCAATTTCGGGCACGCGATCGGTGCGCTCTTCAAAGCCGCGAACCTTCATGTCGGTGTCGATGCCAAACACGTCCCGAACCAGAATGTCCTCGGTTGGTTTTGCGTTGATATCCGTCATCTGTCTAATCCTTCTCGCACCGGCCTTTCGCGCCGCGGTCATGCATATGCAAGCACTGTTTCCCGGCCCGTGGTGCACGAATTTGAACAGAACCACAAGCGAAATGCATGTGTGCGCGAGGTTGTGAAATGCTGACCAAGCAATGGGTCTGAAAGCATCAACAAAACGCTGGATTGGGCAAGGGTTCTGGGGTGTGTGTATCGTCGATCAAATGCGGTGATCGGAGCAAAAAGCGAAATAAAATGACATAAGTCATAAAAAACGATATTATTTGATCAGGAAAAAGGGGAGGAAACATGAAACGCAAATCAAAAGCCACATTAGGGGCTGCGCTGTTGATGGGGGCCATGTCGCTTGGATCAACCGCGGCGGCAGCACCTTGTTTGGAAGTTGTCCTGACTGGTGTCCAAGGCGGACCGCCTGTGTTTCGCGGGCAGGCCGGATCGGGCACATTGGTGCGTTATGGCACCGAGGAAAACAAGTGTTCCGACGTATTCCTGCAATTTGACACCGGGCGGGGAACAACACAGCAACTATCGAAACTTGGTGTGCCCGCGGGCAAACTGACGGCCGTGTTTTTCAGCCATGTGCATTCGGATCACAGCGAAGGGTTGCCCGACCTGATGCAGTTGCGCTGGCATTTTGGTTCAGCGGGCCCAAAGGTGGATATGGTGTGCGGCGATGATGTGACCACGCCCAAGGGCTACACCATGAGCTGCCGGTCCTTCGGCGAAAATATTGGGGCTGCGCTGATTGCCTCGGGCGAGATGGCGCAACGTTTGGCGGAAAATCCCAAGCGATTGCCGGGAGGGCCTGCGGATCTGCTTAACATCAAGACATTCTCAGCAGGGGATGAGCCACAGATCGTTTGGGAAAAAGGCGATGTTACCGTGTCCGCGATCAAGTCGCGCCATGTGGCCGGGCACGCATCTTACCGGGTCGACACACCTGCAGGCAGTGTTGTGATCGGCGGCGATGCGGGCAATGACAAACCAGCACCGCCGCGCGACAGTTCGACCTCGGCGCAGGTAGAAAAACTGGCCCAAGGAGCCGATGTAGTGGTGCATTCGGTCATTCACCCGATCATGGGGCCGGATGGCGCTTCTGGCTTTCCACCGCCAATCTATTATCGCCAGTCAACCGCCACTGATTTGGGCGCGATGTCCAAGCGGGCAGGGGTCAAGCACCTGATGCTGACCCACCATATCCCGCCATTGGGTGCACCACGTCAGGGGCCGTACCCGGTGTCTAAAACCGGCCTGACAGCCGAAGACTATGTCGATGCTGTGCGTCAAAGCGGCTACGAAGGGGACGTGGTGATTGGCCCTGATCTGACCAAGCTGCGACTGGTCGCCAACTGATCGTAGACGACATTTGCACGGCTGAGTGAAGCAAACCTCACGCAGCCGTGCAAAAACTTATATTGCCCGTGCACGCGCCATGCCCCATCTCATAGACATGAGGAGGTCCCGCATATGCACAGACGTCAATTTCTTGCCGGAACAGCCGCAATTGGCCTTTTGCCGCAATTGGCCTTTGCTGCGCGGTTCGACGTGACCCGTTCAGACGCAGAATGGCGCGCGATGCTGACACCGTTGGAATTCAAGGTCATGCGGCAGGAAGGCACCGAACGCGCGTTTACGTCGCCGTTGGACAAACATTGGGCTGAGGGGCAGTATCATTGCCGTGGCTGTGATCTGGGGCTCTATGCATCCGACACAAAATACGACAGCGGCACTGGCTGGCCGAGTTTCTATCAGGCGCTGCCGGATGCCGTGGGGACCAAGCCGGATCGGCGTTGGTTTACCACCTATACCGAGGCGCATTGCCGCCGGTGCGGATCTCATCTGGGGCATATCTTTGACGATGGTCCCAAACCGACAGGAAAACGGCATTGCATCAATGGTGTGTCGTTGGTCTTTAAGGACGCCTGACACAAAAAACCCCGGGACGTGTCCCGGGGTCAGGTGCTGCTCAATGCTGTGCGTCTTGCGGCGCCATTACATATCGGTAACCCAATCCATACAGTGTTTCGATCGAGTCAAACGTCTGATCAACCTTGCGCAGTTTTAGCCGGATACGTTTGATCTGGCTGTCGATGCTGCGGTCGGTGACATAGATGTCTTCGCCGTAAGCGATATCCAGAACCTTGGACCGGCTGAACACCACATTCGGGCGCTGTGCGATGATCCAGAGCACGTTGAATTCGGTCACGGTCAGATGCACGGGCACGTCGTTCCATGTCACAAGGTGGCAATCACGATCCATATGCAACGCGCCACGGGTCAGGGCCGCCCCTTCGCCGGTTGGTACGTCTACGGCCTCGGGTTTGCGGCGCAGGCAGGCACGGACCCGTTCCACCAGAACACGTGGCGAATAGGGTTTGTGCATATAGTCATCCGCCCCAAGGCGCAGGCCCATGGCTTCGTCCACATCCGAGGTTTCACCACTCAGGAACATGACCGGCAGGTTCGATGTTTCGCGGATGCGACGCAGCACCTCAAAACCGTCGACCTTGGGCATTTGCACATCCAGCAGTGCCAGGTCCGGTTTGGATTTGTTGATCGTGCGCAACGCCTGTTCAGGGTCGGTAAAGCTGCGCACTTTGTGTCCTTCGCTTTCCAACAGCGAAGAGACAGATTTCAGAACGGAACGGTCGTCATCGACCAGAACGAGTTGAGCCATTTTATCTCTCCTACTTGTTAGCGAGTTGTTGGCGATTTGCCTGCAAAGGTGGTGTTGAATGCGACGCGGTGGGCGGTTTCCAGCCCCGCTTCGCGGTGTGTGTCGGGTGCCGGTTGGCGCCAAAAGATCAGGCGTTTCAGCCAGTTTGTGCCAAATCCCTCTCCAAGATACTGGACGGCTGGCAAAAGATGTTGATCGCGGTGGCGTGGTGCCATTGAATGATGTTGCATGTGGTTTCCCCCAATATGTCAGAGCCTTAAGGCCCATTTTGTCCGGTGGGGGCAGCGTTATTGCTGTTGCTTTCCCTCCGGCTCACTAGGGATATGGGGACAATTCTGCCGTAATGATTTGGCAGAGTTGCCATAAATTTGGTAATTCTCGCCAATATAGCGGAAATTAGGCCGAAGCGTGGCCGTTTCCGTATTCAGACACCTTTCGCAGCCCGCCGGGAGAGTGCCCGGTCCAGCGTTTAAAGGCTGTGGCAAAGCTGGAAACGTCGGCGTAACCCAACAAATACGCGATTTCACTTTGGGTGACCTGACCGTCGCGCAAATAACGTTCCGCCAACGCGCGCCGCAAGTCAGCGAGCACTTTGTGATAGCTGGTGCCCGCATCGCCAAGACGACGCGCTAGGGTGCGTGGGCTCACGCCGATGTCGCGGGCGATCTGATCTTGGGTCGCCTGACCGGCCGACAGGCGGTCGGCAATGGCGCGTTCTACCTGTATCCGAACGTCTGAGCTGTCGGGTGGAGTCTGGGACAACACCAACTCGCAATGTTCCAGCAGAATTTTGTTCAACGCCTCGTCCGATGTGACGATAGGGCGTTTCAGGTCCGCAGTATCAAACACGATTTCATTGCGCGGCGCGCCAAACTGCACCGGGCACACAAAAAATCGCTCAATCACCTCGCGATTACGCGGGCGGTGATGTTCAAAGGCAAGGCTTCTCGGGCGGGGGTGTTTCTGGATGGCGCGCGTGAACCCAACCACCATATGGGTAGCTTGGGATTCGACAAACTGTGTCGGGTCAATGCCCTTGGGCAACCGATAAGTCCAAACATAGGCCCCTTCGCTGGCAAGGCGCGACACATCCATCTCAATCGGTTTGGAAAACACCCGGCGATATCGCGCAAGGTTCAACAGCAACCGCTCCAGCGTGGGGGAGGTGCGCCCCATGTAACCGATCAGCCCCATACGATCCGAGCGCCGGATTTTTCCCCACTCAAACCCGATCAGATCATTTCCGGTTAACGCCCGACCACGATTGAACACGGCAATGATGTCGGGCAACGGCGCCTGTGCACCGTCCTCGCGGATCGCGTCCAATGTCAGTCCGGTGCCTGCAAAGACATGCTGCTCTGAGTATCCCTGATCCATCAGGTAGAGGGCAAAGTCGCGGGCAATGGCGGCGATATGGCTGTTTTGACGGTTCGGCATGGGGTATCTTCAACCAGTTTGCATTTGCAACTCAAGACCTGAGTGCGCCTTGGCCAGATTTCAATACCGATCCGCGCGCTATTCCGGTTTTGGACGGCGTGCCGCCAATGTCGCGTTTATGGCTGCCGAAATTTCCTGACGCGTCGCCTCGTCGACGCCTTTCATATCCACGACCAGCCGCTCGCCATCCGTGTGTGCGGTGACGGCGTCGTCGATGATGGCCTTATTCAACACCTTGTAGGGCGTGATCTCTCGCGAGATCCCCTTGACACGCTGCGGCTCAAGGGGTTCGCCCTCGATCATGTCGCGGACATGGGCATAGGTTTCATAACTCATCACAATGCCGCCCGGCTCTGCGATGCTTTCGAGACGTGCGGCCAGATTGGCCTCGGCGCCGATGATCGTGTAATCCATGCGAGCGTCCGAACCGAAATTGCCAACGTTGCAATAGCCGGTGTTGATGCCCATACGAGCGCGGAACGGGTGCTCTAACCCTTTGTCGCGCCACACGGTTTCCAATTCGCTCAGGCGTTGCTGCATCTCAAGCGCCATGCGCACACAGGCGCGTGCGTCTTCCTTGGTGCCGCGCGTCGTCGGATCGCCAAAAAACGCCACGATTGCGTCACCAATAAACTTGTCGATCGTGCCGCCATGAGATTCTGCGATCTGACTCATCTCGGTGAAATACTCATTCAGCAGCGCCGTCAGCTCTTCCGGCTGCATCTGCTCGGTGGCAGCGGTAAAATCCTTAATGTCCGAAAAGAAAACCGTCAGCTTTTTACGCTCGGTCGAAATGGCCACGTCTTTTTCACCGGAAAAGATTGAGCGATAGACCTGTGGGCTCAGATACTTGGAGATTTTGAGCGAGATTGAGGCCAGAAATTCGTTGTTCTCGGCCAGTTCGTCATTCATGCGGCGGAACCGATTGGCCAGTCGTAGCTGGTGCATCGCAAACAGGATCCCGAAGGTGCCCGAGATGACAAGATAGGTGAGCAGAAACTTGAATGAGAACAGGTTCATAACAATCGGTTGTTTCACGTTTACAACCTGTAGTCCGCGCACTTCGCCCACTTGCCAATCGGTCTTAGGACTTTGTGGGTGACTGTTGTGACAAGACACGCAAGAGGGTTCCATCAGCACGGGGGTCGCCATGGAAATGCGATGATCAAGCAGGTTACCCGACTCTTGTAGAATATGGCTACGGGTTTCCGCCGGATCACGAAACGCATCCAGCGCCTGTTGTTCAAAGGCGTTCAGAACATGCGCGGTGCGCCCTTTGAACGGAAAGTCTGAAACAAAGCGGTATTCGACGCCGCGCTGCTTGTCGGCAATGACTGTGCCCATTTCCAGCGAAAGCGTTGCCGGAATGGGAATAGCGCCATCGATGTCGTGATAATCGTGGCTGAGCGTTGAGGTGCCGTCAAATGCGCGCACACGCGCCGCTACATTGCTGGCATAATAGCCGCGAAACCCATCCATCAGCGCATTCAGGCTGGTTGCCTGTCGATGCAGGTTGTGATGGGACATGCTGTTTAGGTCGAGCCAGACCGACACCGGTAACAACGCAATGCCCGCGATAACCAGACCAAACATCCAGCGGGGTCGTTCAGTCAGGAATGTGCTTAGCCGTTTCATGCTTGTCTCCGTCGCATGGGGGGTCCCCTATGCCTAACTACCTGTCGCAGCGGAGCCAAGCGTTGACTTATTTGAAGTTGCGGCTGTCCTTGAGTTGGTCCCAGGCCCAGACGACTTCTTGCAGCTGTTCTTCCTGGCTGCGATCCCCGCCATTCATATCGGGATGCAGCACTTTGATCAGCTTTTTGTAAGCTTTACGCACCTCGGCCTTCGTCCAATGGTCCTTGGCCTCGAGGATGTCCACCGCGCGCCGCTCTGTGGGGGGCAAACGGCGAGAGCCTGTTGTGCCCTTGCCGGGGTTCTGCGTGGCGTTGGCACCAAGTACCTGATGCGGATCCTCAATGCCCAGTCGCGCCCATGCGCGCGCCTCGGGATCGGTGAACGTTTTGGTCTCACGCTCCCAAACCTTGTCGCTGGTTTTCTGCGCGTTCATCTCAGCTTCGGTTTTGCCGTCAAAGAAGTTCCACTTGAGGTTATACTCGCGCACATGGTCTTTGCAGAACCACTTGAACTCGTCCAGCACGTCAGGCGCGCGGGGCGCGCGGTACTTGCCTGCTTCCTCACAGCCCTCATGCTCGCAAACGCGAACCGAGGTTTCCTGCGCCCCCGACATAGTGCGACGACCACGTGGGTTTTTCTTCTTGGCCGACTTAATCGACATATCAAAACCAAAGGGATCCTGTTTGGGCATGATCTCACCTATTCGACTCGGAGCGGAGAGTTTACCTCAAACGGGCGCAGATAGAAGAGGAAAAGGGCAAAATTCGTAACCGGTTGGCATGAAATTTGTCGTTGCGCAAAAATGTGCCGGTTCGCTTGCAGGGCCTTGGCCGGATCAGGGTTTCGACAGGTTTTGCGCCCGCGCCTTTAGCGCAATGGATATGTCACTGACCACCGCGCTGTCCTCAGGGTCATTGACCGCATCAGGCTTGCGGCGCTCGGCATCTGATAAAATCAGGGGCGCGACGATTGGTTCTGGCGGGGCAATATCCTGTTCCGTATTTTCCGACTTGGGCGCCGTTGCAATTGTCGCATCGACATCATTTTTGGTTTCGCTGAGCAAAGCGGCTTCGCCCTCGGCAACGGCTTCGCCCGCGTGCTCGGGCGTAGCCTCGGCTGGACCAGCAAGCTGAACAGTCGCCTCATCCTTGTCGCCCTTTACGTCCTTGGGTGTTTCGGGTGCAGGCAGCTCGACCACCTTTGGCGTGTCCAGCATTATGGGCGCAAACGCCTCGGTATCTCCGGCGCGCGGGCGGCGAAAGATCATCACGCTGCGATAGGTTGTCGTGCTTGAGGTCAGCCCGCTGCGCTCTTCGCTTGGCAATGTCTCGGCGCGCTGAAACTCCCAGCCGTCCGTCGCCATATCATTCATCAAAAGCTCAAGCGCATTGGCGAAACGTCCCTCCGGGCCTTTTGCGTGTTTCGCCTTGCGGCCCTTGGTGGGGGCCGGAACAACCTTGTAGTCATATGTCGTCATGTCAAATCGCGCCTGCTCTCAATAGGGTTTTTATATCAGCCCCTTGCGTGCCTGTCTGCCCTTAGTTGCCGGTAATGTATCACCGCCTCAGTTTCATCACCCGCTGGGCGCGATCAGGGAACGGCAAGGCTGAATGCTCCTCGCGCATCGCGCTGATCCGGCTCAGTATGTCCGCCGCAATCGGTACCACGCTGGGGCCGCTCTGATCCACATGCAGCGCAATCCCTTCGCCCGTTGCCGAGATCCATCCGTCGGGATGGATCAGCTCCTGATAGAAATGCAACGCCTTGTCGGTGTGATCCAGCAAATGAAAGCTCGCCGTGACCGCATCGCCAAGATGGATTTCACGCAGGTAACAGACATGGAATTCAGCCGAAAACGTCGTACAACCGGTGGCGGCGCGATAGTCTGGCCCAAAGCCAAACCGCTCCCACACTTGATCCACGCCGCGATCAAACAACACGTTGTAATAGGCCATATTGAGATGGCCATTATAGTCGATCCAATCGGCCTCAACGGGGAGGGAGGAGGAGAGGAAAGGGGCGTTGGTCATGGGTATCCTGTTCTGTGCGGCGTGTGAGGAGTAGTGGGATTGGATGCCTTTTTAGGAGGTCTTGCGCATCCTAACGTAACGCAAGGCCCCGGCCCCTTCAAACATCTCCGGCGCCCGCTCCATACGCAGCCTCGCGGCGCTCAGTTTGAACGAGTTTTCGGTTTTTGTGAGAGACCGCATCGCGTTCGTGGCCCAATGCGCTAGTCGGGTGGTCAAACCTCACTTGAGGTGGCAAAACCGGCCAACCCCGACCGTCGCCTTAGGCGGGGTCCGGCCCTTGCGCACAAATCATGCGGATGCGGGTTTTGGGGACGGCGAAACTGACCTGTAATGCCGAAACATTAAAGCCCGCCACGGGGAACCGGGCGGGCTTTTGATTTGAAACGGCACCGACGCAATACCGATGGAATACCGACGCGATACCGACGTGGCGATTTAGTCGCCGAGTTTCTGCGCAACCAATTGGTTAACGGCCTTGGGATTGGCCTTGCCACCGGTCGCTTTCATCACCTGGCCCACAAACCAACCGGCCAATTTCGGGTTGATCTTGGCCTTTTCCACCTGTGCCGGATTGTCGGCGATGATCTGGTCCAGAGCGGCCTCGATCGCGCCGGTGTCCGTGACCTGTTTCATGCCGCGCTCTTCAACGATTTCAGCAGGTTCTCCGCCTTCGGTATAGACAATTTCAAACAGATCCTTGGCGATTTTGCCCGAGATTGTATCGGACTTTATCAGGTCCAGAATACCGCCCAGCTGAGCCGGGGACACGGGGCTGTCGGTGATCGCATGATCTTCGCGGTTCAGTCGGCCAAACAGTTCGTTGATCACCCAGTTCGCGGCCAGCTTTCCGTCACGCCCCTCGGCCACGGCCTCAAAGTAATCGGCACTCTCCACATCCGCAGTCAACACCGAAGCGTCATATTCGGTCAGGCCGAAGTCATTGACAAAGCGCGCCTTTTTCTCGTCTGGCAGCTCGGGCAACGAGGCGGCAATATCGTCAACCCAGCCCTGTTCGATCTCCAGTGGCAGCAGATCGGGGCAGGGGAAATAGCGGTAATCATGCGCCTCTTCCTTTGATCGCATCGAGCGGGTTTCGTTCTTGTCAGGATCATACAGGCGGGTTTCCTGATCGACCGAACCACCCGTCTCGACAATCGCAATCTGGCGGCGCGCCTCGTATTCGATGGCTGCCTGAATAAAGCGCATGGAGTTCATGTTTTTGATCTCGCAGCGCGTGCCCAGATGGGAAAAGTCCTGTGTTTCCATGTACTTTTCATACTGACCCGGACGGCAAACCGACACGTTTACATCTGCGCGCAGGTTGCCGTTTTGCATATTGCCATCGCAGGTGCCCAGATAGCGCAGAATCTGGCGCATCTTGGTGACATAGGCGGCGGCCTCCTCGGGGCCGCGAATGTCGGGGCGGCTGACAATCTCCATGAGGGCGACGCCGGTACGATTCAGATCCACAAAGGACATGTTTGGATCCATGTCATGCACCGATTTACCTGCGTCCTGCTCTAGGTGGATACGTTCGATACGCACCTTGCGTGCCACGCCCGGCCCCATGTCGACGATGACTTCGCCTTCGCCGACGATGGGTTCGTAGAGCTGGGAAATCTGGTAGCCTTGGGGCAGATCGGGATAGAAATAGTTCTTGCGGTCAAAGGCGGATTTCAGATGGATTTCCGCCTTGAGACCCAGCCCCGTGCGCACCGCCTGTTCGACGCAGTATTCGTTGATCACGGGCAACATGCCGGGCATGGCCGCATCCACGAACGCTACGTTCGAATTCGGTTCGGCGCCAAATTTGGTCGACGCACCCGAGAACAGTTTCGCATTTGAGGAAACCTGCGCGTGCACCTCCATACCGATGACCAGTTCCCAGTCATGTTTGGCACCCGCGATTACCTTGGGTTTGGGGGTTTCATATGTCAGGTCGAGCATCGCTCTGGCTCCTTGAATCTGAGGCTGGTCTGCGTTCTAGGCCAGCGACGATGCAGGGGCAAGAGGGGAGCGACCTCCGACAGTGTCTATGGGTTGATCTCGGTGATGCCGTCGGGCGTGAAATAGACGGTTTGACCGGCTTGCAACCCCGACAGGAAAGGCATGGCAATGGCATGTAGGGCGATTTCCTTGCCCTTTTGGGCGAGCCGATCTTTTGAGATGATGCGTGACGTGTTTTCGAACCCGATTTCGGCATGGCCCCAGATCAGCGGGTGGATTTCGCGCAGATGTTCGCGTACCACCCGGTCAAACCCTTGCCGCAACGCAGGTGGCAGTTCCTGACGCAAGCCGTCCTCGTAATACTGGCCACGCGCGGTTTGCCAGCTGCGGAACAGGTGCGCGGCCATCAGGTTGGCAACATGCTGGTCGTTGGTCCGGTCCAGCGCATCACAAATTCCATCAAGGAAGTAGTCAATTTCGAGCATTTCGAGGCCGGTTGGGTCCACCAGCAGGGCGTCAAACCAAACCCACGCATATCCGCCCGCGCCCCACAGGTCATAGGTTTGTGCAGCGATGCGGCGGGCTTGCAGGTCTAGCTGTCCAAAGTCGCCGTACCAACGCGGCAAGAGGTAGTTGCCAAGCGCGCGCATGTGCCGTGGGTTTTGCGGATCGAGCGCGATGAGTTCTTCGAATTCGGCACAAAGGCGGTTGGCCGGGTGCGGGCGTCCGGGTAACAACGCGCAGCGCGCCGAAGATAACGCGGGAGAGTAGTGTTTTTTCGGGCAGAACCGGCCAAGAATGTCAGCGGCCCGGTCAAAATGGGCATGAAACGCCTCGCGGTTGACCTCACGCACGTCATCTTTGGCCGCAGCGCCACGCCAAGCCCAGCCGATATCGATATGCATATGGGCCACGATCAGAGCAAGTGCGTAGCTGTCGGGATAGTCTTCCAGCACATATTCCAGCGCCTCGATTCCGGAAAAGAAGTCGGAGTCCTTGGCCGGGCGCCCGTGCAACAGCGCGTGTTCAGCTGCGCGTACCACATCTGAGCGCGCGCCGAAAATCATCAGGTCCGCAAGCGGGGTGCCTGCCGTGGTCGTTGCGCGATTCTGGTCATGGGTGCGAATCTGGTCGTCGAGTTCTTCCCACATTTCCTGACGAGCAAGGAACAGGCCGCGCTCCTTGGTTTCGTCGCTTTGTACCTGATCGGCGGTGGCGGTGTTGATTGGGATTTGCAGGCGCTCTTGAAGGTCGCGATAAGTCCAGTTGCCTTCTTCAGGCAGATCCTCGGGTTGATCTCGCCGCATATTTGGCAATCGGCGCGTCAGCATCTGCAACGCCAGGGCAGCGGTGTGTGATGCGGATTCCTTGTCGGTCGAGAAGAGTTTCATGCGTGAGCCTGCTTTGTTGATTGCAGCCACTATGAAATCTGTTTCAGGCCAAAAAAGGGCACCAAGTTGAAATCATCCGGTCAGGTTTCTGATCCGGACACAATTTGCCTCAGATGACTCTAAAATGGTGCCTTTCAACTTTAATTCCGCGTGCCTTTAGCGCTTCTTCCAAGGTCTTATGTGAAGGTAAAACATCCTGTGGAACCCTTAGTTTACTGCCGTCGGCAAGGGTTAGCGTCGCGCGCACCGACACATCCAAACGGGTGTCAAATCGCGCTGCGCGAATTTGATCAACCCGCATTTCAGCGGTCTGAGTTGGGCTTTTCCAGCGCAAAATCGTGTCATTGAGCTCGAATGTGGCAACCGGGTTTAAGAGAACGTCAAACAGCGCCGGGATCGCAAAGAGCGACAGCAGCACGATCAGCCAGTACATGGTGCCGATGCTGTAAAGGAACAGGATCAGGCCGCCAGCGATAGCCAGCGCACCGAAGGTACGCGGGTTGCGCCCCTGATTGCGGTAGGTCAGTGGCTCAACCATTTATCAAGCGCCCCGGATGCGCGAAATCATTTCGCTAGCATCACCGCTGAGGCCTTCTTGGGCAGCGATCCGATCCAATTGTGCGCTGATCATCTCTTGGCGCGGAGCGTCATAACGGCGCCACGTCTGGAACGCGGTGCACATGCGAGCCGTGGTCTGTGGGTTCACAGGATCAAGGCGGATTAACCAATCGGCCAGCAGCTCATATGCATCGCCACCTTCATGATGGAACCCGGCATGGTGCATTTGCAGCGCGCCCATCACGGCGCGGAACCGGTTGGGGTTTTTCCAGTCGAAATCCATATGATGTGTCAGGCGACGGGTGGTTTCGACAACGTCTTCCGGGTTGGCATGGATAATTTGCAGGCTGAACCACTTGTCCATCACCAGTCGGTCTTGCGACCACTGGTTTTCAAAGGCCGCAAGCTGCTGCGCGCCTGTGCCTGCATCGAGCAGGCAGGACAGGGCGGCCAGTTGTTGGGTCATATTGTCGGCTTGGTCATATTGCTCTGCCGCCAGTGTCCCACCATCACCTCGGCTGATCAGCGCCAATGCCGCATTGGCCAGTGCGCGTTTGCCTGCTGGTTCCGCTTCTGGCGAGAATGTGCCGCTCACCTGATTGTCGTGGTAAAGCGTTGGCAACAGGTCCGCCAGCGCCGTCGCCTTTGCATCACGCATGGCTTCGCTGGCGGTGTGTATGCGTGAAGGGTCCGGCGTATGGCCCGCCTGATGCAGCAGGCCAGCCAGTTCCGATTGGGTGGGTTGGCCGAGCATCAATGCACGATAGGCGGGATCAAGCGTGTCATCGCGCAGCACCGCCTTGAGACCATCGAGGTAATCGGAATTGATCGCTGCACCATCGATGATCGCGCTCATTAGTGCGTCGCGCGACAGCATCCGGCCGGCTTCCCAGCGGTTGAACGGATCGGTGTCATGAGCCAGAAGAAAGGCCCGGCGCGCATTGTCCATGTTCTGTTCAAGGATGACCGGAGCAGAGAAACCGCGCAGGATCGACGGCACCGGACGTGCCGAGTGACCAGAGAAAGAGAAACTTTGCTCTGCTTCTGTTAGTTCCAGCGTGCGGGTTTCCATCACTTCGTCCCCGTTGGGATTCAACAGACCAACATTGACGGGGATGACCTGTGGCTCTTTTTGTTCCTGTCCGGGTGTGGGGGCGGTTTCCTGTCGGAAGGTTAGCGTCAGCGTACCGTCTTCGGACCACGCTTCGGACACGGTGACTTTTGGCGTGCCGGATTGCGAATACCAGCGCTTGAACTGGCCAAGATCGCGGCCCGTGGCATCCTCAAAAACTTGCAACCAGTCTTCAATCGTGGCGGCGTCCCCGTCGTGGCGCTCGAAATATAGATCGAGCGCCTTGGAGTAGTTCGCATCGCCAACCAGCGTCTTGAGCATCCCGATCACTTCGGCGCCTTTTTCATAGACGGTGGCCGTATAAAAATTGTTGATCTCCTGAAAACTCTCGGGGCGTACCGGATGGCTGAGCGGGCCCTGATCCTCGGGGAACTGACGCGCGCGCAGGGCCAGCACGTTGGAGATGCGCGCCACAGGGGCAGAGCGCATGTCGGCCGTGAATTGCTGATCGCGGTAGACGGTCAGCCCTTCCTTTAGGCAAAGCTGGAACCAATCCCGACACGTGATGCGGTTGCCCGTCCAATTGTGAAAATACTCGTGCGCAATGATCGCTTCGATACGTTCAAAATTGCCATCCGTGCTGGTTTCCGGGCTGGCCAGAACGCAGGATGAGTTGAAGATGTTGAGGCCCTTGTTTTCCATCGCGCCCATGTTGAAATCGTCAACGGCGACTATGTTGAACTCGTCCAGATCATATTCGCGACCATAAACGTCTTCGTCCCATTTCATGGATTTCTTGAGCGCCTCCATCCCAAAGGCACATTTGTGTTCGTCCCCCGGACGCACCCAGATGGCAAGGCTGACGTCTTTGCCGGACATGGTCGCGAAACGGTCCTCATGTGCCACCAGATCACCCGCGACAAGCGCGAACAGATATGCCGGTTTTGGCCATGGATCCTGATAAATTGACACATTTGGCGCGCCCGGTTGGGTTTGGTCTTGTTGATAGAAGAGACCATTGCCGTTAGAGAGCATGACCGGCGTATGTTCGGCTGTACTCTCAATCCGCACGGTGAACTGGGCCATTACGTCGGGACGGTCGGGATACCAAGTAATCTTGCGAAACCCTTCAGCCTCGCATTGGGTGCAATACATGCTATTTGACCTATAGAGCCCTTCAAGTGCGGTATTGGCCTCGGGATTGATTTCAACTTCGGCCTCCCAGTTGAAGGGAGCGTGGGGCACATCCGCTTCGATCCCGCCATCGACATGGCGCAGCTCGATATCGTGGCCGTCTACCTTGGCCGAAATGTGCTTGAGGTCTTCTCCATGCAAAAAGAAAGGGCGGTCCGTCACGTCATAGTCAGGCCGGAACCGAATGCGCGAAATAACGCGCGTGGCCGTCGGATGCAGCCGGAATGTCAGGTGAACGTCGTCAATTATCCACCCGAAAGGCTTGTAGTCTTGTAAATAGATCGTCGTGGGGGCCGCATCGCGCATCGCAACATCCTGTCAGTCAACTTTGCCAATAGGTGTAGCGTTTCGGCAATCAGCCGCAAGGCCACTGGGCGCGATACCTCAAATATTTGAAACAGTCTGCGTGCTTTATTGAAAATCTTGAAGAAGCTTTTGGTAAAAATTTTTAACCAATTTTGTTGCGTATCGGAAACTCATGATTTAATGGCATGGTATACAGCTGTGCACAATGAGGGTGAACCATGACTTTGCGGATCAAAAAAGGCGACCTGGATGTCGCGCAGGCGCTTGTGGATTTTGTTGAAGCGCAGGCATTGCCGGGAACGGGTGTTTCTGCGGATGCGTTCTGGAATGGCCTGAGCGCGCTGGCACATGAGCAGGGCCCAAAGAATCGAGCCTTGCTGCAAAAGCGCGAAACCATTCAACAGCAGATCGACGCGTGGCACATCGCCCGCAAAGGCCAATCCCATGATGCGGCCGCTTACCAAGCCTTCTTGCAGGAGATTGGCTATCTTGTGCCTGAGGGTTCGGATTTTGAAGTGGAGACTGCAAATGTCGACCCTGAAATCGCCGATATCCCCGGCCCTCAATTGGTTGTTCCAATCACCAATGCGCGCTTTGCGCTGAACGCTGCGAATGCGCGCTGGGGTAATCTTTATGACGCACTCTATGGCACAGATGCGCTGGGCGACCGTCCGGCGGGAAAAGGCTATGACGAGGCACGCGGCGCGCGCGTGATCGAATGGGCCAAAGGGTTTCTGGATACATCTGTTCCCCTACAGGGCGGCGCTAAGTGGGCCCATGTGACCGCAATTAATGCTGGCGCGTCGCTTGAGTTTGTGACCTCGAAGGGCGCGATCACCTTAGCGGATGAGGCACAGTACCTGGGTCACATGGAGGCGGACGGTTGGCGGGGAATCCTGCTGGAGAAGAACCGCCTTAAGATTGAAATTCTGGTTAACCCAGAGGTGGGACCTGGGCGTACAGATCCGGCTGGGATCGCTGCCGTCAACCTTGAGTCTGCGGTATCGGCGATCATGGATTGTGAAGATTCGGTGGCTTGTGTGGACGCAGAAGACAAGGTTCTCGCCTATTCGAATTGGCTGGGTCTGATGAAACGCGACTTGACCGAAGAGGTCAGTAAAAACGGCGAGACATTTACCCGCAAGCTCTATGACGACGCGACCTATACCGCTCCGGATGGCGCCGCGTTCACGGTCAAGTGCCGCTCGCTGATGTTGGTGCGTAACGTCGGACATCTGATGACCAACCCAGCGGTTCTGGATCGGGACGGTAACGAGATTGGCGAAGGTCTGATGGATGCGTTGATCACTGTGATGATCGCGATGCATGACCTGAAATCAGAGGGCGGAAATTCGGCCAAGGGGTCGATTTACATCGTCAAACCCAAGATGCATGGCCCTGAGGAAGTTTCCTTTTCCGATGAGATTTTCACCCGTGTGGAAGACATTTTGGGCCTTCCACGCAACACCGTAAAAATGGGGATCATGGACGAGGAGCGCCGTACAAGTGCCAACCTCAAAGAATGTATCCGCTCGGCAAAATCGCGGGTGGCGTTTATCAATACAGGCTTTCTTGATCGGACTGGCGACGAGATTCATACCTCGATGGAGGCGGGGCCATTCTTGTGCAAAGGTGACATGAAATCAACGCCTTGGATCATGTCGTATGAAGATCGCAACGTGGATATCGGTTTGGCATGTGGCCTGAAGGGAAAGGCGCAGATCGGCAAGGGTATGTGGGCTATGCCGGATATGATGCAAGCCATGCTGGAGCAGAAAATAGGGCATCCGAAATCCGGTGCAACCTGCGCCTGGGTCCCGTCACCCACGGCGGCCACACTACATGCGATGCATTATCACCACGTGGATGTTCACGCCATTCAGGACGAGCTGCGTGCTGGCGGCGCACGGGGAACGTTGCACGACTTGCTGACGATCCCGCTGCTTGAAGGTGAGAACCTGAGCGATGAAACGATCACACGCGAGATCGAGAACAACGCGCAAGGCATTCTGGGATATGTCGTACGTTGGGTTGATCAGGGAGTCGGATGCTCAAAAGTGCTTGATATCAACGACATCGGGCTGATGGAGGACCGTGCGACGTGTCGGATTTCCAGCCAAGCCTTATCTAACTGGTTGCACCACGGCGTGGTCAGTGAAGCCCAAGTGATGCAGGCCATGCAAAAAATGGCAGGCGTTGTTGATCGCCAAAATGCGGATGATCCGCTATATACACCGATGGCGCCCGGATTTGACGGGGTGGCCTTTCAGGCGGCGTGCGATCTGGTCTTTAAGGGCCGCCTGCAACCATCAGGATATACCGAGCCAGTCTTGCATGCCCGCCGTTTGGAATTAAAGGCAATATGATTGCGCACGCGGGCAAATTAAATAGGTATCAAGGGGAAAAACAGTGGGAATTTCATTGAAAAAGGCACGTGTGATCGTGCGCAAAACGCTTCAGGCCGGACGTGATATGGACCTGAAACCCTTGTCGGTGATTGTGGTTGACGCTGGCGGGCATGTTCAGGCGTTTGAACGTGAGGACGGAGCCAGCCCGGGCCGGTTTCAGATTGCTCAAGGCAAAGCCTATGCCGCTGTAATGCTTGGCATTCCTAGCTCGTCTATTGGGAATATGGCAATCGAACGCCCGCATTTTGGGGCATCGCTGAATGCGGCTTTTGATGGCAAGGTGATCCCGGTCGCGGGCGGTGTTCTGATCAAAGATCGCAAAGGTGAGATCGTAGGCGCCGTTGGCGTAACGGGCGATACATCAGACAATGATGCAGCGGCGGCCTTGGCTGGTGTTCAAGAGGCCGGGTTGGAAGGTGTGGCTTGACAAAAGAGGCTTTTGCTTGACGTTTCACCGGCCTATGCTGGTGAAACATCGAGCTTACAGAGGTCCTAAATGACGCGACCCGTCGTCGGAATAATTGGCAATCAATACTTGATCAACGACCAGTATCCGGCACATGCCGGTGGGGCAATGAACTCTGAGGCGGTGTCCGGTGTCAGCGGGTGTATGCCTTTGCTTATTCCGGCGGATCCAAGATTTGTCTCCGTGAAAGAACTGGTCGAGCGCTGTGATGGGTTCCTCCTGACGGGTGGGCGACCCAACGTGCACCCCGAGGAATACGGCGAAGCGGCGACGGATGCGCATGGTGCGTTTGATCGGGCGCGGGATGCGATTGTGTTGCCGTTGGTGCGGGCATGCGTCGAGAGTGGTCAGCCATTTCTGGGAATTTGCCGAGGATTTCAGGAAGTGAATGTCGCTATGGGCGGTTCTCTATATCCCGAAATTCGGGATCTTCCTGGGCGGGACAATCACCGTATGCCGCCCGACGGAACGCTGGAAGAAAAGTTCGCTTTGCGCCATCGCGTGACCTTTGCCAAAGGCGGTGTGTTCCATCGGTTGATGGGCGCAGATAGCGTGATGACCAATACACTGCATGGGCAGGGCATCAAGCGAGCGGGACAGAGGATTGTCATCGAAGGTCACGCGCCCGATGGCACGCCCGAGGCCACATATGTAGCAGATGCGCCTGGATTTTCCCTTTCAGTTCAATGGCATCCAGAATGGGATGCGGCCAATGACCCTGTGTCGCGACCGCTGTTCACGGCATTTGGCGACGCGGTTCGGGCCTGGGCCAATGGGCGCGAACCCATGCCCGTTCTCAAATCAGCGTAAGCTTTGTGACCGGCGCCATCTTGCGCCGTGGGCGTCGCGGGAATGTATCACCGTTCGCCGAAATCAAGGCGCTGGCTTCTGCTTGGGTTAAGTGACGTCGAACCGGGCGGTGTGCCGCGTGTTTGGACGCCAGGTGATGAATGTTCTCGCCAAGCGACGGTTCGCAACCGATAGATAGAATCGCTGGCGTGGTGTCCGCCATCAGCAGGCTTTCGACTGGGACGCCTTCGCTGACCAACAGGTGGTGGGCAGGCAGGATCAAGTGCACATACATCACGCCACTGCGCGGAAGATCAAAAGCACGATCGCCGTCAATCATATGCCGCGCCTGAACCAATACCTGGCGCTGACCAAACAGCATCTCAGCCCGCCAATTTTCGACAAGCAGGCTTTGTGTTGGGGATACGAGAAGCGTGCGTTTTGCGTTTGAAAACAGTGCATTAGTTACTGCGATTGGCGCATTGTCGCGGTCAGCAGCCAAGGTGCGCGTGACGGTTGCCAACAGCGGTTGCAACCCGGCGTCGCGGGTCATCAAGAGATCGCCCGGACATAAAGTTTCGACACGGCGTTCGCCGTGTTCGGTCATGAGGCGAGTGCCGGGAGTGAAACCGGGCAGAGAGGGTGCATGTGGCAGCTTCATTCAGTAACCATTTGAGAACTGGTAATATTCTTCCGCGTTTTTGGAGCGGACTGGCGAGTGATATCCCTGATCTGAGGCAGCATTTTGGGGCAAATTTGTTTATTTTTAGCAAAGACCCCGATGTGAAATAGGTAATCACATGAGGTTCGTGCCATAAAATATTGAAAATATGAATTAAACACCCATGAGAGAGCAAATCCCTGGGCGTTGCAATAGGTGTATATTGTCTGGTCGGAGGCGGATTCGGCTGGGAAATGAAGTAAACGAGGCCCAAAACCGCGACGTCGGTATTGCGTCGGTATGACGTCGGTATCGCGTCAGTGTCATTTTCTGATGCGCCGCATGTTTTGGGGCCAAGGCAGTTCTGTCTTAGATATCGCCGCCCGCGATTTTGATGGTCTGGCCGTTTACACTGCCGGAGGCGGGACCACAGAGCCAGCGGGCGGCCTCGGCAATTTCTTCGGGTGCAATAAGGCGTTTGTGACGGTTGGCGCTGACCATCATTTTCAGGGCATCTTCCTTGCTGACCCCGGCGCGCTCGGTGATGGAGGCGACATTGCGGGTGATGATGTCGGTTTCGACATAGGCGGGGCAGATGGCGTTAAAGGTGAAGGGCATGCCGAGATAGTCCTCGGATAAGGCGCGCATCATGCCGATCACACCGTGTTTGGTGGCAGAATAGGCCATTCCGCCCTTGAGACCGCGCACACCGGCAATAGAGGACATGATGATGACGCGCCCCCAATCGGTTTTGTACATTGAGTCAAAACATTCGCGCACCGTCAGAAACGCGCCGGTGAGGTTGGTGGCCATCATGTTGTCCCAGAACGCCATGTCGGTGGTGTGCAAGGCGCGGCCCTCGGCAACACCGGCATTGGCCACACAAATCTGGATCGGCCCGCGCGCAGCCACCGCGGACTGAATACCGGAGACAACACTGTCCTCGGAGCGGACATCCATTACCAGCGGGTGCAGTTGATCGGTGGCGACCGCATCAAGGACGTCAGAACGCCGCCCGGTGATGGTGACGGTCGCACCATCACTGGCCAAGGCGCGCGCAATGGCGAGGCCAATTCCGGTGCCCCCACCGGTGACAAGGGCGTGTTTTCCGTTCAGATGCATGTCTCTCTCCCGCTGAGTGTTATGGTTCAGAGTATTGGGGCGGGGCGCAAAGACAAGCCGAACGCGCCTGCCCATCTGCCTAAATTTGTGGCAAACTGAGGGTAGATTGACCCGGTAGCGGTACCGAAATCGCACAAAAAGTCCGCAGATGCCACATCAAGGCAACTTATGTCCTCGATTTGTGAGACCGGGTTGCCTTTGGGTCAATTGATGGTAATAGCGACGCCATGTGCCCGGATTCCGACAATTTATATCACTTGATGCGTTCAGCTGTTCGGCCTTGGCACAGTGGTTTTTCTGCAAATGCCTATTTATTGGGCGATCTCTGAGATGATGCGTTGGCTGGATATACCGCCGGTGTGGTTGGCTGGGTTTTTGTTGGTCGGGTGGTATCAGGCCAATGCGTTTTCGCTAGGGTTATCCCTAGGCGCGGGTTGGGTTGATCTGATTGGCGGGCTTTTGTTGGGCGGCGGGATTGTTTTGATCCTGTTGGCTGTCACGGAGATGCGACGGCAGAAAACCACAATTATTCCTCATATGGAGGCGGATAGCCTTGTGCAGAGTGGGATATTCTCGCGGTCGCGCAATCCGATCTACCTTGGGGATGCTCTTATTCTGACTGGCCTGCTGCTCTATTGGGACGCCGTTTTGGCGTTAGTGCTGGTGCCGGTGTTTGTCTGGGTGATCGAAAAGCGGTTCGTGATCCCGGAGGAAGATCGGTTGCGGCGCAAGTTCCGTGCCGATTTTGCGCGATATGCGCAAAAGGTGCGGCGATGGGCGTGATGGCTGGGATGACGTGGCGCGACGATGGGCGCGGGGTCTGTCGGGTTCGCTTGTGCCTTTGTAATGAAGGCGCTAAAACATTTCGCAAGTGCAGCATAGGTGCTGCGCAACAATATTGCTCTTTCACCGAAGGGGGACAGAAACAGTGAAGATAGGAACACCTAAGGAGGTGTTTGGCGGAGAGAACCGGGTGGCGATGACGCCTGATTCTGCCAAGCAGCTTCAGAAACTAGGATATGAGTGCGCGATTGAAACCGGCGCGGGTTTGAATGCGGGGTTTTCAGACGCCACATATGAGGCCGCAGGTGTTGAGGTCGTCAAGACGGCAGCGGCGCTGTGGAAGGCGAGCGACATTATCGCCAAGGTTCGCCAACCGGATGCGACCGAGCTCAAACGTTTGAACAAAGACAAGACGCTGATTTCCTTCTTCAATCCGGCAGGAAACGAAGATGGCATGGCCGCGGCCAAGTCCAAAGGCGCCAACGTGATTGCCATGGAAATGGTGCCACGGATTTCGCGGGCCCAAAAGATGGACGCGCTGAGCTCGATGGCGAATATCGCCGGGTATCGTGCGGTGATCGAGGCCGGGAACAACTTTGGCCGGTTCTTTACCGGTCAGATCACGGCTGCTGGTAAAGTTCCGCCTGCCAAGGTGTTGGTTGTCGGTGCCGGTGTGGCCGGTCTGGCCGCGATTGGGACGTCGACCAGCCTTGGTGCGATCACCTATGCATTTGATGTGCGGCCCGAAGTGGCAGAGCAGGTCGAATCGATGGGCGCCGAGTTTGTGTACCTTGATTTCGAAGAGGAACAGCAGGACGGTGCGGCGTCGGGCGGTTATGCGTCTGTGTCGTCGCCTGAGTTCCGCGAAGCGCAGCTGGCCAAGTTCCGTGAGCTGGCACCGGAGGTGGACATTGTCATCACCACCGCGCTGATCCCGAACCGCGAGGCGCCTGAGCTGTGGACCGAAGATATGGTTGCAGCGATGAAGCCGGGTTCGGTGATTGTCGATCTTGCGGCCGAAAAGGGCGGCAACTGTAAGCTGACCGTGATGGATGAGAAGTTCGTGACCGAGAATGGCGTGACCATTATCGGCTATACCGATTTCCCAAGCCGGATGGCGGCCCAGTCCTCTAGCCTGTATGCGACCAACATTCGCCATATGATGACCGACCTGACCCCCGAAAAGGATGGTCAGATCAATCACGACATGGAAGACGATGTGATCCGCGGCGCGACTGTGACCCATCAGGGCGAGATCACTTTCCCACCTCCGCCTCCGAAGGTGCAGGCGATTGCCGCCAAGCCCAAGGAAGTGGTCCCTGAGCTGACACCGGAAGAGAAACGCGCCGCAGAAGTGGCTGCGTTCAAGGCACAGACCAAACAACAGGTGACGTTGCTGGGTGTTGGTGGTGCGTTGCTGCTTGGTGTTGGGCTGATCGCTCCGGCGAGCTTTATGCAGCACTTTATCGTGTTTGTGTTGGCGGTGTTTGTTGGTTTCCAGGTGATCTGGAACGTCAGCCACAGCCTGCATACGCCGCTGATGGCCGTCACCAACGCCATTTCGTCGATCATCATTCTGGGCGCGCTGATGCAAATCGGATCAAGCTCGTTCCTGGTGGTTCTGCTTGCCGCGCTTTCGGTCTTTATGGCCGGGATCAACATTTTCGGCGGCTTCCTCGTGACACGGCGCATGCTTGCCATGTTCCAGAAATCTTAAGGAGGTCGGGAACATGGATTTTGGTTTCACGACCGCAGCCTATGTGGTGGCTGCAATTCTCTTCATCTTGTCGCTGGGCGGCCTTTCGGGGCAGGAAAGCGCGAAACGCGCCGTGTGGTACGGCATTGTGGGCATGGGCCTGGCGGTGTTCGCCACGCTGATCGGCCCCGGTGCGGGCCTGTGGTGGCTGTCAATCATCCTGATCGCGGCGGGTGGCATGATCGGGTATCAGCTGGCAAGCAAGGTCGAGATGACCCAGATGCCGGAGCTGGTGGCCGGGATGCACGCGCTGGTTGGTCTGGCGGCGGTGTTCGTGGGCTTTAACGCCCATTTCGAGCTGTTGAACGTGGCAGGCATGGATGACGCGGCCAAGAAAACTCTGGATGGGTTCGCGGCGCTTCTGGCGAAAAAGACGCCGGTTGAAGTGAACATCCTGCGGGTCGAAGCGGCGCTGGGTATCTGGATTGGTGCGGTGACATTCACCGGGTCGGTCATTGCCTATGGCAAGCTGTCGGGCAAGGTATCGTCTAATGCGACCAAGCTGCCCGGTGGGCATATGCTGAACGCAAGTGCGGCAGCTTTGTCGGTGATCTGTCTGATCTGGTACCTGAACTCGGGCGGGTTCATGCCGTTGTTCATCCTGACACTGGCGGCGCTGTTCATTGGTTATCATCTGATCATGGGCATCGGTGGTGCGGACATGCCGGTGGTTGTGTCGATGCTGAACTCGTATTCGGGTTGGGCCGCGGCGGCGATTGGCTTCTCGCTTGGCAACGATCTGTTGATCGTGGTTGGTGCGCTGGTTGGGTCGTCGGGTGCGATCCTGAGCTACATCATGTGTAAAGCGATGAACCGGTCATTTGTGTCTGTTATTCTGGGCGGCTTTGGTGGCGCACAGAGCGGTGCAGCGATGGAAGTCGAGGGCGAGCAGATCGCCATTGAGGCTGACGGTGTGGCCGCCGCGCTGGAGGATGCAGACAGTGTTGTCATCATCCCCGGCTATGGCATGGCGGTGGCGCAGGCCCAGCAGAACGTGGCCGAGCTGACCCGGCGTTTGCGCGCCAAGGGCAAGAATGTGCGGTTCGCCATTCACCCGGTTGCGGGTCGTCTGCCGGGGCACATGAACGTGCTGTTGGCCGAAGCCAAGGTGCCTTATGACATCGTTCTGGAAATGGACGAGATCAACGACGATTTCCCGGACACGGATGTGGCAATCGTGATTGGGTCTAACGACATCGTAAACCCGGCCGCGCAGGAAGATCCGAACTCGCCCATCGCTGGGATGCCGGTTCTGGAATGCTGGAAAGCCAAGCAGGTGTTTGTCTCGAAACGGGGGCAGGGCACAGGCTATTCCGGTATCGAGAACCCGCTGTTCTTTAAAGAGAACACGCGCATGTTCTATGGCGATGCGAAAGCCAGCCTTGATAAGCTGTTGGGTATGATCGAGTAAGCCACCCCGGTGTTTTAAAAAACGGCAAGGCGCTCCGGTTGGAGCGCCTTTCTTTTTGAGTAAGAGGGGCGCTGCCCCTGTCCACAGCAAAGCTGTGGCCACCCCGGGTATTTTGGAACATTGAGAAAATGCTGATTTTGCAGGGAGTTGCGGTGTGTTTTGGGCGGATGGTATACCGTCGCATTCCGGTAACATGTTGAAATAAAACATTTTCTTTACACGAGGTGCGGATTCGCTAGTCTGCGCTGAGATACGGAGACGCCCAATGCACAAGATCACAGACCATCCTTTGCGTTATAGCCTTGCCAATGAACTGCATGCGCGGCCATTTCCGTCATTGGAAGCGCCTTGCACGGCGGCCTTTTTGGCGATCAAGCAGACCGACGCGGCAGCGGCGCGGGACCGGGGGCAGGATCTGGCCCATTTGATCGATCTGTTGGACCGGCATGGCGCGGCCCATCCGCAGCCCGGCGCGACGCATTATTCGGGAGAGATTGGGCGGCATTTCCTCAAGTGGGAACAGCACACGGAGTTTGTGACCTATACGATTTTCACCCGTGGTCTGAGCGCGCGCGCCTTTGATCCGGCAGAGTTCGAGGTGTTTCCCGAAGACTGGTTGCAGGCGGCACCGGGGGTGCGGGTGAGTTCGGCGTTGATCCGTATAGAGCTGCGCCCAAAGGCCGAGAAGCTGGCGAAAAACCTGCGCGATTGGTTTGTGCCGGAGAGCCTTGCCGTGTCGGAAGTGTTGGATGAAGCCGCCGTGGTTGCGACTGATTTCCGCATCGCCCAAGGCGGGCATTTGCGCATGGCTGCGCTGGTGTCGCCGGGCACGGATGAGCGGCGGGTGGGTCGGATTGTGCAGCGGTTGTGCGAGATCGAGACCTATAAGACCATGTCCATGCTGGGCTTTGCGAGGGCGCGGAAACTGTCGGGGCAGATGGGAGAGATCGAAGGGCGGTTGAACGGCATGATGGCGGATATCACCAATGATGATGCGCCGGCGGATGAGATATTGGACGCGTTGTTGCGGACCTCGGCTGAGCTGGAGAATATGATCGCGGAAAGCTCGTTCCGGTTTGGCGCGACGGGGGCCTATGAGGCGATTGTGAACCAGCGGATCGAAGTGATGCGCGAGGCCCGTTACGAGGGGCGTCAATCCTTTGCAGAGTTCATGATGCGCCGCTATGACCCGGCAATGCGCACTGTTGCGTCGACCAAGGCGCGCATGGAGGCGCTGGCCGAACGGGCGATGCGGGCGGGCGAGTTGTTGCGGACAAAAGTAGATGTGGCGCGATCTGCGCAGAACCAGGCGTTGCTGGAGAGCATGGACCGGCGTGCGGATATGGCGCTGCGGTTGCAGGAGACGGTGGAGGGGCTGTCTGTGGTGGCGATCAGCTATTACGCTGTGTCATTGGTGAGCTATCTGGCCTATCCGTTGACCGGGCCGCTGGGGTTGAGCAAGGGGGTCCTGACGGCGGTGATCACGGTTCCGGTGGTGCTGCTTGTCTGGGGATTGGTGCGACGGATCAAGGCGCGAATGCATTGAGAAGGATTGATCCGCTTATGGCGCAGAAGGCTGGGACAGTTTGAAGATGTCGATCGGTGCGCCAAGGCCCTTGAGCGCATAAGTGCCGCGCAGTTTGAGCGGGAAACTGCCCTCGACCGCGATGCTGGCGCGCGGGCTGAGAAGGATCTCGCCATCCTCGGCTTCGTCACAGAGGCGCGAGGCGAGGTTGATGGCGGTGCCCGAGGCGGTGTAGTCATACCGTCCCTCATAGCCGACCATTCCGGCGGTGGCGTAGCCAAAAGAAATGCCGACACCGAACCCCAATTTATAACCCAGCCGTTTCCATTGTCTGGACAGGTCGACCATGCGGTTTTGCATGTCGATTGCCAGTCGAACGGCGTCGCCTGCGGGATCATCACATGGCAGAGGGTCGTTAAATAGGACCATGATGCCGTCACCCATACGGTGATCGACCCCGGCGCCATGTGCGTTTATGAGCTGGCCCATTTCACGGTAGTAGGTTTGCAGGACTTCGATTGTTTCTTCGGGCTCTGCTGTGGCGCAAAAGGCGGAGAAACCGCGTATGTCGCAGAACAACACACCCAGCAAAGCGCGGTGGCTGGACAGGATCTGGTCCGAGCCCTGGGAGAGCACCTGATCCGCGACGGCGGGGGGCAGGAACCGTTTGAGGCGGGCCATGCGGTCAATTTCGTCCACTTGTTCCCTGACCCGGTCGCTGAGCTCTGCGTTCAGTGCGTTCAATGCGTTGAACTGGCGGGTGTTGCCGATGGCGATCACGGCCTGCTCAGCGAAGGAACCGATCAGTGAAATTTCATCGTCGGAAAAGGGGCGCACCTCTAGCCGGACGAGGCTGATGCAGCCAAAGGCGGTGCTGTTTTCGACAAGCGGGACAAGGAGGCGACTGCGGATGCCAACCTCTTCGATCATTTTGACATTGTTGGGTTCGCCATCCAGATAATAAGGATCGTCGCGAATGTCGGCGGCGTTGATCGTGCGTGCATCTTGCAGGCAGTGTCCCATGGGAGAGTTTGGGTCGAAGGGGTATACCAAACCCGGTGAAAAACTTGGGGTGTTGGGGTTGACTGTGGAAACGCTGGCCAGTTGGGTCGTGTTTCGCGTCGTATTCAACAGCCATAGGCCCGCGCCGCTTGCATCGCAGAGCTTGGCGGCGTTTCGAGTGATCATATCCAGCACAGGCTGTTCGTCGTGGCGGTTCTGGCTGATGAGCGTGAGGATTTCCCTGGTTGCGGCGTCACGTTCCCTCAGGCGTTTGACTTCGGCTTGCAGGTTGGCGGTGGTGTCTTGTGGTGTCTGGCCTGGCATGTGACGCGCTCCGCATTCGGTGGCTGTTGTCAGCATAGGCGGTCAATGGGCGTCTGGCTATTGTGGGGAGGGGGCGTGCGGTTGCAGGGAAATGAGAAACACCCTCGCAGTTGTCTGCGAGGGTGTTTCAGAGTTGTTTCCGGTGATGTGGTTAGCGACCTCGGATACGGGGGTCGAGCGCGTCGCGCAAGCCATCACCGAGGTAGTTTACGCTGAGCACTGTCAGCGAGATGGCGAGGCCGGGCCAGAATACTCGCTCGGGATAGTCTTGCAGGTATTGCGTCGCATCGTTGAGCAGGCGGCCCCATGTCGGGAAGTCTGGCGGGAAACCAAGGCCGAGGAAAGACAGCGCGCTTTCGGTGATGATCGCGTTGGCAATGCCGAGCGTGGCAGAGACCATGATGGGCGAGAGCACGTTGGGCAGGATGTGCCGCTTGATCATATTGCTGTTGGAGGTTCCGATGGAACGAGCGGCGAGGATGAACTCGCGTTCCTTGAGGGCCAGCACGTCGCCGCGAACGATGCGGGCGGTGGGCATCCAGCTGGTGATGCCGATGGCGATCACGATCAGGATAAAGATGCCCCGTTCCGGACCGACGGCTGAAGACAGGGGATCGCGAAACAGCAACATCATAACCAGCAGCAGTGGCAAGATAGGCAGGGCCAGAAACAAGTCAGTCAGGCGCATCAGCGGGCCGTCGAGCCGTTTAAAGAACCCGGCGGTGATGCCGACAAAGCTGCCAAGGCTGAGCGCCAGTAGCATCGCTGTCAGACCCACGGCAATTGAGGTTTGCCCGCCAGCCATCATACGCGCCAGCGTATCCCGGCCCAGTTGGTCTGTGCCAAAAGGATGCGCAAACGATGGGCCCTGATTGCGGGCGCGGATGTCGATGAATGTGGCGTCATAGGGCCAGAGCCACGGGCCGATAAAGACCCCGAGCACGATCACGATAAAGATCACGCCACCTGCCATTGCGCCCTTGTGCGCTTTGAGCTGATCCCAGACATCCGCCCATTGGCTGCGATGTGGTTTGGTCGGTTCGGTGTTGGTGGTATCAGTCATAGCGGATCCTCGGATCAAGAATGCCGTAGAGCACGTCTGCGATCAGGTTGAAGAACACGATCAGGAAAGCGAACATAAAGGTCAGGGTCTGCACGGTTGGCAGATCGTTGGCCTGAATTGCGCCAATCAATTGCGCGCCGATGCCGTTCACCGAGAATACCTGTTCGGTGATGATGGCACCGCCAAAGATTGCCGGAAGGCCAAGTGCAATAACGGTCACAACCGGGATCATCGAGTTTCTGAGCACATGCACCACCACGACCACGCGTTCGCTGAGGCCCTTGGCCCGCGCGGTGCGCACGTAGTCCTGATTGAGATTGTCCAGCATCGAGGCGCGCATGTAGCGGCTGATCTGAGCGGTAGTCTGCATCGCCAGAACCATCACGGGCATGATCATTTGTCGGAGCTGGTACACAAAGCTGTCCCAGTCATTCACCACATGGGTGGTGTCATAGATGAACGGGAACCAGCCCAATTGCACCGAGAAGATCACGATCACCAGCGGGCCAGTGAAGAAAGGCGGGATCGAATAGCCAATCATGGTGATGAATGTCCCGGCCTGATCGAACACTGAATACTGACGATACGCCGAGTAGATGCCGATGGGGATCGCGATCAGGATGCCCACAACATAGGACATGCCGACAACCCAGAGGGTCTGGGGCAGGCGCTCGACCACCACATCCATGACGGGGGAGCGGGTCTGCCATGAGATCACGCGCAGTTTGCCTTCGGCGTAGGCGGTGCCAAAATAGTGGTCAAAAAGAACCTGAGGTTCGACCCAGAAGAATTGTACGAGCCATTTCCAGAAGCGGATATGCATCGGCTCGCCCAGACCAAGGGCGAGGCGCATTTTCTCTTTAACTTCTGGGGGGACGGTGAGGGGGACCTGAGCCATCGGGTCTCCCGGCGCGAGTTCGAGCAGCAGGAATATGACGAGGCTGATGAACAAGAGCGTCGGGACCGCAAGGATCAGTCGGCGTATGGTGAAGGTCAGCATGAAAGCGCCTTTAACAGGTTGTTGTTCTTGTCGTTGAGCATCGATCAGCGACCTGCCTGTGCGATGCCAGATGAACTGGGGGCGGACATAATGCCCGCCCCCGTTGTTCGATTAGTTCACGCGGTGCCAGTCCGCAATGTTCCAAAGCTCGCTGTCCCATGTGTTCAGGATAACGCCGCCAAGAGAGTTGGCATGAGCCGAGACACGACCACGATCAACCAGAGGCAGGATAGTGAAGCTGTCTTTGGTCAGCATGTCGTTCATCTTTTTGGAAAGCTCATAACGCTTTTCGAGATCTGAGGTCTGACCCAGTTCGTCGATCAGAGCGTCATATGCCGGATCACAGAAGCGGTTGATGTTCTCGCCCTGCCACTGCGAAGATGGCTTAGGCTCGTTACCGCAGCGATACATCGACAGATATGCCTGTGGATCGGTACCATCGAAGTTGTTGGCGTACATTTCCACGTCCGCATAGAACTTCTGGAAGGTATCGGGGGAACCCGGATCACCGCCAAAGAACACGGATGCGTTCAGGTTGCGCAGCTCGGTTTCAACACCGATTTCGCTCCACCACTGTTTGATCAGCGCCTGGAAATCCTGACGCACAGCGTTGGTCGAGGTCTGGTACAGGATCGAGATGCGCACGCCATCCTTGGCACGGACACCGTCAGCACCTTTTACCCAACCGGCTTCGTCCAGAAGCGCGTTGGCACCGGCGATGTCCTGCGTCAGACAGTCGGTGTTGTCAGAGGCGTAAACCGCTGGGCCGGGGACCAGATTACATGTTGGGCGACCAGCCTGACCGTACCCGATTTCCACCAGAAGGTTCCGGTCAATCGCCATCGAGAGCGCCTTGCGCACGTTGATGTCGCTGAGGAACGGGTGAGGTGCGGCAACCGTTGCACGGGTATCGGCATCGAGATCCGGGCTTGGGTTGGTCATGTTCATTTCGAGACGCTCGACCAGCGAGCCAAAGGCCGCGATCGGGGTGCCTTTGCCGCCTTCGGCCATTTTGGCCAGAACATCAGGTGCAAGCTGGAGGTTCCAGGCGTAGTCAAACTCGCCTGTTTCCAGAACGGCGCGACCTGCCGCTGTTGCATCGCCGCCACCTTTGAAGGTTACGGTGGCAAAGGCTGGTTTCGCCGCATCACGATAGTTCGGGTTGGCCGAGAGCGAGATCACGTCGTTTGTTTTGAATTCGTCCACCACAAACGGGCCGGTGCCGATTGGGTTGAAGTTAGCATCCGTGCACTCGGGCGCTTTTGCACCAAGGCAGTCAGCAAACTGAGCCGCCTGAATGATGGGCGACTGGCCGCCCATGAAGGGGCCATAGGGGTTTGGTTTTGCTTCTGAGAAGTTCACCTTGACGGTCAGATCGTCGATCACTTCGACACTTTCGACGCCCTCGAATTTGGCGAGCTGCGCACAGCCACCTTCGGGGTGCATGCAGTAGTCAGCGGTGAATTTCGCGTCCGTCGCAGTGACCGGAGTGCCGTCGGACCAGACGAGGCCGGACTTGATTTTCCATGTGATGGATTTGAGATCCTCGGACACGCCGCCATTGGCAACTGTCGGGATTTCTTCGGCCAGATAAGGCACCAGTGCGCCGTTGGGGTCGTAACGGCCAAGTGGTTCGATGACCAGCGAGGCGGATTCGATATCCTTGGTTCCGCTGGACAAATATGGGTTAAGAATCGATGGCGCTTGCCAATAGATAATATTTACGTGGCCATCCGAGCCGCGCTCTGCCATGGCCGCCGGGGCCATTGCAAAGGCAGCCGCAGCGCCTAGCATAAGGGTCTTTGCTTTCATCTTACACTCCTAGTTGTTGCACATTGATGTGCTTGAAGGGCGGTTCAGGTCCGCCCGTTTTTGTGGGTCATCACGCAAGAGGGCCGCTTTCGCTCTGCCTCGAATTTTCACCGAAGCCACCATCCCCACGTCGACTGAGAGCTATCTCAGACCAGCCGGTCAAAAATTGCAAGCACTGGTTTCAGCTTGACGTTGCGCCAATTGGAATAGCGTCATGCCATCGTTTGACTTTGGCAGTGTGATGTCATTAGCGTCGGAGACTTGGCATAAAAGACAACGCAGGGAGCGGCGGGATGCTGGATGGTGACGCTCGGGGTGCAATTGCCTCGATTGAAAATCTGAGAGTGGAATTTCAAACCAAGGACGGCCCGGTTGTGGGTGTCGAGGATGTGTCGTTTCAGGTCAATCCGGGCGAAACCGTATGTATTGTTGGTGAATCCGGCTCTGGGAAATCGGTTTCGAGCCTGTCGCTGATGCGGCTGGTGGAGTTTGGCGGCGGCAAAATTGCCGGTGGCCGGCTATTGTTTGACCGCCGCGAAGGGGGCGAAACCGATATCGCCAAAACCGAACAGGGGCTGATGCGGACGATTCGCGGAAACGAGATCGGGATGATCTTTCAGGAGCCAATGACAGCCCTGAACCCGGTTTTTACCGTCGGTCGACAGCTGACCGAAGGTTTGCGATTGCACAAAAAAATGTCGAAGGATGCCGCCGAAGCGCGCGCTTTGGAACTTTTGCGTCAGGTGCGCATCCCTGAACCCGAGCGGCGGCTAAAGCAATATCCGCATGAATTGTCCGGTGGCATGCGTCAGCGCGTGGTGATTGCCATGGCGATGGCGTGTGAACCGCGCCTTTTAATTGCGGACGAGCCGACAACGGCTCTGGATGTGACCATTCAGGCCGAGATTCTGGCGCTGATGGATCGCTTGAAACGCGAAACCGGCACTGCAGTGATGTTTATCACCCACGATATGGCGGTGGTTGCGCAGATGGCGGACCGCGTGGTGGTTATGTTCCGCGGTAATAAGGTGGAAGAGGGCACGGTTAAGGAAATATTCGAGAACCCGACCCATGATTACACCAAGGCATTGCTGGCAGCGGTGCCCAAGCTGGGCGATATGACGGGCACGGATATTCCCAGCCCGATGAAGCTGTTTGGACAGGACGATCAGAAGATTGAACCGATTCCCGGCACGGATGAGCCGATTCTCGAAGTCAAAAACCTGATCACACGGTTCCCGGTGCAGGGTGGTTTGCTGCGCCGCACAGTGGCCAATGTTCACGCGGTCGAGGATCTCTCTTTTACCGTGAACAAAGGCCAGACACTGTCGCTGGTCGGCGAATCGGGCTGTGGCAAGTCGACGGCGGGGCGGTCGCTGTTGCGGCTGGTTGAACCTCAGTCGGGGCATGTGATGTTTGACGGCAAGGACGTCATGGCGCTGAATGCGCGTGAAATGCACGCGGCAAGGCAGGATATGCAGATGATCTTTCAGGATCCGTTTGCATCGCTGAACCCACAGATGAAATTGATGGATCAAGTGGCCGAGCCGATGCGCAATTACGGCACCCATACAGGTGACGAGATGCGCGCGCGGGTCGAGATGCTGTTTGATCGGGTCGAGCTGCCGCGCGCCTTTATGAACCGGTATCCGCATGAGTTGTCAGGCGGGCAACGTCAGAGAATTGCCATCGCAAGGGCGCTGGCGCTGAACCCAAAGCTGATCGTGTCGGATGAAGCTGTATCGGCGCTGGATGTTTCGGTGCAGGCGCAGGTGTTGAACCTGATGATGGAATTGCAGGCCGAGCTGGGCATTTCATTTGTGTTCATCAGCCATGATATGGCGGTGGTTGAGCGGGTGAGCCATCATGTTGGCGTGATGTATTTGGGCCGGATTGTCGAGCTGGGCCCGCGGCGGGCCGTGTTCGAAGATCCTCAGCACCCTTATACACAAGCATTGATGAAGGCGGTTCCGATCGCAGATCCCAATCAGCGGAAATCGGAAAAAGACTTGAACTTTAAGCCGATACCGTCGCCAATTCATCCAGTTGGATATGAGGCAGGCCCGTCCGAATACAAAGAGGTCTCTCCCGGCCACAAGGTCTTGATCAGCGACAGCGGCTATTGATCGCGGCGCGACCTGAGAGGTCGCTTAAGGGCAGAGTTGGCTTTGTGAATCTGGCGGTGGGTGGTTGCCACGTTAAGCAATTCCCGCCAGAGTGATGAGGCTGTGTGAAAGCAGCCGCAAAAAGAGGCTTTTGAGATGACGAACCGCCTGAGTGCGCGCGAGATTTTGGACAAGCTGGTGTCGTTTCCGACAGTCAGCCATGATACGAACCTACCGCTGATCGACTGGGCTGAGGCGTATCTGGGATCACACGGGATCGCGACCTATCGGCACCCGCATGAAACCGCGCCGGATAAGGCAGCGATGTTTGCCCATGCGGGACCGGATGTGGCGGGCGCAGTGGTGTTGTCGGGGCATACGGATGTCGTGCCGGTTGAGGGCCAACCGTGGAGCACCGACCCGTTTGAGGTGGTCGAAAAGGACGGTTTGCTGTTTGGTCGTGGCACATGCGACATGAAGGGTTTTGACGCGCTGGCGATCTGGGCCATGGTCGAGGCGCATTACGCGGGTGTGCGCCGTCCATTGCAGATCGCGTTGAGCTATGACGAAGAGATCGGCTGTACCGGAGCGCCGCCTCTTATCGAGAGCATGAACAAGGTTTTGCCCAAGGGCAGCGCGGTGATCGTGGGCGAGCCGTCGATGATGGGCGCGGTCACGGGGCACAAGGGCGGAACCGGATTTCATGTGCATGTTCGGGGGTTTGAGGTGCATTCTTCGATTATGCACACCGGGGCGAATGCGATCATGTATGGCGCCAAGCTGATCGAGTGGGCCAACGAGATGAACGCGGAGAATATGGCGGGGCAACCGGGTGAGCTGGATGCGGTGTTCGAGCCGCCGTGGACCACGGTGCACGTCGGGATGATCGAGGGCGGCACAGCGCATAACATCACGGCGCTGGATTGTCGGTTCGGGTTGGATTTCCGGTTTGTTCCGGGGGATTCGTCAGAAGACTGGACAGCGCGCGCGCGGGCAAAAGCGGCTGAGATCGAAGCCGAAATGCAGGCGGTGGTGCCTGAGACCTATATCGAGATGAAAGAGTTCTTTGGCGTGCCAGCTCTAAAGCCCGAAGAGGATGGCGAGGCCGAGGGTCTTGTGCGTCGGTTGACCGGGGACAATGCGGCGCGGGTGGTCAGCTATGGCACCGAGGGTGGGCATTTTCAGAATGCGGGCTATTCCACCGTGATCTGCGGCCCCGGCGACATTGCACAGGCGCATCAGCCAGACGAATTCCTGAGTGTGGCGCAGTTTGAGGCTGGGCAGGCGTTTATGGAAAAACTGATTGAGATGCTAAAAGGATAAGCGCCATGTCAGAGGCACGTACGGTGATCCTGCAACGATATTTTCAGGCGCTGACGGATGGCGATACGGACACGATCCTGTCGCTGTTTGCGCCGTCGGGCGAAGTGATGTCGCCGTTTCTGGGCGTGATGGCGGCGGCACCGTTTTTTGCCAAACTTGCAGAGGCGTCGAATGGCAGTGTGCTGACGGTGCTGGACATTCTGCACAGTTCGATCGGCAAGACGGCGGCTGCGCGATTTCGTTATGATTGGACATTGAAAGATGGCAGCGCTGTGCATTTTGAAGGTGTCGACCATTTCACTTTTGATGCCGAGGATCGGATCACGCGGATGAACATTTATTATGACACGCATCCATTGCGGGTTGAGGTCGGCGACAAGTACGCCTGAGGAGTTCAACCGGTGTTTCCGATTACAATGAACAGTCCGGTCGAACATCATGGGCCGCTTCCCAAGGCAGCGGAAGTCGTGATTATTGGCGGCGGTGTCATTGGCGTGAGCGCGGCCTATTATCTCGCGCGTGCGGGTGTGTCTGTGGTGCTGCTCGAAAAGGGACGGATTGCGGGTGAGCAATCGTCGCGCAATTGGGGCTGGATCCGGCAGCAGGGGCGCGATCTGGCGGAATTGCCGATCATGATCGAGGCCAATCAGCTGTGGCGCGAGATTGCCGCCGATCTGGACGAAGATATTGGTTTGGCAACATGTGGTCTGACCTATCTGACCAATGATGAGGCCGAGACAGCGCGGTATGAAGATTGGTTAAAGGACGCCGTGCCAATGGGTGTGGACAGCCGGGTTTTGTCTGGGCGCGAGATTGAAACATTGCTGCCGGGGATGACAAAACCGTATGCCGCGGCGCTGCACACACCGTCGGATATGAAGGCGGAACCTTGGGTGGCCGTTCCCGCGATTGCGCGCGCCGCCGCGCGCCATGGCGCGGTGATCGTGGAACAGTGCGCGGCGCAGGTGCTGGAGCGGGAAGGCGGCAAGGTAAGCGGCGTACAGACCGAGCAAGGGCCGATCAGGGCCGGTGAGGTGATTGTGGCAGGCGGGGCGTGGTCTTCGTTGTTTCTGAGGAATGAAGGCGTTGATATTCCACAGCTTTCGGTGCGTGCGACTGTGGCCGCAACGGGACCGCTGCCTGAGGTGCATGGCGGAGGCGCGGTGGGAGACAGTCTGGCGTTTCGGCGGCGGCAGGACGGCGGCTATACATTGGCGGCGTCGGGGTATCACGAGATTTTTGTCGGTTTTGATGCGTTTCGCCATGCCACCAAATACCTGCCACAGCTGCGCAGATCACCGTTTATGCGGGCCTATCGACCGCGCGCGCCCGAGGCGGGTTATCCGGACGGGTGGGGCACGAAGCGGCGCTGGGATGGTTCGAGCACCAGCCCGTTCGAGGCGCAGCGTATCCTTGATCCGGCGCCGAACGCGGGCAAAGTGGCGGAGATCCGAGCGGCGTTTGAGAGCTTGTTTCCGGCGCTGGGAGAGGTCAGGATAGCGGACAGTTGGGCGGGGATGATCGACACCATGCCGGACATCGTACCAGTGGTCGATCGCGCCCCGGTTTCCGGGTTGAGCATCTGCACCGGTATGTGCGGGCACGGGTTTGGGATTGGTCCCGCCTTTGGGCGCATTATGGCTGACATGGTGATGGGGAACGATATCGGACACGACATGCGTCGGTTCCGATTTGGGCGGTTTAGCGATGGATCGCGGTTAGAACTGGGCCCGGATTTATAATCTCGGGCCGATGGGGGGACATTATGCCGATCAAAAATAGCTTTGCAGAAATGCAAGATGAAATCACCGGCTGGCGTCGACATTTGCATGAAAACCCGGAGCTGGGGTTTGATGTGCATGAAACCGCAGCCTTTGTGGCAGCTCGGCTGAAAGAGTTTGGCGTCGATGATATCACAACCGGGATCGGGCGTACGGGTGTTGTGGCGACGATCAAGGGGCGGTCGGACACCAAGGGCCGCGTGGTAGGGTTGCGCGCGGATATGGACGCGCTGCCGATCCACGAGATCACCGGGCTGGATTATGCCTCGAAGGTTGAGGGCAAGATGCATGCCTGTGGGCATGACGGGCATACCGCGATCCTGCTTGGCGCGGCCAAGTATCTGGCACAGACGCGGAATTTTGACGGCACGGCAGTGCTGATCTTTCAGCCTGCCGAAGAGGGTGGTGGCGGTGGGCGCGAGATGTGCGAAGACGGCATGATGGACCGGTGGAACATTCAGGAAGTTTACGGCCTGCACAATGCGCCGGAGTTTGATACCGGTGAATTTGCCATTCGACCCGGCGCGCTGTTGGCGTCTGCGGATGAGTTTGAGATTGTGGTCACCGGGCAGGGCGGCCACGCGGCGGCCCCCCATGCGGCGATTGATACCACGCTGGTGGGTGCGCAGATTGTTGTGTCTTTACAGTCGATTGTCGCGCGCACTATTGATCCGCTGCACCGGGTTGTTGTGACGGTGGGCACGTTTGAGACCGATAGCGAGGCCAGCAATATCATCGCCCACACTGTGCGGATGAAAGGTACGGTGCGTACGTTGGAGGCGGCAAACCGGGCCATGGCCAAGGAGCGCATTCGCGCGATTGCCGAACACACCGCAGCAGCCTTTGGCGCGACGGCTGAGATGGTCTGGGAAGATGGCTATCCTCCGACCGTGAACCATGAGGTCGAGACCGGCTATGCCGCAGAAGCGGCGCGGGCGGTGGCGGGTACGGTGATTGAGGATGTGGACCCGATCATGCCCGCAGAAGATTTTGCCTATATGCTTGAAGAGCGTCCGGGGGCCTATATCTTTCTAGGTAATGGGAACAGCGCTCAGTGCCACCACCCGGCCTATAATTTCAACGATGATGCGATTCCGGCTGGATGCAGCTGGTTCGCCGAACTGATCGAGCGCCGAATGGCGCTGGACTAAGACCTGAACAGAGGAAGACCCTGAGATGCCCGTTAAGAACCGATTTGCCGAATTGCAGGCCGAGATTACCGAATGGCGCCGTGATCTGCACGAGAACCCCGAGATCCTGTTTGAGACTCATCGCACCAGTGCGTTGGTGGCTGAAAAGCTCAAGGAGTTTGGCTGTGACGAGATTGTCACCGGGATTGGGCGTACTGGTGTAGTGGGGGTGATCAAGGGCAAGACGGACAGTGCAGGCAAGGTGATTGGCCTGCGCGCGGATATGGATGCGTTGCCGATCCATGAGGCGACGGGGCTGGACTATGCCTCAAAAACCGACGGGGCCATGCATGCCTGTGGGCATGACGGGCACACAGCGATGTTGCTGGGGGCGGCGAAATATCTGGCCGAGACACGCAATTTTGACGGCACAGCAGTGGTGATTTTCCAGCCTGCCGAAGAAGGCGGCGGTGGCGGCAAGGAGATGTGTGACGACGATATGATGAACCGCTGGGGCATTCAGGAAGTCTATGGCATGCACAATTGGCCGGGGCATCCGGTGGGATCGTTTTTGATCCGGCCCGGTGCATTTTTTGCAGCGACTGATACGTACGATATTGTTTTTGAAGGAAAAGGTGGTCACGCTGCCAAGCCGCATGAGACCATCGATTCAACCGTGATGGCGGCGCAGGCGGTGGTGGCGCTGCAATCTATTGCCAGCCGCAATGCCAACCCTGTCGATCAGGTGGTAGTGTCGGTCACGTCGTTTGAAACCTCGTCCAACGCCTATAACGTGATCCCGCAGCGGGTACATCTGAAAGGCACCGTGCGCACGTTGAGCAATGAGATGCGGGATTTGGCCGAAACACGGTTGAAGGCGGTCTGTGACGGGATAGCCGCCACCTATGGCGGGTCGGTCGATGCGGATTACAAGCGCGGTTATCCGGTGATGGTGAACAGTGACGCGCAGACCGAGTTTGCCGCGGATGTGGCGCGGTCTGTATCTGGGACCTGTGAAGATGCGCCGCTGGTCATGGGCGGCGAGGATTTTGCCTATATGCTGGAAGAACGCCCCGGAGCTTATATTCTGGTGGGCAATGGCGATACGGCCGCCGTGCACCATCCGGAGTATAACTTCAACGATGAGGCCATTCCGGCCGGGTGCAGCTGGTGGGCGGAGATTGTCGAGCAGCGTATGCCGGCGGCGTGACGGATAAGTGTGGGGGAGGGGCTTTGCCCCTCTTTTGCCGTTGGCAAAATTCACCCCAAAGTATTTTTGGCAAGATGAACATGCGGGTTCGCGAGTTGCGGTGCCGCCTGTCTTTCTTTTTTGAGCTTTGCCGACTGTTGAACTGTCAATTCAACCGCCCGTATGGCTCATGTGTCGTGTCATTTGGCCATCCACTTTTTGGCGGGAATAGTCAAAGTCATGGCCTTTGGGTTTGAGGCGGATGGCGGCGCGAATGGCGTCTTCGAGCTGACCTTCGCCTTGCGCGCTGGCGCGTAGAGGTGCGCGTAGGTCGGCCATATCTTCCTGACCGAGACACATGTAAAGCTCTCCGGTGCAGGTCAGGCGCACGCGGTTGCAGCTTTCGCAGAAATTATGGGTCATCGGGGTGATAAAGCCGATTTTCTGGCCGGTTTCTTCGAGGCGCACATAACGGGCGGGGCCACCGGAGCGTTCGGTAAGGTCTGTGAGTGTGTAACGCTCGGCGAGGCGGGCGCGCAGGTCGCGCAGAGACCAGTATTGATCAAGCCGGTCTTCGTTTCCGAGATCGCCCATCGGCATGACCTCGATCCAGGTCATGTCCATATCGCGTTCGGCGCACCATTCAGCGAGTGGAAAAAGTTCGTCTTCGTTGAAGCCTTTGAGCGCAACGGCGTTGATTTTGACCCGTAGCCCAGCCTTTTGCGCGGCGTCGATGCCGCGCAGCACCTGAGGCAGGCGGCCCCAGCGTGTGATGTCGGCGAATTTTTTCTCGTCCATCGTGTCGAGTGAGATATTCACGCGGCGCACGCCACAGGCGTAAAGGTCGTCTGCGAAACGTTCGAGCTGTGAGCCGTTGGTGGTGAGTGTCAGCTCTTTGAGGGTGCCAGCGTCTAGATGGCGTGTCATTGAGCGGAAGAAGGTCATAATATCGCGGCGCACAAGCGGTTCGCCCCCGGTGATGCGCAGTTTTTCAACGCCGAGGCGGACGAAAGTGGAGCACATGCGATCCAGCTCTTCGAGAGTCAGAAGCTCTTTTTTGGGAAGGAACGTCATGTTTTCCGACATGCAATAGACGCAGCGGAAATCGCAACGGTCGGTGACGGAAACCCGCAGGTAGTTCACGGCGCGTTGGAAGGGATCAATCAGAGGAGCTGTCATGAGATATTGGTAGAGGCCATTGAGGGCAGGGGCAAGGTGTTCGAAGGTTGTAGATGGTTATGAAGCGGTGCAGGATCAAGGCATGAGATATGTGTGGGTAATTGCGACGGCGGTCGTGCTGGTTGGATGTGATCGGGTGAACCTGACTCTGTTGCGGCAAAAAGAGCCGGATCCGGTGCTGTTGGAGCCGGTTGCAGAGGAGGGTGTTTCTGTTCCTGAGGAGGTGCAGGACATCAGTATTGAGGCGCGCGAAGAGGTGCCGCGCGGGGCGCTCGGGACGACGGTGGTATCGCTTGGCGCGGCGAGCGAGCCGGGTCTGTGGTTGAAGACGCCGTTGGTGGCCAAGTCACGTCCCGGCGTGGTGCGCTGGAATGGTGGCTCGGTTGAGGTGACGTTGATCCCGATAGAAGGGCAGAGCGGTGCGGGCAGCCGAATGTCACTGGCGGCCATGCAGGCGCTGGGGATCCCGTTGACCGCGCTGGAAGAAGTGTCGGTCGAGGCACGGTGAGGCGTTTGCTTTTACACACTGATGGTCGCCTTCGCCTTTGGCTCAGAGTGTTTTGAGGTATTTACCTGCCTCTTTGCGGGCAAAGTTTTTCATGCGATCCCCGTGGTTTGCTAGAAAAGCGTTTGTGCGTTCGACGTCGTGTTTGGAGAGGTCGCGCAGCCACCATGCGACGGATTTCTGAATGAACCAGTCCGGATCGTCGACATAAGTTGCAGCCCAGCCGAGAACCCTGTCGCGGATGTCCAGCTCGTGCGGTTTGGGGAAGTTTTGCTTGGCGAATGGCAGAGTGATGACCATGGCCGCGCGCCGGGTCCACATGTGATCGGATTGCGTCCACGCCTCAATGTCCTCGATCCGGGTTAGATCGGCGGTAATACGTTTTTGACCGGCCATGCAGGCGTGATCGGCAATGGCCCAGCTGTCAAAATCGGGCACCCATGAGGTGATCAGCGTCCACGCGTCGCCGTCAGGACGCAGGCGGGCCTGCGTCAGCAGTTTGGCCGCCGCAATACGAGCCTCGAAGATGTCGGTTTGCCACAGACCGTCGGCCAAGGCGACCCGTTCAGAGACACTGAGAGTACGGCGCCACTCTTTGGTCACGTCATTGGTGGCCGTGTTGGGAATGCCCAGTACGGTGCGGGTTTGTTTGTGATAAGCCGCCATCTGTTCCGCGCGGCCTGGTTCGATATGGGCCGAAAGGACGGCGAGCGCGGTGTCAGGAGTCATTGTATTGCCCCAGCACATGCGTGGGGAACCCGTCAATGGTGCTTTGATTTTTCTCTTTCCAATAGGCGGTTACCCCGTCTGGTCCGCGATCTTCGGCCCATTTCTCCAGCGTATCGCGCGGCGCGACAAGTTCATATTGGGGCACTGCGTAGCCACAGGAATTTTGCACCATTTCGACCGAAACGTCATAGATCTGGCGCACGGCACCGGCGTCGGGAAAGTGGGCGCTGAGTGCGGCAAAATCCTGATCTCGCGGGTGCAAGGTGCGAGCTGTGCCGTAGGCGCGCAGGATGAGCGGGCGCTTGCCAAAGCTGCACCACATCAGGGTCATGCGGTTGATGTCCAGAAGGTGCCCGGCAGTTTCATTGCCGCTGCCGGTGAAATTGCGCCAGATGATGCGGTTGGGTCCAAGAACGCGCAAGCTGTCCATGCCTTTTGGCGAAACGTTCACGCGCCCGTCGGTGGCCGCTGTGCTGACAAAGAACATGTGTTGTTCTTCGATAAACTTGGTGTGGCTGGCCTCAAAGGCAGGGAATTGCTTGGCCATGGAGAGGCTCCTATTCGACGGTCACCGATTTGGCGAGGTTGCGGGGCTGATCGACGTCTGTACCTTTGGCGATTGCGGTATGGTAGGCCAATAGCTGCGCCGGCAATGCGTAGAGGATCGGCGTGAGCACGGGCGAAACAGCGGGAACCTGGATGATATCCCAGGCGCCTTCGCCGCCTTCCTGAGCGCCCGCTGAATCGGTTACGAGAAGAACCTTGCCATTGCGGGCCATGACCTCTTGCATGTTGGACACGGTTTTGTCGAAGAGGCTATCGCGCGGAGCGAGCACCACGACGGGCACGTTTTTGTCGATCAGCGCGATGGGGCCGTGTTTAAGTTCACCTGATGCATAAGCTTCGGCGTGTATATAACTGATTTCTTTTAATTTTAGCGCACCTTCAAGAGCCATTGGGTACATCAGGCCGCGCCCCAAAAACAGGATGTCGCGCGCTTCGGACAGCTTGCGGGCGGAGGTTGCGATCTTTGGTTCAGCTTCAAGCGCGACGTTGAGTACACCGGGTAAGGCGCGCAGCTCGGAGAGGTGGTTTTTCAGGTCGCCGTCTGAAAGGCAACCGCGGTCTGACGCGGCCTTAAGCGCGAGCATCAGGAGCACAACCAACTGGCAGGTAAACGCCTTGGTCGAGGCCACACCGATTTCGGTGCCTGCCGAGATGGGCAAGGCCAAATCGCTTTCGCGGGCGATGGAGCTTTCGGGCACGTTGACCACTGAGAGGATCGTGTCTGCCTTGCCCTGACAATAGCGCAGTGCCGCAAGTGTGTCGGCTGTTTCCCCGGATTGGGATACAAACAGCGCCAAGGTGCGAGCAGGGATTGGAGGTTCGCGATAGCGGAATTCGCTGCCCACGTCGACTTCGACCGGGATACCCGCCAGCTGTTCGAACCAATATTTTGCAGTCAGGCAGGCGTATGATGCGGTGCCGCAGGCGACCATGGTCAGGCGGTCCACCTTGGTAAAATCTATGTCGCTGCCGGGTAGGACGACGGCGCTGCCATCTTTGGAAAGATAGTGATCAATCGCTTCGCCAACGACGGTGGGTTGTTCGGCAATTTCCTTTGCCATGAAGTGTTTATGTCCCGCCTTGTCGACACGAGCCTGATCAATGCGAATTTCGCGCATGTCACGGTTGGCCAATGCGCCGTTGGCGTCGCGGATTTCTAGCGAGGTGCGGGTGAGGACGGCACTGTCGCCCTCCTCGAGATAAGTGATGCGGTTTGTCATCGGCGCGAGCGCAATGGCGTCGGAACCGACAAACATTTCGCCATCCCCATGGCCAATGGCCAGGGGCGAGCCTTTGCGTGCGGCGACAATCAGGTCTTCCTCGCCCTGAAAGAGAAAGGCCAACGCAAAAGCACCATCCAGACGGGAGAGCGTTTTGCGTGCTGCGTCAACGGGGGATAGGCCGTCATTCATATAGGCCTGTGTGATCAGAGCGACAGTTTCGGTATCAGTCTCGGTGACAAAGCTGACGCCATTGGCGGTGAGCTCTTCGCGCAAGTCGCGGAAGTTTTCGATGATGCCATTGTGAACAACGGCGACCGGGCCTGCCTGATGCGGATGGGCGTTGGTCACGGACGGTGCACCGTGGGTGGCCCAGCGAGTGTGGCCGATGCCGGATTTGCCCTGAAGTGGGTCATGCACCAGCAGGTCAGAGAGATTGACCAGCTTGCCCACGGCGCGGCGACGGTCAAGCACGCCGTTGTTGACGGTGGCAATCCCGGCGCTGTCATAGCCGCGATATTCAAGGCGTTTAAGCGCCTCGACGAGGATTGGTGCGGCTTCGTGATTGCCGAGGACCCCTACAATTCCGCACATTTTAGCGTTCTCCGTCGCGTTTTTTCTTTTTCATTTTCAACATTTCGAACAATTTGCGAGCCAAGCCCGGTTTGTTGATCTGTTCGGTGCGTGACAAGGCGAGAGCCGCATCTGGCACGTCTTTGGTGATCACGGACCCCGAGCCGGTCATGGCCTCGTTTCCGACAGAAACCGGCGCGATCAGCATCGTGTTGGAGCCGATGAAAACCTTGTCGCCGATATGGGTGTGATGTTTCATCACGCCGTCATAATTGCAGGTGATCGTACCTGCGCCGATATTTGTGCCACTGCCGATGGTTGCGTCACCAACGTATGACAGGTGGTTGACCTTACTGCCTTCGCCGATGGTGGCGTTTTTGATTTCGACAAAATTGCCGACATGAGTGTGTTCGGAAAGCTCTGCGCCGGGGCGCAGACGGGCGTATGGGCCGACGATGCTGCCTTGGGCGATGTGGCAGCCTTCAAAATGCGAGAAAGCGCGCAGACGCACACCACTTTCGACGGTGACGCCGGGGCCAAAATAGATGTTGGGTTCGACAATCGTGTCACGCCCGATCACGGTGTCAAAGGAGAGCATGACGGTGTCGGGCTGTTGCAGGGTGACGCCCAGATCAAGCAGTTCGGTGCGGGCGCGGGATTGGAAAATCGCCTCTGCCTGGGCCAGATGGGCGCGGGAATTGATGCCAAGCGTTTCGGCTTCGTCACAGGCGACTGCGGTGACGGAGAGGCCACGCTGTCGCGCAATGCCGACGATGTCGGTGAGGTAATATTCGCCTTGGGCGTTTTGCGGCTGAACGGCATCGATCAGATCAAATAGCTGCGCGCGCTGAACTAACATTACACCAGAGTTACAGAAAGTTACGGCGCGCTCTTCAGGTGATGTATCGGCAAATTCAACGATCTTTTCAAGGCTGTCACCTTGCATGATCAGGCGGCCATATTTGCCGGGATCGGCGGCCTCGAACCCAAGTACGACAACGGCGTTGTCTTTGCGCGCGGCGACCATCTGTTCCAGAGTTTCGCCAGTTACGAATGGCGTGTCACCAAAGAGCACAATTACGTCGCCGTCAAACCCATCAAGCACGTCGCGGCAGACATTCACCGCATGGGCGGTTCCGTTCTGTTGCTCTTGCAGGACGACCGTCGCGTCAGGATCATAGTCGGCCACGGCGGATTTAACTGCGTCATACCCGTGCCCGGCGACGATGATCGTGCGTTCGGGAGACAAGGACGCGCCGGAGCGCATGGCGTGCACCAGCATGGGCGCGTTGGCAATCTGGTGCAGAACTTTTGGCTGGTCGGACTGCATCCGGGTGCCTTTGCCCGCGGCCAGGATGACAAGTGCTGTGCTCATTTTGTTTTTCTCTTTGTAATCCGATAGCGCCCGTTTTATCCGGATGGGACAAGGGCGCAAGGGCGTTGGCCATCAAAACAGATTGCGCGTTGTAACAGGTTTGGGCGGAAAAGCGCCATATTGAGCGGGAGTTAAGTCATGCGCACGGTGGTGTTTGATCTGGATGGAACCCTGGCGGACACAAGCGGCGATCTGATCGCGGCGGCAAATGTGTGCTTTCGCGAGATGGGGTTTGGCGATGTGTTGGACGCGGCACGAGACGCGGGCGTCGCGCTGCGCGGCGGGCGACGGATGCTGGTTGAGGGGCTGACGCGGCATGGGGCCATGGATGAGGCGGTTGTGAAACGCTATTATCCGGTTCTGCTGGAAGCGTATGGTGGTGCTATATCCAAACATACGGTGTTTTTCCCCGGCGCGATGGAAGCTGTAGAGGCGTTAAAGGCGCGTGGTTATGGCGTGGGCATTTGCACGAACAAGCCTGAGGGGCTGGCGGAGCAGTTGATGCGGGAGCTGGGCGCGCGCGAGGCGTTTGGGGCGCTTGTGGGTGCGGATACGTTGCCGGTGCGAAAGCCCGATCCGGCGCCGCTGGTTGAAACGGTGCGGCGACTGGGCGGTGATCCGGCAATGACGGTTTTGATTGGCGACAGTGATACGGATCGCAACACGGCCAAGGCCGCTGGTGTGCCATCGGTGTTGGTGACCTTCGGGCCAAGCGGCGAGGATATGGCGGCACTGGAGCCTGAAGCGTTGTTGAATGATTTCAGAGATTTGCCGGACGTGGTTTACGGGTTGATCGGGCGCAATAGCTGATCTGAGAGGGCGCGCAGGGGCATCTCCTCGAGCCCTGACAGGCTCTCTTCGATGCGATCAGCGGTGTCGCGCCCGAGGATCGGGTCAGCAAGACCGTGGTATTTCGCGCGCAGTTCGGCGGCGGTGGCAGGGCTGGTGTGATCCCAGCGCGGTTCGCTCCAATCGCCGGAAAAACGCCCCTGCGCGGTTTCCAGCGTGACACGCGCGAGGCGTTTGGTGGGGAAATGCGCATTCGCGTGATCGCTTTCGACCATTCGGATAGCGCTGGCTAGGCGGGCGGTTTCAGGGCGGTTGAGCGCCTCGTCTGCAATGTCGCGCGCGGTAACCGTGCCATTTTGCAGCGCGATGGCGACCGGGAAACAGGTCGAGTATTGTGCGGCTTCGGTGGAGGTGGGGTGCGGATTGGCCAGACGCACGGATTCGTGGAAGGTTTCGATCTCGATCAAAGTGATGTCGGCGGCGTTTAGGCCATGCGCGGCCTGCACGGCGAGCGCGCTTTCGATGGGGGCCTGTGCCCATCGGCACACGGGGTAGGGTTTGTAATACTGTTCCAGCATGTACCAGCGCGTGCCGAGGTCTGACCAAAAGTCCGGGGTATCTTCAACTGTGATTGCGGGGGCACCGGTAAAGCCCGATTGTGCGAGTTTCACGGCAGAAACACCGGCCATGGCCCCCCAGCCTGAGCCGTCCTTGACCATGGTGGGGTGGTCAATGCAGCGCATCATCTGGCTGCGGGGACCGTGGTATTCAGCGATGCCCAGAGCGTGCCGGGTTTGGTCCGGCGTGAGGTCAAGCAAACGCGCTCCTGCCGCGGCGGCGGTGACGGCGCCCCAGCTGCCCGAGGTGTGATAGTCGGGCACAGTGGCGTGTTGGGCAATGGCGGCACGGGCACCAAATTCGTAGCCCATAACCATGGCGGCGAGGAAGTCGCGCCCAGATATGTTGGCTTGATGGCCGAGCATCAGGGCGGAGGGCAGGAGGGGGCAACCGATGTGGCCCTTTGCCGGGTTAAAGCCGTCGTGACCATCAAGCGCGTCTATTGTCATGCCCGCGGCCAGTGCTGCGCCGCTGGCGGAGGCTGGGCGGCCATCGAACAATATGGGAATGTCGCCGCCAAATTCGCTGGTGGCGTGATCGCAGATCAATTGCGCCAGCCGGGTTTGGCGGCCCCCCGCAGCGACACCGATCAGATCAAGCAGGCTGAGCTCGATTTGAGCGCGAACCGGAGCAGGGATGTCGTGCCATGTGAGAGCATGGATGAAGTCGAGTGGTGCTGGCATTGGGGCTCCTCCGGTGATGTGACCAGCCTAACCGGTGGAGAGGTCGAGAATGGGGAAAAGGCGACGAAAACGCGTCGCAAAGGGAACAGGTTCGCATGGTTGTGGACGGCGGGGGTGGGCTGGCGTAAAGCTGAAGCAATTGAGTTAATGAGAGTTGCGGAGCGATGGTCGAAGGTTTTACCGGCAAATTTACGGGTAATTTCACTCAGCAGGGGCCAATCCCGGAAGACGCCATCGCGGCGGCGGTTGAGGTGATGCGATCAGGGCGGCTGCACCGCTACAATGTGGCATCCGGCGAAGCAGGCGACGTGGCGTTGTTGGAGCAGGAATTTGCACAGAGCGTGGGTGCGAAATACTGTCTGGCGGTGGCCTCGGGCGGGTATGCGATGAGCTGTGCGCTGCGCGCATTGGGGGTGAAACCCGGCGACAAGGTGTTGACCAACGCCTTTACGCTGGCCCCGGTGCCCGGTGCGATTGCCAGCGTGGGCGCGGTGCCGGTGTTTGTCGGCGTCACCGAGGCACTGGTGATTGATCTGGAGGATCTGGCGGCCAAGGCAGATCAGGCTGATGTTCTGATGCTGAGCCATATGCGCGGGCATATTTGCGATATGGAGGCGCTGATGCAGCTGTGTGATGCGCATGTGGTGCGCGTGATCGAGGATTGCGCGCACACGATGGGGGCAGCGTGGCGCGGGGTGCCGTCGGGGCGGTTCGGCGTGATGGCGTGTTATTCGACACAGACCTATAAGCATGTGAATTCAGGTGAAGGTGGTTTGCTGATCTCGGATGATGCGGAGCTGATGGCGCGAACGGTGATGTTGTCGGGGTCTTATATGATGTTTGATCGGCATTTGGCCGTACCTGAACCTGAGGTGTTTGCGTCGATCAAGTATGAGACCCCGAACATGTCTGGGCGGATGGATCATCTGCGCGCGGCGATCCTGCGTCCGCAATTGGCGCGGTTGAAGGACCAGGTTGAGGCGTGGAATGCGCGGTATGGCGTATTGGAAGAGGGTTTGCGTGGCACGCCGGGCCTGCGAATTGTCGAGCGCGAGAGTGACGAAGCCTATGTCGGGTCGTCCATCCAGTTTTTGTTATTAGATTGGGATACGGCCAAGATTGGCGAGGTGCTGGCGCGTTGTGCGGCGCGGGGTGTGGAGCTGAAGTGGTTTGGCGGTGCCGAGCCCGCCGGGTATACATCGCGCTATGACAGCTGGCGCTATGCCCCCAGCGTGGCGATGCCAGCGAGCGACCGAGTGCTGAACGGGGTTGTTGATATGCGTATACCACTAACGTTTTCGCTTGAGGATTGCGCATTGATTGCGCGGATCATTCGCGCCGAGGTGGGCGCAGTGTGGCAAGCGGGTTAAGATCGCAACATTAGGGGGCGCTGCCCCCATCGCCGCAAGCGGCGATCCCCCCGAAGTATTTCCGGCAAGATGAATGCGGTTTTGGCGCATGAGTGGCGAGGGTTTGTGAAAGCTCTTGAAGGGAATCGCTGTTTTGGCTATTTAATGAACGAGCGTTCAATAAATTGGAGGTGGCGCGCATGTTCATGCACACGATGGAGTTCGATCTAGGCGAAGACGTTAACGCCATGCGCGAAATGGTGCATCGGTTTGCTCAGGAGCGGATCAAGCCGATCGCTGCCGAGGTGGATCAGACCAATGAGTTTCCCACTCCGTTGTGGCGCGAGTTTGGCGATTTGGGCCTGTTGGGGATTACGACACCTGAAGAATATGGCGGGGCGGGGATGTCCTATCTCGCCCATGTGATTGCGGTGGAGGAGATTGCGCGGGCGAGTGCGTCGGTGTCGCTGAGCTATGGCGCGCATTCCAACCTGTGTGTGAACCAGATCAAGCTGAATGGCACTGAGGCGCAGAAGGCCAAGTATCTGCCGCGCCTGATTTCGGGCGAGCATGTGGGGGCCTTGGCGATGTCAGAGCCGAGTGCGGGATCGGACGTGGTGAGCATGAAGCTGCGCGCGGAGAAGCGGAATGATCGCTATATTCTGAACGGCAATAAGTATTGGATCACCAACGGTCCGGATGCGGATACGCTGGTGGTTTATGCCAAGACCGACCCGGATGCGGGGCCACGCGGGATCACGGCGTTTTTGATTGAGAAAGAGATGGTAGGTTTTTCGACCGGTCCACATTTCGACAAGCTGGGGATGCGGGGGTCAAACACGGCTGAGCTGATTTTTGAGGATTGCGAAGTACCGTTTGAAAACGTGCTGGGCGAAGAGGGGCGCGGGGTTGCGGTGCTGATGTCCGGGTTGGATTACGAGCGCGTGGTTCTGGCCGGGATTGGCACCGGGATTATGGCGGCCTGTCTGGACGAGGTGATGCCCTATATGGTTGAGCGCAAGCAGTTTGGGCAGAGCATCGGGAATTTCCAGCTGATGCAGGGTAAGATCGCGGATATGTACACGGCGATGAATTCGGCGCGGGCTTATGTGTACGAATGTGCCAAGGCCTGTGACGCGGGCCGGATCACGCGGCAGGATGCGGCGGCGTGTTGTCTTTATGCCTCGGAAGAAGCGATGAAGGTTGCGCATCAGGCGGTGCAGGCCTTTGGCGGGGCCGGGTATCTGAGCGACAACCCTGTCGGGCGGATTTTCCGTGATGCTAAGCTGATGGAGATTGGTGCAGGTACAAGCGAGATCCGACGGATGCTGATCGGGCGCGAACTGATGGCGGCGCAGGTATGATGCGCGGCGTAACCCTGTTGGTGTGTCTGAGCGCGTCGGCGCTCGCGGCGCAGGAGCTGGTGTTTTCGCCTGCCGCGACCGAGGCGTGCATGGTCGAGTTTGGCCATTTGGTCGATGTGTCATTCTGTGCCGGAGAGTCGGCCAATGCCTGCATGGAAGCCACGACAGACGGATCTACGACCGTTGGTATGTCGGGGTGTCTGGAGCAGGAGCGTGTCTATTGGGATGGACGGCTGAATGCCGCCTATGGCGTTGTCCAGAGCGGTGCGCGCAAGATTGATGCGGAAATGCGGGAGCTGGGATCATCTGCGCCAAGTCAGGCGGACGCACTGCGAGATATGCAGCGGGCGTGGATCGGGTATCGGGATGCGACTTGTGATTATGAGCGCGCGCTTTGGGGCGGGGGCACTGGCGGCGGGCCGGCCACTGTGTCCTGCCACATGTCGTTGACTGCGAAACAGGCGCTGTATCTGGAAGCGGCGCAGGAGAATTGACGTGGAGTTCGCGCGAACTGGGGCGATGTCGTGAAGAGGTGGGTTCTTTGGCTTCCCTTTGGCGCTGTCTTGCTTGCGGTCAGTGTATTTGCATTTCGGATGGGGTGGGTTGCCGTAACAATGACCGAGACGCAAGTCATTGAGCATTACAGCGCGCGCTATGCGGCCGAGTTTGAAGATAGCGGTGCGCAATTGGAAGAGTGTTATGCGGTGCCGGGAAACGGTGTTTGGATCACGGTTATTTGTGGCAGCTGCGCGTTGGGGCGATATCGGGAATACAATGTGAACCGTCTGGGGCGGTTTGTGCATGGGGGCGATATGGCCTGTGCGGATGAGGGTTTGAAAACATGACGAAGATACAGTCCAAAGTGCTGACCGGCTCAGAGGATTTTGCAGCCAATCGCGCCGCGCATCTGGCGATGATCGAGACCGTACGTGCAGCAGCAGACGCGGCGGCGCAGGGCGGGGGGGAGCGGTCGCGGGCGCGCCACCTTAGCCGGGGCAAGATGTTGCCGCGCGACCGGGTGGCCGGGTTGCTTGATCCGGGGTCGCCGTTCCTTGAGGTGGGCGCGACGGCGGCACATGGCATGTATGACGGGGCCGCACCCGCAGCGGGGGCGGTGGCGGGGATCGGCCAAGTGCACGGCCAAGAGGTCATGGTGGTGTGCAATGACGCCACTGTGAAGGGCGGCACATATTACCCGATGACCGTCAAAAAACACCTGCGCGCCCAGGAAATCGCCGAGGCAAACGACCTGCCTTGCGTCTATTTGGTGGACAGTGGCGGCGCGAACCTGCCGCAACAGGATGAGGTGTTTCCGGATCGCGACCACTTTGGGCGGATTTTCTACAATCAGGCCAATATGAGCGCCAAGGGCATTCCCCAGATCGCTGTGGTCATGGGGTCGTGTACGGCGGGTGGGGCCTATGTACCGGCGATGTCGGATGTGACCATTATCGTCAAGGAACAGGGCACCATTTTCCTTGCGGGGCCGCCGCTGGTCAAAGCGGCGACAGGCGAGGTGGTGAGTGCTGAGAATCTGGGGGGCGGTGATGTGCACACGCGCCTGTCGGGCGTGGCGGATTATCTGGCGGATGATGATGCCCATGCGCTGGCGCTGGCGCGTCAGGCCGTCAGCCATCTGAACCGCAGGAAGCCGCAGACAGTGGATTGGGCCAGCCCCGAAGACCCGGCTTATGATCCCGAAGAGATTTTGGGCGTGGTGCCGGGGGGCTTGCGCACACCTTATGACATTCGCGAGGTGATTGCGCGGGTGGTGGATGGCTCGCGCTTTGACGAGTTCAAGCGGCGATTTGGCGAGACGCTGGTGTGCGGCTTTGCCCATGTCAAAGGCTGTCCGGTGGGCATTATCGCCAACAACGGCGTGCTTTATAGCGAAAGCGCGTCCAAGGGCGCGCATTTCATTGAGCTGTGTTCGCAGCGTGGTATCCCACTGGTGTTTCTGCAAAATATTACCGGGTTCATGGTTGGGCAAAAATACGAAGCCGAAGGTATAGCGCGGCACGGCGCCAAGATGGTGACAGCGGTGGCAACCACCAAGGTGCCCAAGATCACCATGCTGGTGGGTGGCTCGTTTGGGGCTGGAAACTATGGCATGGCCGGGCGTGCCTATTCGCCGCGGTTCCTGTGGAGCTGGCCCAATAGCCGGATTTCGGTCATGGGCGGAGAGCAGGCCGCAGGCGTGCTGGCCACTGTGAAACGCGACGGGATCGAGCGGCAGGGCGGCACGTGGTCAGCCGAAGAAGAAGCGGCGTTCAAGCAACCAACGCTGGACATGTTCGAAGAACAAAGCCATCCGCTCTATGCCTCTGCTCGGCTGTGGGATGACGGAATAGTCGACCCGCGCAAAACGCGTGATGTTCTGTATTTGAGCCTGAGTGCCGCGTTGAATGCGCCAATCGAGGAGACACGTTTTGGCGTGTTCAGGATGTGATGAGCGGCTTCAAAGGTAAAATTGAAGACATCTGGCATATTCCCGACAAAGGCGTGGTTTTGCATTTGAACCAAGTTGAGGGAACACCCGAAGTCGGAATGCAGGTTTCAGTTGCTGGTCAAACAGCAAAGATCATTGAGTTGGGTAAAAACTCAACCGATGGCAAAACCATTTCCGACCGGTCTTGTTTGACGGGTCAACCGACTTCAGGATACGGCGCCATTCTGACCGATCTGGATCGGAGTTCGCTGGACCTTGATCATGTGCATGGCACGTGGATTGCAGCAGAGGGGCGATGATGCATTCGGGTTTTGGGAACTCAGAACAGCGTCACATCAGAGGGCCAGAGCCTTCCTTTCGCCCAAAATATCCCGGGGGTCCGGGGGCTGGCCCCCGGTCTTGCCAGATACAAGGATAAACAGATGTTCACTAAAATCCTGATCGCCAACCGTGGCGAAATTGCCTGCCGGGTTATGGAGACCGCCCATAAACTGGGCGTAAAAACCGTGGCGGTGTATTCCGACGCTGATGCCAATGCAAAACATGTCGCCATGGCGACGCAGGCCGTGCATATCGGCAGCGCGGCACCGGCGGAAAGCTACCTCAGGGGCGATTTGATCATTCAGGCTGCCTTGGACACAGGCGCGCAGGCGATCCATCCGGGCTATGGGTTTCTAAGTGAGAACCCGGAGTTTGTTGACGCGGTTGAGGCCGCTGGATTGGCATTTATTGGCCCGTCTGCGGATGCGATCCGCAAGATGGGGCTGAAAGATGCGGCCAAGGTGTTGATGGAAGACGCGGGCGTTCCTGTTGTACCGGGCTATCACGGGGCTGAGCAGGGCGCGGCGTTTCTGGCGGAACGCGCGGTTGAAATTGGCTATCCGGTTCTGATCAAGGCGGTTGCGGGTGGCGGCGGCAAGGGGATGCGGCTTGTTGAGCGGGCTGAGGACTTTGCGGATGCGCTGGCCAGTGCGCAGGGCGAGGCGACCACGGCCTTTGGCAATCCTGATGTGTTGATCGAGAAATACGTCACCCAGCCGCGCCATATCGAAGTGCAAGTGTTTGGCGATGGCAGGCGTGCGGTACATTTGTTTGAGCGGGACTGCTCACTGCAACGGCGCCATCAGAAGGTAATCGAAGAAGCGCCCGCGCCGGGGATGACGCCAGAAATGCGCGAGGCCATGGGCGCGGCGGGTGTTCGTGCGGCCGAGGCAATCGGCTATAAGGGTGCGGGCACGGTGGAGTTTATCGTTGATGGCTCGGACGGGCTTCAACCTGACGGGTTCTGGTTCATGGAGATGAACACGCGTCTACAGGTGGAGCACCCAGTGACCGAAGCGATCACCGGGGTGGATTTGGTGGAATGGCAGCTACGCGTGGCGGCGGGCGAGGATCTGCCCGTCAGCCAGGAGGCGCTGGGGATCAGCGGGCACGCGTTTGAGGCGCGGATATATGCAGAGGATGTGCCTAAGGGATTTTTACCTGCGACGGGTACATTAAGTCATCTGCAATTTCCCGAAGGCGCGCGGGCCGATAGCGGTGTGCGGGCGGGTGATACGATAAGCCCCTGGTATGATCCAATGATTGCCAAGCTGGTGGTGCACAGGCCCTCGCGCGCCGCCGCTTTGCGCCAGCTGGAGACCGCGTTGCGCAAGACCGAAGTTGCGGGGACTGTCACGAACATTTCGTTCCTTGCCCGTCTTTCGGCGCAGCCGGATTTTGTGCGGGGTGACGTAGATACCGGGCTGATTGCGCGCCATCTGGAGGGGCTGGCCGAAGCGCCGGTAGCCTGTACCAAATCGCGTTCGGTTGCAGCGGTGGCGGCGATGGGTTTGCTTGATGGTGTGCAAAGTGGTTTCAGCCTTTGGTCGCCGCTGACTCATGCGATCACCATGGTGCATCAGGGGGATCAGATTGAGGCAAGGGTGACGGTTCTTGGCGCTGGGCGCTATCAGGTTGCGCTGGACGGCACGCAGCATGATCTGCGCTGGGATGGCGCGACGCTTTGGATTGACGAGGCCAAGGTTGGTGCGACGTGGACACGGGATGCCCAAGAGCTGACGGTTTTCTGGAGCAACGGGTACGTGTTCCACGTGATTGATCCGCTGGAGCGCGAAGAAGAGGCAGGAGCGGTGGGCAATGTGATCACCGCGCCGATGCCGGGATTGGTCAAGGCGGTGTTTGCCGAGGCTGGTCAGGCGGTGGTTTCAGGTGATCGGTTGGCGATTCTTGAGGCGATGAAGATGGAACATTCTTTGCTGGCCGCGCGCGACGGGGTGGTCGCCGAGGTGCTGGCTGTGGCTGGTGCACAAGTTGAAGACGGCGCGCCGCTGGTGCGGCTGGAAGATGAGGACGCCTGAGGTGGGGGAATATGTCGAGATATTCGAGATGGGCCCGCGCGACGGGTTACAAAACGAAAACCGCGCGATCCCGACCGAGGAAAAGATCGCGCTGGTCGATTGCCTGAGCCGCGCTGGGTTTCGCCGGATCGAGGTTGCGAGCTTTGTCAGCCCGAAATGGGTGCCGCAAATGGCTGACAGCGCGCAGGTGCTGGCCAATATCGCGCGTGCGCCGGGGGTGTCTTATGCAGCACTAACCCCGAACATGCAGGGGTTTTCGCGTGCAGTGATGGCGCAGGCCGACGAGATCGCAATCTTTGGATCCGCTTCGGAAGGGTTTTCCAAAGCCAATATCAACGCGAGCATTGCCGAGAGCCTTGAGCGGTTTGCCCCGGTGGTTGAGTCTGCGAAAGAGGCCAATCTGCCAGTGCGCGGCTATATATCTTGTGTGACGGACTGTCCCTATGATGGGCCGACGCCGCCCCAAAAGGTCGCCGAGGTGGCCGCCCATTTGCGTGATGCGGGCGTGTATGAGATTTCGCTGGGGGACACGATTGGGCAGGGCACACCAGAGACGATTGGTGCCATGTTGGAGGCTGTGCTGAACGAGGTGCCAGCGGACATGCTCGCCGGGCATTATCATGACACGGCAGGGCGGGCTTTGGCCAATATCGAGGTTTCGTTAGACAAGGGGCTGCGGGTGTTTGATGCCGCCGTTGGGGGGCTTGGGGGCTGCCCTTATGCGCCGGGGGCGGCGGGCAATGTGGCGACCGAGGCGGTTGAGCAGAGATTGCGCGCGCTGGGTTATGAGACGGGTTTGGACACTGCCATTCTGAGCGAAGCGGCCGAGATGGCGCGCGCGATGCGCGGGTGAGGGGGAGCGAGATGTTTGAGACAATCACGGTTGGAACAGATGCGCGCGGTGTGGCGACGCTTATGTTGAACCGACCGGATAAACATAATGCCATGTCGGCACAGATGCTGGAAGAGCTGACCAGCGCCGCGCATCAGCTGGGCACGGATGACGCGGTGCGGGTTGTGGTTTTGACCGGAGCCGGGAAGTCGTTTTGTGCAGGGGGCGATCTGGCGTGGATGAAGGCACAGCGCGACATGGCACCCGTCGCGCGCGGGCGCGAGGCGCGCAAGCTGGCCGAGATGCTGATGGCGCTGAACACCATGCCCAAGCCGCTGATTGGCAAGGTGCAGGGCAACGCCTTTGGGGGCGGTGTCGGCATGGCTTGTGTCTGTGATGTGGCGATAGGTGTGGCTGGGGCCAAGCTGGGCCTGACCGAGACCAGGCTAGGGCTGATCCCGGCGACAATTGGGCCTTATGTCCTGGCGCGGATGGGCGAGGGCAAAGCGCGGCGTGTGTTTATGTCGGCGCGCTTGTTTGAGGCGGAGGAGGCTGTGTCTTTGGATATTCTGGCGCGCGCGGTTCCGGCAGAGGCGCTGGACACGGCGGTGGAACGCGAAATAGCCCCGTATCTGTCGGTTGCCCCCAAGGCGGTGGCACGCGCCAAAGCATTGGCGCGAAAGTTGGGGCCGCGCATTGATGACGCGGTGATTGATCACACGATTGGAGAACTGGTGGCCTGCTGGGAAGGTGAAGAAGCGCGCGAGGGGATTGATGCGTTTTTTGACAAACGCCCGCCTTTGTGGGGCTAGGCGGGTTAGTTTTCGTTGGCGGGTGATGCTGTTTGTCATACCTGAGGTCAGACATATGAACAAAGAAAGCGCGTTATGATTGCCTATGTCACAGTAGGGGCGGATGATATTGCGCGGGCAAAACGGTTTTACACCGCGTTTTTGCCTGCGCTTGGATATGGGGTGGACGAAGGCGCTGAGGGCCTGAGCTTTGCGCTGCCGGTTGCGCCGGGACAGACGCCGGAATTACCGGATTTTTACGTGAAGCCCACGTTTGACGGGCGTCCGGCCTCGGCTGGGAATGGCGCGATGGTGGCATTTGAGGCGCACACACAGCAAGAGGTGCGCGACTTGCACGCCGCTGCCCTTGCCGCAGGAGGCGCGGATGAGGGGCAGCCGGGGTTTCGCGACAATTACGGGCCACGATTTTATGTTGGCTATTTGCGCGACCCTCAGGGCAACAAGATTGCATTGTTTTCGAGCAATCCAGATGAGCCGGGGCGCGACGGTTAGTGTGACGCCCTTGGTCCACGGCGCCGGGCTGTTTGCTAGTGGCTGCGTGTGACGGCGCGGTCAATTGGGAACACGCCAACCGGTTTTGCCCCCCGCGGAGGTAGCTTTGGCAAATGGTCGGCGCAAAATCGCGAGCACGTGGCGCGGTGATTACCGACCTTAGAATTGCTGCGTTGACCAACACTCAGAAAGGTTGACTGATTTCCTCGATTAACCGGTGGTTGGAGATTCTCTGAGTGGGATAGCTACAGATGCGAGTTCATTCGAATATTTGAAGTCCGACCGATTGCCGCAGTTCAATGGCGCATTTGCCTATATAATTGGGCGCAAAGGATAATTTAATCGCATCCCGAAGCTTTCAACTGTTTGCGCTTGGTTGACCCCGACAAGGGGCAGAGGTAAACCCGTTTTAATCTGTCCAGCCATTTGACTGCGCGCTTGATCCGCGCACGAAAGGAGCTACCCCGTGGAAGAGATGCTCAGGGAATATTTCCCAATAATCATCTTCTTGGCCGTCGCCATTGCGCTCGGCCTGGTTTTTATCCTTGCAGCTGTTGTCTTTGCCGTTCGCAACCCCGACCCAGAGAAGGTGAGTGCGTACGAGTGCGGTTTCAATGCCTTTGACGATGCGCGCATGAAATTTGATGTCCGGTTCTACCTTGTGTCGATCCTATTCATCATTTTCGATCTCGAGATCGCCTTTCTGTTCCCTTGGGCCGTCGGATTCAAGGACATCTCGATGGTCGGGTTCTGGTCGATGATGGTGTTCCTGGGCGTTTTGACCATCGGCTTTGCCTATGAGTGGAAGAAAGGGGCCCTGGAATGGGAGTGATGACCGGAGCCAATACGGCGGGTGCGGACAAGGAAGTGGCCACACAGGCGCTGAACCGCGAATTGCAGGACAAGGGTTTTTTGCTGACAACCGCTGAGGACCTGATCAACTGGGGCCGCACCGGATCTTTGCATTGGATGACCTTTGGTCTGGCGTGCTGCGCGGTCGAGATGATCCATACCTCGATGCCACGTTATGACCTTGAGCGGTTTGGTACCGCGCCGCGTGCCAGCCCGCGCCAGTCGGACGTGATGATCGTGGCCGGGACGCTGACCAACAAGATGGCTCCGGCACTGCGCAAAGTGTATGACCAGATGCCAGAGCCGCGCTATGTGATCTCGATGGGATCCTGTGCCAATGGCGGCGGGTATTACCACTATTCCTATAGTGTTGTGCGCGGATGTGACCGGATCGTGCCGGTGGACATCTATGTGCCCGGCTGCCCGCCCACCGCAGAGGCGCTGCTCTATGGGATCATGCAGTTGCAACGCAAGATCCGTCGCACGGGGACGATTGAAAGATGAGCGAAGCACTTAAGGAACTGGGCGCGCATATCGAGCTCAAACGCCCCGATTGCGTGCTAGGCTGGGATGTCAGCTTTGGCGAGTTGAATATGGACGTGACTCTGGGTCATTTTACCGAGTTTGTCGAGTTTCTGAAAAACGACCCGACCTGCAAATTCTCGACCCTTGTGGACATTACGGCGGTGGATCATCCCGAACGTCCCAAACGGTTTACGGTCGTGTATCACCTATTGTCGATGTATCAAAACCATCGCATCCGCCTTCGCGTGGCCATTCGCGAAGACGAGATGGTGCCGTCGATCACATCTGTGCACCCTTGTGCCAACTGGCCGGAGCGCGAAACGTTCGACATGTTCGGGATTATCTTTACCGACCACCCGGACCTGCGTCGTTTGCTGACGGACTATGGTTTCCGTGGGCACCCGCTGCGCAAGGATTTCCCGACCACGGGTTATACCGAAGTGCGCTATGACGAGGTTCAGAAGCGCGTGGTGTATGAACCCGTGTCGCTGCCACAGGATTATCGCCAGTTTGATTTCATGTCGCCGTGGGAGGGTGCGGAATACATCCTGCCGGGTGATGAGAAGGGGGAGGCGAAGTGAGCGGCGTTTCCGCATATCAGGGCGTTTTGGCTCGTGCCGTGGAATATGGCGAAGCGGTCTATTTTGCGCGGGCGGATGTCTTTGAAGAGATGTGTCACGAGCGCTTTCAGATGACGCTGGTTGAAGAGCATGGCGAGACGTTTTGGGACAAAGCGAGCTACCTTGAACGCGTGCGTGGCCGCACCGCATTCAAGGGCGATGCATCGTTTGAGGTCCTGTCCATTGACGTGGCTGGCCCAATTGCGCGGGTACATCTGTGGGTCGATGTGCCGCCTCTGCGTTACGAGGATCATTTGGGATTTGTGCAGGTCGATGGCGCATGGAAATTGCTTACAAAAGTGTTTCGCACAGCGGCCCGGCTGGACGAAGAGGAGTAAGGGACGATGATGGACGGCTCCAGATATGATGACGGCAGCACCGATGCGCTGTCTGGCGAACAGAAGATCCGCAACTTCAACATCAACTTTGGCCCGCAGCACCCGGCGGCACACGGCGTGCTGCGTCTGGTGCTTGAACTGGACGGCGAGATCGTAGAGCGCTGTGACCCGCATGTGGGTCTCTTGCATCGCGGCACCGAAAAGCTGATGGAGAGCCGCACCTATTTGCAGAACCTGCCGTATCTTGATCGCCTTGATTACGTGGCGCCGATGAATCAGGAACATGCGTGGTGTCTGGCGATTGAAAAGATGACCGGCACCGAGGTGCCGCGTCGTGGCTCGTTGATCCGGGTGCTATATTCCGAGATTGGCCGGGTGCTGAACCACCTGATGAACGTGTGTTCGCAGGCGATGGATGTTGGCGCGCTGACGCCGAACCTCTGGGGGTTCGAAGAACGCGAAAAGCTGATGATCTTTTACGAGCGGGCTTGCGGTGCGCGTTTGCACTCGAACTATTTCCGCCCCGGTGGTGTGCATCAGGATCTGCCCGATGCGCTGTTGGACGATATCGAGGAATGGGCGCTTGGCTTCCCTGAAATTCTGGATGACATCGAAACACTGCTGACCGAGAACCGCGTGTTCAAACAGCGCAATGTGGATATTGCGGTGGTGGACGTGGATACGGCGCTGGAGCATGGTTATTCCGGTGTCATGCTGCGCTCGACAGGGCTGGCATGGGATTTGCGCCGCTCGCAACCCTATGAGTGTTACGATGAGTTCGATTTTAAGGTGCCGGTGGGCAAGAATGGCGATTGTTATGATCGCTATCTGATGCGCTTGGCCGAGATGCGCGAGTCGACCAACATTATCCGACAGGCGATTGTGAAGCTGCGCGAAGCCACCGGCGACGTGATGACACGCGGTAAGCTGAGCCCGCCTAAGCGCGGCGAGATGAAAACCTCGATGGAAGCGCTGATCCATCACTTCAAACTTTATACCGAAGGGTTTCACGTGCCTGAGGGCGAGGTTTACGCCTGTGTGGAGGCACCCAAAGGGGAATTTGGGGTGTATATCGTCGGCGATGGCACCAACCGGCCGTATCGCGCCAAGCTGCGCGCGCCGGGCTATATGCACCTGCAATCGCTTGATCACATCACCTGTGGCCACCAGTTGGCCGACGTGGCCGCGATTATTGGCACCATTGATATCGTGTTTGGGGAGATCGACCGCTAATGCTTCGTCGTCTGTATCACGAACAACCCGAAAGCTTTGCCTATACGCCTGCCAATCAGGCCTGGGCTGAAGGGCAGATTACCAAGTATCCTGAGGGGCGTCAGGCCAGCGCGGTAATCCCGCTGTTGTGGCGAGCGCAGGAGCAGGAGGGCTGGCTGAGCAAGCCGGCGCTGGAATATGTCGCGGACCTGTTGGGCATGGCCTATATCCGTGTGCTTGAGGTGGCGTCGTTCTACTTTATGTTCCAGATGCAACCGGTTGGGTCGGTGGCGCATATCCAGATTTGCGGGACGACGTCTTGCATGATCTGTGGGGCCGAAGATCTGATTGCGGTGTGCAAGGACAAGATTGCTGGCAAGCCGCATGAATTGTCGGCGGATGGCAAGTTTTCCTGGGAAGAGGTTGAGTGTCTGGGCGCGTGTACCAATGCGCCGATGGCACAGATCGGCAAGGATTACTTTGAGGATCTGACCGCCGAAGGGTTTGCCGCGATGCTGGACGAGATGGCGGCTGGCAAGGTGCAGACGCCGGGTCCGCAGAACGGGCGGTATGCGTCCGAGCCGCTGAGCGGGCTGACCAGTCTCAAGGAATATGACAGCGGGCACACGCAGTTTAACGCGTCGGTGCAGCTGGCCAAGGATATTGGTGATACGATCAAGCGGATTGATGGCACCGAAGTGCCGCTGCGCACCCCTTGGGTGGACGCGGACGGCAAGGTGGCTGGTCGCGAGGCCGAGGCCAACCCGCCAGCCGAGCCGCCCGCGCCCAAACCAGCTGTGAAACAAGCGGAAGAGGCCAAGAAGGTTGAAAAGCCTGTTGAAAAGGCCCCTGAGCCCGCTAAAGCCGAACCGGTCAAAGCTGCGCCCGCAGCAGAAGCACCTGCGAAGCCGGTGATCAAGCCGTCCACCGCACTGCCCGGCGAGGCCGAGCTGGCCGAGAAGAAAGGCGAGTGGAAATACGAGGGCGACACGGCCGAGGAGGGCGCGCAAGCGACCGAGGAGGCACCCGCCGTAGCAACACCCGCCGCACCGGATGATCTGAAACAGCTCAAAGGCGTTGGTCCCAAGCTGGAAGAAAAGCTGCATGCCGCTGGTGTGACCACCTTTGCCCAGATTGCGGCTTGGGGGGCGGATGACATTGCCGAGATGGACGACAAGCTGTCGTTCAAGGGGCGGATCGAACGCGATGGCTGGGTTGAACAGGCCAAGACATTGGCCGCCGGAAAAGAAACAGAGTTTTCAAAGCGCGTCGCCAAGGGTGGCGTCTACGAGGACTAAGAGATGAAGACTGAGCAGAACGATCAGCAGGCAAAACGGGGGCGCACGGTTGCCCTTGTGATTGCCGGAACCATGCTGATCTGGATGGCGGCTCAGTTTTTGGGAAAACAGGCGGGATTGCCAGGGCGCTATGCGCTTTTGTTCGATTTCGCTGCAATGGCTGCGCTGATCTGGGCGTTGGTCAACATCTACCAGATCTGGCGCGCGCGTCAGAAAGATGAAGGGTAACGGGATGCTCAAAGATCAGGACCGTATCTTTACGAACCTTTACGGCATGCATGATCGCACGCTGAAAGGTGCGATTGCGCGAGGTCATTGGGATGGCACGGCCAAGATCATCCAAGAGGGGCGCGGTGCCATCATCGACAAGATGAAGGCGTCGGGCCTGCGTGGTCGGGGCGGGGCGGGCTTTCCGACCGGTCTCAAGTGGTCGTTCATGCCCAAAGAGAGCGACGGGCGCCCGGCGTATCTGGTGATCAACGCGGATGAATCCGAACCCGGCACCTGTAAAGACCGCGAGATCATGCGCCATGATCCGCATACGCTGATCGAGGGCGCGCTGATCGCGTCTTTCGCGATGAATGCGCATACCTGCTATATCTACATCCGTGGTGAATACATCCGCGAGCGCGAGGCTTTGCAGGCGGCGATTGACGAAGCCTATGACACGGGCATGATCGGCAAGAATGCCGCTGGATCGGGCTGGGATTTTGATGTGTTCCTGCATCACGGGGCCGGGGCCTATATCTGTGGTGAGGAAACCGCGCTGCTGGAAAGTCTTGAGGGCAAAAAGGGGATGCCGCGCATGAAGCCGCCATTTCCGGCGGGGGCGGGGCTTTATGGATGTCCGACCACGGTGAACAACGTGGAATCCATTGCTGTTGTACCCACCATCCTGCGTCGTGGACCGGAATGGTTTGCGAGCTTTGGTCGCCCCAACAATGCGGGCACCAAGATTTTTGGCATTTCGGGCCATGTGAACACGCCCTGTGTGGTCGAAGAGGAAATGTCGATCAGCTTTGAAGAGCTGATCGAGCGACATTGCGGTGGCATTCGCGGCGGCTGGGACAATTTGTTGGCTGTCATTCCCGGCGGATCTTCGGTGCCCTGTGTGCGCGGCGAGAACATGCGCGATGCGGTGATGGATTTTGACGCGCTGCGCGATGTTGGATCGAGCCTTGGTACGGCGGCGGTGATTGTCATGGACAAGCAGACCGACATTATCAAGGCGATCTGGCGGTTGAGCAAATTCTACAAACACGAAAGCTGTGGTCAGTGTACGCCATGTCGCGAAGGTACGGGTTGGATGATGCGCGTCATGGACCGATTGGTGCGTGGCGAGGCCGAGCTGGAAGAGATCGACATGCTGTTTGATGTGACCAAACAGGTCGAAGGGCACACGATCTGTGCGCTGGGAGATGCGTCGGCTTGGCCGATTCAGGGCCTGATCCGCAACTTCCGTGAAGAGATTGAAGACCGCATCAAAGCGCAAAAAACGGGCCGCATGGGCGCGATGGCGGCGGAGTAGGGAAACGTGAGCGTGGCAGTGAATAACTCTGGCAGAAAGATGCGCATCGGCGTGGTTTGCCTGTTGGTGGCGGCCACGGCCCTGTCGGCCTGTGCGCGTAATCGCAAGGATGCTGTGTCGTTCAATGGATTTTTCTTTCAGTCGCGCGCCGAAAAGGTGTCCAAGGAAGAACGAGACCATTTCACCGTGACGGTCAAAAAGGTGAGCCAGGATTTTGACGGTGCAAAGGAAGCCGGGCGCCATGCCGGTGTGAGCTATTGCATCGCGCAATATGGGACGTCGAAGATCGATTGGGTTTTTGGCCCCGACGATGAAGGTATCATCCCGAGCGATGATGAGATTAACTTTGAAGGATACTGCCGTCCGTGACGCAGTGGGCAACATATCGCGGCTGTTATTGCCTATCAAAGCGCGCATTCCCTTGTGTGAACAGCGCAGACACGTTGTCTGCGTGTTCCAAAGGAGTGTTCTGATGAAAGTGTTTTTGACATCCGCTATTGCCGCGACGCTTGCTACTGCTGGGCTGGCTTCTGCCAAACCGCCGCTGCGTGAGGTTCAGGATTTGAACAACCGGCTTTACTACGGGTTGGTGGCCTATGAGATTTCTGAGGCCTGTCCGGGCCTGTCGTTTCGCAAGCTGCGTGGCGTGAACGAGCTTTGGGCGCTGGGGCGGGCTGCCAAGGCGCTGGGGTATACCGAGGCCGAGATCCGCGCCTTTATCAAGTCTGACGAAGAGAAAGACCTGATGCGCAAGCGTGGCGAGGCGTGGTTGAAGCACAAGGGTGTCGCCGTGGGGGACACCGAAGGCTACTGTACGCTGGGGCGTGCGGAGATTGAACGTAACAGCGCGATCGGCGTGTATTTGAGGGCGAAGTGAGTCATGTCTGACCTACGCAAGATCATCATCGACGACAATGAAGTCGAGGTCGAGGGCGCGATGACCCTGATCCAGGCTTGTGAAGAGGCCGGGGTCGAGATCCCGCGGTTCTGTTATCACGAGCGCCTGTCGATTGCCGGCAATTGTCGCATGTGTCTTGTCGAGGTTGTGGGTGGCCCACCCAAACCGGCAGCGTCCTGTGCGATGCAGGTACGCGATTTGCGACCCGGTCCCGAAGGCCAACCACCGGTGGTGAAAACCAACTCGCCCATGGTCAATAAGGCGCGCGAAGGCGTGATGGAGTTCATGCTGATCAACCACCCGCTGGATTGCCCGATCTGCGATCAGGGTGGCGAGTGTGATTTGCAGGATCAGGCCATGGCCTATGGCATTTCGGACACGCGGTTTAAGGAAGCCAAGCGCGCGGTGGATGATCTTGATCTGGGGCCGCTGGTGTCGACCACCATGACGCGCTGTATTTCCTGTACGCGCTGCGTGCGTTTCACCACCGAGGTCGCGGGCATCACACAGATGGGCCAGACAGGACGTGGCGAAGATGCGGAGATCACCAGCTATCTGAACCAGACGCTGGATAGCAATTTGCAGGGCAATATCATTGACCTGTGTCCGGTGGGTGCGCTGACGTCCAAGCCTTATGCGTTTACGGCTCGCCCTTGGGAGCTGAGCAAGACCGAAACCATCGACGTGATGGACGCGCTTGGCAGCAATATCCGCGTGGATACGAAGGGGCGCGAAGTGATGCGCGTTTTGCCACGTAACCATGATGGCGTGAACGAAGAGTGGATTTCGGACAAGACACGGTTTGTCTGGGACGGGCTGCGCCGCCAACGACTGGACCGCCCTTATGTGCGTGTTGACGGCAAGCTGAAGCCTGCAAGCTGGGGTGAAGCGCTGGCGGCTGCCGCAGGGGCGATGAAGGGCAAGAAGGTTGCTGCGCTGGTTGGGGATTTGGCCCCGGTTGAGGCGATTTTTGCGCTGAAACAACTGGTTGAGGGTCAAGAGGGCAACATTGAGTGCCGCACCAATGGCGCGCCACTGCCAACAGACAACCGCTCGGCCTATGTGGGCAATGCCGCAATTGAAGATGTTGATACGGCCAAGGCGATCTATCTGATCGGCACCAACCCGCGCGTTGAAGCACCGGTGTTGAACGCGCGTATCCGCAAGGCGTGGGCAAATGGGGCCGACGTTACGGTTGTCGGGCCCAAGGGCATGGATTTGACCTATGACTACAATTTTGTGGGTCCGGGCCGTATTCCGTTGAACAACCTTGTGGGCAACGCCAGCGCCACCGACGATGCCGTTGTTATTGTGGGTCAAGGCGCGCTGAGTGAAGGCGATGCCGAGGCCGTGATTGCACAGGCGATGGCTCTGACCGACAAGCTGGGCGGCAAAATGCTGTTGCTGCACACGGCGGCGAGCCGCGTTGGCGCGCTGGATGTGGGTGCGGTGACGGCGGGCGGCATGTCTGCCGCGCTGGAGGGGGCCGAGGTGGTCTTTAATCTGGGGGCCGACGAGGTCGAGATTGGGGACGGCCCGTTTGTTATTTACCAAGGCAGCCATGGTGACCGGGGTGCGCACCGCGCCGACGTGATCCTGCCTGCTGCGGCCTATACCGAGGAAAACGGGCTGTTTGTGAACACCGAAGGGCGTCCGCAACTGGCGATGCGCGCCGGGTTTGCACCGGGTGAGGCCAAGGAAAACTGGGCGATCCTGCGCGCGCTGAGTGCAGAGCTGGGCGCGACGCTGGGTTATGACAGCCTTGCACAATTGCGCAAAGCGTTGGTGGCCGAAGTCCCGCATCTGGCCAAGATTGACCGGGTGCCGGACAATGACTGGAAGCCGCTTGAGGTCAAGGAACTGGGCAAGGGTGCGTTCCGCGCGGCTGTGGACGATTTCTACCTGACAAACCCGATTGCGCGGGCGTCTGAGCTGATGGCGGAACTGTCCGCAGCAGCAAAAGCGCGTGCCAATCAGAAAATTGCGGCGGAGTAGAGCACCTGATGTTAACGCGCCTTACCATTTCGCTGATTGCCACGACCGCGCTGGTCGGGCTGTCGGCCTGTGAACAGTCACAGGCAGAAGCGGTGAGCCGTGATGAACAGGCGTTTGATCCGGTCTATGACAGCGTAGACACACGGTTGCTTGAGGGTGATCTGGTGAATTTTCACGTTGTTATGTCCGGCGCGCGCGACGGGCAGGACGTGTACCAATATGCCGAATGTGCGGCGGCGCAATATGCGCTGATCCGCGGGTTTGGATTTGCGCGCCATGTGCGCACAACGATCGATTCTGAAGGCAGTGTTTGGAAAGGAGATTCGGTTTATACGATCTCGTCCGCGCTGCCACGTGGATTGAAGACGATTGACGCCGAAGTCACCGTTTCGAACTGCGAAGACAATGGAATACCCACGGTGTGAGGACCTATGACTGATTTCTTTTCCACCACCAATCTCGGGATTTTCCTGCTCACGCTTGGGCAGGTCCTGTTGGTTGTCGTTCCGCTCCTCGTGGCGCTGGCGTTTCTGCTTTATGCGGATCGCAAGATCTGGGCGGCGGTGCAGCTGAGGCGGGGGCCGAACGTGGTTGGCACGTTTGGATTGCTGCAATCCTTTGCGGATTTTGTGAAATATATCGTCAAGGAAATCGTCTATCCGGCGGGCGCGGACAAGCCTGTGTTCCTGTTGGCACCGATGGTCAGTCTGGTAATGGCGGTGATCGCGTGGGCAGTGATCCCGTTCAACGACGGCTGGGTCGTGTCCGACATCAACGTCGCCATTCTGTACGTTTTTGCAGTGTCCTCGCTTGAGGTTTATGGCGTGATCATGGGCGGCTGGGCGTCAAACTCGAAATATCCGTTCCTTGGCAGCCTGCGCTCGGCGGCGCAGATGATTTCTTATGAGGTGTCGATAGGTCTGATCATCATCGGGATCATCATTTCGACAGGATCGATGAACTTTGGCGATATCGTGCGAGCGCAGGATGGGGCCTATGGCATCTTCTCGTGGTACTGGTTGCCGCATTTCCCAATGTTGTTCCTGTTCCTGATCTCGGCCATGGCAGAGACCAACCGTCCGCCGTTTGACCTTCCCGAAGCGGAATCCGAGCTGGTGGCCGGCTATCAGGTGGAATATTCCTCGACACCATTCCTGCTCTTTATGATCGGCGAGTACGTGGCGATCGTGCTGATGTGCGCGCTGGTATCGGTGATCTTTCTTGGCGGGTGGCTGTCGCCCATTCCGGGGCTGCCAGATGGCATTCTGTGGATGCTGGGCAAGATCTGTTTCGTGTTCTTCATCTTTGCAATGGTCAAGGCCATCGCCCCACGTTACCGCTATGACCAGTTGATGCGGATTGGCTGGAAAGTGTTCCTGCCAATGTCGCTGGGCTGGGTCGTGTTGGTGGCGTTCTTTGCAAAATTCGAACTTTTCGGCGGTGCGTATGCCCGCTGGGCCATCGGAGGCTGATATGACGGCAATCGACTATAAACGCGCGGCTGGCTACTTTCTGTTGAAGGACTTTGTATTGGGGTTCCGACTTGGCATGAAGTATTTCTTCAAGCCCAAGGCCACCATCAACTATCCGCATGAAAAAGGCCCGTTGTCGCCCCGTTTTCGTGGCGAACATGCGCTGCGCCGGTATCCCAATGGCGAGGAACGCTGCATTGCGTGCAAACTGTGCGAAGCGATCTGCCCGGCGCAGGCGATCACGATTGACGCCGAGCCGCGCGAAGATGGCAGCCGCCGCACCACGCGCTATGACATCGACATGACCAAGTGCATTTACTGTGGTTTCTGCCAAGAGGCCTGTCCTGTAGATGCGATTGTCGAGGGGCCGAATTTCGAATTCGCCACTGAAACCCGCGAAGAGCTGTTTTATGACAAGGCCAAGCTCTTGGAGAACGGCGAACGCTGGGAGGCCGAGATTGCCCGCAATATCGAACTGGATGCGCCGTACAGATGAGTGATGCAAAGAATCCTTTTGAGGCGATCCTGACTCAGTATCAGGATTTGGCCAAGGCCATGAACCCGGCGATGGAATCGTTTACGCCCAAGGGGTTTGAAACCCTGTGGCCGACCATGCCCAAGGACATGATGGAGATGTTCTTTGGCAATACGATCAACAAAGACGGGCTGGACGCGAAGACGCGCCTTTTGCTCACGTTGGCCGGGTTGACCGTGCTGGGCGCGCAGGCGGATTCACAAATCCGACTGACGGTGCGCCATCTGGCTGAGGTTGGCGCGACCAAACAGGAAATCACCGAAGCCATCGGCCAGATGTCGATGTTTGCGGGCATTCCCGCCAGCACCCGCGCCATGGATCTGGCGAACGAGGTTCTGTCTGACAAAGAGGAAAGTGACACATGACCGTCGCGGCACTTGCATTTTATCTGTTTGCGATCTGTGTGATTGCTGGCGGGTTGTTCACAGTTATCAGCCGTAACCCGGTACATTCGGTGTTGTGGCTGATCCTGGCTTTCTTGAGCTCGGCCGGGTTGTTCGTGCTGCTGGGCGCGGAGTTTGTCGCCATGTTGCTGATCATCGTTTACGTAGGGGCGGTCGCGGTGCTGTTCCTGTTTGTGGTGATGATGCTGGACGTGGATTTTGCCGAGCTGCGGGGCAGTATGGCGCAATATATGCCGCTGGCGTTGCTGATCGGGGTGATCCTGTTGATGCAGCTGGGGCTGGCTTTTGGTGTGTGGGAAACGTCCGAGCAAGCCGAAGCGCTGCGCGCGGCGGTGACGCCGACGGATTTGCAGAACACGGCCGCTTTGGGTGTGATCCTTTATGACGATTATTTTCTGTTGTTTCAGCTGGCGGGTCTGATCCTGTTGGTTGCGATGGTGGGTGCCATCGTGCTGACGCTGCGCCATCGCAAGGACATCAAGCGCCAAAATGTGCTGGAGCAGATGTGGCGTGATCCTGCGGATGCGATGGAGCTGAAAGACGTGAAACCGGGGCAGGGGCTCTAACGCCACGCCCAGCCTCGGGATCGCCCGGGGTGCTGCACATAAAGTGCGCGAACAAAGATAAATGTTCCGGGGTACATCGGGGCGCAATGAAAGACGAACGGGGCAACCCTGAGGGACGACATGATTGGACTTGAACATTACCTGGGCGTGGCGGCGACGCTGTTTGTCATTGGCATTTTCGGCCTCTTCCTGAACCGGAAGAACGTGATCATTCTGTTGATGTCGATCGAGCTGATCCTGTTGTCAGTCAACATCAACCTTGTGGCGTTCTCCAGCTTCCTTGGCGATCTGGTCGGGCAGGTGTTTACCCTGTTTGTGCTGACCGTGGCGGCGGCAGAGGCGGCGATTGGTCTGGCGATCCTTGTCTCCTTCTTCCGCAACCGCGGCACCATCGCGGTCGAAGACGTCAACGTGATGAAAGGCTAAGCGGTCATGGAAAAGATCATCCTCTTCGCGCCCTTGATTGGCGCTCTGATCGGCGGCTTTGGCTGGCGTGTGATCGGCGAGATTGGCGCGCAATATGTGACGACGGGCCTGTTGTTCCTGTCCTGCCTGCTGAGCTGGATTGTGTTTCTGGGGTTTGACGGTACCACGCAATACATACACATTCTGGATTTCATTCAGTCGGGCACGCTTGATACCGCGTGGTCGATCCGTCTGGATCGGTTGACCGCGATCATGCTGATCGTGGTGACAACGGTGTCGGCGCTGGTGCACCTCTATTCATTTGGCTACATGGCGCATGACGAGGCATGGGGCGAGGGCGAGCATTACAAGGCGCGTTTCTTTGCCTATCTGTCGTTCTTTACCTTTGCCATGTTGATGCTGGTGACGGCGGACAACCTTGTCCAGATGTTCTTTGGCTGGGAAGGCGTCGGCGTGGCGTCTTATCTGCTGATCGGGTTCTATTACAAAAAACCAAGTGCAAATGCGGCAGCGATCAAGGCGTTTGTGGTCAACCGTGTGGGTGACTTTGGCTTTGCGCTGGGGATTTTTGGGCTGTTCTTTCTGGTGGACAGCATCAAGTTTGACGACATTTTTGCCGCAGCACCCGTGCTGGCGGAAACACAGCTGGAATTCCTGTGGCGCGAGTGGAACGCGGCGAACTTGCTGGCGTTCCTGTTGTTTGTTGGCGCGATGGGGAAATCGGCGCAGTTGTTCCTGCACACATGGTTGCCCGACGCGATGGAAGGCCCGACACCGGTGTCGGCCCTGATCCACGCGGCAACCATGGTGACGGCGGGTGTGTTCCTGGTGTGCCGTATGTCGCCGCTGATGGAGTATGCACCTGAGGCGACGGCGTTTATCACTTTCCTTGGGGCGAGCACGGCGTTTGTGGCGGCCACAATCGGACTGGTGCAGAACGACATCAAGCGCGTCATCGCGTATTCGACCATGTCCCAGCTAGGCTATATGTTTGTGGCGGCCGGGGTCGGCGTCTATTCGGCGGCGATGTTCCACCTGTTTACGCACGCCTTCTTTAAGGCGATGCTGTTCCTTGGGGCAGGCTCGGTCATCCACGCGATGCACCACGAGCAGGACATGCGCAACTATGGCGGTCTGCGAAAAAAAATCCCCTATACCTTTGGCGCAATGATGATTGGCACATTGGCCATCACCGGGGTTGGCATTCCGCTGACCACAATCGGCTTTGCCGGGTTCCTGTCCAAAGACGCAATCATCGAGAGCGCTTATGCGGGCACGGCGGGGGGCTATGCCTTTTGGATGCTGGTTATCGCGGCGCTGTTCACCAGTTTCTATAGCTGGCGTCTGATCTTTCTGACGTTCTATGGCGAGGCGCGGGGCAATAAACATACGCATGATCACGCCCATGAAAGCCCCAAGATCATGTTGATCCCGCTAGGTGTGCTGGCGCTGGGGGCGATTTTCTCGGGGATGCTGTGGTACGGTTCGTTCTTTGGCAAACACGAGCAGGTCAACGCCTTTTTCGGTATCCCAAATCACCACGCCGAAGCATCGCATGATGCTGACACGGACGACCATGCAAGCGCGGACGCCGGGCACGGCGGAGAAGCGGACCACGCTGAGACACACAGTGAGACACACGGTGACGATCATGCTGATACGCATGGCGACGCGGATCACGCGGTTGTCGCTGCGGCGCATCATGGCGAGGCCCCAAAAGGCGCGATTTTCCATCACCCGGACAACCACGTTCTGGATGAGGCCCACCACGCCCCCAAATGGGTTAAGGTTTCACCCTTTGTGGCCATGGTATTGGGTCTGATCGTGGCGCTTTGGTTCTATATCTGGAACCCGTCGATGCCGGCCAAGGTGGCAGAGAGCCAGCGTCCGCTGTATCTCTTCCTGCTCAACAAATGGTATTTCGACGAAATCTACGACTTTCTGTTTGTGCGCCCTGCATCGGCCATCGGCCGGTTCCTGTGGAAACGCGGCGACGGGGATGTCATTGACGGCTCGCTTAATGGCGTGGCCATGGGCTTTATCCCTTGGGTTACGCGCCTCGCTGGTCGGGCGCAGTCGGGCTATATCTTTACTTACGCCTTTGCCATGGTGATCGGCATCGTTGTGCTGATCACGTGGATGTCGCTCAGCGGAGGAGCGCACTGATGAACGATAGTTTGCTTTCTCTGATCACCTTTATCCCGGCGCTGGCGGCGGCAATCCTTGCCATTTTCCTGCGCGGTGAAGAGGCTGCGGCCCAGCGTAACGCCAAATGGGTTGCGTTGGTGGCGACAGTGATCACTTTCCTTGTATCGCTGTTTGTTCTGGCGGAATTTGACCCGGAAAACACCGGGTTCCAGTTTGTTGAAGAACGCGAATGGCTGATGGGCTTGAAATACAAGCTGGGCGTGGACGGCATTTCGGTGCTGTTCGTGATGCTTACAACGTTTATGATGCCGTTGGTGATCTGGGCGTCATGGGACGTAAAGACCCGCGTCAAGGAATATATGATTGCCTTCCTGCTCTTGGAAACGCTGATGCTTGGCGTTTTCATGGCGCTGGATCTGGTGCTGTTCTACCTGTTCTTTGAGGCCGGGCTGATCCCGATGTTCCTGATTATCGGGATCTGGGGCGGCAAGAACCGCATCTATGCCAGCTTCAAGTTCTTCCTCTACACGTTCCTCGGTTCTGTGCTGATGCTGGTGGCGATGGTGGGGATGTTTGTGGATGCGGGCACTACGGATATTGTGGCGCTGATGAACCACAGCTTCTCGTCCGGTACGATTTCGGTACTGGGTGTTCAGGTGATTGGCGGCTTGCAGACGCTGATGTTCCTCGCTTTCTTTGCCTCGTTCGCGGTTAAAATGCCTATGTGGCCGGTGCATACATGGTTGCCGGACGCGCACGTTCAGGCGCCGACCGCCGGGTCGGTGGTGCTGGCAGCGATCCTGCTCAAGATGGGCGGATACGGCTTCCTGCGGTTCAGCTTGCCGATGTTCCCCATCGGTGCCGAGATCATGACACCGTTGGTGTTCTGGATGTCGGCGATTGCGATTGTTTACACGTCGCTGGTTGCGCTGGTGCAGGAAGACATGAAAAAGCTGATTGCTTATTCGTCAGTGGCGCATATGGGCTATGTGACCATGGGGATATTTGCAGCCAATCAGCAGGGCATAGATGGCGCGATTTTCCAGATGATTAGCCACGGCTTTATTTCTGGTGCGCTCTTCCTCTGTGTGGGCGTGATCTACGACCGGATGCACACACGCGAGATTGACGCTTATGGTGGTTTGGTAAATCGAATGCCGGCCTATGCGCTGATCTTTATGTTCTTTACCATGGCCAATGTTGGCCTGCCGGGCACGTCAGGCTTTGTTGGCGAATTCCTGGTGCTGATGGGTGTGTTCCAGGCCAACACCTGGGTGGCGTTGTTCGCAACTTCGGGTGTGATCCTGTCAGCGGCCTATGCGCTGTGGCTGTATCGTCGGGTGGTGTTTGGTCAGTTGATCAAGGAAAGCCTCAAATCCATTCAGGACATGACGCGGCGCGAAAAGTGGATCTTTGCGCCGCTGGTGGCCATGACATTGCTGCTGGGTGTCTACCCCGCGCTGGTCACGGACATCATCGGCCCGTCGGTCGAGAACCTGATTTCCAATTATGAAACCGCTCTGGCCTCTGCCCCCTCGGGCAACCAGGTCGCATCGCACTAGGGAGAGCTTGAGACATGATCCAGGCTGATCTGAATATTATCCTGCCCGAGATTTTGCTGTCGGTCTTCGCCATGGTGGCGTTGCTGGTGGCGGTCTATACCGGCAAGGACAAGCTGGCGCCGATGATGACATGGCTGACGGCGCTGGTCTTTGTGCTGTTGGGCGCGTGGATTGGCATGTCCGGGGGCGGCGACAATGTCGCGTTCAACGGCATGTTCCATGACGATGCGTTTTCGCGTTATGCCAAGGTGGCCATTCTGCTGTCTGCGGCGGCAGTGCTGGTGATGGGACAGGACTATATGCAGCGCCGCGGGATGCTGCGGTTCGAGTACCCGATGCTGGTGGCGCTGGCCGCTGTTGGTATGATGGTGATGGTGTCTGCTGGTGACCTTATGGCGCTATACATGGGGCTCGAGCTGCAATCGCTCTCGCTATATGTGGTTGCCTCATTGCGCCGGGACAGTGTGAAATCGACCGAAGCGGGCATGAAGTATTTTGTGCTTGGCGCGCTCAGCTCGGGGCTGCTGCTTTATGGTGCATCTCTGGTTTACGGATTTTCCGGAACCACCAACTTTGCTGGCATCATTCAGGCGGCAGGCGAGGGGCAAACGCCAATCGGGTTGCTGTTTGGTCTGACATTTGTGACGGCCGGTCTGGCGTTCAAAGTGTCGGCTGTACCGTTCCACATGTGGACACCAGATGTGTATGAAGGCGCGCCAACACCGATCACTGCCTTTTTTGCGACAGCCCCCAAGATTGCTGCTATGGCCTTGCTGGCGCGCGTGTTGCACGACGCCTTTGGCGGGGTTGTTGGTGACTGGCAACAAATCATTGCCTTCCTGAGCCTGATGTCGATGTTCCTGGGCGCGGTCGCGGCCATTGGTCAGCGCAATATCAAACGTCTGATGGCCTATTCATCGATTGCCCATATGGGCTATGCGCTGATGGGGTTGGCGGCGGGAACGGCGTTTGGCGTGCAGGCGATGCTGGTTTACATGGCGATCTACGTCACCATGAACGTCGGCACTTTTGCCTTTATCCTGTCGATGGAAAAAGACGGTCAGCCGGTGGTCGATATCCAATCGCTGAACCTTTATTCCAAGCGTGAGCCGGGCAAGGCGCTGGCGATGCTGATCCTGCTGTTTTCGCTGGCGGGTGTGCCGCCGCTGGTCGGCTTTTTCGGCAAGTTCTATGTGCTCAAAGCCGCCTATGAGGCCGGGCTGGCATGGTTGGCCGTGCTGGGTGTAATCGCGTCTGTGATTGGTGCTTTCTACTATCTGCGCATCGTCTATTACATGTATTTTGGCGAAGAGACCGAAGGTCTGGACAAGAGCCGCTCGCCGGTGCCGCATGTGTTCCTGATGGCGTCTGCCGCAGCAATGCTGCTGGGTGTTGTGAACCTGTTTGGCATCGAAGGCATTGCCGAGGCGGCGTCGCTGGCATTGGTCAACTAGCCGCTGCCAATAAGCAGATTATTGCGCGCTCCCTTTGTTTGGGGGCGCGTTTTTCATTTTGCACCACAGGCGATGAGCCCCGTTTGGCGCGCGTTTCCCCAACTTTTTGGGCTTTGCGTCTTTTTTGCCTGCTATCTTGTCGTGTCCCATTGAGTTCGCGCGCCCAACTCTCGTATGGTCCGCGCGAACCGGCACGACAGGGGGCGCGATATGACTGAGATCGAAGAGCAGATCCCCCCCGAGGCCGAAACCGAAGAAGACGTCTACGGGCTTGATCCAAAAACGGTTGCAGCTGCGCTTTACGCGGTTGAGGTAGGGGATCGCCAGCGCCTGCTGGATCTGTTGGAGCCGCTGCATGCGGCCGACATTGCCGACATTCTGGAACAGATCAACGCGTATGACCGGCGGCGTCTGGTGCTGCTTTATGACCGCGAATTTGATGGGGAAATCCTGTCTGAACTGGACGAGAGTATCCGCGAAGAGATCATTTCGGTGCTCAAGCCACAGGTTCTGGCCGAAGCCATGCGCGAGCTGGATTCGGATGATATTGTCGACATCGTCGAGGATCTGGACGAGCCGCAACAGGAAGCCATCCTCGATCAGCTCGAAGACGCGGATCGTGTCGCCATTGAGCAGTCGCTGTCTTACCCGGAGTTTTCCGCAGGGCGATTGATGCAGCGCGAAACGGTCTGTGCGCCCGAGCATTGGACCGTTGGCGAAACCATTGATTTCCTGCGCAATGCCGAAGATCTGCCCGCCCAGTTTTATCACGTGATCCTTGTGGATCCGCGCATGAAGCCGATTGGCAATGTGACGTTGGGCAAGCTGATGTCGTCGCGCCGGGACGTGGCGATGAAAGACATTCTGGAAGAGGTGTTTCAGGTGATCCCGGTCTCGCAAGACGAGGGTGATGTGGCCTATGCGTTCAACCAGTATCACCTGATTTCCGCCCCTGTGGTGGACGAAGACGACCGCGTTGTCGGGGTGATCACCATCGACGACGCCATGGCGGTGCTGGACGAAGAGCACGAGGAAGACATCCTGCGTCTGGCCGGTGTGAGCGACGAGTCAAGCATCTCGGACACGATCCTGAGTGCGGCGCGCGGGCGGGCGACGTGGTTGTTTGTGAACCTGTTGACGGCGATCCTTGCGTCTCTGGTGATCGACGTCTTTGCCGAGACAATTGACCAGATGGTGGCACTGGCAGTGCTGATGCCGATTGTCGCCTCGATGGGGGGCAATGCAGGCACACAGACCATGACCGTCGCTGTGCGGTCACTGGCGACGCGCGATTTGACGGCGCAAAACGCCTTGCGGGTTGTTCGAAGAGAGATATCGGTGGGCGCGATCAACGGTATTCTGTTCGGCTTTATCATGGCGCTGGTGGCTGGGTTCTGGTTTGGCACGCCGATGCTGGCAGTGGTGATTGGTGTGGCGATGCTGTTCACCCAAATCGCGGCCGCCTTGGGTGGGATCGCAATCCCGATGGCGCTGGACCGAGCCGGAATAGACCCGGCGCTGGCCTCGGGGCCGTTTGTGACAACGGTGACGGATGTCGTTGGCTTTTTCGCTTTTCTCAGCCTCGCGTCGTGGGTTTTGCTATAATGGGAATACTGGAATGGATCTGAGCGAGATTAAGGCTGCTGCACGCAAGGCTGCGTTTGGTCGCCGCAAAGGCGCGTTTGAGGCAGTTGGTCCGGGGCAATCCGCGCATCTTTCCGAGGTGCTGGCCGGATATCGCGGTGTGCCGCTTGCGGGATACATGCCAATCCGTACAGAGATTTCACCGCTGCCCGCCATGGCCGAAGCCGCGGCGCACGGGCCTGTTGGGGTGCCGGTGATACAAGGCAACGCAATGCCTCTGGAGTTTTCGCGCTGGGAGCCGGACGCGCCGCTGCGCGATGGGCCTTTTGGGGCCCGGGTGCCGCTGGAGGACATCTATTTTGAGCCCGAGATCCTGATTGTGCCGCTGGTGGCGTTTGATGCACAGGGAGGCCGGTTGGGTTATGGCGGCGGATTTTATGACCGCACATTGGAACGTCTGCGCGCGCGCCGCGCCACGCTGGCAATTGGGTTTGCTTTTGACGCACAAGAGGCCGAAGAATTGCCACTGGAGGCAACGGATCAGCCGCTGGATATGATCGTGACAGACACGCGGATTATTGAGCTCAATTAGGCTTGGTCATTGTCTTTGCCCGCCGCATGGTCGCGTGTGCGCCGTGCACCGTTTAAGTCAAAGATTTGCTCATAAGCAACCACTGCGTCGCGGCGGTATTGGCACCGCACCCGACAAAGTCCTCAGATGCTGTAATATCGAATCCCCTGTTCTTATAAAATTGAATGGCGTTTAGATTGGTGTCGACAACAAGGAGGCATATCTCTTCGACATTGGCTGAACGGGCTTTTGCCTCTGCGTAAGTCATCAATTTTGATGACAGCCCGCGCCCTTGAAAAGCTGGCGCGGTCGCAATTCCATGAATGTACCAAATGCCTGGCACTCGCGCGTAAAGCCGTGTCACGGGGACCAGCATTGCATCTGGTTCCTGTACACAGGGGTTCGGCTTGTCAGCAATTGGAAAACTGACGAGCATTGCGGCGACTTGTCCTTCGATGTCGGCCACAACCGTATTTCCTGCATCAATAAATGCCTTTTGCACGCGCCTCCCGAATGCTTCGGGACGCTCTTCCGGCCCGGAAAGGCGCGACCACAAAGTTTCGACAAACCCCGGTACTGTCGATATCGCGAGCGGTAGTATACAATCGATGTCCTCGGTTTTCGCTGCACGAAATGGAGGCGGTATCTGGATCATCGTCTGTTCCTTCAATCCCTGTCTCCGAGTGTATCACAGATGATTGAGTTAACGCATTACCATAGGAACTCGACCTTCCTCTGGTGAAAGTTGCCCTTGCAGGCCGCCACGAGCAGGATCAATGAGGCTCTTGCGCCACCCGCTGTCTTCATCTCGCCAAAAATACTTAAACAACGCCCCCACCACTTGCCGTAGGGTTCGAAGCGGAGTAGGCCCGTGCCTCATGAAACTACTTTTTCTTGGTGATGTCATGGGCCGTGCAGGCCGGAATGCGGTGCAGGAACGCCTGCCCAAGCTGCGCGAGGACTGGAAACTCGATTTTGTCGTTGTTAACGGCGAAAATGCCTCTAACGGGATGGGCCTTTCGGGCGCACATGCCAAACTGTTGCTTGAGGCCGGGGCCGATTGCATCACGCTTGGGGATCATGCCTTTGATCAAAAGGACATGATGCAGTTTATCCAATCCGAACCCCGCATTTTGCGCCCACTAAACTATGCGCGCGGCGATGTGCCGGGCAAAGGGTTCCGCGTGTTTGATGCGCGCGGGGGCCGTAAGGTGCTGGTCACACAGGCGTTGGGGCAGGTGTTTATGAAACAGCCCTACGGCGATCCGTTTTCCGCCGTTGATCAGGTGCTGCGTTCGCATCCACGCGGCGGAATGGTACAGGCGGCCATTGTTGACATGCATTGCGAGGCGACTTCGGAAAAAATGGGCATGGGCCATTTCTGTGACGGGCGCGTCTCGCTGGTTGTAGGCACCCATACCCATATCCCCACTGCGGACACTCAGATTCTGAGCAAGGGCACGGCGTTTCAGGCCGATGCGGGCATGTGTGGAGATTATAACTCGGTGATCGGTATGGAAAAATCAGAACCGCTGCGCCGGTTTGTCACCGGGATGCCCAAGGCCCGCTTTACGCCCGCACTGGGTGAGGCCACTGTTTCTGGCGTCTATGTCGAGACGGATGATCGAACAGGCGCCGCCATGCGGGTTGAGATGGTCCGACAGGGTGGTCGGTTGTCGCAATCTGGGCCAGCCTGACATGCACCGGCGTCACGCGATGGGTGTACTCCTCTTTATGGGGGCGGGGTGGGGGCTGACGCAGCCACTGACAAAAATTGCTGTGTCGACCGGCTATGAGCCGCTGGGGCTGATTTTCTGGCAATTGGTGATCGGTGCTGTTGCGATGGGGATTTTGCGGCTTGTGCAGGGTAAGCCGCTGGCGATGCCGCGCCGGTTGTGGTGGTTTTTCCTGATGATCGCCTTGCTGGGCACGGTTTTGCCAAACAGTTTCTCGTTTCGCGCGGCGGCGCATTTGCCAGCCGGGATCATGTCGATGGTCATTTCTCTTGTACCGATGTTTGCGTTCCCTATTGCCCTGGTGCTTGGGATCGATCGGTTCAACTGGTTGCGTTTGGGAGGCCTTGTCACCGGGCTGATCGGTGTCACTATTTTGGCCGAACCGAGTGCATTGCCCGATGCCGCCATGATCATCTGGCTGCCCGTCGCGGTCGTCGCGCCCCTTTGTTACGGGCTGGAAGGAAACGTGGTGTCGAAATGGGGGACACATGGGCTGGGACCTGGCCATGTGCTGTTCGGCGCGTCCGTCATGGGGGCTATTGTCGCGTTGCCGCTGGCGATTGGCAGTGGTCAGTTCATCGATCCACGCCTCACTTGGGGCGCACCTGAATTGGCGCTCGTGGCGTCCTCGTTAATCCATGTGACGGTTTACACCTCTTATGTGTGGCTGGTGTCACGCGCTGGATCGGTTTTTGCTGCACAGGTAGCCTATGTCGTGACTGGCACAGGCGTGTTGTGGTCAATGCTGCTCTTGGGCGAGCGTTACTCGCTTTGGGTTTGGGCCGCGATGGGTTTGATCTTGGTCGGATTGTTTTTGGTTCAACCCAGATCGCAAGACAGGGTTGCCCCATAAGGCTGCATAAGCGATTGTGGCGCCAGATGAACTTTGGACAATTGCATGGACTTATTTGATTTTTCGCAAACCACTCAAGCCTTTCTGGCTTTGGGTGTGGTGGCATGTATGTTTGCACTTTTCATGCGCGAAGCCTATCCGGCAGAAGTGGTCGCCATTGCTGGGGCGTCTGTGCTCCTGATCCTGGGATTATTGCCCTATGATGAAGCGCTGCATGTGCTGTCCAACCCTGCGCCATGGACGATCGCGGCCATGTTTATCGTGATGGGCGCTTTGGTGCGCACGGGTGCGCTGGATTGGTTCACAACGCTGGCCGAGGCACAGGCCGAGCGCAACCCGGCGGTCGCAATTGGGGCCTTGATGGGTTTCGTGATGATTGCATCGGCATTTATGAACAACACACCGGTTGTTGTGGTTATGATCCCTGTCTTTGTGCAGCTGGCGAGAAAACTCAATATTTCGGCCTCGAAATTCCTGATCCCGCTAAGCTACGCTGCGATTCTGGGTGGGTGTCTTACCTTGATCGGAACATCGACCAACCTGTTGGTGGACGGTGTTGCGCGCGCGCGTGGACTTGAACCGTTCACGATTTTCGAAGTGACGCCGTTAGCCATAGTCCTTGCCATATGGGGCGCGATCTATCTGCGGTTTGTTGCCCCCCGTCTTTTGCCGGATCGTAACAGCATGGCCAGCATGCTGACCTCCGATAAGGCGACTAAGAAATTCTTTACGGAAGCGGTTGTTCCTCCTGAGTCCAATCTAATTGGGCGGGATGTTTTGGATGTGCAGTTGTTCAAACGCGATGGAGTACGGCTGGTTGACGTGATCCGGGGCGATCTTTCGCTACGGCGCGATCTCAAAGGTGTGGTGTTGCAAGTAGGTGACCGCATCGTATTGCGTACCAAGATGACCGAACTATTGAGCTTGCAACGCAACAAATCGCTCAAACGGGTTGATCAGGTTTCGGCCGTGGAAACGACTACGGTCGAGGCGCTCATTACGCCGAACTGCAACATGGTCGGGCGCAAATTGGGCGATCTGCGCCTGCGCCGCCGCTACGGGGTGTATCCACTCGCAGCACACCGCCGAGATAAGAATATCGGTCGCCAGATGGACGATCTTGTGGTGCAACCCGGCGACACATTGCTGCTCGAAGGTGCGCCCGAAGACATCCAGCGTCTGGCCAAGGAGATGAACCTGCTTGACGTGTCCAAGCCCACCGATCGCGCCTATCGGCGCAGCCATGCCCCGATCGCCATTGGTGCGCTGGCCGGGATCGTGGTTCTGGCCGCCTTTGGGGTTGCGCCCATTCTGCTGCTGGCCGTGTTGGCCATGGCGGCGGTGTTCCTGACCCGGTGTATCGACAGCGACGAGGCGTTCAGCTTTGTCGATGGCCGCCTGCTGGCGCTGATTTTTGCCATGTTGGCGGTGGCAACGGCGCTGGAAACCTCCGGGGCGATCGAGCTGATCGTGCATGCGATCTCACCATATATCGAAGGGCTGCCGCCTTTCCTGATCGTCTGGTCGATCTATCTTTTGACGTCGGTTCTGTCGGAAACCATCAACCATGCGGTGGCTGTTGTTCTGACCCCAGTGGCCATCGGGATCGCGACATCGCTGGGGGTTGATCCGCGCCCATTGGTGATTGCCGTGATGATCGCCGCCAGCGCCACCTTTGCCACGCCGATCAGTTACCAGACCAATATGATGGTCTATGGGCCGGGCGGGTATCGCTTTACCGATTTCCTGCGCGTTGGTATCCCGCTCAACCTGAGTGTTGGGGTGCTGGCCTCGGCCTTGATCCCGGTCTTGTGGCCGCTCTGACGCATGAGGCGACGAAGCTGCGCCTTTGATTTCTCAATGTTCTAAAATACCCAAAAAAATCCGCCGCCCTGAATACTCGGGGCGGCGGTTCTTACTTTTCCCGAAAGAGAAGTTTACTTCTTCTTTTTCTTCGGTGGCATCAGGTCTGTGATGGTGCCTTCGAACATCTCGGCGGCAAAATTCACCGTTTCTGAGAGCGTTGGGTGCGCGTGGATTGTGTGCCCCAGATCAACAGCGTCTGCGCCCATTTCGATGGCGATGCAGGCCTCGGCCAGCAGGTCGCCAGCGTTCGTGCCGACAATGCAGGCGCCGATGATGCGGTCGTCTTCGGGATCAAACAAAAGCTTGGTGATGCCCTCTGAGCGACCGTTTGACAGCGCCTTGCCTGATGCGGCCCATGGGAACACACCTTTTTCGTATGCGATTCCCTTGGCCTTGGCTTCGGTTTCCGTGACGCCACACCATGCAACCTCTGGGTCGGTATAGGCGACCGAGGGGATCAGACGCGCGTCAAAGAAGCGTTTTTCGCCTGCGGCCACTTCGGCAGCCACTTTGCCTTCGTGTACGGCTTTGTGCGCCAGCATGGGCTGACCAACCACGTCACCAATCGCAAAGATGTGGGGCACGCCAGTTTTCTGCTGGTTGTCTACGGCGATAAAGCCACGGTCATCCACGGCCACGCCGGCAGCTTCGGCATTGATCAGCTTGCCGTTGGGCTTGCGGCCCACGGCGACAAGGATCTTGTCGAATGTATCGGTGCTGGTCTCGCCCTTGTCGTCCTCGAACGTCACCACAAGACCCGCGTCTGTCGCTTCAACAGCGGTGACCTTGGTCTTGAGTTTGATGTCCTCGTAGCGGCTCTTGATGCGGGTATGTAGCGGTTTGACGATGTCTTTGTCCGCACCAGGGATGATCTGGTCCATCAGCTCAACCACGGTGATGTTGGAGCCAAGCGCGTCATAGACACAGGCCATTTCCAGCCCGATGATGCCGCCACCCAGGATCAACATCCGTTCCGGCACGTCCTTGAGTTCAAGCGCGCCGGTAGAGTCGATGATGCGCTCATCCTCGGGGATGAAGGGCAGGTTTACCGGCTCAGAGCCTGCGGCGATGACGCATTGATCAAAGCTGACAGAGGTCTTTTTGCCGTCCGCGTCCACCACGTCGATCATGTTAGGCCCCGAGAAGGTGCCCATGCCGCGTACAACCTTGACTTTGCGGCCTTTGGACAGGCCTTCTAGACCGCCCGTAAGCTGACCGACAACGCCGTCTTTGAAGGCACGCAGGTCATCAAGGTTGATCTCTGGCTTGCCAAAGGTCACGCCATGGGCGCCCATTTCTTCGGCTTCGGTGATCACCTTTGCCACGTGCAAGAGCGCCTTGGAGGGGATACACCCGACGTTGAGGCAGACACCGCCAAGGGTGGGGTTCTTTTCGATCAGGATGACCTTTTTACCAAGGTCCGCCGCGCGGAAGGCGGCCGTGTAGCCACCAGGTCCGGAGCCCAGAACAACCACTTCGGCGTGTTCGTCACCGGGGCCGGTGGCGGTGCCAGTGGCGGCAACGGTTTGCGGTGCAGCGGGGGCAGCTTCCTCGGCGCCCTTCGGGGCCTCCTCGGCCGCGCCGGCATCCGCGCCGTCGAGCACGATAATCAGCGTCCCTTCGGAGACATTGTCCCCTTCGGCGACCTTGATTTCCTTGACCACACCAGCGGCGGGCGAGGGCACTTCCATCGTGGCTTTGTCGCTTTCCAGCTCAATCAGCGGATCTTCTGCCGCAACCGTGTCGCCAACAGACACCAGGATCGAGACCACGGGGACTTCGGCGAAATCGCCAATATCGGGTACTTTAACGTCCATGGTTCTCTCTCCTTACCACATCAACTTGCGCATATCGCCCAAGAGCGTCTTGAGCGTCACGGTAAACCGTGCGGCCAAGGCCCCGTCCACGGCGCGGTGGTCATACGACAGCGACAAAGGTTGCATCAGGCGAGGCACAAATTCTTCGCCGTTCCAGACTGGCGCCATTTTCGAGCGGGTCAGGCCAAGGATGGCCACTTCGGGCGCGTTCACGATGGGTGTGAAGGACGTTCCGCCGATACCGCCGAGCGAAGAAATGGTGAAGGTCGCGCCCTGCATGTCGGGGCCTTTCAGTTCGCCTGCGCGGGCCTTGGCGGACAATTCCATGAGTTCCTTGGAAATGTCGACCAGACCCTTGCGGTCTGCATCCTTGATCACCGGCACCATCAGACCGTTGGGTGTGTCCGCCGCAAAGCCGATGTTGTAGTAGGATTTCTTGATCAGCTTGTCGCCATCGGGATGGATCGAGCTGTTGAACTCCCAGTGGGTCTTGAGCGCGCTGACGGAGGCCTTGATCACAAAGCTGAGCAAAGTCACGCGATAGCCGTTTTCCTTGGCCATCGTATCCATTTCTTTGCGGTACTTGTCCAGATCGGTGATGTCGGCTTCGTCGTTATGGGTGACGTGCGGAATGTTCAGCCACGAGCGATGCAGGGCAGGGCCGGAGATCTTCTTAATGCGGGGCATGTCGACATCTTCGACTGCGCCGAACTTTGAGAAGTCCACAGCCGGGATTGGCGGGATACCCATGCCGCCCTGTGCCGCGCCAGCCGCTGCCGGAGCCGCCGCTGTCGAGGATTTCAGGAAGGCGGTGATGTCTTCACGCAGAATGCGGCCTTTGCGGCCGGTGCCGTTCACCTTGGCCAGATCAATCTCGAGCTGACGGGCAAAGGCGCGCACTGAGGGCGAGGCATGTGCTTTGCCGAACCCCGCGTCTGTCACCGCGGCAGCTGGGGCCGCCGGAGCCGGGGCTGCGGCAGGCGCTGCGGGGGCCGAGGCGGCTGCGGCTGGAGCGGCCTCGACGGGCGCTTCGGCCGCGCCTTCGCCTTCAACCACCAGGATCACGGATCCTTCGGAGACGTTGTCGCCTTCGCTGACCTTGATCTCAACAACCTTACCAGCAGCGGACGAGGGCACTTCCATCGTGGCTTTGTCGCTTTCCAGCTCAACAATCGGGTCTTCTTCGGCAATCACATCACCGACGCTGACCAGAACAGTCACAACCGGCACACTGTCGAAATCGCCGATATCGGGAACTTTTACGTCTACAGTCATATCAAAATCCTCCTTAAATTCCCGATCACACCAGGCGCGGGTTCGGCTTGGTGCCGTCGATGTCGTATTTTTTGAGTGCTTTTTCGAGCACGGATTTGGTGATGCTGCCTTCGCGGTAAAGGTCCACCATTGCGGCGGCAGCGATGTGGTTGGCATCCACCTCAAAGAAGCGGCGCAGGTTTACGCGGCTGTCTGAGCGACCAAAGCCGTCTGTGCCCAGCACTGTGTAGCTGCCCGGCACACAGGACCGGATCTGCTCTGCGTAGTTTTTCATATAGTCAGTGGCGGCAATGATCGGGCCTTTGGCCTTGCTCAATTGCTCGGTCACAAACGCCGTTTTGGGCTCTGCCAATGGGTTCAAGCGATTCCAGCGTTCGACGTCCTGACAATCACGTGCCAGTTCGTTGAGCGAGGGGGCTGACCAGATTTCCGAAGTGACGCCAAAGTCTTCTTCGAGCAATTCCGCTGCCTTGATCGCCTGCACCAGAATGGTGCCAGAGCCCATCAGGGTTACGTGCTTTTTGGTCGGTTTCTTGACCTCTTTAAAGCGGTAAAGCCCTTTGATGATTTCGTCTTCGACCCCCATCGGCATATCCGGGTGGCTGTAGTTTTCATTCATCAGGGTGAGGTAGAAGAACACATCTTCCTGATCCTCATACATACGCTTGAGGCCATGCTGAACAATCACCGCCACTTCGTGTTGGAAGGTGGGGTCATAGCTGACACAGTTTGGGATGGTTCCGGCGAGGATGTGGCTGTGACCATCCTCGTGCTGGAGACCTTCACCATTCAGCGTCGTCCGACCAGCGGTGCCGCCCAGCATAAAGCCGCGCGCGCGACTGTCGCCAGCGGCCCATGCCAGATCGCCGATCCGCTGGAAGCCGAACATTGAATAATAGATGAAGAACGGGATCATCGGCACGCCGTGGTTTGAATAGGCGGTCGCGGCGGCGATCCAGTCGGCCATTGCGCCGGCTTCGTTGATGCCTTCCTGAAGAACCTGACCATCGGTCGATTCCTTGTAATACATCATCTGATCGGCATCTTCGGGCGTGTAGGTCTGACCCAGCGGGTTGTAAATCCCGACCGAGCGGAACAGACCTTCCATGCCAAAGGTGCGGCTTTCATCCGGCACAATCGGTACCACGTTTTTGCCGATTTTCTTGTCCCTGAGCAGCGTGGTCAGAATGCGGACAAAAGCCATGGTGGTGGAGATTTCGCGTTCACCCGTGCTTTTGAGCTGGGCTGCAAATTTGTCCAGAGCCGGGATTTCCAGCTTGTCCGATTTGCTTTCGCGCTTGGGGAATTCTCCGCCCAGTTCCTTGCGACGATCCGCCAGATACGCCTTTTGCGCGTTGTTCAGTTTGACAAATGGCGCGTTGGGCAGGTCTTCGTCGCTGACCGGGATCTGGAAACGATCGCGGAAGGCGCGCAGCTGATCCTCGGCCATTTTCTTTTGCTGGTGGGTCGTGTTTTGCCCTTCACCAGCGGAGCCCATGCCGTAACCTTTGACAGTCTTCACCAATAGACAGGTTGGGGTGTCTTTGGTGTCGCTGGCGCGTTTGAAGGCGGTGTAGACTTTTTGCGGATCGTGGCCACCGCGACGCAGCGACCAGATCTGTTCGTCGGACCAGTCTTCGACCAGCTTGGCCGTCTCTGGATATTTGCCAAAGAAATGCTTGCGGATATACGCGCCGTCTTTGGATTTGAACGTCTGATAGTCGCCATCCACGGTTTCGTCCATCAACTGGCGCAGTTTGCCCGAAGTGTCTTTTTCAAGCAGCTCGTCCCAGCCTTTGCCCCAGAGAAGCTTGATCACGTTCCAGCCTGCACCGCGGAAGTCGCCTTCGAGTTCCTGGACAATTTTGCCATTGCCGCGAACCGGGCCATCAAGGCGTTGCAGGTTGCAGTTGACCACAAAGATCAAGTTGTCGAGCCCTTCGCGCGCAGCAAGGTCAATTGCGCCACGGCTTTCGGGCTCGTCCATTTCGCCGTCACCCAGGAAGCACCAGACCTTGCGGTCGGCCATGTCGATATGGCCACGGTTGTGCATGTATTTCATGAACCGCGCCTGATAAATCGCCATGAGCGGACCCAGACCCATCGAAACGGTCGGGAACTGCCAGTAATCCGGCATCAGCCATGGGTGGGGATAGGAGGAGAGACCACCACCGGCCACTTCGGAGCGGAAGTTTTCCAGCTGCTCTTCAGTGATGCGCCCTTCCATAAAGGAGCGTGCATAAATGCCGGGGATCACGTGGCCTTGGAAAAATACAAGATCGCCGCCGTGGATCGCGGATTTTGAGCGCCAGAAGTGGTTCAGGCCGATGTCGTACATAACAGCAGAGGAGGCGAAGGACGCAATATGTCCGCCATACTCGCTGCTGACTTTGTTACGGCGCACAACAGTTGCCATCGCATTCCAGCGGTTGATTGTGCGGATACGCCATTCCATGTCCATATCGCCAGGAAAAGGTTCCTGGTCATCGGTTGGGATGGTGTTCTGATAAGGTGTGGTTGCCGAAAATGGCAGGGTTGCACCGGCAGCGCGCGCCTGTTGAACCGCTTTGTCGAGCAAGAAATGTGCCCGGTCCGCGCCATCACGCGCAATGACGTCCTCTACCGCCTCTTGCCATTCACGGCTTTCAATCGGGTCCAGGTCTTCAAATTGGGTCGCCATAATATGCGTCCTCCTCCAGTTTGACGTAGCGTTGCGCGGTTATAGTTTAATGTTAAACTACTTAGCTAGATGGGCTGGGTCATAGCAGTCATGCGCCCAGCGGGAAACTCGTATTTCTGGGTATAACGCAAAAAAAGCGCCGCGAATATCTCGCAGCGCTTAATGTTTGTTGGGAATTTGGGATGTGGCTTAGACGTGGTCGTCTTTGCCAAGCGATCCCGCGCCATGACCTGAGTGACCACCTGACACCTCGTCCGTGGCCTCGGCGGCCAGTTCTTCGGGCAGGACAAGGTTTAGAACAATCGCAATCAGGGCAGCAGGCAGGATACCGCTGGTGGCCAGAACCTTGAGCGTTCCGGGCAAATGCTGAAGCGCGCCGGGTTCCAGTTGCAGACCCAGTCCAAGGCTGAGGGAGATAGCAAAGATCACCATATTGCGGCGGTTCCAATGCACGTCTGACAGCATCGAGACACCAGCCGCAGCGACCATGCCAAACATGACGATCACGCCGCCCCCCAGAACTTCGATTGGGATGGTCGAGATGATCGCGCCGATCTTGGGCACCAACCCGGCGGCAATCAGGAACAGCGCGCCGATTGTTACCACGTGGCGGCTCATCAAGCCGGTCATCGCGATAAGGCCGACGTTCTGGCTAAAGGATGTGTTTGGCAATGCGCCAAACAGGCCGGAAACCGCCGTGCCCAAACCGTCGGCATAGGTTGCGCCTTCGATTTCCTTGTCGGTGGCTTCGCGTCCGGCACCGCCCTTTGTGATGCCCGAGACGTCACCAACGGTTTCAACAGCCGATACAAAGCTCATCAAACAGAAACCGATGATGGCGGCGATGCTGAAGTCGAGCCCGAAATGCAGCGGATTTGGCAAAGCAAAGCTCGCGGCGCGGCCGACATTGCCGAAGTTTACCATGCCAAGGGCGAACGCCACGATATAGCCCGCGATCAAACCGATCAAAACGGCAGAGACCGACAGCATTCCACGTGCGTAAAATTTAAAGCCCAGTGTGACCACGATCACAACGCTGGCCACAAACCAATTCAGCAGGCTGCCATATTCAGGTTTGCCAATCGCCGGAACACCACCAGCGGCATATTGAATACCCACTTTGACAAGGGCGAGGCCGATCATTGTGACGACAAGACCAGTCACAAGTGGGGGCAGCGCAAAGCGAATGCGCCCAATGAACAAGCCAAGCACGGCATGAAACAGGCCGCCGACAACAACACCGCCCATGACGACGGCAATGGCGTCCACGCCCTTGCCCGCGACCAGCGGGATCATGATCGGAATAAAGGCAAAGCTGGTGCCCTGCACAATGGGCAGTTTGGCACCCACCGGGCCAACCCCGATGGTCTGGATCAGCGTCGCCAGTCCTGCAAAGAACATCGACATCTGGATCATGTAAATCATCTGTGGAAAGTCAGGCGAGTTTGAGCCAAAGCCAAAGCCTGCCGCGCCACAGATGATGATTGCGGGCGTGACGTTTGAGACAAACATCGCCAGCACATGTTGAATGCCAAGCGGGATCGCTTTAGCCAGTGGGGGGGTATAATTGGGGTCTTTCAGCTGTTCCGCTGTCCCTATTGAAGTCTCAGCCATACGCGTTTCTCCTTTGGTATGGGGGGTCTTGCCGCCTTCTTTGATGTGCGGCTTCCATTGTGGCGGGCGGGGATATTTGGCCCCCGCGATCCGCGCAGCTTCAGGTGCGATCCACGGTGAACGGAGTATCGAACCAGAATTCTTCGAGATTGGCGCCGTCGCCAATCCGGTCGACAACGGCGAACAGGCCGGGTGCCGATAGCGGCGTCAGGACGCCGTGCCATGTATTGCGGTGCAGATTGATGGCCTGACCGGGTTCGGTCAGGAACGCTTGTGGCGTGTTGGGGCGGCCATCGCTGTCAGTCGCTACTACGACCAGAAAGGATGTCGCAGTCATCGGGACAAACGCCTGTGACCCTTCGGGATGGCGCTCGACCATATCAACGCTGTAGGGCAGGCTGCGGGGAATAGCGTCAAACAGGCTGATCCCGGCGCGCCCATCGCTGAAATCGAGCCGCGCAAGGTCATGGTGACGCCCGCACAGCCCCTGATTGATCAGCTTGTCAGGTGGCCCCGAAACGGCCAAAACATCGCCAAAGGGCGCGAACGCCGTTTGTGTGAGGGGCTGGGCGATGATCCGGCTCACGGCAACAAATCCATCAGGCGGAATTCTGCGATGCGTTCAACCTGTTTGCAAGCCTCAGCGAATTCCACGTCAGATGCATTGTCGATGCGGCGGTGGAATGCGGCCATGATGCTTGACTTGTCGTGATCGCGTACGGCGATAATAAAGGGAAACCCATGCTTTTCGACATACGCGGTGTTGAGGCGGGTGAAGGTGTCACGTTCCTCATCGGTGAGCATATCAAGGCCGGCGCCGGATTGCTCAGACGTGCTTTCGGCAGTCAGCCGACCGGCAGAGGCGAGTTTTCCGGCAAGGTCCGGGTGCGCGGTGAGTACGCCCATGCGTTCGTTGGTCGAGGCGCTGCGGAACATCCGGCAGAGCGCATTATGTACACCGGTTGCGCTGTCATGGGCGGGGCCAAGTTCAAGATCAAAGGCGCGTTCCGCAATCCATGGGGAATGCTCAAAAATGCCGCCATAGGTGGCGACAAAGGTATCACGGTTCATGCGGCTGGGGCGTTCAAAGCGTTTGGGTGGATGGGTTGCGGCCCAATGCTGTGCAATATCAAGTCGGCGCGGGGTCCAGACGTGATCAAAGCTCTGGATGTAGTCAATAAAGCGTTTGAGCCCGGCAATTTTGCCCGGACGTCCGATCAGGCGACAATGAAGGCCGATGGACATCATCTTGGGCGCGCCTGCGTCGCCTTCGGCGTAAAGAACGTCAAACGCGTCTTTGAGATATTGAAAGAACTGTTCGCCAGTCGTGTAACCGGGCGCCGTCGCAAAGCGCATATCGTTGGCTTCAAGCGTGTAGGGGATGATCAGCTGGTCACGATCGCCAAATTCGAGCCAATAGGGCAGATCGTCGTCGTACGTATCGGAAATATAGTCGAAAGCCCCGGTTTCGCCCACAAGGCGGACTGTGTTTTCCGAGCAGCGCCCGGTGTACCAGCCACGCGGTGGTTCCCCAACAACTTCAGTGTGCAGGCGGATCGCATCGGCGATGGCAGCGCGCTCTTCCTCGGCGGGCATGTCCTTGTGTTCGACCCATTTGAGACCGTGGCTGGCAATCTCCCAATTTGCGGATTTCATCGCGGCGACCTGTTCGGGGCTGCGCGCGAGTGCAGTGGCGACGCCATAGATTGTGATCGGGATGTTGGCAGTGGTGAACAGACGGTGCAGACGCCAGAAGCCGGCTCGCGCGCCGTATTCATAAATCGATTCCATATTCCAATGGCGCTGGTCAGGCCATTGGGCGGCACCCGGTATGTCCGACAGAAACGCCTCGGACGCGGCATCGCCATGCAGGACGCAGTTTTCGCCGCCCTCTTCGTAGTTCAACACAAACTGTACGGCGACTTTGGCGTCACCGGGCCATTGTGGGTTTGGCGGGGTCGGTCCGTAGCCGCGCAGGTCGCGGGGATATCGTGTCACGTGGGCGCTCCATTTCCGTTCATTTCTTTCTAGCGCAAGAAAATGTCTGTGACTTTCATAATAATTTTGAAAGAGCTATTGGTAGTCACATGCTGCCGTTGCAGACGCTTTGAGCGTTAAAAGGGTTGGACGTTACAAAAAGGGGCACATTATGGCTGGATATCTGACGACTCATGTATTGGACACAGCACGGGGATGTCCGGCAGAAGGGATCCGGATTGCGTTGTACCGCGTGAGCGGCAATTCCCATAAGTTACTTGTTGAGACGGTGACCAATGACGACGGGCGCACCGATGCGCCGATTCTGCCGCAGGATCAATTCAAGACGGGCACGTATGAATTGGTGTTTTTCTGTGGTGACTACCTGCGTGAGAGCGGTCAAGTGCAGGAGGATCCGTTGTTTCTTGATCAGGTGCCGATCCGCTTTGGCATGGCTGACGGTGAGGCCCATTATCATGTGCCACTTTTGTTGTCGCCATATGGGTATTCGACATATCGAGGGAGCTGACCCCGTCGTAAGTCGGACAAATTTGTCCGACCTACCTTTGGTTTCATGTCGCTGATAGGGCGGATTGCATTCGGTCGACCATAAAGTCGATAAACAAGCGCGTCTTTGGGTCCTGATGGCGGCGATGCATATAAAGCAGCGCCATTTGTATCGGGATTGGCGGTGTGTCTTGCAAGACGGGGATGAGCGCACCGGTCTTGAGCTGCTCGGCAATCTCGAACACCGGTTTTAGCACGATCCCTTGTCCATCAAGCGCCCAATTGGTGAGCACGTCGCCGTCATCGGTCTCGAAGGGGCCTTTGACGGCGAATTTATGTGTGCCGCTCTCGGTTTGCAGGGGCCATTGGAATTCCGGCGCGCCGGGATAGCGCAGGTTGAGGCAGTCATGGGTGCCATCGGTCAACTCACCTGGCGAGACCGGCACACCGCGCGCCTCCAGATAAAGCGGACTGGCGCACAAAACACGCGGGCAATCCGCGATTTTGCGGATACGCAGGGCGCTGTCCTCGGGCACGCCGAGAAAGAACGCCACGTCCAACCCCTCGGCTGTGAGGTCCAGTTTGCGGTCCGAGAGGCGCAGGCGCAGGTCGATCAGGGGGTATTCCTGTTTAAACTCAGGCACGAGCGGTGCGATCAACCGGCGGCCGACACCCAGCGGAGCCGCCACATGCAATAGCCCGCGCGGGCTTTGCGTAATCGAGTTCACTGCAGACTCGGCATCTTCAATCGCTTCGAGAATTTTGCAGGCCCCGGCATAGTAGATATTGCCCTGTTCGGTCGGATTAAGCTGGCGCGTGGTGCGTTGGAACAGCCGGACACTGAGATATTCTTCAAGCTGAGAGATTCGCGATGATGCGACCGCCGCAGAAATGCGTTGATCACGCGCTGCGGCGGACATACTGCCCAATTCATAGACTCGGACAAAGGTGCGGATGTTGTCAAAATAGGACATATTGGATCTTCAGGATATTTTTGAAGCTCTTCGGCTTTTTTCTACAATAGAGAATAATCGGGCGCTGCGCTAGCGTGGCTGCAACGGAAATATCGGAGGCACGTATGTACGAATTTGCCATTATCTGGGACTGGCTGGCCTTTGCAGTGCGCTGGCTGCATGTGATCACTGCGGTTGCGTGGATCGGGTCGTCTTTTTACTTTATCGCGTTGGACCTGGGGCTGCGCAAAGTGCCCAACCTGCCGGTTGGGGCGCATGGCGAAGAATGGCAGGTGCATGGCGGTGGGTTTTATCACATCCAGAAATATCTGGTCGCGCCAGAGGAAATGCCCGACCATCTGACCTGGTTCAAATGGGAAAGCTATTCGACCTGGTTAAGCGGGGCGGCGTTGTTGATGATTGTCTATTGGGTTGGCGGAGAGCTGTACTTGATTGATCAGAACAAGGCCGAGCTGGCACTTTGGCAGGGGATTGCGATTTCGGCGTTGTCGCTGACCGTCGGCTGGCTGGTCTATGATCGGTTGTGCAAATCGGGATTGGCAGAGCATCCTATCGGATTGATGTTGCTGCTTTTTGTGCTGCTGGTAATCATGGGTTGGGGATACAATCAGGTCTTTACCGGGCGGGCAATGATGCTGCATCTGGGGGCGTTCACCGCCACGATCATGACAGCAAACGTGTTCTTTATCATCATGCCCAACCAGCGCATTGTGGTGAAAGATTTGCAAGAAGGGCGCACGCCTGATCCGAAATATGGCAAGATTGCCAAGCTGCGTTCGACGCATAACAACTATCTGACGTTGCCGGTGCTTTTCCTGATGCTGTCAAACCACTATCCGCTGGCGTTTGCCACCGAATATAATTGGATCATCGCGGCGCTGGTGTTCCTGATGGGGGTCACGATCCGGCACTTCTTTAACTCGATGCACGCGCGTCAGGGGACGCCATATTGGACGTGGGCTGTGACGGCTATTCTATTCATCTGTGTGATGTGGCTGTCGACCGCGCCGTTGATGCAAAGCGATTATGATGAAGAAGAGGCGCGCGCGCTCACACCCGCCGAACAGGTCTATGCCAGTGCGGATGGCTTTGAGGATGTGACCGATATCGTGCTGGGGCGGTGTTCCATGTGCCACGCGCGTGAGCCGGGATATGATGGTATTCGCCGCGCTCCCAAGGATATCCTGCTGGAAACGCCGACAGAAGTGGCCGCAGCAGCGCGCCAGATCTATCTGCAATCGGGTGTGAGCGAGGCAATGCCACCGGCTAATGTGAGCTGGATGGAGCCGGATGAGCGCGCGGTCATCATCAGATGGTATCGTGAGGCACAAAAAGGTTGAAACTGCATCGTTCAGGGCTGGGCCGGAAAACGCGGTTCAGCTAGGATGCCGGAAATGAGACACGAGATTTGATCTCTCTCGCCTGCAAAGGCGGGAGAGTTTGTTTTGAGAAAGGTCCGGCCGTGGGCAATATCGTTGTTTTTGATCTTGATGGCACACTTGTTGACAGCATGGGTGATATCCACGTGGCGGTGAACCGCATGTTGGACATCGAAAGATGTGAACTGATTTCGCTGGAGCGGTTAACATCCTTTGTTGGCAATGGGTTGCCAACGTTGATCAAGTTGGTGATGCAGGAATACTGTCTGCCGGAGACAGAGTACCAACGTCTGCACGACATGGTTTTGGGGTTTTATGAAACCATGCCGGTTGAGCAGAGCAAATGCTATCCGGGTGTTTTGGCGGCGCTGGATGAATTGCGAGCGCAGGGGGTGCGGCTGGGCCTGTGTACCAACAAGCCGCATGGGGCAGCTGTGCATCTTTTGGAGGCATTGGAGCTCGCTGATCACTTTGAAGTGATCCTGGGCGGGGACAGTTTGGCCGAACGAAAACCCCATGCGATGCCTTTGTTGCACTGTATTGACGCCTTGGGCAGCGGGGCGGTTCTCTATGTTGGGGACAGCGAAGTTGACGCTGCAACAGCGGTCAATGCGAAGGTGGATTTCGCATTGTTTACAGAAGGGTACAGGAAGTCACCGGCAAAGGATATTCCGCACAAAGTGTTGTTCGCGGACTTTGCTGAGCTGCCAGAAATTGTGCGCTGCAATTTTGAAGGTGACTGAGTTTTCATGCGCACACGGCCTTCACCTGCGCAGTCTCAATCCTTGCTTGCCCGATTGGGGGTTAACAATTTAGGTTAGGGGTAACGAATTGTGCAATTTCAGGGAGGAAATGGGTTCATGCGGTCCATTGTGACAACGATTTTGGCGGGTGCTTTGGCAATAGCGGGCGGCATTGCTATGGCGCAACCCATCCAGTTAACGCCAGCTAATCCGCAGCCGTCTGGCGTTAAGAAGGGTCTTAAGGTCAGTTATTTCACAGGTGAGCGGCAGGTCAGGACTCTCTCCCAAGCTCGTAGCAAGCTGAAATGGGCGAAGCCCGGTAAGCCATTGGCAGGGCTCAACTATCCGGACAAGGGAGATGGCGCGCCTGTGCTGACTGCGGGTATTCCCAAGTTGGTGGTGGCGGATATCAATGGCTATATCAAGTTTGATAAGCCGGGTATTTACAAGCTTGAGTTTTTCTCCAATGACGGTTCGCAATTCTGGATCAGCGGCAAGGAAGTGGCCAAGCTGAATATGATCACGGCTTGCGCCAGCGCTGGCCGCCCAGAGGTCAGCGTGCCTCAGGCAGGGTGGTATGATTTCAAAGCGCTGTACTGGCAGAAAGAAGGCACCGCGTGTTTGGAGTCGGAATGGACACCGCCGGGTGGTAAGCGCGCGCTGATCCCGAATTCGGCGTTTGGTTACAAGTGATTGAACGCTACAGCTGATGTGAAATTGGGGCCGTCTGGCCCCTTTTTTGTGGTTTTCAGTATCACGTCGGTATCACGTCGGTATCGCGTCGGTGTGGTTCAGGCGCGGCAGATACCTTTGATCTCGGCGTCTTCCCAAGGCAGAATCACATTTTCCGGGCGGGGCAATTGATCGATTGGGAAGTTCTGGCTCAACAGGTCGCGCAGCCGTGAGGTGCGCGGGGCCTTGGGGTCGAGGGCCGCGCAACAGAGATACTCTTCGACAATCGACGCCTGTTGCTCGTACCCGTAGCCAAGGAACTGCGTACTGGTGTCGAGCTCGAATTGATATGGGTCATCCTGAACCTGATGTTCGCGTGCAGCACGGCGGGGGGAATAGCCGGTCAGGTCGCGGTTTTGCCATTGCCATATATGGGTCAGCTCGTGCGCAAAAAACAGCGCGGCCTGAAGGTTGACCGTTTCGGGGTAGGCGGGGAGGTAATCGTCAAGATACCAGCCCTCGGACGTATAGAGCGTGTTCCACAGTACCAACCCCGCCGGAGAGGTGGTGATCACCGCCTCATCCGGTTCGGGGTGGATTCGTTCGCGGCACGACAGGCGCGGGCGTTTTTCGTATTTAAACGTCGCCACACCCAGCGGCACGTCGGCGACAATGCGGGCGCGGGCCGGTTCAAAGCTGTCTCCGGCGAAATCGGCCATGAACGCCTCTTCGCCGGGTGAGAGGGGACGTGAGCAGGCAAGCAGCATCAGGGGCAGGATCAACAGAGAGGCGCGCATGAGGCGAGCCTAGCATGGGCGCACCGGCGGGCAAGCCGTAAACACTTGTCAGAACAGCGCAACCACGGATTTGCCCAAACGGAAGGGCGCGGCAAAGGCCAACAAGCAAAGCGCGATAATCTGCACGGCGAGCAGGTGGCGATTGGCCTGTAGCAATTGCCAGTCAGCGCGTAGCTGTGTGACCTGATTGATCAGCGCGTCATAAGACAGCGCCAGAACGCGGTAGTCGGCGGCAATCGCGGGTTCCAGCAGACCCAGCCGCCCCAGCGCCATCACGGTGTCCACGTCGCGGGGGTCAAAGACCAGAAACCGCGATTCGTTCAACTGGCGCATGGAATGTTCCATGTCGTCCATCGCCTTGGACTTGCCACGCAGGAAGCCGAGGCCAAGCCCCTGAAGCGGTGCGGCGTGTTCGCTGACCGAGAGAAACAGGGGCAGGGCCGAGTTCTTGGCGGTGGAGGCCGAGAGGAATTCGACCTTTTCGCAAATCTGCGTCAGGTCGCGGCCCTGTGGCGGGGCACAGTTGCGCAGGCGAAAGCGCGCGGCGTCGGTGTCAAAGGCGTGGGACGCGGTGTAGGCGACGGTGATCTGGCGATCAAGGCGGGTGCTGTCCTCTTGATAAATACCCGCGATGATCGCGGCGATGGCCCCAACCCCGCCCAGCACGACCCAAAGCAGATCGGCAATTTCCCACGCACGCGAGCCTTTGGGCTGGCGATAGAGTAGCAACGCACCAAGGCTTCCCGCGCCAAAGAACGCGATCATAAGCAGAAGCTGGTTTGCGTGAATAATATCGACCATGGGGGCACCCTAGCGCGGATGGGTTGAAACAGGGTTCACAGGTTGGTCAGTTTGACGTGGGCAAGAGGCGACCGCCGGACATGCATTCGTTAAAGTGGAAGGCGTAGAACTGTTTGTCCTGTTGCGCGCCAGCGGTGGAACCAATGGCGCCGCCGACAATACCAAGGGCCGCAGCCTGATCCCGGTCTTGCGTGGCGATTGCACCGCCCTGTTTGCCGATGGTGTGCCCGGCAATGCTGCCCCGTGTGGTGCCGCCCTTGCCAGCGGCGGCGCGGGCGTATTGGTCACAAAAGAGCTGTGTGCGCGGTTGGTTTTGTGGCCATTGTTGCTGCGTCTGAGGCTTGGTCTGTTGGTTATGCGGTAGCGCCTGATGACGGGCCGAGTCCGCCCGGTTTTGGGCCGTGGCGGTGAGAGGGATCAGGCAGAGGATCAGGATGAGAAGGCGCATGGGGGGAGTTTGGCAGAGGTTCGGTTGCCACTCAAGCCAGATGCGAAACGCAGTGCATTTCGCCGCGCCCGACCAAGGGGATTGGCCCAATCCCCGAGCCTGACAGCGTATTGCGAGCAATGCGCGAGAGGGACGTCCATTGTCGGTTTGTCTTGCGCGGTGGTCTTTTTGTTCTGACCCCATGCGAAATGCATGCATTTCGCCGCGCCCGACCAAGGGGATTGGCACAATCCCCGAGCCCGGCAGCGTATTGCGCAGCAATACGCGAGAGGGACGCCCTTTGTCGGTTTGTTTTGTGCGGAGGTCTTTTTGGTCTGACCCCATGCGAAATGCACGGCATATCGCCGCGCCCGACCCGCCCCCATGGGCGGGAGCGTTCCGCGCCCACCCCGGGTCGGACGCTGAGCTTCGTGAGGTGGCGTTTTAGGCAGTAAACTCGCGGATTGGTTACTTGCTTTGACGCGCAACTCAACCTTTGGTCGACAAATAGTATTGATACTCCTCTTCCGCATATCGCCATTCTTCTTCGCGAGCCATAGTATCAACTTCTTCTTGTAGTTCCTTAAAGCAGGATGGACAGACTCTGTCCTCTCCAATGCCGTAGTTGGTAATTAGCTCGGCTTTTTCCTCCGAAAACTCCCATTCAAACAGTTCTTCTGCGTTGAGAAGTTCCCATTCCGGAATAGAAATTGAACAACGCTGACAAGCATTAAGCGGCTCTTCCCAATGGCAGTAGAGACAAAGAAACTCGCCTTCTCTTTCAACCATGAAATCCTTGTCGCATTCTTGGCAGTACCAAACAAGCTCAGTCGCATCCAAGTTATTCGTTGCACGCTTTTCGAGCTCGTGAACTTGCTTCTTGATAGACAAAAGTTTTACAGCAGTTTTTCTCTCTACTTCGTCAAGGATATTGAGCTTCAAATGAAAGCTTAGAAAGTCACGCAAATAGGCGAAGACTTCAAAAAACTTCGCCTCTGTTGATGCCGCATTTGAAGTACCCAAGCCATGGGCAATACCATTACGAATCTTTACAGCACCAAAAATTCGCTTCTTGTCCTTTTCGGATAGGCGAAGACCATAGATTTCCGGTCTTTGTAGGCGTTCGAACGCTCCCTGTATCGAAACTGTCTTTTCGCCTCCTTCAACTTTTTCGCTCACAAACGCTGGGTGCTGTTTGGCCAAGAGTGCTTTCGAAGCCAATTCGAAACTCGTGACCAAATGTAACATGGCCAAAGGCCATCTGGACGGGTCTTTAGTATGTGCTTCTACTGCGTTTTTTACGGCCTCGACTCCAAAGAACCGTGCACTTTCAATGAGCTTGTCGAAGACTTCACTCAAACATCCAACTCCTCCACGAACCGTGCATTCTCCTGAATGTACTGGAATCGCTTCTCCGGCTTTTTGCCCATCAGGCGCTCGACCAGGTCGCCGGTTTCGCCGGGTTCATCCTCGTCTATTGTCACGCGGATCAGTTTGCGGGAGGCGGGGTTCATGGTGGTTTCTTTCAGGTCTTTGGCGTCCATTTCACCCAGACCCTTAAAGCGGGAGACGTCGATTTTGCCTTTGCCACCAAGGCCCTTTTCCAGCCACTCGTCGCGCTCGGCCTCGTCCAGACAATAGACCCGGCGGGCGCCTTGGGTCAGGCGGAACAGGGGCGGGCAGGCGAGGTAGAGGTGGCCTGAATCGATCATCGGGCGCATTTGGGTGAAGAAGAAGGTCATCAACAGGGCCGCGATATGGGCGCCGTCGACGTCGGCGTCGGTCATGATAATGATCTTGTCGTAACGCAGATCGTCGACGTTGAACCGGGTGCCAAGGCCAACGCCAAGCGCCTGTGTGAGGTCGTTGATCTCCTGGTTGGTGGTGATCTTGGATCCGGCCGCGCCGAGGACGTTGAGGATTTTACCGCGCAATGGCAGGAGGGCTTGGGTCTTGCGATCCCGTGCCATCTTGGCCGAGCCACCCGCCGAGTCACCCTCGACAATAAACAGTTCGGTGCCGTCGCGATTGTTTTGCGAGCAATCCACCAGCTTGCCGGGCAGGCGCAGTTTCTTGGTGGCGGTTTTGCGGGCGGTTTCCTTTTCCTGACGACGGCGCAGGCGCTCTTCGGCGCGCAGCACGAGGAAATCGAGAATGGCGCCGGCGGATTTGGTATCTGCGGCGAGCCAGTTGTCAAAGTGGTCGCGCACGGCGTTTTCCACCAGTCGCTGTGCCTCGGTTGTGGCGAGGCGATCCTTGGTCTGGCCGACAAATTCAGGCTCGCTGATGAAACAGGAAACCAGCGCGCAGCCGCCAGTGATCAGGTCGTCGCGGGTGATTTGCGCGGCCTTTTTGTTGTTCACCAGTTCGCCATAGGCGCGGATGCCTTTGAGCACGGCGGCCCAGAACCCGGCGACATGGGTACCGCCCTCGGGCGTGGGGACAGTGTTACAGTAGGACTGGATAAAACCGTCGCGCGACGGGGTCCAGTTGATGGCCCATTCCACCTTGCCCGGTGTGTTGAACCGTTCCTGAAAGTCGACCGTGCCGGCAAAGGGGTGCTCGGCATAGGTGGAGGAGCCGTTCATCGATTCCGTAAGGTAATCGGCCAGACCGCCGGGGAAGTGGAAGGTGGCCTCGGTCGGGGTTTCGCCGTCATCGATAGCGGTTTTCCAGCGGATTTCCACGCCGGAGAAGAGATAGGCCTTGGAGCGGATGGATTTGAACAGGCGCGCAGGTTTAAAGCGGTGCTGGCCAAAGATATCGGGGTCGGCATGAAAGGTCACGGTGGTGCCGCGACGGTTTTGGGTGGGACCCAGTTTTTCGACCGGACCCTGAGGAATGCCGCGCGAGAAACGCTGTTCAAAGAGTTCCTTATTGCGGGCCACCTGAACCACCATTGAATCGCTGAGCGCATTGACGACCGACGCGCCAACACCGTGCAGACCGCCAGAGGTTTGATAGGCTTTGCCCGAGAATTTGCCACCTGCGTGCAGGGTACAAAGGATCACCTCAAGCGCGGATTTGTCGGGGAACTTGGGGTGCGGATCAACCGGGATGCCGCGCCCGTTGTCGCGCACCGTAAAGGCGTAGTCGTCGTGCAGCTCGACCTCGATCCTTGTGGCGTGGCCGGCGACGGCTTCATCCATGGAGTTGTCGAGGATCTCGGCGACCATGTGGTGCAGCGCGCGTTCGTCCGTGCCGCCGATATACATGCCGGGGCGTTTGCGGACGGGTTCAAGACCTTCGAGGACCTCGATAGAGGAGGCGTCATAGGTCTGGGACTGGCTCTCGGTCAGGAGATCGTTAGGCATTCGCGCTGCTCATTCTTGGTTTTGTTTGACAGTCATTATGGCAGGGGATTGCAGCGGCGGAAAGATATGATCCGTGTCTGAGGCAAGATTGGGCGAATGACGTCGGATTGCGTGTGGTGCGCGGGAAAACAATGATGCGTTTGACGTGTATCAAAGCGGGCGGGGTGAGCGTTTGGTAAGGTGTGCGCAAAGGTCAAACCATTAGGAGATAGCATGTCCGCAGCCCCTCAATCCGCCAAGCCAAAAGCCGATGCAACGCTCAAAACCGACGCTGTAAGCGCGGCCAATGGCGTGGACACAACCCAGACCGCAGCAACGGCAGATGCGGGTAAAACGCCGGGCGGCGTCGCGCCCAGCAAAGAGGATGTGCGGCGTGCGTTTGAACGGGGCGAGTACCCATATGACACCCGCCTGTCACGTCGTGTGTACGAAGACCGCAAGGCGCAGTTGCAGGCGGAGTTGCTAAAAGTGCAGCTCTGGGCGCAGGAGACCGGGCAGAAGTTTGTGATGATCTTTGAAGGGCGCGATGCGGCTGGCAAAGGGGGCACGATCAAACGGTTTACCGAGCATTTGAACCCGCGATCCGCGCGTGTGGTTGCGCTGAATAAGCCGACCGACGAAGAGCGTGGGCAGTGGTATTTTCAACGCTATATCAACCATTTGCCAACCGCCGGCGAGATCGTTCTTTATGACCGGTCTTGGTATAACCGCGCCGGTGTTGAGCGGGTGATGGGATTTTGCGAACCGCATGAATACCTTGAGTTCATGCGCCAGACGCCCGATCTGGAGCGAATGCTGGTACGGTCGGGGATTCAGCTGTTCAAGTTCTGGTTTTCGGTCACGCGCGAAGAGCAGAAGCGCCGGTTCGCCAGCCGCGAAACGGATCCACTTAAGCAATGGAAGCTGAGCCCGATTGACAAGGCTTCGCTGAGCAAGTGGGAAGATTATACCGAGGCCAAGGAGGCCATGTTCTTTTACACGGATACGGCAGACGCGCCGTGGACGGTGATCAAGTCAGACGACAAAAAGCGCGCGCGTTTGAACTGTATGACCCATTTTCTGGCGTCATTGGATTATCCGGGCAAAGACATTGAACTGGTTGGCACGCCTGATCCGTTGATCGTGAACACCGCGAGCCATGTGATCCATCGCTCGGAACATATTCTGGGATCCGCATTACACCCGGATACGCGACGGTCCTGAGCCTTATTGAGTAGAGAGCGCACCCGGCGCTGCGATCAGAGGAGGGATCGCAGTGCGCTTTCAAGCGGTGACAGCTCTGAAAAGGCGGTCTTGATCCTAGTGATCAGGCCGCCTTTTTGTATGTCTGTTTCTGAGAGATCGAACCATGCGGTCATGCTTTTGCGGCGTAACAGGTCGGCGTGCGGATGTTCCTTGGCATAGGGTGCGGGGACGCGTTTGAGCTCTGGATCGCTGAGGCGCGCACCTATTTCTGTCAGGGCGGTTAACGTCTGGGAGATCGTTTCGCCCGAGTGGTCGACGGCTGCGCGCCAACTGGTCAATGCGGATTTGTCAAAACCCATCACTCCAGCGCCAACGGTGACATAGTCGGCAGATATGCCGAGAAACCAGCCTGTTGGCGGCGTAGACCACAGCATGTGCAGATGGGTGTGATAAGGGGTTTTGTCTTTGGAAAAGCGCACATCGCGATGTGGGCGAAAGAGTTTGGTGCTGGGCACCTGACCGGTGTCTGTTTCCAGCGTCGCGGCAAGGATATCGAGCAGGGCAAGGGCAGGGGCCTTGAGCTGTGTGTCGTAGCTGTTTTTGTTCGCCAGAAACCAGTCGCGCGTGTTGTTCTGGGACAATTCGCGCAAAAAGGCGCGGGCATCGGGAATGAGGGTGTCAAAATCGTGGGTCATGAGACGGCCTGTTGTGCATAGGCCCAATCGACGGCGTCTTCGATGCGGTCATCGCCCCAGAAGAGTTCGCTGCCAACGATAAAGGAGGGCGCGCCAAAAATGCCGAGGTCGCGCGCCTGGTTGGTGGCTTGGGTGTAGGCTGAGAGGCAGAATTCGGTCTGTGCGGCGGGGATGACGCGGGCGGGATCCTGGCCAATGGCATTGAGGGACGTAGAGAGATTAGGGTCGCTGCCCGCGGGTTCGCCGTGCTCAAACCAGCGCTGATAGGTGGCGCGGGTGTAATCCTGAACCCAGCCTTCCTGCGCCGCGAGAATGGCCACTTGATTGGTGAGATCGAAGTTTTCGAGCGGATAAGGCGCGGGGATCTTGGGCGAGAGGCCGTAATAGGGCGCGCGTCGCGCAATGTCGCGCCACATATGCGCGGTGCGGGCGGGTTTGCCGACAAAGGGGATATTCTTTTGTTCGATCATGATGGCGCGCACAGAGAAGGGCCGCCAGTTGAAAGTGATTCCGGTTTTGGCGGCAAGATCCGGCAGGCGCATCACCGAAAGATAGGTGTAAGTGCTGCCGATTGAGAACCAGAAATCGATCTCGGGTAATGGCGCGTCAGACATAGCGATCCCTTTTCGATGAATGGGAGCAGGGTGCCAGAGGCGCGCCGTTCGATCAACTGTTCAGGATAGCTGAGCCCGGTATTGGTATCGCTTGTCAGACGATGTTTTCGGGCCTAAGCCTTGGGGATGAAACAAGTGATGACATATCCCGATCATTTCCGTTCGCTGATGCGGCTGGGCATTCCGCTGATTGGCGGGCACATTGCGCAGTTTGCGATTACGCTGACCGATACGGTCATGTTGGGCTGGTATTCGGTCGAGGCACTGGCCTCGGTTGTGTTGGGGGGGACGTTTTTCTTTGTCATCTTCATTCTCGGCTCGGGATTTGCGATCGCGGTGATGCCGCTGGTGGCCGAGGCGGATGCTGAGGGCGATGAGGTACAGTTGCGGCGTGTGACGCGCATGGGGCTTTGGTTGTCAGTGATCTTTGGCGTTCTGGTGCTGCCTTTGTTTATCTTTTCGCAGCCTATCCTGTTGGGATTGCAGCAGGAACGCGAAGTGGCTGAATTGGCGCAGGTTTATCTGCGCGTTGCAGGGTTTGGTTTGATGCCGTCCCTGTTGGTCATGGTGTTCAAGAGCTATCTGGCAGCATTGGGGCGGACGCGGGTGGTGTTCTGGGTCACTGTGGCGGCGGTTCCTGCCAACGGGGTGGTGAACTATGCGCTGATCTTTGGCAACTGGGGCTTTCCGGAGCTGGGTGTGCAAGGCGCTGCAATTGCGTCGCTGGTTGTGCAAGCCGTGTCGTTATGCGGGGTGGTTGTGTATTCGGCGGTGGCGATGAAACATCATGATCTGTTTGGCCGTCTCTGGCGTCCGGACTGGGATGTGTTTGGCCGCGTGCTGAAGTTGGGTGTGCCGATTGGTGTGACCAATCTGGCCGAAGTTGGATTATTTGCGGCGTCTTCGTTGATGATGGGCTGGCTGGGCACGGTTCAGTTGGCAGCGCATGGGATTGCGCTGAACCTCGCCAGTTTGGCCTTTATGATGCATTTGGGCCTGTCAAACGCCGCGACCGTGCGGGCAGGGAATGCCTTGGGGCGCAAGGATGCAGATCACATGGCACGCGGCGCCAAGGTGGCCATCGCGGGGTCGATGGTTACGGCTGCCGTGGCTGTGAGTGTGTTTTTGTTGTTTCCTGAGTTCCTGATTGGGCTGTTTATCGACCCGGACGAGCCGCAACGCGATGCTATTATGGCAATTGGCGTGACCCTGTTATGGGTAGCCGCGTTGTTCCAGGTGGTCGACGGGTTGCAGGTAATGGCGCTGGGCATTCTGCGCGGTATTCAGGACACACGCGGGCCGATGGTGATTGCCGCGATCAGCTATTGGGTGATCGGTGTGCCGACGGGCTATGTGCTTGGGTTTGTCATGGGGTATGAAGGTGTCGGCGTTTGGGCAGGGCTGGTGATTGGATTGACGGCGGCGGCGATATTGCTGTTATGGCGGTTCTGGGGCCCTGATTTGCGCCGGTTGCGCGCGAAGTTTGCGGCGAGTGCCGAAGCCTGAGGCCATTTTGGGGCGCTGCCCCGCCATGAAAATCCAAAGATTTTCATGGCCCCCCGAAGTATTTTTGGCAAGATGAAGATATGGGCGCGTGTTGAGTGCGTGCGTATGAGGGGAGAGTGATGTCGTTTCTGGATTGGGATGCGGGCGCGCTGTTGGCGGCGTTGCGGTCAGGCGAATTGTCAGCTGAGACAGTGATGGCGGCGACGCTGGAGCGGGTTAAGGCGCGCAACGCGGCGGTGAATGCAATTGTTGATCTGCGCGAGGCGGATGTGTTGATGAGCGAGGCGCGCGCGGCGGATCAGGGTACGATACGAGGCAAGTTGCACGGGCTGCCGATGGCGATCAAGGGGCTGGCCCATGTGCAGGGCACGCGAAACACCGAAGGGTCGCCACTTTATGTGGATCGCATTTCGGAGGTGGACAGCCGGTTTGTGTCGCTGTTGCGCAATGAAGGCGCGATTTTCATTGGCAAGACTAATGTGCCCGAGTTTGGGTTGGGCAGTCACAGTTACAATCCGGTGCATGGGGTGACGCGCAATCCGTATGCGGAAGGGCGTACGGCAGGTGGCTCTTCGGGGGGCGCGGGGGCGGCGCTGGCGATGGGCATGGTGGCGCTGGCCGATGGAAGTGACGCGATGGGTTCGTTGCGTAATCCGGCGGGGTGGAACAATGTGTACGGGTTTCGCCCGAGTTTCGGGGTGGTTCCAAGGGAGCCGGGCGACGAAGTGTTTTGGCAGCAGCTTTCCACGTTGGGTCCAATGGCGCGCTCGCCGCGCGACATTGCATTGATGATGGATGTAATGGCGGAACCGAACCCGGCGGTTCCGTTCAACACACCACGTCAGCCCTGGGCGCTAGGAGAGGCGCCGACGGTCTCTGGTGTGCGTGTTGGTTGGCTTGGTGACTGGGGTGGGGCGATGCCTATGGAGCAGGGAATTCTGGACCTGTGCAAAGGTGGTCTGAGTGTGTTGAGCAACCTGGGGGCGGAGGTCGCGCCGATGGCGGCACCGTTTGATGCAGAAGAGATGTTTGCGTCGTGGCGCGATTTGCGCGCCTTTGCGCTGGCGGGAGATATGGCCGGGTTGTTTGAGAACCCGGAAACGCGGGCGCGACTGAAGCCTGAGGCGCAATGGGAGATCGCGTGTGGACAGGAGCTGAGTGTGGCGCAGCTGCATGCGGCCTGTGCCACACGGTCGGCGTGGTTTAGGCGGGCGGCGGCGGTGTTTGAGGACGTTGAGGTACTGGCCCTGCCGGTTTCGCAATGCTGGCCATTTCCCATCGACTGGGATTGGCCAAAGGAAATTTCCGGGCGCGCGATGGATACGTATCATCGCTGGATGCAGGTGATGGTGCCTGTCAGCCTGATTGGGTTGCCCGCGATCAGCGTACCGGTGGGGTTCAGTGATCAGGGACTGCCGATGGGGATGCAGCTGTTCGCCCGCAAAGGCGCGGATGTGGCGCTGTTGCAGGTGGCAGAGGCCTATCATCAGGCAACAGGCTGGCCACAATCACACCCACCGATTGCCTGACGCTTGATTTGCTGTGTCAAACCCTGTCTTTTTGAAAATGCGCGGACGAGGTTTGGGAGGATTGAATGAACGAGACACCTGAAGCGGGTGTGCCAAAGCTGGGCGCGCCAGATTTTGCCATGTTAAGAGAGGCGCTGTCTTTGGCGTGGTGGGATTTCAAAGCGCAGCCGGTCTATGGGATTATGTTTGCAGCATTCTATGTGATCGCAGGATGGGTCATGGTGTGGATCACACGCGTGACTGGGCATAGTTATTGGCTGGTTTTTGCAGCCATTGGTTTTCCGTTGATCGGGCCATTTGCGGCCGTTGGCTTGTATGAAGTGTCGCGCAGGTTGGAACGCGGCGACGAGATGGACTGGCGCGCGATTTTTGGCGTGATCGGTCGGCAGAGCAAACGACAGCTGCCGTCCATCTGTGCGGTGATTGTTGTCATGTTTCTATTCTGGTTTTTTCTCGCGCATATGATCTTTGCGTTGTTCCTGGGGCTGAGAACGATGACCAATGTGTCGAGTTCGTTCCAAGTGTATCTGAGTGCAAACGGATTGATGATGTTGGGAGTGGGAACTGTTGTTGGCGCGGCGTTTGCGTTGTTGCTCTATATGATCACCGTTATCTCGCTTCCGCTGTTGCTGGACAGGGAAATAGATTTTGTGACGGCGATGATCACCAGCTTTAACGCGGTGCAGGATAGCTTTGTTGTCATGATCGTCTGGGCTGCGATTATCGCTGGCCTGACCTTTGTGGCGCTGGTGCCGTGGTTTCTGGGCTTGTTGATTGTGTTGCCATTGCTGGGCCACGCCACGTGGCATCTTTACTCGCTTATGAAGCGTGCCGGTGGGATCAGCGTGTAGGCCGATTTAGGATTGGCGGCGAGAGGTTGATTTTAGGCATCAAGTAATGGGGAGTCGCGCGTTGGCAAAGGTCAATTGACAACATCGGACTCCACCTTGCGATTTCGTCACAGTTTGGCGTCAGTCGACGCGCCTTAACTAAAGGGACGTTCGAGCTGAAGTAGCTTGCGATGATAGGGCATCAGGTTGTCTGGGCTGCAGAACCCGACGGTGCGCGCAGCTTCAAGGACAGGTCCCGTTTCGTTGCCCAGATGTTCATAGACAAGACGGGCAGCGCGACAGCCCGTGACCGTCTCGCGGACGGTGCGGGTGGCGTAACCGATCCAGTAGTGGTTCTGGAAGGACGCGACGCGGCTGAGGTAATTGAATGAGGTGGCCATGGTGCGGGCATGGCTGACAAGAGCGGCAACGCCATCTTCTTGTGGCAGAATAACACCCCGGAATTCTCGAGTGGCGCTATCTGTGGGCAGGCCCTGTTCCTGCATGGCTTCCTTGGCTTCGTAGCCACGGATAAATGTGTGGTCGTCTTTGCGGAAAACGTAAACAAGTCCAATGATGATCAGGTCTTGCTCGATAAAGCTGCGGCGGGAAAAGCGGTAGAAACCGTCGGGAAAGACATCCTGGGGAATGTCGGTCATGCCGGATCCGACATATTCGGCAATCAACGGGTGGTTGAGTACACCCTTGTCTCCACTCAGATCGGCGAGGGGCTCCAGAAGGATGCGCGCATCGACCCTGAAAAACGTGCATATACGATGGAGCACGTCAGGGCGCGGGAAGCTTTCTCCCGACAAGTAGCGGTTGAACTGGGTGCGATTGATTCCAAGTTCTCTGCATAATCGGGAAATTGAAGGAAAGTCCTGCGCCAGAATCCGGAGATTCTGTCCCAACATCTGACGCAGTTCTGCTGGTGATTTCTGAGGCCGTAAGCCCGATGTTCCGTCGTTCAATTCTCTCTCCGGTTGGCGATGCCGCTGGTTGTTCAACCAATTGGCGCGCTCTTTGTCGCTTCTTTTTTGACTTGACGCGATTAAGCATCAATTTGACGCATAGTCGCATCAGGGAAATCCAAAGTCGACACAATTTTGAAGAAGTCGACGCTGAAATTTCAATGTCGCGTCAGGCTTTCTTTTGTGACACTCAATCTGGAAGCAAAAAGGAGTTAGAACTCAAATGCTTGGCGTGGTTCTTTGGAGTGATGCAAAAGATAACAAAGCGGTGATCTGGTGTGAAGATCACGGCGATCTAGCATTTTTTAGCGGCGAAACGGAGCAACCCGATATGCTGCTGGAGTTTGACGCCGGTGATCTGGTGCAGTTTGACGTGCAGCAGGAACGCCATCAGCGGTATGCGCGTAACCCGCGCCGATTGGGGCAGGGCACCTATGCCGGGCTCCCTGATACGTTGAATGAACAGTCGCAGAAATCGGCAAAACCACATCGACCAATTGAAGTTCCTGTTCAACAGGAGCCGATTGGAACGTCGAATGTGGTGTGTTTTTCAGCTGCAAGTGCGGTGCATCGGGATCGGATTGTCGAGATCGCGTGAAAAACTCTGGTTTAGAGATTGCGAGTAAAAAGGGGGCCCAGAGGCCCCCTTACTTTTGAACGATTTTTGCGCTGGTCGCATTTGGTCAAGCGTATGGCTGATCCCCGAGGATTGCCATGCGCTTTTTCGTAGCGCTATTCTGATCCGCGGGACAGGGCTGCGACGCCGGTTCGCGCCACTTCGACCAGACCGAGCGGACGCATCAGATCGGCAAAGGCGTCAATCTTTTCCGATGTGCCGGTGATTTCGAACACAAAGCTCTCGAGCGTGCTGTCGACCACGTTCGCGCGGAAAATATCGGCCAGTCGAAGGGCCTCGACACGCTTATCTCCTGCGCCGGCAACCTTGAGCAGTGCCAGCTCGCGTTCAACGGCCGCGCCCTCAACGGTAAGGTCGTGAACCTCGTGCACGGGTACGATGCGGCCAAGCTGTGCCTTGATTTGCTCGATCACCTGCGGCGTGCCTTTGGTCACGACAGTGATGCGCGAGTGATGCCCGGTGTGGTCAATCTCGGCCACGGTGAGGCTTTCGATATTGTAGCCCCGCCCGGAGAACAGGCCAATCACACGGGCCAGAACGCCCGGTTCGTTGTCGACGACCACGGCCAACGTGTGGGATTCCTGAACATCCGAAAAGTTGGGACGCAGGTTATAAGCAGAGTGCTTGGTCGAGCCTTTTTTGATTTTTAGAGCAGCCATTTTTCTAATCCTTACACCAGAACCGCACCGCCAGCTTCGATCGCGCCTTGCGTCGAAGCCTCGCCGAGAAGCATTTCGTTGTGCGGCTTGCCCGATGGGATCATCGGGAAGCAGTTTTCGTGCTTTTCAACGAGGCAATCAAAGATCACCGGTCCGTCGTGGTTAATCATTTCCATGATCGCGTCATCAAGATCGGCGGGGTCGGAACAGAGGATGCCTTTGGCACCAAAGGCCTCTGCGAGTTTGACAAAGTCGGGCAAAGCTTCGGACCAGCTGTGCGAATAGCGCTCACCATGCAAAAGTTCCTGCCATTGGCGCACCATGCCGAGACGTTCGTTGTTCAGGATGAACTGCTTTACCGGCAGGCGGAACTGCACGGCTGTTCCCATTTCCTGCATGTTCATCAACCACGATGCTTCACCTGCGACGTTGATCACGAGGCTCTCGGGGTGGGCCATCTGCACACCGATGGAGGCCGGGAAGCCGTAACCCATTGTGCCGAGGCCACCGGAGGTCATCCAGCGGTTCGGGTCCTCAAAGTTGAGGTATTGAGCGGCCCACATCTGGTGTTGGCCAACCTCGGTAGTGATATAGCGGTCATGGCTCTTGGTCAGTTCCTCAAGGCGCTTGAGTGCGTATTGTGGTTTGATTGTCTTGCCTTGCTGCGTGAACTTAAGGCAGTCGACCTTGCGCCATTCGTTGATTTGGCCCGTCCAATTCGCGATAGCTTCGCGATTGATATTGCGCCCGCGCGCTTTCCAGACCTTGAGAATGTCATCCAGAACCGAGGCCACGTCGCCCACAATCGGGATATCGGTCTTGATCACCTTGTTGATCGAAGAGGGATCAATGTCGATATGTGCCTTTTTCGAGCCGGGGCTGAAGGCGTCGATCAGGCCGGTGATGCGGTCATCAAATCGGGCGCCGATATTGATCATGAGATCACAGTCGTGCATCGCCATATTGGCTTCGTAAAGGCCGTGCATACCCAACATGCCAAGCCAGTGCTTGCCGGACGCCGGATAGGCGCCGAGGCCCATCAGCGTGGAGGTGATTGGAATGCCCGTAGCCTCGACCAATTCGCGCAGGAGCTTGGATGCTTTGGGGCCGGAGTTGATCACGCCGCCGCCGGTGTAAAACACCGGGCGTTCAGCAGATTCAAGGGCTTCGACCAGCTCGTTGATGCTCTCGATATCGCCGCTCATCTGGGGCTGGTAGTTTGTATTGTTGGTCTTTTCCGGCGGAGTGTATCCGGCAGAGGCAAACTGAACGTCCTTGGGGATGTCCACAAGCACTGGGCCTGGGCGGCCCGAGCTGGCCACATGGAACGCCTGATGCAGGGTTTCGGCCAGCGTGGCCGTGTCTTTGGCAAGCCAGTTATGTTTGGTGCAAGGCCGTGTGATGCCAACGGTATCCGCCTCTTGAAAGGCGTCAGAGCCGATCATGAAAGTGGGTACCTGTCCGGTGATCACGAGGATCGGGATCGAATCCAAAAGCGCGTCCGTCAGGCCGGTCACAGCATTGGTGGCACCGGGGCCGGACGTTACGAGGGCAACGCCAACCTTGCCGGTTGAACGTGCGTAGCCTTCGGCGGCATGCACAGCACCCTGTTCATGGCGCACGAGGATATGGCGGATATCGTTCTGTTGGAAAATTTCGTCATAAATCGGCAGGACAGCCCCGCCGGGATATCCGAATACCGTGTCTACGCCCTGATCCTTAAGGGCTTGGACTACCATTTTCGCTCCGGTCATCTGACGTGTCATCTGTCTCTCCGTATCCAACGTCACAAGTTCTTTGACATAAAAAAGCCCCCGACCATTTGACGGGGGCGCATGGGGTTCCATTATGGTGTCCGTTACCGGCCCATGCGCCATTTTCCTACAAGTACGACTAGCAATTGCATTGTCGGGCGTCCTTTTTCATGTTCGATCCGGACATTATGTGCGCCGCGTCGCGGCGTCAACCGTCAATGGAGGGGAAATCGTATCCAAAACGCGGTTTTTCTTTGCGAAAGTTGCGTCGGCTGATGCTTCGGTGGAATAAAGTGAATTATTGAGGGGTTGTTTTGATGAAAATGAATCAGGTTACGCCGTTTGTGCCCTGTTCCGATCTGAGCCGGCAAATCGGGTTCTATCAGGATGTGCTGGGATTCGCGCTTGGCTTTCAGGCAGAGAATTATGCCTTTATGCGGCGAGACGCGGTGGCCGTGCGATTGATCGAGGTCGACAAGAGCGTGGATTTGAGTACGCCTGAGCGTGAGACATCGTTTTATATTGATGTTGAGGGGATTGATGCGCTGTACCTAAGCCTGAAACCCAAGCTGGACCTATTGGGCAAGAGGCGGGTGCGGGCGCCGTTTGATCAGGATTATGGCCAGCGCGAATTTCATGTCATCGACGAGGATTGCACGCTGATATTTTTTGGCGAGGCGATCAGGGGGTGATCGCCTCGATGTGAGCAAGGTCAGCGGGTGCGTTTCTCGTCCACAAGCGCGGCCATTTGCGGTAGCGGCAGGTAGCCGCGCAGCAGTTGGTCCTGCATCACAAAAGTAGGTGTGCCAGTGATGCTGAGCGCCTGCGCCAATGCGCGGGTTTTGCGAATTTCGTCTGTGACTTCGTCGCTGTTCATATGGGCGAGCAGTTCCACCGCGTCAAAGCCAAGACTTTCGGAGATGCTCGTCAGGGAGGCGTCGGTGACACCACCGCGGAAGGTTATCAGAGTGTCGTGGGCCAGTTTATAAGCGTCATCGCCGTGCTTTTGTTTGACGGCAATCGCATAGCGAGAGCTGAGCAGGCTGTCTTCGCCCAAGATTGGAAATTCCTTAACGATCAGGCGGATATTTCCGTCGGAATTGACCAGTTCGGCCACGTCGTCATGCGCTTTGCGGCAGTAACCGCAGCGGTAGTCTACAAATTCGACCAGAGTCACGTCGCCATCTGGGTTGCCACCGACCCATGAATACCCGTCTTCGAATATCGAATCTCCGTACTGAGAGACCAGATTGAAGTCATTGGCGGCCTCAGCCGCGCTGTTGCGTTGTTCGAGCACTTCCACGGCTTCCATGATCACCTCTGGATTATCCAGCAGGTAGGCGCGAATTTCGGCGCGAAAGGCGGCGCGCTCGTCGTCGGACATGGCGTTTACATCAAAGGCGACAGCGGGGGCCGCGACGCCAAGGGCGAGGATTGTGGTTGCAAGAAAACGTTTCATCAGTGTCTCCGTCACTTTTTAGCGGCACGTTTGGCCGCAGCGAGAATATCATCCGCGCGGCGCCATGCGCTGGACCCTTGCGGCAACAGGCCAACGGCCCGTCGTGCGTGGATTTCAGCGTCTTTCAGGCGCCCCGCAAGGGCGTAGCGTTCGGCGGTGGCCAAAGAGGCCATGCCGTTTTGTCCAGTGCGCGCATAGGCCGATCCCAGATCGCGCAAGAGGCGCGCGTCGCGAAAATCGCGGGCGCGGGCTTTTTCAAGATATGTGAGCGCCTCTTTGGGGCGGTCGACCGTCAAAAGGGCACGGCCCAAGCCGCCAAGGATGAGCGCATTGCGGGGCTCAAGCTGGGCGGCTTTCTGATAGGCGTTCACGGCGGCCTGAAACTGGCGGCCTTCGAGCAGGATCTGGCCCTTGAGTTCGTGGTAATACGCGTCGTTAGGGCGAATGGCGATGGCGCGATCGATGCGATTGATTGCCTTGCTGCGATCAGAGAGGCGGTGATAGGCCACGGCTTCGCGCATGAGTCGGACGTCTTCGGCCTTGGAATTGGCGGCACGTTTGAGTGTCCAGCTGGGCGCGTTGGTAAAGGCGGTGATCTTGCCGCGCGCGCGTTCGTACCAGTATTCCATTTGCGGTTGCGGAATGGATTTTCCGCCGTAAGCCGCAACAAACCGTTCCATGGCGCGTGCGCGATCTCGCGACAAGGGATGCGAGCGCGTATAGGGGTCCTGGCGGGAGACGTTAAGAAGTTCCTGACCGATGAACAGTTTCTGTACCTCGACCGCGCCGATGGGATCAATCCCGGCAGCCGCGAGATAGCGCACGCCGGATTGGTCGGCAGAGGCCTCTTCGGCACGGGTGTGGGAGAGGAAATCGCGCAAGGCAGAAGATTGTGTGCCGATGGCAAGGCCCGAGGCCAGATCGCCGCGCCCGGTGGCGGCACCCGCCGCAATGGCAAGCGCAAGGCCAAGGCCGGCAAGGGTGCGGGCGTTGTCGAGATTGGCCAGACGGCGCGACAGGTGGCCATTGGCAATATGGGCGGCTTCGTGGGCGATCACCGCCTGCAGCTTTTCGGGGGTGTCCAGTTTTGCAATAAGTCCGGTGTGGATAAAGATATGCTGGGTATCCACGACAAAGGCGTTCAGGGACCGGTCATTGACCAACAGGATGCGCACGTTTCCGCCCAAACCGGCTGCGGTGAGCACCGGTGCCGCCATCCGGGCGAGAGCATGTTCGATATCGGCGTCGCGAATCAGGGATTGCGCCCGTACAGGTGTTGTGGCCCACACCAGTATCAGCGCCGCCACAAGGAATGCGGCGCGCAAGGGAAAGGCAAGGATTGACGACGCCGTCATTTCGCGGTGATACCTCATGAGCGACAATAGGAACGAATTTCATGCGGAACTCAAGACGCGGGGGCGTTGATCCCTTTATTGTGATGGATGTCATGGAGGCGGCCCGTCAGGCCGAGGCAGATGGGCGTCACATTATCCATATGGAAGTGGGTCAGCCGGGCACCGCCGCCCCAAAGGGCGCGCGTGATGCGCTGGCGGCGCAGATGCAGGACGATGCGCTTGGGTATACGGTGGCATTGGGCTTGCCCGCGCTGCGTCAGCGTATCGCAAAGCTTTATGGGGATTGGTATAATGTGGATCTGAACCCGGATCAGGTGATTGTGACGCCGGGATCGTCTGGGGCGTTTCTGCTGGCGTTTACCGCGCTGTTTGATGCCGGAGAGCGTGTCGCGATTGGTGCGCCGGGCTATCCGAGTTACCGACAGATTTTGAAAGCGCTGAGCCTTGAGCCGTTGGATATCCAGACGGCGGATGCAAACCGGCTTCAACCGGTTCCTGACGATCTGAAGGCGCTGGATTTTGAGGGGCTGATGGTGGCGTCTCCGGCCAATCCGACGGGCACGATGTTGAACCGGTCTGCAATGGGCGCGCTGGTAGATCTATGCGCCCAAAAGGGTGCGGCCTTTATCAGCGACGAGATTTATCACGGGATCGAGTATGAGGCCAAAGCCGTCACGGCGCTGGAGATTACGAATGAGTGCTATGTGATCAACTCGTTTTCCAAGTATTTCAGCATGACCGGCTGGCGGGCGGGTTGGATGGTGGTGCCTGAGGATCATGTGCGCCTGGTTGAGCGGTTGGCGCAGAACATGTTTATCTGCGCACCCCATGCCAGCCAGGTTGCGGCGTTGGCGGCGATGGATTGCCATGATGAGCTGGAAGCGAACATGGAAGTGTATCGCGCCAATCGTGCGTTGATGACCGATAGATTGCCCAAGGCGGGGTTCACACGGTTTGCCCCCCCGGATGGGGCGTTCTATGTTTATGTGGATGTCAGCGCCTACACCGATGACAGCCGCGCCTTTGCCCGCCGGATTCTGGATGAGGCCGGGGTGGCGGTGACGCCGGGGTTGGATTTTGATCCGGTGCGTGGCGCCCAGACTTTGCGGTTTTCCTATGCGCGGGCGACGGCGGATATTGTCGAGGGGCTGGAGCGACTGGAAAGATTCATGCGCAGTGCCGGATTTTTGGACGGGTAGGGGGCGTTGCCCCCGTCGCCGCAAAGCAGCGACTCCCCCAAAGTATTTTTGGCAAGATGAAGACATGGGCCCGGTGGTGTGCGGGGTTCTTTGTTTGCGGCGGCTGGTGTAGATTGCCGCCAAGCAACCCGGAGTTGGGGCAATGAGCAGAGTTTTGGCGGTTTTTGTGGCCCTTGTTTGGGCTGGTATTGGTGCGGCGCAGGAATTTTCCGGGCTGGCGCGGGTGGATGCGGAGCAGAGCGGGCTGAGCGAAGGCTGGCGCGGGGCTGTGGAGTTTGATCTGGCGCTCAGTCAGGGGGTGCCGTGGCGGGTGTTTCAGCTGGATGAGCCGCGTCGGTTGGTGCTGGATTTCCGCGAAATCGATTGGCGGGGTGTCAGCCCGGAGGATTTTGGATCTGTTGAGGGTGTCGGCACAGTACGTTTTGGGCTGTATCGTCCGGGATGGAGCCGGATGGTGATTGATCTGGACGCGCCGTTGGCGGTGGATAAGGCCGGGTTGGTTGTGGATGAGGCCAGCGGGCGGGCGACCTTGTCGGTTGTTTTGTCGCCTGTGGGTCCGTTGGACTATGCGGCATTGGCCAAAGTGCCGTTTGACCCGCGCTGGGATTTGCCGGAACCAGCCGTGATCGAGCACACGCGCCCCGAGCGCCCGGATTGGGCGCCGAGTGTTGTGGTGATTGATCCCGGACATGGCGGTATTGATCCCGGTGCCGAGCGGGATGGATTGCAGGAAAAGCACCTGATGTTGCAGTTTGCCCGCGAGTTGCGCGACACGCTGCGCCGCTCGGGCGGGTTTGAGGTGGTGTTGACGCGCGATGAGGACACGTTTGTGTCGCTGGAACGCCGGGTGGCGATTGCCCATCAGGAGGGCGCGGATGTGTTCATTTCGCTGCATGCCGATATCGTCAGTCAGGGGAATGCGCAGGGCGCGACGGTTTATACATTATCGGATGAGGCCAGCGATGCGGCATCGGCGGTGTTGGCTGAGCGGCATGACAGGGCAGATATTCTGTCGGGTGTTGATCTCTCAGGCGCGGATGACGAGGTGACGGATGTGTTGCTGGATCTGGCGCGGATGGAAACACGGCCCCGCACAGAGCAGCTGGCTGACGAGATGGTGCGCGCCATTCGGGAGGCTACCGGCGCGCTTAACCGCAAGGCGCATCGCGAGGCGGCGTTTTCGGTATTGAAGGCGGCAGATGTGCCCTCGATCCTGATTGAGCTGGGGTTCATGTCTTCCAAGAAAGACCTTGCCAATCTGCGCGATCCGGGATGGCGGGCGTCGATGGCTTCGGGGATACGGGACGGGTTGCAGGCGTGGGTGCTGGCCGACAAGGCGGCGCGGCCGTTGGTGCGTCAATAAAATGTGATTGATCGGTATCATTGTCCGACCGGGCTGGGTCTGCGACAAAGGGTGCGGGATGCAGCGCAACAGGGAAGGACATTCAATGGCTCGATCTTTGGTTACACGTCGCAATTTTTTGCAGGGCGTCACCAGCCTGACGTTGGTCAGCGCAGGTTCGGTCGCAGCGTCAACGCGGCCTATGGTTCAGGTCATGAAGGATCCCGGTTGCGGGTGCTGTGGGGCATGGATCGAGATTATGAGGCAATCCGGGTTCGAGGTGAAACCCTTTGATGCGGATTGGGAAACGCTGGCGCGGTTTAAGGCCGAGAATGGCGTGAACCAAGACATGGTATCCTGCCACACGGCGATTGTGGATGATTATGTGATCGAGGGGCATGTGCCGCCCAAAGATGTTTGGCGCCTGCTGACAGAGCGCCCGGACGCTATCGGATTGGCTGTGCCGGGTATGCCCATCGGCTCGCCGGGTATGGGGCCGGAAAGCGCGCGTGAAGCATATGATGTCATGTTGATGAGACGCGACGGTGCTGCGGATGTGTTTACCGCTTACGACGCGGCCACCTGACGGTGACGTCGCGGCATGTGGTGTTCTGAGCCACGTCGCGGGCCGCAATGAGCGCGAAAACGGCAATAAGGTGCCCAACGGGAACAGGTTCGTGTTTTGACCCTGCGCAAAAGCGTTTATATAGAGGGGTCTTGAGATGCGGGCTTTAGGGGGCGCGAGCGGTGATCCGATTCATCCTATCCTTTTTCGGGGGTATTTTTACCCTTTTGACGATGAGCGTTGCTGTCATCGCCTTGTCGATTGGTGCCGTGTTCTGGATTTACGGGCGCGAATTGCCCAGTCACGAGAGCCTGGCCCAGTATAAGCCGCCCACCATCAGCCGGATTTATTCGGGCGAGGGGCGGATTATGGATGAGTTCGCCAAGGAACGCCGCCTGTTTGTGCCCGCCAATGAAATTCCGGATATGGTGAAAGAGGCGTTCATTTCAGCGGAAGACAAGAATTTTTACAGCCATGGCGGCTATGACGCGCGCGGTATTGCCGCGGCAGCGGTTGAGGCGGTGCAGAGCCGGGGCCAGAACGTGCGCGGGGCGTCGACAATCACCCAGCAGGTGATGAAGAACTTCCTGCTGTCGGGGGATCGGCGCATTGAGCGCAAGATAAAGGAAATCATTCTGGCGACACGTGTCGAAGAGACGCTGACCAAGGACCAGATTCTTGAGCTCTATATGAATGAGATTTTCCTTGGTCAGAATTCTTATGGCGTCGCGGCGGCGGCACAGACCTATTTCAATAAGAACCTGACCGAGCTGGAGCCGCATGAAGCAGCCACATTGGCGTCGATGCCCAAAGCTCCGGGCCGGTTCCATCCGGTGCGCAACAAGGAACGTGTGCTGGATCGGCGCAACTTTGTGCTGCGCGAGATGGAAGAGAATGGCTATATCACGCAGGCTGTGTACGAGGCAGAGCGCGCCAAGCCGCTGAGCTCGGTGCAGAATGGCGATTTCCTGAGCTACAAAACAGAAATGCCGCCGCGCGATTATTTTTCGGATGAAATTCGCCGCCAGCTGAGCAGGGATTTTGGCGAGGACGAGTTTTTCTCGGGTGGGATGACGGTGCGGGCGACGGTTGACCCAGAGTTGCAGCAGGTGGCGGCGCGGGCGCTGCGCCACGCCTTGGAGAAATATGACCGGTCGCGTGGTGTATGGCGCGGCACGGGGCAGGTTCTGGACGTGGCTTTGCTGAGCGACGACGCGGCATGGCGTGAGGCACTGGCCGCGCTGGAGCTGCCTCGCGATGTTGATCTTGATGGCCAGTGGTATCCGGCGGTGGTGCTGGAAATGGGCACGAACGATGCGCGTATCGGCATTGAAGGTGTCGAGGATGATGCGGACGGCCATTGGATCACGGCCAAGGATGTGACCTGGGCGCGCAAGCTGTTGGACGGCGGCGATCTGGGCCGCAAGGCGCGTGTGGCCGGTGATCTGGTCGATGTCGGGGACGTCGTGTTGGTGCGTGCGATCACCAAGGATGACGATGGATCCTTTGTGCGCTGGTCGCTGCGGCAGGTGCCCGAAGTGCAGGGCGGCTTTATGGCGATGGACGTCAACAACGGGCGTGTTGTGGCGATGCAGGGTGGCTTTTCCTATCAGGATTCTGTGTTTAATCGCGCCACGCAGGCCAAACGCCAGCCGGGATCAAGCTTTAAACCCTTTGTCTACGCGGCGGCGCTGGACAGTGGATACAGCCCGGCGACCATTGTGATCGACGCGCCGATCGAGATTGATACACCGCAGGGCCTTTGGCGTCCGCGCAACTCGACCAACAAGTTTTACGGACCGACCCCGATGCGGACCGGCATTGAGATGAGCCGGAACCTGATGACCATTCGACTGGCGCAGGAAATCGGTATGGACGTGGTGGCGGATTACGCCGAGCGGTTTGGCGTTTACGACCAGATGGGCCAGTTTCTGGCCAACTCGCTGGGCGCGGATGAGACCACGCTGTACCAGATGGTGGCATCTTATGCGATGTTCGCCAATGGGGGCGAGCGGGTGGAACCAACATTGGTGGACCGGGTGCAGGATCGCTATGGCAATACCATCTACCGCCATGACCAACGCGTGTGCGAAGAATGTGCTGATCCCGGTATCCCAGATACACGCGGCCCGCGGATCGTGACCAATCGCGAGCGGGTCATGGACCCGATCACCGCCTATCAGCTGACCTCGATGATGCAGGGCGTGGTGACACGCGGTACGGCCAGCAGCCAGATCAAGCTGCCCGTACCTGTTGCGGGCAAAACGGGCACCACAAACGAGGCCAAGGATGTTTGGTTTGTCGGCTTTACGTCGACCCTCGTCGCCGGGTGTTACATTGGCCACGACCGTCCGCGCCCGCTGGGTCGGGGAACCTATGGCGGCACAACCTGTGGTCCAGTGTTTCAGGAATTTATGGAAGAAGCGATCAAGAAGTATGGCGGCGGTAAGTTCCGTGTGCCTCCGGGTGGACGTTTCATCAAGATTGACCGTTTCACAGGCGCACGGTTGTCTGATGATGCCGGCGGTGCGCAGGTGGTTGCCGAGTATTTCCGCGACGGCGAAGAGCCGGTGTTTGGCATTACTTACGATGGCGGTTTTGCTATGGGATCCAACCTGCCACTGGTCGAAGAGGTTGAGCGCTATGGCGGGCGTGAGGTGACCACGTCAACCGGACGCAAGGCTGTTGTGGGCCCCAAAGCGGACTTTGGTTCGGTCAGTTCGGGCGGTCTCTACTAGGCGTATTTTGCGGCGGAGAACCTCCTCCGCCCTGTCCGGGCGTCCTCGGGACCAGATTGCAGGTGTTTTCGCCGCGCCACCGCTTGCCGCGCCTTGCGCGCTGGTCTATCACCTTGATCTGACAATTTGAAATGAAAGCCGACCGATGCGCGCCGAAGCCCAGAACACCGTTGCCGAAATCGAAAAGTCGCTGGCCCTGTTGCGCCAACGGCTGGATTGGGAAACAGCGGAATACCGGTTGGAAGAATTTAATGCGCAGGTTGAAGATCCTGATCTGTGGAACGATCCGGATGGCGCCCAGAAACTGATGCGCGAGCGTCAGAACCTTGTGGATGCCATGGGGATGGTGACGTCGATCACAACTGACATGAACGACAATGTCGAGCTGATCGAACTGGGTGAGATGGAAGAAGATGACGAGGTCATCAAGGACGCTGAAGAGGCGTTGAAAGCCCTGGCCGTCAAGGCGGCTGAAAAGGAACTTGAAGCGCTGTTGGACGGCGAGGCGGATGGCAATGACACGTTCCTCGAGATCAACTCGGGCGCGGGTGGCACCGAGAGCTGCGACTGGGCCAGCATGTTGGCGCGGATGTATATCCGCTGGGCCGAGAAGAAAGGCTATAAGGTTGAGCTGCAATCCGAGACGGCTGGTGAAGAGGCCGGGATCAAATCGGCAGCTTACAAGATTTCCGGGCATAACGCCTATGGCTGGCTGAAATCCGAGAGCGGGGTTCACCGTTTGGTGCGTATTTCGCCTTATGACTCTGCGGCTAAGCGGCATACGTCTTTCAGCTCGGTCTGGGTCTATCCAGTTGTCGATGACAATATCGAGATCGATGTGAACCCGTCCGATATCCGGATTGATACGTATCGGTCTTCTGGTGCCGGTGGTCAGCACGTGAATACGACGGATTCGGCAGTGCGGATTACACACATCCCAACCGGTATTGTCGTGACAAGTTCAGAAAAATCGCAGCACCAGAACCGCGATATCGCGATGAAAGCCCTTAAATCGCGGCTTTATCAGCAAGAATTGGACCGCCGCAACGCTGCAATCAACGAGGCGCATGAGGCCAAGGGCGATGCGGGCTGGGGCAACCAGATCCGCTCTTATGTCCTGCAGCCCTATCAAATGGTCAAGGATCTGCGTACCAACCACGAAACCAGCGACACCAAAGGCGTTCTGGATGGTGATCTTGATGGGTTTATGGCGGCAACGCTCGCGCTGGATGTCGCCGGCAAAAGCCGCGCAGATGCACAAGCAGAAGAGTAATCTGCACTCTTTCCCCTCTGTGTAAATGATGGGTTTGGTATTCGGGTATTTCTGAACATTGAGAAGATCAAAAGCTAGTCTTCCTCAATGTTGGAAAAATACCCCGGGGGAATTTGAAAGCCGTCTGGCTTTCGAAGGGGGCAGCGCCCCAACAGGCTCAGCTTCGCTGAGCCATGCCCAACACTTGTCCGAGCATCTTTGATGCTTTGACATGGGGCGGGAGCGCTTTATTTGCGGCCCTTAACCAGTCGATCAGCCTTTTTACGCACCAGCACCGAGCGCAGATCATGCATTGCCAGCAACAACGTATCGGTGATTTCGTCGAGTTGTTCGTCGGTCGCCTTGGATTGCGCCCATTGGGTGGTCAGATTCAGGTGATCCACGGCACGATGAATGTCGTCCATCGCGCGGGCGGCCAATAGCGCGCGGCGCTCTTCCATCCAGACGCGAATGCCATTAACTTCGGCAGGCGAAAGGGTGTGATCACCGTGAGGTTTGATCTCGCCATTTTTAATGTTAACCACAGCAATCTGATCCATCTCGATCCGGCGCTGTCGGTTTTCGGTGTCAACGTGGAACACAGCGGCACCATTTTCGCGCACGCGGAAGAAAAATTCGGGCAGGTCTGAGCTCATCTTGGGTCCTTGTCTTCCAGTCCGCGCAACGTATTCGATATGCGCAGCATGTTGGCAGTGATCAGCTTGGATGTCATGTCAGTTCGGCACAGAAGTTCTGGATGCGCGTACAGGCTTCTTTCAAAGCCTCATCCGAAGTGGCATAGCTGACCCGGAAGTTTGGTGACAGCCCAAATGCCGCGCCAAAGACAACCGCAACACCGGTGGTTTCCAACAATGCGCGCGAGAAAGCTTCGTCGTTACTGATCACCGTGCCATCTGGTGTCGTTTTTCCGATTAGCCCGGCGATGGATGGGTAGACGTAAAATGCACCTTCGGGCACGGGGCAAGTGATACCGTCAATCTCAGACAGCATCGACACAACAAGGTCGCGGCGACGTTTGAATGTTACATTGTTGGTGACAAGAAAGTCCTGCGGGCCATTCAGGGCTTCGATCGCGGCCCATTGGCTGATCGTGCAGGGGTTTGAGGTGCTTTGCGACTGAATTTTTCGCATGGCCGCAATCAACTCGACAGGACCAGCTGCATAACCAATGCGCCAACCCGTCATGGCGTAGGCCTTGGACACGCCGTTGCATGTCAGTGTGCGCTCATAAAGGCCAGGTTCGACCTGAGCTGGGGTGCAGAATTCGAAATCGTCATAGGCGAGGTGTTCATACATATCGTCGGTCATCACCCAGACGTGAGGATGCCGCATCAAGACGTCCGTTAGCCCCTTGAGCTCGGCGAGGGAATAGCCGGCGCCGGTTGGGTTGGACGGAGAGTTGAAGATCAGCCATTTGGTTTTGGGTGTGATCGCGGCCTCTAGCTGGTCGGGGGTTATCTTGAAACTGTTTTCCAACGTTGCCGCAGCAATCACAGGCGTGCCGCCTGCCAGCAGCACCATATCGGGGTAGCTGACCCAATAGGGCGCGGGGATCACAACCTCGTCGCCGGGATTGAGTGTTGCCATGAGGGCATTATAGAGGATTTGTTTGCCACCCGTTCCGACAGATATTTGCTGTGGAGTATAGTTGAGGCCGTTCTCACGGGCGAACTTGTCGCAGATCGCTTGCTTGAGTTCCGGAATGCCGTCGGGCGCTGTGTACTTGGTCTTGCCCGCTTCAATCGCGGCGATACCTGCCGCCTTGATATTGGCAGGTGTGTCAAAATCCGGCTCGCCTGCGCCAAGGCCAATCACATCCTTGCCCGCCGCCTTGAGTTCGCCCGCGAGCGTGGTGACAGCGATGGTCGGAGACGGTTTGACGCGTGAAAGTGTCTCAGACAGGAAAGACATGGCGGACCTCGTTTGTGTTCAATGCCCCCATGTCTTAGGGTGCGCGCGAAACCCGTTCAAGCGGGAACATTAAGTGAGGATTGATCCGTGCAGGAAGAAGTTGTTCAGAATGTCGAGACCGAAGAGTGGTATGGCGGCGATGTCGCCACGTTCGGGGATCGCCTTGCGGCGGCACGTGACGCGGCCGGGCTGAAACCTGCCGAGTTTGCCAAGCGGTTAGGAGTTAAAAAATCCACCATAGTGGATTGGGAAGAAGACCTGTCCGAACCCCGTGCAAACAGATTGCAGATGATGGCCGGGTTGCTGAATGTTTCGGTTGGCTGGTTGCTGACGGGTGACGGCGACGGGGTTGATGCACCTGACGAGGTTGCGCCATTGGAAGATCAGGCCTTGATCGATCTGTTGGGCGATTTGCGCGATATCCGCACGCGCATTAAATCTGATCTGGATCGGTTGGCGCGCGTTGAGAAAGCGCTTCGCAAACGGGTTGCCGAGAATGTCTGAAACAAGGGAGAATCGTCTCAAGCGCATGAAAATGCGCTCGATGCGGCGTGGGATCAAGGAGATGGATATCATCCTTGAACGCTATGCGGATGACAATCTTGCCCAGATGGACGCTGTGACACTGGATATGTACGACGCGCTGTTGCACGAGAACGATCAGGATTTATATCAATGGGTTACGGGGCAAAAGCCGGCGCCCGAGCGATTTCGTGCGATGATCACCGACATATCCCAAGCAATAAGTGGGCCTGAATAGCTCGCATTTTATAGGTCTGGGCCATACTTAACTGATTGTTCGGCTTTATCCGTCAGTTTCCCTAGCACAATGAGTTAGTCGGAGACGAAGATGAGCTTTCATACATCCATGGGGGGAAATCCGGATCAGGGTTTCATGGCGGGCTATCTGGACTCCCTGGCACTGGTGGAACGATTGCACCGCCTGTTGCTGGATGTGATCAAGGATGAATTTGAACGGGTTGGTGTTTTAGAAATCAACGCCGTTCAGGGGTTGTTGCTGTTTAATATCGGCGACAACGAGGTGACCGCGGGGGAGTTGAAATCGCGCGGGTATTATCAAGGCAGCAATGTCAGTTACAATCTGAAAAAGCTTGTCGAGATGGGATACATGCACCACCAGCGCTGTGAAATCGACAGGCGTAGCGTGCGCGTTCGGTTGACCGAGGAAGGCCGCCGCATTCGAGATATCGTGGGCAGTCTGTTTGAGCGGCACGCCGAGGGGCTGAAGTCTAAGGGCGTATTGGGGCCAGAGGGGATCGAAGAGATCACCCATGCATTGCGACGTGTCGAACGCTATTGGACCGACCAAATTCGATACATCTACTGACTGTGTGCCGTGACCCGATTGTTGCACGCAGGGTTTTGTTTAGTGATTGCGGGTTATGGGGGCGGCAGGGCCTGTTGCAAGAGACAGGCCCTGCAACTCACGTTTCAGCTTGCGCACCATGGCGCGTTCGAAATCGGCGAATCCCAGTGCCGTTTCAACAAAGGCGTCCGGGCCCTCGATCACCCATGCGTGAAAATAGCTCGATAAGGCGGCAATGTCAGTTTGGCGTGTGTCACCTTGTGGCGCGTCGTCCGAGCCGATCACCAGGGCGTTCACCGTTTGCCCGCCTGGCATCTTTACATCCCGGGGCAGGGGGCCGGTATTGGAAAACCCATCGCCCGAAAGATCAAGCGTGCGTTTCCAGCATTCCGGGTGATGATCCAGCAACGCGGCGCCAAATTGTTTGGCAGAGCCAAGCGCGGTTGACGGATCCATTTGCGTTCGCTGGGTCGTGGACAAAGAGCGTGTGATTGCAGTGAGAGACGCGGGGTCAACAACTTCGGTCCAAGGCAGTAAGACACGTTGATCATCTGGTCCGCTCCATTCAAACACTGCCAGCCGAACCGGATGGGAAGGCATCGCCAGTAAAACGGATTGGACCTCGTCATGTTGCAAAGCACCGGCAAGCCCCTGCAATTGCAGCTGATATTCCTGCGCATCGACCGAGCCGGACACATCCAGCCCAAGCGCCAGCGCCTGTCGGCACCCGGAATGGGCGGGCAGGGCTGTCGCGATCATGAAGGCAAGAGCAAGCAGTGGTTTCACGGCGGTGTCACCAGCTGAGACAGTGCGGCGGGGCGCAATTCTCGCTCTAACTTGCGCCGCATTGCGCGCTCAAAATCTTCGAATCCGTCGGCGATTTCCAGAAATGCGCCCGGCCCGTGCAGCAAGTTTTCCCAGTAATAATCTGCGATTGTTGTTGGCAGGTTGGAAAATGCGGCGCCGGTTGTGCCTGCTGTTTCGATGGCGAGCCCGTTGACTGTTACGCCATTAAACGGAAAATGCGCATAAGCCTGTTGCGGCATATAGCCTTCGTTATTCTTACCGTCGCCGCTCACGTCGATAGTTTTCGCATGACAGTCGGGTGCGCGACGCAGCAGCCCTGCGGCATAGCCCATTGCGTGGCCAAGAGCTGTTGGAAACTCCTTAGTTGATCTTTCGGATGTGGCGATGATCTTGGCGGCCGCGTTGAGAGTGGACGATGACTCTATCAGCGCCCAGTCGAGCAGTAATTTTTGATTGTAGCGGCCACTCCATTCGAACACTGCGAGGGCAATGGGCTGAGGCGCGCCGAGTATCGCGGCGCGTACTTCGGGAGCAATCAGCGCAGACGCAAGTCCTCTTCTTTGAAACGCGTCTTCTGTATCATCCACCGAGGAGGACACATCCAGCGCCAAAACCAGCGCCAATCGACACTCAACCGCAAGGGCGGGCTGGCACACAAGCGCCAGCCCCACAGTGGCAAGCGCGCGGATCACCAGTGTCCTGTGTTTTCCATGCTGGCCCAAGGTTCGGCGGGGGCCAGGCTTTCGCCGGCTTGCAAAAGCTCGATCGACACATTGTCGGGTGAGCGCACAAAGGCCATGTGACCATCACGCGGTGGACGGTTGATGGTCACACCGTTGTCCATCAGGTGTTGACACAGGTCATAGATATTCTCGACCTCATAGGCGAGATGGCCAAAATGGCGGCTGTCGCTGGGCAGCCCCTCGTCGCCGTCCCAGTTATAGGTCAGCTCGAGCGGGCAATCGTGGTCGCCGTCAGCGGCCAGAAACAAGAGCGTGAACCGTCCGGCTTCGCTTTCGTGTCTCCTGGTTTCTTTCAGCCCGAGAAGATTGTAAAACGCGATGGATTTTTCCAGGTCAGCGACCCGAACCATCGTGTGAAGATATTTGACGCGCATCGTGTTTTCCTTTGATGATTGTTTGCGCCAACAAAACCTCAACTGGCCCGTAAAATCCAGTGCCGATCACGTTAGAGGAGAAGGTGAGCAAGGACCCGTTAAGCACAACATGCGGTTTCATGAACCGCATCCGCAAGATATAGTGGCGCAAAACGCAAACAGATTCACAGGGGAATCGCCTGATATGTCGCTGACGCCAGAACAAAACGCCGAAATTGATGAGCTGCGCTCTAATCCAAGTGAGACTTTGCGCGTTGTCAGCGAGGGGATGGAAAAGCATCTGTATCACGCGATTCCGGTGCTGGATCATGGGTTTGTGCGCGTCATCGACTATATGGGCGACGACGCAGCCATTTGTCAGGCGGCGCGGGTCAGCTATGGCAAAGGCACCAAGAGCGTTCAAAACGACGAAGGGCTGATCCGCTATCTGATGCGGCACTGGCATTCGACGCCGTTTGAGATGTGCGAAATCAAATTGCACGTCAAACTGCCAGTATTTGTAGCGCGTCAGTGGATTCGTCACCGGACCGCCAATGTGAACGAGTATTCGGCGCGGTATTCGATTTTGGACCGAGAGTTTTACATTCCCGCACCCGAAAATATTGCCGCGCAATCCGCGGTCAATAACCAAGGCCGCGGTGGTGCGCTGGAGGGGGAAGAAGCCGCGCGTGTTCTGGAAATCCTCAAGGCGGATAGCGCACGCAGCTATGACAATTATCAGGCGATGATCAGTCAGGACGGACAAGAAGGTCTGGCTCGCGAGCTGGCACGCATGAATCTGCCAGCCAATATCTACACCCAGTGGTATTGGAAAGTTGACTTGCATAACCTTCTGCATTTCTTGCGGTTGCGTGCGGATGCGCATGCGCAATACGAGATCCGCGTTTATGCGGACGCGATCTGTAATGTGGTTGCGGATTGGGTTCCCGCGGCGTACCGGGCTTTCGAAGATTATCGCATGGGTGCGGTCACGATGTCGGCCCAGATGGTCGATTGTCTGCGCCGTATGATCAAAGGTGAAACCGTCGATCAGGACACAAGCGGGATGAGCGCACGTGAGTGGCGTGAGTTCAAAGAGATGATCGACAGCTGACCCCAAGGTAGCAGAGCGGTTTTCGAACGCTTCGAATGCCCAAAGAACGGCGCAGCGAAACATATTGTTTCCGTTTGAGAAATTGACAGTTTCCCATGCGCCGCACTAGGCTAGGACGATTAACAAGTGTGTTGCAGCAATTGGAGCCATTGTCTCATGAAGAAATTGTCTTACATCGCCGCTGCGCTTGCGTTGTCGGCCATGCCCGCCATGGCACAGCAATGGAGCAGCAATGCACCCAATATCGGGCCAGTCAATCAGCCCGAAGGTGTTTTGATTCAACCCTATCCCGCAAGCGCAAATTACTGCCCGGCTGGACTTCAGCCAGTGACGATTGGCGGTGTCATCTGTTGCGGGCAGCCGAACACGACCGAACCGTTTTACAACCGGGCAGGTGGCAAGAGACACCACTATCGCTCCAGCAGTTGCCCCGCTGGTGTCAAAGGGTGTTCATAGCTGTCGAGTGAGAGGGGCGCTGATCTCGCGCCCCTATCCTGTCAAATCAGTTTGATGTCGCCGGCCATGTCACGACCATCGCGACCTTGGGACATTTCAAATTCGACTTTTTGGTTGTCTGTCAGACCTTTGAGACCTGAACGTTCAACAGCTGAAATATGTACGAAGACGTCTTTGCCGCCGTCTTCTGGCTCAATAAATCCGTAGCCTTTGGTTGTATTAAACCACTTTACGGTACCGCGTGGCATACCGTTCTCCTTTTATTCACTTAAGTTCCGCGCATCGTGTGCACAGGGCACATTTTTGGTGCCGCCCGAAAATTGTGGGGCGCTATTTTCAAATGTTCCGCTGGCAGAATTGCACTTGCAATGTAAAAAGCAAGCAAAACTCGCGCAGAATCGGAAAATGGTTGCGTCACACAAGGCAGAAGGGAGCGTCGAAATTGACACGTCTATTTGGGTTGAAAAATTGTGATACGTGCCGCAAGGCATTGAAAGTATTGAATGATGTGGATTTTTTGGACGTTCGCGCGGATGGTGTACCGCCGCAGGTTCTGGAACAGGCCTATGCCACTTTTGGCGACGCTTTGGTTAATTCTCGGTCGACTACGTGGCGCGGATTGTCCGAGTCGGAGCGGGCGCGACCGGCGCTCGAGTTGCTGAACGAGCATCCGACATTGATGAAGCGGCCGTTGATCGAGCGTGATGGGGTGCTGTATCTGGGCTGGTCAGCCAAAGTAGAAGCCGAGCTTGGATAAGGCGTGCGCAGGCCTTATGTGATCTGAGCGTTAACGAGGAGACACAGATGCGAAACGCTGCGCTGACCCTGGGAATTATTGCCGGTGTTATAGGCATGATCGTCGGATTTTTTGGCTGGGGCTATACTGAGGTGATCAATCGCTTTGGCGAGGTGCCGGATGTGGCCGAGCAGGTCGACAATATCGGATTGGTGCGTGCAGGCGCGCTTTTGGCGCCGTTATGTGCGATTGTCGGCGGTGCGATGGCGCGGTCGCGGGCGTTGTGGGGTGGGGTGTTGCTGTTGATCTCAGCGGGGGGCATGTACGCCGCGTTTGGGTTCAACGCGTTTACCATGTTCCCGATCAGTTTCGCCGGGCTGGGCGGCGTTCTGGCAATAGCCGCAGGTCAGCCCGACGAAGAGAAAGCGCATTTCTAGTTTTCTTACTCTTGGAAACGCTTTTTTAGAATGTGGTCTACAGACAATGGACCGCCACCTTTGACCACGATTACCAGCAGAACAAAGATCCAGAAGGTGCGTTGATCCATCAGGATGCTATCGGGGAAACGGTCAAACCAGGCACCGACGGATTTAGGATCATCGATCAGATGGTGACCGTAAAGGTCGGTCAGTGTCTGAACGATGACAAATCCGATCATGCCAATCGCTGAAAGACGGCTTAAAAGACCGATAATGATCAGCAGAGGCAGGATGAATTCTGCCACAGTGCCACCAAATACGACTAGCCAGTGAAAGAAGGACAGTTGGCTGGCGTCATAGCCAACGGCTTCGATCGCCTTGGGGAAAATCTGTGCGTAGGCGCCAGTGCTTGGGCTGAAGATACCAAAGATGCCATCGCCGAGTTTTGTCAGGCCGGATTTCCAGAAATAGCCAACTAGAGTGGCGGCAAATACGAAGCGCGCCAAGGTTGGCAAAAGCCATTCCTGACGTTCAAGGCGGCCAAATATGCCGTTGTAGAGTGCAAGAAGTGTGTTCATGGGCCCTTCCGATAGTTCATGTTTTTATTGTGATTTTTGTGATGGCTTGACCGTTCAGCAAGAGCGCCAAAAGCGCGCTGAGGTCAAAATCGTCTGCTGCGGCTGTCCCTTGAGCTGCGGCGTCGCCCAATGTGGCGCCGTGCATTAACGTATCGACGCACGCGCCCGAGCCGGGTGCAAGGGCGTGCGGTTCCGGGTCAAATTCAGGGCGCAGGATCAGCACATCCTGAGCCACCGCCTGAGGCTTTGGGCCATCCGCAAGATTGAAGGCCCAGAGTGCGTGCACGGGCCATTGTGATCTGAGCAGCGCGACGGCAGGTGCAAATTCAAAGGCAACCGCGCCAAGCTCCATCGGGGGGATGGCCGCAAGCGCGTCTGCGGCAATCGGTGAGGCATCTGCGGCGTGATAGGCGCGGCGCAATGCCAGTTCGAGCCGGGCGACATCCGGCAGATAGCCAAGATGGGACAGCTGTTTGATGCCTTGAAGGAAGTCGGGAAATTCGGCCCCGTAGTGCATCATAAGAGGGGAGCTGGGCGGGTACTGTCGTAAGAACATTCCGGCAATTGCCTTGAAGTTTTCTGCCCCAAGCAATTTGGCAATGGCCGGAAACCCGGTTTCGAGCGCTTCGGTCAGTGAGACTGCGACATTGTTGCGATAGACGTCAAACCGACGCCCAGCCGCGCGCCCCTGCGCGTCGGTCAAGCCAAGAGGCCGGTCGGACTGGCCGTTCAAAATGGCGGTGCGAAAGGTTGTTTGGGACACTGTGGCGGTCATACCGCGACCTGCTCTAGTGCTTTGGACGCGCGCGCGGCCTCGGCATGTAGTTCGCCCCATTCGGGCACGTCATTGTCCCATTCGATCAGGATGGGACGCGGCCCGGACAAGGATAAAACGTGGTCCAACAGCGCCCATACCGGATCGACCACAGGCTTGCCATGGCTGTCGATCAACAGCACATGACCGTGCTCGTCTTCGTCCTCGTCATGGCCGCCAAGGTGGATTTCACCGACCTTGTCCAAAGGGAACTCCGCGATGTAGGCGCGGGGGTCGTAATCGAGGTTGGTCGCAGACACAAAGACGTTGTTCACGTCAAGCAACAGGCCGCATCCGGTGCGGTCTGACACTTCGCGCAGGAAATCGGGTTCGGACCACGTGCTTTCGGCAAAAGCCAGATAGCTGGACGGGTTTTCCAACATCATCTGGCGACCAATCGTGTTTTGCAGTTGGTCGATGTGATCGCTGACGCGGGTCAGCGTGTCCTTGGTGTAGGGCAGCGGCAACAGGTCATTCAGGAACGCACCGTCATGCGTGGACCAAGCGAGATGTTCAGAAAAAACAACAGGTTGCAACCAGTTGTTCAGGTGCTTTAGACGAGCCAGATGGTCGCCGTCCAGAGGGCCTTCGCCGCCAATGGACAGGCCAACACCATGCATTGAAATGGCGAACCGTTCCGAAAGATGGCGCAGCTGAGCAAGTGGACGGCCACCGGCGCCCATATAGTTTTCAGCGTGAATCTCAAGCCACGCCACATGGCCGGGATCATTTGTGAGATCGGTGTAATGCTGAGCTTTGTAGCCAACGCCAGGGGCATTGGGCAGGGTCGTGGGGCGTGTCGATGCATCAAACATGATCGGTCTCCGGATCAGGTGGGCATTAGGCGGTCAGGTGGCCGCCTGCAAAAACATAGATACGCAACCAGTAATAGGCCCCAGAAGGTTACAAGCGATCAATTTGTGAGTGCTTGATTTGGTGGGGGGGCCCAGAATGTGGGATGCTTCCGGACCCGACCAGTAGATCAGCTTGGGATGTCGCGATCCAGCGGCTCAAGCGCGCCGGTGCGTGCAGACCCGTCTGCCAGTGTTGGCAGTTCGATTTCTGCGCAGGTGCCGGCGTCAACCAGCGTCCATGCGTTGCCCTGATAATCAACAGTCGAAGTGCCGGCGCAAGTGGTGCCGGGGCCGGCTGCGCAATCGTTCTGACCAGCCAGCGAAACACCGTAGCATTTTTCCTGGCCCGCTGCTGAAGCGGTGGTCGCGTGGGCGGTCAATGCGGCGGCAACGGCGCCTGCAACGGCGAGGGTTTGAACAGTTTTCGACATTTTCTATTCCCTTTCGGTTTTTGAAACTCGGCCACTTGCGTCGTGGCATGTATAGAGACTAGGCCATACTCGTTACCAAAAGCTAGTCACGGCGACGTGTGTCACGGACGCGTTAGGTGACGTGACGAATTCGTGAGGATTCCTGTGCTGGAACGTTGAAATGGGGCCAAAACTGAAACAGGCGCGCCGGGATTGTTACGACGCGCCTGTTGGAATGTTGCAGAATCGATCAGGCCAAGTCTGGTGGTGTTGCCTCTTGTGACAATTGGCTCACGATTTCGTCCAAAGTCTGGACTTTGCTTTGCTTTTCTCCAAGGCGGCGGGTCGAAACGGTGCGTTCTTCCACCTCTTTCTTACCTATGGCGAGGATCACCGGCACCTTGCCCACCGAATGTTCGCGGACTTTATAGTTGATCTTTTCATTGCGCAGGTCCGCCTCGGCACGCACGCCAGCGGCCTTGAGGGCGGCAACCACCTCCAGACAATAGTCATCCGCATCAGACACGATAGCGGCGACAACCACCTGACGCGGTGCAATCCAGAACGGCAGTTTACCAGCGTGTTCCTCGATCAGGATACCGATAAAACGCTCAAACGAGCCAAGGCAGGCACGGTGCAGCATGACGGGGCGGTGTTTTTCACCATCCGCGCCGATGTAACTTGCGTCCAGACGTTCTGGTAGAACAAAATCCACCTGGAAGGTGCCGCATTGCCAGACCCGACCAATCGCGTCCGTAAGGCTGAATTCCAGCTTGGGGCCATAGAATGCCCCTTCGCCGGGGTTCATTTCCGGCTCGACACCCGCCGCACGGGTTGCCTCTAGCAGCGCGGCTTCGGCCTTGTCCCAGACTTCATCACTTCCGGCGCGGTTTTCTGGGCGGTCAGAGAACAGAATTCTGAACTCTTTAAAGCCAAGATCCTTGTAGACCGCCGACAGGAAGCGGATGAACTCGGCGCATTCGTCACCGATCTGTTCCTCAGTCGAGAAGATATGTGCGTCATCCTGCGTAAAGCCGCGCACGCGCATGATACCGTGCAGCGCGCCCGATGGTTCGTAGCGCGCGCAAGAGCCAAACTCAGCCATGCGTAGGGGCAGGTCGCGATAGGATTTTAGACCCTGTTTAAAAATCTCAACGTGGCAGGGGCAGTTCATCGGCTTGAGAGCGTTGATCGCTTTCTCACGCGCATGTTCCTCGTCCACTTCGACGATAAACATGTTTTCCTGATATTTCTCCCAGTGGCCCGAAGCCTCCCACAGCTTGCGGTCAACAACTTGGGGGGTGTTCACCTCGACATAACCGCCACGCGACTGAGCGCGGCGCATATAGTCCTGTAGCATCGTGTAGATGGTCCAGCCATTGGGGTGCCAGAAAATCTGACCCGGTGCTTCGGGTTGCAAATGAAACAGGTTCATTTCGCGGCCGAGACGACGGTGATCACGTTTCTCTGCCTCCTCCAGCATGTGAAGGTGGGCCTTTAGATCCTCTTTGTTCTTGAACGCCACGCCGTAGATGCGTTGCAGCATGGCGCGATCGCTGTCGCCACGCCAATAGGCACCGGCCACATTCATCAGCTTGAACGCATCAGCAGGCACCTGACCGGTATGTTGCAAGTGAGGGCCGCGGCAAAGATCCTGCCAATCGCCGTGCCAATACATGCGTAGCGGTTCGTCGCCTGGGATGGCGTCGATCAACTCTACTTTGTAAGGCTCGTCATTGTCCTCATAGTGTTTGACCGCACGGGCACGATCCCACACTTCGGTGGTGACAGGTTCGCGTTTGTTGATGATCTCTTTCATCTTCTTTTCGATGGCACCGAGATCTTCGGGGGTAAACGGCTCCTGACGGTCAAAGTCATAGTACCAGCCATGTTCGATCACTGGGCCGATCGTCACTTTGACGTCGGGCCAGATTTCTTGCACTGCACGGGCCATGATATGCGCGCAATCGTGACGGATCAGTTCAAGCGCTTCGGCGTCATTATCTTTGACCGTGTTGATGGCAATGGATGCATTCGCATCAATGGGCCACTGAAGATCCCAGTGTTTGCCATCGACAGTGGCGGAGATCGCCTTTTTGGCAAGTGAGGTCGAAATCGACGATGCGATCTCGGCAGGGGTGATGCCACTCTCGTAAGAACGTGCGTTACCATCAGGAAAAGTAAGGGAAATATCGGCCATTAGCCTCAAGCTCCTCGTCAGTTTGGCGCCCACGGAACGCCCGGTTGCGGGTATATGGTTCGGCGCGTGTTTTCGCCTTGGCATGATCACAAGTCAAGCGGTCTTTCCTGTCCGACATCACGCCGCTAGTGTCGTGGCAGACAGGAACGAGGACCAGCATGAGCACCACGCAGTATTTCGAAACACCCCAAGGACGGCGCATTGCCTATCACAAAAGCGGCGAGAGCGGGCCCACGGTGGTGTTCCTTGGGGGGCTGAAATCCGACATGGAAGGCACAAAAGCGATACAGCTAGAGGCGTGGGCCAAGGCGCGCGGGCAAAGCTTTCTGCGGTTTGACTATTCCGGGCATGGAGAGAGTTCGGGCGCGTTTGAGGATGGCTGTATCGGGGATTGGCATGAGGACAGTGTTGCAGCTGTAAGTGCACTGACCAAGGGGCCGCTGGTGCTGGTTGGGTCTTCCATGGGGGGGTGGCAGGCGCTTTTGCTGGCACGCGCCATGCCCGAACGCCTTGCCGGGCTGGTGACAATCGCGGCCGCGCCGGATTTCACAGAGGATGGGTATTGGGCGAATTTTACCGATGCGCAAAAGGCGGAGCTGGCCGAGGTGGGGCAGGTTGCGTTGCCTTCAGATTACATGGAGCCCTATATTATCACCCGTCGCATGATTGAGGATGGCCGCAATCAGCTGGTTTTGAGAACGTCGCTGACGCTCGGTTTCCCGACGCGGTTTTTGCAAGGCTCCGAGGATACGGCGGTGTCCTCTGAAACTGCGCTGCGCTTGTTAGATCATGCGGAAGGGCCGGACATGCGCCTGTTGCTGGCAAAGGGCAAAGACCACCGGTTTTCGGATGAGGAATGCCTGGCACTGATCGAGGCGCAGGTTGAAGAAGTGATTGAGCTTTCTACGGCAAGCCTATGAAGGTGTTTGGAAAATTCCTGGGGCGAGTGCTGTTGTCCGTGCTGGGGATTGGTTGCGCGATGGCGTTTTTGGGACCCTATGAAAAAATCTCTGTGCAACCGGATTTTGATGCAAGCGCAGTTGGCGATGATGTCGACGTGTATTTCGCGACGCAAGAAGCGCGGTTTAACGATCTGATAGCGGGTGTTGAGAAACGGGTGATCTGGGCGCTTGGAAAAGACGTAAAAACTGATTTGGCGATTGTGTATGTGCACGGGTTTTCGGCAACGTCCGAAGAGATACGCCCGGTGCCGGACCGGGTGGCCAAAGAATTGGGTGCCAATCTGGTTTTTACCAGATTGAATGGGCACGGCCGAGACGGCGCAGCGCTGGCGAATGCGCGGGTGCAGGATTGGGTGAACGATGTGTCGGAAGTGATTGAAATCGCACGCATAACTGCCGAAGAAGTTGTGCTCATTGCAACCTCTACCGGGGGCACTGTTGTCGCTGCAATGCTTGACCAGGAAGACGCGATGCGCGACGTCAAAGGCGCGATCCTGATCTCGCCCAATTTTGGCATAAATGATCCGCTGGCCCCCCTGTTGACTCTGCCAGCAGCGAGGCAATGGGTGCCCATTTTGGGGGGCAAGGAACGTTCATGGACACCACAGAACGAGGACCATGGCCAATATTGGACGACATCTTATCCGAGCACGGCGATATTCCAGATGGCGGCCTTGGTGAAACATGCCGCCGAAAAGGATTATTCCAGTGTCGATATCCCAACTCTTTTTTGGTTCTCGGACGCAGACAAAGTGGTGTCGGCCAAAGTAACGCGGGACGTGTTGGAGGGCTGGGGTGGCACCGTCACAATATCCCAGCGCGACGCGGAAGCAGAGGGAATGGACCCAAACGCCCATGTTATTGCTGGAGACATCCTGTCGCCGGGGCAAAATGGCGAAGCAGTTAGAAGTTTTGTGAAATTTATCAGCGGATTAGAGAAATGACTGAAAGTGGATTTATGCAACAACGGATCAGCCTGATTACATTGGCGGTCAACGATTTGGAGGCGTCTGCCGCGTTCTATGAGGCGCTAGGATGGGGGAGAGTGGACAGCCCTGATGGCGTGATCGCTTTTGACCTGATTGGCCAAACTCTGGGCCTTTATCCACGCGATAAACTGGCCGAAGACATGGGGCTGTCGCCTGATGACATCGGCGGGTTCTCGGGGGTTACGTTTGCCCATAATGTGCGCGCCGCGAGCGATGTTGCGCCAATACTGGCGCGCGCGGAAGCGGCCGGTGGGCGGATCATCAAACCCGCCGCTGACATTTTCTGGGGTGGGCATATTGGCTATTTTGCCGATCCAGACGGGCATGTCTGGGAGGTGGCGCATAATCCGTTTTCGCCGCTGTCAGAAGAGGGCGCATTTCGGTGGAATGGCTATGGGAATACGGATCAAGGCAGTTGACCTTGGCCGCTATTCCGGGGCATTTCCTTAACAATTGATTAGTCATTTTAAGGAAGTGTTTCCATGCACGATCCGTTGGTCTTGATCCCGGGTATGATGTGCGACGCACGCGTGTTTGAGGATCAGATCCTCAAACTGACGCTGGACCGTGCTGTTATGATTGCGGTGCCAACATTGGGTGAGCGGATCGAAGACATGGCGGCCATGCTCTTGAACCAACTGCCGGAGCGATTTGCGCTGGCGGGCTTTAGCATGGGGGGCATGGTTGCGATGGATATTCTGCGTCGCGCGCCTGAACGGGTGACGCGGATTGCGCTGATGGATACGTCGCCCTTGCCGGAAACGCCTGCAGGGGCCGCGGAGTACGAACCGTGGATTGTCGGTGCGATGGCGGGAAAGCTGGACGAGGTGTTGCGGTCGTTCATGCGACCAGATTATCTCGCGCCCGGAGTAGGGCGCGCGCAAATTCTGGCGCGGTTTCACGAGATGGGGATGGGATTGGGGGCAGACCTGTTCATTCGACAAGCACGTGCCATGCAGAGACGTCCGGATCAGCAAAAAACCTTGCGACAATGCAAGGTGCCAGCGTTGGTGATGTGTGGTGAACATGATCAGCTGACGCCGCCAAAACGGCACAGTTTCATGGCCGAGCTGATCCCGACGGCAGAGCTGCATTTGATTGAGGAGGCCGGGCATTTCCCAACCTTGGAACGCCCGAAGGCTGTTTCCGCAATTCTGGGAGACTGGCTGGCAAAGGGTGATCAGGACGCGCAAACGTCCTGATCAAAGTTCTGTTTTCAGACCGCTGCGATTTTGGCTTTGGTCGCCGCTTTTTTAGGCGCGCCAGAATTTGCATCAATAAAGTCCAGCACCAGCGGGCGGATATTGTTGCGCCAGCTTTTGCCAGCAAAGATGCCATAGTGACCCGCACCGGGTTCCACGTGGCTTGCCTTTTTGTCGTCTGGCAGGCCGGTCAACATATCGAGCGCGGCCACGCATTGACCGGGCGCGGTAATGTCATCCTTGGCACCCTCAACGGTTTTCACGGCGACGGTTGTGATCTTGCCGATATCAACTTTGCGACCGGCGACCACAAATTCGTTGGCGGCAATTTCGCCATTCTTGAAAATGCGCTCGACAGTTGAAAGATAGAATTCGGCGGGCATATCCATGACGGCCAAATATTCATCATAAAACCGGTTGTGAGCGTCGTGATCAGAAGCTTCGCCGCGCATAACACGTTGAATTTGATCCACAAATGCGCCTGTGTGACGCTCTCCATTCATCGACATGAACGACGCGAGCTGGAGCAGGCCCGGATAAACCATGCGACCCACACCGGGATATTTAAAGCCGACACGCTGGATCATCATTTCTTCAAGCTGGCCCATTGTCACGCGATGGCCAAAATCGGTAACATCCGTAGCGGCAGCATTTGGATCGATCGGGCCACCAATCAAAGTGAGCGAGCGGGGTTGTGCGCTGGGATCTTCCTCAGCCAGATAGGCGGTCGCAGCGAGTGTCAGCGGGGCGGGCTGGCATACGGCGATGACATGGGTCTCGGGACCAAGGGCCTTGAGGAAGTCGACGAGATAGAGTGTGTAATCCTCTATGTCGAATTTCCCTTCGGAAACAGGGATGTCGCGGGCGTTGTGCCAATCTGTGATGTAGACTTCGCAATTCACCAATAGGCTTTTGACAGTAGACCGCAAAAGGGTAGAATAGTGACCGGACATAGGAGCAACCAGCAACACCTTGCGTGGCTGTTCTTCACGACCGGAAACGTTGAAATGCAACAAGTCGCCAAAGGGCCGTTCTACGACGGGCTCGATATTGACCAAGTGGTCTTTACCGTCTTCGCAAGTAAATGTGCGGATGCCCCAGTCCGGCTTTACGACCATACGTTGGAACGTGCGTTCTGTGACCTCGCCCCATGCAGCCATCCAGCTGAAAGCGGGGTTCGGCACCATCGCAAACATCGGGTAGGACGCCATCGCGGAAGCCGTCGCGCCCATCCATTGATTGGTGTTGCGGATTGTTTCCATCAGGTCGTACGTGGCCATGTATCGCATGTGCGTCTCCTTTACCCCAAGGTATGCAACCCCAAATCCCCGCCTGTACTTAAGTCTGGCAGGGTGTTGAATTGAATGCTGCGTAGCGGCGAGAATAGGGCGAATTATTTATTATGACAACAAATGAGAGCGAAACAGGCGAAAATTTTGAACGCTTGAACGAAAATTTGACCAAGGTTGAGCAGCTTTCCCGTCGGTTGGTTGAAGTCATGAGTCGACATAAGCCATTGAGGAAAGACCTAAATTCCCCGGAGCCGGATGTATTCATGAACGCCGCTGGAGCGTATTGGCAGGAGATGATCAATAATCCAGGAAAGGTGCTGGAAAACCAGCTAGAGTTGTGGAGCAAGTCGGTAAAACACTATATTGATGCGCAGAACGTGCTGATGAAGGGCCAAATTGCTGCACCGCAGGATGAAACACCTAGCGACCGTCGATTCTCCAATCCGATGTGGCAATCGCACCCATATTTCAATTATCTCAAGCAGCAATACATGCTGAACGCGCAGGCGATTGAGACGGCTGTGACCGAGCTGGAAGGCATGGAGCCGAAAGACAAGCAGCGGATAGAGTATTTCGCGCGTCAGATCGTCGACATGATGGCGCCGACCAATTTTCTGGGGACAAATCCGGACGCGCTTGAAAAAGCGGTCGAAACCGAAGGTCAGTCGCTGATTGATGGGTTGGAAAACCTGATCCATGATCTGGAAGCCAACAATGGCGAGATGATTGTGCGCCTTGCTGACGAAGAAGCGTTTGAGATTGGCCGCAACATCGCCACGGCACCCGGCAAGGTGGTGTTCCGCAATCGCATGTTCGAATTGCTTCAGTTTTCGCCCACAACTGAGACAGTACACGAAGTGCCACTGCTTATTTTTCCGCCGTGGATCAACAAGTATTACATTCTTGATCTCAAGGAATCTAACAGTTTGATCCGGTGGTGTGTCGATCAGGGTTATACTGTCTTTGTGGTGAGCTGGATTAATCCAGACCGGTCCCATTCTGATGTCGGCATGGACGAGTACATTGAAGAGGGGTTTGTCACCGCCATCTCTGAGACCAAGAAGATAACCAAACAGAAACAGGTCAATGCGGTTGGGTATTGTATCGCCGGAACGACGCTGCACTTGACGCTATCGCTTATGAAGAAGCGAGGCGACAAATCGATCAAGTCGGCCACCTTCTTTACCGCGCTGACCGATTTTGCCGATCAAGGTGAGTTTACGCCGTTCCTTCAGGACGACTTTATCGATGGCATCGACAAGGAAATCGAAGAAGAAGGATTGCTGCGCTCTTTCATTATGCAGCGCACATTCAGCTTTCTGAGGTCTAATGACCTTATCTATGGCCCTGCGATCAAGAGCTACATGATGGGAGAAACGCCACCCGCCTTTGATTTGCTTTACTGGAATGGCGATGGGTCTGGGCTCCCGGGCAAGATGGCGCATCAGTATCTACGCCAGCTGTGTCAAGGCAACGAGTTTGCCGACGGTGGCGTTGAGTTCTGTGGAGAGAGGCTCACGTTGAATGATGTGGACGTGCCACTTTGCTCAATCACGTGCGAAACCGATCATATTGCCCGCTGGAAGGATTGCTATAACGGGTTCCAGCAAACCAAGAGTCGGTCAAAAACCTTTATTGTATCTGAGTCCGGTCACATCGCCGGGATCGTCAATCCGCCCAGCAAGAAGAAGTATGGCCACTATACCAATGCCGACAATAAGCTGGCGGCGGACGATTGGATGGAAGGCGCCACTTTCCACGAAGGCTCTTGGTGGCCACGCTGGGACAAGTGGCTTTCTTCGCGGTCCGGCAAGCAGATTCCGGCGCGTGATTTTGGCGATTCGGATCATCCAGTTCTGGGAGACGCGCCCGGCGACTACGTAAAAACCCGCGCAACACGTTGATTTTTATTGGGAATAAAATTTTGTGCTGCGACGCAGCAAAAATTACTTGAAATGCTGCGACGCAGAACGCATATTGTGTTCAGAAGACAGACAGCGGGGCTGGCCCGCACATTGATTAAAAGGACCTGGCACTATGGCTAAAACACAAGACATGACCACCATCCTGAAAGACATGATGGGCGCATTCCCTGTAGACAACTCTGCTCTGGAAGATGCATTCAAAAACACTGCGTCGCTGAACGAAAAACTTTCCAGCGTTGCATTGGATGCCGCCGAAAAGTCTTCGGAAATCTCCTCCAAGTGGACAAAAGACACGCTGGCCAAACTGGCCGACATGTCCAAAGCAAAAGCAGAGCCTGCTGACTACGCAAAAGCGATGACCGATTTCGCTTCGGCTCAGGCAGAAGTTGCTGCTGAGAACATGGCTGCTTTCGCTGAAGTTGCGAAAAAAGTTCAGTCCGAAACTGTTGAACTGCTGATGACTGCCGGCAAAGACGCCACCGAAGAGGCGACTGCTGCTGTTAAAAAAGCAACCAACGACGTGACTGCCGCTGCTAAAAAAGCAGCGACTAAGTAAGCTGGATTTCCAGCCGGTTCGCACTCCTCCTCCCTGATGTTGCGAATTGCGTGGGCAGGCCTTAGGCCTGCCCTTTCTTTTTGTGCTGCAGTCGCATAGGCTTTGCTGCAATGCACAAATATCAATTGGGGAGGCAACTTTGGCTAACGACAAAAATCCGCTGCTTATTAAGCGTTACGCCAGCCGGCGGCTGTATAATACCGAGACCAGTGACTACGTCACGCTCGAAGATATCTCGGGATTTATTCGCGACGGCCGAGAGGTTCAGATTGTCGATCTCAAAACCGGAGATGACCTGACCCGTCAGTATCTGCTTCAGATTATTGCCGAACACGAGAGCCGTGGCGAAAACGTGTTGCCGACGAACGTGCTGAACGATCTGGTGCGCAGTTACACGACCCAAGCTTCAAGCGTGGTACCTCAATTCCTGCAAGCGTCTTTTGACATGCTGAAAGAAGGGCAGGAGAAAATGATGGGTGGCATGAAAATGCCCGGTATCGAGGCAATGCAAGCGCAGCAAGAAGCGTTCATGAAAGCCATGACCGGCGGCCTTCCCTGGCAAGCAGGAGAGGCTGACGACGACAAGAGTGAAAGCGAAGATGGCGACGGGGAAAACCTTGACGACATCAAAAAGCAGCTCGCTGAGTTGCAGGCCAAGTTGAGCAAGCTGAAATGAAAAAAGCAGGGCAATGTGCCCTGCTTTTCTCTTTCTATGCAGACATGATCAGGTGCCGTAGGCGCGAAGCTCGCCCATAACATCCTGTGCGGCGCCGGTCAGTGCCGATGCAATGATCTCCAGCTCGGCCTTTTTCAGGCGCGCAGGCAGGCGCACGTCACACGCTTTCATTAGCATTTTGCGCGTCTCAGGCAGCTCTGGCAGGTCCTTAATAAAGTTCCAGTTCCAAAAGGCGCGGGCATTGTCCGTTGACTGACCAAAGACCTGCACCTTGATGCCGCGTTTGTTCGCGGCGGCTTGGAAGGCAAGGATCTGGTCATTGTCCATACCGATCAGGTTGAACTGGATAGAGTCTGGCGCGCGCTCCTCTGGTGACAGTTTTGCTGGCACGTTGAGCCATGCCGACTGGTTCAAAAGTCCGGCAACATAGTCATGATTGCGACGGCCATCACGCACGCGTCGCGGCACTTCGGCCAATTGTGGGCGCACGATTGCCGCAGAAAGATTGGACAGCCGCAGGTTATAAAGCGGCACCATGTTCTGCCAGCGGGCGAAAGCCGCCCCTAGCTCGGCCTTGTCATCGGCGTTGACCGGCTTGTGCTTTTGCCAGTTATGCTCATAGGCGCCAGACATGATGACGGCCTGTGCAATCAGGTCCGCATCATCCGTGACCATGATGCCGCCTTCGCCTGCGTTGAGCAGCTTGTAGGATTGGAATGAGAAACAGCCAATATGGCCGATCGTCCCGATATTGTGACCATTCCAAGTGGTGCCCAGCGAATGCGCCGCGTCTTCGATCACAGGGATATTGCGCGCTGCACAAAGCGCCATGATCGCGTCCATATCCGACGTATGACCACGCATGTGGCTGATGATCACGGCTGAAATGTTGTCATCCAGACGGCGTTCAAAATCAGCGATATCAATACGGTAATTTTCGCCCACTTCGCACAGTACAGGCACACAATCGGCGTGCACCACGGATGAGGGCACAGCGGCAAAGGTGAAGCCGGGGATCAGCACGCGCGCATCACGTGGCAGGCCAAGCGCCTTCAATGACAAGAACAGCGCCGCAGAACACGAGGAGACGGCGAGCGCGTATTTCGTGCCCAGCATCTCGGCAAATTCGGTTTCCAGCAAAGCGACAGGCGCATTTTCGGGCGCCGTATATCGGAACAAGTCACCGGTTTTCAACAAGCGCTCAACCTCGGCGCGGGCGGATTCCGGGATGGGTTCAGCGTCGTAAACGTTCGGAGGAAGTGTCATTGTTTTCAACTTTCTTATGCGCGACTTTCAGAAACATAAAACAGTGACGAGTCTCGGCCAAGAGATTTTGTATGCGACTATGTGAAAAGTTTGTTACGTGACTCAATTGCATCGCCGCCATGGCCACGCTCAACCCGTTGATTCAATAGAATTAGTTCAAATGCCCAAACGGTCACGTATGGCATACCATGTCATTGCCAGCGCCAAAAGCGGGCTACGGCCAAGCACGCCACCGGGGAAAGGACGCGCTGGAATGCTGCTCATCGTGTCAAAACCCGACGACTGTCCGAAGATGGCGTTGGCCATAAGTTGTCCGGCATGGGTTGCGGTGCCAACGCCGTGCCCAGAATACCCGGATGCGGTTAGAATATTGGGGGAAAGTCGGCGCAAATAGGGCATCCGTTTCATGGTAATCGCAAGCGTTCCCCCCCAGGCATGGTCAATGCGTACATCGTGCAAATGCGGGAAAATCTCGGTCATTGGCTTGCGCACTTTGGCTGCGATGTCTTTGGGAAATCGATAGCCATAGCTTTCGCCACCGCCAAACAACAGCCGTTTATCCTGAGACAGCCGAAAATAATTCACCACAAACTTGGTATCGGCCACAGCCACGTCACGGGTCAGAACCTGCGCAGCCGCGTCGCCAAGCGGCTCTGTCGCGGCAATGAAATTGTTGATCGGCATGACACGCGCGGCGACCCGTTGATCGAGATGCCCCAGATACCCGTTGCAGGCCAATACAAGGTGATCGGCGCTCACTTGACCGGTGTTTGTGGTGACGGTGATCTTGCAGCCATGGGTGATGTTCTCAACCCGAGATGTCTCAAAAATACGTGCGCCCGCATCCCGCGCGGCACGTGCCAGTCCCAGCGCAAAAGCAAGCGGATGCAGGTGCGCCGCCCCCATATCCAGCGAGCCCCCAACGTATTTTGGCGATGGGCAGAGCGCGTGCATCTGATCCCGATCCAACGGTTGGATCTGGTCATAGCCATATGCTGAACTTAGATGGGCGGCATAGTTGTGTTCATGGGCAACGTCGCGATCCGTAAAGCAGGCATGGGCCACACCAGGCTTAAGGTGGCAGTCAATATTGTGGCGCGCAATCAGAGACTTAACCAATTCCTTGGCATCCTCGGCCAATGCCCAGAGCGTCTGCGCGGTCTCAAGTCCAACCAAATCTTCCAGGCCGCCTTGTTCCAAGCGCTGACCAGACCCAAGCTGACCACCATTTCTCCCAGACGCCCCAAAACCCATGCGATGCGCCTCAAGCAAAACCACATCAATCCCTTGTTCGGCCAGATGCAATGCCGTGGACAGCCCCGTATATCCACCGCCGACCACGCAGACATCCGCGTGTTGGAGGCCGCTCAATTGAGGAAATGGCGCAAGAGTACGCGCGGTTTGTGCGTACCAGCTTGCAGGGTATTCCCCTTTGTGATCATTGGCATAGAGCAGATCCAACCGCGCCGCCCCCTGTTTTCATCTTGCCAGAAATACTTCCGCCGGAGGCATCCGCACTCTCAACCCCGCTCAGACGTTGAGCAATAAATGCTCGCGTTCCCAAGGGCTGATCACTTCAAGGAACTCCTCGTATTCCTTGCGTTTAACGATCGAATAGACACGCGCAAATTCGGGCCCCAAAATGTCGTTCAGCGCCAAGGCTGAATCAAACAGATCCAGCGCCCCACCCAATATGCGTGGCAACGCTTCTTCTCCATCATACGCGTCCCCCTTGAATTGGCGATCGGGGCGTTCCTGTTCGATCAGCCCCAGATAGCCACAGGCCAGCGAGGCCGCGATCCCGAGATACGGGTTGCAATCCATACCTGCGAGCCTGTTTTCCACCCGTCGCGATTTAGGCGAGGACAATGGGATGCGAATGCCGGTTGTGCGATTGTCGCGGGCCCATTCAAGGTTGATGGGGGCTGCATGATCCCGCACGTAGCGACGATAAGAATTCACATAGGGCGCAAGGATCGCCGTTGCCGAGGGCAGGTGGTTTTGCAACCCGGCGATAAAGTGAAAAAACGCGTCTGTATCTCCGCCCTGTGGTCCAGAAAAGATGTTCTGCCCGGTTTCGCGATCCAGAACCGAATGGTGGATATGCATCGCAGAACCCGGCTCGCCTTCGATGGGTTTCGCCATAAATGTGGCGTAACAATTATGCCGCAGCGCCGCCTCACGGATCAGGCGTTTAAAATAGAACACTTCATCAGCCAACTTGACCGGGTCGCCATGCACCATGTTGATCTCGAGCTGCCCGGCGCCGCCTTCTTGGGTGATGCCATCAATCTCAAACCCTTGCGACTCGGCAAAATCGTAGATGTCGTCGATCACCGGGCCAAATTCATCTACAGCTGTCATGGAATAGGCCTGTCGTGCGGCGGCTGGTCGGCCGGATCGGCCCATCATCGGTTCAATGGCTTTGGCTGGGTCGATATTGCGCGCAACGAGGTAGAACTCCATCTCTGGCGCAACAACAGGCACCCAGCCTTGATCGTGATAAAGTTGAACGACGCGCTTCAAAATATTACGCGGGCTGAAAGGTATGGGCATACCGTCGACATCAAACGCGTCATGAATCACCTGCAGTGTCCAGTCCGCTGTCCAAGGGGCGGCGGTGGCTGTGCTCCAGTCCGGGCGCAGGATCATGTCGCGCTCGATAAAGCCCTCTGATCCGGCGGCTTCTCCCCATTCACCGGTGATGGTCTGAAAAAAGATCGACTCAGGTAAATGAAAGTAAGACTGTCGCGCAAACTTGCTGGCGGGCACCGCCTTGCCGCGCGCAATGCCCGGCAAATCAGAAATGATACATTCCACCTCATCCAGCCGATTGCCCTCGAGGTATTTCTGCGCGCTTTCAGGTATCTGTTCCTGCCAGCTGGTCATTTTGCGCGTTCCTGCCGAAAGAAATCTGCGATCTGGTCAGCCATCAACTGGTTCGATGTACCTTGGCCCAACCCGTCAAGCGCGGTTTGCAATTGGGCGTCCGGGACAACCCCCTTACCTCGGTGCTCTATCAAGCCTTCGATAAAGCCTGCATCGTATTCCGGGTGCGCCTGTACGGTAAGGGCACGGTCGCCATAGATAATGGCCGCATGGGCGCAGTTTTCGCCGCTCGCAAGTGTGGTCGCACCGGGGGGCAGTTCGACAACCTGATCCTGATGCCATGCGTGCATCGCCAGTGGCGTGCCAAAAAAATCATAAACCTGATGCCCAACAACCCAGCCGCCCGCGTATTTTTCGACCTTGCCACCCAGCGCCTGCGCAATGATCTGGTGACCAAAGCATATGCCCACCATGGGAACGGATAGGGTAACAGCCTCGCGGATGAAATCTTCCAGCGGGGGGATCCAGTCATGATCTTCGTAGGCCCCATGACGAGAGCCGGTGATCAGCCAGCCGTTCGCATCGCTGACCGAAGCCGGAAAGACGCCGTCGACAACGCTCCAACCTTCAAATTCAAAGCCCTGATTGGCCAGCAAGCCTTTGAAAGCATCAACATAATCACCGTAGTCTTCGGTCAGTTCGGTGGGTGGTTTTCCGGTTTCGAGAATGCCGATCTTCATATGTCACCAATCGTTTGCGTGTTGTCCCATGTCATACACGTTCAAGATATGTTTGCCACTGCTCCTGTTCGGGGATGTCGACCAAGCGCTTTAGCTCTTGGCGTTTGGTCATGGTCAGATTGCGGATCAGCGGGTTGGGTAGGATGCGTGCGATCAAAGGATCGGTGGCAAAGAGTTCTACGGCTGTGGCCCAGTCGGGGGCGAGCTGGGGCAGGTCGAGATCATAGGCGTTGCCAGTGATCGGGGCGGCAGCTGGTCGTTCATCTTCGATCCCGGCCATGGCGGCGCCGAGTATGGTTGCGAAGACCAGATAGGGGTTTGTGTCCCCACCGGCGGTGCGGTGCTCGATGCGCCGCGCCGTCGGCGCCCCGCCCGGTACGCGAATGGCAGCGGTACGATTTTCGTAGGCCCAACACGCGCTTGTGGGGGCGTGGCTGCCGCGAGCAAAGCGGTCATACGAGGGCCCATGTGGCGCAAGGATCAGCGTACTGGCGGGCATAGCGGCAAGGCATCCGGCGATCGCATAGTGCAGAATGTCGCTACCCTCGGCGCCGCCGTTGTCAAATACGTTGGTGCCGTTCTGATCGAGGACGGAAAAATGCACATGCATTCCGTTGCCTGCGTCATCGATGTAGGGTTTTGCCACAAAGGTCGCGGCCATGCCGTGTTTGCGGGCAATACCACGGGCCAAGTGTTTGAAAAGTATGGCATCATCTGCCGCACGCCGGGCATCGCGATGGTTCAGCGTTACCTCGAATTGGCCCAGTCCACATTCGCCAATCATGCTCTGAATGTCGATGCCCATAGCGCACGCGCCGGCGTGCAGTTCGGTGAAAAACGGATCGAACGCGTCCAGCGCGTCAACGGATAGGATATCACCAGCAAAGAGGCGGCGACCGGTGCGGGGATCGATGGGTGCGCGCAGCACAGCGGCGCTGTCATCGACCAGCGTGAACTCCATCTCGGTCGCGGCGAGAACCGACCAGCCGCGAGTGGAAAACCGTTCAAGAACATGATTTAACGCCTGTCGCGGGTCGCCCAAAAAGGGCGTGCCATCCTCGTGAAACATGCTCATCAGATGAAGCTTTGAGGGTGTTTCGAGCCAAGGCATCGGGACGGGGTCGCGATTGGTTGGCCGGAGAATGCCGTCCGCATCGCCGCTTTCAAAAACAAGCGGGCTGTTGTTGATATCATCCCCCCAAATGTCGACATTGAGCGCGGAAAGCGGCATCCGCAGTCCGCCATTGGCAAGCTTATCAGCTTGGGATGATGGCAGGCGTTTACCGCGTAGCTGGCCGTTTAGATCGGCGGTCGCAACACGGATGGTTTGATACTCGGAGAGGGTCATTTGTTACCTGGATCGGTCGCGGTTCTCAAAATATGAGGGCCGGGATAACGGCTAGTCCAGCCCCGAAATGGCACATCGGTATAACGTCGGTATTGCGTCGGTAACGCGTCGGTGCGGATTTCGCGATTTAGAGTTTATGGGCGTCAGCGGATAATGTTCGGGCGGAACCGGATTTTGCGCCGCGCTTCCTTAGGCAGATGCTTGTTCAGATGTGTGTTGGCCAACCCAAAGACGCTGACCACGATCAGAGTGAGGATGATGAAATATCCCGCCAGAATCGGGTAGGGGATGAACGGGTTGAACGTCTTGTCCGCAAAGTAGCTGGCATAATAGAGCGCGTCGCCTTTTTGCCGCCAAGCCGGGAAACCCGAGAAGTACACCAGCGTGGTTGCGTGAAAGAGGAAGATCGCCTCGTTCGTGTAGGCAGGCCATGCAAGGCGAAGCATGGTGGGAAAGGTAATGCGGCGGAACCGGGTCCAGCCGGTCATGCCATAGGCGTCCGCCGCTTCGATGTCGCCCTTGGGGATCGACTGGAGCGCGCCGTAGAATATCTCGCCCGAATAGGCCGCCGTATTGAAGAACAAGACCACCAGCGCGCCGAGCCAAGCGGCGGTGAAAGGGGCGAAAATGGGAACGGCCTGTTTCAGTGAGAGAAACAGGAAATAGGCAAAGAAGAACTGGATAAAGAGTGGCGAGCCGCGGAAGATGAAGATGAACCATTCGGCTAATTTGCGGAATAGGCGGTTGTTTGAGGCCTTGCCAACGGCAAGCGCCGTGGCGAAGAAAAAGCCCGAGACCAGCGCGACCAGACCAAAATAGATGTTCCAGATCATGCCCGAGCCGATCAGCGTGAACTGTTGGCAGAGGGTAAAGTCCTCTTTGGGCAACAGGCGTTCGCCAATACCGATCGAGCGCAGGCCGTAATCGGCGATGGTTTCCCAGCAGCTCATGCGTTGGCCCTCCGCTGCGCTTCGCCGCCCGAGGTGGCCTGTCCGTGGGTCAGGCGCTTCATCAAACGGTCAAGCACGATTTCGGAGACACGGGTGAAAGCGAGGTAGAATACCAAGAGCGCAAAGAAGTACCACATGCGCCAATCGCCATGTGGGTAGGCGGTAAAGCGCGCGGTTTTTGAGCCGCCCATTTCGCGCGCCCAATAAACGATATCTTCGACACCAAGCAGGAACAGCAGCGGCGTGGCCTTGATCAACACCATCCACAGGTTCGAGAGGCCAGGCAGGGCGTAGACCCACATTTGCGGCACTAGAATGCGCCAGAATGCCTGGCGATGGGTCATACCATAAGCTTCGGCGGTTTCCATCTGCGCGCGCGGCACGGCGCGCATGGCGCCAAACAGCACGTTGGCAGCAAAAGCACCAAAAACGATGGCAAAGGTGATCACGGCGAGCGAAAAGCCATACACTTCGTGCACCCATTGGGCGGCAGTGCCCAAGGGCATCTTGGCCTCGGCGCAGACCACAAAGTCATTGCCCTGTCGGATCGGATCGGTCCAATCGCGACACATCAGCTTGTGACGGGACCATTCGATGGCCTGATCTAGCGCGATCACAAAGAACAGGAAAAACGCGATATCGGGCACACCGCGCACAATGGCGATATAGCCCTTTCCGATCCAGCTGAGCGGAGCAAACCGCGCGCGGGCCGACATCGCACCGGCAAAACCAAAGGCCAGCGCAGTGGGCGCGGTGATGGCCAAGAGCAGCAGCACAGTACCAAAGGAGACATAGAATGACATGTGCTTGCCTGTGGTTAGGTAGCACGAGAGCCAGCTAAGCCCTTCTAGGATCGATGGATCGGAACAGTATGAAAACATGTGTAAAAAGGCGGGGCCGACACGTGGTCAGCCCCGCTCTCATAAAGGTGCGGGATCAGAAACCCGGACCGATTTCCCATTTGGCGAGCAGCGCGTTCAAGGTGCCGTCGTCTTTCATCGACTGGATCGCCGCGTCGAACTTGGCTTTTAGCTCGCCGTCGCTTTCGCGCACGCCCATGCCAACGCCACCGCCCAAAAGCTCGGTTTCGGCCAACATGGTCAGGTCATCGTTTTCAGCTGCAAAGGGGCGCAGATAGGCGTCATCAGCCAGCACTGCGTCTGCCTCGCCGCTGCGAACAGCCGCGATGGTTTCTTCGGGGGTGGCAAACTCGACCAATGTCGCACCAGAGGCTGCGATATGAGCGGCCTGAATGGTGCCGGTTTGCGCCGCGAGGATACCGCCTTTGACATCAACATCCGCGCCCATCAGAGCAAGGTAGCCGGATGGGTCGGGCTGGGTATAGTTCTGGGTAAAGTCGATGACTTCGTCACGCTCGGCAGTGATCGACATGCCCGCGATGATGGTGTCGTAGTTGCCGGACACGAGGTTTGGGATGATCGAATCCCATTCGTTTGTGACCCATTCACAGGTCAGTTCGGCACGTGTGCACAGCTCGTCGCCCAGTTCACGCTCAAACCCGTCAACTTCACCGGCGTCGTTGATGAAGTTGTACGGAGGGTAGGCGCCCTCGGTGCCCATGCGCACGGTTTCGGCCATTGCCAGACCGGCAGTGAGCGCGAGCGCTGTGGTGCTCAGGATCAGTTTTTTCATGATTATGCTCCCATAGTTGGTTTTTGTTTAGGCGGCTGTTGAGCTGAGAAACTGCTGCAACCGCTCGGATTTGGGCGACCCAAAGAGTGTTTCGGGATCGCCTTCTTCTTCGATCAGGCCTTGATGCAAAAAGACCACGTGGCTGGAGACGTCACGGGCCATTTTCATGTCATGGGTGACGATCAGCATGGTGCGGCCTTCTTCGGCCAAGGCTTTGATAACGCGGACAACCTCTTGCTCAAGCTCGGGGTCGAGCGCAGAGGTGGGTTCGTCAAACAAAAGGGCTTCTGGCTCCATCGCCAAAGCGCGGGCAATGGCGGCGCGCTGCTGCTGGCCACCAGAAAGCTGCGCAGGGTAGACATCGCACTTGTCGCCAATTCCGACCTTGTCGAGATATTTGCGCGCCGACGCCTCGACCTCGTCCTTGTCGCGGCCCAGAACCGTGACGGGCGCCTCCATCACGTTTTGCAGGATGGTCATATGGGCCCACAGATTGAACTGTTGGAACACCATGCTGAGATTGGTGCGGATGCGGATGACCTGTTTGGTATCGCCCGGATGGCGGTCGTGGCGCGCGCCTTTCCAGTTCACGGGTTCTCCCTTGAATAGAATGTCGCCCTGCTGGCTGTCTTCGAGAAGATTAGCGCAGCGCAGGATTGTGGACTTGCCAGAGCCAGAAGAGCCAATCAGTGACACCACATCGCCACGGCGGGCGGTGATATTGACGCCCTTGATCACTTCCAGATCGCCATAAGCCTTGTGCAGGTCGCGAATTTCGAGAACGGGCGTATTGTCGGCCAAGGGGTCCCCATTGATCTTGTTCTTATTCAGGGCCTCAATAGGGATGAAAATTTGCGCGAATGCAATGTGCAAAAGGGGTGACGCGAGGGGAATTTGCGCAATTTGCGGTCGTTCGCGTTCGTTTTGACAGGTCGTGCCTCGGGCTGAGGCGGCATTCTAACGGAGTCAGGAGTGTTTCATCACCCGTTGGCGGGCCAGAGCGCTGTCGCGATCATTGATACCCAGCAGGTTTGCCGCGAGACGGACAAGCGCGTCTTCTTCGGCATCGCGCTGGCCATCGGCCAAAACAACCTGCCAAAGCGCCTCTACTACGCCGATACGCTCGTCAAATGGGACGGCCTCTTTGATGGCGCGGGTAAAGCGCACGGTATCGGGAGCCTCGGTTTCCAGTGTCTCGGCGTCTTTGCGCAAGGCTGTAGCCTCAAAGGGTGAGAGGCCATAGCGCTGTGTCGTAATACGGTCGATCTGAGCGGATTCCGCATGAGAGTATTCGCCATCTGTGCGCGCAATGCGCACCAACAGCGCCGTGAGCGCAAGGCGCGCATCTGTGTCGTTCAATGGTTCCGGGGCGGGCGCCGTCAGGCGTTTTAGAAAATCGGCAAACATGAGAGAAGATGTAGAGAGGCCGGGCGCAGACTGCAATGGGGTCAGGTGGCCTGATTCGCTGGCGAATCCTCTGGCTTAATTCCCAGCATGGATTCGATTTCGTTCAGGGACGCATCCTCTTCGGGCGCATGTTCGCCATCGGCTATGATCACACGCCAAAGGGCCTGTGCCATTTCTAGGCGGTGGGGATAGTCCACGTTCTGACGGATCACCAAAGCAAAGTCTGGCGTGCCGGGCGCGGCGGATTCGAGTTTTTCGCAGGTGGCGCGCAGTTTGGCGGCCTCGACTGGATTGAGCGAGAAGGTTGCGGCCAAAATGCGATCAATCTCGCCTATCTCAACCGCGTCATAGTGATTATCGGACTTGGCCACACGCACCAAAAGCGCACCAAGGGCCAGTTTTTCGTCCGGTTCGGGCAGGTCAGAGGCGGGTGTCTTGCCACGCAGACGGGTAAGGAGGGAATCCCACATCATGGGTCATACCCCTCGACGATGACCAGATCACCTTTGCTGACGGCGACGCGCAGGGATTTCGCGTGCTGGTATCCGTCGCTGTTGTAACACTCGAGTGCAGCTTGGTAGCTTGGGAACTCGATCACCACGTTACGTTGGCGGGCCGTGCCTTCTGGGTTTTCAAAGACGCCGCCGCGCACCACAAAACGCCCACCATATTCGGCAAAGGGGCCGGCATTTGCAGCGATATATTTTTTGTATTCCTCGGGATCGTCCACATCGATACGTCCGATCCAATAGCCCTTGGCCATTTGGCATTCCCCTCTGTTCGCGGTCTTTTTTCGCAAAGCTGGAACAGATTGAATGCGTTGGCAAGCCATGATCTGCCAAATCGGCGCGGTGTTAGGGCAGGCGCAACAGGCTGAGCACGGCGTTGCGCTCAAAGCGCAGATTGTCGAGCGCGATACCTTCTGGATCGGCGTTTTCAATGATTAGCCCGGCAATATCTGGGATGTCATCTATACGTTGAAAGCCGTAGGTCATTTCCGAAAGAGGACCAAGGCGAAGGGTGTGAATGTGCGTACCATCGCGACGCAAGAAAGCGACTGTGGCGTGGCCCTTTTCGCCACCACGAATATCAAAGGCCAGTGCGGATTGATCATGTTCAAAGAGCACGGCAATTGCACCTTCTCCGGTGGCCTCGGGGTTTGGGAACCCTTCGGGACCGTGCCCATGCAGGACAGATGTCGCCATCAGGCGCAGAATACCCAGCGTTTCACCGGGGGCGCCGGGCAGAATGGTGAGCGGGCCAACGGCTTGGCCGGTGATGCGGTCATAGGTGCCTTCGCGCGATAGGGTCTGGCCAAGGAAACGTTCCCCAAAGGAGACACCGGGTTGCACAAGCACATGTTCGACCTGTCGGCCCACGCCGAAAGAGGTGGGCTGATCGTCGAACGTGATGGTGCGGGCGAGCGCCAGCGTTTCCGCATCGACCACGCAAACAGGCGTGTCACAGGCGATGGCGGCTGTGGCAAAGAGACTTAGGAACGGGGCGATAAGGGCGCGCATAGGGTAAGGATACCGTCTGATGCGCCCGTCACCAAAGGATTTCTGTTATCGCTCGGCCAGGATCTCGGCCCCTGTATTGATGACGGCGTCGAGCAGGATATCAAGGTCCTCGGTCCGGGTGCGGTGGTTGTTCACGGCCACGCGCAGGCAGTGCTGGTCGCGCAGGGTGGTGTCAGAGATCACGGCAATGCCGGACTCCTGAATCTGCAGCATGAGTTCGGTGTTGAAGTCCTTGATCTGGGATTCTGTCGCGTTTTCAATGCGGTGTCGAAAGCAAACAATGTTGATTTCGGTGGGCGCAATCAGCTCGAGCACCGGGTTTTCTGCGATCCGCGCGGTGAGGTATTGGCCTTGGGCAATGTTCTGATCAATCAGACGTCCAAACTTCTCCAGCCCATGTTCCTTGATCGACATCCAGATCTTGAGTGCCTTGAAACCGCGCGACAGTTCGAAGCCATAGTCGGCAAGAAACGGCCCGGCGAGCAGCCCGCGTTCTTGCATTTGCAGGTAGTCTCCGTGCATTTCAAACGCGCCGTGGTGGCGTTCGGCGTCGCGCACGATCACGCAGCCGGCCTCAAACGGGGTATGAAGCCATTTATGAGGGTCAAGCGCCACGGAATCAGCGGTGTCGATACCTGCCACCATATGGCGGTGATCGGGGGCGATGCGGATCAGTGCGCCGATACATCCATCGACATGGAACCACATGTCATGTTCATTGCAGATCGCGCTGATCGTGACCAGATCGTCGATCGCGCCGGTATTTGTGGTGCCCGCGGTGCCGATCACGCAGGCCGGTTTAATGCCAGCGGCGATATCAGACGCGATTGCGGTGCGCAGGGCGGCGATGTCCATCCGGTAGTTTTCATCCGTCGGGATGAGGGTGAGGGACGTATTGCCAAGGCCCAGTGCCTCGAGTGATTTCGGATGGCAGCTGTGGGCCTGATCAGAGGCGTAGAACCGCAACGGCTGGGGCATGGCGGCGACGCCGTGGGCGCGCACATCGACACCGGCGTGGGTGTTGCGGGCCACGGTCAGCGCGACCATGTTGGCCATTGAACCACCAGAGGTGAGGGTGCCGCTGGCCGTGTCGGGAAAGCCCATCATCGCCTTGAACCAGTTCACCACCTGCATGTCGATCTGTGCGGCAGAAGTGGCCCCGCCACCCAAGTTGGAGCCGTCAACGGCAGCCAAAAAATCGCCAAGCGCGCCGGTGAAATTACCGGCACCCATATACCAACCCCAAAAGCGGGGATGGATGTTGCCCATTGGATGCGGAATGAGCGTTCGTTTCAGCTCGTCATAGACATCTTCGAGCGGCATGGGATCGTTTGGCGCAGCGGCCTTGAAGTGGGTGCGAATGCCGTCTGGCAGGTCCTGCCAGACCGTGCGGTCGCGCACGGAGCTGAGATGCTCAATGGCGTCATCCACCATTTTGTGAGCGATGGATTGCGCGTTTGACCAATCGGAGGGGTCGAGCGACTCTTCGGGAATATCGTTCATGGTCAATCTCTTGCGGTAAAAAGGTGAAGTGAAGATGTTTGCAAAGTTGGATGATGTTAGGGGCTGGCGGCTATTTCACCAAGAGAATTAGTTTTGAGTGATCAAATGGGACGGTGTGCATGGCATGAAAAAGGCTCCTGAAAAAATTCAGGAGCCTTTTGGGAGTTTCGATCGGTCATGCCCGCCATCTTGGGTGTGCTTTGCGCCCGAAAGGACAGCCAGCGTGGGAAACCCTGCGGGTATTCTTTGCTGGGGCTTCAGACGAGGCGTGAGTTGTCCTTGGCGGCGCGGACGAAATCGCGGAAGAGGGGGTGGGGATCAAATGGTTTTGACTTGAGTTCCGGGTGGAACTGAACGCCGATAAACCAAGGGTGATCTTTCCATTCGACAATCTCGGGAAGGCGACCGTCGGGGGACATGCCGGAAAATTGCAGGCCGCAGGCTTCGAGCTTTTCACGGTAGGTCGTATCAACTTCGTACCGGTGGCGGTGGCGCTCTTCGATGGCGTTTGAGCCATAGACTTGGGCGACCTTGGACCCATCCGCAAGGACAGCATCATAAGCGCCCAGACGCATGGTGCCGCCTTTGTTGTCGTCCTGTTTGCGGGTCACTTTGGCGTTGCCCTGCACCCATTCCTTGAGATGGTAGACCACCGGCTCAAAGCGTTTCTGACCGGCCTCGTGATCAAACTCTTCAGACCCGGCGGTTTTGATGCCAGCAACGTTGCGCGCGGCCTCGATAACGGCCATTTGCATGCCCAGACAGATGCCCAGATACGGAATGCCGCGTTCACGGGCAAACTGCGCCGCCTTGATCTTGCCTTCGGTGCCGCGTTCGCCAAAGCCGCCGGGCACAAGGATGGCGTCATACCCTTCGAGATAGGGCGCTGCGTCTTCCTTGTCGAACACCTCGGCATCGACCCATTTCACCGAGACTTTGACGCGGTTGTGCATTCCGCCATGGGTGAGGGCTTCTTTGATCGACTTATAGGCGTCTTCGAGCTGAGTGTATTTGCCGACAATGGCGATATTGACCTTACCGTCAGTGTTGTAGATTCGGTCGTTTACGTCATTCCAGACCGACAGGTCCGGGCGTGGGGCAGGGGCGATACCAAACGCATCCAGCACAGCCTGATCCAAGCCTTCGCGATGATATGCCAGAGGCGCTTCGTAGATCGATTTGAGATCATAAGCCGCGACAACTGCCTCTTTGCGCACGTTACAGAACAGCGCGATTTTCTGGCGTTCTTTCTCGGGGATTGGCTGTTCAGAGCGGCAGACGAGGATGTCGGGCGCAATCCCGATGGATTGCAGTTCTTTGACCGAGTGCTGCGTCGGTTTGGTTTTCAGCTCGCCCGAGGCGGCCAGCCAAGGCAGCAATGTCAGGTGCATAAAGATGCACTGGCCGCGCGGCTTGTCATGGGAAAACTGGCGGATCGCCTCGAAGAAGGGCAGGCCCTCGATATCACCGACGGTGCCGCCGATTTCGCAGAGCATGAAATCAACTTCGTCATCACCGATATTAATGAAGTCTTTGATTTCATTGGTCACGTGGGGAACCACCTGAATGGTTTTGCCCAGGTAATCGCCGCGCCGTTCCTTTTCCAGAACGTTGGAGTATATGCGACCCGAGCTGACCGAATCGCTCATGCGGGCGGGTACGCCGGTAAAGCGTTCGTAATGGCCCAGATCAAGGTCGGTCTCGGCGCCGTCATCGGTGACAAACACTTCGCCATGCTCAAAAGGCGACATGGTGCCCGGATCGACATTCAGGTAGGGGTCAAGTTTGCGCAGCCGCACGGTGTAACCGCGTGCTTGCAGCAATGCACCCAATGCGGCCGAGGCCAGACCTTTGCCAAGTGAAGAAACAACACCACCAGTGATGAAGATATAGCGTGCCATGTGGCCTGCGCCCCCGTGATAGTCGAACGTATTCGTCGATGTGTACGTCTAAATTTCATGCGCCCGCGGCAGCCGAAACTGCCACAGCATCACGGGACTTAAGTATAACAGGATTCGCATGCCTTTGGCAACCGAACCGCAAGATGCTGTTGCGGACGGAAAAATCGCCTCAAGCTGTTGTGGTTGGCCCCGTAGGGCCAAAGTGGTTCGCCAGATCAGTCCGCGCGCGGCAGCAACGGCGCGTCGTCACCTTCGGAAGGTGGCAACAGGCTGTCACCTGCTGGTGCGAGCGGTGTTGTGGTTTCTTCGACCGGAGCCGAAGTACCGAGACGATCAAAGACCGAGCTGGATGCCGAGTTTTTCGCGGCGATCACCGTCAACGCGATCGACGTACAGATGAACGCGCCCGCAAGAACCCATGTAATTTTGCCCAAAGCTGTCGCGGCCGAGCGGCCCGACACGGCACCGCCGCCGCCGCCCCCAATGCCAAGGCCACCACCTTCGGAGCGTTGCATCAGCACGACCCCGATCAGGGCAAGTGCGAGGAGAAGGTGAATGATGAGGACAACGTTTTCCATTGGGACCTGTCTGAGCGAGCGTTCGGTTGGTTCAGCGCGCTATGTAGGCAAGTTTCGCGCGGGGGGCAAGGCAGTTTCGAGTGCGGCAGGGCTGGTTGGTGAAAAGCGGGGTGATCAAATTCTGATCGCTGAATTGTCAGAAAACTTGGGCGAACGTGTTTTTTCAAGCCGGGCTAAGTTTCCTATTCTCATAATTGTTCTGGTTACAAAGGAGAAAGCACATGGAATCCGGTCAAAAAATGAACTCTCAACGCAGTGTCATTGGGGCGCTTGGGTTTGTTCTGGGAATGACATTTATCGCGTCCGGCCCGGTAGCGGCAAATGAGATTGAGTGGAAATGTGGCTATATTTCCAAGGCCAGCGACAATTATACATATCGCAATGTGCGCGTGCGTGGTTATCCGGACAAGCTGGATTGCCAGCGCGAGTTGGGCGGTCACATTCGCAATCTGGTTTTAACTGTCGGCTTTGTTGGAGAAACGTCCGATGCCGAGGTCCGCACCACGGTTGCCGAGATCGCCAATGGGCAAAAGTAGCGCGCGTTAGGTGGACCTACGACCAAGGTCGGCGCAGTTGATTTGAAAACGGCGCTGGACAATGGCGCCCGGACTTTGTCAGAGTTTGCACATGCCACATGATCACGATCACCCGCACTCCCTTTTGCCACCTGACCCTGCTTTGCGGGTCAAGGCGCTGGAAACCATTCTGACTGAAAAGGGTTTGGTAGATCCGGCCACGCTGGACGAAATCATCGACACCTACCAGAATCGCATTGGACCCAAGAATGGCGCGGGCGTAGTGGCCCGGATGTGGCATGATCCGGCTTTCCGTGACGCGATGTTGTCTGATCCGATGCCTATGCTCAGGGAACTGGATCTTTATGGCCGGCAAGGCGAGCACATGGTGTTTGTCGAAAACACGGACGCGGTTCATAACGTGGTCGTGTGCACCTTATGCAGCTGTTATCCATGGCCGCTGTTGGGGATTCCGCCGGGGTGGTACAAGTCCGATGCCTACCGCGCGCGGATAGTACGAGAACCTCGCGCGGTGCTGGCTGAATTCGGTGTAGACATTCCCAAAGGCAAAAAAGTTCGCGTCTGGGATTCTACGGCAGAAATGCGCTATCTGGTGGTGCCCCAGCGCCCGGAGGGCACTGATGGGTGGGGCCAAGACGCGCTGGCCGAACTTGTCACACGGGATTCGATGATTGGCACCGGTCTGGCCATGGTGCCAACCCCATGAGCCGTGTGCACGATATGGGTGGTCGCTACGGAGATGGCCCTGTAAATCCCGAAGATGGCGCAATCTATGCCGAGGACTGGCACGCGCGCGCGTTGGCATTGACGCTGGCGGCGGGCGCGTTGGGCCAATGGAACATAGATACGTCGCGCCATGCACGCGAAACGCTGCCGCCCAAGGATTACAGCCGGTTCACATATTACGAAAAATGGATGGCAGCACTGGCCAATCTTCTGGTCGAACGTGACATGATCACGCTGGATGAGCTGCAAAACGGACATGCGCGCGGACAAGCGCCATCTGATCTTGTGGATCGCGCATTGCGCGCCGAAGTTGTGGCGGGTGTATTGGCCTCGGGCAGCGCTTATGACCGGCTTGCAACTCCTCCTGATTTTGCGATCGGGGATAGGGTTCGCACCCGTAAGCGTGCGCACAATGCAACTGTTCCAGGCGGGCATACACGCCTGCCATCTTATGCCGCGGGGGCCGTAGGTGAGGTTGTCCTGCGCCACGGAGCGTTTGTCCTGCCCGATACCAATGCCCATGGGCAAGGCGAAGCGCCTGAGCCGCTTTATGCGGTGTCATTTTCTGCATGTGACCTTTGGGGCGACGAAGGATCCGCAACAGATGAGGTCATTCTCGACCTGTGGCAAAGCTATCTGGAACCCGCATGACCGCGCCTGATGAACCGGCTTTTGAGGCACCATGGCACGCGCAGGTCTTTGCGCTGACGGTACATCTGAACGAGACGGGGCATTTTGCTTGGCCGGACTGGGCCAAAGCCTTTGGCGCGACCCTCAAACGCCATGGGTTGACACGCGAGCTCAATGGCGGTGACGATTATTTCATCGCATGGCTGGAAACCCTTGAAACATTGCTGGACGGGCAGGGGCTGGCCGATGCACAGGCCGTCGAAACCACCCGCGCCGCATGGGAGCGCGCCTTTCTCAGCACTGCCCACGGTGCCCCGGTCACGCTTGTTCAAGACGCCTGACCCAAATGCACTTGATCTTCATCTTGCCAGAAATACTTCGGGGGTGAATTTTGCCCAACGGGCAAAAGAGGGGGCTGGCCCCCTCACTGGAATTAGGTCAAAGGCACCAAATTTCAGTTGTCCACGTCATCCATATCATATTGTCCGGACAACAGGCGCCTTACAATCGACCAGCCCAAACCAATGCCCAACACAATAGACAGGGCAAGAATACCAATCCACGTGTTCAGATCCTGGTTATCCAGCCGCAGCAATCCCCAATCATACAAAACCCAAACCAATGCCGCGACCACCGACAGCACAAGGAACATGCCAAACCCGCCAATCGAGCGGATCGTGGCGCGCAGATAGATAATATACCCAATCGCCAAGAGCAGCCCCAACAGTACAGTCAGGGGCATCTCCTCGATATAATTGTCCATGCTCCAGCGGACATAGTTCCACTCGGTCGGGTTGAATGTCAGTGCCAGCAACAAGAAGGCAAAGATCCAACGCAGCAACAGCCCCATCAGCGATCCCTTTTACGGTCTTTTTTTATAGGTATTGCGAAAAAACGCGCCCTCTGTCCAGTGCTGCGGCGAATTTGCGGTTTCGTGTTGCACACAACATGGCTAAAAGGGCGCGGGTTTGACCGCATGAAAAGGAACTCTCATGGCAAACGTCGTCGTCGTAGGCGCCCAGTGGGGCGATGAAGGCAAAGGCAAGATCGTGGACTGGCTGAGCGAACGCGCCGACGTGATCGCGCGCTTTCAGGGCGGTCATAATGCAGGCCACACGTTGGTCATCGACGGCAAGGTTTACAAGCTTCACGCGCTGCCCAGCGGCGTTGTGCGTGGCGGTAAGCTGTCGGTTATTGGCAATGGCGTTGTGCTGGACCCGTGGCACCTGTTGAACGAGATCGAGACCGTGCGCGCCCAGGGTGTCGAAATCTCGCCCGAGACATTGATGATCGCCGAAAACACGCCACTGATTCTGCCGATTCATGGCGAACTTGACCGCGCCCGCGAAGAAGCGGCCAGTAAAGGCACCAAGATCGGCACCACTGGTCGCGGCATTGGCCCGGCATATGAGGATAAAGTCGGGCGGCGCGCGGTGCGTGTCGCGGACCTCGCTGACGAGGCGACGTTGATTGCACGCGTTGATCGCGCCTTGCAGCACCACGACCCGTTGCGCCGTGGATTGGGTATCGAGCCTGTGGATCGCGACGCGTTGATCGAGAAACTCAAAGAGATTGCCGTCAAAATCCTGCCCTATGCCGCGCCAGTTTGGAAAGTTCTGAATGAAAAGCGCAAAGCCGGTAAACGCATCCTGTTCGAAGGGGCGCAAGGAGCACTGTTGGATATTGATTTTGGCACATACCCTTATGTGACATCATCCAACGTAATCGCAGGTCAGGCCGCGACTGGAGTTGGTATCGGGCCGGGTTCGATCGATTATGTGCTGGGCATTGTCAAAGCTTATACCACCCGTGTGGGCGAGGGGCCGTTCCCGACCGAGCTATTGCAAGACGACGGCACGCCGGACGAAGATGGCGCGCGTCTGGGTACGCGCGGGCACGAGTTTGGCACCACCACAGGGCGTCAGCGCCGTTGCGGTTGGTTTGACGCGGCTTTGGTGCGCCAAACCTGTGCCACGTCTGGCATTAAGGGCATCTGTCTGACCAAGCTCGACGTTCTGGATGGGTTTGAGACGCTGAAAATCTGTGTCGCCTATGAGTTGGACGGAGAGCGGTTGGATTACCTGCCGACTGCCGCTGATCAACAGGCGCGGTGCAAGCCCATCTATGAAGAGCACCCCGGCTGGTCAGATTCGACCGAAGGCGCGCGCAGCTGGGCGGAATTGCCTGCCAATGCGATCAAGTATGTGCGCAGGGTCGAAGAGCTGATTGAGTGCCCGGTGGCCTTGCTGTCCACCTCGCCCGAGCGGGAAGACACAATCCTTGTAACCGATCCGTTTGCCGATTGATCCCGTATTCTATTCGGAAACCGCAGGAAGAGAGGCAACGATGGCTCTGAGCTATAAGACACGCAAACGGCTTTCGTTGCTGATCCTGCTGATCGGCCTGCCGCTCTATGTGATTGTTGCGATCAATATCGTGGCCCTGTTCGAGCGCCCCTCGATACTGGTGGAGCTGGGGGTTTATGTTGGTCTGGGCATCATCTGGATCATCCCGTTTAAATCCGTGTTCAAAGGGATCGGTCAGGCCGATCCCGACGCGGACCCGAACGATCAGTAAGCCTTGCCACGACCGGGGATCACCGATTCACAGTTTGCAATGGGCTTTGTGAATGTCAGGCAGTGCCAATAGGTCTGCATTCAGGCAGGGTGGACCGCGCTTTGGTCAATCACGGACCTGTCCCACGGCTGAGCAGCGTCAACATAAATCGATTTGGCTGGGAGGTAGGTCTCTGGATGGTCCATAGAAGCCGCGTGAACGTAAATTCGGTCGCTCATGCGCGCGCTTCGGCGCGTTAGGGGTGATCCACAATTTGGGCAAAAACCACTATAAGTGGGCTGGCCAGATCCACCAACCATCTCGTATTCAGAGCAGTTATCTCCGATAACAAAGCTATTCAAGTCAAGCGGCACCATCTCGGAATGTCCAGTTCCGGTAAGCTGCTGGCAGTCTCGGCAGTGACATCGAAACATCGGAGCGTCGATTTTTTCGCCTTTGTATCTCACCAGACCGCATTTACAGCCCCCTCGAACCAAGAGTGTCATTTGACATTTCCTTTCCTTCGAGCTGAGGTCACTGACGTTGTGACTATTTCTCTGATACCGGCACAGCCCTTTGATACAGATGCCACGTGGTGTGACCAAGAATTGGCAGGGCAAAGACCAGTCCGATGAACGCCGGGACCATTGAGAGTATCATGGTGACCGAAATGATGGCCGCCCAGCCGAGCATGACCACGGGGCTTTCGCGCACGACGGCAATGGAAGTGAGCATTGCGGACACGAAATTGGTCTCTCGATCGAGCAACATCGGCATGGCAACCACCGTCAAGGAGAACAGGACCGCCGACAGAATTGCACCGGCCACTGTCCCGACCGCCAAAAAGGTCCACCCCTCCGGTGTGGAAAAGACGATGCTCAGGAACCCGTCAAAACCCGAGAACGGAACATCTTGCAGGATAATCGCCAGCCAAAGGCGCACTTGGTACATCCATACCCAGAATACGAACAGCGTGACAAAGGCCATCCAGCCCATTTCTCGTTTGCGTTGATCGGCCATGACTGTGAGAATGTCTGACCAGCTGAACGCCTCGCCCTTTTGCAATCGACGCGACATTTCATAAAGCCCCGCAGCGGCGAAGGGCGCGACCAGGGGAAAGCCGACAATGGCAGGGATGATCATCCAGATCTTGCCAAGCCAGACCAAGCTCCAGACAAACAAGAGGCCGAAGATGGCGTAAAACAGGCCAAAAAAGCCACTCATGACCGGGCGGGCCAGAAAATCTGAAAACCCGGCTTTCAGGGCCGCCGCGATATCCTCTGCATCAATTTTGTTAACTTCGTGCATGGCACTCGCCTGAGGTGACTGGAGTTTCAGCGGTTTGGTTCATCTGGCATCGGATGCAAAAACATCCCCCTCAATTCATCGCACGGCGGATAACTCATTGCGAACGACTTTTGCGAGGACGAAGCAATCAATTCGCAAATGCAACTGTGCATCAGGCGCGGAATGAGAACAAGAGGGTGGGGCTTGTCGTCAGTTGGTCCACGACCCGTTGGTAATCTGTCGGAAAGCAAAAAGCCCCCGACGGACGTGTCGGGAGCTTTTGAATATTTGGCACAGATGCGGTTGGCCGAACCACCGCGAATTTGCAGATCTTAGCCCGCTGCGCGGTCGTCTGGCTTGAAGTTGATGTTTGGGGATGCGGTAAAGCGCCCACCAGCGATCTTTTCGATTTTCTGCTCGCGCAGGAGTTGCCCAAAGCTGCGCAGGCCAATTTCGCGAGAAAACTCTTCTTCATTGGCGTCGCGTGCCATGCGCATTAACATCGGGCGCGAGAAACGGTCATGACCTTCGACAAAGGTCAGATACGCCGCCGCCGCTTCGAGAACTTCGGGTAGACGGGTTGCACCAACACTGTGGGCGTAGTCATGGAAACCACCCATGATGGCAGACGGGTTGCCGACCGGGGCAGCAGCACGCGCGATTTCCTCGCGGTCCTTCCGGTCGGCAGACACGCGGCGCGGGCGAACAGGAACGCGCGGCGTGTCTTTCGTGGCTTCCTGCGGGGCAGGGGCATTGGATTCTTGCTCAGTAGCATCAATACGTTGCTCAGCCACAAGCTTGAGCGGCGCGGGCTTTGGGCGCGCATTTTTGGCCGGCTCTGGTGTGTCGCCACCCGGAACCGCGCGAACAACACTCGCCAGATCATCGCGATAGGCTTCGGTCGCGTCGCGTTTGCCGCTGGTCTTGCCAGAGGCCTGCTCGGCCTTGGTTGCTTTGACAGCGGCGCGTAGATGGGCGATAGCGCGGCGACGGCGGTTGCCTTCGGGCTCGTCCATTTCGCTCTGCGCTTTGGCCATCAGGCGCGACAGGTCATCTGTTTTGTCCAGAGCCGCCGGCTCTCGGGCGGGGGTGCTGACCGCGTCGGTCAAAAGGAACGCCGCATCATCCTGCTCGGTGTTCGGCGCCTTGACGGCTGGTTCTTCCTCTGGCGTTTCTTCGGTTGTTTCAGCAACCTCGGTTGGCGCGTCCTCTTCAAAGAGATTTTCAGGCGCGTCGGTCTCAGGCTCTTCAAAAATGTCTGCTTCCGACACGGCTTGCATGTCTGCGGCATCCGAGCGGTTGAGCTCGGCCTCAACCTCGGCCAGCTCGGCCAGCAATTCGGCCTCGTCCTGAGCGGTCAGGCTTGATCCGCGCGCCGCTTCGAGTGCGTCGTCTTCGTTGTCGGTGTCTTCTTCTGCTTCCAAAAGGCCAGAGGCAACCGCCTGTTCAAAGTCGGCCTTTTTCATCCGCACAACACGAGCGCGCAGCGGCTGAGACATGTCGGCAACTTGTGGCGCTGCGCCCTTTTTGTCATCGACCAGGCTGGTATCCGGCTCATCGGTGTCCCGAGCTTCGGGAGCTTCGTCTTGCTTGGTATCGGCCTGAAGGGCGGCTTCGATACGCTCAACGGTTTCGTTGAGCGGCGAGGCTGTTTTGTCCATCGCCTCGGCGTGCTCGTCTTCAGAAAAATCATCCTCGGGATCGGTTTCAACACGCGAGACAACCGCACGGATGCGTTCGAGCTTGGCCGCGATCGAGTTTTCCTCGTATTCGGGGTCGATTGCGTCGTCTTCGTCTTCCCACTCAGCCAAGTCAGCATCCGAGTCGATGTCTTCGTAGATGTCGTCAAAGAAGCTGTCTTTGGCCTCGGCAATCTCGGTCTCTTCTTCCAACATGGACTGAACGTCTTCATCGGCTTCGATGATCACATCTTCAATCAATTCGGCGTCTAGCACCTGTTGGGCGGGGGCCTCTTTCTCGATGACATCTTCTACGAGTTCTTTAACCGTTTCAGCAGTTTCTTCCGCTTCGTCGAGGGCCTCTTCGGCAACCGCTTCCTCGGCTTGATCTGCTTCGCCCATTGCGGGGGCGTCATCCAGAACTGTGTCTACAACCTCGTTTATCGTGTTATCGGCATCGTCAAACTCTGATACGTCCTCGATGGCTTCCACAGTTTCTTCAACAGATTCCTCGGATGTCTCTTCCAGCTCGATTTCCGGGGCGTACTCTTCCAATGCGGGTTCGACCACGTTCAGAGCAGCGGTGTCGATTTCAGCAGCGGGAGCAGCGATTTCTTCTTGTACGTTTTCAGCTTCGACGACTGCAACCGGTTCAGCATCCTCTACCGGAGCAGCTTGAGCGGGCTGTTCGACGGGGGCGGGCTCAGCGGCGGGTGCAGGTGCGCCAGCACTGAGCACAATTGCGCCGTGATCCACACGGGCTTGAACGCGGCGTTCGATTTCGCGTTCGGCGATACGAGCGAGCATCTCAGCATCAGGTGTTGGGGGTTCAGCTCCGAAATAGCGGTCATCCGCTGCCAGATCGCGAAAATACTCCGCGATAGCTTTCATTGTGTCGAATGACTCCTCAAACCCTTCAAGGGTACAGGAGAACGTCCCGTATGAAACCGTAAGAACTTTGTTATTCGTAACCATTGAAGTCGGGTCCTTTGCACTGCTCGACATTCTGTTTACCACGACAGGAGCGTCGAAACGTGACCGATTCTGTGAAAGGTAGCGTATCATTTTGAGGCCAATTTGTGGCGTGTTGATCTGCTGGGGGGTAAATACACTGAAATGGAGCAGATTGTTCGCAGCTTGGAACCAATAACCCTGGTTGGTGCCGGGGAATGTGCAGAAATTGATATCAAACAGTGTCTTGACATGGCGCCAAGGGTGTTTGCGGCGGACGGCGGTGCGCGTCATTGCCGGGCGGCGGGGATCATGCCCGAGCTGGTTATCGGGGATCTGGATTCGATTCTTGAGGGGGAAACGCTCGATATTCCGCCGACGCATTTGCATCACGTGGCCGAGCAGGACAGCACAGATTTTGAAAAAGCGCTAAGGGTTCTGACGGCCCCGTTAATTCTTGGGGTTGGTTTTACCGGTGCAAGGATGGACCATCAATTGGCCTGCTACAATGCGCTGGTGCGGTACCCTGAGCGGCGCTGTGTCCTGCTGAGCGATAGCGATATCGCCTTTCTGGCCCCGCCCTCACTTGAGCTGCCGCTTGTTGCGGGAACGCGCGTGTCGCTGTTTCCGATGGGATTGGTCGAGGGGGTTTCGGACGGCCTGCGCTGGCCGATTGCTGGCCTGACCTTTACACCTGACGGTCGCATTGGCACGTCAAACGAGGCGACAGGGGCGGTCATGTTAAGCGTGACCGCGCCCAAGATGCTGGTCATCCTGCCACGCGAATGCTTTGCAATTGTGGTTACGGCACTTGCGGCGCCATCCGGCTCATGGCCCGCTCTCTGAGCACGATATAGAGGCCAGCTGCAATCGTGACGCCAATACCAATGGCTGCCAATCCGTTAGGCAAATCGGAAAAGATAACCCAGCCAATCAAGGTGGCAATTGGAATTTCAAGATACTGCATGGGGGCCAGCGTGGCCGAGGGCGCGTAACGCAGCGACCATGTCATCATCAGATGCGCGACAGTGCCCATCAGCCCGATAACCAACAAAAGCCAAGCATATTTGGCCTCTGGGACAACCAGCTGCATTTCGGGCAGGTCGAACACGGCGCCAAGCGCCAGCGTCGGAAGAATCACGACTGAGGCCATAACGCCACTGACGGCCTGAAGCGCGATTGGGTCGGTCTGTTTGGCGATTTGTCGGGTCACGAGCATGAACAGTGCAAACACAACCGCCACCACCAACGGCAAGAGAGCGGGGGGGCCGACCTCTGCAAAGCTAGGCTGGATCACCATCAGCGTGCCAATGAAGCCAACGATACAAGCGAGAAAGCGGCGCATGCCGACCTCTTCTCCCAGAACGTATTTACCAAGCAGCAGCATCAGGAACGGCATGACAAAGGCAATAGCCACCGCATCCGCAAGCGGCAGATAGCGCAGAGCCAGAAACATCGCCCCAATACCGATGATGTGCAGCACGGTGCGTAACGCCACAAGGGTAAGAATCGGCGGGGTCATGCGCCAATTACGCCCGGTGAAGGCAATAATCGGGATCAAAACCAGCGCCTGTACGGAAAACCGTACGAATAATGTCATGCCAATTGGTACAGCGTTGGAAAGAATTTTTGCCACTGCATCCCCCATGGGGGCGATGATGCAGAAGCAAAGCATTAGGGTGATGCCGAGAAAGGGACGATCCTGATCCATTGGGTAACGCTAGAACTCCAATAACGCGATGACAAACGCTAAACTTATGGTTGATGTTGGATCACTTTGAATCGCGTTTTTGGCTATAGCAAGCGCAATTTTACCAATCGAACAAAAAAGGCCGGGCTCCCCCGACCTTTTGGTTATGACACGCTGTCTGGCTCTGTTGCGAGCGAGTTTTAGGCCTTGTTCATGCGGTTTTCGATGAGGTCATCGACCACCGCAGGTTCCGCAAGCGTGGACGTATCGCCCAATGCGCCATAATCGTTCTCGGCAATCTTACGCAGGATACGGCGCATGATCTTGCCTGACCGGGTCTTTGGCAGACCGGGGGCCCATTGGATCAGGTCGGGCGATGCGATCGGGCCGATTTCGGTGCGCACCCATGTGCGCAGTTCCTTGCGCAGCTCGTCCGTGGGTTCCACGCCGTTCATGAGAGTGACATAGCAATAGATGCCTTGGCCTTTGATGTCGTGCGGGTAGCCGACCACAGCGGCCTCAGCCACAGAAGCGTGTGCAACAAGAGCAGACTCTACTTCGGCAGTGCCCATGCGGTGGCCGGAGACGTTGATCACGTCGTCGACGCGGCCAGTGATCCAGTAATCGCCGTCTGCATCGCGGCGGCAGCCGTCACCGGCAAAGTAGTAGCCTTTGTAATCCGAAAAATAGGTCTTTTCGAACCGCTCATGATCGCCCCAGACGGTGCGCATCTGGCTGGGCCAGCTGTCGGCCATGCAGAGCACACCTTCGACATCATTACATTCGATGATCTCGCCCGATTGCGGGTCGAGCACCACGGGGTGCACCCCAAAGAAAGGCTTCATCGCCGCGCCGGGTTTGGTTGCGTGAGCGCCGGGCAGGGGGGTCATCATGTGGGCGCCAGTTTCGGTCTGCCACCACGTGTCGACAATCGGGCATCGCCCGCCGCCCACAACGTCGTTGTACCAGTTCCACGCCTCGGGGTTGATGGGCTCGCCCACTGTGCCAAGGATGCGCAGCGAGGACAGATCACAACGTTCGACGAACTCATTGCCTTGCCCCATGAGCGCGCGCAGCGCCGTGGGTGCTGTGTAGAATTGGTTTACCTTGTGCTTTTCGCAGACCTGCCAGAAACGCGAGGCGTCCGGATAAGTTGGCACACCTTCGAACATCAGCGTGGTCGCGCCATTGGCCAGAGGGCCGTAGACGATATAGCTGTGTCCAGTAACCCAGCCGACATCGGCGGTGCACCAATAGATGTCACCCTCTTGATAGTCGAACGTATATTGATGGCTCATCGCGGCCTGCACCAGGTATCCACCGGTGGTGTGCACGACGCCCTTGGGTTGGCCGGTGGAACCGGACGTATAGAGGATAAAGAGCGGGTCTTCGGCGTTCATTTCTGCGGGTTTGCAGTAATCAGACGCCTCGAACGCCATTTCATTATAATCGAAATCGCGCCCGTCAATCCAAGTGGTCTGATCGCCGGTCCGTTTCACGACAAGGCATTTCACTGTGTCCTTACAGTGCAACAGCGCGGCGTCGACATTGGATTTCAGCGCCGTCTTGCGGCCACCACGCGGTGCGGTGTCGGCGGTGATGACCACCTTGGCGTCACATCCGTTTACACGGGCACCAAGCGCATCGGACGAGAAGCCAGCGAAGACAATTGAGTGGATCGCACCAATACGGGCACAGGCCAGCATGGCATAGGCCGCCTCTGGAATCATCGGCATATAGATGATGACCCGGTCACCTTTGCGCACGCCCAGCTCTTCGAGGATGTTGGCCATGCGACAGACGCGGCGATGCAGGTCGGCATAAGAAATGCTCTGCGCCTGTTCTTTGGGATCATCGGGTTCAAAGATGATTGCTGTCTGGTTGCCGCGCGTTTCGAGATGGCGGTCGATACAATTGGCGCTGACATTCAGGGTGCCGTCTTCGAACCATTTGATGTCGACATTGCCGGGGGCAAACGACGTGTTCTTGACCTTGGTATAGGGTTTGATCCAGTCGATGCGTTTCCCGTGCTCGCCCCAGAACGCTTCTGGATCAGAGATTGAGGCGGCATACATCGTGTCATATGTGTCTGAGTTGATATGCGCTGATGCGGCAAGTTCAGCAGACGGTGGATAGGTTTTGTCGGACATGGATCACCTCGGTGTATTGAATTGTTGGCGAGGGTAGGGGGCTGCGGCGCAGTGTCAATACAGGTGACGCTAACAGCGTCACCTTAGGTTTTTTGATGGGCGGACGGGCCGGTCGCGCCAATATCAGATCGCCAGATATTCGGCGCGCAGTTCTTCGTTGGCCAGAACCTCTTCGGCTGATCCGTCAAAGACGATCCCGCCGGTATCAAGAATGACCGAACGGTCCGCCAATTCTAGCGCGCGAACGGCGTTTTGTTCGACGATCACCGTGGTGATGCCCTGTTCCTTGATGATGCGCAGGGTCTTTTCGATCTCGTCCACGATCACTGGGGCAAGGCCCTCGTAAGGTTCGTCCAGCAACAGCACCTTGAGGTCGCGGGCCAGCGCGCGGGCGATGGCCAGCATTTGCTGTTCACCCCCGGAAAGGGTCACCCCCTCTTGCTTGCGCCGCTCGCCTAGACGGGGGAACAAATCGTAAAGCCGATCCAGTGACCAACCGATGGGTGGGGCGATCTGGGCCAGTTGCAGGTTCTCTTCCACGGTCAGGCCGGGGATGATGCTGCGATCTTCGGGGACAAGCCCGATGCCAACAGCAGCGGCCTCGTAGCTTTTCATTTTGTGCAGCGGCTGGTGATCCAGCCAAATCTCACCGTGTGTGACCTGCGGGCTGTCCATGCGGGCGATCGAGCGCAGGGTCGAGGTTTTGCCCGCCCCGTTACGGCCCAAAAGCGCGAGGATTTCGCCTTCGTGTACATTGAACGAGATGTTCTGCACGATGTAGCTTTCGCCGTAATAGCTTTCCATGTTCCAGACGGAGAGGAAGGCGGGGGCGGTCTCGGCCAGGTTGCGGCCTTTGGAGAAGTCGGGTTTGACGTTCATGTTTTCTCTCCTGATCAGCCAGCTTCGCCAAGATAGGCTTCGCGCACTTTGGGGTTGCCGCGGATGTTTTCGGGATTGTCCTCGACCAGCGGGGTGCCTTGCGCCAGAACGGTGATCCGGTTGGCAAGGCTGAACACCACATGCATGTCGTGTTCAATGATCGCGATGGTGATATCGCGTTCGTCGCTGATCTGTTTCAAGAGGTCGATGGTGTTGTTGGTGTCGGCCCGCGCCATGCCTGCCGTGGGTTCGTCCAGCAACAACAGGCGTGGTTCCTGCGCAAGACACATGCCGATCTCAAGCCGGCGCTTGTCACCGCGCGACATCGAGGCCGCGTGCATCTCGCGCTTGTCGGCCATGTTCATGTCTTCGAGCATGGCTTCTGCTTTTTCCACGATGTCCTTTTCGGACATCATGTCTTCGATCGCGTGCATTCTAAACGCTCCGTCACGTCTGGCGAAACACGGGATCATCATGTTTTCCATCACCGAGAGATCACCAAATATCTCGGGTGTCTGGAAAACGCGGGAAATGCCCATCTGGTTGATCTCGTGCGGGGAACGCCCCAGCACGGATTGACCGTCAAACATCACTGATCCGGTATCGGGGATCAGTTTGCCCACCAGACAGTTGAGCAGGGTGGATTTGCCCGCGCCGTTGGGTCCGATGATCGCGTGGACCGAGTTTTCCTTGACGGAGAGCTGCACATCAGAGAGCGCCTGAAGGCCGCCGAACCGTTTGCCTACGTCTTTGACTTCAAGAATTGCCATCTTTCAGTCTCCTTATTCTGCGGGTTCGGTGGATTTGCCGGGCTTGGTGTCTTCGGTCTTGCCGCGCTTGAGCCATTTGGCGATGCGCTGACCCCCTTCGACAAGGCCACCAGGCAGGAAGATCACAACCAGCATGAAGATAATGCCAAGCGTCAGATGCCAGCCCTTGCCGATGAAGGGATAGACAATGGCGACGATGAAATCCTCGAGCCCGTCAGGTAGGAAAGCAAACCAGCTGTGCAGGATGTCGCTGTTGATCTTGGAAATGATGTTTTCCATGTATTTGATCATACCAGCGCCCAGGACCGGGCCGATCAGTGTACCTGCACCGCCAAGGATGGTCATCAGAACAACCTCACCAGACGCGGTCCAGAACATGCGCTCGGCGCCGGCGAGTGGATCCATGGAGGCCATCAGACCACCGGCCAGACCGGCATACATGCCCGAGATTACAAAGGCCGCAAGCGTATAAGGACGCGGATTGAGGCCCGTATAGTTCAGGCGGGTTTGGTTCGATTTGATCGCACGCAGCATCATGCCAAAGGGCGAGCGGAAGATGCGGATCGCCAGATAAAAGGCAGCAATCAGGATCAGCGCACAAAAGTAGTAGCCGACATTGAAAGTGAACACCCAGGAACTGATTGCCAGATCAAAGCTGTTGCGCATCTCCATCCCAAACAGGCCGGGCACCGGAATGTTGCCGCCTGCGGTCTGGCTCGCGCCGAGGACACGCGGATCGTCGAGCGCCAGTTGCAAGCCGGTTTCACCGCCTGTGATCGGTGTCAGAACCGAATAGGCCAGCGCAAACATCATCTGCGCAAAGGCGAGCGTCAGGATCGAGAAGTAGATACCTGAGCGGCGCAACGAGATAAAGCCGATCAACAGGGCGAACAGGCCCGACATGACCATGGCCAAAAGGATGGCTGGTATGACGTTCATGCTGAGCAGTTTGAACATCCACACGGCAGAGTACGAGCCAATCCCGAGGAAGGCGGCGTGACCGAATGACAGGTAGCCGGTCAAACCAAACAGGATGTTAAAGCCAATGGCAAAGATGCCAAAGATCACAAATCGCTGCATCAGGTCGGGATAGCCCGCGTTAAACTGCGCCATGGCCGATCCGTCAGGGAACGGGTTCAGGATGAACGGGGCAAACATGGTTAGCCCGATTACGATCAGCAGGAGGGTGGCGTCTTTTTTCTTGAGACCCAGCATGATTAGTCCTCCATCACGCCTTTGCGACCCATAAGGCCACGGGGACGTGTCAGCAGAATGATAATGGCGACCAGATAGATGATGATCTGGTTGATGCCCGGAATAAGGTCGATGACCTGGCGCATAGAGGCAAAGCTCTCAAGGATGCCCAGCAGGAAGCCCGCCAGAACCGCACCCGGAAGGCTGCCCATGCCGCCAACAACCACCACGACGAAGGACAATACGAGGAAATCCATACCCATGTGATAATTTGGCGGGTTGATTGGCACGTACATCACCCCGGCAAGCCCCGCCACCGCGGCGGCGATGCCGAACATGATGGTGAACCGCTTGTCGATGTTGATACCCAACAGGCCAACGGTTTCGCGATCCGCCATTCCGGCGCGCACAACCATGCCAAAAGTGGTGAATTGCAAAAAGGCAAACACGGCCCCGATGATCAGCGCGGCAAACATGAAGTAGACCAGACGCCAGTAGGGGTAGATGATGGTGTTTTCCGCAAAGCCAATCATCGCTCCGAAATCAAACGAGCCTTTGAAGGCTTCGGGTGCGGGGGTCGGGATCGGGTTGGCACCATAGTAATATTTGATGATTTCCTGAAGCACGATGGCCAGACCAAAGGTCACGAGGATCTGGTCGGCGTGGGGGCGCTTGTAGAAATGCTTGATCAGGCCACGCTCCATGATGACGCCAACGGCGATCATGATTGGTATGGCAAACAGGATCGACAGCGGCACGGACCAGTCAATGATCGCGGCACCTGTTGCCTCGCCGAACCAGTCGTAGATATAGGGCACATCCACCTTGAGCGGATTGCCGAGAAAATCGGTGCGGGTTTCGTCGATCACTTCGTGGCTGAAGGAAATGATACGGCTCAGCGTGACCGCGCAGAAGGCGCCGATCATAAACAGGGCGCCGTGCGCAAAGTTTACAACACCCAGCGTGCCGAAGATGAGTGTAAGACCCAGCGCAATCAGCGCATAGGCAGAGCCCTTGTCGAGCCCGTTCAGAATTTGGAGAATGATTGCGTCCATGGTTCCCACCCGTAGGGTTTGTCAGCGGTCGCTCCGCATGTGTGGCGGAATGAATATATCGGTGCCGGTTTGCGCCTGTCTGAATGCGGGCCGAGTGCGGGGAGCAATCGTGTGCAAAATGCGCGCAAGTGACGGGCCGAAAAGCGTGGCCGCGCGCGGGATGCACGCGCGGCCTTGGTGCCTAAATTAGGCGCCCGGGTTACAGGTACCCAGATCGCCGCCAAAGATGGAGGCGTCATACGTGACCTGATCAACCGGAGTGACTTCGACGATTTCCAGAAGGTCGAACTCGGAGGTCGGGTTCTCTTTCCCGCGCACAACAAGTACGTCCTTGAAGCACTGGTGGTCTTCGGCGCGATAGAGCGTCTTGCCGTTGCCCATGCCGTCGAACTCAAACCCTTCGAGCGCTTCTGCAACACCACAGGGGTTGAACGTGCCAGCACGCTCACACGCATCTGCATAAAGCAGCGCCTGTACATAAGTGGTGTGTGCCGCCTGGCTTGGCGGGAAGCCGTATTTGGTGCCGAAGGATTTCACAAAGGCTTTGGTGCCTTCATCCTGCAGCGACCAGTGCCAGTTGGTCGAACCGTAGATGCCCTTAACGTTTGCGCCAGCACCACGTGCCATCAGGCGCGAGTAGAGCGGAACAACGATTTCGAAGTTCTTGTTGTTGACCAGCTTGTCACGCAGGCCGAACTGAACCGCGTTGGTCAGCGAGTTCACCATGTTACCGCCGTAGTGGTTCAGAACCAGAACGTCCGCACCCGATTGCAGAACCGGTGCGATGTAGGATGAGAAGTCGGTCTGTGTCAGCGGTGTGCGCACAGCGGCAACTGTTTCCCAACCCATGGCTTCGGTCGATGTCTTGACCGCTTCTTCGGTGGTGTAACCCCAGTTATAGTCTGCGGTCAGGTGGTAAGCTTTACGATCCGTGCCATAGTTTGCGGCGAGGATCGGCGCGAGGGCTGCACCGGACATATACGAGTTGAAGAAGTGGCGGAAACCGTTGGCCCGCTTGTCCTTACCCGTGGTGTCGTTGGAGTGGGTCAGACCGGCCATGAAGATCACGCCTGCTTCCTGACACAGGGCCTGAACGGCCACGGCCACACCAGAAGACGAACCGCCAGTGATCATCACTGCGCCGTCTTTTTCGATCATCGACTTGGCAGATGCGCGCGCTGCGTCAGACTTGGTCTGCGTATCGCCCGTGACATACTCAACCTTCTTGCCAAGGATACCGTTCCCCTTGAGCGCCTTGGAGCTGAATGTGTTCATCATGCCGCCGTCGCCGCCACCGTTCAGGTGCTCAACTGCCAGCTCATAGGCGCGCAGTTCGTCCGCACCCTCGTCAGCATAGGGGCCGGTTTGCGGTACGTTGAAGCCCAGTGTCACGCTCGAACCGGTGGGCTCGTTGGTGTAGGCCGCTGCGGACGACGCCGTAAAGATAGTTGGTAGTGCAACGCCAGCACCGGCAACTGCGCCAGACTTAAGCACGCCACGACGTGTCAGATTGGTTTTGGACATGTAATCCTCCCGTTTTTTGAAAGGCGTGAAAGGTCTCCTCTTACCCCGCACGCAATGCACCATTGTGCAAAACCATTATCGGGGCGTTATGTAAAAACCCGCAACAACTGCTTTCATTGAAACGATTTTTTTGTAAAGTAATTGGCAGTGCAATTGCAACATTTGTAAAGAAGTTTTTCCGCAGTGCAGAAAGGCTTTGAAATTGGGGGAGAATTGCCCATGGCGCGCGACACTTTAACAGGTAGCCGAATCCGCGAACGGCGGGTGATTGTCGGTATGCGTCAAGCCGAGCTTGCACGCGAGGTGGGTATTTCCGCTTCGTATCTCAACCTGATCGAACATAACCGGCGTAGAATCGGCGGTAAGTTGCTTGTTGATATAGCGCAGGTTCTCAATGTCGAAGCCTCGCTGCTTTCGGAAGGCGCTGAGGCAGCGCTGATAGCCACACTGCGCGAGGCGGCGGCGGACGCAAATGCAAGCGGGCAGGAGCTGGACCGGATTGACGAATTTGCCGGGCGCTTTCCCGGCTGGGCGGCATTGATTGCCGACCAGCATCGCCGTTTGCAAAGTCTAGAGCACACCGCTGCAACGTTGACCGATCGCTTGACGCATGATCCGCATCTGGCTACGTCGATGCACGAAATGCTGACCATGGTCACGGCAATCCGTTCGACTGCGGGTATTTTGGCCGACACCAAAGAGATTGAGCCGGAATGGCGCAACAGGTTTCACCGCAATATCAACGAAGACAGCCAGCGCCTTGCCGAAAGTTCACAGCGCCTTGTGGCGTATCTGGACGGGGCCGGTGATGCAGGTGCCAGCCTGACCTTGCCGCAAGAAGAGGTCGAAGCAATGCTCACGGCGAACGCGTTCCGTTTTGAGGCGTTGGAAGCCGCGTCAGATGACGGCGTACGGGACTTTGTCGAGGCGCAAGAGGCGCTGACGTCAAATGCATCGCGTGATTTGGCCAGCTCTGCGTTGCGCCAGTTTCGCGATGATGCACAAGTGATGCCAGTCAATGCCTTGCGTGCGGCGCTGGGCGCTGGACCATTGGATCCGGTGGCGTTGTCGCGCAGCTTTGGCGCCAGCCTGCCGGCAGTGTTGCGCCGTCTTGCGGTGGTCTCGGACGAGGTGATGCCAATGCCATTCGGGTTGGTAATGTGCGACGGGTCGGGCACCCTGATGTTGCGCAAACCGGTCGAAGGGTTCCCGGTGCCAAGGTTTTCGGCGGCCTGTCCGAAATGGCCTTTGTTTCAGGCTCTGTCTCGCCCCATGCGCCCTCTGCATCAGCGGGTGACGGTTACCGGTCGGGATGCGCGCCAGTTTGACTGCTTTGCCGTGACTGAGGCGGTGGGGATGATCGAAGTCAATGTGGATCCGCTCTATCACAGCTACATGTTGATCGTGCCGGTTGACGGGCCATCCGCACCGGGCCGCGAGGTTGGGTCAAGTTGCCGGGTCTGTCCAAGTTTGAGTTGCGAGGGGCGGCGAGAGCCATCCCTGTTGGTCGACGGTATTTGACCTTGGCATTTCGCAGCGCGGCGCTAAGAATAGCACAAGTCGAATATGACGGGCGTGCAGGAAAGGGAGACTGCATGGAGAAGAACGTTCTTCTGATAGAAGACGAACCAAACATTATCGAAGCGATCAGTTTTATTCTGTCGCGCGATGGATGGTCGGTTGCGACACATTCAAATGGGCACGACGCGGTTGGCGTGGTGCAGACCCAATTGCCGGATCTGGTGATCCTTGATGTAATGCTGCCTGGCAAAAGCGGGTATGACATTCTGCGTGAACTGCGCGAAGGTGATCAGACCCGGTCATTGCCGGTTCTAATGCTGACCGCGCGAGGGCAGGTAAAAGATCGCGAAATGGCCGAACGGGCGGGCGCAAGCCGGTTCATGACCAAGCCTTTCTCGAATGCCGAAGTGCTGGAGGTGGTGCGAGAGCTGGTGACAGAGTGAACGAACGCCGCACCTCTTTATTCCTTGAGCGCCAGAGCTATCGCCGGCGCCGTTTGGTGGACGTGGTTCGCGTACTGCCCCTGATTGGTGCGGTGCTTTGGGCGGTGCCGCTCTTGTGGCCCAGCGGCACGGAAGACGTGGTTTCAACGTCAAATGCTATCGTCTATGTGTTTACCGTATGGCTGGTCATGGTTGTACTGGGCGCTGTTTTGGCACGCATCCTGTCGCGGGCGGGTTTGGGTGAGGAACAGGAGGACCGGTAATGGCCACGTTCAACGTGCTTGTCGCGGTCTGTCTGATTTACGTGGCTTTTCTGTTTGTTGTCGCCTTTGCGGCAGAGCGGGCCGCAATCCGTGGACGATCAAACTGGCTGCGATCGCCCCTGATCTACACCTTGTCACTGTCTATCTATTGCACCGCGTGGACGTTTTACGGCGCGGTTGGCTATGCCGCGCGCTCAGGGCTTGAGTATCTGACGATCTATCTTGGCCCTTCGCTGGTGATGGTGGGCTGGTGGTGGATATTACGCAAACTGGTTCGTATCGGGCGCAGCCAGCGGGTGACATCCATTGCTGACCTAATTTCCTCGCGTTATGGAAAATCCAACTTGCTGGCAATTGGTGTCACCATCCTCGCCGTGATCGGAACCACGCCCTATATCGCGCTTCAGTTGCAATCGGTCACGGTCAGTTTTAGTGTGTTTTCAGATGCTTATGATGTGAACTCTCATGTGCAAAGTCATGAGAGCAATGCGCTGTTGATCGCGGCAGGGCTGGCCTTGTTCACCATTGTGTTTGGTACACGAAATCTGGACGCAAACGAACGCCATCACGGGGTGGTCATGGCCATCGCCGTTGAGGCCGTGGTCAAATTGTTCGCGCTGCTCGCGGTTGGTGCGTTTGTGGTCTGGGGGCTGGGTGGCGGTGTTTCCGACATCCTGAACCGTATTGATTCATCCGAGATTGGCGACTGGGAAATGCGCGGGGACCGCTGGGCCGGGCTGATCTTTTTGTCAGCGGCGGCCTTTTTGTGCCTGCCAAGGATGTTTCAGGTGATGGTGGTCGAGAATGAAGACGAAGGCCATTTGCGCACAGCGGCGTGGGCCTTTCCAGCGTATCTGATGTTGATCAGCCTGTTTGTCGTGCCGATTGCGGTGGTTGGTCTTGATCTGTTGCCCGCCGGGTCGAACCCGGACTTTTTTGTGCTGACCATCCCCTTGGCGACCGGTAATGATGGGTTGGCGATGCTGTCCTTCATCGGCGGCTTTTCCAGTGCCACATCAATGGTGATTGTTGCGGCGCTGGCGTTGTCGACGATGGTGTCCAACCATATCGTTATGCCGATCTGGCTGAGCGCATCCGGGGGCGGGGCCAGCGTGTCGGGCGATGTACGCCATGTCGTGCTGCTTTCACGCCGGATTTCCATCGCGGGTGTCGTTACGCTGGGCTATCTCTATTACCGACTGTCGGGTGGAGGAACGGCGCTGGCCTCGATCGGGTTGATCTCGTTTGCTGGGGTGGCACAGTTCCTTCCGGTGTTGCTGGGCGGTATCTTCTGGCGCGGGGCGACCCGGCTGGGGGCATTTGCGGGATTGACCGTCGGGTTTGTCATTTGGGCGTACGCGTTGCTTCTGCCCAGTTTTGGCACTGGGGTTTTCATTTCCGAAAGCGTCATGGCACAGGGGCCTTTGGGCTTGTCATGGCTGCGTCCGCAGGCGTTTTTCGGGATTGATGGGATGGACCCGCTTGTGCATGCGATCTTGTGGTCGATCTCGCTCAATGCGCTGGCGTTTTTTGTTGCCTCACTAATCGGCTTTCCGTCTCCGCTGGAACGGTTGCAGGGCGCTCAGTTTGTGAATGTCTACGAACACAGCTCGACCCCGCAAAGCTGGAGCGGGAGCCTTGCACAGAGCGAAGATCTGATGGTGATGGCCCAGCGTATTCTGGGCGCACGTGAGGCACAGCGATTGTTTGAGCGCGAGGCGCGCCGGCAAGGTGTCAGTGGGCTGTTGCCTGAGCCAAGCCCGGATTTCCTGCAAGTGCTGGAGCGCGAATTGGCCGGTTCGGTGGGGGCGGCAACTGCGCATGCCATGATCGGGCAGATCGTCGGCGGTGCATCTGTGTCGGTCGAAGACCTGATGGCGGTGGCCGATGAAACCGCGCAGATGATGGAATATTCCTCACAGCTTGAGGCACAGTCAGACGAACTAAGCCGCACCGCGCGCCAGTTGCGACAGGCCAACGAAAAACTGACCCGGATATCGGAGCAGAAAGACGCATTTCTGAGCCAGATCAGTCACGAGCTGCGCACACCCATGACATCTATCCGCGCGTTTTCGGAAATCCTGCGGGATAGTGAAAAGCTGAGTGAAGATGACAAGATCAAGTATTCTTCGATCATTCATAACGAAGCTATACGTCTGACACGCCTGTTGGATGACCTGTTGGATCTGAGCGTGTTGGAAAATGGTCAAGTGACGCTGAATGTGCAAACCGGGCAATTGGCTGCGATTTTGGATCATGCGCTGGCGGCGGCACTGACGGGCAATGGCAGCGAGCGTCTCCATGTGACGCGACACCGCACGCAAGAGCATATCGCACTCACAACCGATCTGGATCGCCTGAGCCAGGTTTTTATCAACCTGATTGGAAACGCGCAAAAATATTGCGATGCAGATTATCCGTCGTTGACCATTGATGTTGGTGTGCACGAAGGCGCTTTGGTCGTGGATTTCGTTGATAATGGCACCGGGATTTCCAAAGATGATCAGGCAGTGATATTTGAGAAATTCTCGCGTGTTGGCGAACAGCGTGCCAATGGGGCCGGTTTGGGCTTGGCGATCTGTCGCGAGATTATGTCGCGCCTTGGCGGGGACATCGCCTATTTACCGGGGCAGGGCGGGGGTGCGTTCCGCGTGACACTGCCCGAGACTCGCGTCACTTTGGCCTCGTAATCGCTCCACATAAATCCTCTGGTAACCTTCTGCTTGATAAAGTGAGAGGGACGGGCCGTGGTGATTGCGGTGCGCACAATGGTGACGCGAAGAATGAGCGATACAGGACAGGGTTCTATTCTCAGGCGCAAGGCCAGCGACTGGCGCCAGGACTATATGGCGCGCACAATGCCGCCTGAAAAGGCGTTGCGCCTTGCGATTGAGAAGGCCGGTGAAACCGGTTTGGGCATGGTGCTCGACGTACGCGAAGTGCGCCGTCGCGTGGTTCAGCACGAAAACCTGTCGCAGAACCTGAACGCTGAGGCGCTGTTGGCCGTGTTGGAGGGCGACGACGGAGAGCCAAGCGCGCTTTCGGTTGACGCACAGGTGCTGGCGGGCATGGTCGAGTTCCAGACCATCGGCAAGGTGGTCGCGCGTGAAGCGACGGGCAGGTTGCCAACGCGTGTGGATGCGGCGCTGATTACCCCATTTATCAACGATCTTCTCAGCCGGTTTCGCGCGGCGTTGCTGGACCAGCCCGATACGCCGGATTGGTTGCAGACATATCGGATGGGCGCCATGACGGCCGGGCCGCGCACGTTGTCATTGTCGCTGACATCCCATGAATATCACCTGTTTGAGCTGCATATCGCACTTGAGGGCGGGGCTAAGTCCGGGGTCATGCTGTTTGGGTTTCCGGAATGCAAAGTCGCCCCGGAAGAGGCTGCGGACGGGCGGAGCGTTGAAGCCGATCCCAAGGCTTTTGCCGACAACCTGAAACTGGCAACTTCGGATCTAAAGGCCATATTGGCGCGTGTGAATGTGCCGATAACCACGCTTCAGACTCTGGCTGTGGGGGACGTGTTGCACATCCCCAAAGGGGCGCTGCATGACACACGGCTGGAAACCGCATCGGGCCACGAAATCGCGCGTGCTCAGGTTGGGCAGGTCGACGGGACGCGCGCGATCCGTTTGCGTGGTAAGGGGCTGCCCAAGGCGCGCGTGACAGAAGAAGAGCCAAATTTTGTCGAAGAAACACTTACTGTCTCGAGTGAACAGGAACTGGAGGAGTTGCTGGCGGCTGAAACTGCGCTAGATGCGGTGTTGCCACCCGTCGAAGAAATGGATGACCCGACCGGCTTGGCCGACGATGATTTCAGCGATCTCGATGATCTCATTCAGCTGAGCGCCGACGACATTGGCGACCCAACTGCTTTGGCCAATCTGGGTGCGCCCCCATCCGAGGAGGCGCCGCCAAATTCAGTCGCGCTCGGCGATGGCGCGTAGGGTGGGGGCAAGACCGTTCAGGTCATACCCACCATTGGCCGCCGCCTCGACAATATCATTGGTGTCCATGTCAGGTGCCACGGACAACGCCCAGCAGATTGTGCTGCGCGTGCCAGAGCGGCAATAAGCCAGGACCTTGTCCTCGCACGTGTCCAGCGTCTCGCGCTGAAGTGCCTGTCGGTCGGGGGTCATGGAGTCCATGGTCAGCGGGTTGACGACGTATTTCAAGCCGGCGGCTTCGGCGGCCTGACGCATGACATCACTGTGATGGTCCGGCCCAATCTCGGTGTCGGGGCGGTTGTTGATGACCGCAGTGAAACCGGCTTCGGCTAGGGCGGACATGTCCGACGCCTCGATCTGAGGCGCGACGAAATAGCGGGGGGTGATCTGGCGAATATCCATAGGTATTGATTACTCGGCGGGCACGGCGCTGTCCAGTTGTGTCCGCACGAAAGGCGCGGCGGCGAACCCTAGTAGCATTGCCGCCAGAAATAACCAATGCGGCCAGCCCCCATAGCTGAGAGACGCGACCGCCGGACCGGGACACAAGCCCGCAAGCCCCCATCCCATGCCAAACAGGATCGATCCAAGCACAAGGTTGCGGCCAACTTTTGGTTCGGCCGGCGCGGGAAATGTACCGCCCATGATGGGTTTGCGCCCACGTGCGTAGGCCCAGGCCGCCGCCATCGGCATGATGCCCCCCCCCATCACAAAGGCGAGCGTTGGATCCCAATTGCCAAACACATCCAACCAACCCTGAACCTTGCTGGTGTCGGTCATACCCGAAATCATCAAGCCTGCGCCAAATAAGCCACCAGCGAGAAAGGCAAAAAACAGGCGCTTCATCAGATCACCCCCAGAATATGACGGAACAATACGACAGTCAGACCACCCGCCATGATGTAAAAAATTGTAGCCACAAAACCGCGCAGCGACAGGCGCGACATGCCGCACACGCCATGCCCGGATGTACATCCATTGGCCAGCCGCGTGCCCACGCCAACGAGCAGACCGGCAGCGATCAGCACAATCACGTTTTGGCTGGCATGGGTGGTGTCAATGCGAAAGACTGGCGTCAGCAAAACGGGCAGCAGAAAGACACCCAAAAGAAAAACCACGCGCTCGGCAGTGTTCCCGCGCCCGGTGCCATCCACCAGCCCGCCAATTAGGCCGCTGGCGCCCATGATGCGCCCATTGGCCAACAGAAAAACCGCGCCGCCCAGGCCAATCATCAGCCCGCCGCACAGCCCCAGGATCCAATCAATCGGGATTGCATTCATATTCGTGTTTCCTTGTGGTTTTTTGAGACGACGCGCGCCTTCAGAGCTTGTTGAGAGGCACCTTAAGAAAGACATCGCCTTCGTCGTCCGGTTCCGGCATCTGACCCGCGCGCATATTGACCTGAAGGGATGGGATGATCAGCTTGGGCATGGCCAGCGTCGCGTCACGCGCATCGCGCATTTCAACAAACTCATCCTTGTTCGCACCGCCACCCACATGCACATTGCGCGCCTTTTGCTCGCCAACGGTGGTTTCCCATGCGTATTCATCGCGTCCGGGCGCCTTGTAATCATGTCCCACAAAAATGCGGGTTTCGTCGGGCAGTGAAAGGATCTTCTGGATCGAAATGTACAGCATTTCAGACGAGCCACCGGGAAAGTCACAGCGCGCTGTGCCAAAATCAGGCATGAACAGTGTGTCACCTACAAAGGCCGCATCCCCGATGACATAAGTCAGGCAGGCTGGTGTATGGCCCGGCGTGTGCAGTACATCGCAACGCATTTGCCCAATCATCAGGCTGTCCCCTTCGGTAAACAGCTGGTCAAATTGCGAGCCGTCACGCTGAAATTCGGTGCCTTCGTTAAAGACCTTGCCAAATGTGTCCTGAATGACGGTGATTTTTTCTCCGATACCGATCTTGCCACCTAGTCGCTCTTGCAGATAGGGGGCCGCCGACAGGTGATCAGCATGCACGTGGCTTTCGAGCAGCCATTCTACCTTGAGCTCCTTGGCGCGTACAAATTCGACGACTTCGTCGGCGGATTTTGTATCTGTACGTCCGGATGCATAGTCAAAGTCCAGTACCGAGTCGATGATCGCACAGGACGATCCGCCCGGATCCTGAACCACAAAAGAGATCGTGTTCGTAGAACTGTCAAAAAAGGCGGTTACAACTGGTGTCATGGCAAGTGCTCCTCGTATGGGAAACATATATTGAAAATCGCATATGTTTCAAGACCCTCATTTTCAGCCGTGCGTCACGGTCGATTGATATGCGTCAAAGCAGATTTGCTGTGTTTGTGACACTATATCGACACAGAGCATGGAGCACATGATGACCGATTTCAGCGTTGAGAAAAGAGCTTTGTTAAAACGGCTCGGTGAGTTGGACAGGCGTTTGCACGACATCGAGGCCGAGTTGGATCAGCCGCGGTCGAAAGACTGGGAAGAGTCCGCGGTTGAACGAGAGGGCGACGAGGTATTGGAGACGCTTGGGCAAAGCGGGCAGAACGAGATTGTGCGTATTCAAGCGGCACTAGCTCGGTTGCGTGCGTCAGAATACGGCATTTGCACCATTTGCGCGGAACCGATAGCGCGTGAAAGGTTGCGGGTTCTGCCAGATACACCGTTTTGTAAAAAGTGCGCGGCGCACCATTGAGTGGTCGCAGAAGCGTTGCGTCGGGTGTTTTGCACCATTTAGGGAGGAGAAATCATGACTGTTGAGCAACTTTTGGAAAAGGCGGAAACGCTGGCGAAATCCATTGAAGGGGCTAGCGGCGATGCGCGTTATGAGTTGCATCAGCAATTGCATCGCACACTAGAGATGATCCGTGTGTTTGGCGGCGCCATTCCGGCGCAGCTCAAGAGGCTGGACCTTGATTTGTTGGATGAAGAGATCGAGGACAGCTTTGACAACATGCCGATTTAGGCGTTCCTTCAGCGCGAGGTGATAAGAGGGCCCTGACAATCTGTTGGGGCTCTTATGATATGTGGGCTTGTTTCACTACGAGGGGGCGTTACAGTTAACAGGGAGTAAATGCTTTTCTTTTGAACGATGTAAGAGACCTTAATGAGCAACACGGTCGGTTTTCAGACTGAGCAGGGTATTGCAGTCTTGACCATGGGGCAGGCGCCCACCAACGCATTGACCGCTGAAATGCGTGGCAATTTGCTGAGTTGTTTTTCGCGCGCCCTTGCTGACAGCGACATTCACGCGATTGTTGTGACGGGGTCAGGCAAGGTGTTTTCCACCGGGTTGAACCTTACAGAAATTGAGGCCGAAGCGACGGCCCCTTCCATTACAGAACTTTTTCGAACCATTGAGAACAGCCCAAAACCGGTGATTGCGGTTTTGAACGGCGGCGCGCTGGGTCCGGGGTTTGGTCTGGCGCTGGCGTGTCATTACCGGGTGGCGCGCGCGGGCGTGCATGTTGGGTTTCCGGAAGTGACCATCGGGTTGTTGCCTGAAGGCGGCACGATACAACGTGTCGCGCGCATCGGTGGTGCGCAAACCGCAATGGATCTTGTGGCGACAGGGCGCAGAATTGCCGTCGAGGCCGACGTGTTGCAGCCGTTTGTCGATCAGGCCACAACGTCTGATGAGATTGATGTGGCGCGGAAATTTGCCAGCCATTTGGTTAAGGCAGGCAAAACTCCGCGCCGGTCTTGTGATCGCATTGAGGGCGTGGTCGATGGCACAGCCTTTCAGGGCGCGCTGGGCGGCTGGCGTTCCAAGGTTGGCGTGCGCGCCGAAGTTGCGCCGCGCGAAATTCTGCGCTGTGTCGAGGCGGCGGGGCTGTTGCCGTTTGATGTAGGGATCGAATTTGAAGCAGCCGCGTTGGATGTGTTGCGCGCATCGGATCAGTCAAAGGCACTGCGCCATTTGTTCAAGGCAGAGCGTCGGGCGGTGCGGTTTCCGGAACTTGCCACCGGGAAAGTCAAACGGTTGGATCACGTCGGGATCATTGGTGCAGACGTTCGTGGGTGCGGGATGGCGCTCATGTGCCTGTTGTCGGGACGCAAAGTAACGCTTGTCGACAAGGACACGGCCCATGCCGAGCAAGCCGCGGCCCGCGTTGCAAGCATGCTGCGGCGCGCTATCTCGCAGGCGCAACTTCCGGATGACAGGCTCGCCCCTGTCTTGGCCAATCTAACCACCTCGTCCGAGTTGGCCGCGCTCGCGCATGCGGATTTGGTTATTGAAATGGCAGGGCAGGACGCGATTGTCAGAGCGGATCTGTTCAAGGCACTTGCGGATCACCTGTCGCCCGACGCGATTATGACAACGGCGTCTTCGCTGGCTGATATTACCCATTTGGCCTCTGGAACGCAGCACCCCGAGCGTGTGGCGGGCATTCACATACCTTTGCCCATCCGCACGACAAGGCTGGCCGAAATTGCCGTGCATCGGGGGTGCGACGGTGACGTTGTGGCCTCGCTTCATGGCTTTGTGCAGTCGCTGGGAAAGGTGCCGGTGCGGTCCGGCGCCGTGCCGGGTTTGATAGGGGATCGGGTCGCGGCGGCTTGTCTATATGCGGCCGATGAGTTGGTTGTGTCTGGTATCACCCCCGACAGGGTGGACCGAGCGATGCGCATGTGGGGCATGGCGCGCGGGCCATTTCAGGCGGCGGATGCCATTGGGCTTGACCGGATCAAAGTGCGCCAACAGATGTTTGGATATACGGCGGGACAGCCGGTTTTGGACAAGCTGTTGCAGCTGGGCCGACTGGGGCGCAAAGCCCGCGCCGGGTTTTTCGAATACGCCCCGGATCAGGCAAATAACATGGCACCGCCCGAATTGCAGAATGTTCTGGCCGAAATTTGGCAGTCAAACGATATTCAGCCGCGCGAGTTGGACGCCGCAACCATCCAGACACGTTGTCTGGCGGCGATGGCCAATGAGGGCGCGCGATTGCTCAAGCTGGGAGTGGCGCAGCGCCCGTCTGACATTGACGTTGTCATGACACTTGGCCATGGATTTCCAAACTGGCGGGGTGGGCCGATGCAGGCCGCCGACGCATTTGGCTTATTGGCCTTGCGGGGCAAACTGCGCGACTATACGGAGCACGACGCCGAATTCTGGGCGCCGGAAACGCATTTTGATCTGTTGATCAAAAACGGGGCAGGGTTCGCATCTTTGAACGACTGAACACGCCTGAGTGCATGTTAGCTTAGCGAAATGCCAACGATCACAACCATCAGCCCGATCACTGACAGAAACAGCGCGCCCATGTTCAGGGGCATGATTTTCTGAATCGCCGCGCGCAGTTCTTCGTCACTCAATCCGGCACGGCGCGCCTTGTTGGCCTTGATGATCGACGCTACCAGACCAACCAGCCCGATTACCGACAAAAGGGCGCCCGCCCAGACCAACCATTCCATGGTGCACCTCGAATTCAACGTTGCGCACTGCCCGTAACCGAAGCGGCGGCGCATCGCAAGGGGACAAGCTGCGCGAAATCACGCAACAGCGCTTCAAGAGCGCTTGCGGGGCGCGAAAAGCGGCGCTAGTTTGCGGCTCCAGATTTCTTTGATCCCCTCAGGAGCCCCCATGAACGACGAGACCTCGATCGATTCCAGCTACCGTGTCACGGCCAATGAACTGCGCCAGTTCGTTGAGCGTTATGAGCGCCTTGAGCAGGAGAAAAAGGACATTGCCGAGCAGCAAAAAGAGGTCATGGGAGAGGCCAAGTCGCGTGGCTATGACACTAAGGTGCTGCGCAAGATAGTGGCTTTGCGCAAGCGTGACAAAGACGATATCGCCGAAGAAGAAGCGGTGTTGGAAATGTACAAAGAAGCTCTGGGCATGTCCTGAGCTATTTCAGGTAGCTCAGACGCTCAGGTTCTCTTTGATCAGGATTTCAATCCTGATCACTTCCTGAGATTTCACCACAGACCGGTTGTCGCAATGCGCCCTGAGAAGCCTCACGGCGCTGCGCACCAGATGGCCGGGGTTTTGCGCAATCAGGGCATCAGCCTCGCCCGACATTAATGCATCGCGGGTGCGCGACGTGAGTTCATGGGCCACAACAATAAGCGATTGTGGATCGCTTTCTGCGGCCAACGCGTCAAGCGCGGGCTTGGCCTCAGAACTCATGATATAGACGCCCACAACATCGGCATTATTGCGCAACACGTTGGCGATTACGTCGCGCGTGCGCCGAGGATCACCGTAGGTCTCAAGCGAGGGCAGGGCGGACAGGTGCGGGTAATCCCTGGTCAGAACCATGTCGAAACCCTTGCGCCGTTCAAGGCTGTCTCGCGCGTTCATGGTTTCGGCAATGACGACAACTTTGCCCTCCTTTCTACAATTGAACCGCCCCAACAAGCGCGCCGCAGTTGCGCCCGCCGATTGGTTGTCGATCCCGACAAAATCGAAATCCCCGGCCTGCTGTTTGCCCGAAATCAGGTGAACAACATGCACACCGCGCTCTTTCAGGCGCAGGGCTGCGTCGCGTACCTGAGGTGATTCCGGCGCCATCAGGGCCACCCCATCCACCTTGTCCGGGCCAATCTGGCTTAGCGTTTCGGCGATCAGGTGCGGGTCGGAATGTGAAACCTCCTGATGGGACAGGACCATGCCCTCAACACCCAGCCCTTGGTTGGCCTCGTCAATACGGGCGCGCAGCTCTCCGAGAAACTGATCACCATGAGCGGGCAGCATGAATCGAAAGCGATATTGTTTGCCCTTGGCCAGATTGGCGGCAGATAGGTTTCGCACGAACCCGATCTTTTCAATGGCGGCGTTCACGGCCTCGACCGTCTTATTTCTGACGCCGGGGCGGCCGTTCAAAACACGGTCAACCGTGGCAAGGCTGACCCCTGCTTCTTTGGCTAAGTCTTTGGTGGTTGGGCGCATTTTGCCTCGGCTTTGGTCGTTAGTTAAGTTGCGGTCTTTTGGAACTATTGCATATATTTCAATCGGTTGCAATCAAAATGAGGTACGTACCTCAGAAATGTCTTGAAATGAGGTACGTGCCTCATTTATCAATCTTGCAGTCAAGCGAGTCGACGGCAAGCAGGCCGCGACCAACAGATGGGAGGAACTTTCTGATGAAAAACAGTCTCAAATATAGCGTGGCGGCGGCGGCCCTCATGACGATGGCAGGCACGGCCAGCGCCGATGACCTGACCCTATGCTGGGCGTCCTGGGATCCGGCAAATGCGCTGATCGAGCTGAGCAAGGATTTTGAGGCGGCGTCCGGCCACTCGATGAACTTCGAATTTGTGCCATGGCCAAACTTTGCCGACCGGATGCTGAACGAGCTGAACTCGGGTGGAAAGCTGTGCGACCTGATGATTGGTGACAGCCAGTGGATCGGCGGCGGTGCCGAGAATGGCCACTACGTTAAGCTGAACGACTTTTTTGATGCCGAGGGCATCACCATGGACGATTTCATTCCCGCGACCGTGACGGGCTATGCCGAATGGCCCAAGAACACGCCAAACTATTGGGCATTGCCCGCCTTTGGCGATGTGGTGGGGTGGACCTATCGCAAGGATTGGTTTGACCGCCCGGACCTTCAGGCTGAGTTCAAGGAAACCTATGGGCGCGATCTGGGTGTGCCGGCGTCATTGGACGAACTGAAAGACATCGCTCAGTTCTTTCAGGGCCGCGACATTGATGGCACCACCGTTTATGGCGCCGCGATCTATACCGAGCGTGGCTCGGAAGGGATCACCATGGGTGTGACCAACGCGCTTTATAACTATGGCTTTGAGTACAATAATCCAGACACCCCATATGAGCTGGAAGGGTTTGTGAACTCAGAGAGCGCTGTTGCCGGGCTTGAGTTCTACAAAGAGCTGTATGACACCGCGACACCTCCGGGGTCGTCAAACTGGTACATGGGCGAGAATATCGACGCCTACAAGTCAGGGCAGGTGGCGTTGCAGATGAACTTTGCGTTTATCTGGCCGGGCGTTGAGGCCGACCCCAATGTGGGCGGCGGCAAATCCGGGTACTTCCCGAACCCTGCTGGTCCGAATGGCCATTTTGCCCAGCTGGGCGGTCAAGGGATTTCGGTTGTTTCATACTCAGACAAACAGGACGCGGCGCTTGAGTATATCAAGTGGTTCGCCCAGCCCGAAATTCAGGCCCGTTGGTGGGAGCTTGGCGGCTATTCGGCGCTCAAGGCGGTGGTCGAAGACCCCGGTTTTGCAACCAGCCAGCCTTATGCGCAAACCTTCCTCGACTCGATGGCAATCGTAAAAGATTTCTGGGCGGAACCGGCCTATGCTGAGCTGCTTTTGGCAATGCAGCAGCGGGTGCATGATTACGTCATCGCAGGAAATGGCACGGCGCAGCAGGCGCTGGATGGGCTTGTTAAAGACTGGACAGAAACCTTCGAAGACGAAGGAAAGATCTAAGCCTCTCTCCCCGTCGGGCGCTAAATAAGTGCCTGACATATTCCGTCCCGGCGGGTCTGGCCATTGGCTCGGGCGCGCCGGGATTTTTCGAACACCTTCGGACCCTTCGGGTGAAACCCTTGTCCGACTGCGCTCCGACGAAGGACTAAGTATATGTCACATACTCCGATGGAAAGGATAGCGCGGGCAACCCCGGCGCCCATGGCCCGAAAGGTACGCGGGCTGTCGGACCGGGCCATCGCCTGGATATTCGTTGCCCCCTCCATTTTCCTGCTTCTGGCCGTTAATATCTTTCCGCTGATCTGGACGATCCGGTTGAGCTTTACCAACTACAAGGTCAACCGGCCAAATCGCGATGTCGAATTTATTGGCCTGCGCAACTATGAACGCATCCTGACTGATCCCGATGTTTGGGCCACGATGCAGGCCACCGCGCATTTCCTGATCTGGACCATCGTGTTTCAGGTGCTGATCGGGTTCACGCTGGCGTTTCTGATCAACAAGAAATTCAAGGGCAATGATATGTGGACCACGATCATCGTGTTTCCCATGATGCTAAGCCCGGCTGTGGTGGGGAATTTCTGGACCTTTCTTTATCAGCCGCAAATCGGTTTGTTCAATTACGCGATTGGGTTCCTGACCGGCGCCGATCCGTCCAGCTTTTCAATGATCGGGGATGTGAACCTTGCCCCATGGGCCATTGTGATTGCCGACACTTGGATGTGGACGCCGTTTGTGATGCTGATCTGTTTGGCTGGGCTGAGATCGATCCCCGACAGCATCTATGAGGCCGCAGAATGTGATCGTGCCAGTAAATGGCGCCAGTTCTGGACCATCACAATCCCCATGGCGCTGCCGTTTTTGATGCTGGCTGTGCTGTTCCGCGGCATTGAGAACTTTAAGATGTTTGACCTGGTCGTGCAGCTGACTGGCGGCGGGCCGGGCAACACAACCACTTTGACCTCGATCGACCTCAAACGCGAGGCGTTTGAAAAATGGCGCACCGGGTATTCGTCGGCCTATGCGGTCATCCTGTTTGTCACTGTCTTTGGCCTTGCCTCGATCTACGTCAAAGCCCTGAACAAGGTAAAAGAAAGATGAGCTTTTCCGTTACAGAACCGTCCAACCGGACGAAGTGGTTCGCGGGCACGGCTGTTGTGCTCTATGCCATCATAACCCTGCTGCCGTTGATGTGGATTATCGCCACGGGGTTCAAGTCACCGGCGGATTCAATCTCTTACCCGCCCAAGGTGGTGTTTGAACCAACGCTGGAAGGGTATGTAAACTTGTTTACCCAACGCACGCGGATGAGCGAGGACGATTTGGCTGCACTGCCACCTGCCCAAACCTGGTACGAAGAAATGGTGCGCGAACAGGGGCAGGTGATTTCGGGGCCGTCACGCTATGGCGAACGTTTCCTGAACTCGGTCATTATCGGTTTTGGCTCAACGATCCTGTGTATGGTACTGGGCACCGCTGCGGCTTATGCGTTCAGCCGGTTTCGGGTGCCGCTGAAAGACGATCTGCTGTTCTTTATCCTGTCAACGCGGATGATGCCGCCGATTGCCGTGGCGATCCCGATTTTCCTGATGTTTCGCCAGCTGGGTCTGAACGACACGCATCTGGGTATGATCCTGCTGTATACGGCGGTGAACCTGTCATTGTCGGTTTGGCTGCTCAAAGGGTTCATCGACGAGATCCCGATTGAGTATGAAGAGGCCGCGCTGATTGATGGCTACACCCGGTTTCAGGCGTTTTACAAAGTGGTGCTGCCGCAGGCAGCCACCGGCATCGCCTCAACCGCGATCTTTTGCCTGATCTTTGCGTGGAACGAGTACGCCTTTGCGGTGTTGCTGACCTCTGGAACGGCCCAGACGGCGCCGCCCTTTATCCCCACCATTATCGGGGTGGGCGGCAAGGACTGGCCTGCGGTTGCGGCTGGCGCGACCATCTTTCTGGTGCCGGTCATGGTGTTCACAATCCTGCTGCGCAAGCACCTGTTGCGCGGGATCACATTCGGAGCGGTTCGCAAATGAGTATGTTTATCAATGGCTTGTTGCGGCTACGCCGCGGTCCATGGGAAATGGTCGCCTCGATCCTTATCGCGTTGGGTGTGGTCATGCTGATGCAGCCGTTCCTGCTGGGAATGTTCACCTATTCCTTCATTGTCACCCTGATTGGCACGGTGATGTTTATCATCGTCAGCCACTTTCCGGAGTAATCCCAAATGGCACAGATATGTATTGAAAACGTGCGCAAGGACTTCGGGTCGTTTACGGCAGTGCAGTCTTCGAGTTTCACAATTGAGGATGGTGAGTTCTTTATGCTACTGGGCCCGTCGGGCTGTGGTAAAACCACCACCTTGCGCATGATGGCGGGGTTGGAGCTGCCGACAAGCGGCGAGATCTTTATCGACGGCGAGGAAGTGGGCATGAAGCCCGCCAGCCAGCGCGATATCGCCTTTGTGTTCCAAATGTTTGCGCTTTATCCGCATATGAATGTGGGCAAGAACATCAGTTATCCTTTGCTCAGCCAGGGGATGCCAAAACCTCAGGTAAAACGGAAGGTTGACGAGGTGGCCCAGATCCTTGGGATCACCGATATCCTGAAGAAACCGGTGGGTGGTTTGTCCGGAGGGGATCGTCAACGCGTGGCGCTGGGGCGCGCGATTGTGCGCGATCCCAAGGCGTTCTTCATGGATGAACCGCTGGGCGCGCTGGACGCAGAGTTTCGCGAACACATGTCCGAAGAACTGCGCGCGTTGCACGACCGGATGGGCGCAACCACGGTTTATGTGACCCATGATCAGCTTGAGGCGATGCAGATGGGCGACAAGATCGTGGTGATGAACCACGGGGTGGTCGAACAGTTTGGCGTGCCACAGGATATCTATGACTGGCCCGCAACCATGTTTGTCGCCAGCTTTATTGGATCCCCTTCAATGAACTTCCTTAATTTCCACGGGATCGTGGGCAGCGGGACCACCTCGGTGGCGCTTGGCGAGAGTGAGATAAGAGTGCCCGAACAACACGCAGGCGGGCGGGGCGATCTGGCGCTGGGTGTGCGGCCCGAGCATGTGCATCTTGATGACGCCTCTGATTATCGCGCAGAGGTCGTCGCCACCGAGTATCTGGGCACAACCCAGATCGTGACGCTGAACACCCCCCACGGAGATATCAAGGCGCGGATCGCGTCCAGCGACCGTGCGGTTGTGGGCGAAAAAACCGGGCTGCGTTTTGATGAACGCACGATCACCGTGTTTGAAACAGAAAAGGGCAGGGCGTTGCTCTCTGCCGGAAATGAGGGGGTTCTGAACCATGGCTGAGGTTGAGCTTCGCAATGTAACGAAACGCTATGGCGACACAGTTGCGTTGGACAATGTGTCAATGACAGTGCCTGATGGTGCCTTTGTTGTTCTCTTGGGGCCGACAGGTGCTGGCAAAACAACGACACTGCGCATGGTGTCTGGGTTGGATCAGCCAGATGATGGCGAGGTGCTGATGAATGGTCAGTTGCTTAACGGGCTGACCCCCGCACAACGCAATGTGACAATGGTGTTCCAGCAGTACTCGCTTTATCCACATCTGACCGTCTATGAGAACCTTGCCTTTCCGCTGCGCTCACCGCTGTTGAAAACACATGAGGATCAGATCAAGCAGACGGTCCACCGTGTGGCCGAAACGCTCCAGATCAGCCACAAGCTTGAGAATAAGGCCACCGCCCTGTCGGGCGGAGAGATGCAGCGCGTCTCGATTGGGCGGGCCTTGGTGCGCAATCCCGAAGTGTACCTTATGGATGAACCACTCAGCTCGCTGGATGCCAAGCTGCGCGCTGATCTGCGGGTCGAACTTAAGAGCATTCAGGCCGATAGCGGTGCCACGCTGCTTTACGTGACCCATGATCAGATCGAAGCCATGACCATGGCCACCCATGTGGGTGTTCTGGATCAGGGCAAATTGGTTCAGTTTGGCGCACCGCGTGAAATCTACGAGGATCCGGTGAGCATCTATGCCGCCAGCCGCCTTGGGCAACCTCGGATCAACATCCTACCTGCGGACCTGTTTGGTCATGCGCCCAGCGGTGCCAAGTCAATTGGCCTGCGCCCCGAACAAATCGGGCAGGGTGATGGTCAGGACAGCCTCGTGACCCGTGTCGAGCATCTGGGCGATCAGACCCGATTACACTTGTCTTTTCGTGACCATGACCTGATCACTGTTACAGATGCCCACACCCCGCTGAAATCAGGCGATATCGTCAAAATCGCCCCAAATAACCCGTTTTTCTTTGACGCCGCTGGCGCTCGGATTCAGTGAAAGAGACCAATATGACCCATTTCATAAACAAGAAAGAAGACATCGTGGCCGAAGCGGTGGACGGTGTGATTGCAACGTCGGGCGGGCGGCTGGCGCGGTTGGATGGCTATCCACATATCCGTGTCGTGGTGCGTACTGATTGGGACAAGTCCAAGGTGGCGCTGGTGTCGGGCGGTGGTTCAGGACATGAACCGGCCCATGCCGGGTTCGTGGGCGAAGGGATGCTGACGGCGGCGGTTTGCGGTGATGTGTTCGCCTCTCCTTCGGTGGACGGCGTGCTGGCCGGCATTCTGGCGGTCACGGGCCCTGCGGGCTGTCTGTTGATCGTCAAGAACTACACAGGTGATCGGCTCAACTTTGGACTTGCAGCCGAGCGCGCGCGGGCCTTTGGGCTGAACGTGAACATTGTGATCGTCGATGATGACGTGGCCTTGCCGGATCTGCCTCAGGCGCGTGGGGTGGCGGGCACGTTGTTCGTGCACAAGGTCGTTGGTGCAATGGCTGAAAATGGCGCGGATCTGTCAGCTGTTACAAAAGCGGCCGAGCGTGTGATTGCTGGGACCGCGTCAATTGGCATGTCGCTGGATACCTGCACCGTACCGGGGGCGCCAAAGGAAGAACGCATCCCGGCGGGCAAGGCCGAGCTGGGGCTGGGCATTCATGGCGAGGCGGGTATTGAACAGGTGGATTATTCCAACGCCAAAACCGCGATTGCAATGGTGGTGGACAAGCTTGGCGCGTCGATGGATCCGGACAAGCGCTATGTGGCGTTGCTCAACAATCTGGGGGGGGCGTCTGTATTGGAAATGTCGATCCTTGCTCATGAGCTGACCAATTCTCCGATTGGCGCACAGCTTAGTCATATGGTTGGTCCTGCCGCCATGATGACATCACTTGAGATGCATGGGTTTTCAGTGTCGATCTATCCTGCACCCACCGAAGATCTGATGGCGTTGCAGTCCAAAACACCGCTCGTTGCGTGGCCGGGTGTGAACCGGGTTGTGGACGTGCCGGTGCTTGATCTGCCGGACGGGTTGAAACCGATCAAGCCGCTGGCCTCTGATCACAAAGAGACGCGATCATTTCTGACCCGTTGCTGTGAAATCCTGATTGCCGCCGAAACGGACCTGAACGCGCTGGATGCAAAATCCGGGGATGGTGACACCGGCTCGACACTGGCGGGGGCGTCGCGGGCGCTGATTGCGGCGATGGACCGATTGCCGCTGGCCGACCACACACAGCTTTACCGCGCGATTGGTCAGGAACTCAGTCAGACCATGGGGGGATCGTCTGGGGTGTTGCTTGCAATATTCTTTGCGGCGGCAGGGGATGCGGCCTCGAGCGGCATGTCGATGCGTGACGCGCTGCATGTTGGTCTGAAGCGGATGCAAGAGATTGGCGGCGCCCAATTGGGGGACCGGACAATGATCGACGCGCTCAAACCCGCGCTGGACCAGTTGGAAGGCGGGCTGCCGGATGCGGCGATGGCGGCGCGCGAAGGGGCCAACAAAACGGCCAATATGCTGCGCGCCCGCGCTGGGCGTGCATCCTACATCAACTCTGAACAACTGCGCGGCCATATCGATCCCGGTGCCGAGGCGGTGGCACGGCTGTTTGAGCGGCTGGCCAGTTAATTGAGATCTTCGAGCAGGCGCCCATGTTTGCGTGTCTGCTCGATCACTTTTCCAAACGTGTCATGGCCCATGCTGATCAACATCGGCAACATGTGACACAGCACCTCGGCAGTGGCCTGCGCATCGCCTAGAGCGGTGTGGCGTAAATCGGGTGGGATGGTTACATTTAACCGGTCGCACAGCGCATCCAGCGTATGTGTTTCAGACGCGCCAAACAGCACCGCAGACAGCAACACAGTATCCAGAATGGGGTGATCCCATGTAATCTCCATCGACTTGGCCTGCCGATGCAGAAACGCCATGTCGAACGGCGCGTTATGGGCGACAATCACCGAACCGCGCGCAAAATGATGGAATTCATCAGCCACCGGCTTGATCGACGGCGCGTTGGCCACCATTTCGTTGGTGATGTGGTGCACCTTGGTCGAGGCTGCCGGGATGGTCATGCCCGGATTTACCAGTTGATCAATTTGCTCGCCTGCAACAATGCGACCATTCAGGACTCGCACCGCCCCCAACTGAACAATCTCGTCTTTGTGCGGCAGCAACCCGGTGGTTTCGCTGTCAAACACAACAAATGTCATGTCCATCAGCGGCGTGTTCATCACATCGCTGGGCTGGACCGCGTCAACCAAGTCGAAATCATACGTCAGCGGGCGCGCGTCCTCGGGGGAAATGTCGATATGGGCGTCGTCAATCAGGATCATATAGCCCGGCGCGTGGCCCAGCGGCTTTAGACGCGCTTCAAAGTGATATGCGCCCCCGGCGCCCACCGCATCAAACGCCACCTCGGTCAGCCCGTCGTCAAGACGCGCATGGGCACGCATCAGCGCGTCTTCCTCAAGATAGTCGAATACAGACGCATTCAGGCGCGGAGGGGCCACCTGCGCCAGCGCTTCGGCGGCTTGACCATCATAGAGCACAATCTTGTGCGCAGGGCTGACCAGCACCATGGCCACGGGTATTTCGCTGAGCAAAGCTGTCAGGCGGCGCTTTTCGTCCAACAGGCGCTCGGTCTCGGTTGCAACGGTTTGGGCAGTGTCCATCGTGGACTGGCTGAGCTGGGTCGACACGGCCGCCGCCGCCGGGGCCAGATCGCCAAGATAGCGCGCCGCATGTGTGTCTACATTTGTGTCAACGCGAGCATGGGCGTGGGTGCGCATGGTGGCTGCAATTCGCTCAATCGGTTTGGCAACGTTTTCGTCAAACAAAAGCCAGATCCCCGCTGCCAATCCCATCAGGCCAAAGCCTGAGAGGACACCGGCCAGTACAAAGCCTGCGCCCACACCGTCGTTCAGCGCATTGCGATACCCAAGATAGAGCGCCAAAGAGACGATCGCCGCACCGCCAATCGCAATCAGTGCAAAGAACAGCAGGATGCGAACCCGCAGGGACAGCCCGGTCAACATCACGCCACCTTGCAGATCGCCGCCAGAACCGGGTCAGAGGCAGGGACGCGCACCCAGTCAGCTCCGCTCACATTGCCTTGTCCGTCAAATTCGACCGCATCCACCAGCGCGGCACGGCGATTGTCGACGCAATCGGCCATCACCGTCATTCGGTTGAGCGGTGACCAGCGGCCATAGAAGAACAGATCACCCATGCGCATGTCGGGCAATGACTGGTTAGTGCGCACCGATGCCTGATCCAGCGCCACAAACCGCTCAACAAACGGTTTGGCAAAAGTCCACGGGCGATAGAACACCTGGCTTTCCACGGTTTGCACCACCTCGAACCCGTCGGGCAGGGTATCGCGGGTGCGGTCATACCAACCATATTCGCTGGTGATCGTGGCGGTAATCATTGCACCTCCGGCAACAACGGGCGTCAGCCATCGGGGCAGGCGGCGTCCCGTAGCGCGGTTGATCAGCATCACAATGCCTGCTGCGGCAATTCCGGCGATGAATGTGGCGACGAGTTCAAGGAACATGGTCGTCCTCCCTTTGATTGTGTCTGCCTGCCCGGATGTCTCCTCCGCCCGGGCGGGCGTCCTCGAGTTACCCCAACATACCCCGGCCATGACCGATTGCCGATTGCAGCGATTTGACCACCACAAAGGCATCGCGCAAATGACTTCGCTCAAAGTCCGAAAGGTCTGCCGGGCTCAGATAATTGTCGGGCTTTTGTCCCTGTTTTATGCGGGCAACCTGATGTTCCAACCGCGTTTCGGCGATCAGGTCATAGGCGTCCAGCAGATCCGCCGCACCGGACGCGCTCAACACGCCTGCTGCCGCTGCCGCTTCAAGACGCGCGCGGGTGTTGACGGGGCGCAGCCGCCCTTGCAAGGCATAGACCCGGCCCAGATCAACCACCGGGACCACACCGTTGGCCTTCATATCCAATTGGTTCTTATGCTCGCCCGAGCGGATCGTGGCAAAGCCGCGTAACAGCCCCAATGGTGGATGATGTTTCAATGAGTTCGACACCATGTGCGCCACAAAGATCGAGTTATTTGAGGCTGCGTCCAGTGTGTTGTCCTGAAGATCGTCAAACAAGGCCATATGCCCGCCAATCGGGCGTAGATCGAACATTACGCTGGCCAGCATCTGCGCCTCTGGATCGGGGGTGTTGACCCATCCGCTGAAATACCCCTTCCACACGCTCAGCGGCTGGCACCAGCGCGGATTGGTCGCCATCATGTCGCCGGGGCAATAAAAATACCCACAGGCATCCAGCCCGTCGGACACAAACTTGGCCAGCTCTGCAAAGTAGCCTGTCCGCATATCTTCGGTCGCAGCGTTGTCAAGGATCAGGCAATTGTCCTGATCACTGACGCCGGTCTGTTCCTGCCGTCCCTGACTGCCGCAGGCAAGCCATAGATAGGGCACCGGTGCCGGGCCCAGATGATCCTCGGCCATCGCCAAAAGTCGCCGCGTAACCGTATCGGCAATATCTGTGATCAGGCGTGTGACAATCTCATGCCGATTGCCCCCGGCGACCAGTTGCACCAGCAACTGGGGGATGCGGGCGGTGACCTCGGCCATCTGAGCAACAGTTTCAGCGCGCGCCGCCTCGGACACCAGCTCGGCAGAGCTGATCGCCTGAAAACGGGTCAAGTCGGTTTGCGTGACCATGCCAACAAGGCGTCCGGCATCGACGATCGGGATATGCCCGATCCGGTGCTCCATCATCGCGTGCAACACGTCCGAGCCAATCGCGGTAGAGGGCAGGGTCAGGGGCGCGCGGGTCATAATCGTTCCGACAGGCGTTTCATGGGACAGGGCCTGTGCCAGCAGCTTTGACACCAGATCACGGTTGGTCACGATGCCTTCCAGGCCGTGCGTCGCCGTGATGCAGAGCGATGAAATCCCGTGATCACGCATCATCTGCGCCGCACGCAATGCGGTGTCTGAGGCGGAAACCGTCAATGGATCACGCGCCATCAACGTATCGACCCGGCTCGTGGCGAGATCGTTCGGGCGGGCCTTGCGACCACCACGTGAGCGGTCAAAAAATCGCTCGGCGGCGGGATAGGTTTCAAGCAATTGCGCAAACTTGGCCCGCGGCAGCATCAAAAGGAGCGAGGGTTCCTCGGCGCGCGCGCTGGTCACGGCGACCCCGTCGCGCATCAGGCCCCGTTCGCCAAACGAGTTTCGCAGGCCCAGATGGGACACAACGATATCGTGTTCGTCGCGCACTTCGACCTGGCCCTGGTAAATCAGATAAAGCCCCGCAAGCGTATCACCCAGCGTGTACACTTGTTCGCCACTTTGAACATGGGTCGCGTAAAACTGTTCCGCGATCTCGGGCAGGGCCTCGGGGGGGAGGGCGTCATAGGGGTGGACCGATTGCAAAAACCGGATTTTCTGATCCATTGTCAGCGCCATGATGCACCTCAAAAAACAAGGATGTCCCGACCGAAAATACGGGCGGGACGGTGTTAAGAAACGCGGTGGCCCAAAAAGGGAGGGAACGGGCCACCGCGTCTTTGGGGATCAGTGATCCTGAGCTGCGCCTGCGCCTTTGGGGATACGCACGCTTTCAACAAGATCCTTGATCTCCTGCGGGGTCTCTTTTGTCGCGCTGGCCACGATGTAAGCCACCGCAAAGTTCACCAGAGCACCGATCGCACCAAACGAGGTCGACTTGATCGTGCCCAACAGCGGATCAGCATCCGTAAAGCTGTTGGTGCCCGGAACAAAGAACCAGCCTTTGTGCAGGAAGATGTAGAGCAACGTCACCGACAGACCGGCCAGCATCCCTGCGACGGCGCCCGTGTTGTTGATCTTGGTCGAGAAGATACCCATCATCAGCGCCGGGAAGATCGACGCCGCTGCCAGACCAAAGGCCAGCGCCACGGTTTGCGCCGCAAAGCCCGGAGGGTTGAGGCCCAGATAGGTGGCAACTGCGATGGCTACGGCCATGGCGATCCGTGCCGACAACAGCTCGTTCTTTTCCGAGATGGCCGGATTGATCGCGCCTTTGATGAGGTCGTGAGACACCGCCGAAGAGATCGCCAGCAACAGACCAGCAGCGGTCGACAGCGCAGCAGCCAAACCACCAGCAGCAACCAGACCGATCACCCAAGAGGGCAGGTTAGCGATTTCAGGGTTGGCCAGAACAAGGATGTCACGGTTGAACTTGACCAGTTCGTTACCTTCCCAGCCTTTTTCCTCAGCAACAGCCTGAAGATCGGCATTCTTGTCGTTGTAGTACTGGATTTTGCCGTCGCCGTTCTTGTCTTCCCAATTCAGAAGACCGGTTTTCTGCCAAGTCGCCATCCAGTCATAACGCGGTTCTTCTTCGATCTGTTGCACCGTCACAGCGCCACCATCAATTCCGCCATTGGGCCACATCATTTCGGTGATGTTGAGACGCGCCATCGCACCCACAGCCGGAGCCGTCAGATAGAGCAGCGCGATAAAGATCAGTGTCCAACCCGCAGACCAGCGTGCGTCAGCAACGCGCGGCACGGTAAAGAAGCGCATGATCACGTGTGGCAGACCCGCAGTACCGATCATCAGGGACAGCGTGAACAGAACCATGTTGAGCGTGTCGGCGTGGTGTGCCGTGTACTCATTAAAGCCAAGCTCTTTCACCAGCGCGTCCAGCTTCATCAACAGTGGCTCGCCCGAGGCGGCGTGGTCGCCAAACAGACCCAGCGCCGGGATCGGCGTTCCGGTCAGTTGCAGCGAGATAAAGATCGCCGGAATGGTGTAGGCGGTGATCAGAACACAGTACTGTGCCACCTGCGTATAGGTCACACCCTTCATGCCACCAAAAACAGCATAGGCAAAGACCACACAGGCGCCGATCAACAGACCCGAAGTGTTAGAAACTTCGAGGAAGCGACCAAAGGCAACACCAACACCGGTCATCTGACCGATCACGTATGTGGTGGATGCCACGATCAGACAGATAACGGCCACGATGCGGGCGGTCTGGCTGTAGAAACGGTCGCCAATGAACTCGGACACTGTGAATTTGCCAAACTTGCGCAGATATGGCGCAAGCAACAGCGCAAGCAGCACGTAGCCGCCGGTCCAGCCCATCAGGAAGGACGAGTTGTCATAGCCGGTAAAGGCGATGAGGCCCGCCATCGAAATGAACGAGGCCGCAGACATCCAGTCTGCCGCTGTCGCCATACCGTTGGTGACGGGATGAACGCCGCGTCCGGCAGCGTAAAACTCAGATGTGGAACCCGCGCGGGCCCAGATCGCGATACCGATGTAGAGCGCAAAGGACGCACCCACAAACATCAGGTTGATTGCAAACTGACTCATTGTTTTTGTGCCCCTTTACTCTTCAACGCCATGTTCAGCGTCGAGCTTGTTCATCTTCCAGGCGTAAAAGAAAATCAGCGCCAGAAAGACCAGGATCGAACCTTGTTGAGCGAACCAAAAGCCCAGATCGGTGCCGCCGACGGCAATGCCGCTCAGCATAGGGCGCAGCAGAATGCCAAACCCGAAACTGACCACGGCCCAGATAACCAGGCTGATCAGGATGATCCGCACGTTCGCGGACCAGTATTCACTATTGGATGAGTTCTCGGCCATGAATGCCTCCTCCCTCTTTTCCAGTTTCCTCTACAGGGACGCCCTGGGATGGGCGCCCTGCGCTTCCCCTTTACGCAACCGCCGCTTTGACGATTGCGCTCAGATTGCTTGCGATCGCATCAATATCGCCCATGGCGTCGACCGATTGCAGGCTGCCCTTGCCGTTGTAATAAGCAATGAGCGGTGCCGTCTGCGCGTGGTAAGCCTCAAGACGGCTGGCCACGGTTTCGGCGTTGTCGTCAGCACGTCGTTTCATGTCCGTACTTCCGCATTTGTCGCAGGCACCGTTTTTCACGGGCTGCTTGAATGTGTCGTGATAGCCTTCGCCGCAATTGCCACAGGTGTAACGACCCGAAATACGCGTCACCATTGCGGCATCTTCCACTTCTAGGCTGATCGCGGCGTTGATCTTTTGGCCGCTTTCGGCCAACAGCGCGTCCAGCGCTTCGGCCTGAACGGTGGTGCGCGGGAAACCGTCAAGGATCACTCCCTTGGCGCAATCCTCGTCGCCCAGCCGATCCCGCAAGATGGCAATCACGATCTCATCGCTGACCAGATCCCCGGCCTCCATGACTGCTTTGGCAGCTTTACCCGCGTCGGTGCCTGCCGCGACCGCAGCGCGCAGCAAATCACCGGTGGAAAGCTGGACAAGCCCGTAAGTGTCTTCGAGCATACGAGCCTGTGTACCTTTGCCGGCCCCCGGAGGGCCCAGCAGGATCAGAACGGGCGCGGCGGTGTTTGCTGTGTCCAACATCGCGCTCACACCTTGTTCATGCGGTTTTCGATGAGGTCATCGACCACAGCTGGTTCCGCAAGCGTGGATGTATCGCCCAACGCACCATAGTCGTTCTCGGCGATCTTACGCAGGATACGGCGCATGATCTTGCCTGACCGGGTCTTTGGCAGACCGGGGGCCCATTGGATCAGGTCGGGCGAAGCGATCGGGCCGATTTCAGTGCGCACCCATGTGCGCAGCTCTTTGCGCAGCTCGTCTGATGGTTCGGCATTGTTCATCAGCGTGACGTAGCAGTAAATGCCCTGTCCCTTGATGTCGTGCGGATAGCCAACAACAGCGGCCTCGGCGACGGAAGCGTGAGCGACCAACGCGCTTTCAACCTCGGCAGTGCCCATGCGGTGGCCCGACACGTTGATCACGTCGTCGACGCGGCCAGTGATCCAGTAATCGCCGTCTGCATCGCGGCGGCAGCCGTCACCGGCAAAGTAGTAGCCTTTGTAATCCGAAAAATAGGTTTTCTCGAACCGCTCATGATCGCCCCAAACAGTGCGCATTTGCGCGGGCCAGCTCTGATCGATACACAACACGCCTTCGACGTCATTGCCCTCGATCACCTCACCCGATTGCGGGTCGAGTACCACGGGGTGAACGCCAAAAAACGGCTTCATCGCAGATCCGGGCTTGGTCGCATGTGCGCCGGGCAGGGGGGTCATCATGTGGCCGCCGGTTTCGGTCTGCCACCAGGTGTCCACAATCGGACAACGCCCACCGCCCACAACGTCGTTGTACCAGTTCCACGCCTCGGGGTTGATGGGCTCGCCCACGGTGCCAAGAATACGCAGAGAACTCAGATCGCAGCTCTCCACAAAGCTGTCGCCCTGACCCATCAAGGCGCGCAGCGCGGTTGGGGCGGTATAAAACTGATTTACCTTATGCTTTTCGCAGACCTGCCAGAAACGGCTGGCATCTGGATAGGTTGGCACACCCTCGAACATCACCGTGGTCGCGCCATTGGCCAGTGGGCCATAAACAATATAGCTGTGCCCCGTGACCCAGCCGACATCGGCGGTGCACCAGAACACGTCACCTTCGTGATAATCGAACGTGTATTGATGGGTCATGCTGGCATAAACCAGATACCCGCCCGAGCAATGCACCACACCCTTGGGCTGGCCGGTAGATCCAGAGGTATAAAGAATAAACAGCGGATCTTCTGCGTTCATCTCGGCGGGCTTGCAATAATCAGACGCCTCAAGCGCCATCTCGTTGTAATCAAAATCGCGCCCGTCAATCCAAGTTGTCTGATCGCCGGTTCGTTTCACAACAAGGCATTTCACACTGTCCTTACAGTGCAAAAGTGCGGCGTCGACATTGGATTTCAGCGCCGTCTTGCGGCCACCACGCGGTGCGGTGTCGGCGGTGATCACAACCTTGGCGTCGCTGCCATTAACGCGCGCGCCCAATGCGTCTGAGGAGAAGCCGGCAAACACAATCGAATGTATCGCGCCAATACGCGCGCAGGCCAGCATGGCATAGGCGGCTTCGGGGATCATGGGCAGATAAATCACCACCCGGTCGCCTTTGCGCACACCCAACTCTTCGAGGATATTGGCCATGCGGCAAACCGCACCATGCAGCTGAGTGTAGGTGATGTGCTGCGCAGCTTCGTTCGGGTCATCCGGCTCAAAAATAATTGCCGTCTGATCGCCGCGGGTTTCCAAATGCCGGTCGATACAATTTGCGCTGACATTTAGCGTTCCATCTTCGAACCACTTGATGTCAACATTGCCCGGTTGAAATGAGGCGTTGGACACTTTGGTATAAGGTTTGATCCAATCAATCCGCTTGCCGTGCTCGCCCCAAAAGGCATCCGGATCAGACACAGACGCGGCGTACATCGCGTCATAACGCGCGGCATCAATATGTGCTGAGGCAGCAAGGTCTGCTGACGGTGGATAGCTGCGGGTTTCGGTGGCTTCAGTCGACATAGAGGCTCCTCCCTCGGTCAGATTTATCGTGCCGGATCCGCCTGAGAGGCGACGCAGTACTGCATTATCCAGTTGACGATGGAGCATAAGTCATTGTGAAAATTTTGAAATAAGATGCAGAAATGAAAGAAAAATACTGTAAATATTTTTCCTCCTGGTGAGAAAAATCTGTAAACAAATTTCTAAACTCGTAAAAACTCAAGCATTTGCAACATGTTGCCAGAACTGCGCCGTGCCTTTGGCTGGGGCTTGATCACGGATCCGTGAGGATGTTAGCGCCAATACCCAGTTTTACGGAGGTGTGACATTTTGCACCATGCCTCTGCGCAGGATGGCAAATCGCAAAACCGAAGCGCGACTCGGGGGCAAAACGAGGGCGGAGCCGCTAATTTGTCACATTCTTTTCCCCTTTCGACCTAAAGATATCCGAATTTACCCGGCAGTATGCCCTTACGTCAGCCCATGAATTGGGGCGTTAACTAGAAATCCGGAGGCAAAAGACCCGCCTTCTTCTGTCCTGGAGGACAGCAGATGAACATGCCGCGCACCGCACGCGCCATCACGTCCGAGCCGCACCACACTCAGTGGCACGGCCTCGTCAAAAGCCAGCTTTCAGGGCGGTTTGACGCCATCGCACGGCTAGTGTCGGGGCGTAAGCCCGGCGCGAGGTTGGACTTTGATCTGATCAAGTACGGACATTCGGCCATTTCGCTACAAGTTCATGCTGGTGGGCGTTGCGCCTACATGAAGCTGTTTGACATGTCTCAGCCCGACAGTGCCTATCAGCGCGAGAAGGCATCGCTTTGTGCTTTGCGTGATAGTGGTTTGGTTCCCCGCATCCTCGGGTTTTCGGATTCTCCGCGCTTTATTGTGTGTGAATGGTCTGACCTTGCCCGTCACGCCTATGCACCGCTGACCGAAACACCTGACGAATTTGCATATAGCCTTGGTAAATGGCTCGCAGAACTGGACAGCGCTGTGCCGGGCGAAACTGCCGTTGGCAATTGGTACGGCTATCTGACCAAGTTCGGAACAGCCTTGGACCTGGAGCGGATTTCCATCGCGCGTGAGGTCTTGTCTGAAATTCCCCTGTGTGGTCGCGCCCTGTCGCGCAATGACGCAGCACTCCATAATTTCCTGGTCAATGCCGAAGGGCATCTTTTAGGCTGCGATTTCGAAAACGCGCGGATGCGCCCACGGGGGTGGGATTATGTATTGGGCCATATTGGTCTTGTTGAGCGCTTCCCCGAAAAAATTGACACTGTCATAAGAGCATATTCCGACGGTTTTTCTAATGCCCATCGCGGTGCACTGATTGTTGAAGAGTTGAATGTGGTATCACGTATCCTGTTTTGTGCCCGAGCGATGGCTGGTGACAACACAGAGAACGTGGTCCCATGGCGATAGAAACCCTCACAATCCCGCTCGGCGCGGATGAAGATGAGTATGAAGGCCCCGAGATCAGCGGCAAAGATATTCTCGAGGAATTTGATGATGATGGCGATTGGGATCTAGATGACCGCCATATCGTCGAAGTCACAGATGGCGGCGATATCAGCGGCACAATTGTCTTTGCATTCTGGGGCAAGGACAGATCGACCGAGGCCGGTGACGGCGACGGTGGTAACGACAGGTTCACCTTTGATCTCTCTGGCTTTGATGATGATTTTCATATTGAGATCAAAAGTTTTGATGCCTTGGACAAGTTCATTTTCACTGGGTTTGACAGCGTTCAGGAAGTGGGCGATGTCTATCGCTTCAGTTATACAGGCACAGATGGCCAGCCACATACTGTGACTATTGACCCGGTGTCCAAGAACGGTACCGGCACAGTCTCGGTTTTGTGTTTTACTGATGGAACACTCATTCGCACGCCCATGGGAGACGTGCCGATCGAAGACCTGAGTGTTGGTGACATGGTCATGTGTGGTGATGGCGAAGCGCGCGCGATCAAATGGATTGGTGAACGTAAACTAAGCCACGCCGATCTCATTGCGCATCCAAACCTGAAACCTGTCTTCCTTGAGGCCAACGCAATGGCACCTGACCAACCTGCAACTCCTTTACGCCTGTCTCCGCAGCACCGTGTAATGCTGCGCGACTGGCGGGCCGAGCTGCTCATGGGAGAGGAAGAGGTTTTGGTTCCGGCCAAATCGTTGATCAACGATCAGAGCATACGGACCTGCGTTCCAAAGCAGGGGGTTACCTATTTTCACATCCTTTTGCGCGGACATCATACCTTGTTTGCTAACAACCTCGAATGCGAGACGTTGTTGCCAGCTGATATGGCAAAGACGGCCCTCAGCGGCGAGGCGCGGCAGGAAATCCTGACAGTGTTTCCAGAGCTGGTGACAGATTTTGGAGCATTTGGTCCGGCTTGCGGCCAGATCCTCAAATCCTATGAAGCGCGCGCAGTTAAAGAGTTGTGCTGTGCGTATGACGCCTGAACTAACGCAAACGGGCGCCCGTTTTAAGGGGCGCCCGCGCATGATTGGTTGGTATTAATCAGATCATGATGATGTCATCAACACCGTCATCGCCAGCCGAGGCAGTGCCGCTTCCGGTGGTGTTCTCGTCGACATCCTGATTCATCAAGTTCAAGATATCGTCGAGGTTGACGTCGTTTTTGTCTTCGGCATGTGGGACAAACTGAGGCAACCCTGCAGCGGCCGCCTTGGACGATGTGCCCATCGTGCCCGATCCCTTGGTCCCGGTCCCTTTGGTTCCAGTTCCTTTGGTGCCTGTCCCCTTGGTTCCAGTTCCCTTGGTGCCAGTCCCTTTGGTGCCGGTCCCCTTGGTTCCAGTTCCCTTGGTGCCAGTCCCTTTGGTGCCTGTCCCCTTGGTTCCAGTTCCCTTGGTGCCAGTCCCTTTGGTGCCGGTCCCTTTGGTGCCAGTTCCCTTGGTGCCAGTTCCCTTGGTGCCAGTTCCCTTGGTGCCAGTCCCTTTGGTGCCTGTCCCCTTGGTTCCAGTTCCCTTGGTGCCCGATCCTTTAGTGCCAGACCCTTTGGTGCCCGATCCCTTAGTGCCCGATCCCTTAGTGCCAGACCCCTTGGTGCCCGATCCCTTGGTGCCCGATCCCTTAGTGCCAGACCCCTTGGTGCCCGATCCCTTAGTGCCAGACCCTTTGGTGCCCGAACCCTTGGTGCCAGACCCCTTAGTACCTGATCCCTTGGTGCCAGACCCTTTGGTGCCTGATCCCTTGGTGCCAGACCCCTTGGTACCTGATCCCTTGGTGCCGGTCCCTTTGGTACCTGATCCCTTAGTGCCGGTCCCTTTGGTTCCGGATCCTTTAGTTCCTGACCCGTTGTCGTCGTCATCGTCGTCGCAGTCATGCTCTTCACCGTCCGGATCGACAGTTTCCTCGACGAGATACTTATCCAGCGACACTTTCGGAGGCAGACCCGGCCCGTGGCCCTCCAGATCGATGACCTCGAGATCGTTGATCGTGTAAGTTGGGCTGGTTGGATCCTCAGGATAGCGAATTTCGTCCACGTTGCGGAAATGGCCCCACGCCACACGCTCGCCATCTGCGCCGCGGAACTCAACCGAGCCAGAGAACAAACCGGTGCCTGGGTTTTCCGTCACATTGATCGTAAACGCTGCGCCCGCTTGCGAAAGATCAAGCACAGTAATCTGTTCTGGTTCGCTGGCGGTCGTGTCGACCTTCGCCGCGAGCTTATCTTCATACCAATCAGCGAACCCGTCGCCTTCGACGCCGCCATTGTGATAAGACTTGCTGGTGCTGGCGCAATCATGCCCCGACCCGCCGGTGCCGCTACCCTTGGTTCCAGTCCCTTTGGTTCCGGTCCCCTTGGTGCCCGATCCCTTGGTTCCTGACCCTTTAGTACCCGAACCTTTAGTGCCAGACCCTTTAGTGCCAGACCCTTTAGTGCCGGAACCTTTAGTGCCGGAACCTTTGGTGCCGGATCCTTTAGTGCCAGACCCTTTGGTGCCAGACCCTTTGGTGCCCCAGCCACCAGAATCGGAACTTTCGTAAACAACCTTGTCCCAATTCCAATTCGAATTCCAACTCCTAGACATCCTGATGCCTCCATTTCTACCATCACCCGAGGAGGCCCCCACCCACACGGGTATGCATGGCCACCTCGGCGTGGCGCGTGCACACATACTTCCCAATACGGCGACGTTAGGGATGTGCCCCAAAAATGACAAATTTTCGTTGGTTTTTAGACACTTGCCGCTAAAAATGTGCTGCATCTGGAAACAGTGCTGTGTTCTCACACCATGATTGGAGAGAGATCGGAACCAATCGAGCGCCACAAAAAAGACGCACACTTGCGAATCAAGCCATTGGCGCGGCTTTGCCCCAGCTTGTCCTCATTCTCGACCGAATTGCGATTTACTAACCAATGTCGACACGTACCGCGACACCCCCGTGATGAGCGGGGACCGCGTTGTAAGAGAGGTAAAGGTTGCCATGGCCGATAGTAAGAGAAACGCCCGGATGGACCGTATCGCCGCCAGCGCAGAGACTGTGTTTGGACAAAAGGTTGTCCGCATTGCAGCGCCCGGTGGAGAAGGGCGAGCGAGTTTCCGTGTGCATCTGACCGATCGTGTTGTCATAGCGACGTTGCGCCCCAACTTTCGACGTACCCACCTTGAGGCGTTTGTGCTCAGAGAGCTATCGCCGCACAGCGACCTGCAACCTGAATGCCTTGGCTTGCACGACGAAGTCATGTTTCAGTCCGACGTCGGTGGACGCCGCCTGAACCTAGAAATCGCGGCCGTGCCAACTGAAAAGCGCGTTGATCTCGCAGCCGAGGCGGTAACGTCGATCTTGCGCATTCAATCTGCGGGGCGTGCTGCTGATCTGCATAACAATGTGCCTCACCTTGGGCAGAACCGCGGCTGGATCGAAAACTTTGCCACCGGCCCGCAAATGCTCGAAGATTATTCAAGCGGTCGGGTCATGGGGCTCGACGTGGATGAATTGTGCACCGCGCTGGACCATCCCGGACAGCAATTTGTGAAATGGGACTGTCGTTCTGGCAATGCCGCAATCGGTGGCGATGAAGTGTTGCGCTGGTTTGATTTTGAATATTGTGGTGCCCGCCATGGCGCCGAAGATCTGGCTTGGCTCATTGGTGACGAGGCATGGTGTGTGACGCCCGAAGACATGGAGCGGATCGTCATCGATTGTTTCGATCCTACCTGTGGACATGATCTGGATGACTACCTCAGCTATCTTTCGCTTTATGTCACGTTTCATTGTGCCCAGCGTCTGGGTCTGATCGTGAAAGAGGCCAAGAAGCGAGGCTGGCTGTCAAAAGCCAAGGTTCGTAAATATGACGATGCCGGGGTGCATCCCGAATTTGCCGCGCAAATCTGCCGGGTTGGGCGTCACTTTGGCGACCGCAACAGCCTTACCGCGCCGATTGCGCGTGATTTCGAAGAGGCAGAGTCACTCTTTAAAGACATTTTGCGGGAAGGATACTTGCAGTCAGGTGTCGTTGCAGAAGGAATGCGCGCATGAAGCTGGATGCATCAAACGTGACCGGCAGTGCCCTGCATGTCGACGTGGTCGACACTTGGGCCGAGTTCGAGGCCCTCAAACCTGCATGGGAGACGCTTCAGTCCAAGGATCCCGACGGGACTATGTTCCTGAACTGGGACTGGATGGCAGAGGCGTTTCGCGACAATGCATTTCGTTGGAGCGTTCTGGTTGTCCGCGCGGAACCGGGCGCACAGGACATACTGTGTTTGTTGCCGCTGAAATACCGTGTCCACTGGAGCCGGAGCAAAGGTGAGTTTCACTCGGAAATAGAAGCGGGTGGTCGCCTGCTCTGGAGCGAGTATACCGGCTTTCTCTGCGACCCCCGTTTTGAGGCGCAGGGTATTGATGCGGTCGCGGCCAAATTGGTGCAATTGCCTTGGACCTATCTGACTATGCGTTATGTGGTTCAGGAAAACCGGGCGCGCCGTTTCCTGAACGCGCTGGATGCAAATGGCTGTTCCGGTCGGTTCAAGGACTACATGATCAATGACGGCACCATAAATAACCTGTTGTGCCCTCAGGTGCCGTTGCCCGATGATTTTGAGGACTTTCTGACCAAACAGATCAGCGCCAACCGCCGTCAGAAATGGCGCCGGTTCATGCGAATGCGCGTCGAAAGCAACGAGACACATTTTGCAGTGTCGACACCCGAAACAGCCGAACAGGACATCGATACCCTATTGACCAACTGGATGGGTAAAAGGGGCGAAATCCGAGGCGAGGCGACGGCAACTAAAGTGTCTTCCAACTACCGCGATGTGCTGATGACAGCCCATAAACAGGGCAACCTGTTCCTGTCTTCGCTGTGTCTCGGGGATCGAACATTGGGCGCGCTGGGCCATGTTGTGGACCGTGAAAGAGGACGCGTGCACTTTATCGTGGCCGGGCGCGACGTAGACGCCAAAGACCCGTTCATCGGCGCGGCGCTGCACTTTTTCTCGATCCAGTGGGCCATTGAAAATGGCTTCACGCTCTATGATTTCTGCCATGGCAATGAAGAGTATAAATACTCCTTCGGCGCGCAGGATCATGAGGTGTATTATTTCTCGGCCCGCCGTGATGCCTACAACCCGCACTTCGCCTTTGACTCGATCAGTACGGGCGAGGCGCTTCAGCGTATTCAGGAATTCATCAAGGATGGCAAAACCGACCGCGCCATGCGGGCTTGCAATCAGCTTTCTGCTTTGCTGTCATAAATTGGAACCCGCTGGCTTCCACGCGGAAGAACTAATGGTCGCCTGTTAGAGAAAGTCGATCAGCGCGCGCAAAGGTTTGTAGTTTCGGTATTCCGTAGGAAAATACAAAAACAACCCCGCCGTATGGGTTGCATGGTCATCCAGAACAACCTGCAATTTGCCTGTGTCGATTTCTTCTTTGATGTAGTCACGCAACAGAAACACCAGCCCACACTCCTCAATCGCGGCATTCACCGCGACAGGCAGGGAATTCACGATCGTGCTGCCGGTCACGGCAATCGTGTAATCCGCATCCTCGCCAGAAAACACCCAAGGCGCAAACTGACCTGAACTGATAAACCTGTATCGAATGCAATTGTGGTTTTGCAAATCCTGAGGGGATTGCGGTATGCCATTTATTGAAAAATACCCCGGAGCCCCCGCAACAGCGAGCCTGAGAGGGGGGGTCAATCGGATGGCGACCATGTTTTCCGATATGATTTCACCCGATCTGATTCCAGCGTGGCGCCCGTCTTTGAGAATGTCGACAAGCCCGTCACCAATCGACAATTCAAGTTCAATGTCGGGGTGTTCTGTCTGGAACCGCCTCAAAGCTTCGGCCAGAACTGCATGATAGGCCAGTTCGGGCATGGCGACATTTAGGGGGCCACGCGGGCGTTGACCGGCCATACGCGCGTTTCCGAATCCCTGTGCAATCTGGGAGAAACCCGGCGCCGTCCCCTCAAACAGTGCCTTTCCTGCTTCTGTAAGGCTAAGCGACCGCGAGGTGCGCACGACCAATTTAGTCCCAATCTGAGTTTCCAGGTTTTTCAACTGATGGCTAACAGTTGACGGTGTCAGGCCCAGAGATTCTGCTGCGCCTCGCAAGCTGCCGTGCTCCGCTATGGCAGTAAATATTTCAAGCATCACAAGCGGCAGGCGCATCGTTCCGATCCCTTTAAGGTTGGATTTCATACATGTTAACAGTGGAAAATTGCCCCATTAACTGCGGAAAAATCCACCCTTAAATTAGGGCAGCTCGGTCTTTAGGGGAATGCGAGCAACCTAACAAGGAGATTACCATGAACAGGTCAACACTCGCAGCGGCAGCCATCGCGGCGTCAACAATTGTATCTGGCGGCGCCGTAGCAGCAGATCAGGCGGCTAACATTCAGACAATTAAAGATTTTTATCAATTCCTTGAAAACAAGGATGTGCCCTCATTTGCGGAGCTTCTGGCTGATGAAGCTGTACAGGACATGCCTTATGCGCCCAGCAACTTTATGAACCGTGTCGAAACACGCGAGGGCATTCACGAGTTGTTCGCTGGCTTTCCCGACGCGACCAACCACGTACGCTTCGACATTCTGGCGATTTACCCCACAAACGACGCAAACGTGGTTTTGGCGGAAATCGACGGGATGATCGATTTTAAGGGCGCTGAGAAGCCCTATTTGCAGCAATACATGACAGTGTTCAATTTCGATGACGAGGGAAAGATCACCCTTTTCCGCGAGTATTTTAACCCAATTCCGTTTGCCGAAGCGGTTGGGCTGGGAAAGTATGTGCCAGCGGTTGAGTAAGCCCACCTCCCATCACCTGACTTAGGTGCAACGCGATCAGGTGCGCAGTTTTGCGCGCCTGATTGTCTCAACAAAGGCGCCTTCATCTTCACGGCGCATGTCTTCCAGCACATAGTGTAACGTCACAAAACACCGGCTTCGTTGCCACGCGAACCGCGCCACAAAACTGCCATCTGATGGTCGGGGCCAAACCCGAGATACCGCACGCATACGCAACGGTTTGTGTCGCGGCTCTCAAACGCCTATATGTCCCGAACGCGCAAAGCGATTTTGTTTACTCTAAGATGAGTTCAGACCACTGTGGCACAAGTATCTCTAAAACCGAAAATGCCAGACGTCCAACATAGCGCGCGTTTAAGCGTGGCACCCATGATGGATTGGACTGATCGTCATTGCCGGTACCTGCATCGTTTAATGTCGTCGCAAACGCTTCTCTATACAGAGATGGTCACAGCGCCGGCATTGGTACGGGGGGGGGCGTTGCATCTGCTGAAGTATTCCGTTGCTGAACACCCGGTCGCGCTGCAACTTGGCGGTAGTGACCCAAAGGAGCTGGCTGAAGCGACGCGACTTGGCGCGCAAGCGGGGTATGATGAGATCAACCTCAATGTGGGTTGCCCGTCTGATCGTGTTCAATCAGGGACTTTCGGCGCTGTGCTGATGAAATCCTCCGATCTGGTTGCCGAATGTGTGGCCGCCATGATCGCGGCGTCGCCTGTCGAAGTAACGGTGAAATGCCGGATTGGTGTGGACGATCAGGAACCGCGCGATGTTTTGCCCGATTTCCTGACCAAGGTACGGAACGCCGGGGTGACGCGCGTGTCCATCCATGCCCGCAAGGCGTGGTTGCAGGGGCTCAGCCCCAAGGAAAACCGCGACATTCCGCCGTTGGACTACCCGTTGGTACACGCGATGAAATCGGCATTTTCCGATATGCACATTTCGATCAATGGCGGCATCACCACGCTGGACGAGGCGATGTTGCACCTTGATCAGGGGCTTGACGGCGTCATGATCGGGCGCAGCGCATATCACACGCCCGCCGATATTCTGTTGGATGCGGATCGCCGCATCTACGGTCTGGAACGTGTCAGTGATGCCCATTCTGTTACCTTGGCGATGCTGCCTTATATCGAGGCGCACCTGTCTGATGGCGGCAAACTCAACCAGATCACCCGGCATATGCTTGGGCTGTTTGCCGGACGCCCCGGCGCGCGCGGCTGGCGGCGGTATATCTCGGAAAACGCCACGCGTCCCGGTGCAGGGCCGGAAGTGGTTGAAAAGGCGCTGGAGCAGGTGCAGGTTCAATCAGCGGCCTGATCAATCTTGAAACAAGGCATACTACATGAGCGCGCAGTTTTTTGAACGTGGCTGGATGCCCATTGGGTTTGATCAAACAGGTCTCGACTGGGCGCGCCATGCGCATTCGCAGGCGGATCAGGCAATGCGTGATCCCGCTCTGGCGCAATGGTGGGACTGCGAAGACACATGGTTCATAGGTGTCGACGCTTTGCGTAACGATGACCACGGCGTCTTGCCCGGCGGGCCGCCGCTTCACGCGCGCGCGCGCGCAGTGATTATGGAATTGTTTGGCGAGGTGTTGCCGTTGCACCGCGCTCAGCTGTCTGTCATGCGCCCGGGCTATCCGCGCCCGCGCCGTGGCGAGGGCCAAGGCGCGTTTCGCTATCGTCTGAACCGGGATGCCGCGCATGTTGATGGCCTCAAACCCTTTGGCCCGAACAGGGAACGTCGCATCGACGAATGCCATGAATGGATTCTGGGGTTACCACTGACCCAGAACACCCCAGAGCAATCGCCGATGGTGGTCTGGGAGGGCAGCCACCACATAATCCGCGATGCGTTAAAAACAGCGCTGGCCCCGGTGCCGCGCACCGATTGGGGGCGGGTCGACATCACAGCCGCCTATCAGGCCGCCCGCCGTATTGTGTTTGAGACCTGTCCTCGGGTGCCGGTGCTCGCCGCGCCGGGCGAAGGGTACTTGGTGCACCGTCTGGCATTGCACGGCGTTGCCCCATGGGGTGCAGTATCAGGTGACCAGCAACAAGATCGTATGGTTGCATTTTTTCGTCCGGACACGCCCAAGGGGGTAGTGCACTGGCTTTTGTCCGCGTAACGAACGCTCTATTGTTGTAAGCGGGGAAACAATCGCGCTGAAACAACCAAATTGGTTCCTAAAGTTTAACAAAATCAATATTTTGCCTCAATTTGGTACCAAATGTGTTAACTTTTGGGCCTGCTTTTTCTGCTGCCGGATTTTTCAAAATGTTAACAATACTGACGATACTCGGATCTGCCCTTTTGATTGGTGCCGTGGTGCACTGGATTGATGACGACGATGACGACACTCAAAACGAAGAACCAACGAGTGATGAGGATCTGACCGTTGATGATCTGACCGTTGATGAAGAGCTGATGCCGACAGACGGACCTGACGAGCTTATTGGCACCGAAGGCAACGATACGATCAACGGGCTGCCCGGTAATGACTCTATCAGCGGCGGTTCAGGTGACGACAGCCTGTCAGGCGGAAATGGCGCCGATCTGGTCGAGGGGCGCTCGGGCAACGATCTGGTGGATGGCGGTAATGGTCCGGATGATCTTCGTGGTGGACCGGGTGATGATACTGTATCGGGTAGCGCCGACAATGACGGTCTCAGAGGCGGAGACGGCGCCGATACGCTGGACGGGGGCGAGGGCAACGATACGCTCGATGGCGGCGAGGGTGACGATACCCTGATTGGTCAGATTGGTGATGACCTGATGCTAGGCGGAGCTGGCAACGATGTCCTCTATGGCGGGGCCGAAGGCACTGCCGGTGGCGACACATTGGGGTCTGACACGCTTTTGGGTGGGGCCGGAAATGACCAGATCTGGCTGACAGAGAACGACGTTGGCACCGGTGGCGAAGGCGAAGACATCTTTGCCGTCGCCGAGCGCACAGTTTTTAGTACTCTACCGACAATTACGGATTATGACGGAGAAGATGATCAAATCGTGATTTTTGTCCCCGAAGGCGACACCGGGGAGGTCGAAGTGACAGGCGTGCCCGACACTGAAACGGATGCTTGGGTTTGGTACGACGGCGCAATCGTCGCGGCTGTCGACGACGCTTTACCTGAACTAACGGCCGAAGACATACAGGTCGTCGAAACCGCAGCCACCACGGCGGCGGCTGGCAACACCACCACTGATCAATCTACGGCGCAAACGGCCTGAGTGTGACCCGAGGATAATATCGATGGACTTGTTATTTGTGTTTTCCCTGATCGCGGTTTTGCTCGCACTTCGTGGGTCGGTCGCCATCCAACAACTACAATTGCTTAACGCACGTCACAAAGACGTTTAGTGCGTCTGCACTTTTCAAGGCGCTCCGAAGCGTGAACGCGCTTTCCAAGCGGTGCGCCTTGAAAAAGCAACAACGCCCATGATGTTTTAGGGGTGCCGCCGTAAAGGTGGCACTTCGTATACATGAGGGAAGGGCGCATGACAGGTATTTTTTCGAGCCAGACCATAGCGCTGTTGTGAACCATATTGTGCGCCTTACCTGTTCAGGCGCGTGATACCGGTGTTCCCGACGCTTTGTGGTGATGTGCCGACGTCGAATTTACGAAGTATCAGAAAAAACTTGCAAGTTTTGATTACGCGCTCGCACATGATCTGGCGGGCGATTTTTCAATTCTGCATGGAACTATAGGTTGGCATCCAACATGAGCTGTTCTGCTAGAGGTCACTCCGGACGGAATCGTCGGATACGAAACCTTCAACCCTGACGACGGTGCGCGCCCCACTGGCCGCACATTCGTTTCGCGAGGGCTAATATTGGCCTTCAGATCATGCGGTGTAACATGGGATGGCGCGTGGCAAGGCGATATTCCTGCCAAAAAGAAAACGCTGCCAAGAATGCCTGCCAAACCAATCCAATAATTGCAGGCTACAATAAGTCAGTCGCTGTGAAGGCTCGACTCAGCGCGTCATACGCGCGGCGCGCCCACCACGGCGCTTTTTCAGGCGCGGCGCGCGTTCTGGCAGTTCTGCCATAATGGTGCTGCGTTCTTCGGGGTCCATTTTGGACCACCGTGTGATCTCGTCAATCGAGCGCAGACAGCCAGTACAGATCCGCTCTTGGGGATGCACCACGCAAATCTGAATACAGGGGCTCTCAACCTCGTTGCGTGTCCACACGGTGTCTTTGCTCATCGCGTCCTCGTTCATCCCGTTTTGGCGCTTATCCGGCATTGCGCAAATGCCCCAGCCGGTCCAGCACTCCCTGCAGGATATAGGAAGCCGCGACATGGTCGATAACCTCTGCGCGACGTTTTCGTGTCGTATCCGCCTCTAGCAGCGCTCTTTCTGCCGCAACTGTCGACAATCGCTCGTCCCAAAACCCGATGGGGCAGGTCACCAGCGGGGCCAGATTGCGGGCAAAAGCGCGAGTGGATTGGCACCTTGGCCCTTCGCTTCCGTCCATGTTGCGCGGTAGGCCAAGGATGATCCCGCCAATCGCGCGGTCCTTGACGATCTCGCACAGGCGGGCGGCGTCAACGCCAAATTTCTTGCGTTTGACCGTCTCCAGCGGCGTCGCCACTGACAAAAGCCCGTCTGACACAGCAACCCCAATGGTCTTGGTCCCAAGGTCTAACCCCATAAGTGCCTGCATTCGGGGTAGGGCGCTTGCAAAGGTTTCGATCTCTTCAAATATCTCGGCCATCAGTTTACAATCCCCGCCCGGCGCGCGCCTTCGCGAATGATCTGCATCGCCTGCGGATCCGTGCCAAACACCTCTTGTGCCTCTTCAAATATCGCCTGCGCACGGCCGGTTTCTTCAAGCACGCCATAGGCGCCAATCAACCGTGCCCATTCCTGCGGCGTACCTCCTTCGGTTGCCAGCCGTTCAGACAGGTTTGACACCATGCCGCGGATCATATCGGCGCGATCTGCATCCGTCATGTCACGCACCGCCTCGATGTCTTCTGCCGTCGGGCCGCTGAGGCCATCTGAATGCGGCGGCGCAGGCAAGGTGTATTCAACACCCGCATACCATGCCAAATCGGTGATGCGCGCGCGAATGGCCGGAACCCAAGGCGCATCGGGTGGGCTTTGCAATAGTACCTGATCCCATAGGCGAAACGTCAAATCAGGGCGGTCATTTTGCAAAAACATCAACCCCCAGTAATACTTGGCCAAATTATTTCCGGGGTTAATCTCCAGCGATCTGCGCAGCGACGCTTCTGCTTCGGGCGAAATATAGCCTTCTGTGGCCGCGATCATCATATTCGCTAGGATACTGTAATCACTCGAAGAAGCTTGATCTCCTTTTAGTCGGATTACATTGCGCTGCGCTTCATAAGCTGCCTTGAGGTTGTTCAGCGACGCCTCGTTGCGTGCCAACAATTCTTGCCCTTGCAAATCATCCGGATTTTCCGCGACAGCGGCGCGCAGACGTTCCATCAACGCGGCAAACTGTGCCTCCGGTTCGGGGCTGGGCGTGGGTGGAACACGCGCTTCGGCCTCGGCCTGACTGATCCGGCTGGCCATACGCTCGCTGGCCTCTGCCATGCGCAGCTCCAGCGGCTGATCGCCATAGCCCGGCGTGCCCAGTTGCCAATAGGCCAACAGGCTCGCCCCGACCAGCACAACACCCAGGCTGATCACCAAAGGAGCGGTTGCATGTTTGCCAGCCCGCTCACCTGATTTCTCGGCCTGCAACTGTGCATCTGCCGCCAGAATTCGGCGCGACACTTCGGCCCGGATCCGTTCAGCATCTGCTCCGTCAATCACGCCGCGCGCCAAATCCTTCTCAACTTCTTTCAGCTGATCGCGATACACCCTCAGATCATATTCCGCCGGGTGTTCCCCGGCGTCTCGGCTGCGCCGCACCGAAAGTGCAATGGTTCCGGTCGTGACCAACGCCAGCGCGCCCGCAATAATCCAGAAAATCATGGTGCCTCCAAAGCTTCCCCTCTCATCTATATCTCCGAACGTCCCGGCAAAAGGGCAAAACCCCGTGATCGGCCCACATGTCGCAACTCGGCAGGAAACCGGCGGTTTGAACCGGGTACAACAGAAGGCAACCGGCCATTACAGTGTCATCAGATTTCATCTTCGGAATCACTGACCCCGAATTAACGCCCGTGAGACATGCCCATGAGACGCTATTCTGCATTTGCAATCGCCCGCGAAGCCTTCCGGTTCCACACCGGCTGGGAACGCGCGTGGCGCTCGCCCGAGCCAAAAAAGAAATACGATGTGATCATCGTCGGGGCCGGGGGGCATGGTTTGGCGACGGCCTATTATCTGGGCAAGAACTTCGGCATCACCAATGTTGCGATCATCGAAAAGGGCTGGCTGGGTGGCGGCAACACAGGGCGTAACACCACCATCATCCGCTCCAACTACCTTCAGGATCCATCTGCCGCGCTTTATGAAAAGGCGCGTTCGCTCTACGAGACGATGTCTCAGGATTTGAACTACAACGTGATGTTCAGCCCACGTGGCGTGCTGATGTTGGCCCAGACTGAATCCGAAATTCGTGGCTATCAACGCACCGCCCATGCCAACGCGCTTCAGGGCGTGCAGACCGAATTCATTGGCCCCGAGCGGGTCAAGGAATTGGTGCCGATCATCAATATAGATGGCCCCCGCTATCCGGTGCTGGGCGGTCTCTGGCAGGAACGCGGCGGCACGGGCCGTCACGATGCAGTGGCTTGGGGCTATGCGCGTGCGTGCTCTGACATGGGTATGGACATCATCCAAAAATGCGAAGTCACCGGCGTGCGTCAGGCGGGTGGCAAGGTCACTGGTGTGGACACCACCAAAGGTCCGATTGACTGTGACAAGCTTGGCCTCGTTGTGGCTGGTAACTCGGGCGAACTGGCCAATATGGCGGGCTTCCGTCTGCCGATGGAATCCGTGGCGCTGCAGGCACTCGTCTCAGAGCCGATCAAACCCTGCATGGACATTGTCGTGATGGCCAACACTGTGCATGGCTATATGTCTCAGTCGGACAAAGGCGAAATGGTCATTGGTGGCGGCACCGACGGGTTCAACAACTACACCCAGCGCGGCAGTTTCCACCACATCGAGGAAACCGTTCGCGCCTTGTGCGAAACCTTCCCCATGGTCTCGCGCCTCAAGATGCTTCGTCAATGGGGCGGCATCGTCGATGTGACCGGTGACCGCTCGCCCGTCATTGGCAAAACGCCTTTGGGCAACTGTTTCATCAACGCAGGCTGGGGCACCGGTGGCTTCAAGGCCATCCCCGGCGGCGGCTGGGCCACAGCTGAGCTGATCGCCAAGGGCGAACCCGGCCCGCTCTCTGCCGAATTTGGCATGGAACGGTTTATCGAAGGCCGCTTCATTGATGAGAGTGTTGCAGCGGGGGTGGCTCACTGATGGGACGCATCAAGACTCGTTTCGCAGAAGTTTCAATTCATTCATGGCTTCAATCTGCAAATCACCATTCATCGGATCGTCTGCAATCTCTTGCAAACGGGCTTCTAATTGGTCATCGCTTGGGTGCCAGTACATGTGCTAGATCCCTGATTTTTCTGGTAATCTCCAGCCTACGAAATGTCTCAATAAAAACTGTAACCTCACCGTTCGGAGGTCAGCCATGCTAACCCTTCAATGCCCCTATTGCGGCGTCCACGCCGAAGAAACCGAATTGCACGCCGAAGGCGAAGCGCATCTGAAACGCTTTGGCCCCGGCTCTTCGGATGACGACTTCGAAACCTACCTCTTCATGCGCGAAAACCCCAAGGGCGTGCATTTTGAGCGTTGGCGCCATGTCAACGGCTGCGGCAAATTCTTCCACGCCGCCCGTTCCACCACCACGCTCGAGGTGTTTGGCACCTATCCGGCCCAAACCTATGAACCCCCGCAAGACATCAAAGACAAAATCTCCGCCAAATACCCCGGCTGGTCCTGGAGGGACTTTTCATGAGCACGCGTCTCGCCACCGGAGGCCGTTTGCTGAACAAGGGCAAACAGCTGAAATTCACCTTCAACGGCAAACAGATGACAGGTTACGAGGGCGACACGCTTGCCTCGGCGCTTCTGGCCAATGACCAGATGATGGTAGGCCGGTCGTTCAAATACCACCGTCCACGCGGCATTGTCGCTTCAGGTGCAGAAGAGCCGAACGCGCTTGTGAACATGGGCGAGGGCGGCAAGTTTGAACCCAACCAGCGCGCCACCACGACCGAGCTGTTTGACGGGCTGACCTGCACGTCGCAAAACCACTGGCCGTCGCTGGAATACGATATCGGCGTGCTCAACAACTATGCCGCGCGGTTCTTGCCTGCCGGGTTCTATTACAAGACCTTCATGGCGCCCCGTGCCGCGTGGAAGCATCTCTTTGAACCCATTGTGCGCCACTCCGCAGGTCTTGGCAAAGCGCCCAAGGATCGCGACGCCGATACATACGAACACTTCTACGCCTTTGTTGACGTGGTCGTCGTGGGCGGCGGTATCGCCGGGCTCCAAGCGGCGCGCGCTGCGGCTCTTTCAGGGGCCAAAGTACTTGTCATGGAACAGACCGCCCATTGGGGCGGTCGTGCACCGGTCGATGGCGGGCAGATCAATGACAAACCCGTTTCCGAACACATCGCGGATCTCGTGGCCGAGCTTGAAGGTATGGACAACGTCACACTGCGCACCCGCACCATGGGGGCAGGGGTCTATGATCACGGCTATGTGCTGGGCTATGAACGTGTCACCGATCACGCGCCCACCGCCCAGGGGCCGCGTCATCGCCTTTGGCGCATCCGTGCCAAGCAGATCATAACTGCAACCGGGGCCATCGAACGTCCGCTCTCTTTTGCAGGCAACGACATACCCGGCGTCATGCTGGCCAGCGCTGTGCGCGATTACGTGGCGGATTTTGGCGTTTCGGTCGGCGACCGCACCGTGGTTGTCACCAATAATGACGACGCCTATCGTACCGCAATCACACTCAAGAAAGCCGGTCTCGACATCCCCGCCATTATCGATGCGCGCCCCATGGGCGGCGGCGCACTCGCGACCGAGGCGCGCGAGCTGGGCATCCGCATTGAAAACGGCAAAGGCATCGCCAAGGTCAAAGGCACCAAGCGTGTGACCGGCGTTGGCATCTGTGTGCAGGCGGGTGAAGGCGGCGCGATTGAGGAAATCAAATGCGACGCCGTGGCGATGTCCGGCGGCTGGTCTCCGGTGGTGCACCTCTGGTCCCATTGCGGCGGCAAGCTGATCTGGGACGACGAACAGTCACACTTCCGCCCCGACGCATCGCGCCCGCCCACCAATCAGGACGGGATCGGCTTTGTCGTTACCGCAGGCGCGGCAAACGGTCCGCTCGACCTGTTGAATGTGGCCTCTGACGCCCATAACGCAGGCAAAGCCGCCGCCAAGGCCGCTGGCTTTACCGCCACCCGCAAAGCTGGCCCCAAGGGCGAAGCCATGGACGAATCCCCCATGCAACCGGTTTGGCTCATGCCTCAGGGCGCTGGCCCGGATCTGCGCATGAAGGCGTGGCTCGATTATCAGAACGACGTCAAGGTCTCCGACGTGCGACTGGCCGCGCAAGAGGGGTATGAATCGGTCGAACATACCAAGCGGTACACCACGCTTGGCATGGCCACGGATCAGGGGAAGCTTAGCAATATCAACGGTCTGGCCACTTTGGCCGGTCAGTTGAACGCGCCAATCCCGGCTGTTGGCACCACCACCTTCCGTCCGCCATACACGCCGATCTCGATGGGCTCCATCGGGGGCGAGGCGCGCGACGCCGTGTTCCAACCGCTGCGCCGCACCACCATCCACCAGTATCACGAAGACCAGAACGCCTATTTCGAACCTGTCGGCCACTGGCGTCGCCCGTACTGCTTCCCACGCAATGGCGAAAGCCACAGCGATGCCGTCAAACGCGAGATAAACCAAACCCGCCAGTCCGTCGGCCTGCTTGATGCATCAACCTTGGGCAAGATCATCGTCAAGGGCCCGGATGCGGGCAAGTTCCTGGACATGCTCTACACCAACATGATGAGCACCTTGAAAGTGGGCAAATGCCGATATGGCCTGATGTGCTCTGAAAACGGCTTCCTCTCGGATGACGGCGTGGTTGCCCGCATCGACGAAGACACGTTCCTGTGCCACACGACCACCGGCGGTGCGGACCGTATTCACGGCTGGATGGAGGACTGGTTGCAATGCGAATGGTGGGACTGGAAAGTCTACACCGCCAACGTGACCGAGCAATTCGCCCAGATCGCCGTGGTCGGCCCCAATGCGCGTAAAGTGATCGAAAAACTCGGCGGCGACATGGATGTCTCCAAAGAGGGGCTGGCCTTTATGGAGTGGAAAGACGGCAAGATCGGCGACTTTGACGCACGCGCCTACCGCATCTCTTTCTCCGGTGAATTGTCCTATGAAATCGCTGTTCCAGCCAGTCAGGGCCGCGCCTTCTGGGATGCGCTGATGCGGGCAGGGGCAGAGTTCAACATCATGCCATACGGCACCGAGGCGCTGCACGTGATGCGTGCAGAAAAGGGCTTTATCATGATTGGCGACGAAACCGACGGCACAATCATACCTCAGGATCTCGGCCTCAATTGGGCCATTTCGAAAAAGAAAGAGGATTTCCTTGGAAAACGCGCGCAACAGCGTTCGCATATGACCGATCCAAGCCGCTGGAAACTGGTTGGACTCTTGACCGAGGACAAATCTGTTATCCCCGATGGATCGTATTGCATTGCCGAAGGCATTAACGCCAATGGCCAGCGCAATACCCAAGGGCGCGTGACGTCGACCTATTATTCGCCAACTCTGGATCGCGGCATTGCCATGGGCCTCGTGCTCAACGGCCCCGATCGTACGGGCGAGGTGGTCGAGTTCAACAAGGTCGACGGCACCACCGTGGCCGCCAAAATCGTAGACCCTGTCTTCTATGACAAGGAAGGGGAGAAACAGAATGTCTGATGCTGTCAGCGCCCTGAATGGCGCCCGTTTCACCGGGTTTGCCCAGATCGAGGAGGCCAGCCTGTGCGGCATGATCACCGTGCGCGGCGATTTGGCCTCTGCTGCGATGGTCAAGGCGATTAGCACCGAACTGGGTGCAGAGATGCCAGCGGTGAACAAGGTTTCCTTTGGGACCAAAGGCCATGTAGCGTGGATGTCGCCAGACGAATTGCTGGTTGTCGTCGCCTATGAGGACGCCAACGCCACCTGTGCGGCGCTCAACACCGCGCTGGCTGATCAGCACGTGTTGGTCGTGAACGTGTCCGACGCCCGCGCCGTGTTTCGCATATCGGGCGATGGCGCGCGCGAGGTGCTGGCCAAGCTGGCACCGGTTGACCTGTCCAAAGATGCCTTTGGTACGGGCGATTTCCGCCGAACCCGCCTGGCACAGGTCGCAGGCGCGTTTTGGATGAATACGGATGAAAGCCTTGAAATCGTCTGTTTTCGCTCTGTCGCGCAATACGTGTTTGATCTTTTCCGCGTGTCTGCGGAAACAGGCGGCGAGGTAGGGTATATCTGAGGAGGCTATGCCCTCCAAAGTTGATTATGATTTCTTTAACTCGGGTATCGAATCTCCTATTCGTAATATTATGAAATAGGAGATTCTTTCGCGTGAATACTAAAACACTTACTTTGGCGCTATTGGTCGGGCTCGCGACTACTGGAACAGCAAACGCACAGCGTTACCTTTGAGAGTTTCGTGAATATGCGGCTCGTGGTGTTATCCCGGATCAAGTCATGATCGATATTCAAAAAGATGGAACAGCGCTCGTTGTTGATCCGTTTCTTTTGTACATGAAGCAAGCCCCCAAGACGGCGAAGTTCTTCAAAGAAGACGCCAAACGTATGCGCGTGCGCTGGCGCATCGATGATATGAAATACGCCCGTGGTCACACGTCAGATACAGATTTTTCGCTGGTATTTGATAAACGCCGGAACAAAGCCTCGATTACGATTAATATTTCAAATGCGAGCAACACGGACAACGGCACTGGATCTTGCGCATTGCAGGCCAGCTGACGTGACTTAACGGGCTTGTCCCAAGAAATGGGTTGATCTGTCTCTGGTGGCGCAGCTGTAGTCTGCGCCGCCTTTTTTCATATGACCCTCAGCCAAACGCCACTGTAGCGCGTCGCATTGCGCTTTTTCCACCGCTTTTGCCTTGACCTTGCACCCCAAACGCCCACATCTGTCACCACAGAACAAACGCCCGGACCACGAGAGGATTTCCACAATGGCTTTTCAACTTCCTGATCTTCCCTATGCCCACGACGCCCTTGCTTCCAAAGGCATGAGCGCAGAGACACTGGAATACCACCACGACCTGCACCACAACGCCTATGTCACCAACGGCAACGCGGCGATTGCGGGCACCGAATGGGACGGCAAGTCGCTCGAAGAGATCATCGTCGGCACCTATGACGCCAACGCGGTTGCCCAGAACGGCATCTTCAACAACATCAGCCAGCTGTGGAACCACAATCAGTTCTGGGAAATGATGGGCCCGGGCGCAAACGCAATGCCGGGTGATCTGGAAAAGGCTCTGGTCGAGAGCTTTGGTTCGGTTGACGAATTCAAATCGCAGTTCTCCGCCGCAGGTGCAGGTCAGTTCGGCTCCGGTTGGGCGTGGCTGGTCAAAAATGCAGACGGCTCGCTGGCTGTAACCAAAACCGAAAACGGCGTGAACCCACTGTGCTTTAACCAGACCGCATTGTTGGGCTGTGATGTGTGGGAACACTCCTACTACATCGACTTCCGCAATAAACGCCCTGCCTACCTGTCGAACTTCCTCGACAATCTGGTGAACTGGGAAAACGTTGCTTCGCGCATGTAAGTCCGGCTCATCGCCACAGATCGGAAAGCCTGCGAGACACGCTCTCGCAGGCTTTTTCTTTTTTCAGCGGCAAAATAATACTTGATTAATTTACTCAACAACCAATATGACACCGTGACACCCATTAACAGGTTAAGGTCCGCCCATGCCCGCACGCAGAAAACTCCGCCTTGCCACGGTCCGCAGTGTCCGCAACATCACACCCAACATGCGCCGTATCGTGCTGGGGGGCGCGGATTTTGCCGATTTCCCGACGGGGCGGGAAGGGGGTTATATCAAACTGGCCTTTCCTGATGCCCCCCATGCCACACCCGATGACCCGGCCATGCGCACCTATTCCGTGCGCGCCCATGATCCGGCGTCTTGTGAAATCACCGTTGATTTTGCCTTGCATGGCGACGCGGGCGGCCTTGCTACGGATTGGGCTTTGACAGTGGCCCCCGGCGACCAGATCGCCCTTGGCGGCCCCGGATCCGTCAAGATGGTCGACTCCACCGCCGATTGGATCCTGCTCGCCGCCGATATGACAGGGCTGCCTGCGCTGGCCTGCAATGTCGAACAACTGCCGCGCGACGCCATCGGTTACGTGGTGGTCGAGATCACGTCAGAGGCTGACAAACAACCGTTTGACCTGCCTGATGGCGTGGCCTTGCACTGGGTGATCAACCCGCATCCCGAAACGGACAAAGACAAGCTGCTTTCGCAAATCCGCGCGCTTGCTTGGCGCGCAGGGCGCCCTTTTGTCTGGACCGCCTGTGAATTTGACACCATGCGCGCCTTGCGCAGCTATTATCGCACCGACCGCCAGATCGGCCGCAATGAGTTTTACCTCTCCAGCTATTGGCGCGCGGGGCGCACCGAGGACCAACACAAAGTGGACAAGGCCAAAGACAACGCTGATACTGTGCCTGCAACCACCTAAAGGCCCAAACCCACGGGAAATTTATGCAAACTCTGCGTGCGTTTCTCAGGGGGATTGTCGGTCTCGTTCTGACTGGCCTGTTGGCCGGGCTCTATGCGTTCTTCATTGAACCGGCACTGCGCCTGCGCGTACGGCGTTGACGTGTCAGTCCGCACAACTGGACCGCAGCGCCACTGCAAATTGCGGTGATTTCCGAGCTGCATGTGGGCGACCCATATGTCGGCCTGCGAAGGGTCGAACAGGTCGTTAAACGCACCAACGCGCTAGGCGCTGACCTGATTGTCCTGCTCGGCGATTACGTCGCCGGGCATTGTTTCATCACCCACCCGGTGGAATTCAAAGATGTCGCCCAGATCCCGCCCCAACTCACGGCACCTCAGGGCGCATTTTCTATTCTGCGTAACAATGATTGGTGGGATGATCTGTTCGTCTAGAAATGCGGACGGATGCCCATCATCTAAACATGTTCCGGATCACATGACTTATTCTGTGTGGGTATATTCAGGGCACAGAAGTGCGCCTGTATGGCTGGTGCTCATCGCACCTATGCGCTTTGGCGTCGTGCCGGAAATCACCTTGATCGAGCTCTCTGCCGAACACACCTGAAACTTCGCTTGCCAAACGGGCCACTGCGCGCCAACACTTGCGCCTTGCAACGCGAAAGGCACCCAAAATGGGCGAGACACAGCGCGCGATACTCGCCATTCTGGGCGCATGTGTGATCTGGGGCCTGTCGCCGCTGTTCTACCGTCTGCTTGCCCATATCCCCCCGATCGAGGTGCTCGCCCATCGCACACTCTGGTCGGCGGTGCTGTTTACGCTCCTGATTGCAATACAATCTCGCCTATCAGAACTAACCGGCGTTTTGCGTCCGCAACGACAGGCGCTTAGGGTGCTTTTGGCCGCGCTGCTCGTGTCCTTCAACTGGTTCGTGTTCATCTGGTCCATCGGGCAGGAGCGCGCCATTGATGCCAGCATGGGGTATTTTCTCTTTCCGCTGGCCACGGTCCTTTTGGGACGCATGGTGCTGGGCGAGCGTCAGTCGCCTGCGCAATGGTTTTCGGTGGTTTTGGCCGCCATAGCAGTGCTGACGCTCTTTGTCGGGTTGGGTGTGCCGCCTTGGATCGCGGTGTCGCTGGCTGGCACGTTCAGCGCTTATGGGCTGATCAAGAAAACCCTGCCGCTTGGGCCCGTCATTTCTGTCACCGCCGAGGTGTTGATGCTAAGCCCGGTCGCGCTGATCGTTCTTTGGCAGATACACGGTTCGGGGCAGGGGTATTTCGCGACCAACCTCCAAGACAGCCTGCTGCTGATCTGCTCGGGCCTGCTGACCGCCACGCCACTGATCCTGTTCAGCCGTGCCACGCGTCACCTGCCACTCTCAACCGTTGGGTTGCTGCAATACACCAACCCGTCACTGCAATTCCTCTGCGCCGTGCTGATCCTGTCCGAGCCGCTCTTGCCCGTGCACATGGTCGCCTTTCCGCTGATCTGGATCGCGCTGGCGGTTTATTCCATCGCCCTGTGGCGTCAGGAAAAGGCCGCATCCAGCACTGCTTCTGCACCGGGCAAATCATCGACCACGTGAATGAAATCACGCAAGGACGCATCCGCAAACCCCTGATCAATCACGTGATCCACCAGATCCACCAGCGGCTGCCAGTATCCTTTGGTGTTCATCAACAGGATCGGTTTGTCATGCAGACCCAGCTGACGCCATGTCAGCACCTCAAAAAACTCATCCAGCGACCCTGCGCCGCCGGGCAGCACTACAATGGCTTCGCAATTCATAAACATGACTTTTTTACGCTCATGCATGTTCTCGGTCACGATAAAGCGCCCCAGGTCCACCTTGCCCACTTCCATCTCCAACAGATGGGTCGGGATCACCCCAAACGTGTTGCCACCCGCATCCTGACAGGCATTGGCAACGGCACCCATCAAGCCGATGTCCCCCGCACCATAAACCAGCCGCCAGCCGCGCTGTGCAATCATTGCCCCCAAACTCTGGGCGATTGCCAAATAAGACGGGTCCTGACCCGTACGTGAGCCGCAAAAGACACAGATTGACCGCTCTGTCATGAAATTCCCCAATAGGTTCAATGCTCTTTTGACCATTGTTAACCGCGTTGATAAGGTCCGGCAACTGACGATAGCCGTATTCTGGGGGATGATCGGCGATGAGCAAATCTGCATCTATTCTCGGCGGAAACGCTGTTCTTGTGGGCGGCGTGGCCGCTGCTGGCATTGCGACCGTGGTCGCTATGTGGGCAGGTGGCGTATTCGAGCCCACAGAGGTGGTCAAAGCCCCCGAAACACCTGCGACAACCGCACCCGCACCGAAGACGCCCGACAGGGCGGAGGAGGGCACCCCCTCCGACACGGCACCCGAAACAACTGAACCCGCGCCCGTGCCCGAGGTTACAGAAACCCCATCCGACCCGGAGCCTGCGCCGGAACCTGCACCCGCGCCAATCCTACCTGCCTTTGACGTGGTGCGCATCGATGCAGAGGGCAACACCGTGGTCGCTGGCACAGCCGCGTCAAACGCCCGTGTTGGCATCCTTCTGGACAGTGCCGAAATCGCTCAGTCAGATGCTGATGCAAGTGGCAAATTCGCCGCGATCCTTGTGATCGAACCCAGCACGCAACCCCGCGTGCTCTCGCTGGTCCACCGTCAGGACAGCGGTGATCTGTTCTCAGATGCCACCTTTATCATAGCACCTGTAATTGCACCCGAGCCTGCTCCGGTTGTTATCGCCAAAGCTGACCCGGCTGTCGAAGAAACGCCAGCCGTGAAACCGGACCCAGTTGAACCTGACACAACCACAAGCGACACAGGCACAAGCGACACAGGCACAAGCGAGACAGGCGCAAGCGAGACAGGCGCAAGCGAGCCCGCCGCTGCCGAACCCGCACCCGAAACAGCGCCGCAACCAGCGCCCACCGAATTGGCCGAGGCCGAAACGCCTGATCCAGCCCCGGTTGCTGATCAGGAAACGCCGCCCACGCCAGCGATCGCACCTGAGGTCAGGCCAGAAACCAGCGCCTCGGTTGTCATCGCAGAGCAGCCAGACCCCTCCTCAGAAGCGGTGCCGGAGCAAGAGTCTGAAAAGGTCACAGAGCTTGCCCAAAACCAGACAGAAGCCGCCGCTTCTGATCCCGCCATCAATTCACAACCTGAAACACCGGCACCCGCGCAAGAGGAGGTTGAAACCTCCGAAACGACACAGCCTGCGCCAATTCAGCCAGCTCCGAAGCAGCCCGAAACAGCAGAACCGGTAGAAACAGCCAAAGCAGCACCGGCGCCGCAACAACCCGCACCACTGCCCACAAAAGAGCCCACTCCACAGCCTGCCGCTCAGACGCCCGCGCAAGTGGCCGAGGCAACGCCCGATCCAGAGCCTACGCCCGATCCAGAGCCTACGCCTGAACCAGCACCCGCGCCCAAGCCTGAACCCGCCGCTGCACCCGCTCCAGCTGCAGAACCCGAACCCAAGGCACCCGCCGTTCTGGTCTCTGACGCAGATGGCGTGCGTGTTGTGCAACCAGCTGCACCGGCAGACACCGCGCCCGAAGTGCTCTCTGCTATCGCTATCGACTCGATCAGCTATTCAGAAACAGGCGACGTTGAAATCGCCGGGCGGGGCAGGGCGGATGCCTTTGTGCGCGTCTATCTTGACAATACGTTGGTGATTTCGTCGCGAATCTCGTCAGAGGGCGCATGGATCGCCGCGCTGCCGGATGTCGATACCGGTGTTTACACGCTGCGCGTCGATGAAGTGGACGCCGACGGCAAGGTCACATCCCGTGTGGAAACCCCCTTCAAACGCGAAGAACCCGCCCGCGTCGCCGCAGCTCAAGAAGCCTCCGGGGCAGCATCCGACACCACCGGCGAACCGCCGGTGCGCGTCGTCACGGTCCAACCGGGCTTTACCCTCTGGGCTATCGCGCGGCGCAACTACGGCGAGGGTACTCTTTTTGTGCGCGTCTACGAGGCCAATCGCGACAAAATACGCGACCCCGATCTGATCTATCCCGGTCAGGTATTTACGATCCCAGAGTGATCTTTTTTGCCTTGGGGGTGGTGAATGCCGCGCCGGAGGCATAGATCACGGGCTGGTGAACTCACGCCCGCACGCGGGCCAGCAACCGAGAAGGCAGCATGGCGAGTTGGTATACCGCGTCCGAAGAAGAGCTTGAACGCAACGAAAAACGCTCTGGTTGGCGCACGATACGTCGCGTCGCCCCCTATCTCTGGCCCGAAGGTCAGAATTGGGTAAAATACCGTGTGGTGCTGGCTATGGTGGCGCTGGTTGCCTCCAAACTGATCGCTGTTTTCACGCCCATGCTCTACAAACGCGCCGTTGATGCGCTGGCAGGCGAAGGTGTGCCCGATCTGGTTCTGGGCGCGGTTGGACTGACCGTTGCCTACGGCATGGCCCGCCTGATGACCAACGGGTTTCAGCAGCTGCGCGATGCAATATTTGCCAAGGTCGCCCAACGCGCCTTGCGCTCTCTGGCGCTGGAGACATTCGAACATATTCACCGTCTGTCGATGCGCTATCACATCACACGCAAAACAGGTGGCCTGTCGCGCATCATCGAGCGCGGGGTGAAGGGCGTCGAATTCCTTCTGCGCTTCCTGCTGTTTTCCATCGGCCCGCTGGTGCTCGAACTCTTGATGATCGCCATCATCCTGTTCTGGCTGTTTGACGTCTGGTATCTGGTCGTCGTCGCCGGCACGATTGCCATCTATATCTGGTTCACCTTCAAAGTCACCGAATGGCGCGTGAAACTGCGCCGCGAAATGAATGATCAGGATACCGACGCCAATCAAAAGGCGATCGACAGTATGTTGAACTTTGAGACCGTCAAGTATTTCGGCGCCGAAAAACGCGAAGCCGCCCGTTATGATGCCGCGATGAAAGGCTATGAACGCGCCGCGCTCAAAACCGCTTATTCGCTGGCGTTCCTCAATTTTGGCCAGTCTTTCCTGATAACGTCCGGCCTTGTAGGTGTGATGGTGCTCGCCGCACTTGGGGTGCAGAACGGCACTCTGACCGTGGGCGATTTTGTCATGGTCAACGCCTACATGATCCAGATCACCATGCCGCTTAACTTCCTCGGTACGGTCTACCGCGAAATCCGTCAAAGCCTTGTGGACATGGGCGAAATGTTCGACCTGCTTGAACAACCCGCCGAAGTTTCCGACAAGGCCAACGCCAAACCGCTAACCGTCTCAGACGGTAAAATCGAACTCGACAACGTGTTCTTTGGCTACGAAACCGAACGCCCCATCCTGCAAGGTGTCTCGCTCGCCGTGTCGGGGGGACAAACGGTCGCCATTGTCGGCGCGTCCGGGTCTGGGAAATCCACCATCGGTCGGCTCTTGTTCCGGTTCTATGACGTGAATGACGGTGCCTTGCGCATCGACGGCCAGGACGTGCGCGACATCACTCAAGAAAGCCTGCACGACGCCATCGGAGTCGTTCCACAGGATACCGTGCTCTTCAATGACACGATCCGCTACAATATCGCCTATGGCCGCGACGGCGCGTCCCATTCCGATATCACCGGCGCCGCGCAGGCCGCTCAGATACACGATTTCATCATGTCCCTGCCCGAAGGCTATGACACGATGGTGGGCGAACGCGGCCTCAAGCTCTCAGGTGGCGAAAAGCAACGTGTTGGCATCGCCCGTACTTTGCTCAAAAACCCACCACTGCTGCTCTTGGACGAGGCCACCTCAGCGCTGGACACCGAGACTGAGCAAGGTATCAAAGACGCGCTCGCGCGGGCTGGACAGGGGCGCACCGTGATCACCATCGCGCACCGTCTCTCAACCATCTCCGAGGCGGATCAGATCATAGTTCTGGAAAAAGGTGTGATCGTTGAACAGGGCAGCCATGCCGACCTTCTGGATCGCGATGGCCGCTATGCCCAGCTTTGGCGGCGTCAGCTCTCAGAAGAAGACGAAGCCGCCGCCTGATCCTTGGCTCAGCTGCCCGGACCAAACCGTCTGGGCAGTGTGCGTACAACCTCTTCTTCTTCCTCTTGCGGCAACAAGCTGGCAAATTTGTCCAAGGCATAGGCTTGGACCTGCGGCGCATATGGCGACTGCCAGACAGCCACCGCACCCACCTGCGCGGTCAGGATAAACAATAGCGCAAAGGTTAGTCCCGCACTCTGGCTGGCATGGCCAAAGCGGATACGCCCCCAAAGCGCGCCCAGGCTCCCCCCAATCAGCGCCAAACCCAGAAATGCGCCACCAGACACGCGCCGTTTGTCGGCGTCCGCCTGATGACTGTCCACCGCAAACAGAATGCAGGCGAGCGTGTTCATCAGCAGAAAAAATATCAGTACAGCTCCAACAACAATCAGGGGGCCGTGGTCTTGAAACAGGCGGGGCAGAAGGTCGGCCATGTCAGGTCCATTCGATCAATTAAAGTTGCTTCAACGCTAATGCGCAATTGCGGCTGTTCTTTGAAACCGCTTCGACGAATTTGTGCGCAGAAATCAGGCCCGGACTCTAGCCAAACGCCGCTGCAAGCGTTTCTTGCGCGGCCTGAACAATACGATTGTCGGTCCAGCCCGCCAGCTCCTTTGCGGGCGATCCACCGTTAAAGGCGCACAGCAACGGCGCGCCAACATAAGGCTCAAGGTTCATAAATAGGTTCATCTGCCCTCGCGCCAAACCGTTTTCCGGCGTGACCAGCCACGTGACATCCCGGTCCCAAAAAGGGGCCTCATACATCAGATACAGCTTGTCCAGCACCCCCATCCCAAGGCGCGATATTGCGTCTGTCTTGCTCGCAGGCAGGGCGGGTTCAAACTGGATTTCACCGCGTTTCAGCACGCCCAGCGGCACAGTTACGACAACCGCCTCAAACCGGACTTCAGCATCTCCAACGGACAATGAAACCCCATTGTCATCATAATGAACACTGTTCAGTTTTTGACTTAGCTTTACCGTGTAATTATCCGATAATGATCGGAAAACATCACTATACCCGTCTGGAAAAATGACCTCTTTTCCACCATATCCAGGTTCGTTCTCATAGGCCGACAGATCAATCTGACCGGGGTCGGCACCTGCCTCGCTCTGCATCTCGACACTGGCCAGCCAGTCCGGCGCGTCCCGGTCCGCAATTGGGCGACCATCGCGGCCGCGAATGACGTAGCTGTCATCCGTGGCTATGGTCTTCTGCCCAGCCGCACGGGCCAGCTTGGCAACCGGGTTGCGCCGTGTGCCATGGATCCAGCTCGCGCCCAGATCTAACGCCGGGCCGAGGCGCGCGTCGGTCCAGATGCGCCCACCAATGCGATCACGTGCTTCAAACACCGTGACTTCATGACCCGTCTTGGTCAAGGCGTGTGCGGCAGTCAACCCGCTCATCCCAGCGCCAATAATGGCCACTTTGCGATAGCGCCGCTTGGCAACCTCCTTGGCAGTAAACAGGCCAGACTCATGCGCGGCATGAACAGTGCTGTTAAATTTGGGAAACACGGCTTCCCCGGCAAAGAACAGCCGCTCTGCCACGGGGCGTTGCAGCGCCTCCCGATGGCTTCGGCGGCTGCCCTTAGCAAAATAAGAGTAGCTCCCATACGAATAGGGATCGCGGCTCCAATTGGTCCGCAGATACCCTTTGAGCGGCGCTGGTGCGGCTTGCGCGCCGCGCCACGGCATGAACCCCGCAATCGCGCCCGCGGCGAAAACTGCCATCGCATGTCGCCTATCCATCACGGGGCCTCCTTCCACCAGTCTTTGGGTTTCATCCGCTTGCCACGATCGCTGCGCTTGTCCCACCACAGGGCCCATTTTCGCCAGCGCGACAGCGCCACACGCAGCCAAAGCCGGTCTTTCCATGTGGTGAATTCCCGATTGAACGGACACACGCGCATACAGATCGCGCAATCTGATTGCAGCTTGGCCCAATACCCGAAACACGCCTTGGCGTCCGAGGTCCATTTGCGCACGCCTTTGACCGCTGACGCATCATCTGGCGCGCTCACCTCTGGCGGGCCAAACGGCAGCGCCTTTGCCGGACAGGCGTCGGCGCATTCCGTGCAGATGTCGCAAAACGCCGCCACACCCAGCTTGCCCGGCGCGTCATGCGCCAACGGCAGGTTGGTGAAAATCTTGGAAAACCGCAGGCGCGGGCCAAATTCCGGCGTGATCACCAACTGGTTGCGCGCATATTCCCCCAAGCCTGCCTTGACTGCATAGGGGATTACCAGCCCGGTGTCGTTCATCGACGGCACCGCCTCGTAGCCAAGGTTGCGGATGTAAGCGGCAAGTTGAATGACAATCGCCGCCTCGTGGCTATATTCCCGCCCCGTGGCCGCCCCAGCCAACGCCGAAGGATAGGTGGCGACCAGCTCGCGATCCATTTGGTGGCCCAACACAATCACGCTGCTCAATCCCTCGGGCAACGCGTTTTCAGCCTCCGAGAAATCACGCGTGTCCACCCGCGCGGCATAAAGCCAACGTTCATCCATATCCGTGATCCCGGCCAGATCCGCGCCAAAAAACCGCGCGATGCGCTTGACCTCTGCCGCCATCATTGCTGGGTCGTCAATCTCTTCTCGGGCCTCTGCTACCGGCGTGTCGCAGGCAATGGGGGCCTGAAACCCTTCACGCTCGCCCTTGTCTGCGCCCCGGTTCGAGATAATGTCCGAGATCAACCAGCTCGCATTGCGAAGCGCAAAATCCTTTTGCCGAAATCCATCCCCTTTGCGATAGCTCGCCTTCATCCGATAGCTCGAGAAAAACCCATCCGTTTGCTTGCTGCGCACCGACGGGTCCCAAAACGCCCGTGTGAACACGTCATTGCGCTGCGAAAACGGCTCAAAATCTTCGGTGGTCTCAATGCCGGCGGCGGCGTCACTGTCTTGATACCGCTCGACCCAGTTGGCGCGCGTCTCGTCGCTCACTGCTTTGTTGGATGGCCAGGCCATGGGCTTTCCTTCGGTCGTTGCCGATCAGAGAGCCCGGATTTACCTGTCATGTCAATGTGCTACTGCCCCAAGACACATGCCTTGGGGCAGGGGCATTATTCTGCTGCGCGCAGGTTACCGCCACCCGGTGGCAGATCCGGCTCATTGTCGGCTTCAACCTTGGCAACCGCTTTTACCGCAGGGACTTCATCCTGTTCTGGCGTGTCGTCCATTTCCGTTTCAGAAACCGCGTCCGCCTCAACGTCATCTTCCCACAGGATCACAGGCGCCTTCACCTTGCGGGCTGCGCGCCGCAGCGCCCAGTCCTGACCGGCGCGGCTGGTCCGACCCAGCGACATACGTGCCAACAGGCGCATCATCCAGCTGAAATATGTGCTCGCCCAAACCCGCAGCGCCAACATGGATGGCGTAAACACCAGCGTCAGCACCGTCGCAATACCCAGGCCAAACACCACCGCCGTCGCCAGCTGTTTCCACCAAAGCGCGGTGGGTGAGTCGATTGAATAGCCCCCGTTGACAAAGTCGAGCGACAGCCCGAACATCATCGGCGCAAGCCCCGCCATTGTCGTGATCGTGGTCAACAGAACCGGGCGAATCCGACTTTGCGCCGTGCGCACAATCGCCTCAACCCGCGGCATGTATCGCGAATACTCCTGATATGTATCAATAAGAACAATGTTGTTGTTCACCACGATCCCTGCCAAGGCGACAATCCCAGTCCCTGTCATAATGATCGAGAAGGACTGATCCATCACCAACATGCCCACCAGCACACCCGCCGTGGACAGGATCACCGCCAACAACACCAGCACCGAGTTGTAAAAGCTGTTAAACTGCGCCAACAGGATCACAAACATCAGGCCCAACGCCGCGGAAAAGGCGCTCATCAAAAAGGCCCCGGATTCTGCCTGCTCTTCCTGATCCCCGGTCCATTCCCAGTTCACCGAGCGGTCAAACGATGCTTCGTTCAGCCATTCGGTCAGAACTTCGATGCGCTCGGTTGGCGTCACCGGAACCCGGCGCGCACCGTCTTCGACAGCGTCGCGTACATCCTGAGCGTTCTGTGCGTCCAGCAGGGTGTGAATGGTAAACGTGTCACCGGTCGCAATGGTCACGACCTCACCAGTCGCTGTTTCGCCCTCAGGCACGGCCTTCAACAGCGCCACAGATGTTGTCTCTTCGCCTTCGCCAGTCACAAGCTTGACCAAACCCGGCTCAACATCCGCCTTTACGTCGTAAAACCGTTCCTGATCAATACGGCTGATCGAGGCCAGTTTTGGAACCGGCGTGCGGGTCACAAAGTTTGACAGCGGGACAAGCCCCTCATTTGTACGCACCTTGATACTGTCAAGCGTCGACAACACCCGGTCATTCTCCGGCAATCGCAGGCGAATTTCGATCTCTTCGTCCGAACTGTCGACCCGCATGGTATCCAGCAGAATACCGCGTGTGACCAGCTGTACCATACCGCCCACGGTGGCCACATCGGCGCCATACCGTCCGGCCTTGGCCACATCGACGTTGATCTGCCAGTCAATACCGGGCAGGGGCATCGTGTCTTCAACGAGGATCAGACCCGGCGTTTCAAGAAACGCGTCACGTGCCATCTCTGTGGCCGTGTCCAGGCTGTCCCACCCATCTCCGCGAATGCGCAGATGAATTGGCTTGCCTGATCCCGGTCCCTGTTCAATCGGTTTGGTCTCGACATAAAATCCCGGCAGTTTGGCCAGCTCTACGTTGAGCTCGTCCAGCACCCGGTTTCCGTCAAAGGCAGGTGCCGTGACTTCGCGTTCAAGCAGGTCAAAGAACCACTTTTCACGCACCGTCGGGCGCTCGTCCCACGGAATAATCTCAAACTGCACTTGTCCAACCGTGTCCGCAGGCGCGTCCCCGCCACCGGGGCCGCCCGTGTCCAGACCGCCTTCACCGGCGAACGAGAACACATTCACAACGGCCGGGTGAGCCATGATAATCTCTTCCGCCGCGCGCACCATTGCGTCTTTTTCAGGCAAAGACAGATTGCCGCGCGCCCGCACAAATGCAGAGGCCTGTTCCGGTTCGGTTTCGACAAAGAAATCGACGCCATTATTGTTCTCGCCAAAGTAGGTCATGACCTGCATGACGAACATTACAACGGCGACAACAGTGACGATCGGCATGATTGGATTGCCCACAATCAGGCGCATGAAAAAGCCAAATGGCGTGTGGCGGAACCCGCTTTTCACCTTGCGCCGGCGGCGCGTAATCTTCGCAGCACTCAAAGTCACAGACGCCCCAAAGGCCGAGAGCACGAACAGCAGACCACCCACCAAAAGCGGCCCCATGCCTGTGCTGCCCTCCGGCAGAATATAGGCCGGGTTCAGCATCTGCATCGCGCTGACAAACATACCATAGAGCGGAATAGGGACCAGAATGGCGCGCACAAACCACGGCAGGCGTTTTTTCAGCGCGCCAGCAGCCCTATCAAACGAACGGCTCAACCGCCCGGAAATACCACCGACAACCGGCAGGTAGATCAGCGCCACCAACAGCGACGCGGATAGAACAAAGATCATCGTCACCGGCAACATGCCCATGAACTCACCCGGTACACCGGGCCAAAACAGCATCGGCAAAAATGCACACAGCGTCGTCGCGGTCGAGCTGACGATGGGCCAGAACATGCGCTGCGCCGCCTCTACATAGGCGTGCATCGGTCCGACACCTTCTTTGATGCGCTTGTCGGCGTATTCTACCACCACAATCGCACCATCCACCAACATCCCAACAGCCAGAATCAGGCCGAACATCACCATGTTCGAAATGGTCACGCCCATCACAGCCAGGAATGCAAAACACAGGAGGAACGAAGCGGGGATTGCAAAGCCCACCAGCATTGCGGCCCGGCTGCCCAATGCCGACAGCACCACGATCATCACCAGCGCCACCGCCGTCAGAACCGAGCCTTCAAGCTGGCTGACCATCGAGCCAACGGTGCGGCTCTGATCGTTCGAGGTGCCCACATGCACCGCCGCCTTCAACTCGTCGGGCCAGTTTTCCTGTGCCTTGGCCAGCGTGGTTTTGATCTCCTCGACGGTGTCGATAATGTTGTATCCCTTGCCTTTGACGATCTGCAAAGCAACGGTTTTCTCACCATCAAACCGCGCTGTTCCGGCGCGGTCCTCAAAGGTAAAGTTAATTTCTGCAAGGTCACCCAATGTGACGATACGGTCGCCATTGGTTTTGACGGGCAGGGCGTAAATGTCGCTCGCATCATCAAACGATGACGGGATCTTGACCGAGAACGTGCCCTGCGCGCTGTCTACCTCGCCCGCCGCGATCAACTGGTTGTTGTTCTGAACAACCGAGATCACCTCGCCAGCAGTGACATTGTAGGATTCCAGTCGCAGCGGATCGATAATCACTTCAACCATCTCGTCCCGGTTGCCCGCAATCGGCGCTTCCAGCACGGCGTCAATGGCCTCAAACTGGTCCTGCAAGTCCTTGGCCAGTCGCGCCATGGTGCGCTCTGGCACATCGCCACTCAGGTTGACGATGACAATTGGAAATTCGGAAAAGTTGATCTCGTTGATCGTGTATTGCTCGGCCCCATCGGGAAAATTGGCCGAGGCTGAGTTCATGGCATCGCGCACATCCGCGATTGTCGCGCTCTTGTCCCAGCCAAAGTCAAACTCCAAGAGCAACGAAGCGTGGTTTTCGGCGGCAATGCCGGTCATTTTGTCCAGCCCGTCCAGATCGACGGACTCCGTTTCCATCGGTTTGACAAGCAGGCTTTCGGCATCTTCCGCCGAAATACCGGGGAAACTCACCGAAACATATAGGATCGGGATATCAATATCCGGCTCGCCCTCTTTGGGCAGGCTGGCATATGCAAACGCGCCCGCCACAAGCGAGATCGCAATAAACGCAAGGATCATTCGGGCCCGTTCAGAGGCCCAGGTAATGGCGCCGGTCATTGCACGGCCTCCCGGAATGTCGGATCAACTTTCACACCAGCAATTACGTATTCCTGGCCAACAACGATCACATTTGCAGTCTCGGGCAGGCCGCCAACCCAGATTCCCTCGGGGCTGTCTTGCAGCACTTGAACTGGCGCAAAGACAACCGTTTGCATATCATCCACCAGCCGCACGCCCAGCGTGCCTTCGTCATTCAGCGTCAACGCCGATTGTGGAATCAGATGCGCGTTTGCACCTTCTGCTGAAATCAGGATCTCCGCCGTTTGCCCGTCGCGAATGCTCAGATCCTCGTTTGGTACGTTCAGCTCCACCCGGAACGTCCGTGTCAAAGGATCGGCCGAGCGGGACAGGAACGTGACCTGACCGGTCACTTGTTGTCCGGTGGTCAGCTTCGCCCCGGCAGGCGCGCCCAGACGAATCTTGTTCACTTCTGTTTCCGGCACAAAGCCGACAATCTTGATCGGGTCCAACCGCAGCACCGTCGCGCACAGGCTTCCTTGTTGCATCAGGCTTCCCAGCTCGGCGGTGTCGCTCTCCAACAATCCGTCAAAAGGTGCCGTGATAATCAGACGATCCATCTCGCGCTCTGCTGCGGCCACTAGCGCCTCGGCCGACTCAATTCCGGCCAGTGTGGACTCAAGATTGGACGCCGCCGCCTGCACGGCGGCTTCTGATGCTTTCACCGTCGCTGCCGTAGATGCCACGCGTGTCTCAGAAGCAAATCCACCCTCAGACAGTTTTTTGGCTGCATTGTCGTTGATCAGTGCTTCTTCCAAACGGGCATTTGCCTCGATCTGGGCGGCTTGCGACGATGGCACACGTGCGATCGCTTCGGCCAGTCGCGCCTTGGCCTCCGCCAAAACCGCCTCTCGCGTGCCCACGTTCAAACGGCACAGCTCCTGTCCCGCCGTCACATGTGACCCGCGGCGCAGCGGCTCAGATATCACCAGCGCCGCTGTCTCGCCGCGCACTTCAACCTGACGATCCGCCTCTGTCTGGCCGCGCAACACCACCGCATTGTCAATCGTCGACGCGCTGGACTGGATCGCCACAACCCGCACCAGTGACTGCTCCGCCGCAATCTCTTCGGCCACCGCCAGCTCAGTGGTCGCATCCGCAACCACGTCTTCGCCCGCCGCCGCGACATCCCCGCGATCTCCGCCCGAGGCAAAAGCCAACAGCCGATCACGCTCTGTGACAATCATAAACAGGAACACAGTTACCAGAACCGCAGTCACTACCGGAATCAAACGCATGCCAGACGTCCTTGCAAAAAAAAGCATTTCAATTGAGGCGACATATTGGGTCGCTGAGCGGTGGAAACAACCTCAATTGGAATATTTCTGAACCGACCTGTTCAGATTATGGGGTAAACGCGGCAATCGCAAGCGCTCTTGGCGCAGTTCTGCCCGCAAAGTCAGCAACCCTTGGCACTTTAGAAACAAAGCGATAAGAGAGGTGCAAATCGTTTCGGCAAACCTGAACGACAGCCGCACATACAGGAGAGTACGCGTGAGCAATACAGACAGTTTCATCGAAGAAGTGACCGAAGAAGTCCGCCGCGACCGTCTTTTTGCAACCCTGCGGCGCTATGGCTGGATTGCTGTGGCCCTTGTGGTGCTGATCGTTGGGGGTGCTGCCTGGAACGAGGTGAACAAGGCCAACATTCGCGCCGGGGCGCAGGCCACCGGCGACGCGCTGATTGCCGCGGTCGAGGCTGATGACGACGCCGCGCGCATTGCGGCTCTGGCCGAAGTGGAAGTTGCAGAGCCCCAGGCCCAGATCATCACTGATTTCCTGCTGGCCACACATCAGATTTCCGCTGGCGACGCAGCGGCCGCAGCCACAGTCCTTGACGGCATCGCAACGTCCTCGGCAGATGTGCGGGAAATCTACCGTCAGGTTGCCGCGTTCAAGTCTATCGTCGCTCAGGGCGACGCTATGCCAGCCGCAGATCGCCGGATCGCGCTGGAATCATTGGCTGCACCGGGTATGCCTTTGGCATTGCTGGCACAGGAACAGCTGGCGTTGGTTGACGTTGAACAGGGGGATGTTGACGCAGCATTGGCGAAACTTGACGCCATTCTTCAGGATGCAAATGTGTCAGCAGGCTTGCGTCAACGCGCTTCTCAGTTGATTGTAGCACTTGGCGGGACACCACCCAGCGCCCTTGGCGCGGTTCCCGGCCAATAACGATAATCTGGTGGAGACCGGAGCAGTGAACAACAAGACTTGGATCATGGCATTTGTGGGCATGTCCCTTGTGGCGTCCTGCGCCGAAAAGGAACGTATCCTGCCGGGCCCGCGCGAAGACCTCGTTGGCGCCGCGACCACCGAACGTGTGGAGAACGCGGCACCTGCCATTTCTCTTCCGGCGCAAACCCGCAATAACGAATGGACGCACCGTATCGGAACGCCGAAATATCGCGTTGCCAATGCCGCGTTGTCACCAACACCGTCGCTGGTTTGGGAGACTTCCATCGGCAAGGGCGAGTCGCGCAAATCACGCATCACGGCTGACCCGGTTGTTGCCCAAGGGCGAATCTATACGGTTGATTCCGAATCTACCCTGACGGCCACGTCGCTCAACGGGGCCGAGCTCTGGACTCGCGATTTGGCAACTTCACGCGACAAAGCAGGCGAGGCATCGACCGGCGGTATCGCCTATGATGGTGGCAAGCTGTTTGTTACAACCGGCTTCGGCAGCCTGCGCGCCTTTGACGCGACCACCGGTGCTGATCTATGGGAGCAGCGTTTTCAGGCCGTCGGTAGCGGCACTCCAACCGTATATGGCGACCTTGTTTATGCCGTTTCGGGGGACGCCACCGCATGGGCTATGAACACAACAACCGGCAAGGTTGACTGGCAACTGCTCTCGATTCCCGATGTGCAAAATGTTCAAAGCCCCTCTGCACCGGCAATCAATGACCGTCTTGCAATCATTGCCTATGGTTCCGGCGAGATTCAGGGCGCATTCCGCCGAGGCGGTGTTGGCCGTTGGAACTCCAGCATCTCCGGCCAACGGCTGGGCCGCGCCACCAATACCATCGCTGATATCTCCGGCGACCCGGTCATTGTTGGCAATTCCGTTTATGTCGCCAACCATTCCGGGCGTCTCGTGGCGCTGGATGTAAACACCGGCGCCCGCCTCTGGACTTTGGGCGAAGGCTCGTTCAACCCCGTGTTCCCGGCGGGTGGGTCGCTGTTCATGGTGTCCGATGAAAACAAGCTGATGCGCATCAACGCAAGCGACGGCAAAATCATCTGGCAACAGAATCTGCCGCTGTTTGTAAAGAACAAGCCCACGCGACAAGCGGCAATTTTTGCCCATTACGGGCCAATCCTTGCCGGCGGCCGTTTGTTTGTGGCCTCTTCGGATGAAATGTTGCGGGCGTTTGATCCACAGTCCGGTGCGCTGGTTTATTCCGTCGAATTGCCTGGTGGCGCTGCATCAAACCCCGTTGTTGCCGGGGGCGTTCTCTATGTGGTCAACACCAAGGGCAAATTGCTCGCTTTCCGTTGACGCAAATATGGTGTATCGCCTCCCACTCTGATGTTTCGGAGTCGAAAAAATGAGTTTCACGCTCGCCATCGTGGGCCGCCCCAATGTGGGCAAGTCCACCCTGTTCAATCGCCTTGTTGGCAAAAAACTGGCCTTGGTCGATGACCAGCCGGGTGTGACGCGCGATCTGCGTGAAGGTGAGGCCAGGCTGGCCGACCTGAAATTCACCGTGATCGACACCGCCGGTCTGGAAGACGCCACAGATGACAGCCTCGAGGGCCGCATGCGCCGCCTGACCGAGCGCGCTGTGGGTATGGCTGATATCTGCCTGTTCATGATCGACGCGCGGGCAGGGGTTACACCTGTCGACATGATCTTTGCCGAGATTCTTCGCAAACGCTCGGCTCATGTGATTCTTGCTGCCAACAAGGGCGAAGGGTCTGCTGCGGACGCTGGCGTGATCGACGCATGGTCGCTGGGCCTTGGCGAACCCATCCGCCTCTCTGCTGAGCATGGCGAGGGTCTCAACGATCTCTATACCCACCTGATGCCGATTGCCGACACCTTTGCCGAACGTGCCCAAGAGGCGCAAGACGAGGTGGCGATTGATGTTGATATCTCCGAAGAAGACGACAGCGACGATGTCGATTTGGCCGAAGACTTGCGCCCGTCGCGTAATATTTCGCCCAATCGGCCCATGCAGATCGCCGTTGTGGGCCGCCCCAACGCGGGCAAATCAACCCTGATCAATAAGATCATCGGCGAAGACCGCCTGCTGACCGGCCCAGAGGCCGGGATCACTCGCGATGCCATTTCGCTGCGCACCACGTGGTCCGACACGCCGATCCGCATCTTTGACACCGCCGGAATGCGCAAAAAAGCCAAAGTGCAGGACAAGCTGGAAAAGCTGTCCGTTTCTGATGGGTTGCGCGCGGTCAAGTTTGCCGAAGTTGTGGTTGTTCTGCTCGACGCCGCAATCCCGTTTGAGCAACAAGACCTGCGCATTGCCGATCTTGCCGAACGCGAAGGCCGCGCCGTTGTTGTCGCCGTGAACAAATGGGACATCGAGGACGAAAAACAACAGAAACTCAAAGACTTGAAAGAGTCTTTTGAACGTCTTCTGCCGCAATTGCGCGGCGCCCCTCTGATTACGGTGTCTGCCAAAACCGGCCGCGGGTTGGATCGCCTGCACGGCGCCATTCTGCGCGCCTACGATGTGTGGAACCGCCGCGTGTCCACTGCCCAGCTGAACCGCTGGCTGACGGGTATGCTCGAACAGCACCCGCCGCCCGCGCCCCAAGGCAAGCGCATTAAGCTGCGCTATATGACCCAAGCCAAAACCCGCCCGCCGGGATTCGTGGTCATGTGTTCGCATCCCGATAAAATGCCGGAAAGCTATTCCCGTTATCTCGTGAACGGGTTGCGCACGGACTTTGACATGCCCGGTGCGCCGATCCGCCTAACAATGCGCGGGCAGGGCGACAAAAACCCTTATAAAGGGCGCAAAAAGTCGACACCCAGCCGTCTGCGCAAGCATATCAAGGGCCGCGCGCCCGACTAAAGGCACAGGCCCCCCTTTGGCACCTGCATTTTCCGCGTTATAGTCTTGCCAGATTAAAACATTGTGTGATCTTGTCACCGTGTTGTTACGTATCTGTTTGAAAAGCCTTTCCTTTGGAAACGGCGCAATCAATTGACTGGAACCGGGGGTGTTTGCGATGGAAATTCGCGAGCGTTTAAAAACATACACGGCACAAGATGACCGCATCGGCGCACTCAGTTTCTTTGGGACTTTTGCCGTTTATTTCCTCACGCTTTATCTGGCGATCACCAATGTGACTACGTGGTACGTCCTGCTGCCCATGATGGTGTTGAACGGCTTTTCCGCTGTGCGCCTTTATGTGATCCAGCACGATACGGGCCACGCAACGCTGTTCAAGTCCCGCAAACACAATGATTGGGCGGGCGAGGCGCTGTCGGTTGTGACCTTCGCGCCTTATGCTGCCATGCGCCACAATCACAATATGCACCATTCGCATCTCGGTAATCTCGATCACCGCGATACAGGTGAAATTCACACCATGACCCTACGGGAATGGAATGCGGCCGGTTTCTGGCAACGTTTGCAGTATCGCCTCTATCGCAATCCGTTTGTCCTGATTCCCGCGGGTAGCCTGTTCACCTATTTCATCCGCTATCGATGGCCAAAGAATGCCGGTGACATGGTTGGGTCTGTGTTGCGTCACAACATCATGATTGCCGCTTATATGATTGGTATTTATGCGCTATTTGGCTGGACGGGCGTGCTGATATGGTTCCTGGCGTCATTCTTTGGCGGTATGATTGGCGTGTTCATGGTTTATCTACAACACAACTTTGAGGACACCTACTGGGACCGTCGCCCTGACCTTGATCCGCGACTTGCCGCACTTCAAGGCTCCTCGGCGCTGGATTTGGGATGGTGGATGGATCTTGGGTCGGCCAATATCGCCTATCACGACATCCATCACTACAACGCCCGCATCCCACACTACAATCTGCGCAAATGTCATCAAGCGATCCGTGCGGATTATGATTTGCCGGTGATCAAATGGCCCGAGGCGATCCGGTCGTTTTCGCTCAAATTATGGGACGAGGATCAAGAGCGGCTGGTGCCGTTCCCAAAAGAACGTAGCAGCGACGCACGGATGAGCCCGGCTGAATAGAAAAAAGGGGAGGGGGCGCTGCCCCCGTCACTGCGGTGCAGTGACTCCCCCGAAGTATTTTTGGCAAGATGAAGAGGGCTGGACAGTGGCTTAGGCCAGCGCGCCCTCTGCCGTGAGGGTGGTTTTGCCGCCGAGATAGGGGGCGAGAACGTCCGGCAGGACGACGGAGCCATCTGCCTGTTGGCCGTTTTCCAGAACCGCGATCAGGCAGCGCCCGACGGCGAGGCCCGAGCCATTCAGCGTATGCACAAATTGCGGGCGGCCGCCATCGGCGGGTTTGAACCGCGCGTTCATGCGACGTGCCTGAAACGCGCCGGTGGTCGAGACCGAGCTGATTTCCCGGTACGTATTCTGCCCAGGTATCCATGCCTCGATATCAAAGGTGCGGCGCGCGCCAAATCCCATGTCTCCCGTGCATAGCACCACGGTGCGATAGGGTATGCCAAGCTTTTCCAGCAGCCCTTCGGCGCAGCGCAACATGCGTTTTTGTTCTGTGTCGCTCTCGTCCGGGTGGGTCACAGACACCATTTCGACCTTTTCGAACTGGTGCTGGCGCAACATGCCCGACGTGTCCTTTCCCGCACTGCCCGCCTCGGACCGGAAACAGAGCGTATGCGCGGTCATGCGGATCGGCAGATCGGCCTCGGCCAATGTGTCGCCCGCCACGGAATAGGTCAGCGGCACTTCGGATGTGGGCACCAGCCACCAGCCATTGGTAGTCTGATAGCTGTCTTCGCCAAATTTTGGCAGTTTATCAGTGCCATACATGGCTTCGTCGCGCACCAAAACCGGGCTGTTCACCTCGGTCAGGCCATTTTCGTCCACATGTGTGTTGATCATGAGCTGCGCCAATGCGCGGTGGATACGGGCCACGGCACCCTTGAGCATCACGAAACGTGCACCCGAGATTTTGGCCGCAGTGCTAAAGTCCATCGATGCCGCCACGCCCTGAATGTCAAAATGCTCAACGGGTGTAAAATCCATCTCGCGCGGGGTGCCCCAGCGGGCCACTTCGACATTGTCGTCTTCATCGGCACCTTGGGGGACATCTTCGGCGGGCAGGTTGGCGATCCGCGCCAACGCGTCGGTCAGCTCAGCGTCCAGCGCTTTGGCCTCGGTCTGCATGGCCGCCACTTCGGCCTTTTTCTCGCCGACCAGTGCGCGCAGCCGTTCAAACTCGGCCTCATCGCCCTTGGCTTTGGCTGCACCCACCTCTTTGGCGGCGCGTTTCTGATCGGCCTGAGCGGTTTCGCTGGCAGCAATCTTGGCGCGGCGCGCCTCGTCCAGTGCCAACAGGGATGACGACATCGGCGCATCCCCACGCAGGGCCAGGGCGGCGTCGAACGCTTCCGGGTTCTCGCGGATTGCTTTTATGTCGTGCATCTGTGGTGTCCTTCTTCAGACGTGGTGATTCATCTTGTGTGCGCAGCTTATGACGGATTTTTTGCCGGATCGTAAGCGCCCACAATCCCATGTTGTGTATTAGTGTGGCACTGGGTGGTTAATCGGACGTTTCCCGCCTTGCAACCGGTGACAATGCCCCATAGGTTCCCAGCGACTTTCGCGGGGCCACTCCCGCCAACAAAGAGGACATGCCCCATGGAAGCCATTGGCCAGTTTCTGCCCCTTATCCTGATCTTTGCGATCATGTATTTCCTGCTGATCCGCCCGCAGCAGAAGAAAGTGAAAGAACACCAGGCGATGGTTGATGCCATCCGTCGCGGCGATCAGGTGGTCACCCAAGGTGGCCTGATCGGCAAGGTGGTCAAGGTCAAGGACGACAACGAGATCGAAGTTGAGCTTGGCGAAGGCGTCAAGGTGCGTGTGGTTCAGTCCACCATCGCTCAGGTCGTGACCAAGACCGAACCCGCTGCCAATAGCTGATCTCACGAATAGGGCCGCCTGATGCTGCAAATCGACCTTTGGAAACGCGTCCTTATTTGGGCCGTCTGTGCGTTGGGGCTGCTTTTGGCAATGCCCAACGCATTCTATCAGAAGGTCGAGGTCCGCAATGATGCGGTCGCCGCGATCGAAATGGGCCAGTCCGGCAATGAGCTTGAGGAACAGGCGGCGTCGTGGCCGTCTTTCCTGCCCTCAGGGCTTGTGAACCTTGGGCTTGACCTGCGTGGCGGTGCGCATCTTTTGGCCGAGGTACAGGTTGCCGACGTCTATGAGGCGCGGATCAAGTCGCTCTGGCCGGAAATCCGCGATCTGTTGCGTCAGGAACGGGCCACCATTGGCACCATCCGTCTGCAACCTTCCCCAGCGGACGAGCTGCGCGTGAAGATCTCTGAGCCGGCCCAGATCCAACAGGCGGCGACGCTTGTGCGTGGCCTTGCCCGTCCGGTCACATCACTCTCAGGTGCGTTGCAAAACGATATTGATGTTGCGACAGAAGGCGACACCATCGTCGTGCAGCTTTCTGAGGCGGAAAAGCTCGCCACGGATGAGCGCACAGTGCAGCAGGCACTGGAAATCATCCGCCGCCGGATTGACGAGGTTGGCACCCGCGAACCCACGATCCAGCGTCAGGGGTCCGATCGTATCCTGATCCAGGTGCCTGGCATCGGTTCGGCGGCTGAGCTCAAGGATATCATCGGCACCACCGCCCAGCTGACCTTCCACCCTGTTGTGGGTCGCGGATCTGACGCCGAACAAAGCCCCGGCGCAGGCAATGACATCTTCCCGTCGCTGGACGAAGAGGGCGTTTATTACATCGTCGAAAGCGCTCCGGTTGTCACCGGCGAAGAGCTGGTCGATGCACAGCCCAGCTTTGACCAAAACGGTCAGCCCGCTGTATCTTTCCGCTTCAACCCCACCGGTGCGCGTAAATTTGGCGACTATACAGCCGAAAACATCGGCTCGCCTTTTGCCATCGTGCTCGATAACGAGGTTGTCTCGGCCCCGGTCATTCAGGCCCATATCTCGGGTGGCTCCGGCATCATCACTGGCCGCTTCTCGGTTGAGGAAACCACCAACCTCGCCGTGCTCCTGCGTGCGGGCGCGCTGCCTGCCGGTCTGACCTTCCTCGAAGAGCGCACCATTGGCCCCGAGTTGGGGCAGGACAGCATTGATGCAGGGCGCATCGCCTGTATCGTCGCCTTTGGCGCGGTGCTGGTGTTCATGTTCCTCAGCTATGGCATGTTTGGCCTTTTTGCCAATATCGCGCTGATCCTGAATGTCGGCCTGATCTTTGGCTTGCTCTCCATGATCGGCGGTACGCTGACATTGCCGGGGATTGCCGGGATCGTACTGACCATCGGTATGGCCGTTGATGCCAACGTGCTGGTCTTTGAACGTATCCGCGAGGAACTCAAAACCTCCAAAGGTCCGGCCCGCGCCATCGACCTTGGCTATGAAAAGGCCCTCTCGGCCATTCTGGACGCCAATATCACCACATTCATCACCGCCGTGATCCTCTTTGCCGTTGGCTCAGGCCCGGTACGCGGCTTTGCCATCACGTTGGGGCTCGGCATCCTCACATCCGTCTTCACCGCGATCTTTGTGACGCGCCTGATGATCGTCATGTGGTTCGAACGCCGCCGTCCCAAGACAATCGAGGTATAAGCCATGCGTCGTCTGAGACTCGTCCCACAGGACACCAAATGGGATTTCTTTTCCCGTCCCGCCCTCTGGCTTGGCATTTCTGGTGCGCTGATGGTCGCCGCCATGGTCAGCTTCTTTATTCAGGGGCTGAACTTTGGCATCGATTTCCGTGGCGGTACCACGATCCGGACCGACAGCGCCCAAGAGGTGGTGGTCTCTGATTATCGTGCCGCGATCGATCCGCTGGGCCTTGGTGATGTTACCATCACCGAAGTGTTCGATCCCACGTTTGACGAAGATCAGCACGTCACCATGATCCGTATTCAGGCTCAGGAAGGGTCAGAATCGGTTTCGGCTGACCTGATCCGCGATGTCGAGGCGGCGCTGAAAACAGTTGTTCCCGACATCAGCTTTGTGTCCGTCGAATCCGTTGGCCCCAAAGTATCGGGCGAACTGATCAAGACCGCCGCGATTGCCGTTCTGCTCGCCATTGGAGCGGTTCTGATCTACATCTGGCTACGCTTTGAATGGCAGTTTGCACTGGGGGCTGTAGCAGCTCTGATCCACGATGTGGTGCTCACCATTGGTGTCTTCTCTGAGCTGCAAATCCGTTTTGACCTCGCCATTATCGCGGCATTGCTGACCATCGTCGGCTATTCGCTCAACGATACCGTGGTGGTGTTTGACCGGGTGCGTGAAAACCTGCGCAAATACAAAAAGCTTGATCTCAAGGAGGTGCTGAACCTCTCGATCAACGAAACCCTCAGCCGCACGGTTATGACCTCTGTCACCACGCTGCTTGCGCTGATCTCGTTGTTTGTTCTGGGCGGCGACGTGATCCGGGGCTTTGTCTTTGCCATGATCTGGGGCGTGATTGTCGGCACCTATTCGTCCGTCTTCATCGCCTCTGCGGTGCTTTTGAAACTGGGCGTCAAACGCGACTGGTCCAAGCCGTCAAATACCGGCGGGAACCAATTCGCAAATATCGATGCCTGAGGCATTCCTCGACATCTGGGCTCAGGTCCAGACTGTCGAGGGTCTTCCTTACATTATCGCAATCGCCTTTGTCGCGGGCCTTGTGCGTGGCTTTTCGGGCTTTGGCACCGCCATGATCTATCTGCCTGTGGCGGGGCAATTCCTGCCGCCGGTCTGGGCGATCATCACTCTTGTCATGATGGACTTGCTGGGGCCGCTGCCCAATGTGCCCCGCGTGTGGCGCGATGCGCATAAACGCGATCTGGCGCGGCTTTTTGCCGGTGTGGTAGTGATCATGCCCCTTGGTATTGCGGTTTTGCTAGTCGTTGATCCAGCGGTGTTCCGCTATATCGTTTCGGTCTTTGCTCTGATCCTGCTGGTGATCCTGATTTCCGGGTTTCGCTATCGCGGCACTGTACGCGCGCCAGCGCTCTATGGCATTGGTGGGGTGTCGGGTTTTCTGGGTGGTGTCGCCGGTATGCCCGGCCCACCCGTTATTCTCTTTTACATGGCCAGCCCACATGGTCCGGCTGTGATCCGTGCTAACACCATGCTGTTCCTGATCGGCTATGACATCATCCTGTCGGTGATGTTTGGCTTTCAGGGCCTGTTGGCGGCGGTGCCGGTTGTACTGGGTCTGTCGCTCACCGTTCCGAATCTGTTAGGAAATTATCTGGGCGGCAAAATTTTCCGCCCGGAGCACGAAAAAACCTATCGCATGGTCGCCTACGCCATCATCGCCGCTTCGGCCATTTCCGGCCTGCCATTTCTCAGCTGAGGAGCTGCAAATGCAAATCACCGAAATCACCTACCCCGAGGCGCTGCCCATCGAAAGCTATGGTCCCGGCTTTTTCCGCATTAATGCCAAGGTGATCGAGGGCGGTGCCCTGATCCATGCCACCGGCGCGTCCGGGTGGGGCGGCTACGCCGATACCGAAACAGTTCTGGCAATGAAAGACGACGTGGATTTTATCCTATTGGGCACCGGCGCCCAGATGGCCCCGGTTGACGCGGCCTTTCGTGCTGTGCTGGACGAGGCCGAAATTGGCATTGAGCCGATGGCCTCTCCAACGGCTTGTCGCACCTACAATGTATTGGTGTCCGAAGGGCGGCGCGTAGCGGCAGTTCTGCTGCCCGTCTAGGACGGTTTTTGTTGCGGTTTTGGTGATCGGGCGCGCGGGGCGTTAAGGCCCATAGGCCACTGGGCTTTGCATAACGACACCGACGCTATACCGACGTAAAACCGACGTTTTGCCGACACGGGATCTGGGGCTCGGTATGCCATTAACACTTTCCCTCGCCAACACTGCGCAAACCATTGTAAACCTACCCGGAATTTGTTGATGTACCTCAAGGCGGATGGGCCGTTCAGGGCGTTACATTCGCATATGGCAAATCAGATTTTGCCAATCTTTCCATCGCATTAAGGCGACTGCATGACTTTGAAAGTTCAAGACCTGACAATCACGCGCGGCGGCATTCCCGTGCTCGAAGGTCTCAACTTCGCACTGGAACCGGGCAGGGCACTGATATTGCGTGGTCCCAACGGTGTAGGAAAGACCACCCTATTGCGCACAATCGCCGGCCTCCAGCCCCCCTTGTCCGGCACCGTGGATTGCCCCTCAGAAAGCTTCGCCTACGCCGCTCACAGCGATGGTCTCAAGGCGATGTTGACGGTTTCTGAAAACTTGAACTACTGGGCGCAAGTATTTGGACAAAAAGACATTAATCGCGCTGTTAGCACCTTCAACCTCGATGCGCTTGTCGACCGTATGGCCGGCACATTATCCGCCGGTCAAAAGCGTCGATTGGGCCTCGCGCGCCTGCTTGTTACGGGCCGCCCGATCTGGGTTCTGGACGAGCCTACCGTGTCCCTCGATACCGCCTCTGTCGCCCTGTTCGCTGATGCGGTTCGTGCCCATCTCAAAACTGGTGGCAGCGCTCTGATGGCGACCCATATCGACCTCGGACTAGAGGAAGCTGATGTGCTTGATGTTGGCCCTTTCCGCGCCAAGGCAGACACCGTCGCGGCGGGCGGATTTGATGAGGGGTTCTTATGATTGCGCTCCTGATCCGCGACCTGAAACTGGCCTTTCGCGCCGGTGGTGGCTTTGGTCTCGGTCTCGCTTTTTTCCTTATTGTTACGGTACTTGTACCCTTTGGTGTCGGCCCGGAAAGCGCGCTCTTGGCCCGTATCGCCCCCGGCATTCTCTGGCTTGGCGCTTTGCTCGCTTGTCTCCTGTCGCTCGACCGTATCCTCGCGCTCGATTGGGAAGACGGGTCACTCGATCTACTCGCCACATCGCCCCTTCCACTCGAAGGAGTGGTTTCGGTTAAGGCGCTGGCCCACTGGCTCACCACCGGCCTGCCGCTCACCCTTGCCGCACCCTTTCTGGGCCTACTACTCAGCTTACCCACACAAGGCTACGCATGGCTTGTGGTCTCACTCGCGCTCGGCACACCAGCGCTCTCTGTCATCGGCACATTCGGGGCCGCTCTGACGGTGGGGATCAAGCGTGGTGGATTGCTGCTTTCTTTATTAGTTCTGCCTCTTTACGTGCCAACCCTCATCTTCGGTGCTGAGCTCGCGCGGCGTGGCGCAGAAGGGCTCGCAACCACGACGCCGCTCTTGATGCTGGCCGGGATCAGCTTTGGCGTCATTGCTCTTTTGCCTTTCGCCAGTGCCTTGGTACTGCGGGTCAATTTGAGGTAGGAACGCGCGGATGTTGAACTATATCAAAGACAACCAAGGCCACTCTCGGCGATGTGATGTGCATCACACCGGTCAAGGCAGTTAGGAAGACGACATGGGATCCATCTGGGAATATGCCAATCCGGTCAAGTTCAACCACACAGCAGGCAAGGTTTTGCCGTGGGTGTCCATCGGTGCGACCGCGACCCTTGTTATCGGCCTGATCTGGGGTTTTTTCTTCACGCCTGATGACTACCGTCAGGGATCCACTGTCAAGATTATCTACCTGCACGTACCCGCCGCGCTGATGGCGATCAATGTGTGGTTCATGATGCTCGTCACGTCGCTGATCTGGTTGATCCGTCGCCACCACGTCAGCGCACTTGCTGCCAAAGCCGCGGCGCCTGTGGGGGTCATCATGACCGTTATCGCCTTGATAACCGGGGCAATATGGGGCCAGCCGATGTGGGGTACATGGTGGGCCTGGGATCCTCGCCTGACCTCGTTCCTGATCCTGTTCTTGTTTTATCTTGGCTACATCGCGCTCTGGGAGGCGATCGACAATCCTGACACCGCCGCTGATTTGACGGCTGTTCTGTGCATCGTTGGGTCTGTCTTTGCCGTGCTTAGCCGCTATGCGGTGAATTTCTGGAACCAGGGTTTGCATCAGGGAGCGTCGCTCAGCCTCGATAAGGAAGAAAACGTCGCTGACGTTTTCTCGACCCCGCTATACATCTGCATTGCCGGGTTCATATTGTTGTTTATCGCGTTGGTGTTTCTTCGCACCCGAACCGAAATCCAAAAACGCCGGACCAAGGCGCTCATCGCTCGGGAGAGACTGGGATGATACCTGACTTGGGAAAATACGCCGACACAGTCCTCAGCGCTTATGGCGCCTCAATCGTGCTGCTGGTTGCACTGGTTTGGTGGAGCCTGAGAGCGGCCCGTAAGGCACGGATTGAATTGGAAAAAGTGGAGGACCGCCGCAATGGCTAAGGTATCCCCCCTGATGATTGCGCCACCCGTAACCTTTGCGGCACTGGCCGTACTGTTCTACGTCGGTATGAACCGCGAAAACCCCAACGAATTGCCCACGGCCCTCGCCGGGGAACAGGCCCCGGCGGTGGTGGTATCAGAACTGGGTGAAAAGACGATTTTTACAGACGAGACTTTGCGCGACGGCAATATCAAACTAGTGAATTTCTGGGCCAGCTGGTGCGGCCCGTGTCGGGTGGAGCATCCCAACCTTGAACAGCTCAAAGTCGAGGGCGTGCCGATCTATGGCGTCAATTACAAGGATCCAGCGCGTAACGCGTTGAGTTTCCTTGACGAACTGGGTGACCCCTATGTCGGGGTCGGTGCGGACCCTAAGGGGCGCATGGGGCTTGATTGGGGTGTCTACGGTGTGCCTGAAACCTATCTGATTGATGGCGACGGCAAAGTAATTCTTCGGATCGCTGGCCCATTGACCCAGCGCGAGATGACCGAACGCTTGCGCCCGGCCATGGCCGAGCTGGAATAGCACTGGCACCTTCTGAAAATGCAAAAGCCCCGGCATCGTGCCGGGGCTTTTACGTTTGTTAAGCGATTTTGTGTTACGACTTGGACAGGTTACGCAGAACATAGTGCAGCACGCCGCCATGTTCGACATATTCAATCTCGGGCGCGGTATCGATCCGGCACTTGAGTGTGACGCTCTTGGTTGTGCCGTCGGCATAGGTGATGTCACATGGAACCTCTTGCAGAGGTTCCACGCTGTCGAGGCCGGAGATGGACACAGTTTCGTTCCCGGTTAAACCCAGCGATTTTCGCGAATCGTCGCCTGTGAACTCCAGCGGGATGACACCCATGCCAACAAGGTTGGAGCGGTGAATGCGTTCAAAGCTCTCTGCGATCACGGCTTTGACCCCCAACAGCGCCGTGCCTTTGGCCGCCCAGTCACGCGACGACCCGGCGCCGTACTGTTCGCCGCCAAACACCACAAGCGGCGTACCCTGTTCCTGATAGGCCATTGCAGCGTCAAACACGCTTGTCTGTTCGCCATCCGGGCCTTTGGTATATCCGCCCTCAACCCCGTCCAGCATCTCGTTCTTGATGCGGATATTGGCAAATGTACCGCGCATCATGATCTCGTGGTTGCCACGTCGCGAGCCGTAAGAGTTAAACTCACGTGGAGCGACTTGCCGCTCAATCAGGTACTGACCCGCCGGAGAAGATTGCGCAAATGATCCGGCCGGGCTTATGTGGTCGGTGGTGATCATGTCGCCCAGCATCAGCAGCACCTTGGCGCCCTTGATGTTTGAAATCGTGCCCGGCTCTGGCCCCATTCCCTGAAAATAGGGCGGGTTCTGAATGTAGGTCGAGGTGGCGGGCCAGTCATAGGTTTCTTGCTGAGGCACCTCAACACCCTGCCATTTCTCGTCGCCTTTGAATACATCAGCATACTTTGCCAGAAACGCTTCGCGGGTGACAGTTTGTTGAACAAGTTCAGCCACTTCCTCGGTGCTGGGCCAGATGTCTTTGAGGTAGACGTCCTTGCCATCTTTGTCCTGCGCGATCGGGTCAGAGGCCAGGTTAATGTCCAGCGTTCCGGCCAGCGCATAGGCCACCACCAGTGGCGGTGATGCGAGATAGTTGGCGCGTACATCTGGACTGATACGCCCTTCAAAATTGCGGTTGCCTGACAGGACCGAGGTTGCCACAAGATCGCCTTTGGAAATCGCGTCCGAGATCTCTTTTTGGATGGGGCCAGAGTTACCGATACAGGTGGTGCAGCCATAGCCAACAAGGTTGAAGCCGATCTTGTCGAGGTCTTCTTGCAATCCTGCAGCCTCAAGATAAGCGGACACAACCTGTGAACCGGGCGCAAGCGAGGTCTTGACCCATGGCTTACGGTCAAGGCCCAGAGCAGCGGCCTTGCGCGCGACAAGGCCAGCGCCGATCATCACGTAAGGGTTGGACGTGTTGGTGCACGAGGTGATCGAGGCGATCACAACCTTACCGCTTTCCATTGTATAGTCTTCGCCCGCGACGGCGACTTCCTTACCCATGGGGCGCTTAAAGGTTTCCTCCATCTCCTTTCGGAACGCAATTTGGCCTTCTGTCAGGGCGACATAATCCTGTGGTCGTTTGGGGCCCGAAATGGCCGGAACAATTGTGCCCATGTCCAAATGCAATGTGTCAGTGTAGATCGGTCTATAGTCCGCATCGCGCCAGAACCCGTTCTCTTTGGCATAGGTTTCGACCAGCGCGATCCGGTCTTCGTCTCGGCCCGTGTTGGTCAGATAGCGAATAGTTTCGCCGTCAATCGGGAAGAAGCCGCAGGTGGCGCCATATTCGGGCGCCATGTTGGCGATGGTGGCGCGGTCAGCCAACGGCAGACGGTCAAGCCCGTCGCCGAAGAACTCGACAAATTTGCCAACAACACCTTTTTCCCGAAGCATTTCAACAACTTTCAGGACAAGGTCAGTACCAGTTGTGCCTTCCAGCATTGCACCGGTCAGCTCAAACCCAACCACTTCGGGGATCAGCATTGAGATTGGTTGACCGAGCATCGCGGCCTCGGCCTCGATCCCGCCAACGCCCCAGCCCAGCACGGCGGCGCCGTTAACCATGGTCGTGTGGCTATCGGTGCCAACTAGCGTATCTGGATAGGCAACTTCATCCCCGTTCTGGTCGGTGTCGGTCCAAACGGTCTGGGACAGGTATTCAAGGTTCACCTGATGGCAAATGCCGGTACCGGGTGGAACAACGCGGAAATTGTCAAAAGCGTTCTGGCCCCATTTCAGGAATGTGTAGCGCTCCATGTTGCGTTCATATTCGCGGTCCACATTCATCTGGAACGCACGCGGATTGCCGAACTCATCGATCATGACTGAATGGTCGATGACAAGGTCAACCGGCACCAACGGGTTGATCTTGGCCGCAGAGCCGTTCAGCCCCACAATCCCGTCGCGCATCGCGGCAAGGTCAACAACAGCGGGAACACCGGTGAAATCCTGCATCAGCACGCGGGCAGGGCGATAGGCAATCTCGCGCGGGTTTTTACCACCGTTTTCGCCCCAAACGCCAAAGGCGCGAATGTCATCTGTAGAGACTGAAAAACCGCCATCTTCAAAGCGCAAAAGGTTTTCCAGCACCACTTTCAATGCGGCGGGCAGTTTAGAAAAATCTCCCATCCCAGCGGCCTGCGCAGCAGGGATTGAATAATAGGAAAGGGTTTTGCCATTCACCGACAGTGTCTTGCGGGTTTTGGCTGAATCGAGTCCGACTTTGATAGGCATGTTGGCCTCCCTCGGGGTCACTGGTCACGGAAATTCGCTGCCTTTGTTGTGGCCCATCAGGGTGACGCGATCAAGTGAAAGGCCTAATTTCCAGTGCGTCGCGCTCAGCCAGAGCATGACGATAAACCTAATTCCGAAACGCCAATCAAGTCCGTCTCGCAAATCGTTGATTGGCCAATCGGAGCAACTACGCCTAAGAATACGTGATACAAGGCACCGAACAGGCAAACTTATGATCAGAAATATCTTCATCGCCGTAACCTTATGGCTCTCCCTGTTGAGCGCTGTGCAGGCACAAAATAACCCGGTTGTGATCGAACTTTACACATCTCAGGGCTGTTCATCGTGCCCTCCGGCGGATGCTTACCTGCATCAAAACTTAGCCAAGCGTGATGACGTGATCGCGTTGGCGCTGCATGTGGATTATTGGGATTACATAGGATGGAAGGATGAATTTGCCGATCCGGCAAATACCGCCCGACAAAAGCAATATGCCAACGCGGCAGGGCATCGCACTGTCTATACTCCACAAATGATTATCAACGGACAGGATCATGTCGTGGGTGCCCATCCTGATAAGGTGGAAAAGCTGATCAGTGTCCATAAAGACCGAGCAACGCCTGTCACATTGGACGTCAAAAAGGCGGGAAAAATGGTGATTATTCAGGCCCAAACCCAAACACCCGGAGCGATGCAGGTGCATTTGGTGCAATATACGCCTGAAAGACATGTCTCGATCAAACGAGGTGAAAACGCGGGCAAAATGCTCACCTACGGCAATATCGTGAATCTTTGGGAAACAGTTGCCACATGGAATGGCCAATCTGCGCTTTCGATGAAGGCTGAGACAGATGGGGAAGGGCCAATTGTTGTTCTGATCCAGTCCGTCAAAGGCGGTCCTATTCTGGCGGCGGCGCGCTTAGACTAATCAAGAGGTGGCCCCTGTTTCACGGACATTTCGCGATACCAGACATAGATCCCAGCGCCCGCGATCATGCAGGCGCCAATGATGGAATAGACATCTGGCAACTCGTCAAAGAACCAATATCCCCAGAACGTTGCAAATATCAGCCCGCTGTAGGCAAAGGGTGCCAGCATTCCAGCTTCGCCAAGTGATAAAGCACGGATCAGGCAAAGCTGGCCCAACGTGCCCGCGCCAGCAACCACCAGCATTAGCATCAATGCGTAAGCCGTTGGGGTTTGCCAGACGGGTATGACAACGACGGTCAGAATTCCAGCCCCCACAAGGCCTGTATAAACGAGCGATGTCCGGACATCCTCGTCGCGCCCAACGAAACGCGTTGCAAGCGCATAAACCGAATAACACAAAGCCGCTCCAAGTGGGAAAATCGAGTAGATTGAAAACACATCACCGCCGGGTCGGATCACAATCAATGCGCCAAACAGAGCGACTGCGATCCCAATCAAGCGGCGAATTCCCAAGGTTTCACCGAGAAATGCCGCAGCTCCAAGCGTGATCAACACAGGGTTAACGTTCATGACCGCCGCCGCCTGCGTCAGCCCGATATTGGAGATACCTACAAAATAGAATGCAGTGGCCAGCAAAAGAAACAACGATCGCGCAAATTGAAGTTGCGGGTAGCGGGTCCTGAGAATTTGAGGAATGCGGTTGGCAACCAGCAGCAATACAAGAACCGTTTGTCCAGTATAACGAGCCCAAATGGTCATCGTGACACCAACTTCGCGCGAAAGCGCCTTGGCCGTCATATCCATGATCGAAAACATGAATATTGCGCCAATCATAAGAGCTATCGCGCGGCTACTAGTCCCCTTGAGAGGCATGTCAGGCATGTGTCAGATCCGGTACGAGGTACCTTAACTTGTTAAGCCTATCCATACGCCCTGTCTATCGCTAGAGCGCTGCGATCTTGGTTAGTCTTCAGGCTCTGTCTGGATAATCAGCGTGAATTCGCCTTGATCGGCCAAGTCGCGAACCACTGCGGTGATCTGTGACAGGGCTGCTTCACCATCTTTAGAGGTAACCTTTCCGCGCTCCTCAATAAGTTCGCGAATTCCGTCGGCAAGGCGTGCGGATATACTGGCGAGAATAAACTCCGACGTTGCGCCAGCATCTCCTTCGGTCGCATAGGTCAGTGCTGTGACGAGGGTGTTTTCTTCGATATCCTTCACAAAGCGCGGTACGTCTCGCGCTTCGACACGCTCGGAAATATGGGCGTAAGTGAAGATGGTTTTCTTCACCTGCGAGGCAAACCCCTCATCAGTTTCTTCGAGTGCTGTGAGCAAATCGTCGCGGGTGGCGGCCGTAGATGAGTTCAAAATCGCGCCAACCCGGTCCACGGGCGGATCGTCAAAGGCGCGCGGGGGAACATCATCTAGTTGCATCGCCAATGTTTGCCCAATGCGCGCAACCGCAGCGGGGGTGATGCCACCGGTCATCGAGACCGCATATGTGATGCGACGGGCCTTTTCGCCAGGTAGCATGCTCAGCAATTCAGCCGCCTTGCCTACATCCAACTTGGAAATAGTAACCGCAGCAACCTCGTAACTTTCTGCATCGATCAGATCGACAAGTTCACTACACTCCAGCCCGCGGATGCGATCCCATGGGTCATTTGCGCCCACGCCCGCCTCTTTGCGCAGTCGCGCCGCCATCTCCGGGCTCAGCCGACCTTCGAGAGAAGCCAGCGCCTCTGACATGCCGCCGGGAAAGGACAAGCCGATGGTTTCAAGTTCATGCGCAAATTCCATAAGAACCGCACCCAACGTGTCACGGTCAACATAGCCCATGCGCCCAATTTGGTAGGTTAGTTCAGCCTGCTGCGATTCGGGCAATTGGCTGATCGCCACATCGGCCCCTTCGTTGAGCAGAAAGCGGACGATAATGGCCGCCTTTTGGCGTTTGTCCAGCCTAATCGCTGGCTTCGTGGCCGGTTTTACGCGCGCCGGTTCGCCATTAGGTGGCGACAGGCGCGCGAGCTGCGTTTGGCTGCTCATTTTGGGCTCCTTGGTGTTGCTGCCAGTAAAAGCACCCAACACTAAAGAAACCCTGAAGGAAGATTAGAACGTGTAGGTATTTCCGGTCCGAATGGCTTCTTCCAGAGACGTTTCGGCCCAGGTGTCTGTTCCACCACGCTTGCGGATCTCAAGAAGCTGGGCACGCGCCAGAACCAGATCCCCAGCTTCGACATGTGCTTGCCCCATGTAAGAGCGGGCCAACAGGTTGTCAGGGTTTAACGCGAGCGCCTTAGAATAATACTCCATCCCGAGCTCAACCTGGCCCATTTTACGCGTGGTAAAGCCCCAATAGGTCATCACACGGTCATCAGCTTGATCTGGCATTGCGGCCAGCACGCGCTGAGCATCCTCAAAGCGACCGGCATGGGACAGTTCGCGTACAGCGCCGTATAGGGTGTCTACATCAAGGCTGGAATTCTCAGGGTTTACGCAGCGGTTTTTGTTGTCGCTCCAAACCTTGCCGTTCTTGCATTCCTTGGTGGTGTTGGTTGTGGTTGGCGAACTGCTGTCATCGCTTCCGGCCGCAAACAGGGGCAGGGGAGAGAATGCAGCGATCATGGCACCTGTCACGGTTCCGCTAACAATGGCTTTGATGTTCATGGGCGTAGCTCCTTTGGGTCCGCACAAAAAAACTGGAGGCGGGTCAATTGTTACTTTGGTGTTGCGTTGTATCAGCTCGAGGCCAGTTTGATGCAGCTTTGGCTGGCCTGATCCCAAGCCATGCCCTCGGCGCAAGAGAACGTTTGCGCCTCATTGTGCTGGCACCCAATGGCCGAAGCCAGTCCGGGTGCCATCACGAGTGATGTGACTGCAAGTAGCTTAAAGAAATACATCGTGTCCTCCCGACTTATCTACACAGACCATAACACAAATACATGCTTGCAGAAATCACGCCCTCGTTAGTCGGAACACAAGTTTAATGCTAAAAAGGCGCGTTCTCTGAACCGGTCTAATACGGGGTTGCGTGCAAAGTGGATGAATTCCAATTGATGTTTGGCAAAATTGAACAAAAAAAGGCCGCGCCAAGTGTTTTGGCGCGGCCCCTCTATTCCCTAGCTACGGCGGTTATTCGCCGAAAACCCGTTTGAAAATCGTGTCGACGTGCTTGGTATGATAGCCCATGTCGAACTTCTCGTTGATGCCATCTACCCCTAGTGCATCGACAACTTCTGTATCTGCCAAAAGTAACTCGCGGAAATCCAGACGTTCTTCCCAGACTTTCAGCGCGTTGCGCTGGACCATGGAATAGGCGTCTTCGCGGCTCACGCCGGCTTGGGTCAGGGCCAGCAGAACACGTTGAGACATCACAAGGCCGGGGAACTTATTCATGTTGTCCAGCATGTTATCTGGGAAAATCAGCATCTTCTCGATCACACCAGCCAAACGGTTCAGCGCAAAGTCGAGCGTAACAGTTGCGTCGGGGCCGATGCCGCGTTCCACGGACGAATGCGAAATATCGCGTTCGTGCCAGAGCGCAACGTTTTCCATCGCGGGAATCACGGTCATACGGACAAGGCGCGCAAGGCCTGTTAGATTTTCAGTCAGGACCGGGTTCTTCTTGTGCGGCATCGCGGATGATCCCTTTTGGCCCATAGAGAAAAACTCGGCACCTTCCAGCACCTCGGTGCGCTGCATGTGGCGAATTTCGACGGCTATGTTCTCGATTGAGCTGGCGATCACACCCAGCGTGGCAAAGAACATTGCGTGGCGGTCGCGCGGGATCACTTGCGTGCTGATCGGTTCGGGGCGCAGACCCAACTGCTCGCAGACGTGCTCTTCTACTTGGGGGTCGATATTGGCAAATGTTCCAACCGCCCCGGAAATTGCTCCCGTGGCCACTTCCCAACGTGCTTTTTCGAGACGGTTTTTGTTCCGATCCATTTCAGCGTAGAACCGGGCAAAGGTCAGGCCCATGGTGGTTGGTTCGGCATGAATACCGTGGCTGCGGCCAACGCGCACCGTGTTTTTGTGCTCCAGTGCGCGCGTCTTTAGCGCAGCAAGCACCTTGTCCATACCCACCAACAGGATGTCAGCGGCGCGAACCAGTTGCACATTCAGGCATGTGTCCAGAACATCAGAAGAGGTCATGCCTTGATGCACAAAACGCGCTTCCTCACTGCCGACATGTTCGGCGAGATGGGTCAGAAATGCGATCACGTCGTGTTTTGTCACGGCTTCGATCTCGTCAATGCGAGCCACGTCGAACTCCACATCTTTGGCTTTCCAGACGGCGTCAGCGTTTTCCTGTGGGATCACGCCCAGCTTGGCCATCGCGTCGCAAGCATGCGCCTCGATTTCGTACCAGATGCGGAACTTGGTTTCGGGCGACCAGATGGCAACCATCTCGGGGCGGGCATAGCGAGGGATCATGTCACGACCTTGTGTATTGGGAGCATTCGCGCGCGGTTTAGACTGTAGCAGACGTGGCGGCAAGGCAGGAGGCGGGATATGAGACGGTTTGCCCTTATTTTGGGAGTACTGGCTGGGTCGGCGGGCGCCCAAGAGTGGCAAAAGGCGACTGGGGAAGATGCGCACGCATTCCTTAAGGATCAGATTGTAGACTATGGCTCGGCCTGGCAGCGCTTTTATGCCTCGGGGCGCACTCTCTATAACGCAGGTCATGACAGCTGGGGCACATGGCGTGTTCAGGGCGATCAGTATTGCAGCCAATGGCCGCCAAGTGGATTGTGGGATTGCTACGACGTGATGTTGCACAGCGGTACAGATATTCGGTTTGTCGGCTCCGATGGCTCGACAACAGACGGTCGCCGCAGACCCTGAAGATGAAAAAGCTGGACAAGAGGCTTTGCTCACATAGGATTACCCTATTGGAAAGAGGAAGTTTCAAGTGTCTCAGATATCTCGATTTGTGAGAGGCAGTATTGCGGCCTGCGCTTTGGCGGTCGCGACTGCAAACGTTGCGTTGGCGGATACACCGGTCACATATATGGACGGTTCCGACGCTGTTTTTAACATGGCAATCCCGGATTTCTGGACGGCGCGTGTTGGCGGCCCCCGCGTTTTGAGCGCGCCGGGTGAAGACGCGCCGCGCGGTGTTGATCGAGTGATTGGGCTGGAACCCGAAAGCAACTCCGGCGTCTGGGTTGGCTTTGTGTCGCCACGCGGACTTAGTACGCTGGACGAAGCGACGGAATACGCGCGTTCTCTGGCGCCGCAAATTGCCAAGGAAGCAGAAGTTACCGAGTTCGAAGAGCGCCGCATTGCGGGATACCCTGCACGGGTTTATCGCGGCAATGGTCGGCGCGACGGGCGCACGGTTTACTTTACGGTGTCACTGATCGATCTGCCCAACGGACGGGTGGTGTTCAGTCTAACCGCCTTTGAGGCCGGATATGATCCAGCTGCGATTGAGGATATCAACGCCATCTACAATTCAATTCGGTCACGGTAAGGGAGCGGAACATGAAACGATCTGTAAAAAACCTGCTCCGCGCCGTGAGCTTAATCACAGTTGGAGGCTTTGTGCTGGCAGGGTGCGATTCCACCGGTGGGTCGGTTTATACTGGAGCCTATTATGACTCGATGATGTGGAACGATTACTATCGTCCGTATCCTCCGCCCAATAATCGGCCGCCGCGCCCGGAGCATCCGATAGAGCGCCCGCCGGAACGCCCTGTGCATCCTATCGCGCCAAGGCCGCCCGTGTCGCGCCCCACGCCACGCCCATCGCCACCGTCAAGACCGGCGCCACGTCCGTCGCCACGCCGGTAAGGGTGATCAACTTGCTGGAGCCAGTTCCGTCACAACGTGACTGGACTGTTCCAGCGTCCGATGCACGGGGCATTTATCGGCTATTTCCAACAATTTGGCCCGTTGATCCTGATCCAGCGGACCGCACAGGTGCAAGACCCGCTTAAAGGTGTCGATCTTGGATTGACTACCTGTCTCAGCATCGCGCGCGTGGACCTTATCATGGCTCACGTCCACCCAGATATGTTCAAGCGGCCAATTCCTGCGGCGGGCGTACATTCGTACTGTCATAGAGGTGCACGCACCAAGGCCGGCAGCGAGAAATCCATAAGGGGTCATGCCGCGATTGGTGCCACCATAGGCCAAAGGCTCGTCCGCCAATGTGTGATGTTTGGGCCCTGCATTCACATCCTGCAAGAAACCTTCCGCATCAGCCTCGGAGACACGCACCACTCCTTCGGGTGCGCCGGGTGGCGGGGCAGGGTGGCAGAGCGTCAGGTAACGCGCGGCCCACGTGGTAATCACGTCTGCTGCATATTCAGCATCTTCAGCACGCGTTATCAGATGGTCGGCATTGTCTAGTGTCACAAAGCTTTTGGGATGCTTGGCTGCGGCAAAAATCTCGGCAGCATTTTCAATACCAACAACATCGTCTTTCGGCGCATGCATGACCAAAAGCGCGCGTTTGAGCTTGCCTATGGCTGGTCCCAGCTTTGATGCCGATACATCATCAACGAAGGATTGCCGGATTAGAAATGGACGCCCGCCAAGCGAGACCTCGGCGCTGCCGTCCTGTTTGATCTGGTCCAATTGGGCGCCAAAATTATGCGTGACGTGTTCTGGATCAAACGGGGCGCCAATCGTTGCGACGGCTTTAACACTTGCGATGTCGTTGGCGGCGCGCAAGACAGCAGCCCCGCCAAGGCTGTGGCCGATCAGAAGCGAAGGTGACATATTTCGCGCGCTGAGATGCGCAGCAGCTGCGGCCAGGTCCGCCACATTGGATGAGAAATTCGTATTCTCAAATTCGCCGTCGCTATGTCCCAACCCGGTAAAATCAAACCGCAAAACAGCAATTCCCATCGCTGCCAGCCGCGCCGAAATTCGGCGTGCGGCCGGAATGTCCTTGGAGCAGGTAAAGCAATGGGCAAACAGCGCCGTCGCCAAATGCGGCCCGTCTGGCAAATCCAGCCGCGCAGCAAGTGATTGACCATCATGGCCGGGAAAGGTCAGGCGTTCTGTGGGCATGGGCACTCCTTTTCGTGGCGTACCCTTAACCTGCGTTGCAATTGCCTCGACTCCAAGGCGTGAATCCGTTTCTCACGCCAAGGTGACGAAAGGCGAGGATTGTTACATCAGATTTCGCCCATCAATGCCGGATCAAATGGATATTTTGTCAGATTTTCGTAACCGTCCTCGGTAATCAGGACCTGATCTTCGATTTTGATCGAGAAATCGCCACCTTCTTCGCCAACCAACGCTTCGACACACAGAACCATACCCGGTTCCAGCGCATAGTCGAAAGCCCCCGGAACCGCCTTGTCCGAATATGCTACCAGAGGCCATTCATCACACAGCCCAACCCCATGCATCAAACAACCATATTTCTGGTTCCAGAATTTGTCGTCAAGTTTGTGTGCATTTGCAGTCAGCTCCGGAATGGTTACGCCGGGTTTGAGCATTTCCATATTGGTCATGATGTGTTCATGCGCATGGCGCATAGCGTACACCATGGAATTTGTGGGCTTCTGATCACCCACCCACCAAGTGCGCGAAATATCGATACAGATGCCGTATGAACCGATCAAATCGGTATCAAAGGCAACAATCTCGTTGTTCTGTACAATCCGCGGGCCGCATTCCTGGAACCAAGGGTTTGTGCGCGGACCAGAGGCGAGCAGACGGGTTTCGATCCATTCGCCGCCCCGACGGATATTTTCGGCATGGAGTACGGCCCAGATATCGTCTTCGCTGATATTGCCGTTTGGAACATTCTCGCGAGCAAACCGCTCCATCGCGGCGACCGAGGTTTCGCAGGCGTGGTTGGCGCAGCGCATGGCCAAAATCTCATCTGGGCCTTTTACCGAACGGGATTTCTCGGTGACTTCTTCACCTTCCATGACCTCAAAGCCAACCCGCTCCAGCGCGCGCAGGCCGGCCACCATGATTTTGTCCACCGCCAAACGTTTGTTGTCACCAGCATGTTCACGCATGACATCCGCAACTTCATCGGCAAAATCATGGGCGACATTGTCGCCACCGTCTCCAGCCGAGAAGTAAAACATCGAAGCACCAGAGCGCACTTCACGTACCAAGGGGTTGAATTCGCTTAGGAAAGGCGCGTTTTTGTAATCCCAGATCACCATGTATCCGTCAGCGCACAACAATACCGCACGAAACGGGTTATGTGTGTTCCACAACTGCATGTTTGTAGTGTCCGTCGCGTAACGAATGTTGAGCGGATCAAACATCAACAGGCCGCCGAGGTCGCGATCAACGATGTGTTGCGTCAGACGCTTCCAGCGATAGCGGCGCATCGCTTGCAAGTCTGGGAGCTGTAATCCAGCATCTTCCCATTCCTGAAAGGCCAACTGAGTTGGCCCAATCTCAATGCGGTTGGCATTATTTGGGGTATTGTCGCCAAGAGTCGCGCCTCGGTTCGGGTCAATTTTGCGTGTATCTCTGTGGTGCGTATTCATTCTGGCCTCCCGCTTGGTCGTTGGCAAATAATTGACTGACGAATCGCGTGGCGTCGTGTCTGTTACCGACGTGTATGTGTCTGTTTTGAATGCTTAAGAAAACGGGAAGCCTAGCGAAATGGAGAATGTGGTCTTGCAGAAAGCTATCCCGTATGACCCATTGGTCGAAGTTTCACTGCCCGGAATTGCGCCTTTGCCCGCAAACGAATGGATCACTGTGGACGAGGCATATGAAGGCCAGATGGCCTTGCGAGAAAGTCTTTTGCACACTCGTTTGCAAGATGTGCACGCGATTTTGCCCGCCGCGTTTGCAGCGGCACACGAATTGCTTGAGCAGGTATTGAAGGTAATCGCTGACATGGGCGGATTTGAGCTAACGCGCGACCAAGTGACTTGTCCTGACGGCCGAGTGGTCAACCTGAACTGGGATGCGCCCCTAGTTACAGTCGCGCAACTCGTGCAAGAAGACATGTGCATTCTGGAACGCCGCGGCGATGAACATGTGCTCACCGGGGCCGTTTTGTGCTTTCCGGCCAGTTGGAGCTTGTCTGAGAAGTTTGATAAGCCGTTGACGGGTATTCACAGTCCGGTCGTTGATTATGACCAAAATATCGCGCGCCGCGTGCAACGTCTGTTTGATGGTGTGCGCGCAGGGCGTCCGATCTGGCGCAAAAACGTTTTGTGGTATGATGACCCCAGCCTTTTTCAACCGCGCAAAGAAGCTGACCGCCGCGCACCGGTATCAAGCGAAGGAGGTGCGTTTTTGCGGTCAGAAAAGCAGAGTATTTTGCGACTTCCTAATTCGGATGCGGTTGTGTTTTCTATACATACCTATGTCCTGGCCCGCGCAGATGTTGCCCAATTCATCCGTCCGAAAGCAATTGAACCATAGCGTTTGTCATCCCCTTGGCAGGCCCCTCTTTATTTGCGAGACAGAGCACACCTTGCCCAAGCGCACAGCCATCGACGGACCTGATCATGAGCATTAAAGAGCAGTACGACACTTATCCCTATCCGTCGCGCGACCCCAAGGATGAGCGCAAAAGGTTGGTAACAGGATCGCCGTCGTTCCCAGCTGAGATTGACCATTATGTCTTTGGTGGCAAACGCAAATGGCGGGATGGAACACGTATTTTGGTCGCAGGAGGCGGAACCGGTGATGCGCTGGTCCAAATGGCTCAGATTCTGACGTCTGCGAAACGGCCTTACGAGATCACCTATATCGATCTATCTGTAACTGCTCGAGAAATTGCCGAAGCCCGCATTGCCGAGCGCAAGTTGGGGAATGTGACATTCCACACAGGCAGCCTGTTGGACGCGCCTGAATTTGGAGAGTTTGACTATATTGATTGTTGCGGAGTGCTGCATCATTTACCGGAGCCGGATGCCGGGTTTGACGCGTTATCGCGGGCGTTGGCACCGGATGGTGGCATTGGTTTGATGGTTTATGCGCCTTATGGCCGGTCTGGCGTTTACCCGCTGCAATCGGCGTTTGGTGCATTGTCAAAAGGTATGAGCGCCAAGGACAGGCTGGCCATTGGGCGCGCAACAATCAAAGAGGTTCCTGGCGCGCATCCTTTCAAGCGAAACACGCGTGTGGTTGATCACAAAACCAGCGATGCCGAGTTTTACGACCTGTTACTGCATTCTCAGGACCGCCCCTATACCGTGGGTGAATTGAACAGCGCGCTGACCAGCGCGGGCCTGCAAACCGCGGGCTTTATGCCCATGGCCCAATACGATCTGAATCGATTTTTGCCAAAGGGTGTACAGCGCCCTGAGGGGATGAGCGATTTAGAATCGATGGAGGTTGCTGAAAAGCTAAGCGGTAGTATCAAAACCCATGTGGCGTATGCAGTGAAGCCTGATCGCGAACTGCGACTTCCTGATCCGACTGACCCTTGGCAAGTGCCGCATCTGCGCAGCGCGGATGGCCCCCGACTTGCCAATCTTGTGTCACGCAAAGGCAAGATCGTGATGGATTTCCCCGGAGAAAGTGTCGAGATCAAGATCGCAAAAGAGGCCGCCGCTGTGATTGCCCATGTCGATGGACGCACACCGCTCAAAGTGATTTGTGAACGGGCGGGGCTTGATCAGGTTGCGTTTAACATCATGTGGCGCAGTGTTCATGATGCGCTGGTGCCGTGGAATGAGCTGAGTTATTCCAAGCTGTACGTGTAACGGATCAGAATATTCCGAGAGACAAACCTGCACCCATGGCCTGACCCAATTCGCGACATGGCGCAAGTTGCTGTTGTGTAAGTGTTTTCTCTGCGAGGATGGCCACGGGAGATTGCGCGTTAGTGTTAACAATAATGGCTGGTTGTACCTCTCGCATACGCCAACCGGTTGCGATGCGCGCTATCTGGCGCGCGGCGTTTTCACCGTCTGACCCGGCGCAGATCATCGTGGCATAAGGCTTGCCCTCGATCTGTCCCAGTAGCGGATAGTAGCAGGTATCAAAGAACTCTTTCATCGCGCCTGAAATCGCAGCGAGGTTTTCTGGACAGCAGAAAATGACCCCCTTCGCCCATAAGACATCGTCTGGATTTGCTTCTGACGCAGGCAACATTGCCACGGAGTGTTCTGGCGTGGCGGCTTCATACGCAGCTTGGGCCATCTGGCGACTTCCGCCAGTGCGCGAGTGGTAAATAATCAACAAATTCGACATGGTCCGCCCTTTTCCTCAAGGCGAACTTGCCACTGATCGCCCTGTTCGAAAACCCGGTTTCTGGTGAACAAAAAAGAGGCGCCTCGAAAGGCGCCTCTCTCAATCACTGTCCCAGTTGCAGATTAGCAGCTGTAGTACATACCAAATTCGACAGGGTGGGGTGTGTGCTCATAAAGCTCAACCTCTTCCATCTTCAGTTCGATATAGCCTTCGACCTGGTCTTTGGTGAACACGTCACCGGCCAGCAAGAAGTCCATGTCAGCTTGCAGTTCGTCGAGCGCTTCGCGCAGCGAACCACATACGGTTGGGATACCGGCCAGTTCTTCGGCAGGAAGATCGTACAGGTTCTTGTCCATGGCTTCGCCAGGATCGATCTTGTTTGTGATACCGTCCAAACCGGCCATCAGCAGAGCTGCAAAGCACAGGTAGGGGTTCGCCGATGGATCGGGGAAACGAGCTTCGACGCGCTTGGCTTTTGGCGATTCAGTCCATGGAATACGGACACAACCCGAACGGTTGCGAGCCGAATAGGCGCGTAGAACAGGTGCTTCAAAGCCCGGGATCAAGCGCTTGTAAGAGTTGGTCGCTGGGTTGGTAAAGGCATTCAACGCTTTGGCGTGCTTAAGGATGCCGCCGATGAAATACAGCGCTTCCTGAGACAGGTCAGCGTATTTGTCGCCTGCGAACAGAGGCTTGCCGTCTTTCCAGATCGACATATTGACGTGCATACCGGTGCCGTTGTCGCCATAAATCGGCTTGGGCATAAAGGTTGCAGATTTGCCGTAGGACTGTGCCACATTGTGGATCACGTACTTGTATTTCTGCAGCTCGTCGGCCTGTTTGGTCAGGCTGTCAAAGATCAGGCCCAGCTCGTGCTGACAGGATGCAACCTCGTGGTGGTGCTTGTCGGTTTTCATGCCCAAACGTTTCATCGTCGAGAGCATTTCGGAGCGCAGATCCTGTGCATCGTCAGTGGGGTTTACCGGGAAGTAACCACCCTTAACACCTGGACGGTGTCCGGTGTTGCCCATCTCATACTCGGTATCCGTGTTCCACGATGCGTCGATTGCATCAACTTCGTAGGACACTTTGTTGATCGAGTTCGAGAAACGCACGTCGTCAAACAGGAAGAATTCTGCTTCGGGGCCCATGTAGGCCACGTCGCCGATGCCGGATGCTTTCAGGTAAGCTTCGGCTTTTTCGGCGGTTCCGCGCGGGTCGCGCTCATAAGCTTCGCCGGTGTCGGGCTCAACGATCGAGCAGTGAATGCAGATTGTTTTCTCCGCGTAGAACGGATCCACATAGGCCGACTTGGTGTCGGGGATCAGTTTCATGTCGGAATCTTCGATCGACTTCCAGCCCGCAATCGACGATCCGTCGAACATGAAGCCCTCTTCGAGGAAGTCTTCATCGACAAGATCCACGTCGACGGTCACGTGCTGTAGTTTACCACGTGTGTCGGTAAAGCGGATGTCGACATATGCCGCATCCTCGTCTTTGATCAGCTGGAGAACTGCGTCTGCGCTCATTCCCTATATCCTTCTGATTTGCTAGAATTGATAATTGTGTGTCTTACAGCGCGTCCGGGCCGGATTCACCGGTACGGATACGAATGGCTTGTTCAACCGGGCTGACAAAGATTTTGCCGTCACCGATTTTGTCTGTCTTGGCGGCGTCTACGATAGCCTCGATGGCTCCGTCAACCTGATCGTCGTCCAAAACAACTTCGATCTTCACCTTGGGGAGAAAGTCGACAACGTATTCTGCGCCACGATAAAGCTCGGTATGACCTTTTTGGCGGCCAAAGCCTTTGACTTCGATAACGCTGAGACCCTGAATACCAAAGTCCTGAAGCGCCTCTTTGACCTCATCAAGTTTGAACGGCTTGATGATCGCCTCGATCTTTTTCATTTGGAGCTTCTCCCTAATTCAAATTCTTGGGAAAAGCTCAGATCACTTTAAGTGTGGCGTCACAATTGGGTATGGTGAGTGTAAGGGGGCACATTCGTCAGATATTGTGGATGTGATTAAAAATTAGGCATAATGGTGCAAAAATGCGCGAAATTGAATCTCAAGAGATTACAACGTGACCGAAATACTGACAGCTGCACAAATGCGCGCCATAGAGTTGGCCGCCATCGAGTCGGGTGAAGTGACTGGCCTTGAGCTGATGGAGCGGGCAGGGCGCGGGGTCGTTGACGCCATTTTTGATGCATGGCCAGATTTCAAGACGGCACGGGGGCCAGCCCCCGAACCCCCGAAGTATTTTTGGCAAGATGAAGACGCTTACAAAGCCATTGTTTTGTGCGGCCCGGGCAATAACGGCGGTGATGGGTTTGTTGTAGCGCGTTTGTTGCGCGATGCTGGGTGGGTTGTGGAGGTGTTTTTGTATGGTGACGCCGGGCAATTGCCACCTGATGCCAAGACCAACTATCAGCGATGGAGCGAGATTGGCGCGATCCGTGCTTTCGCGGACATTTCGGAGGAAATCTTGAACGGGGCGTCGCTCACAATTGATGCGATCTTTGGGACTGGGTTGACGCGCCCATTGCCAGACGAAATAGGCAATGTTCTGCAATTCGTAAGTGTGCAAGCGAACTCTCGCTCTAAGGTTCGTCCGCCGATCGTCGCCGTTGATGTGCCATCTGGTATAGACGCGGACAGTGGTCGACCGATTTCCCACAGCGTGATTGAGAATGATGAAGGGTATTACACACCAGCGTTAACGGTGACGTTTGGTGCAGCGAAAGTTGGACATTTCCTCGATACTTGTACGAGTGATTATTCATGTAATTCAGTGTCGGATCGGCGCGGTCCTTCGCTTGTGGTCAAGCCAATAGGCGTTGAACATCGCATAGAAGTTGCGGCTGGAAATTCGCGGATCGTTGATCTTTTTGAGCCAGACAAGGCGCGCCATATCGACTTGTTGGGGCGGAGCTCGGTTGGGCTGAACTTGCTGTTTTTGTCCAAAGACAGAGGAGGCCACAAATTCTCGCACGGCCATGCTCTTGTATTAACGGGCGGATTTGGCAAAACCGGCGCTGCGCGGCTGGCGGCTCGTGGTGCGCTGCGGGTTGGGGCCGGGCTGGTAACGCTGGGGGTTCCACCGAATGCACAGATGGAAGTCGCCAGCCAAATCGCCGGGTTGATGATGACGCGGGTACAGGGCGGTGAAGCGCTGGCTGAGACATTGACAGATGCGCGATTGAACGCGGTTTGTGTCGGGCCCGGCTTTGGGCATGAACGTGCGAGGGCGCTAGTGCCGGTCGTGCTGAGTAACAAACGGGCAACGGTTTTGGACGCAGATGCTTTGTCGGCGTTTGCGAACGCACCTGAGGAACTGTTTGAAACCCTTCATGAAAACTGCATTTTGACGCCTCACAAGGGTGAGTTTGCGCGGCTGTTTCCTGATCTGGCAAATAGACTTGCCGAAGTTCCGACCCGTGGTCCGGCTTATTCGAAGGTGGACGCAACACGAGAAGCCGCAGCGCGGGCCGGATGTGTTGTTTTGTTCAAAGGGCCTGATACAGTAATTGCAGCGCCGGATGGGAAATGTTCCATTAATTCAGCGCATTACGAACGCTCTGCACCGTGGCTTGCGACCGCAGGGTCGGGTGATGTGTTGGCAGGGTTCATTACCGGGCTTTTGGCACGTGGGTTTTCTGCGATGGATGCGGCTGAAACTGGCGCGTGGCTGCATGTTGAATGCGCAATAGCCTTTGGACCGGGCTTGATCGCCGAAGACTTGCCAGAGATCTTGCCAAAGGTTTTTTGTGAACTGGGCCTTTGAATCACTACGCTATTCCAGAATGATGAAGGCAGAGTGAAATTAGCGCTCGCATCCGATTTGAAGCTTTGCTAAGACGCGCAGACATTGCGGGTGTGGCGGAATTGGTAGACGCACCAGATTTAGGTTCTGGCGCCGCGAGGCGTGGGGGTTCGAGTCCCTTCACCCGCACCATCAAAATCCAATAACCGTATGAAAATAGTAAATTTTATTGTCGTTTGGATTTAGGCATCCACCTATAAGCCCACCTTTTCTTCCATGACGGGCGAGAGCCTAAACTACCCGTTGTGAAATTGCGTCGCATTGCAAGACGGCGTATTCCCTTGAAAACTCGACTTTGATCGAAACCGAAGTTGCTAGGGCCCGTGGACAATTAGGATTCCCACCCACCGCAAACACCAGCGAGACTACGACAAGGAGGTCTACAAATGGCGGCACCTTGTCGAGAATTACTTCGCAAAGATCAAAGAGTTCAGAGGCATCGCCACGCGATATGACAAGACAGATTGCAGCTATGCCGCCTGCTGGAACCTCGCCGCAACGCTGATTGCATCACGTTGATTGTCCACGGGCCCTAATTCAAACTCCATAAAATGGGGTGATGAGCGATGATGACATCGAGGCAGGAAGCGCAGGTGCCGCAGTTCTATGAGTTCTCGTTGGGAAATCACTCGCCTCGGATCAATTGCTGCAGTCGATTGGCCCAATTGTCGAACTGAGCTGCATCGGCGGCTAAACGACACGACACGATTAACGCCGAAGTTGTCCAAGGGACGCCATAGGGGACTAGGCAAGCATCTGATGACCGACCATTCGCCCCACATCACGTTCGCGTGGCCCGGAGTGTTGCCACCAAGGTATTTACCGATGGGGTCGAAACCTTTCGTGTTAGTCCCGGCTATCTGCATGACCCGGACGTCAAGTTACTTGCCGAGATGAATGCCAGGCCTGAACCCGTGCCATGGTCGTCAACCAGGGAGAGACAGAGCAATCGAGGCTGTCGAGAAGCGAAGGAACTTTGGCAAAGTAACCCTCGCTCAATTGCTCGATTGGACTTGCAGCCTCGCCATACTTTGAAGGCACATGAGCCCCTTTACTATGCCTTATTCCGTATTCGCCGCAGATGATGGTCTCTAAAATATTGAGGTTTACATGATTTTTTAGAATTCGCGTGCTGACATTCAGTTAATGGCTGTTGACAACACAGGACAACTGACGCGTGCTGCCTGAGTGGCAAGTTTAAGGCAGGATGTTTCATGAAACTGTTTTTGGGAGCTATCAACGGCAACTATCTTCGGAACATCACCGAAAACGCGGCCAAAGATACAGAAGAAGTCTTGGCCGCTGTAGCTTATGCCACCGACAATTCCCTTTTGTTTGATTGGTGCATCAAGCATGACATCCCCTTGAAATTCTACGGGCGGTTGGACCCACAGGTTGCGGTCAATACAAACGTTCTGTCCAAATTCCTGAACAGGAAGTCGGCCAAATTCACATGCAAGCTTGTCAAAAATCACCACGCAAAAGTAATCTGGTGGCGGGGTTACGGCATTTATGTTGGTTCCGCAAATCTAACGGACAGCGCGTGGAACAGAAATGTGGAGGCCGGTTTCTTTATCAAAGAGCTGGACATCGACGACAAATTGGCCAGCGACATTTTGCAAATGTTCTCCGTTCTCGACAAAAATGCTACGCCTTTAACGCAGGAGCTATTCGATCTAATGGTCAAACGCCAAAAAGATCTGGCTAGCAAAAAGGCTGATGACAAGGCGTTTTGGGATGACTCTAGCGTTAACAACTGGAGTGGTTTGGTCACCACATCGCCAATAAAGGCCAAGGATGCACAGAGGGATAGCTTTCTTGCCGAATGGTTCTCGACCCTTCAGATACTTAGGGACATTAGCAGCCAGGTAATTCTACCAGAAAACCGTCCTACTTGGATCACCGACGAAGCTCCATCCGGAGCGCAGGCAGACCAGTTTCTGCATGCATTCTATTACCAAAAAACCTTCGAAGAACAGAAGGCACGTTATCTGGATTTCTTCGATCGAAACAAATCCAATCCTGACAAAGCCAGAGCCGATGCACTCAGGTGGTGGGCTGGCCTTAAGGCTGCCCCGCAAGGAGAAGACGTCATGCTCAACACCACTGCGCCATTCCTCAGAAATGCATTGGCTCAAGAGAACCTAGCGGGCTTGAAGTACGATGACTTTCGGGAAGTTTGCTCCGCAGTTCATTCGATCAAGGATTATGCTCGGCGAGTACGGAATAACTCTGTTGGATTGCCGTCTATTGGCGCGGCATACAATATTCCCGAAAAGGTCGCTGCGCTCTCAAACACAATCTGGGAACAAAGAACAGAAGCCGGTCTGAATGTTAAAGAGGTGCTTTCGTATATCTTCTATGGTGGCAAACAGGATGAACTGCCAAACCGACTTTGGCAGGCGATAAATGACCCCAAGTTCAAGATTGACGGTCTCGGCATCAGCGCTTTAGGTGAACTAGTTGGTTGGGCACTGCCTGACATTTATCCGCCCAGAAATGGCAGAACGTCTAAGGCGCTGAAAGCCCTTGGCTATGATGTGACCGTTCACGTTCAATAGCTTGTGTCGGTCAGCGATCTCCGCCGACACTGTACTCCACTTGGCACTACGTCAATTGGATTGCCTCCACGTCATGGAAAACAACCGAATGAAGTCCTACAGTCCTGTCTTTGTGGTAAGGGACGAATGGCAGGCAGCGTTGGACGAATTGCAAGCGTCACACGGGCGCGAAACCTGAGAAGGAGGTTTTCCATCGCAATCTTTTGTAATCGGCTTCCAGAAAACGGCGGCACCAAAGTCGCGGTGCTTCCGGCTAGTTGTTGCCGCAGTGATTGCACCGCTTTGCATCGAACACGCACAGGTTTTGCGGAAAACGGTACATAAACAGCCTGATGCTGGTCTTTGGGGGGGGGGGAGCCGCCAAACTTAGGCTAGCGGCGTCCTACCGTTCAAATCTTGGCTCACACCGATCATTCTAGCTCTATCTATGCGACATCTCTGAAGTGTGGTGCATTTCTTGCAATCAATTGTAACCTCACGCCCCACCATCGGCTTCTGTGCTGCGTAAATAGTAACCCTTCTTACAATTGCGATTTATCACCCGCACGAATGTTCATCCAGACAATATGGAAAACAGCCTAGATCGAAAATAGTCGTTTACTTCTTCTATTTCATCAACAATAGGATAACCGAAGTGTTCATCCAATTCATCTTTTGTGAGGCTAAAAGGCTTCTTTATCGAACATTGCCCGTAGTAAAAAATAATATGGGCTCTCGCCCCTAATATGTCGAAACCTTTGCCTTCGCCATATGACTTGAGAAGTGTTTGAAGACAAAGAAGGTCTCGCAAAATGGAGCGGCGCTTTCCTGCATCATGTAAACCAGACCCGCGCTTTATTTCATACGCAAAAATTTGTTTGGTTTTGGGTTTGTATAAAATAGCGTCCACCTGAAGTTTTCGATGACCTTCTCTATATGAAGTTTCAGAACCAAAAACGTCTTCCGGGTTCTGTATTGCGCTGTCAACAATATGGTCAGCAGTCGATGGGACTTGAAATTTTTGATCTTCCCAAACAACAAAATCCGGGTTTTGCTTTAGGCGTTCCAAAATCGCTTTCTCAAGTATGTATCCGTGCCGCTTGTATGCAGAACTCATCACACTAACAATTTTTGAAAAATGTTCTCCGGCAATAGGGTCCGGACGAAACTTCTTTGAGTGCAACCGCTCGATCGTAGCTTCAACTTCGGGTTTCAGAATTTCGATCAGTTCTGGCACGCAGGTTCCCCTAAATCAGAAGTTCACTTTGGTTTTCTCGTACCACTTCAAATTTTGTTTGGACATCCGAAGATATTTTCTCATCGTAATCTGTGGCCCGCTCGAGTGCCTTTCGGCAGGGAGGAACCCATAGGAGCTGCGTACCACGGTTGCAGCCTTTCTCCCAAACAACCCACGCATACCCAGTCGCAGTTGATGCTTTCTTGTCCAGTCTGCCCTTCACCATCGGAACTCTCTCTACGAATTGGGCTACGGTGCTTGGCGGAGTAGTTGAGAAAATTCGATCGTATCGACCAACACTTTCCAAAAACACTGTTCGCACCAATACAGCAACGCCCCGTCGCGCGACACTGAGCCCATGTAAGATGAACTCCTCCGCCAACCGGAATGGTGGATTAGTAATCACCCAGTCGTAAGTTCCCGGAGCTACATCAGAAGAGAGAAAGTCAGATACTTCTCCATAACCGTAGTCGTATACATCGGATGCAGCTACATTTCCAAAATACTCGCCCAATGCCTTGGCCATGTGCCCTGCGCCACAGGCTGGTTCAAGGCAGGTCAAATGATCGGTATGGCCACCTTGCTCAATAATGTGTTCGAGCAACGCGCGAGTAGCCCAGGGTGGAGTTGGAAAGTTGTCGAGGCTATCTCGAGCCTCTGTTCGCTGCGCCATGACTGCATGAGAAGTGTTCTGCATTCTGCTACCCCCTATATTTTGTGGTTTTCGCCGAGAGTACCACAGTAGCTGGGAAACGGAAGCTAAAATCGATCTTGTGGATAACTGCGTTCAATCGGTCGTGTTCGCGCAATGTTCCACATCCGCGAGCCTTAAGCAAGCCCGAGGACCTTCACGATGAAATCCAGAAACTGCTGGACAGCCGGGTTTGCTTGAGCGGTTTTCAGGAATTCTGCCACAACCCCATAATGTGACTTCAAAAATTCGAACAAGGCCGTAGCGTGCGGCGAAGCTATTCCGATTGCCGTTAGTGTAACTGCTTCTGCCGTTTTGTCTTTCACGGTAGTCCACACAGCTGAAACCGTTGCCTTGAGGCCAGTGCGAACCAAACGATATGCTTTGACAATGATGGTAGTGAAAAAGTTGGTGACACTTCGACCAGCGAAAGAAACTTGCCGGTCGCCTGCCGGAGAAGCGTCCGCACTTTGAGCGTCTTCCACTTCTTCAATCAGCGCGTTTTGTGCTTCACCAGTCGATATGGCACCAGCTTCCTTGACCACCTCTTCTATCTCGGGAAGGCTTTCGGTGATTACCTTTCGGTCATCTGGTCCCAAGCTCAACTGGTCGAGCAGTCTAGCCTTAGCGCTGTTCGCAGCGAAAACGTTGAAAGCTTGCACAACCGTCCGGAGCGCTTCCGAGCAAGCAACATCCAACTTGGCAGGATGCATATCTGGAATATCGGAGACACGATCATGTGCACCCAGCAACATGCGAAGCTTGTTGCCTCGCATCCAAATCACATTGATCGTGGTATCGCGACAGTCTTCGGGAAGTGCAGACGCAAAGTCCTCGGCTTTCGGCGCGAGTTCCCCCAAAGTGTTATGACCCATACTGAAGAACTCGAGCGCGGTGGCCCTAAGCTCTTGGTAAAATGCCCCTAGTTCAGGGTCTTCGTTGATGTCATCAGAAAGGGGGGCGAGCCTTATGTCTACTTGGTCTTCTTCGTTGACAAGGAACTGAGTTGCTTCTGAAATTTGTTGCGGCGTTTCCGGTTCGTCAGCTCCAAGGCGGGCCAGTGTAAGGGGATGGTGGTCAAGAAACTCTTCTAGTTCGTATTTTGTCGCGACTGGTACTTCCTGACCACGATCGCCGCCCTTGATTTCGCTTATGCGCCCATTGTTGACTGGTCTTTCAGGGGTATTGAAATAGAACTGGATCGCACTGTTTTTCCAGCCGAGTTCCAACATTTTCTTGATTAGGCCAATCTCAACGTCGGTTAATGTAGAAGCCAAATGAAATATTCCTATCCGTATCCGCGCAGGAAAACTAACCGTACACTATGAGGATATCAACTATTTGAGAGGAAAAGGCAATTTCTCCTTTCGTCGCTGCGCTCGAGTTGGATTGGCCGCGCTGTACAGGTTTTTTTTGTCGACGCTAGCTCGGGCAGGTATTCCATTCTCGAACAAATCCCAACTTATGCATCCCAGAAGTGACCATTCTTGCGTGCCCTATTTGCGTCCTGATCAGTGTTGCGACACTAAAAAGGCTTAGCAATTTCTTGCTAAGCCTTTGAATTCTTTGGCTCCGGCGGTAGGGAACCTTGCCAACCTAGAGAAATCATCGGCTTACGGGAAAACCCTCCCAAACTGGGGCGGTTACTGGGGCATTTCTTACACCGGTGGAGGGACGTTGGCGGGTGTGGGTGAGCTCTGGAGGCTTGTAGACCGCGATTGTGTTTCCCACCTCCAGAGCACGACCTTCTTAGAAAACCGTGTCGTCGAACCAGCCGGAGTTCGCGGTGAAGTCCGCGACTGTGTGACCTTCGATGATCACAGTCGTGCCTCCCGCAGAAAGATGAACGTTGCCGTCAACGTCGGTCATGGCGGCCAGCGCCTCAGATTCAGACGACAGCCCCAAGCCCAGAACATTGAGAAGGTCCAACTCAGCAAAGCTGAAGTCGGTGATCGCATCTGTTCCGTTGTTCTGGACGAAGGCGAACGTGTCAGCATCGTCTCCCCCGGTGAACTGATCGTCTCCGCCCGCACCCCAAATGGTGTCAGATCCAGACCCACCCGAGACCGTATCAGTTCCTGCACCGTTAAAGATCAGGTCGTTACCCTCGCCGCCATTGATAAGGTCATCCCCGCCGCCAGCGAAAATTGTATCGTTACCGTCGGCGCCTCCAGCCGTGTCATTACCTGCGCCACCATAAATTATGTCCTCGCCGTCAAAGGCATAGATTGAGTCATTACCTGATCCGCCGCCAAGCGTATCTCCACCGTCGCTACCAAATACTGTATCGTTGCCAGTTCCCGCCCAAGCCTCGTCACTATCAATAGTATTTGAGAGGCTGGTTGCTATCTGATCGTTCCCGTCTCCACCAAATACCGTGTCATTCCCTTGACCACCGCTAAGCGTATCGTTTCCCCTTCCCCCGCCAATTACGTCTCTTCCATCGTCTCCAAAGAACCTGTCATTTCCATTATCGGTTGGACCAGCGAACAACTTGTCGTTGCCAGAGCCACCTCTTACATAGTCATCCCCAGCATCGCCCCGTAAGAAGTCATTTCCGTCGCCGCCATCTAAATTGTCGTCCCCAGGTCCGCCAATTACCCTGTCATTGCCGCCAAATGTAAACGCGATGTCATCTCCGCCTTTGAGATCCCAATTCTCGTTTATAGATGAGCTTCCTGTTTCGACATCGTCGCCCTCGGTGCCAACACCTCCACCTTGGGACCCGCTAAAATCCACGCCGAGACCCTCAAAATATGTGGTCACTTTCCTGTTTAAGCTGGGATGGGCACCAGCAGTAGCGAACACATAGTCCAAGGGATTTCTGATGTTTAAACCTGTGATTTCATAATGTTTTACGTTGCCAGGTCCGAAAAGAGTGATCTTATTTATTGTCCCTGAAATCGAACCGATCCCATACTGAAAACTCCCGGCAAGCTCGACATAGTACCCACTAAAGAATGAGTTATTGATTTCTGCTCGAGAGTAGGCTCTGGGTCCGCTGAGCGAGAAGTTAAAGTCATTAAAAGAGTTCTTTATCAGAGGAACATCAACTTGGTGGTTTATGTCTATTGGATCAAATCCATTAAAAAATCTCACTTCAGGCACGAACAATTCTCCAAACTAAAATAGGTTTGCGACGAGTAAAATGCAGGCCCAGTCAATGAGTCAATGCGCTTGTCGTTGTGTGGCAGGTCCGACCGGCGTTACTTGTGTGTATCTAGCGATTGGGCGCGGCGTCAGTCTGAGGGTCTGCTTACTCAAGCGATGGATCGCGCCAATGCGGCAAGAAAAAAGCAAAGTACGTCTCCCCCGGCCAGCACGAAGCCAGCCGAGGGAGTGGTTTATGCGGGGATCTTCTTGGTGGTGACATAGTCCGCCAACCACTGCCAGTAATCGTCGGCATCAGCGAACCCCTGAGCTCGAGCAGCAAGGTTCTCAGCTTCCCGACGAGAAAGACCGCCATCGTATTCAGCGATAGCGGCCCTCTCCTCGAACGCATCGATGTCAGGTATTCGGCTCATCGGACGAGCTCCGGCAGTCGGATCTGATCCACGATCGACCGCTTCTGCTCGTTACTGATGCCCGCCGAGTAGATGCCGTAGGTCAACCCGTTCTCTGATCGGGCCGACTTGTGGCCCACCAGAGACGCCGTCCAGTGCTCAGGGACGCCCGTGCGCTCACACTGGGTGATGAACCACTTGCGGGTCGAGTGGAACACCAGACCGGGCCGCTCCAACCCGAGACGACGCCGATCCGGCATCGGTGTCACAACCGGCGCTGCATCAACCCGGAGCATCTGGAGACGGGGTCGCGAGCGGATAACCTCAGAGATGAGTGGGATCGACGCGCTAACGGGATCAACTGGCGGTGGGTGTAGCTGTGGCCAAGCCTAAATCTCGAACCTGAAACAACTAACCCGCCTCTCCCGCAATGTGGGAGGGGCACACCCTCTACACCCGCGAGGGTTGATTTAGAGTGCTGCGGGTCGGCATTCTAGTAGTGGGGCATTTCCGACGACACTGGCCACCGCGACACCATGGAACACTAGAACTGGGCTTAGCTGGCTGGGGTGGTAGGAATCGAACCTACGACCAATTGATTAACAGTCAAATAATGATTTCTCAAAGCACACTGAAGTTGCGCGGGAACCACACGTTTCTTCAGGTATTTGTAAAGTACAGTTTGTTGGAACGATTACGCGCCCATCAATGGGTCCTCTCAGGCGATAATGCGGTGCGGGTAACGCGCCACCTCAACTATCTTCTAGCGACAAGATTTCACAAACTTCTGTTGTATTGGGACGCAAGGGACGGGAATTCTGAACTATAGGCTCCAAGAAACTCAAAGAGTTCTCTAGGAAAGTATAGATAGAAATACCTGTCCCTTTTGTCCCAATCCATCAAGGAGAGAGACCCGGCATCATCGCCACCTGTGGGGTGATTTTTGGTTTAAGGCCTCTCCAGCCGCGTTTGCTTCCGGACTTGCATGACACAAAGCCTCGTTTGCGCATTTCTTCACTGATGTGATGCTGTTTCCAAGAGTGACCTCCACGCTCATCCATGAAGTAAGTGTGTTGTTCTCTGAGTGTGGCGTTGTCGACCCATTCTTTGGGGTCGAGGTCAAAACGCTCATCCAAGAATTGTCTGAATTCATCTTGTTGATCGAGATATGAACTCGTTGTGTTGGTGACGCACTTCGGGATACGCAAGCCGGACGAACACCATTTGGCGGCGCCCTCAACAATCCAAGCCAAGATCATGGGAGCTTCCCGACGTAACTTGGCAGGAAGGTCAGGATCTACCCTATTGGGAGAGATCGTCACGTCGAACGGGATGATTTGAATACGTCGGCGAAACGCTTCATCGATACCACGCACATGTGGAGCATTGTTGGCATCAATGATCAATGTGCACTGAGGCGTGAACACAAACGGGTCCTGACGCATGTGACGTGCGGTCAAGGGGTCGCCCCCAGTGATCTGCTTGAGGGTGGCTTCAGCCCAAGCTTTGGCAACAGGTATTTCAGAGACCCTTGCAAGTCGTTTGCCCACCAGAGCTGCCAATTCAGTGGGATGACGGTCGAACTTCTGCTCCGTCACCACAGCATTGGACAGCATCACGGTGTAGTCATTTCCCAGGATTTCCCCAATTGTATTCAGAAACGTCCCTTTTCCGTTGCGTCCGGTTCCGAGTGCGAAGAACAGCATTTGCTCTTTGGTTGAGCCCGTTGCGGCATACCCAGCTAAGCGCTGCAAGAACTCAATGAGTTCTGGATCATTTTTCGTGATCTCAGACAAGAACCGGAACCAATTCGTTGGCTCGAACCCTGGCATCCCTGGATCGCAACTTGTGGAGTTGAGCAGGAAGTCTTCGCGTTTGCGTGGCCGCGCTTGGCCCGTCCGAAGATCTATGACTGAACTCGGCGTGCCGAGCTCCAATGGGTCCGCGTCCCACTCTGCCAGAGGTTTGGATGCACCCGGTGTGGACTTCATGAGCGCAGCGATATCGTCGATCGATTTCTTTTGACCAAGGCGCTTGCGTTGTTGCGCAACTTTTTCAATACCGATTGTTCTAACCTGCGCCAACTGGGTGCGCACGCGCGTCAGAGCTTCTTGCTTGTTTGATGACAGTTGCCAACGACCTTCCTTCCAAAATGCCCAGCGATCCCGCTCCGGAATGTAGAAGCCTCTTCCCCGCCAGTGTTGCTCGAACAGCGTCAATGCGAGTTGGTGGTCCGGCATCAAAGCATGGGGCTCAGCATTTGCCTCGGAACCCTGATTGCCTCCTTGGTAGACCTGTTCGCAGCTTCGAATTGCATATTGGATAGTATTGATGTGGTAGTCTGCGCGCAGCTCGTATTTGTCTCGCATCAGCCCGGACCGTCGAAACAACCGGTCCATGCGGCGACGGTCCTTGCCAGTCCAAAACGCGAGGTGGTTCATGAGTGCAAGATCAGCACTACTGTGATCGAAGCCATCGTCTGTTGGGCTAGGATAGTGCTTTCGAAGGGTTTCTTCACGAGCCTCCCACAAATCTCGAAAGCAAGCCTTCATTCCGAATTTCGCTGCGGCACCGCCGCCACTTTGTAGTGCGAGATCGATGAGTTCTTCGTCGTTCTCTGGGCCTGAATAGTTGGGATCGGCACCCTCGGGTAATCCAGAGTTTTGTAGTGATGTCGATGCCAAAAGACCTGTCGAGGCCATGGCAGCTTTTGGATCGTTTCTAAAGGGAACCAAAGCTTTCAGAGCTTCTGTGCAGTCTGTGAGGCCGTCACCCTTGTCGCCGATCACGGACAGCCCATTGTCTGACAAAGCCACAAATCGCTTGTCTGAGTAGAATTCAAGCCAACCATCCCACTTGTTCCTCCGGTTCTGTAACATTTGCGGATCAAAGCGCCCGATTACGTGCAGCCCCATACCGCTAACTGATACTTCACCCAAAGCGCCCTTGAACGCTGTAAACACAGACTGAGCTTCCGGCGTCCATTCGCCGCTTTGGCGGCACTTATCCAAATCCAGAAAGAACCAACCGTCATTGGGACCGTAGAGCCTTGTGTCATCCTTGCGGCTCAAGACCCAGCCAATGCGAAGACCTTTGCTTGTTCCTGACTTGGATGTAGCGGCCTCGAAGGTCATCCAACGCAAAGGATCATAAGGGTTTATCGCGACGCCTCTCTCATCACATGGGACTTTTCTTCTATCATTGGTCAGTTTCCAAAGGATATATCTTTCGGGGAGTTTCATTTCGAACTTCCCTCCGACTGTTGATGAAATCCCTCATCAAAGGCATCGAGGTCTGCCGACCGCCACAGACACCTGTGTCCAATCCTGAATGGGCGCGGGAAGCGCGCGACGGGGTCACTTAACCATCTGTAAATCGTCGATCTGCTGGTGTGGTACCGGCTCGCGACTTCCGCGAACGTGCGATACTTCTCTGTCTTCTCTACCATGGTGCACTCCTATGTGTTGTGGTGCACTACAAATGGAGAAGAAACTCGGATTGGTCGCCGGAACACAACTCGTGCAGAATTGTTTACCCACGGAACCTTTCCGGACGACTTTTCCAGACCTTTCTAACCGCCTCGTATTCGATCATACCCGTGGCTTCTGCAACGATGTCGCAGACCGAGTTTCGATCAGGCTTACGCTTGCGTTTAACACCGCGCTCTGTGCTACGGGTCGCTGAAATGTCGCTGCGCTTGGCAACTATCTGAAAGATGCAGTCGCAGATCTGCAGATCTCGAAAGAACTCCCGTTTGCGCCCTACCTTTGCGCCCGGTTGCAACAATTGACCGGTCGTGACGTCGGCGATGTAGCTCTCAAGAAATGGCGACGGTTCAACTCCTGCATCACGACACTCTTTGCGTGCGAAAAGCAGCTGCTCATACATCCACTTGTCGATGGGCTGATTATTGGTAACGAAGCTCTCTATTCGGCCAGCTGTGATTTCAGCCATAAGGAGCAGTGTAAAATCTGGGGTCGGAGCTTCTCTTGAGCGCTCAATGCGTCGCCTTGACCAGTCTACGAGCTCCCGGCGCGACATCGAACTCAAGTCATCGTTGCAAAGTCTTTCGCCCCACTCATCATTACACAAAGTGTCTATCCCCTACCTATATGGCACTTGAAACATAATCTGCCCACCGCTGCATGAGCTCTCGACGCCGGTCCAAGAAATCCGTCCGCTTGTAGGACCGCTCGACCCTGTTGCCGGTATTGTGGGCAAGGCAAGCTTCGGCAACCTCCCAAGGCGCATCCGTAGCTTCTGAGCACCAGGTTCGGAAGCTAGAGCGGAAACCATGTGGACGGGCCTCAAGACCCCTCCGCTCCATGAGCCGCGCCATGGTCGCGTCAGAGATCACGCCTTTTCGCACATTTGGAAACAGAAACCCGTCTCGTTCATAGGGTAGCGCGTCGGCAATTACTGCTTGAGCCTGCTCGGAGAGTGGAACACGAAAGTCCTGCTCTGCGTTCTGGCGCCCCTTCATTAGATCTGCCGGTACAGTCCAAAGATCGCCCTCAATCTGCTCCATCCTTATGTATCGAACGGGTCGAGACCTTGTGCCTACCGTCAATATCAGCAGCCGAAGGGCAAAATGCGTGACCGTGCCTTCGTTCAGCGAGGCGTAGAATGCAGGGACGTCCTCCCAAGGCATGAAGGGCGTGTGCTGCACCTTGTGGCGTTGCGCGCCCAGCAGCGCTTTCGCTTTCTCTGGAGCTTGCAAGTCTACATTGAGATCTAGAGCCGCGGCGTGGCGGAAGCAGACTTTGAGACGTTCGTACGCCTTCTTCGCAGTTGCGGCCTTCGCATGCCAAATTGGTGCAAGAGTATTCCTAATATCGTGCTGGTCTATCTCTGCAATCGGCACCTTACCTAGTTTTGGCAATACGTGGAGCTCCAAGGGAGAGAACCATCGACCCGCCTTACCATCACCCTTTAGCTCCGCCTTACGGCTTTCAAAACAATCTCTCGCAACATCTTGTAGGATGTGCAGGTCACGTTCCGCTTCTCGTCTCTGGCGTTGCCGGACCTTGATTGGGTCTTTTCCCTCCCTAGCCACTGCGCGCCACATGTCTGCGTGCAGCCGTGCCTCCTTCAAGGAAACATGAGGCAACGACCCAAGCCCCATCTCTCTGCGTCGGCCATGAACAGTCACACGCAAGAACCACTGGGCGCCGCCGTCAGGGCGCTTGTGAAGCCACAAACCACCACCATCTGCGTGTTTGCCAACCGGCGCTGACTTTACGAAAGCCGCCGACAATCTGTTCAATTCCCTAGCCAAACTGATCCACCTGATTATCCACCTTCAAGTTTACCACACAGTGGTACACCATGGAACATCATGATACAGACATTTGGGCTAAAAGTCTGAATTCATTCATTTATTGATACGTCATGGGGCATTGTGGCACGAGAGTTCGCGGCACTTCACCCGCACCAAAAAATCATTTAAAATCAACGATAACTGGACATGGGTTGATGTGACTGGTGTGCAGTTAGGTTGTGGTGTTGTCCGTGGTGTTTTTCCGCTGGGAATCGGGTAGCTTGGGGGTGTTTTTGCCTCTATTGCGTGCGATGGCATTATGAATCTCGAAACGCGTTTGTTATGGCGGTGGGCGTTACGACGCGCGAAAACGGAACGTCGGTATTGCGTCGGTATTACATCGGTATCGCGTCGGTCTGAAATTCAGGATTTGCGCCGAAAGATCGACTGAAACAAGCCAATTGGTAAATACCTGCCCATCAGGAAAAGCCATGAGAATGGCGCAGGAAAGGATGTGGAAAACCGGTTGCTGCGCATCGCTTGCATACAATGGTTCGCCGCATCTTCTGGGCTCATCAACATGGGCATGTCGAACGCGTTTTTGTCGGTCAGTCGGGTCTGGATGAACCCCGGATTGAGACATTGCACCTTGACGCCGGTGCTGCGCAGGTCGGCACGCAGGTTTTCACCGAGATGCATAAGCGCCGCTTTGGATGCGCCATATCCAATGGCACCGGGCAGGCCGCGGAACCCGGCAAGCGAGCCGATCAGGACAATGTGACCAGTGTCGCGTTCTGCCATTTGTGGTACGACATGTGCCAGAACGCGCAAAGCTCCCATAAAATTGACATCGGCCACGACCTCGGCTGCGGTGGCGTCCCAGTTCTGGGCGGTCATGGGATCATAGGCTCCTGCGCAGTAGATGATGCCATCGACTTGGGTACCTATCTCTTTCAAACGGTGGGTTGCCCAGCCGACTGAGGCTCGGTTTGAGACATCAAAGGGTAGGGCTGTTGCGTTGGGCAGGCTGTCGGACAGCTCGGTAAGCCGCGCTTCGTTGCGCGCGGAGAGCACCAGATGCACCCCTTCTGCTGACAAAGCGCTGGACAGGGCGCGACCCAGCCCTTCGGAGGCGCCGACAATCCAGTAGGTTTTGCCAGAGAATATCATTCCGCTGCCTGTTGAGCCCCTAAGGCGGCCTCGGCAGGATCGGGGCGCATTGTAGCAACGAGTTCGGCAACCTTGATGCCAAATTTGCGCATCTGCGAGCGGTTAATGATGGTGCCGTTTTCGGTCAGGTACAGCCAATCGACAACGGAAAGCACGTGTCCGCCCGCCTCTTCGGGAAGCTTGATTTTGTAGGTCATCCGTACAGAAGAGCCACTGACCAGCCCTTGGGCGGTGCCAATTATGTCGTCAGCCTCGGCTGTAAAACGTCCGTTTTCCCCCATGGTGAGCCGCCACTGGCGCGATTGGGTATTGCCGGTGTTGTAGGTAAAGTTTTCGTCCAGCGTGCCGGAGGTTCCATCCCATTCGCCATACATATTGGCAGTGAAGGTGCTTTCGACCCGGCCAAGCGGGCCGTAGATCACACCTTCGCACAGGATGGGGCCATTCAAGTGCTCGGTCAGATCAAAGTAGGGGCCGGAGTCTGAATAATAAGCGGGATCCTGTGCGGTGAAGCCGACGCGGGTGCGGGCCGCCAGGACGATCACGACAAGGGCGATGATGGCGATGAACCAGTAAACTGACATGGATACTCTCATTGGTTGCGTCGTTGATGGGTGAGGTCGATTTGCAAAACATCGCGTTGTGCGGTGCGGAAACGGGCGGATGATGCGGCCAGCGCAATGCGCCACTCCCGCTGAAACGCAGTGTCAAAGTCCATATGTGACAAGCGCGCGTTGTTTGTTTCGAGCTGGTTTTGCCACGTCGCGAAGGTGCGGGCATAAGAGGGGCCGAAGCTGAAGCTGTCTTTCCATGTAAGACCGGCATTTTTGGCCAGTTTTTGGAGTTTTTCGACCGTAGGGACAGGCGAGAGCGGGCCGGCGTCGGGGGTTGTGACTGCTTGCAGCACGATGCGCCCGCCTTGGGCGAGACGCGACCTCAATTGCGCAAAAAAAGTGGGCCAGAGGCGTGGGGAAAGCGTGTTAAGTTGTTCTATGGAAACGATATTGTCGTAGATTTCATGCTCTTTGCGGAAATCCTGATGGCGGATATCGGCGCGCCCGTCCAGCCGTGCATCAGCGTAGCCTTTTTGGCCTGCGTTGAGGGTAAGGCCGGTCACATCATAGCCCCGATCAGCGGCGCGTTCGGCAAAGCTGCCCCAACCGCAGCCGATGTCAAGGATGCTGAGACCGGGCGCGAGGCGGTCGAGGACGCGATTGTATTTACGGGATTGAGCTTGGCTAAGGTCCGGGTCGCCTGCTTCGAATAGGCCGGCGGACAGGCTCATGCCGGGATCGAGCAGGAGCTGAAAAAACTCATTGCCAATGCCGACGCCTTTGGTGGGCGTGTTGATGCCGCGCGGTAGGCTGTGTTTGAATGCGTGTGGATTTGAGAGCATGAGGGCGCAGAGCGCGCCTAAGCTGTCACTGTCCCAGAGACCTGCGGCGTAGGATTTGGCAAGTGAGCGGCCAGACAGGGCAGCCCAGTCATGGATGCGCATTTCGGCGGCAGGTGCGCCCTGACCAAAGTCTTGGTGATGACCGGACGGGGTGTAAAGGCGCAGGTTACCGGTCGAGATGCGCGCGCAGCTGTCAAGGAAGCGGGATTTGCGGGACGTAGAGATCATTACGACAGTTCCTTTGACGGCGGTACAGGGCGCGAGCGCCAGGCCGCGCCTTTTAGAATTAGTTTGATCGCCTGCCACTGGATCAGCCACAGGGTGCGCCGCGTGCCAAACGGGCGACGCAGCGCCGCGCCGAGGATTGCGCGGTTGCTTAGCGGAGCGCGTGGACCAGAGAGGGTGGCCACGACACCTTCGCGTCCGTTGCGATAAAGGATGCGAATGGCGATTTGATCGGGGCGTATGGCAAAGGAAAACGTGTAGTCGCCCTCCACGTCCTGAAATGGCGAGACGTGCAGGCGTTTTGTCACGTGTGTCGTGTCGGACGGGGCCATTGGGGCAAAATCGGGCAGGTGGGTGAGATAGGAATGGCGGTCTTTGAAGGGGGTCGACACTTCGGAGATCACGGCAATGAGGTCGCCGTCGCGCATGGCGAGCCAGAAGCTGACCGGGTTGAATACATGGCCCAAAAAGCCCGGCTGTGTCAGCAAACGCAGGTCGTAGGTGCCGGGTGCAAGACCGCGTAGCTTGAGCGCGTCGCGGGCCCACGCTGCGCCGTGACCCGCGCCGATTTTGCCACCGTGTGATTTGTCATGCACAGAAATGAGGTTGAAAGCATTTCTGCCCATGAGCGAGGGATGCGCAGTGCTTTCGGGGTCGATCAGCACGTAATCCACGCTGTAGCGAAAGGCGTTTTTGAGGTCGCCGCGACGCGTGTGGGTGGTGACACCCCGGATGTGATCGGGCCAGTTTTGGGTTGGTGCGGTCATGCGGGCACCTTTTCGAAATGTGGGGTTGCGTCGAGCTGTCGGGCGATACGCACCGCGCTGGCAAAACCGTCTTCGTGAAAGCCGTGGCGCGTATAGGCGCCAGCAAACCATGTGTTATTTTGGCCCTGAAGGTCGCGCAAGGCGTTTTGGGACGTGGTTGTCGCCGTGTCAAAGACCGGGTGGCGGAAGGTGTTGTGGTCATAGATCATTTCGTCCGGGATCGGATCGGACGGGTTCAACGAGATAAACAGCGGATCGGTTTCGGGGATGTTTTGCAGGCGGTTCATCCAGTAGGTGACGCCAATGGCCGGTTCAGGGCGGGTTGTGTCGGCCTTGTAGACCCAGCTGGACCAGCAGGAGCGGCGGCGCGGCATCTGGCGCGGATCGCGGTGCAGGATGATGGTGTTGTCCTGATAGGTGAGTGGCTTGAGCGCGCGGGTTTCGGCTTCGGTGGGTGTTTCAAGTAAAGCCAGCGACTGGTCAGAGTGACAAGCCATGATAACCTGATCGAATTGTTCTGGCTCGCAGTCTTGCGCGGCGATGGTCACGCCGACGGGGGTGCGTTTAACGGATGTGACCGGAGTGCCGGAGCGCAGGGCGACGCCGCGGCTGCGCAGGTGGTTGGTCAGGCGGGACACATATTCGATTGAGCCGCCTTTGACTGTCCACCACTGATGTTGCTGGCTGCCCGACAGCAGCGAATGATTGCGGAAAAAACGCACGAGCGCCTGAGCGGGGAACTGGCGGATGCGGTCAGTGGGCGTGGACCAGATCGCGCCGCACAGTGGCGTCAGGTAATAGCGCCCAAACCATTCGCCGGTGCCAAGTTCATCCATCAGATCGCCGAGCGGAGTCAGATCATCCTTGGCCAACGCTTCGGCGCGGGCATTAAAGCGTAGGATATCGCGCACCATGCGTAAGAAGCCGGGGCGCAGGAGATTGCGTTTTTGAGCGACCAGCGCGCCAAGCGATTGCACCGAGTACTCCACACGGCCCTGATCGGCGGAAGCACCAAATGTCATGTCGGATTTGGTCACGGGCACATCGAGATCGGTGAACATGCGCGTTAAGTGCGGGTAATTTGCATAATTGAAAACGATGAAGCCCGTATCAACCGGTTGATCCCCGTTTAAACCTGCGTTTACCGTGCGGGCGTGTCCACCAAGGCGCGGCGCAGCCTCGTAGAGTGTCACAGCGTGTTGCGGGGCCAAAAGATAGGCCGCTGCGAGGCCGGAAATACCACCGCCCACAATGGCGATCCGCTGGGGCTGTGTTGGGTAGGCGTCAAAGGACATATTATCTCCGCTCGTTATTTGATCAGTTTACGCGCGTCGAAAGAGCACAGATCAAAAATAATGATCCGGCTTTGGATTGTCGGCGTAAGCTTTGTATGTTGACACTGAGCCAAGAGAAAAACAGCATTTCACCCGTCGCGAAATCCGTGGTGGCCAAAGCAATGCGCGTGTCAGGAGACAGGGATATCGTGACCCCATTCAAGGGCGTTGAATTAAGCGAGCAAACTAGTTGGATGCTGGCAGTGCGAGACCAGAAGGATCGCGCGGCATTTGCTGCATTGTTCGATTTTTTTGCACCGCGCATCAAAGGCATGTTGATGCGACAGGGATGCGGCCACGGTCAGGCGGACGAGATTGTGCAGGACGTCATGTTGACGGTCTGGCGCAAGTCGGAACAGTTTGATCCAGCGCGGGCACAGGTTTCGGCCTGGGTCTATCGGATTGCGCGCAACCGCCATATCGATGTGATCCGCAAGGAAAGCCGCCCCATGCCGGAAGAATTGGCTCATGAACCAGATAATGAGCCGGATGCATCTCAGATTTTGGGGATGGAACAGGAATCAAGCCAATTGAAAATGGCTTTGGCAAAGTTGAAGCCAGCGCAGCGAGAAATGATTGAAGCGGCCTATTTAGGGGAACTGTCGCATCGCGAGTTAAGCGAGAAGACCGGTTTGCCGTTGGGCACCATCAAATCACGTATCCGGCTGGGGCTGGACAAGCTGCGCCACGAGCTAAAAGGACTGCGTGAAGAATGAGCGCGATCAATCATCATATCCCAGAGGCCTTAATGCAGGCCTATGCCGCGGGCACGTTGCCGCGCCCGTTCGCCATTGTTGTCGCGGCGCATGTGTCGATGTGCGACCAATGCCGCGCGGTTTTTGAGGCGCACGAAAGTGCTGGAGGGGCCGTGTTGGAAGACATGGTGCAGGCTCCTGTCGACTCCGGCTTGCGTGACAGCGTGCTGGAACTGTTGGACGTGCCTGTAAGCGAACCAGAGCCTGCCGCGCCGGTACGATCCGGTGTTTTCCCCGGTCCGGTTGTGGAATGCTTACATGGCCGTCCACCTCGTTGGCGCAAGATGGGCATGGGCGTGAAGCAGTGTCTGTTGGAAGACGGTCGCAGCGGATCGGTGCGATTGCTGCATATCCCGGCTGGGCAGGCGGTGCCAGATCACAGCCATAATGGGCTTGAGTTGACGCTGGTTCTACAGGGTAGTTTCAGCGATGAAACCGGTCGGTTTGGTGTGGGTGATGTTGAGATTGGCGACGAAGATCTGGAGCATACTCCAATAGCTGACGCAGGCCCGGATTGTATTTGCCTTGCCGCGACGGACGCGCCTTTGCGGTTTAATCAATTTGTACCGCGCATGTTGCAACCGATTTTCCGGATTTAGGTAAATTGGTTGAATATGGTTAACAAGGGACCCGCCTAATGGCGGGTCCTTTTGCATTTTGGCGCGTGCCATTTCCACTTTTTGGGCGGAATATTTTATAATACAATATCTTAGTTTGGTGTTTTGTATTGGATGTGTTTGTTGTTTCCAATTTGGAAACACAGCAAATGGTTAAGATTGTGTAAATTTTGTTTGGATAATTATGCAAATGCAAGAATACTAAGGGATATTTTTTGTTTTCTCGTGGGGGCGGGCAACATGCTGTTTTTTTCGACTTTGGCGCTTTTGATCGCCGGCTACGCTATCTTCAATGACTCGTCCGATGAGAGCAACGACGAGGACATGCAGTTGACTCCTGATGAAGTGGCGGACGAAGAGATGGATCCGCTTCCAGCCCCTGACAGCGAGATTGACGTCCAGGCAACAGCTACAGATGATGTTGTCAGTGTAGAACAGGCCGAAGTCGCCGGTGGCGAAGACATTGACCCTGTGCCAGTCCCTGACGGCGAGGTTGTACCGGAGGTGGCATTGACGGCTGATGCTGTCAGCGAGGAAGACACACCAAGCGACGTGCAATCCAGCACTTTGCGGCCCGATCTAACAAACGATGTCGATGGTGTCACGTTGGTTGGTGATAACAGTGACGAGACTCTGACGGGCAGCGACCTTACTGACAATGTGGATGGCGCCGGCGGCGACGACCGCATCGAGTTGTTGGGGGGTGAGGATCTTGGTTTGGGGGGGGCTGGTGATGACACCATTCTTGGGCGTGGCGGGACAGATGTTATTGACGGGGGTACCGGAAACGACGTGCTGAACGGCGGCAACGGGAACGACTTTCTGTATGGTGAAGAGGGCGATGACAATCTTTTGGGCGGACGCGGCGACGACTTGATTAGCACTGGAAGCGGGACGGATCTGGCTCGGGGTGGAGTCGGGGACGACTATATCTTTGCGATAGATCCTGATGGTGCAGACGACGCACCGGACACCGTGTTGGGCGGTGCGGGCAATGACCAGATCTGGGGCGATGATGGCGATGTTCTTTATGGCGGCGAGGGGGTTAACCGTTTTGAAGTGACGGTGGGTATTGCCGGAAACGATCCGGTTGTGATCAAGGATCTGAACCTGTTTCACGGCGACGATGCTGAGTTACGTACCGATTTGGTGTCATTCATTGACGAGAATGGCGACCTGTTTACGCGCCAGCAATTGATTGATGCCGAAACCCGCGCAGAAGATGCCGCCAATGGCGAGGATGCCAATATCTTTGTTCGTGGTGAGCTTGCGGTGATTATCGAAGGCTACACGGCTGAAGACCTGTTGGCGGATACCAATTGGCTCGGCAACCTGTCTCCGCATTTGACGGGGCGATTGGACGGGAATGATCTGGTTGAAGGCGACGCATTAGTCGCGGGGAGCGACGACGACCTGTTTGGCGGGCCAGGCAATGATACGCTGCGCGGTGGCGATGGTAGCGATCATTTGCGCGGCAACGAGGGGGACGACATTCTTGACGGTACAGATGGCGACGATCCGACCATTGCACCCGATACGCTGGAAGGTGGCGATGGGAATGACACGCTTCGCGGGGATGGTGGCGATCTCATAGGTGGTCAAAACGGAACGGACCTTTACGAAGTCATCGTGCCGAGCAGTGCTGATGACGCGCCGGTCTCGATCTATGGCTATGAGGCACAAACCGAGAGCGGCGACACGGAGCGGCTTGTTTTGCTGGACACGGACGGCATCCCGTTGAGTGCCGAAGACGTGGCCGCGAACCTTGTTATCTATCAAAGCGCGGACGGATCAGAGGCCATTCTGGAATATGCCGGGGTGCAAGTCGCGTTGATGAAAGGAATGGATGCGCTGGTGTTGCAGAACCAAGATGCGTGGATCGGCAATTTTGATCCAGCGCCCGATGTAGGGCTTGGTGTTGAGTCAGCTGCAACAGAAGACACAAAGATCAGCATGACGTTGGAAACTGCTGTGGGGACTGGCAACGTGGTGGACAGCGACATGTTCGGCACGAATGCGGTTTATAGCGTGAACACAGATGGCGGTGTGCCATTGGAAAACTATGTGCGCGCTGTTGATGCGCTGGATGTGTTGAACGTGCGCTATCCGGCCGGCCAATCTGATCCTGAAACGCCCGGCGGTGAGGGCGAGACCTGGCTCAACATCATGGAGCTGGAGGAGGATGAAAACGGTGAGTTGATGCTGCGCCCGGAGGTGACGGCGGCCCTGGATGCGGTGATTGAAGCACATGAAAATGGCAATGACGTAAAGCTCGTTCTGGGTGTGCCAACCAAGATTTTCACGGTCGAAGAGTATGAGGCCATGTATGACAACATGGTGCGGTTTACAGAGTTGGTGATTGAACAATATGGCGAAACGGTTTCCGCCTTTGAGGTGGGTAACGAGTATTGGATTCAGGGCGAGACCGCCTATGGCCAGAAAGCCGACATTGCCGCACGGGCCTTTGCCGAAGGTATGCGTAATGCCGGTCTGGATGAAGACGACCAGCCAGACATAATTGTTCAGATGGCGACACCCAACAATGGGTCAGAGTTCCACCAATCTGTGGATGACCGGTCATTTGGTGAGCGTCGCGACGATGCCAATCGTCAAATCATCGCCCAGCTTTCCGAGGAGGCGCGGGACGCCATCGACGGTGTGGTCGAACATTATTACTACAACAAGAAACTGGATGTGTTCGAAGAGGGCAGCGACGAGAAGCGGTATATCGACAAAGATTACGGCATCTGGGAAGAGGCGTTTGACAAGGAACTGGATATGCACATTACCGAATGGAATGTGCGTACGACCAATCTTGAGCAAAACGGCATGCGTGCTGCCGGAGTTTTGACTGAACAGTTTGAAAACATGATCGAAATGGGTGCGGATGGCGCGCATTCATGGCCTGCGGTGCATAACACCAACTCGCACCTTGCCGGAACACGCAGCGACATGCCGATTACGGATGAGCAGGATCGCGTGCTCAATTCTGTGCGTGGTGCCATGTTCGACGTGATGTCATCCGAGTTGATTGGTGCCGAGCTGGTGGACGCGAGTTTCAGCAACGACGATGGCCGGATTGAGGTTCAGACCTATCAGGCGCCGGGCAAAGTGATCTTTCAGGTTGCATCGCGCGCTGGTGAAGCGATCGAGCTTGATCTGGATGTCAGCACATTGGTTCCGAATTATGGGAACATCACGGCTGTGCGTATTGGGTATGACCAATCGGCGGACAGTTCGGACGGGATCTATCGAGATAAAGAAGGCAATCTGGTCGAAGCAGAAAACACAGTCATCGATGGACAAGTGTATTATTTCAACGAGCATGACGTACGCGCCACGATCGAGGATCTGGACATCGACAGCAACGAATTTGAAGTGCGCCTTAAGCCATATGAAGTGCTGCAAGTGGTTTATAACTTACCCGCCGGAGAGGAGCCGGGCGCGCCGCCCAATCAGGTCATCGATGGTACTGATGCGGACGATACTATTCAATCCGAAGGTGGAAATGACACGATCAGCGGTTTGGGTGGCTCGGACAGTATTAATGGCGGCGACGGGATTGATGAGCTGTTTGGTGGCGAAGGCGACGACAAGTTGGAAGGTGGTCGCGGCGACGATTATGTACGCGGCAATGAAGGTGACGACGCGGTCTACGGTTTCGGTGGCGATGACGACATGAAAGGCCATGATGGCAACGACTCGATCTCGGGTAACGAAGGGCGTGACACCCTGTCAGGGAGCCAGGGGGACGACCTGTTGCGCGGCGGTGATGATCAGGACATTCTGAATGGCGGGCAAGGTGCGGATACGCTGGCTGGTGGCGAAGGCGTGGATACCCTGACCGGTTATTCCGGGGCTGACCTGTTCCGGTTTTCCGAAGATCACATGGCACAGGGCGATGTCATCACCGACTTTGAAGTGGGTCGCGACGTGATCGAGCTGAGCTATGATGATATTCAGTCGGTTGGTGATCTGCGGTTTGAGGATGTCAGCCAAGGGGTTGCGATCTTTGTCGGGGATCACGGAGGCATGTTGCTGCAAGGTAGCCTGACCGCGGCGCAGATGAACGATCCGCGCAACTTTATCTTTTTGGCGGCCTGATTACCCGCCTGTGAGTCCCCATTTGCGCTCCAGAGCCTCGATTGCCGAAATGCGCTCGTGGGTTTTGGGGTGGCTGAGTAGCCATGCGGGCATAGTGCCCGCGTTTGACTGGGTTAGCTTTTCTAGTTTTTCGAACAGGGATTTCTGCGCGCCGGTGCCAATGCCGGATTTAGTGAGCAGGGCGGCAGCGTAGCTGTCGGCCTCGTACTCGTCACCGCGCGACAGGCGCGCCATCAGCAGTGACATCACGGAATTGGCAATCATCGCGCCCACATAAGGGATAAATCGAGACAGAACCATCGCCAGCGCGGTGCGTAGTGCGTTCTGGCCAGAAAAGTCGATCATGCGGCGGCGGGAATGGCCAAGGGCAACGTGCCCCAACTCATGTGCGATGACGCTGGCCATTTCTTCGGCCGTAACCTCGCCCGCGCGGTATTTGTTGTAAAAACCGCGAGTGATAAAAATGCGCCCATCCGGGGCCGCGAGGCCGTTCACCGGGTCGATTTCGTAGATGTAGACCTTGATCCGGTGCAGATCGAGGGAGTCGGCCATGCGTTTGATCAGGGGGGCCAGTTTTGGGTCGGCCAACTCTGTCGAGCGTGCGTCGAGTTCGCGCGCGGTGCGCCACGCCGAAAACCTAAACATCAAAAGGCCATATATAATGGCAAGCAGGATGGGCGCGAATTTGATCATTCTAGGAATATGGGGTGGCTGTGCTCGGTGGGCAAGTCAAAGCACGAAAAGGTCAGGGGCATGGCGCGAGAGTCGTTCGCAGCCCTGATCCGTGACCAGCACAGAATGACCAAGGCACATGGCGTGGCCGGTGCTGTCATCCATCAGGATCATGTGGAGAAAGAACACTTGGTTCTTGAGCATGATGGTGGGGTTGTCGCGGTAGAACATTGGGAAATCGACCCAGATCGGCGCAAAAACCGCGCCCATTCCGTAGCCACAGGCGTTGAGGCGGGCATGAGACAACCCGTGCGCGTCAAATACGGCGACATGCGCCTCGTAAACGTCGCCCATTGGCGCGCCGGGGCGAATGGCGGTTTCACAGGCGGCCAACGCGTGAGACGCGGCGGCGTGCATGTGGCGATGAGTGTCAGAGGGCGCGCCGATTATCAGGGTTTGCATCATTGCGGCATGATAGCGTGCAAACGCGCCTGACCATTCGAGTGTGAGCTGGTCTTGGGGGGCGAGGTGTCGCCGCCCGGATGCAGAGCGGCAGAGCAAAGCGGCGGCATCTGAGCCGATGATGAATTCATTACCAGCATAGTCGCCACCCCCTTTGAATACTGCGCATTGCATGGCGGCCAGGATATCGCCCTCAAAGGCTCCGGCCTGTGTGCTGGCAAGGGCCGCGTCAAGCGCATCGTCGGACAACGCAGCGGCGCTGCGGTGCATTGCGACCTCGGCATCCGATTTGTGGCGACGCAGGGCGGGAAAGATGTCTGAGGCGTCGTGCAGATCGGGCAGGGCCGAGCGCAGGCGCTGGCCCCAATAATCAGTGAGACCGGCGGTGCGGGATTCGAAGCCAAGTTTTGCACTGGAAAGGCCCAGAGTGGCGAGCAGGGAGGTGAGGTTTGAGATCGGATCGACGCCTTCGATATCGGTCCAGATGTGGATGTGATCGGCGGACAGGGTTGAGGTTTGTAATGCCTGGAGACGGTCTGGTGCGCGGGTGAGGAGATGAATGTCACCTGAAGCGGTCATGACCATGCATTGGAACATGGCAAATCCAAACGTGTCATAGCCGGTCAGCCAATAGTGGCTTTCGGGCGCGAAGAGCAAGATGGCATCCAGACCATGTTCCGATAGCGACGCGCGCGCGTTGGATTGGCGTGTGGTAAATTCGGACGGTGAGAAGTGGCGAGGCATTGGCATCTCCGTTGAATGCGAGCAGGAGAGCGGAAGGCGTCCGAATGGGCAAGCGCGAATTTGGCGCGACGTGAGAAAGAAGTATTTGGGCGACTATTGGCTGGTGATGATCGTGTGATCATTTTTCTTACAACGAAAAACGCCCTGACGCGTATAGCGACAGGGCGTTTGTTTTTGAGTGCAGGCTCAGCTCAGGTTGTCGCTTCGCCCGCGATTTCATCGTAGGTGGTTGGCACACCCTTAGCCTCGCGTCGTACGTCATTGTAGATGGCCTTGATAAGCGCAAAGCACATCAGCACCATAACCAGCGAAAATGGGAGCGCGCCAATCACCATCGCGGTCTGAATGGCGCTGGTGCCGCCTGACAGCAACAAGCCCCCGACAACAAGCGCAAGCGCGGCACCCCAGAAGAGGATGTGGGGCCGTGCCTTGGGGCCTTCGTCGCCAGCAGCATTAATCGTGTTCACGATCAACACGGCAGAGTCCGCAGATGTGACAAGAAATGTCATTAGCAAGACGACGATCAGCACCGCCATGCCCCACGCTAGCGCCTGTGCAATTGGCGCGAGCATGAATTCGGTCATTGCAAAGATTTTATCACCATTGGCCGCATCAAAGATGACACCGCTTGCGCCGCCATTGAGTTCGAGGTCGATCGCTGTGCCGCCGGCCCAAGAGAACCAGACACAGCACATCAGACCCGGCACAAGCATGGCGCCCAGAACAAATTCGCGGATTGTACGACCCTTGGAAATACGCGCCAGAAACAGGCCAACAAACGGGGCAAACGCAATCCACCAAGCCCAATAGAACACCGGCCACCAGCCCTGCCATTGCGCTAGAAGGAAAGCTTCGGAGCCTTCGACACCATCAGAGCGGTAGACGTTAAAGCTAAGGTAGGGCAGCGCAAGAAGGTAATCGAACAAGCCCACAACCAGAGCTGTTGCGCCGAACCACGTCGCGCCAAACAGGATGAAAAATCCCAACAGAACAATGGAAAGTACCATGTTAATGTTGGATAGCCATTTGATACCTTTACCGACGCCAGAGAGGGCGGAGAGTGTTGAGGCACCCATAATGAAGGCCAACGCCACAATGATGCCGATAAAGTTCACGGACCCGGCAATGCTTGCACCGGCTGCGTCTGTTGCGCCGTCTGGGTGTACCAGCCCGCCAATACCAATACGTGTCAGGCCCGCAACAAACTGATCCACACCAAATCCGAGTGTTTGCGCAACGCCCAGGATGGTTGCGACCACGGCAACGATATCAATGATGTGTCCCAATGTACCGGAAAGCGCTTTGCCAAACAGCGGCGTCAGCGCCGAACGGATCGTGAGCGGCAAACCGCGCCGATAGGCAAAAAATGCAAGAGCCAGACCGATAATGGCGTAACACGCCCATGCGCCGACACCCCAATGCAGGAATGACCAGACATAAGCAGTGCGAATATTGTCGGCACTGCCGCCGGTCGTCAGGCCCTGAATGACGCTCGGATTATTTTGAAAATGCGCAACCGGTTCGGCAACCGCCCATGTGAGCATACCGACGCCAATCCCGGCGCCAAACATCATCGAAAACCACGAAAAGTTTGAAAACTCGGGCCTGTCGCCCGGCTTGCCCAATAGAATGCGCCCACCAGGTGGCCACGCCGCAAGCCCCAAACAGACAATGACAAACAGCGCTACAACCCAGATGTACCATGCCGCGAAATTGTTCAGAATGACGCTGTTCCATGCCCCTAAAGTTGCCCCTGCCTGCACCGGCCAAAAGATGCACCATACGACCAGAACGCTGATAATTATTTTGGACACAACGGTCACATTGACGCTGAAACCGCTGTAAAACCCTTTGTCGGCAGTTGGAATTGGTAAATCAGTTAATGGTGGTTTCATTATCTTTTCATCCCGTTTCGCGCGCAAAATTTAGTTCATGAGCCAGCCTGCGGTATCAGTTTTGCAAAAGATAGCTTTTTTGTCGCAACAAAAGGACGTAGTTTTCTAGATTCTATTTTTTGGCGGAGTTGGGATAGGGCGCGCAGTACCATGGCCGTAATGCTTGGCATACGTGGACTTTATTAATGTATCAGCCACAGCGAATGGCGGTTTAGCGGGTCAATTCCCGCATACCGCGTTCGAGCCCCTCTAGGGTCATGGGGACCATACGGTTCTCAAAAATCTCACGGATCATATTGATGGATTGTGTGTATTGCCAATGCCGTTCCGGGATGGGGTTGATCCAGAGGTTGGAGCCCCATTGTTCGCGAGCGCGTTCCAGCCAGACTTGACCAGCTTCGGCATTCCAGTGCTCGTTGGCGCCACCCGGATAGGCAACCTCGTAAGGTGACATGGAGGCGTCGCCAACGAAAATGCATTTATAATCAGGGCCATAAGTCCGCAAGACCTCGTGTGTTGGGGTTTGCGCGTTCCACCGGCGGCGATTGTCGCGCCAGACACCTTCGTACAGGCAGTTGTGAAAATAATAATATTCCAGATGCTTGAACTCAGCCCGGGCGGCGGAGAACAGTTCTTGGACAACCTTTATGTAAGGGTCCATCGAACCGCCCACATCCAGGAACAACAGAACCTTGACCGCGTTGTGGCGCTCGGGGCGGGTTTTGACGTCAAGATACCCGTTTTCAGCGGTGGCGCGGATGGTGCCGTTCAGGTCTAACTCTTCTGCGGCCCCTTCGCGGGCCCAGCTGCGCAGACGTTTGAGTGCGACTTTGATATTGCGGGTGCCGAGCTCGACTGTGTCGTCAAAATTTTTGAATTCACGCTTGTCCCAAACCTTGACCGCGCGTTGGTGGCGGCTTTCCTTTTGGCCGATGCGCACCCCTTCGGGATTGTAGCCGTAGGCCCCAAAGGGTGACGTCCCAGCGGTGCCAATCCATTTATTGCCACCCTGATGGCGGCCTTCCTGATCCTTGAGCCGCTCCTTGAGGGTTTCCATTAGTTTGTCAAAGCCACCGAGGCTTTCAATTTCGGCCATCTCTTCGGGGGAGAGATGTTTCTCAGCCATCTTGCGAATCCACTCTTCGGGGATGTCGACGGCCTCAAGAACCTCTTCTATGGAAATGTTGCCCAGCCCTTCGAAGGTTGAGGCAAAGGCGCGGTCGAACTTGTCTATGTTACGCTCGTCTTTGACCATGATGGTGCGGGCGAGGTAGTAAAACGCCTCTACATCATAAGTGGCGAGGCCAGCGCGCAGGCCCTGTAGAAATCCGAGGAATTCGCGCAGCGAGACGGGAACACCGCTGGATCGCAAATTATCGAAAAACCTCAGGAACATAGGGTTACATGCTCATGCGGTGGATGAAGATTGTGACGAACATACCAATAATGGCAAAAGCAATCGCGTAAACGGCGGCATATTGCAGGATATCGAGGCGTTTCCCGCCACGTTTCTTGGCCAGCCCGCCGCCGATGATGACGCCCAGAACGATACCGATAATGACAAACATGATGCGTCAGAAGCTCCCCTTGATCGGGCTGAGCGAGGCGATTTCGCGCAATTTGGAGCGCACTGCCCAGTCCGGACCAAATCCGTATCGCGCCCAGCCCAAACTGTCCAGACGCACATTTGCCGCCTCTTGGTGTTTGCCTGAAAGTTCCAGTGCTTCGGCGCGCAGCAGCATAAGAGTGGACAAAAGCGCAGCGTTTTCAAACTGAGCGGCGGGGGCGAGTTGTGGGTTGATGCGTTCCAGCGCTTCTTGGCTGCGACCTGCGGAGATGGCGTGGGCCGAAAGCTGGGTTGCAACAAACGCGCGGTGCGGGCCGAATTGCGATACGGTGGCATAGGCGCGGTCTGCCTGTAGGAAATGGGTATGCGCGGTGTTGATATCCTGACCTTGCGACAAGCGGCCCATGGCGTAATGCGAGAATCCAAGGCGGTGATCCTGCCATCCTTCGGATTGGGCAATGTCGAGAGCTTGACGCGCGGCAATACGGCGTCCAGCAGGCGTGGTGCCGGGGCCGAGGGCCGTTTGTACAGCATCAATCCACGAACGCGGCGTTGAGCGCAATGGCCGCGAAGGGATGTTTTGGCCCTGCGGGTTGATACGGGAAAGGATCGCGGGAAGCTGTGCCGCAACCTGATCACGTGTCATGCCGGTATGCAGCGCGGGATCGTAAAACGCGCGCAGGATGGTCATATCGAATCCAGTAAGCACCGCATGAATATTGTCATCATTGAAAACGCTGTCGGGCAGGCGGTAGAGATCGTTCAGCGGGCCGAGCGCCTGTGCCAACTCTTCATGAAGGCAATCGCGCGCCTCTTGGGGGCTGGTGTCATTTGGCAGGAATATCGCCAGCTTTTCGCGGGATTCCAAGAGAGCCCAGTTGGTCTGGGCCTTGCGGCGCGCGGATTTGTATTGCGACAAGTTCGATATGTTGGGCACAACAAAACACGCGGCTTGTGGCAGAGCGCGTCGGATGTCGCGGCGAGACACGGTTTGGATCGTGATGTTGGCGTTGCGGTCATTGACCAGCCGAATGTCGATCCGCGCCTCGTTGCGCAAACGTGTGATCAGGCGATTGAGGTCAGGCATCAGCCCGGTGGGTGTTTTACCGGTGACGCGAACAGTGATCGGGCCTTCAAAGCGGGTCAAGATGGTGAGTTCGCGCCCGCTTTCAAGCTCAAACGCCAAGTCAAGAAAATCGCGGGCAATGTCCCGGTTGGATCGGGAGGCCGGAATGGGGCGCGGTGTGGCAAAGCTCTTCATCGGTGGAAGCGTGGAATCAGCAACAGCCGCGCGGGTGGGCGTGTCTATTTGACCCGACGGGGCGCAGGCGCCCAAGGCAACAAGAACTGGAATAACAAAACGAAATTTCACGGGCGATTATACCGAATAAAAGGTGTCAATTTGCCCACGCGATCGTAAAGCTGGCGGGCGGTGGTGTTAAAATCTTGTGTGAGCCAATAGACTGATGGAGCGCCAGCAGCGTCTGCCGCAGCATAGACAGCTTCGATCAGTCGGCGGCCTATGCCGGTTCCGCGCACATTAGGATCGGCATACAAGTCTTGCAAATAACAGACATTTTCAACTTTCCACGCGTGGCGATGGAACATGTAATGTGTAAAGCCAACTAGGTGCCCATCCTGTTCTGCAACCAGGCAGGAAAAGTCTTGGGGATCGTCGCCCAAAAGGCGCGCCCAGGTGGATTGGTAAACCTCTTCTGGCACAGATGTTTCATAAAATTGCAAATAGGCAGTCCATAGGTGACGCCAGTCTGCCTCATCAGAGGAGCGCAGCGCGCGGATCGTTGGGGTTTTGGCGGTTGCCATTAATGGAATGTCCTGCTCGCTGCGATCACTAATTGTTTGTTGAGGGTACCATAAGACGGGGCTGGGGCAAGAATGTGAAGCGCTTTCGGCTTTCGCGCGGCGGTTGTTGGGTACGTTCCTGTCAGGTCAGAACTGCGAGTGACAATACGGAGAGTAAAGTAGAGATCAGAATGGCCTTGGCGATGGTTTCGCTCTGCACATTATATTGTGTCGCAATAACAAATGGCATCGCACCGCAAGGACCGGCTGCGATGAGAAAGGGGATCAGCGCAGAAAGCCCCTCGGAGGTGACAACCTGTTGTCCAAGTTTAAACAATGTAGGCTGAAGCGCGAGCTTGGTTCCGACGAGGATCCACATCATTGTGCCAAGCCGATTCAGTGGCGCCGCGGCCAACACAATCCCGAGCGCAAAGAGGGAGGTCGGCGCGGCGGCGGCTCCGGCAAAATGGGTGAAGGTGTGAATGCCGGAGGGCACGAGATTTGGCAAATTCCACGCAGCGACACCCAAAACTGGTGCGTACACAAATGGATTGCGGGATAGAGATCGCAGCGCGCGGGCCGGATTGGCTGCGCCAGTGCCAAACAATTCAACCAAAAACACGGTGGAACAAAAAATGATCGCATCCCCGATCACGATTCCAGAGAATGGCAGCGCGGCGTCGGGGCCATAAAGTTCAGTGGATATGGGCAGTACAAAAAAGATGTGGTTGGAAAACCCGGCGGCCATGCCTAGCAGAATGGCTTCGCCCAACGGGCGCGAGAAGCCAAACCGTGCAACACAGAAAATAATAGTATAAACAATAACTTCGCAGGCGAAGTAAAGGCGCACAACCGCCCAGTCTATACCGCTGGTCGGGGCGGAGGCGATAACGGAAAAGACAAGCGCAGGTGCAGCCAAGTAAAAAACAAAGCGATTGATGGCACTGGCCTGTGCGATCTCCATCGCGCCGCTGCGAGCCAAAACATAGCCAAGCACCAGAACCGCAAAGATTGGAATTATCGGGTCGGCAAAAGCGTTTAGCATGTGGCCGCCCCGATCTTTGTCACGTTAACGACCGGACCGCGCCATAAAGGCTAGACGTTCGAACAAATGCACGTCCTGTTCGTTTTTTAGCAACGCACCATGCAATTTAGGTAGGGCATTGGAACCATCTCGCTTGAGATCCTCGGGATCGAGGTCTTCGGCCAACAGCAACTTTAGCCAGTCGATCACTTCCGACGTGGAAGGCTTTTTCTTAAGCCCGGCAGTGTCGCGGATCTCATAAAACTGGGTCAGGGCCGTTGTCAGTAAGGCGTCCTTGATGCCGGGGTGGTGCACTTCGACAATCTGTTTCATCGTGTCGGCGTCAGGAAATCGGATATAGTGAAAGAAACAGCGACGCAAAAATGCGTCTGGCAGCTCTTTTTCATTGTTAGAGGTGATGATGATGATCGGGCGATGCTTGGCGCGAATGGTTTCGCCGGTCTCGTAGACGTGGAACTCCATCTTATCGAGTTCCTGCAAGAGATCATTGGGAAACTCGATATCAGCCTTATCGATTTCATCGATCAGTAGAACGACTTTTTCGTCTGCGTCGAACGCATCCCAAAGCTTTCCGCGTTTTATGTAGTTTGCAATATCATACACACGTTCGTCTCCCAGCTGACTGTCGCGCAGACGGGACACGGCGTCATACTCATAGAGACCTTGTTGGGCGCGTGTTGTGGATTTGACGTTCCATTCGATCATGCGCAGGCCAAGTGCCGATGCGACCTGACGTGCAAGTTCGGTTTTTCCGGTGCCAGGTTCGCCCTTAACCAGAAGAGGACGCTCGAGTGTGACGGCTGCGTTGACCGCAATTGTCAGGTCCTCGGTTGCCACGTAATCGCTGGTGCCATTGAATTTCATGGAAAAAACCCCGCCCGGTTGCCTGTTTTCTATTCGCTCCGCCCGGCACCCTATCCTGAACATATTTTGTCCGCAATGCACTGTTAAGAGGTAGTGACAATCCCTGATCAAAGGGGTATTTGCAGGCCCAGAGAAGGGGGGTTCGATGTCTGAAGTTACTATTACACCACGAGACGTTGGCCGCGATGAGGGAGCAGAAATGAAAGCAGAAACTTTCCTGCCCGACGATTACCGTCCCGCAGAAGACGAGCCGTTCATGAATGAGCGACAGGTGGAATATTTCCGCCGCAAGTTGCTTCACTGGAGAGACGAACTGTTGGCGGGAAGCCGCGACACGATCGAAGGGTTGCAGGACAGTACCCGCAATATCCCCGATGTGGCCGACCGCGCCAGTGAAGAAACGGACCGGGCGCTTGAATTACGCACCCGCGACCGCCAGCGCAAGCTGGTGCTTAAGATCGACGCGGCGTTGCGCCGGATCGATGAGGGTGAATACGGATATTGCGACGTGACGGGAGAGCCGATTTCACTCAAACGTCTGGACGCGCGTCCCATTGCAACCATGAGCCTCGAAGCGCAGGAGCGCCACGAGCGCCGGGAAAAAGTGCATCGCGACGACTGATTTCGCGGTCATTTGAGAAAATCGAAGCGCCGGGGCTTTTGCTCCGGCGTTTTTCGTTTCATATGGCCGACATGGATTTGAACGGTTTGAAAATACGTATTCTGGGCGCTGGCATTGGCGGATTGACAGCGGCGATCGCCTTGCGCCAGCGCGGCGGGGACGTGGCCATATTGGAACAGGCCGAGGCGATTACCGAAGTGGGGGCCGGTTTGCAGGTGAGCCCAAACGGTGTTGCGGTGCTGCGCGCGTTGGGGCTGGAGGATCAACTGGCATCGCGCGCGGTTCGGGCCGAGGCGGTTGAGTTGCGCGACTACGCGGGCGGCAAACTGGTGGCGCGGTTGGATCTGGGGCTGATGCCGGAGGATGCGCGATACTATTTTGTGCATCGCGCGGATTTGATTGACCTTTTGGCTGGCGCAGCGCGCGATGCGGGCGTGAAGGTGCGGTTGTTGCAAAAGGTTGCCGAAGTGGTGCCGGGATCAAGCCCGGTTGCGCGAATGGCAAATGGCGCAGAGGCCAAGGCACAATTGATAATAGGGGCGGACGGGCTGCATTCGAAGTCACGGTCTGCACTGAATGGAACGGTGGCCCCGTTCTTCACCCGGCAGGTTGCATGGCGCGCAACCGTGCCAAATACGATGGACCACGGTCCGGTGGCGCAGGTGCATATGGGGCCGCGCCGCCATATCGTGACCTATCCGTTGCGGGGCGGAGCGCTGGTGAACATGGTGGCAGTGCAAGAGCGGCAATCATGGGTCGAAGAGGGATGGCATATTGCGGATGATCCGAACAAACTGCGCGCACGGTTTGCAGATTTCGGCGGTCAGGCGCGCGCGGTTCTGAACGCGGTTTCAGATGTGCGTCAATGGGGATTGTTCCGCCACCCGGTGGCACCGATCTGGCAAAAGGACAATGTAGCACTATTGGGGGATGCGGCGCATCCAACGCTGCCGTTTATGGCGCAGGGCGCGGTCATGGCGATGGAAGATGCGTGGGTTTTAGGCGACGCGTTGGCAAAGGCACCCGACATCAACACAGGGCTGGCGCAATATCAACAGCGCCGTCAGGACCGGGTTGCGCGGGTGGTTGATGCGGCGTCCGGAAATGCCTGGAAATATCATTTGAGTTTTACACCGGTCCGCATGGCGGCGCATTTTGGATTACGCGCAGCATCCATATTGGCACCAGGGCGGATGATGGGGCAGTTTGACTGGATCTATCGTCACGATGTGACAACGGACTAAACCGAAAACACGTAAATTTTTGGATTTATCTAAATGAGTGCCTGTCGGCACACAGGTTTAGCATAGGACTGCATGGCGCAATCCTATGCGGAATTGGTGTTTGGGGATTAGGCTGCAAGATCAACCCAGACCGGAACATGGTCGGATGGCTTAGAGCGGCCCCGTTCTTCTTTGTCTATTTGGCAGTCGAGCAATAGATCGGCACATTGCGGCGAAAGCAGGAAGTGATCAATGCGAATACCGTCGTTGCGATCCCAAGACCCGGCCTGGTAATCCCAAAAGGAATAATGGCCGGCGTTGGAAGTGCAGGCGCGAAATGCTTCGGTTAGTCCGAGGTTGAGAAGACGGCGGAATGCGGCGCGGCTTTGGGGTAATCCAAGCGCGTCGGAATGCCACGCATCCGGCCGGGTTGCATCTTCGTCTTGGGGGATAACGTTATAGTCTCCGGCCATGAGGAATGGCTCTTCTGTGGCTAGAAGAGTTTCTGCCCGTGCGATCAAGCGTTCCATCCATGCAAGTTTATAATCATATTTTGGCCCGGGCGTTGGATTGCCGTTTGGTAGATATAGTCCGCAAACGCGTATTGGCGTTTCTGCCATAACTGTCGCCTCGATATAGCGCGCCTGTTCATCAGTGTCGTCGCCCGGCAGGCCTCGTTTGACGTCTTCGAGCGGGATCTTGGACAATATTGCGACGCCGTTGAAGCTTTTTTGTCCATGGGTTTCAACTTGATAGCCGAGATTTTCGAAAATTTCACGCGGGAAGTTCTCGTCAATGGATTTGATTTCCTGAAGGAGCGCGACGTCTGGCTTTGCTTCTTCGAGCCAACGCGGCAACGTTTCAAACCGTGCTTTGACTCCATTGATGTTGAAAGTTGCAATTTTCATCGCGCTTCCTCTGAATTTGTACAGTCGCCTGTTGCCGTGCCAGAATGACTCAGTCGTAGCTGGTCGATTGTCTGGCGCAACTATCGGCTGGAAGTGAGGAGACGGCAAGTACCTCTCTGCCAAAACCAGTCTGCTTAATGAATGAAGCCAGATCGAATAGCGCGCGGAAATTGCATCCAACTCGAGCATGGAATCACTCGGATTCGGTGGCCGAATGAAGGTGAAAATGACCGGGGATTCGCAGGTGACGCCAGTTCGATTCTCTCAATTTGAGTCGAAATGTGGCAAGAAAGTGGCATCAAAATGGCAAAAATTTGCAGGCGCGAATTGGAGGTAAATAAGAAATTAAAACAGAATATTACGAGGTGAACTTAAAGTAATCGTTTAATCAAATAACTCGCTAAGCTAGAAAAATAGTTTTGAAAAACACGGAATGGGTGCAAGCGTTAAGGGGCTCGAAACATCAACTGGGAATTCAAAAATGCTCTCGAAAAAATCTAACGAAATGATTAACGAAACCTTTTCACAGCGTTCGGTACGTTCCACACAAGCAAGCCCCTTAGACGGCGATTTCACTGAAATGTTCACTTCCGGACTGTCTGCGGACATGGCTGGCGATGCATTGACAGGAGCCGACACAGCTCTGTTTACAAGCGGGCTTGTGCAGATGTTCACCAGCGGACTTGCCCCATCCGCAACCGCCGAAACAGTATCTGGAGAAGGTCTGGAAATGTTCACATCCGGCCTGTCGGCAAGCGGCACGTCCGCAGAAACCGGTGACTCAGTAGAAATGTTTACGTCTGGTTTGGTTCAAATGTTTACATCCGGTCTGGCCCCCAAGGAAACTGCCGAAGCGTCCAATGGCGATGGGCTGGAAATGTTTACATCCGGCCTTTCGGCACGTGGCACATCGGCAGAAGACGGTGACGCGGTTGAAATGTTCACAAGTGGACTTGTTCAAATGTTCACCAGCGGCCTGGCACCCAGCGAAAAAGCGGATGTGACCAATGGCGATGGACTGGAACTGTTTACGTCCGGGCTGTCGGCAAGAAGCACATCCGCGGAAACTGGTGACTCGGTAGAGATGTTTACGTCCGGTCTGGTTCAAATGTTCACATCCGGTCTGGCCCCCAAGGAAACTGCCGAAGCGTCCAATGGCGAAGGGCTGGAAATGTTCACATCCGGCCTGTCGGCAAGTGGCACATCCGCAGAAGACGGTGACGCGGTTGAAATGTTCACAAGCGGCCTTGTTCAAATGTTCACCAGCGGTCTGGCCCCACGTGAGGGTGCAAAAGCTGAAGCTGGCGAAGGCGCCGAGCTTTTCACTTCTGGCCTTTAAGTCGGTGCTAGGGAACGGGGCGCATGTGTGCCTTGTGATGAACAAAATGAACAAGGAAGTTTTGTGATGTCAAATGTCGTGCAACTGATCGTCCCGTCCCAGCGGCAAGAACCTGCAGAGCGCCACGCGGCGCTCATGCAGAGCTTTGCCAAACATCGTCGCTTTGGGGATGACGTGTTTTGGCTTAAGGAAAATGCCGAGCTGCTAAACATTTTGGAGTGTACCCAAGCAAATGTGGGGGACGCAGCTCTGAGCATTTATTCCGGATACTATGAAAATGTAGAAAAACGGCTTCAGTTTTTCCCTCAATACTATCGGTTTTTGTTGTCGATCTGTCTGGATCTAGAAGACCTGGGCATGGCGGGCAACAAGGGTGAGGTATTATCAAAATGGGTTGCGGAGCAAGGGTTCGCGCAAGCGGAGTTGTCAGATTTGCAACGGATGGAAGCGCGCCGGTTGATGGCGCGCAGGGGAATAGATCCGCTGCCGGAAGATGGCGGATTGGAAGAGCGTATGCGTCGATTTATGTCTCGTTCAGCTACTTTCGCGATGCCCAACAAGAAAGCAGCTTATGAGCTGACTCATGCAGTGTTCTATCTGTCAGAGTATGGGCGAATTGATCCTGTGCTGTGTGCAGAAACTGCAAAGTCATTGGAATTCATAGGTTTACTGGCTTTTCTTGAACAGAACGCAGATCTGTTGGCCGAAGTTGTCGTCGCCTTGAAATTTGGAGATTTGCCGGTTCCGGAGCTGTGGGAAAACTGGCTTTTGCGCCATACTGCGATGTTTGAGATCGAAAGTGGTGATCACGTGGCTCAGCAGGATGATTACCATGAGTATCTAGTGTGCAACTGGATGTTAGCAGCGACCGATCGGAAGCCGTTTAACAGGGCCTTCGATGCTGAGCGTATGGGGTTTTTCAAGCCTGTGGGGGCAGGTGGCCCGCTGCGGGAACTGTCGGAATGCATGTATCGCATGGATGAGGACAGATCTGGAAACTGGGACAAGATGCGCGAACCTGTGTTGGAAACGCTGAGCCCGGATGCGCAGTTGATCATGACTTGTGCAGAGAACTCTTGCGATTCATTTGATGAGTTTTTTCAGGGGTTTGCGCGAGCTTCTTCACTAGTGGGGGCGTCGTGATGTTAAGCAGGCGGGCAACGTTAGTCGGCACCGCATTGGTGGTGCTCTATACGATGATGATTTCCGGGGCGGATGCGATTACCAAGCTGATCGCCTCGGGCTATGCAGCGCCGCAGTTGTTTGTGGTGTCAGGATTTCTGGTGGTCGCGCTGAGCTGGGGAGCTGCGCGGCTTAAAGGCGAGGGGCAGAGTTTGAGGACGATCTGCCCAAAAGCCATGGCAATGCGCTCGGCGTTAACCGTGGTTGGGTCGGTTGCGTTTTTTCATGCATTCCGGTTGCTGCCCCTCGCTGAAGTGTTTGTTTTCATAGGCATGATGCCGATATTCGCCGGATTATTCTCGGCTCCAATTCTTCATGAACACGTCCGACCGATGGCCTGGGCCGCTTTGTGTGCGGGGTTTGTGGGCATGTTGTGTCTGTTTCCGGGCGGCATTTCCACTGTGTCCACGGGGTATTTGGTGGCGCTTTTTGCATGTGTTTGCGGTACATTGTCGTTGGTGCTGGCCCGCTATATCGGGCAGCATGAGAACAATTCGCTGGCACAGGTGTTTTACCCGAATCTGTCTCTGGCTGTTGTTATGGCGGCTGTTTTGCCGTTTGTTTTCAAACCGATGCCTATCACAGATGTGATGTGGATGCTGGCATATGGCGTTCTGCTGTTTGCGGCGCGATGGCTTTCAGTGATCGCGCTGCGCCTGATGGCTGCTTATACGGTAACGCCGCTGATGAATTTGCAGTTTGTATGGATGGTGGTTCTGGGCGCACTCTTCTTTGGTGAGTTTCCTGCTCTGCACATTTACTTGGGCGTTAGTATTGTGATCGGTTCGGGTGTATTCCTTGTGTATGATCAGATGCAGCCCGAAGGCGTACCTTACCCGTGGGTTGGCCGTTTTAAGCTGGCGTTGGAACGTTGGGGATATACGCGAGCTTCGACGCGTAGCAGTTTGTAATTACATAGAAAAGCTTGTGCCGCATCCACACGAGCTTGTGGCGTTCGGGTTGTCGATGACAAACCGGGCGCCAATCAATTCGTCGGTGAAATCAATCACTGCGTCTGTCAGAAATGGCAAGGATACAGCGTCGACCAGCACCTTTTCGCCGTCCTTCTCGAGAACCAAATCGTCATCTTTCTGAGCGTCCAGCGAGATCTCGTATTGAAAGCCTGAACACCCTCCACCTTCGACCGCGACACGCAGCGCCTGACCCTGAGATGCGGCACCGATTTCGGCAAGTCGGGCATAGGCCCGTTCAGTCACTTTAGGAGGCAGTTGCATTTTGTCACCTGACAACAGTTTCGCGCGATTTGCCCGGTTCTACCCGGACGCAAACTGCAATATAGAGGGGGTCAGGACAGGCTACAAGGACCAGCGACATGGTTGCGCCCTATGCCTCTGATCCGGGACACGCCAGGGGACGGCGTTTTCCGGAGGAGGAAAGCAGTTTTCGGTCGTGTTTTCAACGCGATCGGGACCGAATAATACATGCCAGCGCGTTCCGGCGGCTGAAGCATAAGACGCAAGTGTTCGTCGAGCACGAAGGGGATTATTTCCGCACGCGTCTGACCCATTCTATTGAAGTTGCCCAAGTGGCTCGGACAATTTCGGGCGCCTTGGGGCTCAATCAGGAATTGACCGAGGCGGTGGCGCTGGCGCATGACCTTGGGCACACGCCGTTTGGCCACACAGGAGAAGATGCGCTGGACGCGCTGATGGCGCCCTTTGGCGGGTTTGATCACAACGCGCAGGCAGTGCGGATCGTGACGTCGCTAGAGAGGCATTATGCTGAGTTTGATGGGTTGAACCTCACCTGGGAAACCCTTGAAGGAATTGCAAAACATAACGGTCCGGTGGTCGGAGAGTTGCCCTATGCGCTGGCCGATTACAACGCTGTGCATGACCTTGAATTGTACACCCATGCCGGCGCAGAAGCGCAAGTGGCGGCACTCGCCGATGACATTGCATACAACAATCACGATCTGCATGACGGATTGCGTGCTGGGCTGTTCAGTGAGGACGAGATTTGCGAGCTGCCAATTGTGGCAGATTGCTACGCTGAGGTGGATCTCAGATACCCGAAATTGGATCCGATCCGAAGACGCCACGAAGGGTTGCGGCGGGTGTTTGGTGTGATGGTGTCAGATGTGATTGACACCGCACGCGACAATCTGGCGGCAAGCGGTGCGCAATCAGTGGAGGATGTGCGAAACCTTGGGGTGCCGGTTGTGCAATTTACGCCGGAACTGTGGAGCCAGCTTAAAGAGATCCGAAAGTTTTTGTTCACGCGCATGTATCGCGCGCCTTCGGTTATCAAAATGCGGGAAGAAGTCACTGAAGTCGTTGAGGATTTGTTTCCGCTTTTGATAGAAAATCCGCTGCTGCTGCCTGAAACTTGGCATGATGACGTGCGCGGATGCGGGAACAAAACGGCGATCGCGCGTATGGTGAGCGACTATATTGCGGGCATGACGGATCGTTTTGCCTTGCAGGAGCACGCGCGGCTGATGGGCAAGTGACATTGACCTGACGGTATAGGGTGATAAACCCGAGCCAAATCTAAAAGGACGGGTTTGATGAACCTCTTTACCGAGATGCGCGCGCTAGTGATTGCCGCGCTGGAAAAAATGCAGACCGAAGGCACGCTGCCCGAGGGATTGAATTTTGCCAATGTTGCGGTGGAACCGCCACGTGATGCCGCCCATGGCGACATGGCGACCAATGCCGCAATGGTTTTGGCCAAACCGGCCAAGATGAAGCCGCGTGATATTGCCGAAGCGCTGGCATCAAAGCTGGCGGCTGATGTCCGAGTCACAAGTGCCGATGTCGCGGGGCCAGGGTTTTTGAACCTACGCCTTGCACCGGAGCTGTGGCAGGGGCTGGTCAAGGCAGCGCTGGAAGGTGGAGCTGATTTCGGGCGTTCAACTTTGGGACAGGGTGCCAAGGTAAACGTAGAATATGTGTCTGCTAACCCGACCGGCCCGCTGCATGTAGGGCACACACGGGGGGCCGTATTTGGCGATGCGTTGGCGAGCCTGTTGGACTTTGTCGGCTTTAATGTGACACGCGAATACTACATCAACGACGGTGGTGCGCAGGTCGATGTTCTCGCGAGATCTGTATATTTACGTTATCTCGAGGCACACGGCGAGGCGGTTGAATTTCCGGATGGAACGTATCCTGGTGAGTACCTGGTCGAGGTTGGTCAGGCGTTGAAGGCGAAAGTCGGCGCTGAATATGTGGGACAGCCCGAGGATGTCTGGCTTGTGCCGGTTCGTGAGTATGCGACAGAGGCGATGATGGACCTGATCCGCGCTGACCTTAAGGCGCTGGGTGTAGAGATGGATGTCTTCTACTCGGAAAAATCGCTCTATGGAACCGGCCAGATTGAGGCGGCGTTGGCGTCGCTGGAGGCCAAGGGCCTGATCTATGAAGGTGTGCTGGAGCCGCCCAAGGGTAAAAAACCCGAAGATTGGGAACCGCGTGAGCAGACGTTGTTCAAGTCAACCGAGCATGGTGACGATGTGGACCGCCCGGTGAAAAAGTCAGACGGGGCATGGACCTATTTTGCGCCCGATATCGCGTATCATTATGACAAGGTTTCCAGAGACTTCGACGCGCTTATTGATGTGTTTGGTGCGGATCACGGTGGATATGTCAAGCGGATGAAAGCGGCGGTTTCGGCGCTGAGCGATGGCAAGGTGCCGCTGGATATCAAGCTAACGCAGCTGGTGAAGCTGTGGAAAAACGGCGAGCCGTTTAAGATGTCCAAACGGGCGGGGAATTTTGTCACTTTGCGCGACGTGGTCGATCAGGTCGGCGCGGATGTGACCCGCTTTGTGATGCTGACCCGCAAGAACGACGCCCCGCTGGACTTTGATTTCGACAAGGTTCTGGAACAATCCAAGGACAACCCGGTATTTTATGTGCAATACGCCCATGCGCGGGTGTGTTCGGTTCTGCGCAAGGCAGAAGAGGCTGGAATTACTTCGGATGAAGCTATGCTGATCGCGGCGGATCTGTCGAAACTGGACCACGCGGCAGAGCTTGATGTGGCCAAAAAACTGGCGGAATGGCCTCGGTTGGTTGAGATCGCGGGGCGTACAAACGAGCCGCACCGGGTGGCGTTTTATCTTTACGAATTGGCCAGCGAACTGCACGCGTTGTGGAACCGGGGCAATGACGATCCATCGTTGCGGTTCATTCAAGAGGGTGATGTTGCCACAAGTCAGGCGAAAATTGCGCTGGCACGTGCCGTTGCCGTTGTTATTTCCGCAGGTCTTGGTATTCTCGGCGTAACTCCCGCGCAGGAGATGCGATAAAACTGCACGTCGCGCGGGGTTATAGAGGCTAAGGCAAGATAACCCCGGCGACACTGAATCGCCGGCGCAGTGAGGCGATAATGGCAGATATTCCCATGGGAACGCGGGGCGTTGATCCAAACGAACCCCGCAATGCTGGCAAGGCGATGAGCTGGGCAGGCACGTTTGTGTCTGTAGTGCTGGTGGTGGGCACATGTGTTTGGGGCTACAAGCTTTTGGTGCGAGATGTCAGCGGGGTACCGGTTGTGCGCGCGCTGGAAGGACCAATGCGTGAAAAGCCAGAAACACCGGGTGGACGACCTGCCGAAAATCAGGGGTTGGCGGTGAATACTGTTGCCGCGGATGGTACTGCCGGAGCCCCGGCGGATCGACTGGTTTTGGCGCCCGCGCCGATATCGCTGAACGAGAATGATGCGGCAGTGTTGCCGACAAGCACACCAGCCGTTGAAAAAGAGACATTGGAAACGGCGACCGCAGCCCCGCAAGAAATAGTGGCCCCGCCACCGTTGCAAGCCGGTGAGGCGCTTTCTGTCGAAGAATTGGCTGCGCGACTGGCCGCAGGGGCAACGCCATTAGCAAATGATCCACAGATCGAGACACCACCTGTGGTTACCGCGCTTTCTGATGTCGAAGAGGTGGTAGAGCCTGAGCCAAGCCGCCCGGTTATTCAGGGCGGGATCAAGCGATCGTTGCGTCCGGTCGCGCGTCCGGCGACGCTGAGCGCGACATTTGAGGTTGCTTCAGCATCGCCCGCCATCGATGCGGCGCCCAAGGTGATCGAAGACCCTTCAGAAATTCCGGTTGGCACGCGAATGGTGCAGTTGGGCGCCTATGCGACACCAGAGATTGCCGCCGTAGAATGGGGCAAGTTGAGCGATCGGTTCAGCGATTATCTGGGGGACAAAACCCGAGTGATTCAAAAGGCGAGCAGTGGCGGTAAGGTGTTTTATCGTCTGCGCGCAATGGGTTTTGCCGATGTGAGCGACGCGCGGCGGCTGTGTTCAGCGCTCAAGGCGGAAAACGCAGATTGTATTCCGGTGACAACCCGGTGAGCAGGTTCGGCGCGACGATCCTAGGATGTGACGGGACACGGCTGACATCAGACGAAAAGGCGCTTTTTCGTGCGGCGCGCCCTTTTGGGTTTATCCTGTTTGCACGCAATATCGAGACAGCCGATCAAGTGCGCGCATTATGTGACGAACTGCGCGACTGTGTTTCGCATGATGCGCCGATTTTGGTTGATCAGGAAGGCGGGCGAGTGCAGCGGTTTCGCGCGCCTTTGGCCACCGAATGGTTGCCGCCTCTGGATCAGGTGGCCGCATCGGGCGCGGACGCTGTGCGTTTCATGACGCTACGTTATTGGATGATGGCACTAGAGCTGCGTGCCTTGGGCGTGGATGCCAACTGTGCGCCCATGCTGGACGTGGCCCATTCGGACACGCACCCCTTTTTGAAAAATCGCTGCTATGGCTATAATGCTGAAACTGTTGCGAAAATAGGCCGTGCGGTTGCAAACGGTTTGATGGCCGGGGGCGTTTTGCCGGTGATGAAACACATGCCTGGACATGGTCGTGCAATTGCGGACAGCCACAAGGATTTGCCGCGCGTTTCCGTACCGCGCGAAGATCTGGAAATGGATTTTGCACCATTTCGGGCGCTAAACGATTTGCCGATGGGCATGACGGCGCATATCGTGTTTGACGCCATTGACAATGCGCCGGCCACAACTTCAGAAGCCATGATGCAGGTGATCCGCGATGAAATCGGGTTTGACGGGCTGATGATGACCGATGACCTGTCAATGGAGGCGCTCTCCGGGTCGCTGGCTGACCGCGCGCGCGCGTCGGTCGCGGCGGGATGTGACGTCGTCTTGTACTGCAAAGGGCAGCTTGACGAGCTCCATGAGGTGGTCGAGGCCAGCGGCGAGATGACAGCAGCGGCACAGGCACGGGCAGAACGGGTGCTGGGTTTGCGGCAATCATCCCAAATGGTTGACATCGAGGCGCTGACTGCGGAACTTAAAGCGTTCTGATCAGGCAGGTTCATGGCCGACGAAGATTTTGAAGAGACACGCGAGATTTCTGTTGCCGAGCGATTGGCAGCGGAGGCTTTGATCGTGGATGTGGACGGCTTCGAGGGGCCGCTTGACCTGTTACTGACCTTGTCGCGTACGCAAAAGGTGGATCTGCGCAAGATTTCTATTCTGGAACTGGCCAAGCAATACTTGGCCTTTGTGGAAAAAGCCAAGCGGCTGAGGATTGAATTGGCGGCGGATTATCTGGTGATGGCGGCGTGGTTGGCATTTTTGAAGTCGCGCCTGTTGTTGCCGCCCGACCCAACAGAAGAAGGGCCAAGCGGCGAAGAACTGGCGGCGCATCTGGCATTTCAATTGGAGCGATTGCAGGCGATGCGCGATGCCGCCGCCAAGCTGATGGCGCGCGACAGACAGGGGCGTGATTTCTTTGTACGTGGCATTCCCGAAGACGTGACGCGCGTGCGCAAGGTGCACTATTCGGCGACTTTGTTGGATTTGATGCAGGGGTATGCGCGCATCAGAACGCGCGACGAATTCCGCCCCTTTGTCATGGATCGCGATTCTGTTTTCACGATGGAAGAAGCACTGGATCGCATGCGGGGATTGATTGGCTTTGCGGGTACGTGGACAGATATTCTGAATTATCTGCCTGTCGGATGGGAGAGTGATCCCAAGAAGCGGCGCTCGGCGACGGCGGCGACATTTGCGGCGTCGCTGCAACTGGTCAAAGAGGGGCATGTGGAAATCCGGCAGGATGACGTTTTTACGCCAATCGAGCTGCGCAGGAAAGATGAGGGTTATGCCTGAAGATATTGAACCTAAAGAGGAAAGCCTTTTTGAAGCACCTCCTTTGGCTGAGCAAGAGCGCATGTGCGAAGCAATTCTTTTTGCCAGTACCGAACCTGTCACGATCAAGGAAATGAACGCAAGAATGCCGCATGGTTGTGACGCGGCTGAAGCGCTGGTGCATCTGCGCAAACGCTACGAGGGGCGCGGCGTCCGGGTCGTCAGGGTTGGCGATGCATGGGCGATGCGTACGGCACCGGACCTTGGGTTCCTGATGCAAAAAGAAATGGTTGAGACGCGCAAGCTGAGCCGGGCCGCGATTGAGACACTGGCGATCATCGCCTATCACCAGCCGGTCACGCGCGCCGAGATCGAGGAAATTCGCGGCGTGAGCGTTAGTCGTGGCACAGTAGACCAGCTACTGGAAATGGAGTGGATCCGATTTGGTCGCCGGCGTATGACGCCGGGTCGGCCGGTGACGTTTGTGGTTACATCCGAGTTTCTTGATCACTTTGGACTGGAGAGTGCCCGTGATTTGCCGGGGCTGAAAGAGCTGCGCTCTGCTGGGTTGCTGGAAAACCGACCTCCACCGGGTACGATGCCGCTTTCCTCCAAGGAGGATGAGGACGAAGAAAAAATGGCCGGGCAATCTGAAATGTTCGAGGAATGAGCCTTATTTTTGGCATCTTTCTAACTTAGATATAATGCGAGCAGGCATGGAGGGCGCAATGAACGCCAATCAACTAATCAATATGATCACCAAAATGTTCATTCGAAAAGCGATGAACAAAGGCATGAACGCAGGCATCAATGCGATGTCGAAGTCGGGCCCGAGCGGGCGTGGCAGAGGGCAAAACGGTGGTGGACCTCAGCCTGACACCAAACGTGCACGTCAGGCGATGCGTATGGCACGGCGCGCCAGCAAGTTCTGATCCGCTCGTCAGTAACCAACCTCAATCGCGCTTGAGGCGCGAGTGGCGAAAGCCGCACAACGCTTGATTGAAATTCGCAAAAATGCAAGTCTTCTGGGATAGTTTCATTATCCGGGACGATTTTCATGTCCGACACACCAAAATCCAAAAAGGCTGTTGATCGTGTCGCATTGGGTGCGATTGCCGTTATCCTGGGGTTCTTATACTTTTTCTTTGTCTCATTGGTGGTGATCAGTTTCTCGTTCTATGTCATGCGCAGTGAATGGGATGCTGAGCTGAGCAAGAACACCGACAACCAAATTCAAAGCGTTGATGAATTGATTTTCTTAAAAAATCAAAGCGTTGAGATTAGCGCGCAAATTGCGATATCCTTAAAAGCCCTGTCTTTGACCGACGATGTGTTTCAGGCTGCACAGGGCGAGTTGATTGAAAAACAGTCGGATCAACTAGTCGCGCAACGCAAACTTGAGGGAAACCTGCTGGTGGTGCAGGCGCATTTTGCGCGTGTGATTCCGGCACTTGTTGGGGTGGACCTTGGCAAACTGGCTGACATTGTAGATGCACCAGAATTATCGATCGAGGAGGCCACGGCAGGGTTTCATCTGTTGATCAATGGGACGTATGGACCAGATGTCGCGCCAGATCGCGTTGATCAGATTATCAAAGCGACGCGAGAACTCGCTACTTTTCACGAAAGCTTGGCGGACAGCAAGCGCGCCGCGGATAAGGACGTGTCCGTCGCGGAAGGGCTGAAACGCAAGGCAGAGCGCGACGTTGCGGGCATTGAAACACGGCTTGGTGGGCTGCGCCACAGGCTGGGGTCCATCGAGGCGCGCCTGCCACCTTTCTCCGAGTATCGCGCACGCCTTGAGCGGATTGAGAAGAATTTCAGTTTTCTCAACATGCATATGATGGTCAAGCTGCCCCCAATTTTGTTGACACTGATCGCCACGATTGCCGCCGGTGGGCTGGGCACGCTTGTCGCCTATTCACGCACGGCATTTATTGATCAGAAGCGGCCCAAGGTATCCGAACTGGTGATCACCATCGGGGAAGGGGTCGCGGCGGCGATCGGTATTTTCCTGTTCTCGGGCGCAGGGCTCTTGGCCTTGTCCCAGAGCGGCGGGCAGGATGGGCTGGATTTGAGCCCGTATATGGTAGCCTTTTTGGCGTTTCTAAGCGGCTTGATGGCCGAAAGCGCCTTTGGACGGATTACGCGGTATGGTCAGCGGATCTTTGGCGAGGACAAATCAGAAGAAGTAACCGAGAAACCGCCCAAGCCAGAGCCAGAAGAGCCGTTAGAGGAGAATGTCAAAACACCTGAGAGCAGGGGCAGTTAGCGGGCTGTTGCCTTGAAGTGTTTCGACAGTTTCAGACCTTGCCCCTGATAGTTTGAGGCAATTCCGGTTCCGTAGAGCTGGTTGGGAACGTCGGCCATGCGTTCATACACCAAGCGGCCCACGATCTGGCCATGTTCCAGAACAAAAGGTGCCTCATGACAGCGCACTTCGAGCACACCCCGAGAGCCAGCACCGCCAGCCTCATCATGGCCAAAGCCAGGATCAAAGAAACCGGCATAGTGGACGCGGAATTCACCCACCATCGCAAGAAACGGTGCCATCTCAGCAGCATAAGCCGGAGGAATACTCACGGCTTCGCGACTGACAAGGATGTAGAATGCGCCGGGATCAAGGATGATCTGGCCATTAGAGCTGTGTAGCTCTTCCCAATATTCCGCGGGGTCGTAATGGCCGATATTGTCCAGATCGATCACACCGGTATGCGGTTTGGCGCGATAACCGACAAGGGTGCCGTTTGAAGGCTCAAGGTCGACGGAAAAGCCCAATCCGTCATCGATCACGGCCTTGCCATCAACCAGAGGGCTGCGTTCATGCAGGACATTCAAGTCTGCGTCGCTGAGCACGCTTTGACCGGCGCGAAACCGAATTTGGTTCAACCGCATACCAGGACGTACGAGCACCGAGAAGGAACGAGGACAGATTTCGGCGTAAAGCGGGCCGGTATAGCCAGGTGCAATACGGTCGAACTCGGTGCCGCCATCGGTGATTGTGCGCGTCAGCAAATCCAGCCGCCCAGTCGAGCTTTTGGCGTTTGCGACGGCTTGCACGGTGGCGGGCAGGGCCAGCCCCTCCATCAGTGGGACGACGTAAACACAACCTTTTTCCAAGACAGCGCCATTGGTCAGATCGATGCGGTGCATCTCGAATTCATCGAGGCGCTCAGCCACGCTACTGCCATTTCCAGCGAGAAATGAGGCACGGACACGGTAGGCCACCTGACCCAAACGCAAGTCAAGCGAGGCCGGTTGAATCTGGCCTTCAACGGCTGGTTCGGTGGTTGTGATTTCACCAGAAGTCAGCATCTTTTCAATGGCTTGGCTGGGCAATACGCCTGTCATCGTCTGTCCCCCAGATGCAAAAAACGCCCGGGCCTTGCGGCAAGCGGGCGGTTTTTATTGGTCGGGCTAGCAGGACTCGAACCTGCGACCTTCCGTCCCCCAGACGGACGCGCTACCAGGCTGCGCCATAGCCCGACGATGGGGTGTTCATAGCGAATTTGCGGGCGGGAGCAAGTCAAAAACGCAACTTTTTTCAGCCCCGATCACTTTGATCAAATTCCGCTCGCAGAGTTGCGAGGCGGGTAACCAAATGAGCTGCGCGGGCGCGATGTTCGAGCGGAATTTTTTGTGCGGTGCAGAGTTTTGACAGGAAATCTATGCGGGAAAACTCCAACTGGTCGGCAGGGCGGTCAGTACCGGATTCTTCAGGTTCGTCCTGATCAGCTGCGACGGACGGGCCTTGTTCGGCAAGTTCGGTTTCGTCAACAACTGCCGGTTCTATAACCTCGCTCGGGCCGATAGCAACGTCTTCTTCGTCCACGTTTTCTAGTGTTGGCGAAGGATCAACAACGGGTGCTTGGCCCTCATCCTCAGAATTTTCTTCCTCGCCAAGATGCGCGGGCTTGATGTCCTCGGCTGCTTCAGCATCTGCTTCAGATGTGTCGGGGACAGGCGCGTCGTCAACTGAAGTGAAAAGATCGCTGATTATTGGTTTCTGCGCCTCGACCGCTGGGGGCGTGGTGTCGTCATCTTTCGCGTCATTGTCCGCAATTGCCGCTTCAGGCTCAGGCGATGTCGGCGTTGTGATATTGATTGCTGGCGTCGGTAGATCGACGTCGTCAGAGATAATCTCTGACGTGTCTGCTATGTCCGGAATGTCGTCTGATGGGAGGGCATCGTCTGGTTGCTCAGTAACAGGCGCGTCGATCACCTCTGGCTCTGATGGTTCCGCAGGGATCTGCGGCGCGGCTTGGTTTTGGGGAGTGTCGAGGGGCATGGCCGCAACTTCGATTGTGCCATCGTCATCAATGGGTTGCGACAGAGAACTAACGTGCTTGACGCCCTTTTCGCGCAGCAATTGCTGGGCACCTTTGATAGTCATGCCATCGTCGTGCAGCAGTTTTTTGATACCACCCAGAAGCATCATGTCCTGAGGGCGGTAGTACCGTCGCCCTCCGGCACGTTTCACAGGTTTGACCTGACTGAACTTGCTTTCCCAGAATCTAAGCACATGAGCCTGTGTATCCAGCCAATCAGCCACTTCGCTGATGGTGCGAAAGGCGTCCCGAGATTTGCTCATGTGTCTTTATCCGTTTAGCTTTTGTTTCCGTCAGCCACACGATCCTTCATCAGGTGCGATGGGCGGAACGTCAGAACGCGACGTGGATTGATTGGCACTTCTTGGCCGGTCTTAGGGTTCCGGCCAACACGCGCTGCTTTGTCTCGAACGCTGAACGTTCCAAAAGACGAGATTTTGACCTGCTCACCCTGGACCAGAGCATCGGACATATGGGCGAGAACACTTTCTACAAGCGTCGCGGAATCGTTCCTGGACAGGCCGACTTCGCGGAAAACCGCTTCGCTCAGATCCATGCGCGTGAGTGTCTTTCCGGTCATTGCATTCTCCCCCTGTCATATCGTTCCGTAAAACATACGGGTAAGAGAAATTGTGAGTCAACTATAACAGACGCGTGAACGGCGATTATCTGCAAATAAGTCCAATGGGTTAGGCGATGATAATCACCTTACCAGCGCAGAACGACCGATCCCCATGCCAGACCGCCGCCAATTGCTTCGGCAACCAGAAGATCACCCTGCTTGATTTTGCCTTCGGTAACTCCAACGGACATTGCCAATGGAATCGAGGCCGCAGACGTGTTGCCGTGGTCTTGAACAGTCACAATTACACGGTCCATTGGCACGCCCATTTTGCGCGCGGTGCCCTGAATAATCCGGATGTTGGCCTGATGTGGGACAATCCAGTCGACTGCATTGTCGTCAAGGTCGATTTTGGACAATGCGGTGTGGGCTGTCGATGTGAGCTTTTCAACAGCTTGACGAAAGAGGGCGTTGCCTTGCATCCGTAACTTACCAGAATCTCCGGTGGTTGACACGCCACCGTCGACATAGAGCATGTCGCGATACCTTCCGTCCGAATTGAGATCCGCAGACAGCACGCCGCGATCTTCGTTGGTGTTGTTACCAACCTGTGCCTCGAGGATCAAAGCCCCGGCGCCATCGCCAAACAGCACGCAGGTCGAACGATCAGTCCAGTCCATGATGCGCGAAAACGTCTCAGCTCCGATGACTAGAACACGACGTGCCTGACCGGAAACAACAAGCGCGTTGGCATTGGTCAGGGCGTAGATGAACCCAGCACAGACCGCCTGAACGTCAAAACCAAAACCTTGGGTCATACCAATCTTGCTTTGGACCATCGTCGCTACTGACGGAAAGGTCAGGTCAGGTGTGGATGTAGCGACAACGATGGCATCAATGTCGTCAGGTTCTAGCCCGGCATGTTCCAACGCTGCCTTTGCCGCATAGGCAGCGAGGTCAGATGTCGTTTCATCTTCGGCGGCGAAATGTCGACGTTCAATCCCTGACCGGGAGCGTATCCACTCATCCGACGTATCAAGCGATTCTTCGAATTCTGAGTTTGGAACGACCCGTTCGGGCAAATAGTGGCCAACGCCAATTACCACGGCGCGTGTCGTCATATGAATGCCTTGCTAGTTGTCTGTGTCGCTTGACTTCGCGGCATCTTGCGGCAGCGAGACCGCGGATGCAACCCGTGCCGCAAGCTTTTGCGAAAAGCCAGACTGAGATAGTTTGAACGCCAGCTTAACAGCCGCTGATACGCCGGTGGCATCCGAGCTGCCATGCGATTTCACGACAGTTCCGTTCAACCCTAGAAACACGCCACCATTCACCTGACGCGGGTCAATACGCTGGTTCAAGCGGCGCAAAGACGTAAGGGCCAATAGGGCCGCAAGGCGCGAGAGGGGTGAGAATTTGAAAGCTTCGCCCAGGAACTGACGGATCAATCCCGCCACCCCTTCTCCGGTTTTGAGAGCTACGTTGCCGGTAAAGCCATCGGTCACAATCACGTCAGCCACTTTGCCGGGCAGGTCACGCCCCTCGACAAAGCCGACAAACTCGAAATTGGCGGCGGTGGCGTTTTCGGAAATCAGGTCAAAGGCGAGCTTTAGCTCCGGGCGGCCCTTGTGTTCTTCGGTGCCCACATTGAGCAAACCGACGCGAGGGCGTGAAAGCTCCATACCGTTGCGCGCATAAGACGCGCCCATCAGCGCATATTGCAGCAGGTCGTTTTCGTCGGCGCGGATATCGGCACCGGCATCGAGCATGATATTGAAACCCTGAGGGTTGGTAGATGGCCAAAGCACCGCAATGGCGGGGCGGTTCACGCCGGGCAGTTTGCGCAGGCGCACCACAGACATCATCATCAACGCGCCGGTATTGCCACAGGATACGCAAACGTCTGCTTCGCCGTTGCGCACCGAATCGACAGCTGACCACATCGAGCTGTTCTTGCCCTGGCGCATCACCTGGCTTGGTTTGTCTTCCATCGAGACGACGTCTTGGGCATGTCGAATTTCGACCCGACCCGCAAGATTCTTGCGGCGAGAGACCAGCCGTTCCAGCTGTTCCTGATCGCCATGCAGGATAAACCCGATATCAGCGTTCTTTTTGGCAGAATCGGAAATGCCGGCAACTACAGCTGCCGGCCCGCGATCGCCACCCATGGCGTCGACAGAGACGATGGTGCGCCCGGCATCGGGGTTTGCTGTGTTAGTCAAACCGGACATACGGGCGCTAATCCCAATCGTTTATGCGGCGTCTTCGTCCAGATCGACGTCGTCTGCCATAGCAACGACTTCACGGTCGCTGTAGTGGCCGCAGGACGCACACACGTGGTGAGGACGTTTCAATTCGCCACAGTTAGGGCATTCATTTGGGTTGCCGGCAACCAGCGCGTCATGTGCACGGCGGTTGTTGCGGCGCGATTTCGATACTTTGTTCTGCTGGACAGCCATTGTCGCAACCTTCGATGTCTTGGGGGCCAATACAGTGCATTGAGCCCGTTTTCTTGAGCGTCCCGTGCCATTACGCCTTATGCGTGACCGAGTCCAACTCTAAATTCCGATGAGCGCGCGAAAATACTGCTAAATCCGCGCAGCGCAAGTCCCTAATTTTCCGATTCATCGCCCAGTTTACCCCGAAGAGCGGCGAGTCCTGCAAAAGGACGTGCATCTTGGTCGGTCATCGCCTGTTTACCCGGCTCTGTAAAGACTGTTTCGCCAAGTTCGGCGCCCTCGGCTCGCGGATAGAGCGGCAGGTATAGAGCCAACGCCTCTTGCATGACTAAACCTATATCGATTTCAGACCCAAGCGTATCAGCGTTTTCATTCTCAGGCATTTCTACTTCTTCTTCGTCGCTCCACTCGGGCATCTTAGCGAGAAACAAACGTTCAATATCAGCTTCGATTCGGGTTGTGACCGGATCCAATGTGACTACACAAGGTTGCACCACTGAAGCCCCAAGATGGGCGGCGAGCTGCCAGTCGGATTTTCCAAAGGCGCTGAGCTCTCCTTTGAACGACAGCTTACGAAGACCGATCAGGCCAAGAGACGTGGCGATTTCCGTCATTGTTTCTGGATCTGGGCGCAGATCAAAGCGGGTCACGCGATTTTGAGGGAGGTCTGCGACGCGGTACACTGGGTTTTTAGGGGTTTGTTGGGGCATTGGCCTGGGCTTCCATTCTTGAACCGGTGGCGATCCTTCTGTAAGCGGGATAGAAGGCAGAAAAGGCCAAGGCAAGAGGGCAAGCATGTCGACAGGCAGCAAAGCATTAAAATGGGCGGTTTTCGGAGCGGCGTTGGCGGTCTCCGTTGCGTGTACGACGCAGTATCGCAATCATGGCTATGTCCCAACGCCCGAAGAACTGGCGGCGGTCACACTGGGTGTGGACACGCGCGACACTGTTATCGAGGCGATTGGTTCGCCGTCGGCGGGTGGTGTTCTTAAGGATGGCGACTTTTACTATGTGCGCTCTCAGTTTACGCACTATGGACCGCGCAAGCCAAGAGTCGTGGAACGTCAGATTGTTGCGATTAACTTTGACAGCAACGGTGTTGCGCGGAACTTGACGCATTTCTCGTTGGCAGACGGTCAGGTTGTGCCCCTCGTGCGGCGCATCACAGATAGCGATCTTGGCAATATCAGCTTCTTGCAACAGTTGGCTGGCAATCTTGGCAACTTTGATCCATCCACATTCGCCGGGGGCGGTGCTCTTTAAGCAGGGACGCTTATTTTGTCATTCGGCTGTCGTATGAAATCCGGTATATACTGGATGTGAACGAGCATGAGGCCAGCCATGACCGCATTGTCCAAAGGGCGCTTTGAGGCGCGAATCGCGAGGGACCCGCAGGATGTACGACGCTGTCAGGAATTGCGCCATGTTGCGTTTCTGGGCGGGGACGGCACAGGAATAGATGCGGATCAGTTTGACGATATCTGCACCCATTACTTGATCGAGGATGTTGCCTCTGGTGCTCTGGTCAGTTGTTTCCGCCTGTTGACCCTGAATGGCGGTAGTGAGATTGAGCGCAGCTATTCTGCGCAGTTTTATGAGCTGAGCGGGTTGCAGGCATTTGATGGCACAATGGTTGAGATGGGGCGTTTCTGCATTCATCCGGACTGGAATGATGCGGATATCCTGCGCGTGGCCTGGGCGGCGATGACGGCCTATGTGGATGAAAACAATGTGGAATTGTTGTTCGGGTGTTCGTCATTTCAGGGTACGGACGCAGAGACGTATCAAGATGCCTTTGCCATGTTGCGCGACAGGCATATTGCGCCCAACCGGTGGTTGCCCAAGGTGAAAGCGCCCAATGTGTTTCGCTATGCGGCGCGGTTGCGTCTAAAGCCAAACCTGAAGCTGGCGCAGCTTAGGATGCCGCCTTTATTGCGGACCTATTTGTTGATGGGGGGCTGGGTGAGCGATCACGCGGTGGTCGACCCGCAGATGAATACGCTGCATGTGTTCACCGGGCTCGAGATCCGGGCGATTCCACCGGCGCGCAAGCGGTTGTTGCGGGCGTTGGTGTAGAGATTTTACGCCTCCGGCGGGGGTATTTCGAAACATTGAGAAGAGCTGTGGTTGACGCTGTGAGGCGGGCGGGCTAGCCCGTTGGCCATGGCACGTATACCTCTTTTGCAGATGAGCGACATTTCCCTGACTTTTGGCGGGGATCCTGTTTTTGACAACCTGAGCCTTGTGGTGCAACCCGGTGATCGGGTTGCGCTGGTGGGTCGCAATGGGTCGGGCAAGTCGACCTTGATGAAAGTCATGGCCGGATTGGTCGAGGCGGACCGGGGCGATATCGTTGTGCCGCCGGGAATAAGTGTTGGGTATATGGAGCAAGACCCTGATATGTCAGGGTTTTCGACGCTGGGTGAGTTTGCTTCTGCCGGGTTGGAACCTGGCGAGATGTATAAGGTTGAGCGCGCGGGTGAAGGGCTGAAATTTGATCCGGAGCGGCTGGTTGAGGTGGCTTCGGGTGGGGAGCGGCGGCGGGCGGCTTTGGCGAGATTGATGGCTGAGGCACCGGACTTAATGCTGCTGGACGAGCCGACGAACCATTTGGACATCGAAGCGATTGGGTGGCTTGAGAGTGAGTTGAAGGCAACGCGGGCGGCGTTTGTTTTGATCAGTCACGATCGCGCCTTTTTACGTGAACTTACCCGTGCAACCCTCTGGATTGACAGGGGAATGGTGCGCCGTCAAGAGAAGGGTTTTGATGGGTTCGAAGCCTGGCGGGACAAGATCTGGGACGAGGAGGACACCGCTCGCCACAAGATGGATCGCAAAATCAAGGCCGAGGCGCGGTGGGCTGTGGAAGGGATCAGTGCGCGGCGCAAGCGGAATATGGGCCGGGTGCGCGCGCTGAAGGATTTGCGTTCTGAACGATCCGCGATGATCAGGCGGCAAGGCGCGGCGGAGCTGGAGCTGTCGTCTGGGCCGAAGTCGGGCAAAAAGGTGATGGATGCCAAAGGGTTGGAGAAGGTCTTTGACGGTAAGCCGATTGTCAGCAACCTGTCGATCACCATTCAGCGCGGGGATCGGGTGGCGTTTGTGGGCCCTAATGGGGTGGGTAAGACGACGCTGATCAAAATGTTGATGGGTGAGGTTGTGCCGGATGCAGGGACTGTGACATTGGGCACCAATTTGCTACCTGCGGTGTTTGATCAGGCGCGTGCGAAACTGGACCCGGAGATGAGCCTTTGGGACAGTTTGACTGGAGATCCGGACATGCGGGTTTCGGGTAAGGCGGACCAGGTTATGGTGCGCGGAAGTCCCAAGCATGTTGTTGGTTATATTAAGGAGTTTCTGTTTGACGAACGGCAGGCAAGGGCGCCTGTCAGGTCGCTTTCGGGCGGCGAAAAGGCGCGATTGTTGTTGGCCAAATTGATGGCCAAGGAAAGCAATTTGCTGGTGCTGGATGAACCGACCAATGATCTGGACGTAGAGACGCTGGATCTGTTGCAGGAATTGCTGGATGACTATGACGGCACGGTACTTTTGGTGAGCCACGACCGGGATTTCCTGGATCGGGTGGCGACGACAACTGTGGCGATGGAAGGCAACGGGCAGGCCGTGGTGTATGCAGGTGGCTGGTCGGATTACCGGGCGCAGCGTGGTGTCGATGCTCCGAAAAAAGAAGAAAAATCAAAAGCTAAGACAGAGAAAGTGGCCAAAGAGAAGGTCGTCAAAGAAGGCCTTAGCTTTACCGAGAAGCACCGGCTGGAGGCATTGCCTGGTGTGATGGATCGGTTGGCGGCGGAGATTGCCAAGCTGGAAAGTTTCATGGCGGATCCGGAGCTGTTTACCAAGGAACCCCTAAAATTCCAGAAGGCGACTGATGCGCTGGTGGAACGCCAACAGGCCTTGGCGGCGGCAGAGGAAGAATGGCTGGAGCTGGAAGAAAAAGCCGAAGGTTAACGCCAAAAACCAACGTCGGTTTTACGTCGGTATAACGTCGTTATTGCATCGGTGTCGTTTTGCGCGACGCAGTGCGCGTTAACCTTTGTGCGTGTCCGGCGGACTGTGCAGCGCAAAGAGCGGGATTGGATCTGAGACGCCTCGGATTTCGTGGAGGCCGCAGGGCAAAAACTGGTCTGGCGCGGCGTTAGCGATAGTGGCGGTGGCAAGCCCCTTATGACCGAGTGACTTTGTCAGCCCTTCGATGCGGCTGGCAAGGTTTACGGCAGCGCCGAGCACGGTGAAGTCGAGACGGCCCGGACTGCCGATATTGCCGTAGCTCACCGGGCCTGCATTGAGACCAATGCCAAGGTCCAGAGGAAATTTGCCCGACGCGGCGCGTTGCTCATTGAGAGGCGCGAGCCCGTCAAGCACGGCGCGCGCTGCGCGGATGGCGTTTCGACATTGGCTGGCATGATTGGCACGGGTCGGAATCGTGAAGACCGACAGGATACCATCGCCCATGAATTTCAGAACATCGCCGCCATGTGTTTCCACCGATTGAACGACAAGATCAAAATAGGCGTTGAGTGCATCAAACACCTCGTCTTCGGGGGCGGATTCGGAAAGGGCTGTGAAGCCGCGCAGGTCCGAGAACATCACCACCGCGTCGAGCGTCGTGCGTTCGCCACGTTTTATGGTGCCATTCCAGACCTCGGTTGAAGGACCGGTGCCAAGATAAGTGCGCAGCAGGCTGCGCGAGGATTTACGCATGGTGACAGGTTCGAGAGCGGCAGACAGCGCGGGCAGGGCGGCCTCGATCAGGGCGAGGTGTTCAGGGGAAAACCCATCCGGGGATTGGGTGACAAAGGTGCATCCGTGCATAGAGCCATCGCCGTAATAGAGCAGAGTGGCGTAATAATCTGTGCCGCCTTGCTCAGCGAATTCGAGGTAAGAAATGTGATCGCTTGCGGAATCAAGGTTGCGCAGGGATTTGTGCAGTGGACGGCGGTGTTTGAGGATGTATTCAAATGAGCTGCCGATATAGCCGTCTGTCAACATACGTTCATGGGTAACGTCGTAGGCGTCTGTGCTGTCGGGTGTCCAGACAATGCCCCATGCGATCAGCAATGGATTGGCAAAACGCTGGCCAATATTGACCCGCCAAAAAGGCACACCAGCAGCGATCAGCGTTTCACAGAAATGGGTGACCACCGCCTCGGGGTTGCCGGATTGGCGACCGGTTGTGATCATCCATTGGGTGAGGGAGTTATGTGAATCCATGTGGTAAGTGTATGGAGGGAAATTATGCGTGGAAAGGGCTGTCAGGTCGCGCGGTCGGGATTTGTCGAACTGGTATCAAATCCTGCCAGTTTCGAAGCGCTTCTTTTGAGCATGTCTATTTTGTCCAAGTTGCCGCAGCTTGCCGTATCGCAGCCCCGACCCGAGAAAAATACATCTGCAACCCGCTGGTCCATTGACGGGTTCGAGGACCCGTTTGACCATGGGGTTTTGCGCCGCCACCCGGATTTTGCAACGCGGGCGGTGTTGGATTTTTCATTCACGCATCCCGCGCGTGAAGCGCGCTCCTGGTTTGGGGGGCAACCGGTGATGCTGCGAGACGTCGATTGGCCCCGGATTGAGGGGCGTCGGGCGGTTTTCTGTCGCAGATTGCCTGTGCCGATTTGCGCGCATTAAAGGCGTTGTTGCACGTCTGGGTCAAGATTGTCAGCCTTAATGGGGAGGACGCGCGCCAAGGGTTTGCATCGCGGCGCAGGCACAGAACCAATTGGTTGGCGCCCGCAGTGTTACCATTATGGACTTGTGTGCATAGGGCATTGACGCGCAAGAAATGGGGTTTGAAGCCTCCAGCGGGATACAGAATTTGTGTCGTCGATTGGAGACCCCGCCGTCGGACGACCCGGAAAAACTGGCAATGTTGCGGGATAGGCTGGCGCATTTGATCAATGTTGAGGCTTGGGCCCAGGTCGAGCGGGACCGTAGCGCATCGGACTTGGCGGCATAGCGTGCGTTGTTTGACGGGGTCGTGCGCAGGTGCGTGATCCGGACGCGTATGAGGGCTTGCGTGCGGCGTTGATTGCAGCGGATCGGACTACTCCAGCGCTTGGGAAATGTGCGCAGGTGCGTGTTCCGTATCGCGCGTCGATCGAAGTACTGGAGGCTGCGCGCGCAGATTTTGCAAGGTGTGGATGCGGCGGGTGTGTCGGAGATCGCTATATAGATCCGTTTTGTACAAAATTGGGTGGCGCTGGAAGCGCGTGTTGTGCTGAGCGCATCTGAGCTGGCTCAGGGGCAGAGTATGTTCGCGCCGGAGCGACCGGAAGGCTGTGTCAGGGGCGACATGAACACGCTTGCGACTTTTGTGCCTCGGCATGACTTGGAGAGGAGCGGTGACCGTGTGCGATGGGCGATCGCTACCGGGTGAGCGCAAGGCCCCTAGGGCAAGCGCACTGTTGGCGTGTAGCCGTTGTGCAGCGCATCAAGGATGGGTTCGGCGGTGAGCACGGTGACAGTGCCGGTGGGGCGCTGTCTGGGTGCGCGGTAGCTGGACGGGTTGAACGGGAATAGCGCATCGGCCCAAAGCAGTGCGGGTCCATCATCGGTAAGAATGAACGCCCCGTTGGGCAGGTTGCGGATATCGTCGCGGTGGCGGCGCTGGCCAAACTGGCGTGGGATGGCGCGGGCGCGGTGCAGTTTCTGATCAAACTCGGCCACTTTTCCGGTGTGGCGTGTGGCGGTTAGAAAGGCGTTGAAATCGGGCCGACGGCATTCACCGCAAGGCCGGTGGCCCGCGGCAAAGGCCACGGCCTCGTCATAGAAAAACAGCTCGGTATAGCGGTTGGCGGACATGATCGGGCGTTTACGGCCCTTGAACTCGGTCAGACAACAGACCCATGCCTTGTGTCGCCAGCGCGCCTGGCTGAGCTGGCCGGAGGCAAAATGCAGGATGCCCCGATTGCCCATGAACTGGCCACGGGTGGGGTGGGCGATGATATCTCCGGTGGGTTGGACGCGGTTCTGCTTTGGCATGATGCCTGTTTACTGCATCCGTAGCGCGCCGTCGATGCGAATGACTTCGCCATTGAGATAGCCGTTTTCGACGATGAACCCGGCAAGGCGGGCGTATTCGGAGGGATCACCCAAACGTTTGGGGCAGGTGGCGGATTGGGCGAGCTGGTCCTGAACCTCCTGAGGCAGGCCCTGAAGCATAGGCGTGAGGAAGATACCCGGCGCAATGGCCATGACGCGGATTCCCGCGCGCGCAAGATCGCGCGCCATGGGCAAGGAGAGGCCAACAATGCCGCCCTTGGAAGCGGCATAAGCAGCCTGGCCACGTTGGCCGTCCATGGCAGCGATAGAGGCGGTGTTGATGATCACTCCTCGTGCGCCGTCGGGTTCGGGGGTGTTATGGGACATGGCGTCTGCGGCAAGGCGCGCGACGTTGAACGTGCCGACAAGGTTGATGTCGATGGTTTTCTGGAACATGTCGAGCGGGTGGGGGCCGTTTTTGCCAATGGTGGTGGCGGCAGGCGCGATACCGGCGCAGTTGACGGCAGCGGTGAGCCCGCCCATTGAAGATGCTGCGGCGGTGATGGCGGCGGATACACTGGCCTCATCCGTGACGTCGGTTTTGTGGAACGTGCCGCCGAGGTCAGCGGCCAGCGCGGTGCCTGCGTCCTGGTTGAGGTCAAGCAGCGCGACCTTGGCGCCTTGTTCGGCAAAATGGCGGGCGGTGGCAGCACCGAGCCCCGAGGCGCCCCCGGTAATAATGGCGCATGTGGTGTCGAGTTTCATGTGGTGGTCCCTAAGTGGCATGAAATGAACGTGTGTTCAAATAACGGGACATGGGCCTGTCTGTCTAGGGGGAGTTTGATTGGGGGCGTTGCCCCCATCGCTGCGGGGCAGCGATTCCCCCAGGATATTTTGGGCGAAAGGAAGATGATTTGGTCTGGTGCCTGCGGCGCGGTTAGACGTGCAGACCGACGGGTCTGCCGGGGGGTCCGACCCCTAACCGGGGGCGGGTTTTTGGCTGTTGAACCGTTACAAATAAGGTCCTCTGGTGTGGGGTCGGCAATTCCGGTAACGTCTTTACGCCCGTCGGGGGTTGAACCGACCTGATCACTCATCCGTCGGAGGGGTTCCGTTGGGGGTGGCGTCGATAATTGTGGTGTCGAGTGGACGCTGACCGGGACGGAATTCTTCTCCCGCTGGTATAGGCTCGACGTCTATTTCCTCGGGTGGGCGGGGCTGATTGATACCGACAGTTGGCGCTGGGTCGGCTGAGGTATCTGAGGTATCTGAGGCATCTGTGCCTGCCTTGGACAAAACGGACAGAACGAAGTCGTATGCCTTCTGGCGCTTTTCCAGCACAGAGCCGTCCGCACCCTGATCCTGACTAGCGAGGTAATCCTCGGCTCTCTCGACCTGCTTTTCTGTCAAGGGTGGTCCGTGGAAATATGGCTGTAAAGTTTTGGCAGCAACCACCCCGACGTCCGTTGGCACAGACGCATCATTCATAATTGTGGCGAGGGCGATATTTGGATCGGCTGTGGCCGGGTCCATTCCGTTGTCCTCGAAATACTTCGTTACGCGAGCTTGGATGGCGGCTGGTGATCGACCTGAGTGTTCCCTTGCCCAGCGCTTGTTGACGGCAGCTCTGGCAGTTTCGCTATTGAATGGTGCTCTGTTGATTACGTGAACCATACCCCAAAAGTATACGTTCTGGAAAAGGAAGTAAGGCGTTGATTTTGAATAACATTATCCACAACCCGCAAACCGACTGTTTTCGCATGAAATGGACCGAACAGCTCCCGAAACCCAGCCTGCTTGGTAGGAATGCCGTACCCCCCGTAGCCCCCGGTAGCTCTCGACCCTAGCTAGGTAAAATAAGGTATCTACCCGGTAGGGTAGTATATAGCCCTACAGCCCCACTACCTACGGTAGTTGAACTAGTTTTACCTAACTAGGGTGAAAGGTTACGAGGGGGTTAGACACTGCGTCTGGGTCGCTTGCTTCCGCTGCTACTGCCATCGCAATTTCCTTGGGGCTGGGGTTTGCAGACGGACACCGCTTGAGGGTCGCATACTTGTTGAACAGGTCCCCCGCCGAATTTCTGATGGTTAGCCAATCATTGTCGCTGGACTTCGCCACCTTGTCGAAAAATCCGTCCACAACGGTGGAAGCTTTGTTTGCGAGGGTAGTATTCACCTTTTGTTCTCCTTTAAATTTCTTATATTTCTCCACAGATGTGCGGATGATTTCTGACTTTGTGAGATTTTCGGTCGATGCGAGCTGATCGAGTTCTGCAAGAAATTCCTGCGAAGCTGAGAAGCTGGAGTTAGGCACGATCTTAATCCCATAACAGGTTGATATTATTTACATAATACCCCGCACGTTTTGATCTTAAAAGTGAAATGACGTGATGCGGGCGGATTAGTTTTGGTGGTGGGGCTGGTGATGTGGCTGGGGTGTGGCTGGGGTGGCGTTACCGGATTGGCGGGGAGCGTGATGATGCGCTGGGAGGTGCTCCGGCGGTAACTTGACGTAAATGCGTTACCGGATTTGGATATTCCGGTAACGTTGGATTTTCGCCGATATAGAAAACCGCTTGATATTAAGGTCTTAGCAGGGGTCTATTGCCTTCGGGCTGGTAGTGACTAGCCCCCTCCGCGGGGGCGGACATCGCGGTTTAGCCGTTCAGTTGCACCAGAGCATGGCGTTTTTTGCCTGCGCTGAGCTTGATCGGGTCGGCAAGAGCACTTGCGTCGATCATCAGTCCGGCGTCAGTCAGCGGCGCGTCGTTTATCCGTGCGCCATTTTCAGCGATCAGGCGCTTGGCCTCTTTGCCGGATTTGGCGAGGCCGGATTTCACGATCAGCTGCACGATAGAGGCTGGCAGATCGGTTGATGCAAGGGTGACGGTGGGCAGATCATCGCCCACGCCACCTTTTTCAAAGACTTCGCGCGCAGTCGCCTCAGCCGCCGCCGCCGCATCCGCGCCGTGGCAAAGAGTTGTAACTTCATTCGCCAGGATGATCTTGGCGGCGTTGATTTCGGACCCTTCCAGCGCACCCAGACGGGTACATTCATCGACCGGCATTTCCGTATAGAGCTTGAGGAAACGTCCTACATCCGCGTCGGTGGTATTGCGCCAGAATTGCCAGAATTCGTAAGTGCTGCGCATGTCGGCATTCAGCCACACTGCTCCATCCGCCGATTTGCCCATTTTCTTGCCATCTGACGTGGTCAGGAGCGGCGAGGTCAGGCCAAATATCTGGTTTTCATTCACGCGCCGCGTTAGATCGATGCCGTTGACGATATTGCCCCATTGGTCGCTGCCGCCGAACTGGAGAAGACAGCCATAGCGGCGGTTCAACTCAAGGAAATCATACGCCTGAAGGATCATGTAGTTGAATTCGAGAAATGACAGCGACTGTTCGCGATCCAGTCGCGATTTCACCGATTCGAAGCTGAGCATACGGTTGACCGAGAAATGGCGGCCAATGTCGCGCAGGAATTCAAGATAGTTCAGGTCATCCAGCCATTCGGCATTGTTGAGCATCACCGCGTCGGTCGCGCCGTCGCCATAAGACAGGTATTTGGCGAACACTTGTTTGATCCCGGCGATATTGTCGTCGATCTGATCAGGGGTCAGCAGCGGGCGTTCATCGGCGCGGAACGACGGATCGCCCACCTTGGTGGTACCCCCACCCATCAACGTAATCGGTTTGTGCCCGGTTTTCTGCAACCAGCGCAACATCATGATCTGGATCAGGCTTCCTACATGCAACGACTTGGCCGTTGCATCAAATCCGATATAGGCGGGAACGACACCGGCCACCAACGCGGCATCCAGCCCTTCGTAATCGGTGCAGTCGGCGACAAAGCCGCGCTCCAACATCACAGCGAGAAAATCCGATTTGGGCTGGTAGGTCATGGTCTGTGTCCCGTATTGTCTGCGAAGCCGTGTATAGGCGCGGATGAGCAGAAGGAAAAGGCCATGTTGCAGGCCAGAGAAGTAAACGCGTGCGTGCGGGCGTTGGGGGCGATGTCGGGCACGTCGCTGGACGGCGTTGATGTAGCCGTGCTCGACACGGACGGGCGGGTGATCCATGGCTTTGGTCCCAGTGCCTATCGCGCCTATTTGCCCGAGGAGCAGGCAACGCTGATGGCTGCTCTGGGCCATTGGAACGGCCCAGAGGCCGATGCCGCTGCCCGCATTGTTGAGGCTGCACATCTGGAGGTCCTGAGTGGTTTTGACGATGCGGAATTGATCGGGTTCCATGGCCAGACATTGGCGCATGAACCACGTGGGCGCGGCACATGTCAGGTTGGCGACGGTCAGGCGCTGGCCGAGGCACTGCACACTCCGGTGGTCTGGGATTTTCGCTCAGCCGATGTGGCGCTGGGGGGCGAGGGTGCCCCGCTGGCGCCGTTCTTTCACTTTGCCTGTGCCAAGTGGTTCGGAGCAAAAAAACCGGTGGCCTTTTTGAACCTTGGTGGCGTGGGCAATCTGACATGGGTGGACCCGTCCAAGGACACGGCCGAAACGCCCGGCGCGTTGTTGGCGTTTGATACCGGCCCGGCCAATGCGCCGCTCAACGACCTGTTGCGCCAGCGACGCGGAGTGGCCTTGGACGAGGGTGGAAAAATTGCCGCAAATGGCACGGTGGCAACCGGCGCGCTTGAGCTGTTTCTGGCCGAAGCATATTTTGGCAGAATTCCACCCAAATCTCTGGACCGAAATGATTTTGCTGAGATGATTGAGCTCGTACACGAACTGTCAGACGAAGACGCTGCGGCAACCATGACCGCCATGTGCGCCGCGTCTGTCGCCCAGGGCATGGGCCATTGCCCGACGCCACCAGAACAGGTGCTGGTCACTGGCGGTGGCCGCCACAATCCGGTTCTGATGCAGATGCTTTCCGTATCGCTGGAATGCCCTGTCGCGCCAGTTGAATCCGTCGGGTTGGACGGTGACATGCTCGAAGCACAGGCGTTTGCCTATCTTGCGGTGCGTGTCGCAAAAGGCTTACCAACGTCTTGTCCCACGACAACCGGGGTATTGGCGCTGGTGGGTGGTGGCACACTCAGCGAACCAACCTGAGCGGCCACGATTTCAAAATTGAGGATCTGTTGCACCCCGGCAATACGGCCATCTGGCCTTTCATCTTGCCAAAAATACTTCGGGGGTGAATTTTGCCTGCAAGGCAAAAGAGGAGGCTGGCCCCCTCATCGGTCGGATCGGCAACGCCGATCCGAAACCCCTCAAACTATCGCGAAATGTCAAAACCGCGTTCCGCCAGCGTGAAGCCCTCAAAGCGAAACCCAGGTGAGACAGTACATCCAACTAATGTCCAATCGCCTGCGCTGCGCGCGGACTGCCAGTGATGGGTTGGCACAATCAGTTGCGGAAACTGACCAGCGCTCAGGTCCGGCCCCAATGTTTGATCGTGCGCCGGGCCGGTTTCGGTTGCGCTCAGCGACAGGATCAACGGAGCGCCGGCATAATAGTGCCAGATCTCGGTCGCATCGACCTTGTGCCAGTGCGATGTCTCACCAGCCGCCAGAAGAAAATAGATCGCTGTCCCTGCTGGTCGCGCGCCTGTTGCCGGAGTATCGACCCAGGTCTGGCGGTAGTGCCCCCCTTCGGGATGCGGCGTCAGGTCGAGTTTTTTGATAATGTCCTGAGCGATCATATTATGCTTTTTCAATGCGTTCGGCGCGCAATGGCCGCTTGGTTGCGAAAGTTGGACAGCTTATAAGTGAATTTGCCCTCGATTTGGTGTACCATAGACAATGTATTTTGACAGGGTATTGATATGTCTTTTGTTTATTTGGTAGCCCGTCCCCGACCGCAAGGCCGGGGGCGTTTTGACAGTTTCAAAGAGCGGTCGCAGCCCGTGATTGAGGCGTATGACGGTCGCATGGTCGATCAGAACGCACCGGAGCACAACGCTCGAATTGGCCGACAAATGTTGGTGGTTGCGTTTGACACGATCGAGCAGGGTCGCGGGTTTTATGAATCCGATGCCTACGCCGTTGCGCGGGATCAGGCCACTGATCAGTCTGAGCCATCCTGACCGCTCATCAGTGGGAACTGTTGACCTGAGCCGCCCTATGTGCGCTGGGGGAGGTTCCTGTTTGCGACTTGAAGAAACGGGCAAAATGCGATGGGTCTGCGTACCCTAGCGATTGGCCGATGTCTGAAATTGTCCTTTTAGGATCAGCGAGGGCTTGGCAAGCCAGTCTAATTTTCAGAGCCTTGAGCTCCCGCGGGAGCGTTGTACCTTGGCGTTTCAGCCCTGCTTTTAGGGCCGAAAGTGACATGCCCAGATCCGCGGCAAGCTGATCCTGGGAAATCACTTGTTGAGACAAATGAGGTTTGGCCGCCGTTCGCAACGCGACGATCAGCGAAAGGGCGATGTCGTTTGGCGCGGGAGTTTGGCTGGGCAGTTGCAAAGCAATCTTGTGGTGTAGCCATTTGGTTGGAAAGGTGAGGGCCAGCCCATTGCGGTCATGTCGCAGGATCGTGGCGCCAAGATATCCGCGCGGAAGCGCCTGGGGATAGGCAGTATGTAAAATCAGACGGGACGGGGCCCATTGCGCGCCGGTCACCATTTGCAACAGCCGCGTGTGCATGGCCAGTCCGAACCCATCGATATGCGCGGTTGATGCTTTGGTCGAGACGATACGCATCACCGCGTATGTGGTGGTATCGGCGCGGATGGCCAGTTCGTGACGCACCGAGCTTGCCTGTTGCGGGACCAGCTGTACGAAACGCGTATAAAAATCTCCGATGCTGGACGCATCCTGTGCTGCCTCGGTCAGGACGGGCCAGCGCGACAGGTCAAACTGTTCCCCGACATGGCAACCCAGAAACGGGTCGCGGGCGTGATCGGCCAAACGATTGACAAGACCATAGATCGTGTCCGCATGAACGCTTATGTCCGGGTTCTGCACCTTGTCGCTGCTCAGGCCCCATTCGTTCAGAATGGGATCCGGGTCGAACCCCAGGGAGCGTATATGATCCACAAAGGGCCGGACAAGGATTAAGCGGATCATGCCGTCAAACTGTGTGATCATGCGACTGCCATTTGTGAGGTGGTGGTGTGCTTGGGGACCTGACTTTGGATTATCGCGTTACAGGTACGAAGATAGTACCCACACTGGCCAGTTTTTACGCAATAGTTGCAATTGAGTACATTAAACTGGCCATCGACGCGGCACCAGTTCGGCTACTCTTAAAATCAGATGACGAGCGAGGGAGAAGATTATGATTCGATTTGGAGCATTCTTAACAATTGCCTTTGCGGGGGCGGTTTCAGCCCTGACCGTAACGGCGCAAGAGGCTGATAAGCCGCAGGTACTATTCACAAATGTTCACGTCTTTGACGGCGTAAACGAAGCGCGTATCGAGAACGCCAGCGTTCTCGTTGAAGGCAATCTGATCAAAACGGTTTCGACCGACGCAATTGATGCGCCGGATGCAACGGTGGTCGATGGCGGCGGTCGCACATTAACTCCGGGGTTTGTTGAGTTACACGCACATCTGATGCTGATGGGGCCGACGCTTCCTTCGATGGAGGCTAATACGACATGGGAGGATTTTGCCATCCACGGGGCGCGAATGGCGGAAATGTACCTTATGCAGGGCTTTACAACGGTACGGGATGCTGGCGGCGCCAATGGCGGATTGCGCCGTGCCATTGAGGCCGGGCAGATTGTGGGCCCACGATTTTACCCCTCTGGAGCGTTCATCGGGACACGCGGTGGGCACGCAGATTTTGCCAATTTCACAGCACCTCCGGGATCGTCCACAAATATGAGCCGGTTGAATATGGCACAGGAGGCCAGTGGGGTCGACGACGTCTACAGATTCGGTCGCAACAACTTCCGGATGGGTGCGACGCAGCTTAAATTCATGCAATCCGGGGGCGTGGTGTCTGCTTTTGATCCATGGCAGCTTTTGGCGGGATCCAAAGAGGAGATAGAAGCGGCCGTACAAGTTGCCAGTGAATATGGCAGCTATGTTATGGCGCATTCGTATCGCAAAGAAGCGATCCTGACTGCGTTGGATGCGGGCGTAATGTCCATTGAACACGGGTTTTCGTTTGACTGTGAAATTGCAGATGTCATGAACGAAAAAGGCGCCTATATCACCACCAACCTGACGGCTTTTGACCCCGGACTATTAGATATACCTGCCGTCGCGAATGTACCGGCGAGTCTGGCCAAAGCAAAAAGCGCCTCTGCGACTTTTGCGAATTACATCCCGAACATGCAGGAATGCCCGGTCAAACGTGGGTTCCAAACCGATTGCGTTGGCTCGGTGGAGGCGTGCAATATTCAGATCGCTTATGAAAAGCACCTCAACAATGAGTTTTTTGGACCCTATTCCTCGTTGGTGACTTTGACGTCCACGGGGGGCGAGGTTGTTGCGCTGTCGGGGGATTTTACAAACCCATATACAGCCGGAAAGCTTGGCGTCATTGAAGAGGGGGCCTATGCCGACATCCTGTTGATCGATGGCAACCCGCTGGACGATTTCACGGTCACGGGCACTGGGACACAGTGGTTTGGCGCTGATCCGCGCCCAGAAAGCCCCGAGACCATTCGTATCATCATGAAAGATGGCGTGATCTATAAGAACACTCTGTGACAAGGTGAGGGCAGGGCGGTTTGGTTGCAGACCTGCCCTGTCGTGTTTTCGAATCTTGGGAGAGATATGGTGAAAACTCTTTTGCTGGGCATGTTAGCTGTGATCTGGGCGCAGACCGCGTGGGCCGAGGCGGTTGGTGTGGCGTGGTCCGATCTGGTGGATCAGTCTGTGCAGCGCTTTGACGATCCTTATGCAGATTTGTCGGCTAAGCAGTTGCAGGCCCTCATTGAGATTGTGCAGTTGCGCGAACGGTTAGATGGCGGGCAAGTGTTTCAGGAAGATCGCGTGAGCGCGTCAGCGCGGTTGCGGGCGGCCGAAGGTGATTTGGCTGAGGCCGGGATCGATATTGACTGGCTGATCTCGCAGCGTTGGGTCGTGGCGGAGCGGCGCGAGGCGGCTGCCTGGGCAGGCAATGCAGCGCTGGATGGCAAAACGGTAATTCTGTCTGGCTACACGATCCCGGCACCAGCCGATGCAGACGGCAGGCCATCAGCCTATCTTGTGCCGGAACGAGGCATGTGCAGCCATTCACCGCCGCCTGCGCCCAACCAGATGGTGCGTTTGCGGCTGAACGAGGATTGGGCGCCGCGCCTGTTGTACGAGCCGGTCGTGGTGCACGGCGTACTGTCGCTTGACCCCTCTAAGCGAGAGGTTGTGGTAGTTGACGGCTATGTCCCGATGCACGCGAGTTTTTCACTGGAGGTTAAGATCGCCGAGGCGGTGCATCAGACCCAGCCAATGGCCGCGCAAAACAGCGCGTGGGTGGAACAGATGAAAGAAAAGCTGAGGGCGGCAAATCAGGAGGCCAGTGTTGAAAACTAGATTATGCGCTTTCTTGGGGATGGTGTTGTGTGCGGCAAGCGGTGGCGCATGGGCACAAAGCGGTGGGCTAAATGGTCCGTCGTCGGTTGCGGCAGATCTGGCGCCGGGAGATGGGCTGACGGATCCGCAGTTTCGGTCGGATTTTCCGCAAAACGTCGTGCCGGGGTGGTTTGCGTGGAAGGACGGGCTGGCCGGGAACGGGTTCAAGTTTAATCTGGACTACCTGTCGCTGGGCTTGTCGTCAGATGGCAGCACCGGGGACGCGGCTGGCGGGATTGCGCGGCTGTATGGCAGCTGGCAGGCCACGGAAAATGGCAGCCTGACTTTTAAGATTGAAAACCGCCATGGCTATGGATCGCCTGATCCGCAGAATATGCTGTTGGGGCAGGGCATATTGTCGATCCCCGGCACGGCATTCAATGACAACGGTTCGTTGCTGACCAATCTATATTGGACACAGCGCGCTGAAGACGGCGCGTGGACGTTTCAGATTGGGCAGATAGATGTCACTGATTTTCTAAGTATTTACGGGTTGGTGAGCCCCTATACTGCGTTCCAGAACCTTGCTTTTAACACCAACCCAACCATCAGCGCGCCGGATCAGGGGCTAGGCATGGCGTTTGGGGCCAGACTGGGCAAAAACGCCTATGTGGTGGCCAGCGTGGCCGATGCAATGGGCGATCCAAGTGAGCCGGATTTTGACGTGTTTGACCATAGGCGGCTCTTTAAGAGTGTTGAGATTGGGTACACCAGCGGGTTTGACCGCATCTATTTTGACAATGTGCATCTGACACTGTGGCACACGGATGGCAAAGCGGCGGAGGATTACGGAGCCGCCTTTTCCGGGGCGTGGTTTATTGACAATAAGTGGATGCCTTTCCTGCGGGCAGGCACATCCAAGGCGACAGAGGCGCTTTATAAAAATACCGTATCCGGTGGGATTGGCTATTTCGGGCGCAATACGGATTTGGGTGGGGTTGGGCTCAACTGGTCCGAAGCCGCCAATGGGCAGGAGCAAATGACAGCAGAGGTGTTTTATCGGTTTTCCGTGTCACCGGGATTGCAAATCACGCCGTCGATGCAGTTCATTCATGATCCCATAGGCAGCACAACCGGGCGGGATATCACGTTGTTTGGCCTGCGGGCGCGGATGGTGTTCTAGAAAAGTGTGGCGGGGCCGAAACCCCGCCGCTTGTAGCTTATTTGAGGATCGAAGTTCCCGCATATTCCGCGGTTTCGCCCAGTGTTTCTTCGATGCGGATCAGTTGGTTATACTTGGCCAACCGGTCCGAGCGCGACAGTGAGCCGGTTTT